>NZ_JACHJR010000001.1:0-1368680 GCF_014203705.1 Kitasatospora gansuensis
CGCATCCTGGTGCCGGGGGCGGGAGTCTGGGCGGTGACCACCCAGACTCCGGGCCAGGTCAGTGCCCCGACCGGTGGGCCGTCCGGATCGGCGGCGGCGAGGGCCACGCCGGCTTCCGACGCGACTGTGCGGGCATCGGTCACGGTCAGCCCGACGGTGTCGGGAACCGTCACCTCGCGAGCGGTGCTCGGTCCCATCCAGCTCATGTCGCCCTCCCTGCGGGCAGCATCGCGCTGATCTGCGGCAGAGGGAAGACCCCGGCCCACCCCGCTGAACCTTCGCGGACACAGCGCCAGGACCCAACAGCCCGGCCTGGGAACGATCCTGACGGACCGTCCGATACTGATCCGCAGTCGGCCGGAGAGCGCGCGGGCGGTGAGGGGCCGGCCGCCCCGGCCCCTCACCGGCGTCAGCGCGCCGTTCGGGCGGCCGCCACCACGGCCGCGGCCAGCTGGTCGTTCTCCGGTGCGCCGCCGGAGGGCGGGAAGGTGAACCGCCGCCGGGTGTAGCCGTACGCCACGCCGCTCGCCGGGTCGGCGAAGCCCTGTGCGCCGGCCACCCCGGGGTGGCCGAAGGCGTTCGCGCCGAGGAACGGGTAGCGCAGGCCCGAAGTCTCGAAGCCCAGCGCGAAGTTGTCCACCGAGCCGGTCACCAGGTCGGTGCCCGGGTAGTGCAGGGTGGTGAACTCGGTGACGGTCTCCGGCTTCAGCAGCGGGCCCAGGCCGCCGAGGCCGCTGATCGCCGCCGCGTACATCCCGGCGACACCGCGGGCGCTGCCCACGCCGCCGGCCGAGGCCGGGCCCTTGGCCCGGGTCTCCCGCCGGTTGACGAAGTCCACCAGGTCGGTGCGCAGGTTGAAGGAGGTCGCGAACAGGCCGTCCTTGCCGGGCAGCGGCTGCGCCGCGAAGGCGGCCAGCTGATCCGGTGTCGGCTCGGCCCGCTGCAGGCTGACGAAGCGCGGCTCCAACTCCTCGGGCAGCCCGAGGAACAGGTCCAGGCCGTACGGCGCGCGGATCCGCTCCTCGTACAGCTCCTGCAGGGTGCGCCCGGTGGCCCGCAGCACCACCTCGCCGGTCAGCGCGCCGATCACGGTGGCGTGGTAGCCGTGCGCGGTGCCGGGCTCCCAGTAGGGCTTGTGCGCGGCCAGCCGCCCGGCGACCAGCCGGTCGTCCGCCAGTTCCTGCGCCGTGAACCCGCCCTCCACCGAGATCGCCCCGGCCCGGTGCGCCAGCAGCTCGCGCAGGGTCAGCCGGCCCTTGCCCTCGGCGGCGAACTCCGGCCAGTACGAGGCCACTTCGCGGTCCAGTTCGAGCACGCCGTCCTGCACCAGCAGGGCGACCAGCAGGTGTGCGGCGCCCTTGGTCACCGAGTAGACGCCGGTCAGGCTCTCCCGTTCGACGCCCTGGGACCACAGGTCGACCACCAGCCGCCCGTCCAGGTACGCGGCGAGCTGCGCGCCCGGCTCGGCCGGCTCCTCGGCGAGGAAGGCCTCGAACTCCTCCCGGACGCCCTCGAACCCCTCGGCGACCGTCCCGTTCACAGACATGGCTGACCCCTCGTCAATCGCTGGTTGCCCGATCAACAACGTGGTTCCGCCGAACTATTCCGGCTCACGGCCCCTGCCGGCGCCCCGGCCGCGGGCTCCCGGCGGCCCGGGTGCCGACGGCATCGTCGGACGAGTCCGTCAGTTCGCCGGGCCCGCCCCGGCAGCGGCCAGGGCCCGGCGGCGACACCGGGACATGCGCAGGACGGAATGAGCAGTTCTACTCAGGCCCGGCCACCCCGTCCTCTTCCTCACCGCCACCGTGTCGGCCGCCCTCGTCAACGCCGCCTTCCTCGGACGGCTCGTCAGCAGGTACCGTCTGGGCGCGCGCGACCCCCGGGCCACCAGGTAGTCAAGGCCCCCGGCCGGCCCGGGTGTTCTCCGGTCAGGGCCGGGGCGGGACAAGCAGGCGGCGGCCGGCGCTGGCGCCGCCGTCGACGAAGACGCCGGCTCCGGTCATGTAGGCGAAGTCGTCCGCCGCCAGGCCCAGGACCGCCTGGGCGATGTCCTCGGGTGAGGCGATGCGGTGCAGCCCGTCGACGTTCTGCTCGCCCAGCCACGCCCTCGCGGCGGTCCAGGTCGCGTCGTCCATCCCCGGCGGCCGTACCAGCGCGGTGTCCGTGGTGCCCGGCATGATCGCGTTGACCCGGATGCCGTCGCGGCCGTAGTCGAGCGCGGCGGCCTGCACCAGGCCCTGGACCGCGCGCTTGCCCGCCGAGTACGCCGCGCCCTGCGGCCGGGCCACCTCGACGGCGGAGGACGAGGTCACGATCACCACCCCGCCACCGCGCGCCAGCAGGTGGGGGATCTGGTACTTCATCGACAGGAACACGCCCCGCGCGTTGGTCGCCATCACGTCGTCGAAGGTGTCGGTGCCCAGTTCGTGCAGCCGGGCGGTGCGGCTGATGCCCGCGTTGTTGAAGGCGATGTCCAGGCCGCCGAACGAGTCGACGGTCTGCCGGACGAAGTTCTCCACGTCCTTCTCGACCCGGACGTCCGCCCGGACGTAGCGGGCGGTGCCGCCCGCCCGGCGGATCTCGCGCTCCACCTGGGCCCCGAGCTCGGCCCGCCGCCCGCAGAAGCCGACCGCGGCGCCCTGGGCGGCGAAGGCCAGCGCGGTGGCGCGGCCGATCCCCGAGGTGGCCCCGGTGATGGCCACCACCTTCCCCGCGAAACGTCCTCGCGGCACGGTACGTGCCCCGGACGCGGCGGCGGTGGGTGCGGCGGCCAGTCCTGCCGCGCCGAGCAGGCCGGCCGCGCCGGCGAGTACGGCGCGGCGTCCGGCCGGGGCCCGGGGAATGTGCCGACGGAGCGTCAGAATGCCGGTGGGGGCTGGAGTTTGACTGGGTGCGGTGGTGGTCTGTCATGTCTCGAAGCCTGGCGGACGGCCGCCGGCCGCCGGATCGGCCTTCCGGTCCGGGGTTTCGGCCGATCGGTCGCCGCGCTCTCCTCCTCGGGGAGGAGGCCGCAGCCTTGGTCCCGGCCGCGGTCGGAACCGCTCTGCCCGAGCCCCGCCGCACGCTGCCCGGCCGGAGCGCTCCGGTGGGCCGGTCGTCGCGCTCCGGCCTCGCCGACCTGGTGGATGCGCGAACTCAGTTGCTCCTCAGCCCAGTTGGCGTCCACGCGCAGGTCGAACCAGAGCCGGTCGCGCCGGCCCTCGGGCCGGTCCGGCCCGACCGCGGCCCAGCTGAGTGCGCTGACCGGCAGTACGAACGGCACCGCGACGCCCGCCCAGGTGACGGCAATGCGCTGTTCGTCCTCAAGTCTCGCTCAACACAGGCTCCTTGAAGCCCGGCTGGGCCTAGCCTGCGGGGAGGGCTGTGCCATCGGGCGGCACCGTACGGGGAGGACAGCGGTATGAGGAGTCCGGTTGGACGACTGGGGGCGAAGCTGGTCGCTTTCGCCCGGCTGTTCCGCAAGCCGAAGGGCGGGCCGTACTCCCCGGACGCCGACAACTACCGGCAGTCCAGCCGGCTGCCATGGCCCTGACCCCCGCGCAGTACGCCAGGAGGGCCGGGGCAGCCCGGGCGAGCCCGGGCACCGCGTGCCGGACGGCCGGGCAGGACAGCCGGGTGGCAGAGCCGGACCGGAGCAGCGGAACGGTGGGCGGCACCGGCCCGTGACGGGCATCGGACCGGTCCGGGGCCGGCTCAGCGGGGCCGTTCGACGGCGCAGGTGGCCCTCCGGTTTCCCCCTGTCGAGGCGTGGTCGCGGCTCGGCTGTCCCGACGCGCTGCAGTCGATCGTCAGCGACGGCGCCGAGTACGGGAACTGGAGCCCCGCCTTCGCCGACCCGGAGGAGGTCATCGCCACGAGGATCGTCGCCGAGGCCGCCCGTCTGCTCGCCGGGCCCTGGCCGCCGCTCTCCTGATCCGGCGCACCGCCGGGGCATCTCCGTCGGAGCCGGTCGGGCCTGTCCCGCAGACGGAAAACCCGACGCTGCCCGTCAGGCCTCGGCGCGGGGCCCGGAGGCCGCGGTCGGCGTCAGCGGTGCCGTCCGGCGAGGAGTTCGTCCAGCGGGACCAGGGTGCCGTCGCCGTCGGTGCGCCGCCACAGCTGGACGCCGTCGCCGGGGCGCAGCTGGTGGCTGTTCTCCCAGCCGGTGATGGTCAGTTCGGCCAGGCGTTGGGCGTTGACGCGGTTGCGGCCGAGTGAGGCGCTGGCGAGGTCGGGGTGGGGTTGGCCGTGGCCGTCGTCGGCGTGGAGGTACCAGCGTTCGTAGGGGCTGTAGCGGCCCTGGGCGTCCGGGGGGCTGAGGTGCTTGGACAGGTGCCAGGTGCGGCCCTGGTGGACGGTGGTGGCGTTGCCGGCGGTGTGGCCGGTCCAGGTGAGGTGGGACTTCCAGGGCACTGCGGGGTCTCCTTCGGTGCGGTACGGGCGGTGGGACGCCGGCCGGTACCGCCGTGCGTCGGCGGGCGCGCGGGCCCGCGTCGGCGTTGCGGCCTGATCGGCACCGCACTCCCCGCAGTGTCTCCTTTCACCGCCGCTGACACGAAATCCGTGCCCGGGGAACGGCGGTCGCCGCCCGGGCCGGGGGCCGGGTGTGAAGCTGAGCCGGCCGTCATCTTCCCTTGGGTTCCTTGGCCTGCGCGCTGTCGGGAGCTGTTGACACGTGTGCTGGACGGGCACTAAAACTCACACTGTACAGATTGAGCTGGTGCCGCCCCTCCCGCGCTTCGCCTCGCCCCGAAAGAGGGCCCCTTCGCCATGTCCGCACCCGTAGTGACCTCCCGCCCGCCCACGGCCACCGGCCGGCCCCGGCGCGGCTCCCGTTCCGGCTGGACCGTGATGCTGCTGCTGTCGGTGGCGATCACCGGCTACTCCGTCGGCCAGTACGCGGCCGGCAAGCCTGCAGGACCTCGCCGCCGGCCGGGTCGGCCTCGCGCCGACTACGCGCAGCGGCCCCTCGCGGTCCAGGTGGCCTTCTACGTCCACATCGTCACCGCCGGGGCGGGCCCTGGCCGTGGGCCCGTTCCAGTTCGTCCGCGCGATCCGGCGCCGCCTGCCCCGCGTGCACCGCTGGATCGGGCGCGCCTACGTGGCCGCCGTCGGGCTGGGCTCGGTGGCGGCGCTGGTGATGTCGTTCTTCAACTCCGTGGCGTTCGCCGGGTTCTTCGGCTTCGGCAGCCTCGCCGTGCTCTGGGGGTGGACCACCTACCGCGGCTACCGGGCCGCCCGCCAGGGCGACCTTCGCCGCGCACCAAGCCTGGATGATCCGCAGCTTCGCCCTGACCTTCGCGGCGCCGACCCTGCGGCTCTGGTTCGGCGTGCTGATCCTGCTCCAGGTGCTGGCGGGGCGGGCCGCCGGGGGCGACGTGGACCACATGGTCGCCCAGGCCTACGCCGCGGTCCCGTTCCTGTGCTGGCTGCCCAACATCGTCGTCGCCGAACTGATGATCCGCCGCCGCGGCCTCCCGGGCCTGCGCTTCGTCACGCCGTAGCCCGTGGCCGCCCACCGCAAGGGCCGCGGGAGCGGGTGGCCGCCCCGGATCCGTCCGTGCCAGGATCCGTACATGACCCAGCCCACCCGCCGCACCCGCACCACCTACCACCACGGCGACCTGCGGGCGGCACTGATCACAGCGGGCATCGAACTGGCCCGCACCGGCGGGCCGGAGGCGGTGGTCCTGCGCGAGGTCACCCGCCTCGTCGGGGTCGCCCCCAACTCCGCGTACGGCCACTTCAAGACCCTGGCCGCACTGAAGGCGGCGGTGGCCAAACAGGCCCTGTGCGAGCTGGGAGCGGCCATGGCGGCCCATGTCGCGGCCGTCCCCGAGCCCCCTGGGCCGCGCGCGGCGGCCGTGTTCCACCTGGGCGAAGTCGGCCGCGCGTACGTGCGGTTCGCGCTCGAGGAGCCGGGACTGTTCCGGACCGCCATGGACGGCAACCCCTCGGGGGTCGGCACCCCGGGATCGGCCGGCCACCAGCCGGCCCCCGACGCCCAGGGGCAGCCGCAGCCCGACGCGATCCTCCTGGCGGCGCTCGAGCGGCTGACCGGGGCGGGAATCCTGCCGCCGCAGGAGACCGGCGCGGCGGTGACGGCCAGCTGGGCCACCGTGCACGGGCTGGCCACCATCCTCGTCAACCTCCAGCCCGGCCTCTCGGCCGCCGAACGGGACGCGGCGATCGACAACGGCCTGCGCGTCCTGCTGCTGGGGGTCACGGCACTCGGCTAGGAACTTCCGCAACCGTTGTTCCCGGGTGCGGTTGCCGTTCGGCTCTCGTGCGGGCGTACGACGCCGGCCGGGCGGGCATGTGCCGGAAGTGTGTGCCTGCGGCCATGGTGCTGACGCAGTGCGGTCGTTCCGCTACGGTGACGGCACATGTGAATCGCGGGAAGGGCGGAGTCCATGAGCGGACAGGACGCGGGACCGGGCGGCGCGCCACAGCCGCGGCTCTGCCCGGCGTGCGGCGGCCGCCGGGTGACGGACAAGACCCGGCACACCCACGACATCGACCCCGGCACCGGCACCCTGACCCAGCGGGTCGAACACCACACCTCGGCGTGCGAACGGTGCGGCGGATCAGGGACGTGGGCCTGATGCGCCTGCTCTTCGAATGCCTCGAGTGCGGCACCCACTACCTGCCGCCGGAGGACCTGCGCTACGGCGACGGCTCGCCGGCCAGCCCCGTGTGGTGCAGCCCCTGCCAGGAACTGATGGCCCGCCACAAGATCGCCGAGCCGCAGCCGGCCGCGGCGATCGCACTGGCGGCCGCCCGGCAGGCACTGCAGGCCGCCCTCGCGGCGCAGGCCGCCCGCGCCGAAACCCCCGCCGCAAACCCGCGGCCGACCCGGCCCGCCAGGACCCGCCGCTCCACGGCCGGCCCCTCCCGGACCCGGGAAACGCTCCCGCCTCCACTGAACGGACCGCGCCGTGCCGTCCCGTACGGCGCAGCGGGGCGGTCGTTCGGCGGCAGTGGTGTCAACGTCCGTGCGGTGAGGCCGAGTTGCCCGGTTCACCCTGGGGGCACGCTTCGGCACCCGGGCCTTGGCCTGCTTCGCTAGGCCGTTGCCCGGCGGACCCGGTAGTTCCAGCGCGTCAGTGCCTGGACGACGGTTGCCGCGCCGGTGGGGTTGGCGCTGTGGACGAAGACCGTTCCGATGTCGAAGGGCTGTCCGTGGAAGGCGGCTTCCTCCAGGAGGGTCACCACGGGCAGGATGTTGTCGTCGCCGCCGAGATCGTGGTCGAGCCAGAGTTCGTCGAGTGTAGCCGTCGCGGTGCTCCCGGAGGAGCTGGATGCCGTCGCGGCTCGTGCGGGCGATCCGGGTGGCTCTGGGGAGCGGCCGGAGGTCGTCGATGCCGAGGATGACGGGCATCGGCGCGGCTGGGTCCTCGTTCATCCGGTCATCATCGCAGCGGGCCGGGCCGCGAAATGCCCGGGGGCGGCCGGTACTTGGCGGGCAGCCCGGGGTGGGGGGTCGCGGGCCGAGAGCGGTGAGGGCGTCGGCGAGGCGGGCGACGTGCCGAGAGACCCTTCGCATGGTCTCGGCCGCGACGGCGGCACAGTCCTCCGCCAGGGCATCGGGCCCAGGCGCCCGCAGGTCGGCCCAGGCGCCCTCGTGATCACCGTGCAGGTATCGCTGCAGGTGGGAAGTCACCGGCGGCAGCCTGCCCGAGGCCGGTGTTCCGGGGCGAGGGAGCAGCGGCACGGTTTCCCCTTGGACTCGCTGTCTTCCAAACGGTTGACTGGGGGCGGCACCCGCATCGACCGGTCCGGAGGAGAGCTGTGGAGGACCCTCAGTTCGCTGTCCTGCTGACCGACGCCTCGGCCGGCGGGCCAGCGGCCCTGCGAGCGGTCGTCGCGGTCACCAACCTGAGCCTGTGGCACAGCCGACAACTGCTGGACCGTGCGCCCGTCACCGCACGCGAGGACATCCCCTTCGCCGACGCCGAGGCAGCCGCCCGGCGGCTGCGCCAGGCCGGCGTGCCCGCCGCCGTCCGGTGCGACTGGTGCCGGCGTACCCTGCCCGACGACGAAACCCCCGTCGGCCCCGGCCCGTGCGCCTCCCGGTACTGGCCCACCGCCCACTGCCAGGCCAACTCCCTCACCAGCTGCGGCTGCGAGTTCTGCACCGCCTACGGGCCCCTGCCCGGCCACACCACCCACTCGGGAACCTGAACACCCACAGGCCGCGGACGGCGCAGGGCCGGCGGCCGCGCCGTGGAACCGCGCTCCCCGGGGCGGCGTCTGTCCGCCGGGGGCGCGGTCAACGGAGGGGCACCGAATGCTTGTGGCCATGGTGACGCTCGTTGTGCTGTGCCCGTTGGCGGCTTGGTGGCCCTCGGTCCGGCGGCGGGGCCTACGAGAGACGGTTGCCGCCCTGCTGCTCGTGTGCGCGGTCACGGCCGGGTGCCTGGCGAGCCGCGTCCTGCAGCTCCGGCAAGGGCAGCACGACGTCCCTTTTGGCAGCAATCCTGCTGCCGGTCCCGCTGGTGCTGACCGGCTTGGTGATGGATGCACGGCACGCGAAGGCCGGGCACCGTGAACCGCCGGTGATCGGGACGGCGAGCGTCGTCGTGTTCACCCTCTACCCGATGATCGCGTGCCTGTGGGCGGGTGCCTTGTACTGGACCGGAAGCCGGGCCGAGCAGATCCCTGGCATCGAGCAGCTGTCCCTCCCCGCCGGGCTCTCCACCGAAGACGGATCCCAGAGCTGCGCAACGGGACTCTGCAGAGCCACCTACTACGTCTCCAGCCCGGCCGAACCGGATCTCAGCGCGGTCTACGCGCAGTTGCGCTCACACCTCGACCACGGCTGGGACCTCGACTCACACGGGCGGGACTGCCACCCCACCGAGTGGATCACGGACCGCACCCTGCTCTGTGTGCAACTGCAGCCATGGTCCAACCCCCGCCGGTGTCTCCCTGAAAAATGGAATACGTCCAACCCGGGCAGAACCCCTGGCCCGGAAGCGCCGACTGACCGCTCCTCAGCCGGCCTTCCGGAGATGATTTCCGGGCAGGCGCGGAGCGGCCTGGACGGTGGGCAGCGGTCGAGCTGCTGCTGTCGGGGCCCCCGGGGCGGGTCAGCCCGGCAGGAGGCGGGCCGCGGTGTCGCGGAGCCAGGTGCGTTCGGTGGAGACGATTGCGGTGCAGGGTGCGGGAGGCGAGGGCGGTGCGCTGGGCGGTGCGGCGGCGTTCGCGGTCGTAGGCGCGCAGGGCGGCCGGGAGGGCCAAGCGGCCGTGGTGGGTGACGGCGCGGGTGAGGGCTTCGGCGTCGAGGAGGGCGGTGCAGGCGCCCTGGCCGAGGTTGGGGGTCATGGCGTGGGCCGCATCGCCGACCAGGGCGACCTTGCCGGCCTGGCCGGCGTGGGACGAAGGTGGGCAGGGCGGGGAAGAGGTGGCGCATCTCGTAACGCAGCCACGTCGCGGGGTCGCCGCGCTCCAGGATGCGGGGGATGGGTCGTGCCAGCCCTCGAAGAGGGCGCGCAGGCCGGCCGCGTCGGTGCCCTCGGGGACGGCGGCGTACCAGTTGGTGCGGCCCGCCTCGATGGGGGTCAGGCCGAAGAAGCGGCCCCGGCCCCAGGTCTCGCCGTGCACGGCGCTGTCGAGGTCGGCGATGCCGATCCAGGCGACCGAGCCCACCTTCCGCGGGCCGCTTCCGCTGCCGAACCACGCCTCCCGCACCGCGCTGTTGATGCCGTCGGCGCCGACGACCAGGTCGTACCCGTCCGCCAGCGCGGCCGGGTCGGTGACGTTCTCGCCGAGGCGGACGGTGACCTCGCCCAGGGCGTCCAGCCGGGCCAGCAGCGCGTCGATCAGGTAGGGCCGGGAGATCAGCAGTTCGGGGCGGCCCGCCTTGCGTTCGAGGCGCTCCAGCGGGAGCTGGGCCAGCACCCGCCCGCCTGGGGTGCGGACCTGCGCGGATCGGTAGGGCACCGCGCGGGCGCGCACCGCCTCGCCCACGCCGAGCCGCTCCAGGGCGTCCTGCGCACCGGGGTGGAGAGCGAACGCGGTGCCGTAGCACTCCACTTCGGTGCGGCGCTCGCGCACCGTCACCCGCCAGCCCGCCCGGCGCAGCCCGATCGCCGTCGCCAGCCCGCCCACTCCCGCGCCCACCACAACGGCCGTACCCGTCATCACACGCCCCCGGTCGCCGGGTCCGCCCAGCAGCGGACCACCACAGATGTGGTACCACGGCTGGGGTATCGTGGTCAACGAACCGACGAAAGAAGGAAGTTGACGGTGACTGGGAACCGCCGGGATCTGCTGCGCGACGCCGCGATCGAGGTCCTGGCCGCCGCGGGCGGACGAGGACTGACGCACCGGGCCGTGGACGCGGCCGCCGCCGTGCCGCCGGGCACCGCGAAGAACTACTTCCCCACCCGGGACGCCCTGCTGCGCGCCGCGGCCGAGCGCTGCGTCGAGCAGTACCGCCGGGTGACCGCGGAACTGACGGCCGGCCGGGCCGGACCCACGGATCGTGAGGGCCTGGCGGCCCTGCTCGGCGCACTGCTGCGCGACGTCGCGGGCCCCGGCCGCCCCCGCATGCTCGCCTACCTGGAACTGCAGAACGAGGCGGCCCGCCGCAGCGAACTCGCCGCCGTCCTCGACCCGATCGCGGCCGCGGACTTCACGGGCTTCGAACACGCCCAGCGCCTGGCGGGGCTGCCCGTCACCGTGCAGCGGGCCGCCGCCGTCACCCTCGCCCTGCACGCCGCCATCCCCCACCTGCTCACCGGCGGCCCCGCCACCCTGGCCCACGCCGGCCTCGATGACCCCGACCGGTTCGTCCGCGGCCTCCTGGACGCCGTGTACCCGCCACCGTGACGGCCCGTCAGTACGGGGTGTCGAAGCAGTAGGTCTCCGTCCACGCGGACGCCCCGTACTGGTTGGCCGCCCGCAGCGCGATGCAGACGTGGTCGCCGGAGTACGGGCCGGTGAGGTGGTAGCTGGTGCCCGAGGTCGAGTAGACGGTGTTCACCTTCCTGGTCTGGTTGTCGTACCGGACGTCGTAGCGGGTCGCGTCCGGCTGCGCGGACCACGTCATGGTGAGCGGCATGTCGCAGGCCCCGACGCAGCCGTGGTCGAAGGTCGCGTTGTAGCCCGGCATCGCCGCAGGCGGCGAACCCTGGGGCGGGGGCGGAGGTGTGGGGGTCGGCGTGGGGGCCGGCGTGGTCCTGGGCGCGGGCGCCGGCGCCGCGGTGTTCCCGCCCGGCGTACCGCCACCGCCGCCCGCGGCGTTTCGGTGCCCCCGGCGCTTCCTGACGTGCTGCCGGTGCTCTTGCCGCCGCCGGTTGTGCCGCCGGCCGCGCCGCCCGACGACCCGTCGGTGCCGCCCGTCGGCGGCGGCTCGGTGACGGGCGCGCTGCCCGACGCCTGGGGCGCCGGCGACGGGGGCGGCGGCGTGGTGGCCGTGGGGCTGCCCGGGTCGGCGGACGCCGTCGGTGCGGTGGGCGTCACCGACACCGCCGAGCCGGTGGGGCTTGTGCCCGTCGGGCCCAGGCCCTGCGGGGTGCCGCCGCCCGGGGCCAGCGCGACGGTGACGGCCGTGCCGACGGCAACGGCGACGACGGCTGCCAGCGCGATCGGCGCCCGGCGCCGCCGGGGCGGGCGTTCGACGTGGTTGCGCTCCGTCGGGGTACGCGGCGGGGACGGAATCTCGGTGTCGCCCGCGTGCCGGATCAGCACCGCCAGGCCGCTGCGGTCCAGGGTCTCCTCCCCCAGGCCCAGCATCGCGCCCAGCTGCCCGGGGGTCGGCCGCTCACCCGGGTCCTTGGCCAGACAGCGGCGGACCGCACCGGCCAGGTCCGCCGGGACCTGCTCGAGGTCCGGCTCCTCGTGCACGATCCGGAACCCGAACGCGAAGGAGTCCGTCTGCCCGAACGGATGCTCCCCCGTCGCCGCGAAGGCCAGCACCAGCCCCAGCGCGAACACGTCGGCCGCCGCCGTGACCCGCCCCCGCACCTGCAGCTGCTCCGGCGCCATGAACTGGGGCGTGCCCAGCACCACCCCCGTCTGCGTCAGAGTGGTCACCGCCGCACCCCGCGCGATCCCGAAGTCGATCAGCCTCGGCCCGTCCGCCCCCAGCAGGATGTTGCCGGGCTTGACGTCCCGGTGCACCAGCCCCGCCGCGTGGATCGCACCCAGCGCCTGGGCCAGGCGCACCCCCAGCGCCCGCACCGACACGACGTCCAGAGGCCCGTGCTCGGCGATGACCGCGTTCAGCGTCGGACCCGGCACGTACTCGGTCGCCAGCCACGGCTGCTCGGCGTCCACGTCATGGTCCACGATCGCCGCGAAGTACGGCCCCGACATCGCCCGCGTCGCGGTCACCTCCCGCCGGAACCGGGCGATGAAGTCACCGTTCTGCGTCAACTCCTCATTGATCACCTTCACCGCGACCAGAACCTCACCCAGCCGCCCGAGGTAGACCCGCCCCATACCGCCCGCCCCGAGCACACCGAGCAGCTCGTACGGGCCCACCCGCCGCGGATCACCGTCCTGGAGCGCCTTCACCACGCCACCCCCGGCACGGTCGCCGCAGGCACGAGCAGCCCGCCGGGCAGCACAGTCAGCATGTCTGTCTCACGTTCGGCAGAAGGGGAAGGGTTTCGCGGACACGGCCCCGGACGCCTCGCCGGCGCGGGCTCCGACGGGCCGCCGCCGCGATGATGGCCACCCCACCACCCACAGCACCAGGCCACGGGCACCGGCCATTGATGGCCGGTCCCACCCAAGAGCCCGGCCGCCGGCCACACCGGGCAGGACCGACACAGGACCAGACGACGCGGCATCAGATGACACAGCGGTCCGCCGGCGCAGCGGTCCGCCGGCGCAGCGGTCCGGCGGAGCGGCGGTCCGGCGGCGCGCGGCCGCGGCGGTCCACCGGCGCCGGGCGGGCGGGAATCCCGGTGACGCGGCATCAGGTGACGCAGCGCTCCGGCGGAGCGGCGGTCCGGCGGAGCGGCGGTCCGGCGGAGCGGCGGAGCGGCGGTCCACCGGCGCGGGGCGGGCGGGAATCCCGGTGACGCGGCGGCGGTGCGTCTGGGATAAAGGCCCCACACACCCGCCCGATCCCGTGAGGCCTCCCGTGACGATCACCTGGCGCAGAGTCGGCGAACCGGACTTCCCGCAACTGAGGCAGTGGCTCCTGCAGCCCCATGTCGCCCGCTGGTGGAACCACGACACCTCACCCGAGGCGATCGCCCGCCACTTCGCACCGGCCGTCCGGGGCGAGGAGCCCTCGGAGGACTTCCTCGTCGCCCTCGACGGAGCCCCGGTCGCCCTGGTCCAGCGGTGCCGGCTCGCCGACTACCCCCAGTACCTCGGCGAACTCGCCTCCCAGACCGAGATCCCCGACCAGGCGATCACCCTCGACTACCTCATCGGCGACCCCCGGCTGACCGGCCAAGGACTCGGCACCCGCATCATCGAGGCGATCATCACGGCCACCTGGACCGACCACCCCGACGCGCAGAGCATCGTCATCCCCGTCCACCGCGCCAACCGGGCCTCCTGGCGGATGCTGGAGAAAGCCGGACTCCACCGCTGCGCCGAGGCATCCCTGGAGCCCGACAACCCCGCCGACGACCGCCTGCACTTCATCTACCGGACCGACCGCCCCACCCACTGACCACTCCCCCGGCCCGCCACGACCGGCTCCCGGTGGCACCCAACACACGGGCGGCCGCTCCAGGCCGGCTGCGCGCGGGGAGATCCGCCGCTCCGGACCCACACCGCGACGCGGGCGCGCAGACTCCCGGCACGGGCAGCGAAGCCGGACCCCGGCGCATGGCCGAGACCACGAAACCCCTCACCCTCACCGACCCGGATCCGCTGTGGGAGACGGCAGGGACGGGCCTCTGCGAGCAACTGCGAGCCGCGCTCGAACCCTCCGCGGTGCACGTCGAGCACATCGGCAGCACCGCCGTCCCGGGAACGGCCGCCACGGCGGTCCTCGACACATCCAGGTGAGCGTGGCAGACCTGACCGAAGCCGACCGGATCTTCGAACTCCCGCTCCCAGAGCGGGGATTCACTCCCCTGCCCCACCACCAGGACCACGTGCCCGCCGGACAGGACGACGACCTTGCCCGCCGGCCGAAGCGGTTCCGGCAACGCAGCAGCCGGCCGGCCCCGGACGTCAACCCGCACGCCCGGCTCCCCGGTTCACCGAACGAACGTCTCGCGCCGCTGTTCCGGAACCGGTTCCACGCCCACCCCCAGACGATCCCCGCCCACGCCCACTCCAAGCGGCTCCTCCCACCGGCCGTCACCAGCCCCGGCACCTCCGCCGAGATCAACGACCCGGTGGCCGACCCGACCGTGGCAGCGGCCGAACCCCGGGCGGCCGCCACGGGCCGGACCCCGCACGGCCACACCGCGACAGCACCCCGAGAAAAAGCAGGAAGGCGGCACTGCCACGGCAGCGCCGCCCTGCTGCCGTCCCGGCCGGCGGCGGTGCGATTCGGCGGCACCCCCGAGACTGCCGGACGCGGTGCCACCGACCGGGACGGTGCTGCGCGGGACACATCCCCCGGCAGGGCCGGCGCCCCGCCCCTCGCCATGTCCGGCAGCAGCATCTCCATGCTCGGCCATCCGCCGCCGGCCACCCGCCCAACCGACGAGGCGCCCGTGGTCGAAGCTTGACCCCCTCGCAACACTGACACCCCATCAGAACCACATATGTCGCAAATTGACCGCTTACATCCCCGCCCAGCGGCGGGGGCGGCACACCCCCCGAACGTCCGACCGCACCACACAGCCCCTGCACCGACGGAGACGCAAACGTAATGAGCGAGAGCACCGACGACCACGCCCCGAACGAGCCCCCACCAAACCAGCCTGAGCGGCGCCCTCGGGCCTGCCACGGTGCCGGCGTACGGATCGTCGATCCGCACAGCCGGGTCCGCGCGAACGCGCACCACCGCGGGTGGCCGCCCCCGGGCGCAGCGCACCGGGCAAGTTGATCATCCGTGCCGTCCGGGCGGCCCCGCCCCCGCCCACCACGGCTCGCAGGAAAAGCCGAAGGAATCCCTTTCGCGCCCGATGTCGAGAACCCGCGCCCGGCTCCGACCAAAGGGTGCGAGCGCGCCGAACGGGCGCGCGGGACACAAAAAATGCGGACACCTGATGAAGTACGTCGCGATGATCCACGGCAACCAGGCCAAGCGGGACCCCTTCCCCGCCGACGCCTGGCCCGAGGCGATCGCCCGGCAGGACGCGTTCAACAAGAAGTACCGCGACAGCGGTGAACTGCTGGACGCCTACGGCCTGGCGGACGCGGCCAACGCGCAGCTGGTGCGCCGCAAGGACGACGCCCCGGCGGTCACCGACGGGCCGCACCTGGAGACCAAGGAGTACATCGCCAGCTTCCACCTGCTGGACTGCCACTGCCCGGAGCCCGCACAGGAGACCGCCGCCGACATGCCCTTCGCCGACACCGACCCGGTCGACCTGCGGCCCGTGCCGCACGACACCGCGACGGACCTGCGACCGGACCCCCCGGCGCCGAGGACCCGCTGCGCGAACTGGCGCCACAGGTCCTCGGCGCCCTCATCCGCCGCTACGGCGTCTTCGACACCTGCCAGGACGCCATCCAGGAAGCACTGCCGGCCACCGCCCTCCAGCGGCCCACCCAAGGGACGCCGGACAACCCCCGCGGATGGCTGGTCACCATCGCCTCCCACCGGCTGGTGGACCAGGTCCGCAGCGAGCAGGCACGCCGCCGACGCGAGGAGAGGACCGCCCTGGCCACCCCGCAGGCCGAACAGCTGAGCCACGCCGCCGACGCCGACCCGCACCAGGACCGCGACGACTCCCTGGCGCTGCTGTTCCCGTGCCGCCACCCGGCACTGTCCGAACCCAGCCGCACCGCCCTGACCCTGCGCGCAGTCGGCGGCCTGAGCACCTCCCAAATCGCCGCCGCCTTCCTCGCCCCCAAGGCAACCACGCCCCAGCGCATCAGCCACGCCAAACAGAGCCTCAAGACCTCCGCCACACCCCTGCGCATGCCGCAGCCAGCCGAGCAGGCCAAGCAGCTGGCAGCGGTGCTCCACGTGCTGTACCTGATCTTCAACGAGGGCTACACCGCCACCGACAGCACCGACCTGACCCCACCCGCCCTGTCCACCGAAGCGATCCGGCTCACCCGCCTGCTGCACCACCTGCTGCCCGACCACACCGAAACGGCCGGGCTGCTGGCCCTGATGCTGCTCACCGACGCGCGCCGCCCCGCCCGCACCGGAGCCGACGGCGACCTGATGCCGCTCGCCGAGCAGGACCGCACCCGGTGGGACCGCCCTCTCATCGCGCAGGGCCTCGCCCTGATCGGCGACACCTTGCCCCGCGGACAGGTCGGCCCCTACCAGCTGCAGGCGGCCATCGCCGCCGTCCACGACGAGGCCGAGCACGTCGACGCCACCGACTGGCCGCAGATCCTCGCCCTCTACGACCTGCTGGAACTCCTCGCGCCGAACCCGATGGTCACCCTCAACCGCGCGGTGGCCGTCGCCATGGTGCACGGACCCGCCGCCGGGCTCGACCTGCTGGCCGCACTGGAATCCGACCGCCGCACGGCCCGCCACCACCGCCTGCTCGCCAGCCGCGCCCACTTCCTGGAACAGCTCGGCGACCACCACGCAGCCGCCCACGCCTACCGCGAGGCAGCCCGCCGCACCACCAGCGCACCGGAACGACGCCACCTCACCACCCGCGCGGCCCGTCTGACTCCCGGACAGGACTGACCCGCCAAGCCGGACCGCCGACGGAGCCCGGGGCACGACCGCTCACGCGGTCTTCAGCTTGTCCTGGAAGGCCGAGTAGTCGATGACGGTGTCGGCCGGGGGCGCCTGGACGGTGACGGGCTTGTCGAAGTCGCTCAGGTTCATGTGGTTGCTCCCGGGGCTGTCGGTGCGCTCGACCTTGACCAGGTAGGGCTTGCCCTCGGTGGCGATGTACATCGTGCTCTTCACACCCTCGGCGTCGGTGGCGACGAGGGTGAAGGTCTTGATCCCGTTGGTGATGCCCATGGCGCCCTTGGTGTAGGTGTTCGGGCTGTCGTCGTCCTTGGCGATGGCGTCGACCAGGTCGCACATCGAGGCCGTCTGCTTCACCGTCGCGTCGTCCTGGCCGCCGGTGAGGTAACGCCCCTTGAACAGCTCCGCGGCCATCGCGCCGGCCTTCGCCCCGCCCGTCTGGGTGGCGATGCTCTTCCAGAAGGCGGCGTCCGGCTTGAGCCAGACCTGGGTGCTGGTGCGCAGGAGGTCGACCTGCCCCGTGGCGGGGACCCTGACGCTGCCCGCGCAGTTGCCCTTCTTGTCCGCGGCCAGCTGCAGCGTGGTCATGCCGCCGCCGCTGCTGACGCTTCCCTCGATCTTGACGGACGCCAGCTGGGCCATGGCGGCCTGCGCCTGCTTGGCGATGTCGGCGCCGCTGAGGGTGTCGACCGCGAGGCCCTGCGCCGCCGGGCCGCCGGCCGACTCCGAGGGGGTGACGGTCGCCGCGGCGGCCGGCTTGCGGTCTTCGCTGCACGCGGTGGCCGTCGCCGCCAGGGACAGGCACAGGACGGCGATGGAGGCAAGGCGCTTGGACGGCATGGACTCAAATCCTGATCTCTGAATGCGGGACGGACCCGTGGTGAGGTCACGGCCCGCGAAGGCGGGCCACGTGAAGAGTGAGGGTGGGGCTGGTGCGCGGGTCAGCCGAGCAGCGGGTCGAGGACCTCGGCGCGAGCGGGATCGGGCGCGACGGTAGGACAGCGCCCCGACCATCCTCACCCACGAGTTCGCATACGACCCTCCGGGGAGGGTGCATCGTGACGAACACCGCACGCCCGCAGGCTCCGTACGGGGACGGCCCGTTCGGTCCGGCGCGAGTACCCGGTGGTGATCCCCCGTCAGCGGCGGCCGGTGGACAGGACGAGGAGGAACTGGCCACCGCCCGCCTCGATGTCGGCGGTCACCGGCAGGCCGGGCACCAGCCGGGAGAAGCGGTCCACCAGCCAGTCCGCCGCCTCCTGGGCGTCCTTCCTGGTCGGGCAGCGGCCCACCATCTCGCGGCCGCCCTTGCGCTCCAGCCGGCCCGCGACCGTGATCAGCGGCGCGGGCTCCACCACGTACAGACGCTCCGGCCAGGCGATGACCACCTTGACCGCGCCCTTGCGGGTGTTGCAGCCGCGGTGCGCGAGCCGCTCGGCGATCTTGGCCTTCCGGTCGGCGGTCCGGCTGTCGACGCTCGGGCCCCGCGGGTCGTTCACCGACTCGTCCGGGTCGACCGGCTCGTCGCACACCCAGCACCGCCAGCCGTCACGCTCGGCCACATCATCAAGGAGACTCATCCGGGCAAACTAGCCTGCCCGGCCGCCACCGCGCACACCAGGGCCTCGGCACCCGCCCCGGAAGGTACTCGCCGAGGCAGCGGCCGCAGCCGCCCGTACGGCCCGCAGGCGGCCGGGCGTCGCGCCGCGCACGTCACCGGGCGCGACGGCAGTGGGCCCCACCCGTCCGGGGACGGGTGGGGCCCGGTGTCGGGTTGTTGACGGTGGGTCAGTTGAAGATCCACCGCTGGTTGTCCCAGCCGTTGCGGTCCCAGAGCTGGACCCTGGTGCCGTCGCGGGGGATGGTGTTGGCGTCCGCGTCCAGGACCCGGTTGTTCTTCAGGGTCTGCAGGGTGGTGCCGTTCCAGATCCAGATCTGGTTGTCCCAGCCGTTGCAGTCCCAGAGCTGGACCTTGGTGCCGTTGCCGTTGATGGTGCCCAGGTCCGCGTCCAGGCAGCGGTAGTTCTTCTCCGTCTGGATCTTGTAGTAGCCGACCGGCTGCCCCGGCGCCGGCGTCCAGATCCAGGTCTGGTTGCTCCAACCGTTGCAGCCCCAGAGCTGCACCCTGGTGCCGTTGCCGCCGATGGTGCCCAGGTCCGCGTCCAGACACTGGCCGCCATTGCCGTTGGTGAGACGGGTGGTGCGGTAGCTGGCGGCCAGCGACGGCGCCGCCGTGCTGCCCACGCCCGGCGGGGCGGCGGCGCTGACCGCCTCGGCCTGCAGGCTGCCGTCGGCGGCTGCCGGGGCAGCAGCCCCGGCGGTGGTGCCGGCCGCGAGGGCCAGGGAGAGGGTGCTGATACCGGTCGCGATGCCGAGGCCGATCCGGAGTCTGGTCATCTGTGCCTCACTTCGTCTGTCGTGCCCTTGTGTTCGCCTGCAGCCCGGGGCAGGCGCATCCACCCGTGAAGAGCGGGTTGACGTCGGCGGTGCCTGCGGCTGCCCCCTTGGGCTGCTCCTCCACGGTAGGAGCGGGCGGGGCGGGCCCACATGAGCCCGTGGTCCCGTCCTGGTCCCGGGACCTGCGGGCCCGGTCCCAGACCGACGACAGCGCCGCGGTCCCCGGCGCCCGCGCGGGTTTGACGGGCCGTCAGTGAGGCGCGCGGCCCGCAGACCGGGGCGGGGCCCTGACGCGGGATCAGGCACGGCCGGAGGCGGAGCGCCGCCGCGGGCATACCGACGGCGGGGGTGTGTGGTGCAGGCCTGTCTCCCGCACGGACACCGGGCCGCGGTTCCGGCAGGACCCAGTACGCGGGCGGTGCCTACGATGGATGGGCGTGGCCGCGAGCGATCTTCTCTGCCCGGAGGGAGAGTCCGCTCATGCCCGCACACCGAGTCCACCCCGATGTCGGCGTCCTCAGTGACTGCCTCGAAGTGCCGGGGATCGGCTACATCCCCGTCAACGCGTTCGTGCTCCACGCCGCCCAGCCCGTCGTCGTCGACACCGGCCTGGGACTCCCGGACCGCGATTTCCTGACCGCGCTCAGCGCCGAACTCGACCCCGCCGACGTACGGTGGATCTGGCTTACCCACCCCGACCGCGACCACACCGGCGGGATCTTCGCCCTGCTGGAGGCCGCACCACGAGCGCGCGTGGTGACCACGTTCATCGGCGCCGGGATCATGTCCTCGGAGCGCCCGCTGCCGATGGAGCGCCTCTACCTCCTCAACCCCGGACAGTCCCTGGACGTCGGCGACCGCACCCTCACCGCGTTCCGGCCCCCGCTGTTCGACAACCCGGCCACCGTCGGCTTCTTCGACGACCGCACCGGGGCCTGCTTCAGCTCCGACTGCTTCGGCGGACCCATGCCCAGCGCCGAACTGGCCCAGGGCCCGGACGCCCGCCACCTCGCCGCGGACGGCCTGCGCGAAGCACAGGTGCTGTGGGCGAGCGTGGACAGCCCCTGGGTGGAGACCGCCGACCCGAACAAATTCCGGCACAGCTGGCAGCTGCTGCGCGAGCGGGCACCCGAACTGGTGCTCTCGACGCACCTTCCGGCAGCTCCCGGCATCACCGGACCGATGATCGACACGCTCAGCGCCGTCGCCGGCCTCGCCCCGTTCGTCGGGCCCGACCAGGCCGCGCTGGAACAGATGCTCGCCAGGTTCGAACCCTCGAGCCTGCCCTGAGGCGTGCGGGCACACCGTGAACCGTTCCTGGCCACCGACTCCCGGCTGGCCCGGAAGGTCCACGGCCCGGTGAAGGCCCGTTTCGCCTGAGCACACCCCGGCACCCTGTTGACGCCGCGTCGGCCCCGGTCGCGGCCGGGGAGACACTGCATCGCCGCGTCGGCGCCGTACGGTGACCCCCGGGAGACCGGGGCGGGACGGTCAGGGACGGCCCCGCGCCGAGGACTGTGCCGCGGGTTCGTGGCCGTCGGTGAGGACCACGGTGGTGCCCGTGCGGTGGGCGCGCCACAGGGAGGCGAACCAGGCGAGCTGCTGCGGCTGAAGGAAGGGCAGCCACTGGTCATGGGTGCGCCAGGCGAAAGCGTCGTGCTCGGAGCTGAGCCGCACCTCATGGCCCACGGGCAACGCCGGGGCGTCGAACGCGAAGTCGATGACGGGCGGCCAGCCGCCCGCGGCGGCACGGTAGTCGACCGCCAGCGGCCGCAGCAGTCGCCCGGACAGGTGGATACCGGTCTCCTCCGCCGTCTCACGCCGCGCGGCGGCCAGCGGGTTCTCACCAAGGTCGCCGAGCCCGCCAGGCAGCTGCCACCACGCCGGATGGCCGGGGTAGGCCCGGGCCTGATGCAGCATCAGGACGCGGCCGGCCTCGTCGGTGAGCAGCACGGTGGCGGACAGCGCGTGGGGTGGCAGGGTCGCGGCAAAGTCGGCCGGAGCGAGAGCGGGGCTGGTCATCGCGGGGCCTGGCGCGGGCGGCGGGGGTGGGGGCTCGGGAAGGTCGTCACCCCCGCTCCCTGCCCACCGGCCCGGCGCGGCCAACCCGCCATCACCCGAACGGCCCACCCGCCCGCACCCGGCCCTCTCCTGACTCCTCGTCAGCGGCCGGGAGCCGGGCGGGGCGCTGGCGAGGCGGGGTGGTGTTCTACTGCGGGGGTTTCGCGCCGGTCAGGGCCCAGCGGACGTCGACGAAGCCGCTCTGCTGCTCGGTGAGGCGGCCGTCCCGGACCTGCTGGAAGGTCACCCAGGTGTTGGTGAGGCGCGGCGACTCGGCGGTGGGCAGCATGTCGTTCTGCCCCCAGCTCAGCGGCGGGGTGACGCCGCCGGTGTCGATCGAGTCGCCGCTGTCCAGCTGCGCGCGCAGGCCCTTGGCGGTGAGCTGCCCACCGGCGGAGGAGATCCGCTCCACCGCCTGCAGAAAGGCCTGGTAGGCGACCCAGGTGGTCTGGACGGCGAGGTCGGTGGTGTCGATCGGCCCCGCGCCCGAGGCGGGCGCGCTGCGGGCGGTGGCGCGCAGGTCGTCCCAGGCCTTCGAACTCTCGGGCGGGAACCAGCCGGTGGCCAGCGAACCGTTCAGCGGGCTGCCGGCGCCGCCGGTGGAATCGATGACCCCCTGGTGGACACTGCCCACCACCGAGGCCAGCTGGGTACGCCGGGGACCGGCGGCGCGGTAGGCGTCCAGCAGGAGCAAGGTCTGCTCCGGGCCCAGCGCCGCCGTCACGCAGCCGCCCGTCCGGTCCTCACCGATCGCCTTGCGCACCGGGGCGGCCATCTGGGCGGCGTCGGCGCGCTCTGGCACGGTGACGTCGGTGAGTCTGATGCCGGCCGGGGCCAGGGCGGCGGCGAGGTAGCGGGTGAGGGTGTCACCGTTACCGGTGTCGGGACGGACCAGGGTAACCGTCCTGCAGCCGAACGCCGCCAGCTGACGGCCACTGCCGGCGATCAGGGCCGGAGTGCCGCCGGCCACCGGATAGGACAGCGGACTGCTGAACTCCGCCCCGGAGACACCGTACCCGCCGAGGTAGGGGATGCCGGCCGCGCCCAGGACCGGCATGAACGTGTCACCGAACTGGCTGTACGAGCCGATCACCGCGATCGCGTGAGCGTCCACCGCCTGATGGGCACAGGCGGCCGCGCCGGCGGCGGTGTTGTGCTCGTTGCAGGTGAGGACCTTCAGCTGCCGGCCGGCCCGGCCGCCCTTGGCGTTGACGTCGCGGCCGATCTGCTCGGCCAGGGCCGTTACGCCGGGGCGGTCGGTGGAACCGGTACCCGCGGGAGCCCACGTCATCACCGTCAACGCACCCGCACTCTCGTCACCCGCCGCACCGGCCGCACCACCGCAGCCCGCTGCGGCCAGCAGCACCACCGGCAGCAAGGCGGCCGCCGCGGCCCCGGCCCGGCGGCGGGCCGGGGCTCCCCCGCCCGTACGGCGCCCTCCGGCACACTCCCCCGGATACGCCGCGGTCCCCCTGCTCATACTTCCTGCCCTCGCTGCACATGACCTCACGGCGCGGGCCCGCGCCCGCCTCGGCTGCCAGCCAAACGCCACCGCCGCACGGCCAGGCGGACGGCGCGCGAACACCGGGCGCACGCCCCTGTAACAACAGGGTCGAACACCCTGGTGAGCCGTCAGAACGACCGTCCGCCCGGACCGTTGCACCCCGCACGCCACGCCCGCCGTCCGGGCGGGCCGGGGCTTACCGGCGGAAGTGGTCGCGGTGCTCGTACAGGAAGGCGTCGAGGGTGCGGGGCGGGCGGCCCAGGACGCGCTCCACCGTGCCGGTGGGGCTCTCGGGGCGGGCGACGGCGAGCTGCTGGATCTCCGTGACGTGCTCGGCGAGCCAGAGCGGCATGCCGGCGCGGTGGACGAGGGTGTCGCGCAGCTCGCCGGGGGCGAGGTCGGTGTACCGGATTTGGCGGCCGGTCAGGGTGGAGAGGCGAGCGGCGAGTTCGGCATGGGAGAGCGCCTCGGGGCCGGTGAGGGTGTACGTACCGCCGACGAGGTCGGGCCGGGTGAGGGCGGCCGCGGCGACGTCGCCGATGTCACGGCAGTCCACGTACGTGCACCGGGCCTCGCCCATCGCGCCGAGGATGACGCCCTGGGCGGCGGCGGGGGCCAGGCGCAGCAGGTTCTGCATGAACGCGTAGGGCCGCAGGACGGTGTGGGCCAGGCCGCTGGCGCGCAGGTGCTCCTCGATCGCGTGGTGTCCGCGGGAGACAGCCACCGGGGAGTCGGGTTCGGCGGCCGGGGCGGAGATCTTGACGATGTGTCCGATGCCGGCGCGGGCGGCGGTGTCGATGACGCGGGTCTCGAGTTCGGTCTGGTCGGGGCCGTTGGCCATGGCGAGGAACAGCTGACCGGCGCCCTCGAAGGCGGCAGCCAGGGACCGGGCGTCGGCGGCATCCGCGTAGCGGACCTCCGGCGGCGCGGTGTGCGGGTCGGTGGTGCCGGGGATCGGCCGCTCGGGGTTGCGGGTCAGAGCGCGGACGGGTGCGCCGAGTGCGAGGAGGCTGCGGAGCACGGCGTTGCCGGTGGCTCCGGTCGCTCCCATGACAACGATCATCGGGGTGTCCTCGTTTCCTGGGTTCTCTGATGACTTCGTGGTGGTTTCGCGGCGACGGGTCACGGCCGGGCGGTGATGGTGGAGCGCCAGCGCAGGGTGACGACGGTGGTGGCCAGCGCCGCGGAGAGCGGCAGGTCGATGCGCAGGCGCTCCAGCCAGGCGGCGGCGGGCAGCGGCGTGTGGGCGGGCAGCCACTGGGCGGCGAACCATCCCAGCAGGGCCGCCGCACCGGTGGCGGCGACGGCGAGTACGGCGGTCAGGACGGCGCGCGGCACCGCGACGGTCCAGCGCCGCGGCACCGCGCCGCGCCGCAGCCAGGCCCCGACCAGGAACGCCACCACCGCGGAGGCACCGGCGATGGAGGTGCAGGCCGCCACCGTCAGGTCCCGCTGCCCGGTGACCACACCGGCGGCGCCGGCCGTCAGCGCCGGCGCCGCGTAGGCGGTCAGCACCTCACGCCACAGGACGAACCGCCGCACCGCCGGGCGGCTCCTGCTCTCCTTGTCCTTCGTCGTGGGCATACCGGCCTCTTCTCTCTCGTGGGGCGGGTCTCCCTGCCCCACATAATTAGGTGGCTAACTATTGGTGCGTAAAAAAGGGCCCCACCCGGACGGCGGGGCCGGACGCGGGCCGAGAACGGAGTCAGTCGGCGACCAGGGCCGCACTGCCGCGCACCACCCGGGCGAGCAGATCCAGAAACACCGCGCGCTCCTCCACCGACAGTCCGCCCACCATCGCCTCCAGCCGCCCGAAATGCTCGGGCGCCAGATCCCGCAGGCGCTGCGCGCCGCGCGCGGTCAAGATCGCCACCGTGCCGCGCCCGTCCTCCGCGGACGGGCGCCGCGCGATCAGACCCTCACGCTCGAGGCCGTCCAGCAGGCCGGTGACCGTGGCCCTGGAGACGTCGAGATCAGCCGCCAGTCGCGAAGGGGACTTCTCCCCGCCGTGGGCCTCGAGGTCGGCGAGCAGCCGGTAGCGGCCCGTCGAGAGACCGAACCTGGCAAAGTGCGCCTCCGCCGCCCGGCCCACCCTGGCACCCGCGGAGATCAGCCGCACCGCGACCAGCACCGCCTGCGGATCGGCCGTCAGGCCGTAGTGCTCCACCTGCCGCCTGGCCTGCTCCAGCGTGGGCGTCTCACCGTCGACCTCGTCCCTCGTCATACAAGTAATATGGCGCCTAACGACTTGAGCTGTCAAGGCCACCCAGGGAACCGCTCCGCACCACGGACGGGTGACGTTCACCGGTTCGGCCACCACCGGGGCACCCGCCGGGCCAGCATCGGGAACGTTCCGGGACGCGCCACGCAACCAGCCGCGCACCACCAGCCGGCGGGGTGCCGGTGCCGCCACACACGTACCACGACACGAACACGCCCCACACGACGGAGTTTCCATGCGTTTGATCTCGAGTGGCCGCCACCACGCCACGTTCGAATTCGGTGACCTGCAGGTGGTCTCGCTGCGAGACGGGTACATCGACATGCCGCCCACCCGGCTCCGCGACGAGGACGGCTGCGCATTCGACGCACTGCCGGCCGCCGTCCCACTGGCCGGCGACAACCTGCGGCTGTCGGTCAACGCCTTCTACGTCACTGACGGCACCTGGTCGGTCCTCATCGACACCGGCGCCTCAAACGCCTGGCACGACCCCACCATGGGACTGATCTACGACGCGCTCGACGAAGCCGGAATCAACCCCGCACACATCACCGACGTCGCCATCACCCACAAACACGAAGACCACGTCAGCGGCCTGATCGCACCGGACGGCTCCGAGGCGTTCACCAAACTCGAGCGCGTCTGGATCGGCGCGGGCGACACCTCCGTGTTCACCGGACGTCTGGAGCCGATGCGCGAACGGGTCGTCCCCGTGACGGAGAAGACCCCGATCAACGAATGGCTCACCGCGATCCCCACCCCGGGCCACACACCCGGCCACACCGTCTACGACGTCAGCAGCGGCCCCGCCCACCTCCTTGTCTGGGGCGACACCGTCCACGTCCCCACCCTCCAATTCGACCGGCCGAACGTGACCTGGGAGTTCGACGGCAACCAGCCCCAGGCCCGCGCCGCACGAGCAACCCTCCTCGAACAACTCACCCAACCCCACCACTACGTCGCCGGCGCCCACCTCGA
Source organism: Kitasatospora gansuensis (assembly GCF_014203705.1). Classification (NCBI taxonomy): domain Bacteria; kingdom Bacillati; phylum Actinomycetota; class Actinomycetes; order Kitasatosporales; family Streptomycetaceae; genus Kitasatospora; species Kitasatospora gansuensis. Next base: position 25,906 of record NZ_JACHJR010000001.1, read on the forward strand.
CTCACCCGGCATCGCCCGCGTCACCCCCGCCGGCGACGGCTACGCACTTGAATACCTCGCACCACCGATCGGCTGACCCAACACCCCCTCGGCCGGTGACCGCAGATCTCCCGCGGTCACCGGCCGGACCGCCTCGGAGCGCTCTTCGCCACCCCGAGCGGCACCGCAGCGCGGCTAGTGATGGTGCGAACCGGACCCGTTCGAGGGCGCGGGGCTCAAAGCGGCCACCGGCCCGCCCGGCTCGGCCACCACGAACTGCCCCATCATGCCCCGGTCCTCGTGATACAGCAGATGGCAGTGGTACATGTACGGCGTCCCCGGATCCGCCGGCCCCTCGAAACGCAGCGCGATGCGCACCGTGGAGCCCGGCGGCACGAAGACGGTGTCCTTCGGCCCGCGCAGCGACGGCGGCGGCGCCGCGCTGTCGATGTCCAGGACACGGAACTGCACGTCGTGGACATGGAAGTTGTGCGGCATCCCGTCCTCGTTGCGCAGCGTCCACGTCTCCGTGGTGCCCCGCGTGACCGTCTCGTCCACGCGGGACATGTCCATCTTGCGGCCGTTGATACCGGACATCCGGAGGTCGAAGGAGCGCTCGCGGACCGAGTCCTCACCGGTGGGCAGCCGCGACGCCGCCAGCGCTGGCGGCAGCGGCGCCGACGGCCGCAGCGTGGGCTGGGCGCGCAGCTGCAGGACGTCGAAGGAGTCGTCGCCGCCCCCGAAGCGCTGGTTCCAGAAGTCCAGGCCGGCGTCCAGGGGGTAGGAGCGCAGCACCCTGCGCTCGCCCGGCTGCATCCGCACCACCACCTCCGCGCGCTCGCCCGGCGACAGGCGCAGACGCCCCGTGGCGTACGGGGCCTCCAGCAGCCCGCCGTCCGAGGCGATCTGCTGAAGCGGGCGGCCGTCGTCGAGGCCGAAGGTGTAGACGCGGGCGGTGGAGGCGTTCAGCAGCCGCAGCCGGACCAGTTCGTCACCGACGCTGACGTACGGGTCCAGGGTGCCGTTGACCATCGTCCGCTCACCGAGGAAGCCGACGTTGCGCATCAGTTGGTGGCCGTGGTCGAACTCCGCGCCGTCCAGCCTCACGTCCTGGACGATCGCCGGGATGTCGTCGACCCCGTAGCTCCTGGGCAGCGGCAGCGCCGCCGACCGCGCGTCGTCCAGCAGGAACAGACCCGCCAGGCCGCGCTGCACGTGCGCCTCGGTCGCACCGTGCGGATGCGGGTGGTACCAGAGCGTCGCAGCCGGCTGCGCGACCGTCCACTCCGGGGCCCAACTGCCGCCCGCCGGGACCACCTGGTGCGGGCCGCCGTCCATCGCGGCGGGCAGATGCATGCCGTGCCAGTGGACACTCGACTCCTCCGGCAGGGTATTGGCCACCCGCACCCGCACCTTCTCCCCCTCGGTCGCGCGCAGCGTGGGACCGAGGTAGCTCCGGTTGAAACCCCAGGTCGCGGTTCTGGTCCCGGGCGTGAACTCGCTCTGCCCTGCCTGCATCCGCAGATCGAAAACCCGGGTGCCGTCCGCGTCCACCGTGGACGCCGCCAGCGGCGGCACCACCAGGGCGTTGCGGAAATCCACCGCACCGACCGTGGAGATCCTCGCCCCCGTGTACAGCCAGGCGAACAACCCGCCCACCACCAGCGCGAAAAGCGTCCCCAGCGAACCGGCGACCAGCAACGCCCGCTTCCACCAAGGCATCCGGCGCCTGCCGCCCACCGCGTCGTACCCGTTTCTCGACATGCCCGCGACGCTACGACCGGCCCCTCGCACCCCACATCGGGGACCAGCCCCACCCCAACCCCAACCCAACCCCCACACCACCCCCAGGACCACACCCCAGCCCGAACACCGGACGCCGGACCACGTGACCAGCGAACCGACGCCGCGGCAGAAGACAGCCCGACGCCCACCACGAACGAGGTCGTCAGGAGGGGCCGGGCATGTTCGTCCTACGGGCAGCCTCGTCGAAGGCGGCAGCGACGCTCTTGTTGATGGCGTTCGTCATCTGGCCGCCGATGTTCTTCGTGACGGCCTGGAAGGCCGCGTCGGCGCGGGTCCGGCTCAGCTTCCACGCGGGCGAGGCGGAGCACGTGAGGGGCAGCGGCGACAGCCGAAGAGCGGCCGTCCCCGGGGCGTTGGTCTGTGTGCCGGTGGCCTCCACCAGGGTGGCCGGCTCGCGTGCGGGCCGGCAGATCACCGAGGTCTTCCTGGTCCTGCCCGCGATCGTGTCGCCCGCGACCTCCCCGTCGCAGGACACCCGCGTCCCCGCGAAGCCGACGTAGAAGCCCACCTTGAGATACCCGCCGACGAAACCCGGCTGGGAGGCGTCGCCGACCCGCTGTACGTCGAAGCGCGCGCTGCAGCGCAGGGTGCCCTTGAAGTCCCTGTTCGTGATCCTGTCGCTCTTGACGACGAAGCTGAACTCCCGCAGCCCGACCGGCGCGGCCATCTGCTGGTTGACCTGCATGATGAGAGTGTCGGCGTAGAGGTTGGCGTCGGCGACAGCCGAACGCCCCGCCGTCGACCCGGCAACTGCGACAACGACGGCGGCGACGGTGATCAGTGTGCGAACGCGCATGGCACGGCCTTCCCGGACAGCACCTGCCCTACCGGGCCGTGTCACGACACATGATCCCGGACCGGAACACCCCGGCGCAGCCGTTCCACCGCACCGCCGCACCACCCGGCCGTCGCCGTCCCGCGTGTTGCGTGGACCGCTCAGTGCTCGAGGTCGGCGCGCATGGCGGCGAAGAGGCGAGCGGCGTCGGCGGGGGTGGTCCGGGGGAAGAGCGCGACGGCGGCGGTGGACGTGTCGACCCAGCCGCACAGGACATCGGTCGGGTTGGCGGACTCCGGCAGGCCGAGGCATTCGAGGCTGCCGCCGAGCGGGCCGGCCGGGTACGGCTTGGCGGCTGCGGGACTGCCGACGGAGCCGTTGCCCAGGGCGTAGTCGATCAGGCCGCGCCACAGGTGCTCGCGCCGCTTGCTCGGCTCCTCGGGGACGTTGTCGACGCCGACGAAGAGGATCCGGCGCCCTGAAGTCTGCCCGGCTCGGTCGTAGTTGGAGATCACCAGGTGCATGCCCTCGCGCATCTCGCCCGGGTCCACCGGAACGTCGGTGAGCGCGCCGTCGCCGGTGGCCGCGGCCAGTCCGCCGGCGACGGCGGCCTCGGCGAGGGTCCGCCGCCCGGGGCGGGCGCTGCTTGCGGCGGCGGACGGGGTGCTGGGGTCGGCGGGTCTGGCCGCCGTGGGCGAGGCGGGGGCGGTGCTGGGCGCGGCGTCCGCCTCGGCACCGACCACGTTCGGTTCGCAGGCGGTGAGGGTGAGGACGGTGGCCAGTACGGCGGTGGCCAGGGTGAGACGGGCGCTGCCCGGACGGTAGCTGGTCATGGTGGGGTGAACTCCCGGTGTGGTGGGCTCATCCAGGCTGCTGGTCGCTGAACCCGGTGGGAGGTGACGCTACTGAAAGGCGGGTGCCAGGTGGACCAGACGGCCGGATTCCGGACAGCACGGGGACATGACGGTGACACAGCCGACAGGCGGCGAACTGCCTACTCCCCCGAGGTCCCTCAACAGCGCGCGGCAGATACCTACGGTGGTTTTAGCACGACGGCGATCGGCAACCGTCCCAGTCCTCTGCGCATCGGTCATCTCCGCTGCTCCTTCCCGGTCAGGGCAACAGCGGATCGTCGGTCTCACGTAGAGTGCGGGCCGAGGGTGTCCAACTCTGTTTTCACATACCGACGTTGGACGCCACCCTCGCCCTGAGCGCGCAGCCGATCCCCTGGAAGATCATGATCCTCCCCAAAGTGCGCGACCCCCGCTTCATCACCATCCGCCGCGGGGGGACGCTTACGGACTCCGACCATCGGCTCCTGGCTCTGTGGGCCGCCGCGTGTGCGGAGCACGTTCTGCACCACTTCGAGTCGGTGCAGCCCTCGGACCCGCGGCCTCGCGAGGCGATCGAGCAGATTCGGGCATGGGCGTGCGGCGAGATCAGGATGTCCGATTCCCGAGCCGCGGGTGGCCACGCCATGGCTGCGGCAAGAGAGTTGAGCGGAGCCGCTCGGCACGCCGCATACGCTGCCGGCCAGGCGGCAGTAGTGGCGCACGTCGCCGCACACGAGCTCGGCGCCGCGGCCTACGCGATCAAGGCCGCCCGTGCGGCGGCCCCCGGACCGGAGGGCGAGAGCGCAGGCAGGCTCGAGTGCCGTTGGCAGCGCGAACAGCTCCCGGATGCGATCCGCGAACTCGTCCTGGACGACCAACAGTTGCGGAACGAGATCTGCTGGTCCGTGTTCGACTGCTGATCGCGTCCGGCTCGGTCACTTCACGTTCCATCGCTGGCGGCCGCCCTTGCCACCGACCTGGGTGACCGGCGCCCCTCGACCGGCCCGGACGGCCACTTGGTGCCCATGCCGAAGACGACCTTGGGTGGTGGGCACGGGAGGAGTAGTGGGGGGTGGGGTGGTGGTGCGAGGGTTTTGGCGGACCCGATTCGTATATTCGGAGGGGAGTGGTGTGCCGTGAGTGACGTGCAGGTGGTGCCGGGCGGTGGTGTGGTGGGCGGGGTTGGTCACCGGTTTGTGGAGGCCAATGGGGTCCGGTTGCATATTGCGGAGCAGGGTGAGGGGCCGTTGGTGGTGTTGCTGCACGGTTTCCCGGAGACGTGGTATTCGTGGCGGCATCAGTTCGGGGTTTTGGCGGCGGCGGGGTATCGGGTGGTGGCTCCTGATCTGCGGGGTTTCGGGCGCAGTGACCGGCCGGCGGCGGTGGAGCGGTATTCGCAGTTGCATCTGGTGGGTGATGTGACGGGGTTGCTGGATGCGCTCGGTGAGGAGCGGGCGGTTTTGGTGGGTCATGACTGGGGGTCGCCGTTGGCGTGGAATACGGCGTTGTTGCGGCCTGAGCGGGTGCGGGGTGTGGTGGCGTTGGGTCTGCCGTATCTGCCGCGTGGTGGGGTGAGTGCGCTGGCGGGGATGACGCAGGCGTTGGGTGAGGGTTTCTACATGAATTATCTGCAGCGGCCGGGTGTGGCGGATGCGGAGTTGGCGGGGGATGTGCGGGGGTCTTTGTCGCGTATTTTCCGGTGGGGGTTCGGGGATTCGCCGCAGGCGTCGGCGGCGGTTTTGCCGGTGGTGCCGGAGGGTGGCACGTTTTTGGATCTGCTGCCGGAGGCGGGGGCGTTGCCGGGGTGGCTGACGGAGGCGGATCTGGATGTGTACGCGGAGGATTTCGCGCGGACGGGTTTCTCGGGTGGTCTGAACTGGTGGCGGACGATGGAGCTGAGCTGGGAGCTGACGGCGCCGTGGCAGGGTGCGCCGATGTCGGCTCCGGCGTTGTACATGTACGGGGAGCGGGATGGCAGTGTGCAGCTTCCGGGTCTGGACCAGTTGATCGCGAATCTGGGTCATCTGGTGCCGAATCTGACGCGTACGGTGGCGTTGCCGGGGGTGGGGCACTGGACGCAGCAGGAGCGTCCGGAGGAGGTCAACGCGGAGCTGCTGAAGTTCCTGGCCGGCCTGTAGAACTCGCCGGGCTGGGGTGATTTCGTCGATCGCCGCGCCGTGGCATCGTGCGTATCGATGATTTCCATAATGCACTGAAAGCGCCGCCGGGAAGTCTCCGGCGGCGTTTTTGGTGCATTTGTGGTGTCCGGTTTCGGATTTCCCGTGGAAAAGGGGGTTGTGGGGTGGTTTTGCGGGAGGTCGGCAACTTGGGAGAAGTGGGGGTGTGTGGGGTGCTGGGAGAGTTGCTGGCGGCCGACGGTGGGTCGCTGCCCGGTCGGGCGGTGCGGGATCCCGTGCGGAGTCCGCCGAGTGCGGCGGAGGTTTGATCCCACTTCTCTGTCCCTGTCATCGTATTGAGGAGCACAGATGACGATCAATGAGGCGAAATCACAGGCTGAGCTTGTCGGCCGGGCGACGGATCTGGTGGAGGTGATCCGCAAGCATGTTCCGTGGCAGGAGGAGAACCGGGTTCTCCATGAGGAGGTGCTGCGGGCGGTCACCGATGCCGGGATCATGAAGATGCGGGTGCCGGTGCGTTACGGCGGCGCGGAGTCGGATGTGCGGACGGTGTCGGCGGTGATCGCGGAGCTGGCGCGCGGGGACGGCGCGGTCGGGTGGACGATCAGCACGTACACGATGGGGTCGTGGCTGGCGGGGCTGTTTCCCGATGAGGTGCAGGACGAGATCTTCGCGGATCCGAGTGTGCGGATCTGCGGCGGGGTGAACCCGTCGGGGGTGGCCACGCCGGTGGACGGCGGGGTGGTCCTGAACGGGCGGTGGCATTTCGTCTCGGGTGCGCCGCACAGTCAGTGGGACATGCATTCGGTGCTGCTGGCCGATGGTGCGGGCGGGTTCGAGCCGGCGACGATCGCGGTGCCGATGTCGGATCTGACGATCGTGGACGACTGGCACACCGCGGGTCTGCGGGCGACGGGGAGTGTGACGACGATCGCGCAGGATCTGTTCGTGCCGCGGGCGCGGGTGCTGCCGATGATCCCGGTGATGATGCACGGGCAGCACGCCTCGAAGCTGAACGCGGATTCCCTGACGTGGAAGCTCCCGTTCGTGCCGCACGCCACCGCGGTGACGAGTTCGTCGGCGGTGGGGATGGCGAAGGCGGCGCGGGAGGCGTTCTTCGAGAAGCTGCCGAGCCGGAAGATCGCCTACACGCACTACGAGCGGCAGGCGGAGGCGCCGCTGACGCACCTTCAGGTCGCGCAGGCGGCGATGAAGATCGACGAGGCGGAGTTCCACGTGCGCCGCGCGGCGGAGCGCCTGGACGCCAAGGTGCGTGCCGGTGAGCTGTGGTCGCTGGAGGAGCGGGCGCTGTCGAAGATGGACGCGGCCACGGCCTGCCTGCGGGCCAAGGAGGCGGTGGATGTCCTGAACACCGCCAGCGGCGGCTCCTCCATCTACTCCGACCAGCCGATGCAGCGCATCGAACGCGACATCCAGGCCCTCAACCTCAACGGCGTCCTGCACCCCAACACCGTCGCCGAGACCTACGGCCGCATCCTGTGCGGCCTGGAACCCAACACCGACCTCCTGTAGAGCCCGGCACGGGCGGCCGTGCGGCAGGGACCCGAAAACCCGACCGCACGACCGCCCACGTCCACATCCACGTCCATCAGCCCTCACGCCGAGGCCCGCCGCCGTTGACAGTGCCCCGACGGGCTCCTAGCGTGGCCCACTCGATTACCCGCGAGTAGGGACTGTCAATGACCGCGCCGCGCCCGTACGACCTCGTCCTGTTCGGCGCCACCGGGTTCACCGGCGGGCTCACCGCCGAGTACCTGGCCCGGACCGTGCCCGAGGGCTGCCGCTGGGCGCTCGCCGGGCGGGACGAGCGCAGGCTGGCCGCCGTCCGGGCGAAGCTCGCGGGGATCGACCCGCGCTGCGCCGACCTCCCGCTGCTGGTCGCGGACGCCGCGGACCGTGAGGCGCTGCGCGAGGTGGCCGCCTCGGCCCGGGTGGTGGTGTCCACGGTCGGCCCGTACCTGCGGCACGGCGAACCACTGGTGGCGGCCTGCGCGGAGAGTGGCACCGACTACGTCGACCTCACCGGCGAGCCGGAGTTCGTCGACCGGATGTACCTGCGGCACCACGAGCGGGCCTTGGCGACCGGCGCGCGGCTGGTGCACGCCTGCGGCTTCGACTCGGTGCCGCACGACCTCGGCGTCCTGTTCACCGTCGAGGAACTGTTGCGCCATGGCGGCCCGGCGGGCCGGCTCTCGGTGGCGGGCTTCGTCCGCGCCGGCGGCACCGTCTCGGGCGGCACCTTCGCCTCGGCGATGACGGCCTTCTCCCGGCTGCGGGCGATGGCACAGGCCGCCCGGGCGCGCCGCGCGGTCGAGCCCCGGCCGAAGGGCCGGCTGGTGCGAACTCCGATCGGCCGACCGCACCGGTCACGGCCGGTACGGGCCTGGGCGGTGCCGATGCCCACGATCGACCCGCAGGTGGTGTCCCGCTCGGCCGCCGCACTGGACGGGTACGGCCCGGACTTCGGCTACACGCACTACGCGGCGGTTCGGCGGCTGCCGATCGCCCTGGCCGGCGGCGCCGCGGTGGCGCTGCTCGTCCTCGCCGCCCAACTGCCGCCACTGCGCCGGGCACTGGGGCGGTTGCGCAAGCCCGGCGACGGGCCGAGCGCGGAGCAGCGGGCGCGGTCCTGGTTCAGCGTCCGGTTCGTGGCGCGGGCGGAGGACGGGCGGACGGTCTTCACCGAGGTGTCCGGAGGCGATCCGGGCTACCAGGAGACCGCGAAGATGCTGGCCGAGTCGGCGCTCTGCCTGGCGTACGACGACCTGCCGCCCGTGGCGGGACAGTCGACCACGGCGGTGGCGATGGGCCGGCCCCTGATCGATCGGCTGGTCGCGGCGGGCATCTCCTTCCGGGTGCTGGACACCCCGCCAGGGCTCGGGTGAGCACTGCGACAGCTCAGCGTCGGTGTCGACACGTCGATGACCGATCCCACCGGGCAGGGGCAGGCTGAGGCGGCGTCAGACCTTGAGGTGCTTCCGCAGGGTGACGAAGGCCGCCACACTCGCCATGCCGATGCCGACCGCGATCAGCAGCGGGATCACCGACAGCACCGAGGACAGCCCGATCAACCGGAGGAACCCGAGCTGATCGGCCAGCGTGCGCCGGAGGAAGTAGTGCCCGCCGATCAGCATGCCGCAGGCCAGCGCAGCGCCGAGAAGCGCGGCGAAAGCCGCCTCGGCGATGAACGGCAGCTGGATGTACAGGTTGGAGGCGCCGACCAGACGCATGATGCCGGTCTCCCGCCGTCGGCTGAACGCGGACACCCGTACGGTGTTGACGATCAGCAGCAGTGCGACGAACAGCATCAGCACCATCATCGCGAAGGCAGCCTTCTGCAGGGCGCCGAGCAGTCCGAACAGCTTCTCCAGGACCTTCTTCTGGTCCTCCACCGACTTGACGCCCGGGCGGCCGGCGAAGGCGCTCCGGATCACCTCGTACTGGGTGGGGTCGGTCAGCTTGACCCGCCAGGAGCGCGGCAGCGCCTCCGCGCCCACCGCCTGCATCAGCGGGCTCGCGGGGAAGCGTTCCGTCCAGTTCCGGTACGCCTGCTGCGAGCTCTCGAAGGTGGCGCTCTGCACCAGCGGGAGCTTCGCCAGCTTCTCCTGCACCTCGGCGATCTGCTGGTCGGTGGCGGCACCGGCCGCACACTCGGCGATCCTGGCATCGGACTTGGTGCAGAAGTAGATGCTCACCTCGACCTTGTCGTACCAGAAGTCCTTCATCGCGTTGACCTGGTCACGCACCAGCAGGCTGGCGCCGGCCAGGGCGAGCGACATCGCCACGCTGATCACCACCGCGACGGTCATGGTCAGGTTCCGGCGCAGGCCGGTGCCTATCTCCGACAGGACGAACTGGGCGCGCATGCCTCGCCTCGCTCCGGGGGGGACGGAAGTTCCTCACCTTAGACCTGTCCGACCCGGCCCCGGCGTCGCAGTGACCGTCGTCACACGACCGCCCGACTACCGCCCCGATCCCGGGAGATGATGACCGGTCAGCCCGCCGCAACGACCGGCAGGAGCGCCGGACGGCGGGCGGAGCGCCCGTCACCGGAGGAACGGCCGCGGATACGGCGCGCCAGCCAGGGGCCCAGGAACGCGCCCGCCCAACGGAGTTCGGCGGCAGCGGCCCGCAGGGCACCGGGCACCGGCTGCGCGGGCAACCCCCGGGTCCAGCTGTCGTCACTGCCGGGAAGGCCGAGGGCCTCCGCCACGGCCTCGGCGATCCGCTGATGGCCGAGCGGGGAAGCGTGCAGACGGTCGGTACTCCACATCCGGGGATCGGTGGTGGCCTCCGGAAGCGCGGTCTCCGCCACCGCCACACCGTGCCGCGCCGCGGCGGCCCGGATGTGATCGTTCAGCTCCAGGACCCGGGGGCGCAGCGGCTTGGCCAAGCTGACGATCCGTCCGATGTCGGGGAAGGTCACCGTGGCGACCTGCGCCCCCGCCCCCGTGAGGGCGGCGAACATCTCCTCCAGCTCACCCGCCACCCGCGCCGCGTCGAAGCCCGGCCGCAGCAGGTCGTTGACCCCGGCCACCACGGTGGCCAGGTCCGGGCGCAGCGCGAGCGCGGGCCCGAGCTGTTCGGCCCGGACCTGCCCGGCCAGCCGGCCCCGGACGGCCAGGTTGGCATACTGCACGGCGGGGTCGGCGGCCGCCAGCTGCTCGGCCAGCCGGTCCGCCCAGCCGCGCAGACCGATCACATCGTCCCCGTCGCCGACGCCCTCGGTCTGGCTGTCGCCGAGGGCGACGTAGCGGAGGTAGGTACGGGTCTGGGGGTCAGGCGTGTTCGGCACGGTTCTCCTGTCGCGCTCTCAGGACGGCCGCGATGCGCAGGCACCAGTCCCGGGTCTCCTGTTCGAACGCCACGCCGCGCAGGCAGGTCAGGTACGGCCCGATCCGCTCGCCGTGACGCAGGTACTCGTCCTCCGGTGCGTCGCCGCGCAGCGTCCGGAGCAGCTCGGTCAGGAACTCGACCTTGCCCCTGGACACCTCCGCCCGCTCGTCCAGCTGCGCGATCACCGCTGCGGTGCCGATCCGGTCGGCGGCCTGCACCTTCACCATCAGGTCGTCCCGGATGAACGAGGGCTTCGCCACCGTCTCCGCGAACGCCTCCAGTTCGGCCCGGCCGGCCTCGGTGACCGTGAAGAGGCGCTTGTTCGGCCGCCCCTCCTGGAGCACCTGACGGCCCGACAGCAGGCCCTCCTTCTCCAGCTTGGCCAACTCGGCGTAGAGCTGCTGGGGCAGCGCGTGCCAGAAGTTGGCCACGCCGATGTCGAACGCCTTCGCCAGCTGGTAGCCGCTGTACTCGCCGTCCAGCAGCGCGGCCAGTACGGCGTGCCGCAGTGCCATCTCCGTCGCCCCTTCCCTTCCGAGGTCCGCGGCTGCATCATACTCAAGAAACTGACTACTCAGATCGATGACTATCGAGGAGGACCCGTGGGGTCGACCGCCGACCGCTTCCGCACCGCCGTCGAGAAGGGCGAACACGCCGCCCTGGAGGACCTGTTCAGCGAGGACATCCGTTTCTACAGCCCGGTGAAGTTCGCCCCGTTCGAGAGCCGCCCGCTGGTGCTCGGGCTCTTCGGCGTCCTGCTGCGCACCTTCGAGGACTTCCGCTACCTGGGCGAGCTCGAGGGCACCGCCGAGACCACCGGTGGCGGGCCCGCCGCCCCCTGCGTGATCCTGCCGTTCCGCACCACTGTCGACGGCCGGCAGATCCACGGCATCGACCAGCTCCAGTTCGACGCGGACGGCCGGATCAACGAGTTCACCGTCATGGTCCGGCCGCTGACGGCCGTTCAGACCCTCTCCGAGGCCGTCCTGCGCGGCCTGGTCGCCGACGGCCTGGTCCCCGCCCCGGCCCCCGAGCGGTAGCCGCCGGCGAAGGGGTCTCAGCGCCGGCCCAGCACCTCGGCGAGGCGGCTCACCCCGTCCTCGCCGTGGCCGAGGGCGATGGTCCGGCGGGCCAGGCCCTCGGCGGCGCGCATCACCCCGGACTCGATGCCGTGCGACTCGGCGGCGTGCACGACGTGGGCCATGCTGGAGACGCTCGAGGTGAGCGGGTTGATCGCGCCCGAGTAGCTGCCGCTGTCGAAGTCCTCGGCGAACTCCGCGAACAGCGGGGGCAGGATCGCCCCGATCCCCTGCGCGAACGGCGCCAGCTCCCGCCCGCTGATCCCCTCCGCCTTGGCCAGCGCCAGCGCGTGCACGTACCCGGCCATCGCCGTCCAGAAGATGTCCAGCAGCGCGATGTCGAAGCCGGCCGCCCGGCCGATCTCCTCGCCGAGGTGGGTGTGGGTACCGCCGAGCGCCGCCAGCACCGGCGCGAACCGCTCGTAGAGGTCGGCCGGCCCGCTGTGGATGAAGACCGCCTCCGGCGTGCCGATGCTCGGGGCCGGCGTCATGATCGCGCCGTCCAGGTACTCGACGCCGTGCTCCGCCGCCCAGGCGGCCGTGGACCGGGACCGGTCCGGCGCGTCGGCGGTCAGGTTGACCACCGCCCGGCCCTTGAGCGCGGCCTCGACCTCCGCCCGGCGCAGCACCGCGTCCGAGGCGTCGTAGTTCACCACGCAGACGACGGTCAGCTCGCTCGCCGCCACGGCCTCCTCCGCCGTCGCCGCGCTCACCGCGCCCCGGGCGACCAGTTCGGCGTCCCGGCCCGGGGTGCGGTTCCAGACCGTGGTGCGGACGCCGGCGGCCACGAAGGCACCGGCCAGAGCACGTCCCATCGGCCCGAGGCCGAGCACGGTGACGGTGGGCTGGGTGTGGTTGGTGGACATACTTCATCTCCTGTAGACATGGTGGTGGACAACGAGGAACCCGGGGAGAAGAGATGACGCGCAGTCAGGCCGTGAACCCGAACGTGTGCGGGGTGACCGCCGCGATCGCCGTGATCGACGGCAAGTGGAAGACGTCCCTGCTCTGGCTGCTGGAGGCCGGCCCGCACCGCCCCGCCGAACTCCGCCGACGGCTGCCCGGCCTCAGTGAGAAGGTCCTCACCCAGGCCCTGCGCGAGATGGAGTCCGACGGCCTGGTGCACCGCGAGGTGCACGACGTCCTTCCGCTGAAGACGGTCTACTCCCTCAGCGATTTCGGCCGCCGCCTCTCCGACGCCCTCGGCCCGGTCTCCGACCTGGGCTACGAACGCCTCGGCCGGATGGCGGCCGAGCAGGCCGGACAGGTCGCACAGGTCGAACTGTCGGCCTCCTGACCTGCTGTCATCTCCCTTCGCCCTTCTGGGCACCAGTCTTGTCGCACCGCACGTCCCTGCCCAGTACGCACAAAAAGGTGGCCACTGGGGCAGGGACGGGCAGGGCCGATGCTCACGCCGGGCGGATCAGTGCCGGACGAACGCCAGGTCCCCCGGCAGCAGCCGCTCGCGCGGCCCCGCCGCCCGCAGCACCACGTCCAGCACCCGCGCCGGATCGGCGGCGTACGCGTGCGAGAACCACGCCATGTTGGCCTCCACCACGGCCCAGCGGTGGCCCGGACGGTACGGGTCGAGCAGCTGTCCGACGTCCACCACGACGGCGCTCGGCAGGGTGTGACCGGCCACGGCGACCAGCCGGTCGGCGAACTCCGTGATCTCTGCGGCGACGGCCCGGTCCGTACCGAGCGGGCGCGGGTCGAGTCGCCCGAACACCGCGTACCGGCTCGCCGCGGCGATCCGGCCGTCCAGCAGGAACAGCCGGTACTCGGCCGCGAAGGTCACCACCTCCGACAGCAGCACCGGTGTCACCGGGTCCAGGTCGGAGGGCAGTCGGGAGCCGTCGGCGTAGACGTCCGCCGGGAAGGACTTGTCCCGGGGCGGCTTGACGAACGTCGGCCGGTCGAGCGCCCACGCCTCCGCGACGGTCGCCGCCCGGACCTGACGGCCGGTGAACTCCTCCGGCAGCTCGGCCAACCAGCCGTCCACCGGTTCGAGCAGCGCGAACCCGAGCCGGTCCGCCAGGCCCGCACCCGCGACCGGACCGCCGTACCAGTGCGCAGGGCCCACCAGACCGGACTCCTCCGCCCTGCGCACCGCCATCCCCCGGCCCGCCGCCTCGACGGCGAGCAGCTCCATCGTCGACGTCCACCGCCCGGGCATGACCAGCACCGCAGTCCCCTCCTCGATCCGCAAAACCGCCACGCTAACCCCGCCCGGTACAAAGCCGCACCCACATATCCGGCGCCTGGCGACGAGTGCACGCCGAGGCGGACTGCCCCGGGGAGGAGCTGACGGCGGGTGAAAATCCGCTGGCAGTACGGTAGTTCGCGCCATTACCCTCCCGGCGATGACCAACCCTTCAGGCTTCGGCGCTGCCCGCCGCCTCACCTTCCACGTTCCCCTGTCCACCACGCGTGCCGACCGACTCGTCGCCGAACTCGCCTCCAGGAAGCCGGCGTCGGTGACCGACTTCGGCTGCGGCTGGGGCGAGCTCCTGCTCCGCGTGCTGGATGCCGCGCCTCAGGCGCACGGGATCGGCGTCGAACTGCACGGCCCCGACGTCGAACGCGCACGCGGCAACGCGGCGGGACGCGGACTGGCCCACCGGGCGACCTTCGTCGAAGGTGACGCCAGGGAGCACCTCTCGCCCGCCGACCTCGTCATCAGCTCAGGGGCGTATCAGGCGTTCGGCAGCATTCCGGACGCACTTCAGGCCCTCCGGCCGTTGGTGAACCCGGGCGGTCGGCTGCTGTTCTCCTGCGAGATCTGGGAACGCACCCCGACCGCCGAGGAACTGACGAACCTGTGGCCCGGCAGCACGGTCGACACCTGCCTCCACCTGCCGGACCTCGTCGATCAGGCCGTAGCAGCAGGCTTCCGGCCGCTGGGCATCGAGACGTCCACCCGCGGCGAGTGGGACAGCTTCGAGTCCGGGTTCGCCGCAGACGCGGAGGAGTGGCTGCTGGCCAACAGCAACCACCCGGAGGCCGACGCCGAGCGTGCCAGGCTCGACGCGCACCGCACCACCTGGCTGCGAGGATCTCGCGAGGTCGTGGGATTCGCGTTCCTGACGCTCGGAGTCCCGACGGACACGCCCCGAACCGCGGAACGGCCGTAGGTGGCGGTGGTACTGCGACGGGAGCCGGACTGCCCTCGTCGACGTGGATGCCGGCAGCCATGACGAGACGGCGCTGACGTGGCATCGGCCCGGCTTCTGGGAGGGAGCCGGGCCGATGCCTTGGGATAGGGGCCGGTTACCGCAGGGACCAGCCGGAGGTCAGAAGACGAGCTTGATGACCGCCTCGGCCGCGGCCTTCCCCGCCGCGGATACGATCGCGTTCACCAGGTCGCCGAGGGCTCCCGTGACGCCGGCCGCGAGCGTGTCCGTCCCCTCCAGGCTGGCCTTGAACGTGCCGTTGAGGATGCCGTCCCACTTCTCGGTGATCTGCGGGTTGTTGCCGACGAACGTGAAGTCGTCGTTGCGGTCGGGAGTACCGAAGGGCAGGCCGGCGACGGTTCCTTCGGTGTGGCCGGAGTGTTGGAAGGTGAACACGGTTCCGTCCGGCGTCATCACGGCGGCGGAGATCGTGTAGTCGATGTTGTCGAAACCGCTGTCGTGCGCGTGCGTGCTGAACGAGAAGAAGCCGTCCTGCCTCATCACGACGTGCGCCGAGCCTCCGATGGCGATGTCGGTGGTGACGTCCTGGTCGAAGTTCTTGCTCGACGTGTCGTACCAGAAGTGGTCCTGGAGGGACGCGTCGCCGCCGACGAACCAGAGTTCCATGCTGCCCGGGATCCGCGAGACGGCCGCGACGCCACTGGTGATGGAGGCGCTGCCGGCAGGCGCGAGCTCGAACCCCTGCCAGTTGCTGCCCTCGTACCAGAACCGGTCCTGCACCGAACCGTTCGCCCCCACGAACCAGACCTCCATGCTGCCCGGGATCCGCGAGACGGCGCCGATGCCGGTGTGGGTGGAGGCGCTGCCGGGGGGTGCGAGCTCGAAGGACTGCCAGTTGTTGCCCTCATACCAGAACCGGTCCTGCACCGAACCGTTCAGGCCGACGTACCAGACCTCCATGCTGGTGGGGATGCGGGAGACGGCGGCGACGCCACTGGTGATGGCGGCGCTGCCGGCGGGCGCGAGCTCGAACCCCTGCCAGTTGCTGCCCTCGTACCAGAACCTGTCCTGCACCGACCCTGGTCCGAGCTTCCGGTCGAGGAGAGCGTGAATTGGTTCCAACTCATCTGGGATTCTCCAGTACTTCGCTGTCGGAACACACGGGCCGGGAGGGTCCCGGCTCATGGACGGGGCCGCCGACGACGGCCCGGCTTGCGTGAGCTGCCGACCGGTGTCCCGGGCCGAGTGCTCAACGCGTGCTCCCAAGTTAGGAATTCGACCTGCCCAGCGGCATGAGGCCGTGGTCCCGGATGCGTCCCGGGACCTGTGGACCAGTTCGGAGCCCCCAGCCCGGGACAGGCGGGCCGTTCTGCCCGTTCGGACAGGCCACCGCCGCCCGAACGTGCACGTATCTCCCGGATTCTCTGCATTCACCGGCAAACGCCTGGATTTTTCGAACGTCTGCGATCAAGTATCGAACTGACGAACCGTCACCGATCCCGGCTTCCGTGGAGGACCTCTCAGTGCCGCACCCGTCCCGCACCCCCAAAGCGCTCGGCCTCGCCGTCACCGCCGCGCTGAGCCTGACCCTGGCCGCACCCGCCGCACCCGCCGCCGCGGCACCCGACCCCGACCCGGTGCCCGCGCTGGTGGCCGGCCGGGAGACCGCCGCCCCGCAGCTGGTCACCGGTCTGGCCGAACGGGCCGAGGGCACCCCGGCGGCAGCCGCGCTGGCGCAGCTCGCCGCCCACCCGGAGCGGTACCGGATCGACCCCGGGCAGCTCACCGAGGTCGGCACCGAGCGCACGGCCGACGGGCGACACACCGTCAGGTTCCAGCAGTACCACGGCGGTGTGCCCGTGCTCGGCGCGCAGTACCTGGTCCGCCTCACCGGTGCGGGCGCCGACCAGCGGGTCGAGTCGGCCGGCGGCAAGTACTTCACCGGGCTCACCGCGCCGACCACCGCCGCCGTCCCGGACGCGATGCTGCGCGGCCTCGCGCTCGGCTCGCTCGCCGACCCGCGGGCCCGGTCCGGCGCCA
Organism: Kitasatospora gansuensis; assembly: GCF_014203705.1. Taxonomy (NCBI): domain Bacteria; kingdom Bacillati; phylum Actinomycetota; class Actinomycetes; order Kitasatosporales; family Streptomycetaceae; genus Kitasatospora; species Kitasatospora gansuensis. The sequence continues at coordinate 42,547 of NZ_JACHJR010000001.1, forward strand.
CCGCGGAGGACCACGGCCTGGTGGTGCTGCCCGGCGGCACCGGACGGCTGGCCCGGCACTTCACCGTACGCAGCAGCACCCGCCGGCCCGACGGCCGGCCGACCACCCGCGAGGTGTACGTGGACGCCACCGTCGGCGGCATCGCCCTCGCCCACGACGCCCGCGCCCCGTACCCCGCCGGCACCCGGGCGGCAACGGTCGGAGTGCCCGCCACCGGCACCGCCACCGACGCCTACGGCCGCCGCGTGCAGGTGAACACCACCCGCCTGCCGGACGGCAGCCACCAACTCGTCGACCGGACCCGGCCCGCCACCATCACCACCTACGACGCGGCCGGCCGCGACCTGGTGGACTTCGTCGGCGGCCTGCCCGCCGACCTCCGCCCGGCCGCCTCCCCCACCGCCGACTTCCCCGCCGCCACCGGCACCGGCGGCGCCACCGACGCCCACCTCAACGCGGGCCTGGTGTACGACTTCTACCGCGACCGGCTGGGCCGGGAGGGGCTGGACGGCAAGGGCGCCCCGATCGTCTCGCTGGTCAACATGACCAACGACGGCGAGCCCATCATCAACGCCTCCTGGGACGGGAGCATGATGACCTACGGCGGCGGCGGGCCGAAGTACCACTCGTTCGCGGTCGCTCTCGACATCGCCGGGCACGAGATGACCCACGGCGTCATCGACCACACCGCCGCCCTGGTCAACGCCGGGCAGAGCGGCGCGATGAACGAGGCGCTGGCCGACTACTTCGGCAACGCCGTCGAGGTGACCGCCCGCGGGATGGCGATGACCGACCCGAAGGCCGCGCTGCTCGGCGAGGCGGTGTGCCGCACCGGCACCCCGGAGAGCTGCGCGGGCCGTCGGCTCGACGACCGCCGTACCACCGTGGACGACTACCTCGGCACCGACTCGAGCCTCGACCAGGGCGGGGTGCACCTCAACTCCACCATCTTCTCCGGGGCACTCTGGGACCTGCGCCGCACCCTCGACCCGCTCACCGCCGACCGGCTGGTCTACCGCGCGCTCGCCGAGTACCTCACCCCGCTGGACGACTTCGTCGACGGCCGCGACGCCGTGCTCGCCGCCGGGCGCTCGATGAACCTCAGCCGGGCCCAACTCCGTACGGTGGCAGCCGCGTTCGACGCCCACGGCATCCGCGCGGGCTGGGAGTCCCGGCTCGGGACGGACAGCCGCGCGCTGGTCCGTGCCATCCCCACCTCGATGGCCGCCCCCGCTGTCGCGGGCGGGCGCTGGGTGATGGGCAACGCCACCGGCACCGGTGACCCCGCCCTGTACACCGGCTCCACCGCCGGCCCCGGCACGCCCACCCGGCTCAGCCCGCAGGACGGCCGCCGGCACAGCTGGGCCGCCACCGACGGCAGGTCCGCCGCCTGGCTGGCCGTCGGCCCCGACGCCGAGGGCAAGTTCGGCATGGAGGTGCTGACCCGCCCACTGGCCGGCGGACCGGTCCGCAGCCTGCTCGCCTCCCGGACCGAGCAGCTCGGCGAGGTCCGGATCTCCGGCGGTGACATCGCCTTCCTGGCGGAGGACTTCGCCACCGGACGCACCGTCATCCGCCTGTCCCGCGACGGTGCCGCGCCGGTGGAACTGCCGCTGCCCGACGGCCACCGCCCCTCCGGTCTCACCCTCAAGGACGGCCTGCTCGGCTGGACCGAGCGGTGGACCACCGGGCAGCAGGAGCGGTCCGCGGCCACCGTCCGGTCACTCGCCACCGGCCGGGTGACCGCGCGGTACGAATCGGCCGGCAGCATCAGCTCCACCCTCCTCGCGGGCGGACGGCTGCTCTGGACCGAGACCCCCGCCGGGCCGACCGCGCGCAGCGCGATCCGTTCCGGCGCCCTGGACGGCTCGGGCGTCACCGACCTGCTCCCCGCCGACTCCCCGTACGCCGCGGCGACCCCCACCCTCACCGCCTCCGACCAGGCCGTCACCTTCCGGACCACGGGTAGCCGGCCCGCCGACGGCTGGACCAACGCGGCGCTGCCCAAACTCTGGCAGCTGCCGATCACGGGAGGCACGCCCGTCCGGGTCTCCTGCAACCGCGGCGGCCAGTACGAGGCGGCCGCCGACCGGGGCACCCGGGTGCTCTGGCTGGACGCCACCCCCGGCCGCACCGACCTGGTCGTCCGCGAACACCCGGCCGGCCACTGCTGACCCCAACCCCCTGACTACTGCCCGGATCGCCGACGCGCGAGATGCACGGTGATGTCGGCGGCGATCTCGACCGTCCCGGGCAGCACCCGCGCGATCGCCTCGTACGCCTCCAGCTGCCTCGGGCGCGGCAGCTGGAGGTACGCCGAGACGGTCGACAGGTGACCGACGTAGTCGGCGGCGCCCAGGGTCATCCGCCGCTTGATGACGTGCTGCCGGACGTCGGAGAACAACGGGGACAGCAGCAGCTCCGTACCCGGCCACTGCATCTCCTCCTCCGGAGCCGTCCCGTCGGGAGATGACACCTCGTCACTCTCCAGGAACGGCGCCCGCGCCACCCGCACCGACTCCTCGACAGCCGGGTCGGCCAGCTGGACCGGTCCCCCGAACGAGGCGAACACACCGTCAGGTTCCAGCAGCGCGGCCACCCGCGACCACCGGCCCTCCGGGCGCGTCCAGTGCAGGGCCGCCGCCGCATAGACCAGCCCGTACGTCTCACCCGCCCGCAGGTCCTCGAACGCGGCCCGGACGGTCCGCACGTTCGCGGGCACCGCCTTGCGCAGCTCGGCGAGCATCGCGGCGTCGGGCTCGGTCGCCGTGACCGCGACCCCCTGCCCGGCGAACAGACGGGTTGCCTTGCCCGTCCCCGCACCGATCTCCAGGGCGGTCCGCACCGGTCGGCCCGCGTACGTCGTCACCTGGTCGAAGAGCTCCCGGGGATACCCGGGCCGGAACCGTTCGTAGGCTTCCGCGACAGCGCCGAAGCTCAGTGCACGAGCAGACATGCCCGGCATCCTGGCACATGGCGCTACCGACCGAGCCTCGCCCGCCACCATTCGACGGTGGCCCCCAGTGCCTCGTCGATCGGGGTCGGCGCCTCGCCGAAGGTCGCGGTGTAGGCCTGGGAGTCGAGCACGAACGGCCGGTCGAACTGGTACTGCACCTCCCGCAGTTCCCCGAGCATGGGGTTGACCAGGCCGGCCAGGTGGAGTGGCCACCAAGGGATCCGGCCGACCTTGGCCGGTGGCAGACCCGCCAGCCGGCAGAGCTGCCGGACCGCCTCCCGGGTCGACAGCGGCGGGGCGGTGGGTACGTGCCAGGCGCGCCCCCAGGCCCGCTCGTCGGCACCGAGCCGTACGAGCGCGCGGGCGATGTCAGGAACGTACGTGAAGCTGTGCGGTGCGTCCGGGTTGCCGATCATCCGGACTGCCCGGCCGGCCAGCAGCGCCGGCATCAGCCGCTGGGCAAGGTGGCCGGTCCCGGTGACGCCGGGCCCGAAGAAGTCCGAGGCCCGCGCCTCCGTCATGCGGATCCGGCCGGCCTCGTGCCGGGCCGACGCGTCGCGCCACATGCCGATGCGGACCCGGGCCTTGGTGCCGGTGCCCGCGAGCGGCAGGTCCTCGGTGAGGGGGCCGTCGACGGGGCCGTAGCCGTACAGGTTGCCCGTCGTCACCAGCACCGCGCCGGAGGACTCCGCCGCGTCCAGCAGGGCGTTCGCGATCGGCGGCCAGTCCGTGGGCCAGCGGTGGTAGGCCGGGCCCGCGCAGTTGTAGATCACCTCGGCGCCCTTGGTGGCCTGCCGGAGTGACGCCGTGTCAGTGACGTCGAGCGCCACACTCCCGTCGCCGCCGGAGCGGCTCAGGACGACGACCTCGTGCCCCTGTTCGTCGAGCAGTCGCGCCGTGGCGGCGCCGACCGGGCCCTTGCCGATGACGATGTGCCGTGCCATCCGAGTCCTCCTGGAGAACATTGAGAGCAGCGCTCTCTTCGTGGACAAGTGTTCTCGTAGCGGTGGGAGTAAGTCAAGAGCACCGCTCTCCCTTGTGTGCACTGCTCTTGAATGACAGGATGGACGGCATGACGGCATCGCAGACCGCACGGCAGCTGGCCCGCGCCGAGCTCACTCGCGCGATCAAGGAAGCCGCCACCCGGCAGCTCGCCGAGACCGGGGCCGCCGCGTTGTCGCTCCGCGCGGTGGCGCGTGACCTGGGTCTGGCCTCCTCGGCGCTGTACCGCTACTTCCCCAGCCGGGACGCACTGCTCACCGCGCTGATCATCGACGCGTTCAACGCGATCGGAGCGGCGGCCGAGACGGCAGCGGCCGTTTCCGGCGACCCGGGGACGCGCTGGCTTGCCGCGTGCCGGGCGGTCCGCCAGTGGGCACTGGCCCATCCGCACGAGTTCGCCCTGGTCTACGGCTCCCCCGTCCCCGGCTACCAGGCCCCCACCGACACGGTCGACCCCGCCACCCGGGTCACCCGCCTGATGGCCGGCCTCGTCGTCGAGGCCCACGCCTCCGGCCTCCTGCCACCCCCCACCCAGCCGCTCCCCGGGCCGAGACTCGTTGCCCAACAGGTGCTCGACAGCGCGGGCGGGGCGCCGGCCGAGCCGTACGCGGACCTGGTGGAACGGTCGCTCACCCTGTGGATCGCCCTGATCGGCACGATCAGCTTCGAGCTGTTCGGTCACCTGAACAGGGTGATCACGGACCACCCCGCGTACTTCGACGCCGCCATGACCATTGCGGCCGAGGCGATCGGGCTCCAGCTCCCGCCGTCTCCTCCTGCGTGAAACTCGGATGCGGACGGGCGGGCTCGCCGTCTATCGTCACTCTCGTCCAGGTGCGCAGGCCGAGGTTACTTCCACTGTAAATGGGCAGGTCACGGGTTCGAGTCCCGTCATCGACCTCGGGTCGGTGTAGCTCAGTTCGGTAGAGCAGCTTTGTACCTCAGCCGCTTCTGATCTCTGGACACCACATCTGAACAAGTACGTCCGCACCTCCCGGTGCGTCGGCAGTGGTTACTTCTGGTAGTGCGCCCCTCGGGGCGCTGCGGTTCGAGCCCGCGACACCACCGCCACCTTGATCTCGGGAGGCACAGCGCCGGGGTGCCCGGTGCGCGGGCAACGGTTACTTCGTGGAGTGCCCTCGGCACCTTGAAGCGGACGTCTCACCTACCGTCGCCCATCCGATCTCGGGCACCCCCGCTCTGCCGTGCCTCCTGCTTCTTCTCCGTCAGTCCGTCGCAGGGGGCTTCACCATGTCGCGATTCAACGTCCGCAAGGCCCGGCCGGCCGCCGCCTCGCCCGTGTCCACCACCGGGCAGCGCACCGTCAACCACCAGGGCGGCACCGGGTTCCTCCGCGACGAGAAGTCCGAACTCTTCCTGCTCGCGGTCGCCAACACTGTCGGCCAGGACACCTTCTACGAGAACGGCGGCGACCGCGACGACCGCTACACCGCGCTGGTCCGCCAACTCGCCGTCCAGGACCCGGAGTGGACCCTCGGCCTGCTCCGCTGGCTGCGGTACGGTGCGCAGCTGCGCACCGCCGCGCTGGTCGGCGCCGCCGAGTTCACCCGGGCCCGGCTCGACGCCCAACTGCCCGGCCTCTCCCGCCAGGTGGTCGACGCCGTCCTGCAACGCCCGGACGAGCCAGGCGAGTTGCTCGCATACTGGACCTCCAAGTACGGCCGGGCCCTGCCCAAGCCGGTGAAGCGCGGCGTCGCGGACGCCGTCCGGCGGCTCTACAACGGCCGGGCACTGCTCAAGTACGACACCGCCTCCAAGGGCTACCGCTTCGGCGACGTCCTGGAGTTGACCCACCCCTCGCCCGACCCGGCCAAGCCGTGGCAGGGCGAGCTGTTCGCGTACGCGCTGGACCGGCGGCACCACCCGGAAGCCGCCGTCCCGCCCGCCTCCGACCGGCTGCTCACCGCTCACCACGCGCTGCTGGCCACTCCGGTGGCCGAGCGGCGGGCCCTGGTGACCGGCCCAGGTGGCGCGGAGCGGCTGGCGGCGGCCGGAATGACCTGGGAGGCGCTGGCGGGCTGGCTGCAAGGGCCGTTGGACGCGGCCGTCTGGGAGGCCGTCATCCCGTCGATGGGCCCAATGGCGCTGGTGCGCAACCTGCGCAACTTCGACCAGGCGGGCGTCAGCGACGAGGTCGCCGCCGAGGTGGCACGACGGATCAGCGACCGGGGCGAGGTGGCGCGCTCGCGCCAGTTCCCGTTCCGCTACTGGGCGGCGTACAAGCACGTACCGTCGCTGCGCTGGGGCCAGGCCCTGGAGCGGGCGCTCGCGCTGTCGCTCGGCAACGTGCCCGCGCTGCCCGGCCGGACGCTGATCCTGGTCGACCGCTCACCGTCGATGTTCCCCGGCTACGGCTACTCCACCCGCAACAGCTCGGACATCCCGCTCGCCGAGCAGGCCGCCGTCTTCGGCGCCGCGCTCGCGCAGCGGGCCGAGTCGCCGACGCTGGTCCAGTTCGGCATGCGCAGCGAGGTCGTCGCCGTACCCCGGGGCGGCAGCGTGCTGCGCCTGATCGAGGCGTTCGGCCAGATCGACGGCACCGACATCCCGTCAGCCGTGAAGCAGCACTACGCCGGACACCACCGGGTGGTCATCGTGACGGACGAACAGACCCGAGCGGGCTGGCTCCCCTCCAACTGCCACGGCCACTGGGGCGGCATGCCCGAAACCCTCATCGACGACCTGATCCCGGCCACCGTCCCCGTCTACATGTGGAACATGGCCGGCTACCGAGCAGGCGCCACCACCACCGGCAGCGCCAACCGCCACGCCTTCGGCGGCCTCACCGACGCCGCCTTCCGACTGATCCCCCTCCTGGAAGCGGGCATCGAAACCGGCTGGCCCTGGGAGCACGACCGGCCCCTGGCCGGGTCGGTCAGGAGCCCATGGTGAGCCCGGCGGCGGCACCGGAGCGGCTGAGCACGACGGCGCGGATGTGCTCCAGGGCCTTGGCCCAGGCGGCGTTGCCGGGGTTGCGGCGGAGTGCTTCGTTCAGGTTGAGCACCCGGTAGGGGGTGCCCAGGTCCATCAGTTGGGGGATGAACTCCGCCTTGCTGACGGTCCAGGGCTGGTTCGGTCCGCTCGGCGGGGTGAAGGCGAAGCGGGCGATCGAGCTCTGGTTGCCGCGGGGGTCGAGGGCGCCGGAGTGGTTGTACATGTCGCCGGCGATCTGGTCGCCCATGCCGTAGACCACCCAGGTGCCGTTCACCTGTTCGTAGGCCTGCGGGATGTGAGCGTGGGTGCCGAGGATCAGGTCGATGTCGCGGCGGCCGCCGGTCTGTGCCGCGGTCAACTCCTTGGCCAGGGTGAGCTGCTGCTCGTTCGGCTCGTCCTGCCATTCGGTGCCCCAGTGCACGCTGACCACCACGATGTCGGCGCCGGCCCGGCGGGCGGCGCGGGCGTCGGCCAGGATCCGGTCGCGGTCGATCAGGTTGACCGCCCAGGGCTGGCCCGCGGGCAGCGGGATGCCGTTGGTGTCGTAGCTGTACGCGAGCTGGGCGACCGCCGCGCCGCCGGCCGTCAGCAGGGCGGGGCGGGCGGCCTCGGCCTCGGTGCGGGCCGAACCGGTGTGCTGGAGGCCGACCGCGTCCATCGCAGCGAGGGTGCGGCCGATGCCGGCGGAGCCCGCGTCGAGGGTGTGGTTGGAGGCGGTCGAGCAGGAGTCGTAGCCGGTGTCCCGGAGGGCCCGGGCCACCTCGGGCGGTGACTTGAAGGTGGGGTAGCCGGTGAACGGGCCGCCTTCGGCGCCGTAGACGGTCTCCATGTGACAGATCGCCAGATCGGCATCGGCGACCACCGGCTTGATCCCGGCCAGCATCTTCCCGAAGTCGTACCCGGTGCCGCCGGCGTCCGCCTGGGCCTGCCGGATGATCTCGGTGTGCGGCAGGACGTCCCCGGAGGCGACCAGCGTGAACGGCCGCGGTCCGGTGGGGCTCGGGCTGGGGACCGGGCTCGGCTGCAGGCTCGCTGCGGCCACCGGCGCGGCGGACGGCTGCGGGACGGGCGCGGAGCAGGCCGCCGCGGCGACCAGCAGGGCGGCGGTCGGCAGCACGGCCGTTCGGCGGGGAAGGCGCATCGTCAGCTCGTCTCGTGGTCGGTACATCCGACTATGAGACGGCAACCGGCGCGAGACACGGAGCCGCGCCCCAGCACCACCCGAAGGGCCGAATGCCCGGCACAGCCGCAGTCAGACGGTCACCCCGACCGCGTACCCCACCACCGCCACCAGCCCGGCGCAGATCACCGCGCACAGGACCCACCCCAGCGGACGCCGACCCGGCTGCCCGTAGATCCAGAACTGCCGTTCCGCCACCGTCCGTTGAGGCGGAGCAGCCGGCTCCTCCTCGGCCACCGGCGCCCCCGCCAGCCGACGCAGCCGAGCAGCCACCGCCTCGGTCCGCTCCACGCTCAGCCCGGGCGGCTCGTCCAGCAACTCCAGCACCAGTTCACCGAGTTCCCCCAGCGAACCGGGCAGCGGCGGGGAGCCGAGCAGCTCGTGCAGGGTGCTCCCCAGCGCCCGCAGATCCGACACCGGTGCCGGATGGACCGTCCCGAAGCCGAGGATCTTCACCGTGCCGTCCCCGGTGAGCAGCAGCCGGTCCGGCTCGATCCCGCCGTGCGCCGTCCCCGCCCGGTGCGCGAACGCCAGCGCCTCCGCCAGCTGCGCACCGAAGTCGGCCACCGTGGCCGCCGGGTACCAGCCGTCCAGCAGGTGGTCGCCCAGGGTGTATCCGTCCAGGAACTCCATGACCAGGAACGGCGTCCCGTCGTGCTCCCCCACCTCGTGCACCTCGACGATCCCCGGATGCCGCAACCGAGCGGCCGGCCCCGGGACACCGGTCGGCGTCTTCACCGCCACCGGCCGCCCCGACACGGTGTCCTCCGCGATCCAGATCCCCGGCACCCGCTCGGCATCGATCCGATACCGGCCACCGATCACACTGCCGATCTCCACGCCGCCCCCAGCCCCTTCGGCCCCGTCACTTCGAACGTCCACTCGCGCTGCGGTCAGACGGGCTGCCACAGCTCGACCCGGTTGCCCTCGGGATCGGTGACCCAGCCGAATCGGCCGACGCCCTCCATGTCCTGGGTCTCCTCGGCCACGTCCGCGCCCTTGGCGCGCAGTTGCGCGAGCATCGCCGCCAGGTCGCGGACCCGGAAGTTGAGCATGGTCTGCTGGGCGCGGGACCCGAAGTAGTCGGTCTCGGACTCGAAGGTCGCGAACACCGTCCGCCCGGCTTCCTGGCGCCAGAGGCCGTACTCGTCGGCGTCCAGACCCAGGCAGTCGCGGTACCACGCGCTCAGGGCCGCCGGGTCTGCGGCCCGCAGGAAATATCCACCGATGCCAAGCACACGTTCCATGCCGCCATCCTGCCAGGGCCGGGATCGGGCGGCCGGGCACCACACCATCACCCCTCAGCCGCAGGGTCCGGTCCCCCATCTGGACGGCGCCGACGGCGGTGCGGTGGCGCCGGTACCATCGGCGCTTCTGAACGATCTACGGAGGTCAGCCCATGATCCAGCGGTTCGGCGCGGGCAAGCGCATGAGCGAAGCCGTGGTGCACAACGGCACGGTGTACCTGGCCGGCCAGGTGGCCGACGACATCGCCCTGAACGTCGAGGGGCAGACGAAGGCGGTGCTGGCCGGCATCGACCGGCTGCTGGCCGAGGCCGGCAGCGACAAGAGCAAGGTGCTCCGCGCGGAGATCTTCCTCGCGGACATCAAGGACTTCGACGCCATGAACCTGGCATGGGACGCCTGGGTGCCCGCCGACGCCGCTCCCGCGCGGGCGACCGTGCAGGCTCCGCTGTACCGCCCCGAGGTGCTGGTCGAGATCCTCGTGACGGCCGCGCTCTGAGCCCGTTAGGGGTCGCCTTCGACGCCAGGGCCGACCGCGGACGGTCGGCCCTGGTACCCGCTCGCCTCAGCTGCCCAACGGCCGGAACGCGGACCTGACGTCGTCGATCGCCCAACCATGCCCTGGCATGCACTTCAGCGCACGGTCGGCGGAATTCCCCGCGTTCGTACCGGTGTTGAAGTTGAGGTTCGGGGTGTTCGGCAGCACGCCCATGTAGTACTGGCCCTGCGTCGTCCACACGCACTGGTGCAGGTTGAGGAACCGGCTGCCCGCCAGGTCGAAGGACTTCACCCCCGAGTTGGCCAGGTTCAGCCGCCAACTGACGTCGCCCGGAGAACATTTCAGTACCGTGTCCGCCGTGTTCGAGACGTTGCTGCCGGTGTTGAAGTTGAGGTTCGGGGTGTTCGGCAGCACTGCGGTGTAGTGCTGACCACCTGCAACGTAGACGCACTGGTGCAGATTCAGGTACCGACCCGCCGTCAGGTCGAAGGGCTTCACCGCCGAGTTCGCCGGAGCCAACGACCACCCTCCGCCGCCCGGCCCGCACGAGAGCACGGTGTCCGCCGAATCGGCCACCCTGGTACCGGTGTTGGTGCTGCTGTCGGCCGTGTTCGGCAGCACGTTCGTGTAGTGCTGGCCACCGCCGACGTACACACACTGATGCAGATTCAGGTAGCGCTGAGCGATTCGCGGCACCGCGGCCGTGGCTGTGGATCCCGCCACGGTGAGCACGAAGGCCGACACAACAGCTGCTGCGACAACGGGAATTCTGCGCATGGCACTCCTCCTGAGCCGAGGCCGACCACTCGGCCTGACTGGAAGTCAAGCTAGTGGTTCGCATACGTCAGCAGTCGACCCGCACGGCCGGACCACCCGTACGGCCCAACTCCCCAGCCAATACGACGAGATGTCTCATCGCTCGCCTACGGCTGGGGTGCGTAGCCGATCACGAACGTCGCCGTGCGCAGCACCTCCGCCGTGAGCCGGACGCCCGTCAGCCGCTCGCCGAGGGCGAACGCCGCAGGGATGTGCAGGCGGTAGTCCCGGTCGTCGCTCTCCCGCAGGTCGAACCCGCAGGCCGCCAGCAACGTCGCGACCTCGGGGTCGGCGGCATCCGGACCGTCCCGGTGAGCGGCGAACAGCGGCTCGAAGTGCAGTCGGGTGCGGCCGCCCTCCTGCCAGTAGAAGTGGTCCACCGCGTTGATGTTGCGGTAGTGCGCGACCAGCCGGGTGCCCTCGCTCAGCGCGGCCATCACCTCCCGGGTGATGCCGAGGTTGCCGTACTGCTCGACGACGACGGCCCAGCCGTCCAGCTCGGTGACGCCGACGGCCACCAGGTCCTCGTCGAGCTCAGCGAGCGCCGGGTCGGCGCCGTCCGCACGGTCGTCGAACTCGTCGAAGGCCAGCAGCGCGTCGTCGACTCCGGTGACCGGCCGGCCCTGCACCGCACCCAGGCGACGCAGCAGCCCCTCAGCGGAGACTCCCTCGACCAAGGTCAGGCAGTAGGACTCGACCAGGCCGGGAAACTCCTCGCGGAACCAGATGTAGTCGGAGGCGTGCACGTCAGTCATGCTGGCGATGATCACACACACCTGTGACAGCGTCAGATCCGGGCCTGCGAGGCCCTGACGGTCGGTACCCTGCAGGACATGATCGAGTCATACACAGGTCTTGACGACGCCGGAGTCGCGATAGCCGCCGCACAGGCCGGCGCGGACGTGGTGCGCGGCATGTACGGCCAACGCCTCCGCCGCTTCGACAAGGGTGCCGGGGACTTCGCCACCGCCGCCGACGTCGAGGCCGAGCGGACGATCCTCGGCGTCATCCGCGCCGCACGTCCCGAGGACGCGGTGCTCGGCGAGGAGGGCGGGCAGCAGGGTGTCACCGGGGCGGTGCGCCAGTGGCTGGTGGATCCCCTGTGCGGCACGCTGAACTACGCCGTCGGCAACATGCTGGTGGCCGTCAACGTGTCGCTGTGCGACGGCGCGGCAGCGGTGGCCGACCCGTTCAGCGGCGAGGTCTTCTTCACGGACGGCGTGACCGCCTGGGTGCGGCAGGACGGTACCGACACGCCGCTGGCGCCGACCTCCGCCACCCGGCTGGTGGACGTCAACCTCGATCCCCCGTTCCCGAGTGCACCCGGCTTCCGGGCCGTGGAACTGATGGGGCACCCCGGGTTCGTCGAACACTTCCGGCCGCGGGTCGTGTCCACCACGCTGGCCCTGGCCTGGGTCGCGGCCGGCAAGCGCGCCGCGTACGTCACCGACGGCGGCGACCTCTCCTCGAGCGTCCACTTCGCCGCCGGGATCGCACTCTGCCGGGCCGCCGGCTGCGTGGTAACCGGCATCGACAGCGCCCCGGTCGGACCGGCCGGCCGCGGACTCGTGGTGGCCGCCGACGCCGAGACCCACGGGCTGCTCATGTCGATGATCCACGGTCACTCGACCGTCGCCTGATCGGACGTCAGCTCACCCGCTCCGGATCATCGGCAGCGGCACACAGCGCTCCGAGGACGGTACCGAGTACCACCGCAGCGCCGAAGCACCAGCCTGCCCACCAGCAGCCCGAGCGCCAGCACGAGTATCACCAACAGCTCCCGGACGGGTTCGGGCCGCTGCGCTGAAAATGACGGCGGTGCACAGGGCCCGTGCCGTGAAGGCCACCTGACAGCCGGTAGGGCTCACAACGGCACGGGGCCCGAAAACCTGTGGCCCTTGCGCAGGCCGTGCCACAGAATCAGGACCAACGACCACCCGTAGCTCAGACCAGCAGAGCACCGGCAGATGACGGATGTCGCCGGTTCAAGTCCGGCCGGGTGGCTCGTGCGGGTATAGCTCAGTCCGGTAGAGAGCAGCCGCCTCCAAAGCGGTGAGCCGGGGGTTCGATTCCCTCTACCCGTGCAGATTTTCCGGCCGTCAGGCTGATACCAGGCCCGTCCCGTTCCGGGGCGGGCCGTTTGGTGTCCGCCTAACGCCGTCGGCCTTGAGCCGGCCAGAGCGCAGCGTCCACTCCCTCCCCGTCCGCGACGATCCGCCAAGCCGGTGCGGCTCTTCTCGACAGCAACCCGCCGCAGGCCTTGACGGACGAGATCTGACGTCGTGCCATGAGAGGACGCACCGCGACGGGGGGATGACACGATGGCGGCAGAGGGACACGACGGACCCAGTGGCGAGCCCGAGAGCCACAAGGAGGTCCCGCAGAGCAGCGGTCGGAAAATCCCATCTGGCAATGACTTCGCCCATGTAGCTTGGATCGTCCTGGCTCTCATCGTCTTCGGGCTGATCTTGACCGCGGCATCCGGCGATTGCTCTGGTGCTAACTGCGGCAACACCGGGCCCTTGTGGCACTGATCACCGACCTGCCCGCGAACCTGGCCGCCGCCGCGCTGGTCGCCACCACCGGTTCGCTGCTGCGGCGCCATCGCCGGGGCCTTGCGGTCGACGATGCGCCCGGCAGCCGACTTCGACACTCCGGACAGCGGCGCCGCATGTGGCAGGAGCTGGGCGTCGGGACCGCAGAGGGCCGGGAGCACCTGGACACCCACTCCAACGACCCACCCGGGCACGGCCGGTGGACCGCCTCCCTGGCGAGCTGGCCTGACCCGCGACCGCCGTCGCATACCCATGCTCGTTCAGCTGCATGGTCATGCTCGCTGCGTTGCTGAACAGCCGCCCAGGGGTAGGGAGGGACCCCTCAAGCCCTTCCCCGTCCCCTCTCCCCCGCAGGCGTACGGCACCTCGCCATCTGTGCGGGTTCCAGAGCGGTGAAGCCGAGCTATGACCTGTCCGCCGGGCGGCTGGTCACGCCTTACGGCGGACAGGTACGAGCGTGCGACCTCGGGTGCCGGTCTACCACCCGGGGCAGTGAGCGGCCCAGACCAGTCGTCCAAGAGACCGATGAACTCCGCGAACTCCAGGAACTCCCTGACTACTTGTCAGTCCCGAAGTGGGTGGCCTTCCCTCCGAACGCGAGGATCCAGGACTCGTCGACCACGCCGGGGAGGAAGCTGACTACGTCGATGTTGTGGAACTTGACCCCGTCCTGTTCGGCAGCGGGGACGAGCTTGCTGCTCTTGGGCGGTTGGTTGCCGAGGAGCTTCCCGGGCGATGCGATGATGCCCTCCTTTCCGTTGATGTTGAGGATGCCTGAGGCGATCGCCAGGATCCCTGCGTCGAGGTCCATGATGTCCGCGAACGACTTCTTGCCGAGCCCCGGACCGACGGGGCCCCCGTTTGCGATCGCGAGGTCTTCGTCGGCGCCAGGCTTCAGGAGGCCGCCGATCCTTTGCGAGGGTTGGGCCTCGGCGGCCTGAGCAGGGGCCGCCAGGAACAGGGGGACGGCGGTCGCCAGGGCGATGGCCCCGAATACGGTCCGTGATTTCATGTCGTGATCATGGATCGCGAGACACACACCCGCCATCCCGTTGGGCCAGATGCCGCCCATCCAACCAGCCGGCTCACCCGCCCGGCCCGAGGAGGTGCCGCCCCCACTTCCCTCACGCCACCGCCGGCTGCCGCACCCAGCGCAGCAGCAGAACACTCACCAGGGCCGCGAGCGCGCACCAGGTGGAGGCGAAGGCGGTCCGCCAGAGGACGGCGCAGATCAGCGCGGCGACGGCCATCACCCACCCGAGCCGCCGCAGGGCGGGGTCGGGGTTGAGGACCAGCGGGCCGAGCGTGGCCAGCAGGTACGCGATCAGCAGCAGCGGCGCGAACGGGAGGCCGACCGCGTAGCTGAGGGTGTGCCCGTGGGCCTCGGCGGTCACGGGGCCGGCCAGCACCGCCGCGGCCAGCGGCACCGCGGTGGCGAGTCCGAGCAAAAGGAACGGGAGCAGGCGCCGGGGCCGCCCCGAGGCGTACCAGGCGCCGAACGGGACCAGCGTCACCAGGACCGGCATCGCGATCAACGCCCAGATCACCCGGGCGACTTGGGCCACCTCGGGGTCGATCCGGCCTTCACCGCCGAGCCAGACCGCGGCTTCCACCAGCTGGTGCACACCGAGCAGCAGGGGCAGCGCCGCCAGCGGTACCTGCCGTCGATGGCGTACTCCGCTGAGGCAGGCCACCCCGAGACCGGCCACCACCGCACCGGTGACCAGATCAGCCTCCGCGCTCCAGCACATCGGCTCCTCCCAGCGGCCAAGATCGCTGCTCCACCATAGGGCGCCGCCTCAAGAGAGCGGCCGCGACCCGCCGCACCCGACGTAGCACCCTCACGATGCGACGTCCACCTAAGAGGTTCGAGGTAGGCAGGTCCACCGCCCTTGCCTACGCTGTCCCCCGCCTCGTCGCCGGAGGGCGACCTGACACCTCGTCACTCTTCGCCCCACGGGGGACATCATCAAGACTCGAACAGCCGCGCTCAGCGCCGCCGTGCTGCTGAGCGCACTCGCCCTGCCCGCCGTCGGAGCGGCGAGCGCGTCCGGTACTCCGGCCGATCTCTTCGTCGACAACCGCCCCGGCATGTACTGCTCGGACACTGGCACCGGCGAGCAGTCCAAGCCCTACTGCACGATCACCAAAGCGGCCGCGGCCGTTCAGCCCGGCCAGCGGGTGATCATCGGGCCGGGGCGCTACCCCGAGGCCGTGAACATCACCCGGTCCGGCCGGGCCGACGCCCCGATCAGCTTTCTCGGCCAGGGCGTGTCGGTCACGGACAACGACAAGACCGTCATCGGCGGCACCGGCACCAAGACCACGGAGCGGGCGCTCTCGGTCACCGGCGCGCAGCACGTCCTGATCAAGGGCATCGACTTCTTCGCGAGCCAGGAGGGCGTGCACGTCGAGAACTCCTCCGACATCACCGTCCTGCGGGGCACGGTCACCGGCGCGCAGAGCGCGGCGGTCCGGGTCACCGGCAGCTCGGCGCGGGTCACCCTCGGGAAGCTCGACCTCACCTCCACCATCGGCTCCGGCATCGCGGTCGACGGCGGGGCCTCGGCCACCGTGGTGTCCACGAACCGGATCAAGGCCGGTACGGGGGCGGCCGTCTCGGTCACCGACGCACCCGGCACGGTCGTGGTGGCCAACTCGGTCCAGGCGCTCTGCACGGCCGGCATCGAACTGGCCGGGGCCTCTCCCGGCGCGGTGGTCGAGAACAACGTGATCTCACCGGTCGAGGCGTACGGGACGCTGCCCGGCAGCTGCGCCGAGGAGCGGCCCGCCGCCGTCCGGGTGTCGGCCCCTTCCGTCACCGGCAGCAAGGTCGACTACAACGTCCTCGACACCGCCAACGGCCTTGCGGCGTACGCCTGGTCGGGCACCAAGTACAGCGACCGGGCCGCCTTCACCGCCGCCACCGGCCAGGGCGTGCACGACGCTTTCGCCAACCCGCACATCCCGCAGCGGGGCGACCGGCACGCCGCCGCGCTGCCGACGGTCGACTCGGCCGACGAGAACGCCCCGGGCCTGCTCGCCCCGGAGCCGTACGAGCCGGGCTTCGAGGACGATCCGCTGACGCCCAACTCCGGTACCGGGACCGGGATTCGCGACCGGGGTGCGCAGGAGTACCGCAACGTCGGCACCGCCTTCACCCCGCTCGGGCCGACCCGGGTGCTGGACACTCGCCTGGGCATCGGCGCACCCGCGAACGAACAGGTCAACAGCTACCTGGAGTTGCAGGTGACCGGACGGGCCGGCGTGCCGGCCACCGGGGTGACCGCGGTGGTCCTGAACGTCACGGTCCCGCAGACCTGGGACTCGGGCTACCTGTCGGTGTATCCGCTCTACGGCTGGTCCGGCACCTCGAACCTCAACTGGCTGGCAGGTGAGACCGTCTCGAACCAGGTCACCGTACCGGTCGCCGCCAACGGCACGGTCGGCTTCGTGCCGCACACCCCCTACGGCGTCCACCTGATCGCCGACCTGGCGGGCTACTACGGCGTCTCGGGCAGCGGGTTCACCCCGACCGCTCCGGCCAGGGCGCTCGACACCCGGACCGGTACGGGCGCGACCCAGGCGCCGGTCGGCCCCGGCGGCACCGTCGACCTCCAGGTGGCGGGCGTCAACGGCCTCCCGGCCGCCGGCATCACGGCGGTGACCATGAACGTCACGGTGACCGACGGCACCGGCACCGGCTTCCTGACGGTCTATCCGCACGGCCGGCCGCGGCCCGGGACCTCGGTCCTCAACTGGACCGCGGGCCGGACCCTCGCCACCCTGGTGACCGTCCCGGTGGTGGACGGCAAGGTGTCGTTCTACGCCGGGAGCAGCGGTACGGTCCAGTTCGTCGCGGACGTGGCCGGCTACCACAGCGACCAGGGCCATCAGGTCTACCACTCGATGACGCCGGTGCGACTGCTGGACACCCGCGCGGACACCCCCACCCTCTGCCAGGCCCCGCCCCGGCCCGCCGCCGCCGTACCGGCCGCCGGCACCCTGGACCTCCCGGTCTGCGCGGCGGCCGAAGCCACCTCGGTGACCCTCAACACCACCGTGACCGAGACCGGCGCCGCGGGCTACCTGACCGTCCACCCGCACGGCGCGGCCCGCCCGTTGGCCTCCAACCTGAACTGGACGGCGGGCCAGACCGTCCCGAACCAGATGGTGGTCCAGGTCCTCGACGGGAAGCTCTCCTTCTACAACGGCAGCGCGCAGAGCACCCAGCTCATCGTCGACCTGGTCGGCTACCACTCGTTCTGACCGCGACGCCGACGGCCCGCCCCTCACCGAGGGGCGGGCCGTCGGCGTCCCCGGACACACAACTCGTCACCAACAAGCTCGACCTGACGCACCATCACCCTGCACAACACGCCCTGCCGACGGCACCCTTTCCCCTAGCCTGGTGCCCGGACCATCCCCTTCCCTTCGGGGTCGCACTCCCC
This sequence comes from Kitasatospora gansuensis, assembly GCF_014203705.1. Classification (NCBI taxonomy): domain Bacteria; kingdom Bacillati; phylum Actinomycetota; class Actinomycetes; order Kitasatosporales; family Streptomycetaceae; genus Kitasatospora; species Kitasatospora gansuensis. The sequence goes on from NZ_JACHJR010000001.1 coordinate 60,206, forward strand.
CAACAGCAGAGCCCGGGTTCCCATCCCTCACACGGGAGGCTTCACCATGAGTCGAACAGGCATGTGCCCAAGGGTGCTCATCGTCGGGGCGGGCCTGGCCGGCACCGCCACGGCGATCCGGCTGCTCCGCTTCGCCCGCAGGCCGCTCGAAGTGGTCCTGCTGGAGCGGCGTTCCGACTACCGGTCTGCCGGTGTCGCCTATCACCGGGACGGCAATCCCTGGGATCACGTGTTCAACATCCAGGCGGGTCGGATGTCGGCGTTCCGGGAGGACGTCCACGACTTCGTCCGCTGGGCCAACCACGAGGCCGACCGGCGGGACTGGCCGGCGCCCTGGGCCGAGCTGGAGTTCGTCGAGCAGGGGCCCGCGCCCCGGCGGATCTTCCAGGACTACCTGGTCGACCGGCTGGCCGAGGCCAGGCGGGAGGCCTTACCCGGCGTCGTGCTGATCGAGGCGGACGGCGAGGCGGTCGACCTGGAAGTACGCAACACCGGGGTCGAGGTGACGGTGCGCCAGCTCGCCGCGAGCGGCCTCTCCGCCGGGGAGGGACCGGAGCCGACGGTGCTGTTCGCCGACCACGTCGTGCTCGCGACCGGCCTGGAGCAGCGGGATCCGCCCTTCGCCGCCGGGGTGCGCGCCCACGCCTCCTTCGTCCGGAACCCGTACTCCGCGGCGGGTGTCCGCAAGCTGGTGGCGCTGCCGCCCGAGGCGACGGTCGCCATCGTCGGGTCCGTCCTGAGCGCGTACGACTCCGCGGGCCTGCTGCTCCGACGCGGCCACACCGGGCGGATCCACCTGATCTCCAAAACCGGGACGATGTTCCGGACGTACCCGGGCGGCCATGAGCACGGAGTGTTCCAACTGCCCTGCCCGAGCTCGCTGCTGGAGCCGTACCGTGATCGCGAGGAGTTCCTCGGCCGGGTCAGGGCCGAGTGGGAGTCCGCGTGCTCGGCGGTCCTCCGGGACCATCCCGACGTCGACCCGGTGGTGGTGGCGGAGCGGGTGGCCAAGGCCTGGGAGCCGCATCTCCCAGAGGCCCTCGACCGCATTCCCTCGGCGGAACTGCGGTGCCTGCTGGACGAGTTCGGTACCGCGATCGCCGCGTTCCGGGTCGGCGCGGTGGAGTACACGATGTCGGTCATCGAGCGTGCGATGGACCAGGCGGACGGGCCGGTGCAGCTGGTCGTCGGCAAGGTGGAGGGGATCGCGCCGGCGGAGTCGGGTCGGCTGGTGGTCTCGGTCACAGCCCCGGAGGAGAAGCACTCCATCGAGGCCGACCTGGTGGTCTCCAACTTCGGCCGGGAGTCGGATTACAGCCGGGTCGGCCAGTCGCTCTGGCGGAACCTCCTCCGGAAGGGGATCGCGGTCCCCCATGCGCGCACCGGGCGCGGCCTGGAGGTCGACGGCCAGGGCGCGTTGTTGACCTCCGAAGGGGAGCCGGCCGGTCCGATCTCCGCGGTCGGGGTGCTGCGGGAGGGCGACGAGATCGTCCGGAACGGCCGGACCGGCGCTTTCACCTTCAATCTCGCCGCCATCAAGAACCACTCGATCGCGGTAGCCGCCCGCGCGATCGAGCAGCTGGAACTCCGGGAAGACGATTTGGCCCGAAACATGGCTCAATTCCATGGCCATGTCAGCAAGTTCGAGGAAGCGACCCCGGACGGCTTCGAGGAGGCTGTTCTCCTGGAGGCGAAGAGGCTGGCCACCCGGTCTCGAAGTGAGCGGGAACTGATCGATGCTCAATTGGACACCCGACTCCGATCCGTGGGCGAACTTCTGACCCTCCAACCGGATGATTCCCAGTACGACCGTCTGATCAGGGCGGTCGTCAACCGCGCCGCTGTCGAACGGCTCACCGACATCTCCGTGACGCCACGTCAGCTGCGCCGACAACTGGGGCTGGCGAACGCCGAGGAGCTGGAGGACTAGGTGAGCGGGCGACGGATTCAGGGATTCCTGTTGAGCGGTGGCACGCAGAGCGTTCTGCGCGGCACCTGCAATCGCACGAGAACTCCACGCGAGGGATCCATCCTCGTCGCCCCTTCCCTGGAAGCCGCTCTGTACGAGGCGATCGTGGCGGCGAGCGCGGTCGTCTGCGGCTCCGGCGGGCTGACCGGCCACATGCAGTCGCTCTGCCGGGGCAGAGGAATCCCCGTGCTCCGGGTCGACCAGGCCGATCTCGCCGACCTGGTCGGCGAGGTGACGCTGCATCTGGAGAGCCAGTCGATCGTCATCGGGTCCGAGCCGGACGCCGGGGCCTCGGGACGGTCGGCCGGGAGCCCCACGGTGGAGGATCTCGGCTCGGCCTGCGCGGTGATCGCCGATCTGCAGGACATCCAGACCGTCAACTCCTGCGGGCCGAACGCGAAGCGGGTCGAGTCCTTCTTCATCCGGGAGGAGTTCCTCTGCCTCGCGGCCGGCCTGCGCCCGCTGGACGCGCTGGACGGCGGCCCGGCCGCCATCGCCGCCTACGGACGGGCCGTCGCGGACCGGCTGTGCACCTTCGCCGAGGCGCTGCTGCCCGACCAACGACTGGTGCTGCGGCTGCTCGACCTCCGCTCCGACCACGCCGCCGGCGTCACCCGACTGGCCCCGGTCGCGGTCGAACCCAACCCCGAGCTCGGCCTGCACGGCGCCCGCTGGCTGCTGGGTTCGGCCGAGTACCGGGACGCGCTGCACCTGATGCTCGCCTCACTGCGCGAGCGGCTCGGCGACGACGCGAGCCGCGTCCACCTCTCGGTGCCGTTCCTCAACGACGCCGAGGAGTTCGCCCAGCTCAGGGCCCACCTGGAACTGCCGCCCGAGGTGGCGCTCTCCGCGTTCATCGAGACCCCGGCCGCGGTGCACGCCACCCCGGCGATCTGCGCCGCGGGCGCCGGTGAGCTGTTCGTCGGTGTGAAGGACCTGGTGCAGTTCTACCTCGCCGCCGACCGCAGCAACCACCTGGTGGCCGAGTCCTACCAGACCCGCCACCCGGCCGTCCTGGACGGCGTACGCCAGGTCGTCGAATCCGCCCGCGCCGCCGGCACCCCCGTACGGGTCTTCGCGCTGGGCTCCGACCTCGCCCACTACCTGGAACACCTGCCGACCCCGGACGGCTTCATGATGTGCACCGCCGAACTCCGACAGGTGCTCCTCCAGTCCGCCCCCGACCACTCCGACCGGACGGACCGCGCCGCCTGACCGAGCGTCAGCCGGGCCCCTGCGCTGGAGGGGCCCGGAGCGGCTCAGCCCCCGGCCGGAAGCGAGGCCGACGAGGCGGTCGCCGACCGCGGCCCGGCTCCGGCCGGGCGGCCCCGCAGGACCTTGGCCAGCACCTTCGGCGCGAACAGCTGCTGCGGCGGCGACTTGAGGTTGGCCACCGCCAGGAACGCCCGGGCCACCTCCGCGTCCCCCGCCGACGCCCGGTGCAGGCGGGCCACGTACCGGTTGAGCAGCTTGACCCGCAGCGTCCGTTGGCCTTCGACGAACGGGAACCGCAGGTCACCGCCGACGGACATGTCCCACGGCACGCCGACCGCCCGCGCCGCCCGGCGGAAGTACTCCCGGACCTCCGCCGCCCCGCTCCCCCGGGCCAGGCACTCCCGCAGCGCGACCGCCTGCAGCGCGGCGGCCGTCATCCCCTGGCCGTACGAGGGGTTGAACTGGCAGAACGCGTCGCCGAAGACGAGGTAGCCCGCCGGCATCCGGTCGATCCGCTCGTAGTGCCGGCGGACCGACACCGGGATCCGCATCGCCCGAGGCTCCGTCAGCGGCTCCAGCCGCTCCAGCAGGCGGTGCAGGTCGGGCACCGGCAGCCGCTCGGCGAACCGGTGGAAGCCCTCCGGATCCACCGCCGGGTCGTCACCGTTCATCCCGAACAGCGTCACCAGCCAGCGGTCGCCCTCCGCGCTCAGCGCGACCCCACCGCGCGGCGCCGACGCCGAGGCGCCCACCACGTACGCGTCGGCCGACGCCTCCCCCGGTCGCCGCCGGTACTCGCGCGTCACGTACACCACCTTGGAGTCGACCCGCTCCTCCTCCGGCGGCTCGTAGCCAAGACCGCGCAGCCAGGCCACACCCCGGTTGCTGCGCCCGGTGGAGTCCACGAACAGATCGGCGGGCACCGTCTGCGGCTCGGCGTTGACCCGCAGCAGCCGGACGCCGGTGATCCGGGTACCGGCCGCGTCCGCCACCGGCTCCAGCACCTCGCACCGGTCCTGGATCTCCACCCCGGGCAGCGCGGCCACCCGGGACCGTACGTAGGTCTCCAGCGCGGGCCGACTGACCATCAGACAGGGCAGCGCCGAATCCCCCACGCTCAGCTCGTGCCCGTCGTTGAACCACCGCACGTCCGCCTGCGCGTCCCGCACCAGCGCGCCCTGCGCGACCAGGTCCGCCCCCAGCCCCGGGAACAGTTCCTCCATCACCTCGAACCCGCGCGACAGCACCCCGTGCGCGTGGTGGCTCTGCGGCACCCCCCGCCGCGGCACACCCGCCTGCGGCAGCGTGTCCCGGTCCACCAGGGTGACCAGCTCGTACGTCTCCGACAGCACCCGGGCCGCCAGCAACCCCCCGATACCCGCCCCGGCCACGACCGCGTGGCTGCCTGGTCCGCTGCTCTCCGGCATGCTGTCCTCCTCGTCCCCGGTGTTACGGGGACCAGCATGGCCGTCGCGGGTTGTCGGACGATTGCCATCCGATTGTCGCGCCCTGATGGCGCAGCAGTCGGCCCCCGGTCGCGGGCACTACCCGCGGCGGGGGCCGACTGCTACTCAGCACTTACTCAGCACTGGGGACGACGACCGTGGTTCGCCCCGCGCTTGGCACGAGCCTTCTTCTTCCGACGCCGCTTCGACGACATGACCACTCCTCTCGGGACAGCTGACCCCACGTTCGCACACGCCGCTTCCCCCTGCCTCCCGGCCACGCGGACGTCGGGCCACCGTGACGTACCGTCACCCGGCCGGGTGCACCGGACGCCGGGCCACCCAGACGCTCCGTTCGGCCCGGACGACGAGGTCGGTGCGGCGCAGCAGGCCCTCGGGTCCGTCGCTGTCGATCAGGACGTCGAGCGCGGCCCGGTCGTCCGCACCCAGCCGGTCGCCGACCGCGCCCCGCATCCGGTCCAGGACGGCCTGGGCGTAGCGTCCGGTGGGCTCGGGCAGCGGGTGACGCAGCTCGATGCCGAACACCCGCTCGGCCTCGATGGTGAACCCGGCTCCCGTCAGGCGAGGTCCCCAGTCGGAGCCCAGGTGCGGGACCTGCTCCGCGTGGCGCTGCGACAGCTCGGCCCGGAGGCGTTCCTCCAGGCCAGGTACTGGATCATCGGGTAGGAACCGCGGGAAGCCGTCGAGCTCGACCACGGCCAGCAGACCGCCGGGCCGCAGCGCGGCGTACGCCTCCCGCAGCGCCCGGCCGGGGTCGGCCAGGTGGTGCAGCGACGCCGCCGCCCACACCAGATCCGCCGGGTCGAGGTCGGGCCAGCCGGCGTCCAGGTCCGCCTCGGCGGTACGGACCCGCTGGGCGAGGCCGCGCTCGTGCGCCTGGCCGAGCAGGCGGCGCAGCAGGTACGGGGACTGGTCGACGGCGACCACCTCGGCGTCCGCGAACCGGGACAGCAGGGCGAAGGTGCCGGTCCCCGTCCCGCTGCCGAGGTCGAGGATCCGCCGGACGGGTGCGTCGCCGGTGAGGTCCTTCAGCCAAGCGGTCAGCTCCGCGAGGTGGGCGTGCAGGACTTCGGCGTCGAGGTCGAGTACGGCGGCCAGGCCGGCCTCGTCGGGCTCGGGCGGACCGGCATGGTGCTGGTGGGAGTGGTGGTGGGCCATGTCGCCGACCCTACGAGAGCTTGCCCGGATCGCATAGCATCTTGCGTATGACGCAAGAAGACGGTGCTCTCGACGCCTTGGTACGCAAACGGATCAGGGGACTGCGGGTCGCGATGGGCCTGTCACTGGACCAGCTGGCCGAGCGCTGCTTCCTCAGCCCCTCCACGCTCAGCCGCATCGAGACCGGCCACCGCCGGATCAGCCTGGACCAACTGGCCTCGATCGCCCGGGCGTTGGGCACCACCCTCGACCAGCTGGTGGAGGCCCCGGACGACCGCGACGTGGTGATCCAACCGCACCACGACGCGACCCGGGGGCTCACCCAGTGGCGGTTCAGCCGCGATCCCGGTGTCACCGTGGCCAGGATGCGGATCACCCGCCCCGCGCCGACCACGGCCGGCGCGCTGAAGGCCCACCCGGGCCAGGAGTGGTTCACCGTGCTGTCCGGCACCGTCGTACTGCTGCTCGGCGACCGGCGGATCGTGGTCGAGGCCGGACAGGCGGCCGAGTTCTCCACCATGGTTCCCCATGCCATCGGCGCCGAGGGCGGCCCGGCCGACATCCTCGGCATCTTCGACCACGACGGACAGCGCACCCACCTCCGGTCGGCCGACTGAACCTCGGCCCCGGCTCACCGGTCAGGGCAGCGGCTTCGCCATCACCGGGGTGCGCGGCACCTGTTGGCCGCCGCTGGCGATCATCCGTACCTCGCCACGATCGCTGATCTCGGCACGGACGATCCCCGACGCGTCCGCGTACACCGGGTGCCCGCCGGGCCCCGTCTGGCCGGTGGGCTCGACGACCACGACGTCCTGGTCACCGGGCGATCCCGGATCGCCGGGGAAGACCAGGGCGAATCTCTCGGTGGCCATGGCACTCTCCTCTGCTCCTCGGCCGCTCGTTCACTCCGGGTCGCGCCCCGGCTCCCTGGGGGCCAGGGTGTCGTCGACCGACGGTGGGGCCGGGGCCGGGGCGGCCGCGCTCTTCCGCGCCACTCGCCGCAACTGCAGGATCCGGGCGGTGCCGGGGATCGCCACCAGCAGGATCCCGCAGACGGCGGCCAGCAGCAGGGCGACCCCGAGCGGCAGGTGGCTGTGCACACCGAAGAACGCCACGTCCACCTGCTGGGTGTTCTCCAGAATGAAGATCAGCAGCACCAGCAGAACCAACGCGAACAGCGCCACCCCGACCCAGGTCGCGCTCGTTCGGGTGCGCTTCGGCGTAGAGCGTTCCGAACCCGCAGACCGGAAACCCATCAGCAGACCTCTCTTCTCCCACACGGCGACCGGCAAGATCCCTTCCAGCATGCGTCCGCCCCGAACCCCCCGCCCGACGACCGCCGAGGACACCGACGAAGTCCACCGGTCGGCCCGGCGAACTCGACTGTGGGCCTGCACCCTCGCTGCCCGTGGCACCGGAGTCGCTCGCAGCTCTTGTCGCGCCCCTCGGCTAGCCTCTCGGTGATCGGCGACCCGATGCGTCTCGGCGGGGCCCTGCTCTGGGGGAACACGATCGAAGGCGACCAGCTCTTCCTCGTCCCGCACGAGAACGGATCCTGGACCGTCTCCGCATTCCGCCGGGGTTGGGCGGACTGGTACGACTCCGACCTCTGCTTCAGTGACTGGTTCCACCTCGCGCTGACCGGCGGGACAGCCACCGACTGGCTGGCTGAATGGGAGCCGCTTCCGCACCCGATCGAGGTCGCGGACTAGGGCGCGTATCGAGTCCTGATCAATCCTTGGGGTTTGCCCTCGCTCCGAGGCCTGATCCGGTAGACCATGTCGCGTGACGCGCGTGTAACTGACTGATGCGGAGTGGGAGGCAGTTCCAGCAGCCCGGTGTCGTTGTTCGGCACCCGGCGGACAGCAGCACCGTACCGTCGGTGTCGATCGCCGTGCAGTGGTGCTCGACCTTGCCCGCATCCGTCCTCGCCCACAGCTTGGGCGCCGAACCCTCCTCGTCGTGCTTCTGTGCAGTCCCAGCAGACGGCCTCGCTGTCACGTCCGTACGAGCGATTCGGTTCGCGCATCCCAATCAGCAGCGAGTCGTCGCGGGGCCCCGACGGCCAATCCTTGTGAGCCACATCAGCGGCAACGGAACACAAGCCACACCGGGACCCCTGGGCGTCCCGTGGTGCGGCTCTGCCGCTCCGTCGACGGCGTCGTGTCGGTGACCGACCGCACGGAGGCCGCCGTACCCGCGTCCTGAACGACCCGCGCACCGCCCCCGTGCCACCCGGTGCCGTGGCCGGGAGTCTCATCCGGCGAGCACCGACACCAGTGCCGTCGCGAACACCGCCGTGACCCACGTCCACAGCACCGACAGCCCGATGTGCGCGGCGGTGCGCAGCCGGTCGCCCCGCCACAGCTTCGGCGAGAACACCGCGAACTCGAACAGCCACCGGATACCCCAGAACAGCGTCTGCCCGGCGAGCAGCGCCGTGCCGAGCCGCCCGCCGGCCAGCAGCTCGGGCGCAAGGAACAGCGGCAACAGGCCGAGCAGTACGCAGGTCAGCCCTATGAAGAACAGGTGCGCACCGGCGACCTGGCGGGTCAGCAGGCTGGTGCCGGCCAGGTCCGTCGGCCAGCCGATCAGCCGCGGCAGCACCAGGTGCCCCGCACCCATGGCGACCAGGGCGAGACCGGCCAGCCGCAACTGGCCTTCCAAGCCGAGAAGTTCACCCACCGTCCGCCACCTCCCCGCGGGCGAGGGCGAACGCCGTCACCAGGCCGCCGATCCGCAACTCGCCGACGGTCCGCAGACCGGCACCGGCCGCCAGCCGCAGCCACTCCCGCCGCGGGAGGAAGTGCCAGGCACCGGGGCCGTACACCGCCGTGTTTGCCACGTCCCGCAGGTGCTCCACCAGGACCAGCCGGCCACCCGGCCGCAGCACCCGGACGCACTCCGCGAAGAGCGCCTCCCGGTCGGCGGCCCGCCGCAGCTCGTGCGCGGCGAACACCGCGAAGACCGTGTCCGCGGACCCGGACGCCACCGGCAGCCGGTCCGGCAGCCCCGCCACCGTGCCCGCGACCGGCGGCACCCGCCGCCGCGCCCGCCGGATCGAACCCTCGGTCATCAGCACCGGGTCGTACAGGTCCACCACGCGCTGGGCCGCGTCCAGCCGGCGGGCCGCCAGCGGACGGCTCGCCTCGTCCAGCCCGGCGGAGACCACGACGTGGGCGCCGGGGCCGCCGGGCAGCAGGTCGTCCAGCCAGTCGAAGGAGTGCAGGCCGGAGCGGTCGTAGACCCACCAGCTCGCGGCGGTGCTGCTCACCAGCAGGGCTACGGCGGCCGAAGCACCCGCCCGTGCCGCGACCGCGGCCGGGCCCGGAAGGCACCGGGCGACCACCCACCCCGTCCCGGCGGCCAGGCAACCCGCCGCGTACAGCGGCCAGTTGTAGCGGAAGACATCCCGCACACCCGAAGGCCGCGGCGGACGCTGCACCGTGCCCGGCGCTTCGGCCCGCCTCACAGCTGCGCCCCGTTCGCTCCGCGCCGCTGCCCGGACTCCCAGCCGTACTCGAGGCCGGAGACGTGGAAGGCGTTGGCGAGCACCGGCTCGGCGCCGGCGAACGGGCCGTGCTCGAAGAAGGTCGGCCGCTGCACCAGCTCCACCGCGACGGGGGTGGGCTCCCACCGGGTCCGGACGGCCTTGACGACGATCATCGACCGGGTCTGCGGCTCGTACTCGAAGGTGTAGGGCAGCGGGCCGGCGAACCTCCGGGCGTCCCGCGCCGTGGCGAACGGGCTGCCCGCGGGGAGCGCGGCCGGCGTCCCGGCCAGGTCCGCGCGGACGTGCAGGTCGGCGCGGCCGTCCCGGCTGACGACCTTGAACTCGAGGGTGTCACCGACCACCCGGCTGCCGATCCGGGCGAGCCGGTAGTGGTAGCGGGAGAACACATTACCGCCGAGCGCCATCACCCGGCTGTCGGTGTCGCTGCGCAGGATCTTCAGCCCGCGCATGGTCCGCCCGCCCGGGGTGGGGAAGCTGGTGAAGATCCGGTACCCGGTGAGCATGCGGTCGATGCCGCGCCCGGCCGGCAGGAGGGCCGGCCGCAGGTCCCGGGTGTCCACCAGGGCGGCCGCCACGAAGGCGTGCTCGGTGCCCGCCGGGTCGGTGTACGTGTCGAGGGCCAGTCCCGGCGGCAGCAGCGGCCGGAGCAGGTCCGGCGGCAGCGCGTAGGTCAGCACCAGGGAGTGGGCGAAGCGGGTCCGCATGGGGAAGGGGTGGCGCTGCAGCAGGTGCCTCATCGGGTGCTCCCGCCGGCCGTCCCGATGCGGACCACCCGCACGCTGCCCCAGATCATCGAGCGGTCTTCGGCGGCCTGCCCCGGCCCGGCCGGACCGGGCTCGCGGAGGCTGCGCAGCACCGCGGTGCCGCCGGGCCGCACCGCATGCTCCACCGCGGCGCGCAGCCGGCGGGCGAAGGCCGGCCCGGGCCCGTCCAGGACGTTGGAGAGCGTCACCGCGTCGTACGAGTCCGCCGCGGAGCGCTCCAGATGTTCCACGACCTCACCGAACACCAGCCGGACGGCGTTGCCGCCGGTGTCCAGCACCGTGGCGGCGCCGGGGCGCTCGCGGCCGAGCAGCAGCCGCCAGGCCCAATCGTTCGCGGCGTTGGGGTGGCGGGACACCGTCCGCGCGATCCGGTGCAGCAGCACGGTGTCGAAGCTGCGCGGGACGACGCAGCGGAAGCCCGGGCGCAGCGCGGCGGCGAGGGCCCCGGCGGGGCGCAGCCCGGCGCCGGCGAGCAGACGCAGCCCGGGCCCGTTGAGCACGGAGTCCCAGTGGCGGCGCTGCTCGGCGGGGTCGTCCAGGCGCAGGAAGCGTTCCAGAGCGTCCGGCCGCCAGGCGGGCAGCAGAGTGCCCGCGGTGCGGCGGCCTGCCGCCGTGAGGCGCTCGGCCGTCCCGGTCAGGGCGGGTGCGCCGCCCTCCAGCCGGGCACGGGCGTAGGCGAGCTGGGCGGGGTTGAGGTCGAGTGCGGTGACCTCGTGGCCGGCTGCGGCGAGGGCGGCGGCGGTGTCGCCGGCGGAGGCGATGCACAGCACCCGGGCCCCGGACGGGAAGGCGGCGAGCTCCACGGCCGGGTCCTCGTACATCCGCCCGAACAGGAGGCGGGGCTGCCCGGTCGGCCCGGCGAGCAGGCTGCCTGCGCTCCAGGGGGTGCCGGTACGGGGGGTGCCGGTGCGGATCGCGGCGTCCCCTGGGTTGGTGGCGCGCGTGTCGACGGTGCGCAGGAGCCTCATGCGGTCGCCACCGCCTCGCGGGCAGCGGCCGGCGCCGGGCGGGCTTCGGCGCTCCGGCCGGCGAACAGCCAGATCAGGGCAAGGAAGGCGACGTCCTGCACGACCAGTCGCCCGGGCTCGGGGATGTGCTCGGCACCGAACAGCAGCCCGCCCGTGTTGAAGCCCGCGACCAGGGCGGTCTGCACCGCGGCCGCAGCGTACGGGCGGCGCCGGGTGAGCACCCAGACGCCGAGCGCGACCTCGGCGAGGCCGATGGCGACCAGCAGCGGGGTGACCGCGCCGGCGGGCAGCAGCGGAACGCCCTCGACGATGGCGCGCTGATCCGCCCTGCCCGGGAAGACCTTGCACCAGAAGCCCTCGTACCACCACATCAGCGCGACCGCGGCGGCCGCGAGACGCCTGTTCCACGTGTCGGACACGTGTCCCCCTCTCGTCCGGCGCCGGGCGTGCGGGAGCACGGCGGCGCCCGGCCCGGAGTGCTCCTGGGCCTTGTGGCAGCATCATGACGGATAATTTGAACGCGTTCAACCGAGCTTGTGGGGCCTGTGGCGGTCGGGTGCGGGGCAGCCCAAGAGCGCCCCGCACCCGAGGTGTGCCATCCGCCCGGCCAGAGCCCTTCCGTGCGATTCCTGACTGACCTCAAGCCCCGTTCGAATCGGACCCGCACTGGGAGGAGGCGCGCACCGGGCGGACCTGCGGGGAGTTGTGGGAGAAGCTCGGCGACGAGCAGCGCGGTGTATGGCTGATGCCCATGGAGCAGCGTGTATGGGTCGACCCCGCGCTGAAGCGGACGACACCGATCGGCGAGGGCAGAGTTCCCGGCCTTCGGCGGCCGCGGACTGGCGGCCAAGGCCGTTGGTGAAGTCCTCCGCTGGGCCCGCTCAGTGGCCCCGGCGCAACCGTTGCTCGCGGTGACGCACTCGGCCAACGTCCGTTTCCCGGCGCCTCCTGGATCGGCTGGGTCTGGTCACCGACCGCCCCGCGTTGGGATGGAAGACCGCCGGCCAAGCCGCTGGGGCATTCATAGGCTCCTGTGATGATCGACAACAGTTCATCAGGTGGGCGATTCCGTGCTCGACGGGCATGCGACGCGAGGACTGCTCGAAGCGGGCCTGCTCGTGATGAGCCATCAGCCACCGGACCTGCTCGATGTACTTGCCACGGCGTTTACGGGGCGGGGTGACGACCTGGCCGCAGGTCTGAGCTCCCAGGCCCTGACAGCCGGCGTCCGCGAGGATCTCCAGGTGAATCGTGTCGGCGAGCAGGTCGACCAGGCCGGCGTCGCGCGCCTGCGTGATGTCCGCGACGGACCCGGCCCGCACTTCAGCACCCGGCCGCGTTCATCGGTGACGACCAGGGCCTTCATGGCGTTCAGCCAGCTCTTGCCGGAGACGAACCGGCTGCGGCCGCCGCAGTGGGCGGCCAGGCGGCGCACGCGGATCTCGGTCGCGTCGATGATGCCGGTCTGCCCCGTGGTCCCCAGGTGGGCGATCACATCGGCGAGAGTGCGAAGACGCAGGCCCGGCGCGATACGGCAACCCCGATCGGCGAGCAGAGGCCGGATCTCCCCGACCGCGCGAGTACTGGTGGAGCGGTTCACGCCGAACCAGCAGGCCGGCACATCGTGCGTGACACCGTGCCGCAGTTGGACCAGGGTAGCCAGCAGCCTGCCGACGAACACCAGCCTGTACTTCGCACCCGCCCCCACCGCGCGCCGACGCGGACGGTCAAGCAGCTCGGCGTCCCGCCGTGCCTGCCACACCGGCCCCAACTCGGCCACCAGCTCAGCGATCACCACCGGCGACAAGCCCGTGATCCGACGCTCCGAAACGATCATCTGCCGCGCTGCAGTCCCCACCACGACAAGCCCAACGAGCCAACCGCCCACGAGCCACCGCTAACCATGCGCGAGGTCGCAAGCTAAGAGGCCCCGCCAGTACGCGACCGGGCAACCCTCCAGCAGGCGCCCCGGCCTGCCCCTGCGGTCGTTACTCCGTCGCGAAGAGCGACCGCTCGACGTACTGCGTGTCGGTGTACTCGCGAACCGAGATGATCAGGCCGTCCCGCACTGTGAAGATGCCCAGGCAGACGTTGTCGTACGTGCGGCCGTTGGCCCCCGTGCCCTTGGCCGTCCACTCGGCGACCACCTGATCTCCTTCCGCGATCACGCTGGTCAGGGCGACCACCGGGGCGCCGTCCGGAGCGAAGAGGCTGCCCACCCCGCCGAGGAAGTCGTCGACGATGGCGTCCCGGCCCTGCCAGGTGCGGCTGATCGGGAGGTCGCCCGGGTACTCCCAGGTGGCGTCGGGGGCGAAGGCGGCCACCACGGCGTCCAGGTCACCCTCGGCGACGGCGGTGACGTAGCGGACCACGGCGGTACGGGAGTCGGTCATCTGATGCTCCTTCGGATCGGAATTCGGTGTGGGTTCAGGAGAGGGTCAGAACGGCGTTGCCGCGGACCTTGCGGTCGCGCAGATCGGCCAGGATGTCGGCGGTACGGCTCCAGTCCTCGACCACGCCGATCTCGGGGTGCAGCCGCTGCTCGGTCACCAGCCGGACCAGGGTCTCCAGGTCGGCCGCGTCCGGGGCGTCGTGGTCGGCGTAGCTGAAGTGCCGGACGGTCGCCGAGACCGGGCCCGCGAAGAAGTCGAAGAAGTTCAGCAGCGCGGGCTCGCGGCTGGCCTGGCCGAACCAGATCAGTTCGCCACGCGGCGCGAGCCGGGAGAGGGCTGCGGGCAGGCCCGCCCCACCGGTCGACTCCAGCACCAGGTCGAAGGGGCCCTCCGCCGCGGCGACCTCCCGGATCACGGCAGCCGCACCGAGCTGGGCCAGCCGGGCACCGCGCTCCGCCGAGCCACTGACGGCCGTCACCGACGCGCCCGCCGCGGCGGCGAGTTCGACGAAGTAGTGCCCGACACCGCCGGAAGCCCCCGTGAGCAGCACGCGCCGGCCGGCGACACAGCCTGCGGCCCGGAGCAGCCGGAGCGCCGTCAACCCGGCCAGCGGCAGCGCCGCCGCCCGGACGGCGGAGACCTCGCCCGGCAGCCGCGCCAGCGAACCGCTCGACACCGCCACATACTCCGCCCAGCCGGCCGACGCCGGGTGTGCCACCACCCGCTCGCCGACAGCAGGACCGGAGCCGTTCGCCGCGGCCTGGACCACCAGCCCCGCCACATCCTTCCCGGGCCGCCAACCAGCCTCCGGCTGCTCCAGCTGGAAGGTCTCGCCCCGGTTCACCGAGTACGCGTCCACCTTCACCAGCACCTCACCGGGCCCCGGTTGCGGCTCCGGCACCTCGGTCCGGAGTACCGGCTCGTCGGGCTGGCCGGTGGCCACGAATGCCTTCATCGTTCCTCGTCTCACGCTGTGCTTCGGCCGGTGCCGCCCGGCTGGTGTTCAGCTAACCGGGCAGGCCGGAGGCCGGTCCAACAACCGGACGAGGGCTTTGACAACCGATGGTTGTCGGCCAGGATGACTGTCGTGACTGCCGATCTGGATCTCGATCTCGCCCAGGTGCGCGCCTTCGTGGCGACCGCCGGGACGCTGCACTTCCGGAGGGCGGCCGAGCAGCTGACGCTCACTCAGCAAGCACTCTCCAAACGGATCTCCCGGCTGGAGGAGGCACTCGGCACCCGGCTGTTCGAGCGCGGCGGCAGAACCGTAGAACTCACCGAGGCCGGCGCCCGGTTCCTGGCTCCGGCCCGCGCGCTGCTGACCGCCGGGGACGCCGCAGTGGCGGCCCTGCGGGAGTCTCCACGGCCCGTACGACTCGACGTCTGGGGGCACCTGTTCGCCCCGCTGCGCACCGTCCGGGAGGTCCTCGACCTGCCGCCGCCGCTGCACGTGGAGGTCGGCCCGGGCCGGGATCTGCCCGGGGTGGCCGGCGCGCTGCTTCGTGGGGAGAGCGACGCTGGGTTCGGGCGTTTCCACCGCTCCCCGGACGCTCTCTCCTCGCACGGTCAGGACGAGCCGCTCGCCCACCGGCTGGTCCGCCTGGAGCCGGTGGACGCGGTACTCGCCGCCGACCACCCGCTCGCCCGGGCCGACGCTCTGCGACCGGCCGAACTGGCGGGCCTGCGGCTGCTCCTCCCCGCCACGGCCGAACGGCTCGACTTCCTCCAGCGGTTCGCCGAGCACTTCGGCGTCCCGATGCTGCCCGGCGAGGCCAACTTGGGCCCCGAGCACTTCCTGGGGCGGGTCCGGACCACGCCGAACGCCTTCACCCTGCTGCCCGCCGAACTGCCGCTCCCTGCAGGCTCCCGCCTGGCTGCCGTGCCCCTGGTCGAGCCCACCCCGCTCTACGCCTGGTCACTGGTGTGGTGCCGGAACCGGCAGGAACCGGGGGTCACCGAACTCCTGCGCCGCTTCGCCGAGGTGGGCGGCCGCCGCCGCTGGCTGGAGTACCGCCCGGAACGTGACTGGCTCCCCGCAGCGGACCAGGTCGCCAGTAGGTGGGCAGCGGGGTAACCACAGAGGCGCGGGGAACTGCACGAAACCGGAAGTGACGGCGCCGCACCTTCCGCCTCGCGCAGTTCCTCGCGCCCCCGATGCGGCTGATGCCCCGGCAGTCCAGGGCCTGCGATGCGGTGTCGGCGGGCGTCGACGGGGCCTACCCGGTCGGCCGGCAACGGGTGGCACGCCGTCGACCAGGGCAAGGGTCTGGGTGATGTCGTTGACGTTGGCGGCGGTGGTGATCACCTTGAGCGGGTTGCCATTGCCATCGCAGATCAAGTGGTGCTTGCTGCCCGACTTGCGGCGGTCGACCGGGGACGGGCCGACCCCAGCGCCCCCCGTTACCTTTTTCGCGGCTCCGCAATGGAGCTCCCGGCCTCCGGACCCGGCATGGCTTGCGCCCCCGGTCGATCATGATCGAAAAGGTGGTGTCACCGGGCACCGGAGGCATTGGCAGACCGCTGACTAGGGGCACGAGCGCCGATCCCGTCCCGGGTGACGCAGGCTCTTCGTAACGTGGATACCGGCACGCTGATGCCGCAGGTGAGGCCGGGAGGGCACGACATGGAGAGTGCGCGTGATCGACACGGATGACGTCGACGTCTACCTGGGCCTGGACGTCGGCAAGGGCGAGCACCACGCCACCGCCCTGACCCCGGCGGGCAAGCGTGTCTTCGACAAGCGGCTGCCCAACACCGAACCGAAGCTGCGCGAGGTGTTCACCAAGCTCCGGGCCAGGTATGGCACCGTGCTGGTGGTGGTCGACCAGCCCGCCTCGATCGGAGCCCTGCCGCTGGCGGTGGCCCGCGACACCGGCTGCCGCGTCGCCTACCTGCCCGGCCTGACGATGCGACCGATCGCCGACCTCCACCCCGGCGAGGCCAAGACCGACGCCCGAGACGCGGCGATCATTGCAGACGCCGCCCGCACGATGCCACACACCCTGCGAGACCTGGCTCCGTCCGACGAGACCGTGCCGAGCTGGAGATGATCGTCGGGTTCGATGACGACCTGGCCTCCGAGTCCACCAGGATCAAGAACCGCCTTCGTGGCCTGCTCACCCAGATTCACCCCTCGCTGGAGCGGGTCCTGAGCCCCAGACTCGACCATCTCGCCGTCCTGACACTGCTCGAACGGCACGGCTCGCCAGCCCAGTTGAGGAAGGCAGGCCGTCGGCGACTTGTGACCCTGGTGCGACCCAAGGCCCCTCGACTGGCCGAGCGCCTGGTCGAGGAGATCTTCGACGCTCTCGACGAGCAGAACGTCGTCGTGCCCGGCACCGACGCCGCCGCGCTAATCGTTCCCAGCCTCGCCGGCTCGCTCGCCTCCGTGCTCGACCAGCGCAAGCTCCTCGCTTCCCGCATCGAGGAACTGCTGGAGGACCACCCTCTTTCCCAGGTCCTGACCTCCATGCCCGGCATCGGGGTCAGGACCGGAGCCCGCATCCTCATTGACGTCGGCGACGCCAGCAGCTTGAACATCCAGCCCGCCGGGGCAACAAACAGCTCAACCGGGCCTTCTACCTGGCCGCGTTCGCGTCACTGTCCCAGCCCGAGTCACGCGCCTACTACGACAAGAAGCGACGGCAGGGCAAGCACCACGTCGCCGCCCTCGTCTGCCTGGCCAGACGCCGCATCAACGTGCTCTTCGCCACGCTCAGAGACGGCACCTTCTACGAACCTCCGGCCGCCACCGCAGCTTGACGAAAACCATAGGGGCACCTTTTCGCGCGAATGTGGGAGCCATCCACGCAGGCCCGTGTCCAGTCGATCCGCCCAGCAGCGTTCAGCTCCGCGAGGAGTATCCGGCGCACCCGGTCGAACACGCCGGCCTCGGTCCACCGCTTCAGCCGCCGCCAGCAGGTCTGCCCGGAGCCGAACCCGAGCCTCAACGGCAGTTGCTGCCAAGGGATTCCGGTGTACAGCACGAACAGGATTCCCTGCAGAGCGGCCCGGTCACCCACCGGACGCGGGTCCGGCGACCGCTCCGGCCACGCGGGCAGCAGCGGCTCGATCACCGCCCACAAGTCATCGTCTACGAGCCACGGTTCAACAGCCACACCATCACGAACGGCCGAATCATCACACCGGTCACGGCTGACCAGCCATCACATACAAGATCGCGTTACGAGCTCTGGGGCGCGTATCGAGTCCTGAGCAATCTTTGGGATTTGCCCTCGCTTCGAGGCCTGATCCGGTAGATCGCCTTGCGTGACGCGAGTGCAACTGACGGACGTGGAGTGGGAGTTCATCGGGCCCTACCTGCCGATCGGCGAGTACGGCCCGTACCCCGAGCGGCTGCGGCAGCAGTTCGAGGGCGTGATCTGGCGGTTCAAGACGGGTGGGCAGTGGCGGGAGATGCCGCGGGAGTTCGGCGCCTGGTCGACCGTCTCCAACCGCTTCCGGCAGTGGCGGGACGCCGGCGTCTTCGAGGCCCTGCTGGAGGGACTGATCGCGGAAGCCGCGAGGCGGGGCGAGGTGGACCTGTCGTTGGTGAGCATCGATTCCACCACGGCGCGCGCTCACCACGACGCTGCCGGGATGCACCTGGGCGAGGACGTGCTCACCGCCCTGGAGAAGGCCGCTGCTGAGGAGGGGAAGGCCAGGTCAAAGGGGGCGGCCTCGAGGAACAAAACGGACGGGACGCCGAAGCGGATCCCGACCGGGAAGCGCGACGACGCGTCCGGCGCCGCCGAAAGCTCCGACTGAAGGCCGCCCTACTTGGACGCTCCAGGGGCGGGCAGACCAGCGAGGTCCACCTCGCCGCCGACCGCAAGTGCCGGCCGCTGGCCTCTATCCTGACCGTCGGACAGGCCGCGGATAGCCCGGAGTTCATCCCCGTGCTGAGGAAGATCCGGGTCCGTGGTCCGGTCGGCCGCCCCCGCACCCGGCCCGGCGCCGTTACCGGAGACAGGGCCTACTCGTCTCGCGGCAACCGCGCTCACCTGCGGAAACGTGGTATCAAGGCGGTCATTCCAGAGAAAGCGGACCAGGCCGCCAACCGGAATAAGAAGGGCTCTGGCGGCGGCCGGCCCGTCAGCCATGACGCCGACCTGTACAAGGAGCGCAACACCGTCGAGCGGCTGATCAACAAGCTGAAGGCCTGGCGGAGCATCGCCACCCGGTATGACAAGACCCCGGAGAGCTACCTCGCCGGCCTCCACTTGCGGGCCTCGATGATCTGGATCAAGGACCTCACCCGAAGCGCTCATTGATCAGGACTCGATACGCGCCCTAGGGGCCGTCCCGTAAGTGATCTTGCCGTGGGATGATCACGGCCGTGGCTGGTGTGATCACGGCGTCTGAGCCGTCCTTGATAGCCCCGTTCGCCGGTCTGGGCCCGCGCGCCTTCGGCAAGTCGATGAGGCAGTTGCGCCGCGAGGGCGGAGACGCGCCGGGCCGTGGCCGACCGTGGAAGCTGTCCCTGGAAGACCGGGTGCTACTGGTGGCCGCTTACTGGCACACCAACTTGACTCTGCGCCAACTCGCGCCGCTCTTCGGAGTGAGAGGCGACGGTGTACGCCACGCGATGCACGGCGTCGCCCGCCTACACAACCTCGCTCTCACGGGATGACTCCCGCCGCATGCGGGACCTGAAAGGTTCCCGGGAGAGGGCTCCCCACCTCGCAGTCTCGGAGGAGAAATCAGGCGAGGCAGAACTCGTTGCCCTCGATGTCCTGCATCGTGATGCACGACTCGTTGACGCCATCGGCGCGCTGCGTCAGCACGTGCTTCGCGCCGAGCACCATCAGCCGCGCGCATTCGGCCTCGAGTGTGGCCAGGCGCTCGTCACCCACGAGCCCGACGCCGGCCCGCACATCGAGATGCACCCGGTTCTTGACGACCTTGCCTTCGGGAACTCGCTGGAAGAGCAGGCGCGGAGCCACACCTGCGGGATCAGTGCACGCGAAGTAGATCGCATCCTCGGGTGGCAGCGAGCGGTAGCACTCCTCCCACGTGGCGAAGCCCTCCGGGACCGCCGGCATGACGTACCCCAGCACCTCGCACCAGAAGGCGGCGAGGCGCACAGGCTCCGCGCAGTCGAAGGCCACCTGGAACTGCTTGATCGTTGACATTGGCGCACAATAGCAGGGGCTCTGCTCATCTCCGCAGGTCAGGGGGTCCGCAGGTGGTCAGGAGGAGGGCGGCTACCCGCTGTCGTGTCGTGCGGTCGCAGGGGTGAACCGAGGTCACCGTCTCCCCAAAGGGAACCCGGCCAGCCACTCCCGTGCTGTCGAAGACCAGTTACGGGACAACCTTTAAGTACTCCGGCAGGAGTTCGACGCTTTGCCAGTTCAGAGGTGCGCGCGGTGAATTTGGAGGTTGTCTCACGTGGCAAGTTTCGCGAGCTTCTTGTAACAGGTCAGGGCGGCGCCCATGGCCAGGCCTTGGCTCTGCCGGTCGTTGCGGACCACGTACGGGATCTTGAGACCACGAGCAGCCTATGGCAGGCTCATGCCGCATGATCGATGAATTCGCGAAAGACAACCTGCACGGGAGACTGCGGCGGGACCGCAAGGCACTGCTCTGGAAACTCGACGGCTTGTCCGAATACGACGCCCGCCGACCTTTGACGGCGACCGGTACCAACCTCCTCGGCCTGGTCAAACACGTGGCCAGCGTCGAGGCCAGGTACTTCGGCGAGGTCTTCGGCCGCCCTTCCCCGGAACCACTGCCCCGGTGGCAGGACTCCGACGGCAGCGATCTGTGGGCGACCGAGGACGAGACCCGCGATCAGATCATCGGGTTCTACCGGCGCACATGGGAACACGATGGCGTCCCGTGGAGTGGTGTAGCAGGGATCTTGGAGTGACCCCTGGTCATGGGGCAGCCATCGCGCAACTCTCTGTGTAGAACGGCGAGTTCACCCAGGGAGGTACGCGATGGCCTTATCCCAGTCTGACCTACTCCGCCTCATGGAGTCACTGCGTTCGGCCGACGGAATCGAGTTGATCAGGACCCTCGCCCAGCGGATCCTGCAGGAGCTGATCGAGGCCGAGGCCACCGCCCGGATCGGCGCCGAGCCCGGCGAGCGAACCGAGGCCCGTACGACCTGGCGCAACGGCCACCGGGACAAGACCCTGACCACGCAGGCCGGCGATCTGGAGCTGGCCATCCCCAAGGTCCGCACGGGCAGTTTCTTCCCCAGCCTGCTGGAGCGCCGGCGCCGCATCGACCAGGCCCTTTACGCGGTCATCATGGAGGCCTACGTCCTGGGCGTGTCCACCCGCTCGGTCGACGACCTGGTCAAAGCCCTCGGAGCGGACACCGGCATCTCCAAGAGCGAGGTCTCCCGGATCTGCGCTGACCTGGACGAACAGCTCACCGCCTTCCGCACCCGGCCGCTCGGCCACACCCGTTTCCCCTACATCTACCTGGACGCGACCTACTGCAAGGCGCGGGTGAACCACCAGATCGTCTCCCGGGCCGTGGTCGTCGCCACCGGCATCACCGAGGACGGCGGCCGCGAGGTGCTCGGGGTGATGGTCGGCGACAGCGAGACCGAGGTGTTCTGGGCCGAGTTCCTGCGTCACTTGCGCGAACGCGGCCTGACCGGGGTCCGCCTCGTCATCGGCGACCACCACAGCGGCCTGGTCAAGGCGATCCGCAAGGTCATGCTCGGAGCCGCCTACCAGAGATGTCGCGTCCACTTCCTGCGCAACACCTTCGCGATCATCCCCAAGGACGCGGCCGAGATGGTCGCCGCGACCATCCGCACGATCTTCGCCCAACCCACCCAAGCCGCGGTCCGAGCTCAGCTGGACACCGTCGCCGACATGCTCGGCAAGCAGTTCCCCAAGGTCAAAGCGATGCTGCTGGAGGCCAAGGACGACCTCACCGCCTTCGCCGGCTTCCCGGAGCGACATTGGAAGAAGATCCAGTCCACCAACCCGCTGGAGCGGATCAACCGCGAAATCAAACGCCGCACCGACGTCGTCCAGGTCTTCCCGAACGACGACGCGCTCCTGCGGCTGGTCACCGCCGTGCTGTTCGAGATGCACGACGAATGGATCGCCTTCCCCCGCCGCTACCTACCCGAGGGCAGCATGGACCAGATCTACCCCGCCGAACACGCCCGCGACGAACTACCGCCCACCGCATGACCGTTGGCGCACGACCACTACACCACTCCACGGGACACGACCGGGAACACTCGGACGCGACGATCAACGAGCTTCCCCTCGACGCCCCCGGCCACGTGCCGTGGTGGCCGGAGCCCTGTCCCAACACGAATCTGTTCGCCGTCATGGTCCATGTCCTCGGCGAGTCCAACCGGCACGCCGGGCACGCCGATATCCTGCGCGAGAGCCTCGACGGCCGGACCGGGTTGCGCCCCGAACACGAGAAGCAGATCGACGAGGAAGCCCGTGCAGCCTACTGCGCGAGGATCGAGCAGGCCGCCAGGTCGGCGGCACCAATCAAGGCTTAAAAGGCCCTCTGGCGTCGGCCTCAGCTACCCAGGGGCGAGGAGCGTGCGCAAGCCGGTCCGCACCGCGTCCCAGTCAGTACCTGGTTCGTGATTCCGTGCGCGCTGCAGCCAGGTCGCCCGGTCCCGGTGCTCGCGGCGCAGCTCAGCTACGTCCAGCTGGACACCAGGCACCGGAGCGAACCTCTCCAACTCGTTGATGCGTTCGTCCATCGCTGCCAGCAGCGCCCGGTCGAATTCGGTCACGGCCGCGAGGAACTCACTCGTCGGCATGGTCACCCGCCCCGCCTGCGGCCCGGCGAACTCGATCACGCCCTCCGGGTCTGCCTGGTGCTCCCACGTCAGAGTCACGGTGTCGTCCTCACCGATGACGGTGCGCCAGCAGCGGACGCGCGGGGCGATCCGCAGATAGCTGGTGTTGAGGAAGCCCGCGCTGTGCCAGGCCAGGCCAGTGCGGCGTCGGCTTCGTCCGGTACGTCCTGCCACGCCCAGTCCGGCGAACTGTCGGCCGCGATGTCCACCAGGTCCGGTGGCACCGGTTCCATCACCTCCGACACGAGCTCGATCACGTCTTCCCACAGGCGGACCACGTAGTAGTCCACATACGGGCACCGCTGTCCGCCGTCAGTGCCACTCCGGAGTTCCCGGACCGTGCTCTCGGAGTAACGCAACACCTCGTGGCCGTCGAGATCGATGCAGTACCAGCCGTCGGTCAAGCCGAACCAGTGCAGCACCGGATTCCCGGCACCCGACGGCCGCATCTCGTCCAGCGGGGTCAGCCCGAAGCGGAAGCGAATCGCGGGTTCAGTGTGGATCACCGCTCCAGTGTCCCGGTGGGAACCGCACGCCACACACACGCGGCCCGCATTGCGGCCATCTTCCCAGCGCGTCAGGCGTGGTGGTGTTCCTCCACGCCTGGTCTGCAGGACCGCGTGTGCGACAGCGAGATCCGGCGCCGTGTGGGATCCACCTCGGTGATCATCACCGTGAGCCTGTCCCCTACCCGAACGGTGCCCTCGGGCCGGCCTGCGGGTGGCTGCGCGAGTTCGGAGTTGTGCAGCAGCCCCTCGAAGCCGTCCGCCCGGTCCTCGATGCGGACGAAAACGCCGAACGGCACGATCTTGGTGACCTCTCCGGTGACGGTCCGGCCCACCTGCTGCACGATCTGCAGCATCGGGTCCTCCTGCAGTCCTTTCACGGACAGCGATACCCGTTCCCGCACCAGGTCGACGTCGAGGATCTCCGTCGTGATCTGCTGGCCGACCGCGACGACATCGCGGGGGTGACCGATCGGGCGCCAGGACAGTTCGGGAATGTTGATCATCGCGGTGAAGCCGCCGATGTCGACGAACGTGACGCCGAAGCTCGCAATCTCGGTGACGGCACCGTTCACGGCCTGACCGCGGCGCAGGGTCTTCAGGAAGGCCCAGTCCCGGTCACTCGGGGTCGGCTCCGTGCGCCACCGGGCGCGCAGGACGCCGTCAGCATCGGGCAGCACAGCCGTGAACAGGGGACTACGCCCATCGACGTCCGTCGGCAGGACGGCAGCGGCACGTGCGCCGGAGACCTTGGCGGCCAGTGCCGTGAACTCGGTCTCGTCGGCGACCGTGCTGGTGATCAGGCCGGCCTGGTCCTCCCACACGAATTCGACCAGACCCTCGTCCGGGAGGCCGGCCAGGACCGCGGCGACATCGGTGGACAGGTCCGGCCAGAGCGCCAACCGGGCCCGCGGGGCCAGCCGGGCGCGCACCGCGTCTAGCGTGCCGTCTCCGAGCCGGTGCCAGCGGGAGGCGTTGTCGACATGCATCTCCTCCAGGAGCGCCGCCTCGCGCGTCGCCACGCACCAGCGCACACGCGCCCAGAAGACATCGTCGGCCGGGCGCTGCTCACCCGGCTCGTCGAATACCGCCTCGTACGGGGAAGCATCCAGCGGTTCGGGGAAGAGGCCCAGCTCGCGGGTGCGCGCCAGCGCCGCCTCGCAGGGCACGTTGCTGCCCACGTACACGTACTGGTCCCAGCCGACGTGCACAGCGAAGGTGTCCTCGACCTCCAGCCGGCACCAGGCGCCGCTGTCGCGCAGCATCGCCCGCACCAGCTCCAGACCAACCGGGACCGGCACCTGCGCCCCGTCGTGGAAACCGGTCAGGTCGGACGGGAAAAGCCCTGCGAGACCACCGCCCTCGAGCGCCGGCTCCAAGCCGA
Source organism: Kitasatospora gansuensis (assembly GCF_014203705.1). Classification (NCBI taxonomy): domain Bacteria; kingdom Bacillati; phylum Actinomycetota; class Actinomycetes; order Kitasatosporales; family Streptomycetaceae; genus Kitasatospora; species Kitasatospora gansuensis. The sequence continues at coordinate 84,340 of NZ_JACHJR010000001.1, forward strand.
AGTGCACGAAGCCGAGCGCGGCCTGAGGCTCGCGGACGGCCAGGTGCCGCACACCGGTGTCCTCGGCGAAGGCCGCAACCGCCTCGAGATAGGCGGCCTCCACGGGCCCGTGGTCGCTGACCGCCTCCACCACCCCCGTGTAGTAACCCCGCTCGTCGCGGTCCGCAGGGTCGTACTTGGTGATCCGGTACACGTACGGCAGCACGTCACTGCCCCACAACAGCCGAGCACGACACTGCAGCCCAGCCACACTCCAAGGCGCCCACCCCCACGGCGGGGTGCGACAGGAACTGCTGACGTCGACGGAAGAAGCTCATCGGGCCATCCTGCCGGAGCCGACAGGTCAGACGCTCTCCCATATCCAACGCCCCGGGGGAACCACCCCGTCCATCGACCCCGACCGTCCCTGCAGACGCCGGCGAACAACAACGCCGAACCAAGTGGATCAGGCGAGCCCGGTCGGCGAACGGGCCGGGCCCGAAGCCACCGTCCGCTCCGGGCCGTTGTCCGCAGCCACGGCCAGGCACCAGTCGTCCACGGCGCCGAGCACACCGGTTGCGGCCGGCGCGCCAGCGGTCGGACGAGGCGTCAGCGCAGGACGGCGGCGAGGAGGTCCGTGCCGAGGGTCGTCGTGGTGGTGAGGTCGAGGGTGTAGAGGACGTAGCGGCCACGACGGCGGGAGGTGAGCAGGCCGGCGCGGCGCAGGACGGCGAGGTGACGGGAGACCTCGGGGTCGGTGAGTTCCCAGGCCCGGGCGAGTTCGCCGGTGGTGTGAGGACCGCGGGCGAGGGTGCGGACCAGGCGGAGGCGGACGGGGTGGGCGAGGGCTTCCAGGCGCAGGCGGACGGCCTCCAGGGAGACGGGTTCGGGGTGGTCGGCCTGGCTGACGGGGTACTGGACGACCGGCTGCCAGCCGGGGGCGTTGACGGCGACCAGGTGGGGGTGGCCGAAGACGGTGGGCAGGAAGGTGACGCCGGCCGGGCCGGCCTCGGTGGCGTTGTCCTGGAGCTTGTCGAGGACGAGCGAGCGGCCGTCCTCGCTGACGGTGATCGCGCCGGAGACGGCGGCCATCGCGGCGCCGAGCCCGTGACGGCGGATCAGCTCGGTCTTGGTGCGCAGGTCCTGGGCCAGTTGGGCCGCGATGCCGGGCCAGGCCGCCTCGAAGAAGGCCTCGGCGCACTGCTCCAGAGTCTCCCGGACACGGGCGCGGACCACTGCCGGGTCGGCCAACAGCCGTTCCGCGAAAGCCTCTTGGAGGGCGCCCCGGGCCTGCGCGCGGTCCAGTGCGTCGGCCCGGGCGGCCGGGTCGCGCAGCGGCGAGCGGCCGGCGAAGTGCAGGCGGTTGCTGCCGCAGGTGGTGACCAGGGCGGAGTGCGCGTAGCGGTCGTCGTCGATCAGGTCCACCTCGTCGAGTTCCTCGGCGAGGGTGGCGCGCGGCCGGGCCGGGACCAGGAAGTCGGCCCGCGAGGAGCGCCAGAGGAACTCGGCCTCGTGCAGCCGCTCGGCGAGCTCGGGGCGTAGCACGGCGTGCACTCCGGCCGCCCAGCCGGCCAGTTGCGGGTGGTGATCGGGGGCGGCCAGCACGTGCAGCATCGCGCTGAGTTCGGCGAGCGGTGAAACGGCGAAGCGGATCCGCTCGGGCGGTGTGCCGGTGAGGTCGATGCGCAGGGTCACCCGGACATTCTCCCTGTTCAGAGGCCGGGCCGGAGCACCGGTTGACGGGAATCGTCAACCGACGTGACCCCGATGGTGGCCGGGGCGCACCGTGTCCTCCATGACCACCGCGCCGCCGGATGCGACCCGGCCCACCCCTGACCACCGGCCCGCTCCCGAGCGGCGGGCCGCTCCCGAACCGCGGCCGACGCTCCGTCAACTGGTCGGCGCCTGCGGCGGACCGCGCTACGCCCTCGCCCTGGCCGTGGACGCGCTGGGCACCGGACTGCTGCGGCCGTTCCTGCTGCTGTACGGGATCACCGTGCTGGAGCTGTCCGCGGCGGCGACCGGCCTGGCGATGACGGTCGGCATCGTGGCGGGTCTGGTCTGCCTGCCGCCGCTGGGCCGCTGGCTGGACCGGGGCGCGCGCAGCAGCGCGGTGGCCGCCTCGATGCTGGTCCGGGTGGTGGGCGTGGTGGTGCTGGTGGCCGCGTCGGCCGGTGACGTGCCGCTGTTCACGGTGGCCGCGCTGCTGCTCGGCATCGGCAACCAGTCCTGGCCGGCCGCGCACGCCGCGCTGGTGGCCACCGTCAGCACCGGCCGGCTGCGCGACGCCGCGCTCGCGGCGGGACGCTCGGTGCGCAACGCGGGCTTGGGGGTGGGCGCGCTGCTGGCCGCCACCGCGGTCGCCGGGGGACCGTCGGCGCTGAGGGTGCTGGCGGTGGCGTCCGGTGCCGGCTACCTGGCGGCGGGCGCGCTGGCCTGGTCGGTACGGGTGGCCGCCGATCCGACGCGGCGTCAGAGCGCGGACGACGGGCCGACACCCGGGATGGGTGTGCTGCTGCTGGCCAACGTGCTGTACGTCTTCTGCCTGAACGTGCCCGAGATCGCGGTACCGCTGGTGCTGGTCACCCAGCTGCACGCTTCCCCGGTATGGGCGGCGGCGGTATTCGTCGCCAACACCGTGCTGGTGGTGGCCCTTCAGGTGCCGCTGACCACCTGGACCGCCCGCTGGTCGCGCGGCACCGTGCTGGCCGCCTCGGGTGTGGTGCTGGCCGTGAGCTACCTCGGCTTCCTGTTCGCCACCGGCCTCGGCCCGGCGGCGGTCGCCCTGGTCTCGGTGGCCTGCACCCTCGGCGAGATCCTCTACGCGGGCAGCTCCACCGCCCTGGTCACCGCCCTCGCCCCGCCCGCTCTGCTGGGCCGCGCCCTGGCCCGCTTCCAGCTCTCCACCGGCTTCGGCCTGGCCGTCTCCCCCGCCGCCATCACCGCCCTCGCCGCCCACGGCCCCGCCGCCCTCTGGGGTACCCTCGCCGCCGGCACCGCGGGCGCCTCCGCGGCCGTCTGGCGTGAGCGCGACCGGGCGTAGGTCGGACGGCCGCAGAGGCGCTCCGCCGGGCGGTCAGGGGAGGAACGTCACCGCCGGGAAGGCCGGGGACGGGCCGTCGAGCAGGGGCCGGCGGCGGTGGCGCAGGTGCTCGTCGAAGAAGGCGAGCGGGTATGCCTGCTGAATCCTCATCGCCTGGTCGGGGTCGAGGGTACCGATCACGTCCTGGAGCTGCTCCCCGCTCCACCCGAACAGCTTCGCCACCTGGGCGAACAGTGCCTCGTTGTCGCCGTACGAGATGTGGACGGCGCCCTGGGCCTGGATGTCCAGTCGCCAACCTCGCAGGTGCGACCAGAACGCGGCGGCGGCGGGGTCCGTGGCGCGGGTGAAGTGGGCGGACATCATCATGAACGGCCGGTGCAGGTCGCCGGCCAGCGGCGGGTTCATCTGCATCGGGGCGTCGAGGCTCAGGCCGGCCCGGATGCGCTCGTCCGCGAGCGCGGCGCAGGCGGTGGCCGTCCCGCCCTTCGACCAGCCGAACGCGCCGATGCGGTCAGGGTCGAGCGAGCCGAGCAGTCCGGCCGGGAGCCTGCGCCGGTCGACGTCCGGGTTGCACCCGGCGGCGAGCTGCTCGACGCAGTCCAGGACGAAGCGCAGGTCCGCCGCGAAGTCGCCCGGCAGGGTCGGCGCCTGGCGGTCGTCGGACGGGACGGCGACCCTGCCGTCGGGGAACTCGGTATAGGTGTCGTACTGGTGAGCGATCGTCACGACCGCGTACCCGTGACTCGCGAGCTCCTGGACCATGACGGTGTGGTCGCCCTGGTGGCTGCGCGCACCGTGCGAGTACACCAGGACGGGCAGCCGTCGGCCCGAACGCAGCACCGGCGCGCCCACGTGCGCGGAGGTGAACGGCGCCTGGTCGGCCAAGGTGGCGAACCCCACGTCCGCCAGGAACGCCTTCAACGCGCCGGCCGGCATCCACGGCGCCACCGGGTGGCGCCCGACGTCCCGGGCCGGGTACCAGACCGTGGCCATCAGCTCGCGGAAGTGCCCGCCGCCCGCGATGGCGTCAGGGCGTGAGCGGTCGACGAGGTGCAACTCGGCGGTGCCCACCGGGTACGGCCCGGTGGGGCCGGGCAGGGTGAGCCGCGTCGGGGTGGGAGCGGGTGCGGCCGGGACCGCCCAGGCGGGGCCGGCGACGGTGGCGAGCGGCACGGCCGCCGCCCCGACGGCCAGCGCGCCTCCCAGCATGCGGCGGCGCGTCATGCCCTTCCGGTCGGTGGACTGCGTGGTGGTCATGGTTCCCCCGTGGTGACGGATCGTCAGTCGTGCTGCCACGGCCGGTCCGTGGGCACAGGGGAACACTGTCACTTCCCTTCCCGCGTGACGTCAGCCCACGGGATTACATCCCGGAGCTGACCCGGCCCGCACTGTCCGGCAAACCGCCACCAGATGTCCTCACCGCGACACACCCGGACCGGGAAGGAGGCGATGCCGGTGGGTTGGCTCGCAGCGGCCGAAGACCTTCGCGTGGTGGACGTCGTAGGCGGCGTGACAGGCCAGGGCCCCGCCGCGGCCGTGGTTCACCCGCATCGCCCTGGCCTGCCTGGGGCCGACCAGCGTGCGAGCGGCGTGCCACTCACGGCGGGCAACTGGCAGGCGAGGGCCTTGACCTGAGCAGCCTGCAGAGCCCCGCCGTGGATGACGGTAGGTCGACGACACGCGCCCTTCCTGCGAGGTACCGCCCTGGACCGCGTCGCTGGTCAGCTGGTGGCCGTCAGTGCCTCGCGTGCAGTGGTGAGGATCTTCTCGGAGAGCGGGGAGCCCGTGGTGGCGCGGGACAGGACGAGTGCGCCGAGCATGGTGCACAGCCGGGTGATGCCGTCCTGGTCCTCGGTGGCGAGCCAGTCGGCGAAGTCGCCGACTCCCTGGGTGTAGACGCGGCGGGCCTCGCCGTCTGCGCCGTCGCGGGCCATGTCGCCGGCGAGTGCGGCGGCGGGGCACCCGTCCGCGGCGCTATCGCGGTGCTCGATGGAAAGGTAGGCGTCGATCAGCGCCCGCTGGGCGTCGTCGCGCTGGCCGGCGTACTGGTCGAGCCCGTCCTTGTGGTGGCGGGCGAGTTCGGCGAAGGCGTGGGCGGTGGCTTCGTCGACGAGTGCCTCCTTGGAGGCGAACTGCTTGTAGAAGCCGCCGTGGGTCAGACCGGAGGCCTTCATGAGGTCGGCGACGCTGACGTGGGTGCCCTGTTCCCGGAAGATCCGGGAGGCGGTCTCCACGACCCGTCGGCGGTTGTCCCGTGCCTGTGCCTGCGATACGCGGCCCATCGGTCACCCTCCCAGTTGGATGTCGAGTCGAATCTATTCTAGACTCCAGTTTAGATGTTGGATGAAATCTATTGGGGCGGTCAGCTGCCGCCCACTACCTCGGGAGTGCTCATGGAACTGAAGGACGCGGTCGTGGTGGTCACTGGCGCCAACCGGGGGCTCGGGCGGCATCTTGCCGCCCAGCTCGTGGAGCGCGGGGCCAAGGTCTACGCGGCGGCCCGCCGCCCCGAGACGGTGGACCTGCCGGGCGTCGTCCCGCTGCGGCTGGATGTGACCGACGCGGAGTCGATCCGGGCGGCGGCCCGCATCGCCGCCGACGCGACGCTGCTGGTCAACAACGCGGGCATCTCCACCGGGACGCCGCTGATCGCGGGCAGCCCGGACGCGGTGCGCTTGGAAATGGAGGTGAACTTCTTCGGCCCTCTCGCCGTGACGCGGGCTTTCGCCCCGGTCATCGAGTCCAACGGCGGCGGCGGCATGCTCAACGTGCTGTCGGTCCTGTCCTGGCTGCACCCGGCCGACCTCGGCGCATACGCCGCGGCGAAGGCGGCGGCATGGGCGCTGACCGGCGCGGTCCGAGAGGAACTGGCGCCCCACAACATCACGGTGACGGCGCTGCACGTCGGGTACATGGACACCGACATGGCCGCCGGCGTTCCCGCCGACCAGAAGGCAGACCCCGCCGAGGTCGCCGCCCAGGCCCTGTCCGCCGTGGAGGCGGGCCTGCCCGAGGTCCTCGCCGACGAGACCACCCGGTACGTCAAGCAGAGCCTGGCCACGTCGCCGAACGCGGCGTGAGAAGCACTCCCCCGTATCGGCGCGGGGCGCCGTGAACCAGCAGTGGCCGGCAGAGAGTGGCTCGTACCGGGGCAGGCCCGGAAACGAGCGAAGATCGCGTCCAGGTGCGGACGGGACACGGAGACGGAGAGATGAAGACCTACCTGATCGAGAAGTACGGCGACCAGTCGGCGGTGCACGCCGCCGAGCTGCCCGATCCGCAGCCCGGTCCCGAGGATGTCCTGGTCGAGATCCACGCGGCGAGCGTCAACCCGCTGGACTTCAAGATCCGCGACGGTGCCTTCAAGAGGATCCTGCCCTACCGCCTCCCCCTCGTCCTGGGCAACGACCTCGCCGGAGTGGTGGTCCGGGTCGGCTCCGCCGTCACCCGGTTCGCGGTGGGCGACGAGGTCTACGCCCGGCCCGACAAGGACCGCATCGGCACCTTCGCCGAACTCATCGCCGTCCACCAGGACGACCTGGCTCCCAAACCCGCCGCCCTCACCATGGCGCAGGCCGCCTCCCTCCCGCTGGTCGCCCTCACCTCCTGGCAGGCGCTGGTCGACAGGGCGCAGGTCCGGCCGGGCCAGAAGGTCCTGATCCACGCGGGCTCCGGCGGAGTGGGCACCATCGCCCTCCAGCTGGCCAGACACCTGGGCGCACACGTGGCCACCACCGCGAGCGCGGCCAACGCCGCCCTGGTCAAGGAACTCGGCGCGGACGTGGTCATCGACTACCGCACCCAGGACTTCGAGCAGCTCCTGGAGGGCTACGACGTCGTCCTGGACACCCTCGGCGGCGAGACCCTGGAGAAGTCGCTGCGGGTCCTCAAGCCGGGCGGGAAGGTCATCAGCATCGCCGGGCCGCCCGACGCGGACTTCGCCCGCGAGCTCGGCGCGAACCCGGTCCTGCGGCAGGCGATGAACGCACTGAGCTTCAGGACCCGGCGCCGTGCCAAGCGCCACGGCGTGACCTACTCGTTCCTGTTCATGAAGGCCGACGGCGGCCGGCTGCGCGAACTCACCCGGCTCGTCGACGCTGGCCACATCCACCCCGTTGTCGACCGGGTCTTCCCCTTCGACCGGACCCGCGACGCCATGGAGTACGCCGAGAAGGGCCGCGCAAAGGCCGGCAAAGTCGTCATCGCGATGAAGTGAGGTCTGCCGGCCGGTCCCCGCCTCCACCTGACCGGCCGGCATCGGCAGACAAGTGGATCCCCCCTCCCCGCCACCACAGGAATCGACCACAGGCGCCCCGCGCGCCCCTCCCCCTCATCCGGCCGCCGGCCCCGCGCCCACAGTCGGAAGGCCGGGAAACCGTCCTGCGCGCACCCGCGAGGACGAAGCGGCCGGCGCGAGGCCGCGGTAGATCCGAGACCGAAGGGCACACCCATGAACGACACACACGAAGGCAGCAGCGGCACAGCGATGTCCTACCAGGACGCACCGACCCGCACCGTCACCGCCGACCAAGTGACCTTCGCCTACCGCGAACTCGGCCCCCGGTCCGGCATCCCGGTGATCTTCCTCACCCATCTTGCCGCGGTACTCGACAACTGGGACCCCCGTGTCGTCGACGGCATCGCCGCCAAGCACCGGGTGATCACGTTCGACAACAGGGGCGTCGGCGCGTCCACCGGCTCGACACCCAAGACCATCGAGAAAATGGCCGACGACGCCGTCACCTTCATCCGGGCACTCGGGCTCGACCAGGTGGACATCCTCGGCTTCTCGATGGGCGGGATGATCGCTCAGGTGATCGCACAGAACGAACCACAGCTCGTTCGCAGGCTGATCCTCGCGGGCACAGGACCCGCCGGTGGCAAGGGCATCAAGAACGTGACCCGGATCTCCCACCTCGACACCCTCCGAGCACTGCTCACCCTCCAAGATCCGAAGCAGTACCTCTTCTTCACGCGTACCGCGAACGGACGCCGGGCCGGCAAGGAGTTCCTGGCCCGACTGAAGGAGCGAACGCAACACCGGGACAAGGCGATCTCCCCCAGCTCCTACCTCTCCCAGCTCAAGGCCATCCACCGATGGGGCCTGCAGGCGCCGGCCGACATGTCCCGCATCCACCAGCCGGTCCTGGTGGCCAACGGCGAGAGCGACCGGATGGTGCCGAGCGAGAACACCCTCGACCTCGCCGCACGACTGCCCCGGGGCGAACTCGTCCCCCTCTACCCGGACGCCGGACACGGCGGGATCTTCCAGTTCCACGACGCGTTCGTGGCGAGCGCCCTCACATTCCTCAAGGCACACCCCGACGCCTGACCGCCGCGTAGCTCAGGAAAAACGTCGAAGTCAGACGTCTGGAGACTCTGCTGAACGCGATCACGCCAGACTGCATGGCAGCGATTCCGGGCCTGTCAGCTGCGCCGGGCAGGATGCGGCCCCGTGAGCCTCCACTTCAACAGTGCTCAACCCGGATCCGGACGGCCGCCTACCGGGAGGAGACTTCGCGTCCCTGCGACGCCAGTCCCACGGCTTCGCGGCCGGCCGCGAGCTCTACGCGTGGGGCCTGTTCAGCCACAACTGCTGGTTCGACGACGATCTGACCAGGTCAAGCCGCTGAGCGCCGAAAACGTCAAAGAGCAGACTCAGCTCTGGTCCTCGGCGCAATCGGTCGGGCAGAGCACAGCGCCGGGCGCTATCGCCGCCTCGGCCGTCCCCAGCAGTCGGAGGAAGGCCTCATCATCCTCATCGGCACGGTCGTACTCCGTCTCGACAGCAGGGACCGTGACGATGGTGAGCGCGCTGTGCAGCTCTGCCTCGAACGGCCCGTCGGGCAACTGCCCTTTCAGGGTGCCGAGCACCAGGACTCCACCACGGTCGGCCGCGACCACCTCCTGTATCGCGAACCTCCAATGCCTGGCGGCGGCCGTCAGCACCCTCTGACCTGGGCGGCCGTGCAGCTTGAGCATGCCCCGCCGGTCGCGGACGTGATCAGCGATGGCGCAGCACAGGCGCAGGCCCGGGACCTGCGCCGTGTCGACCCGCTCGAACTCGGACGACGGTCGCAGGTCGAGCATCTCCCAGAGCAGGTCCAGCGCGCCGAAACGGGCCCGTGGGTGCGCGTGCTCGATGATGTCGAGGAGGATCGGCGCGGCCACGACCGCCGCAGGAAACACCTCCCGCTCCAGGTCGTAGATGAGAGCGCTGTCGAGCAGGCTGGTCACCGCGCCAGCGGCCTGGTTCAAGGTGGTCGCACTGGCCAGCGCATGCAGCTGCACTGCAATCTCACGCGGGCAAGTGCGCCACGGACTTGGGAACGAACTCCAGTCGACCGCGGCTATCGATTCGCTTCCCACACCTGACATCATCTCAGATGATCATCGACACTTCAGCGGTTGAACGGCGCCGTCGATCTCGTCCGCTGGTCCCCAGTCAGGCGGTCTGCCGACTCTGGCACGGTGAACCGCACCGTGGAACAATCGCGATTCTTGATCATCTGATCCGGCGGAGGGCGCGGTGCGGAAGTTCAGAGGCGACGCTCCGTCAGCACACTCATCACAGGACTTGATGCTCGGTTTCCTCGACGATCTCGACGCGGCCGACGCTGCGATGCGGGACGCCTTCCCGGCGCTGGAGCAGCTGGCTGACGTTCTGGCGCTCGCACGCTCGGGCCGGATCAGCCGCAGCGGCGAGGCCGGCAGGTACAACTACCTGGTGCACGGTGCGGGTTGTCGAATGACAGGCCCGGACGGCATCGACATCGACGTGGACTTCATCGGCGGGGCGGCGGCCTTCGACTTCTGGCGTCTGCGTTGCTACGGACAGAGCCTCCCGACACCTGTCGACCCCACGGCGGAGGAGCTGCGGGCGGCTGTCGAGAGCCTGAAGGACCTGCTGGCCGAGGTGAGGCCCGGGTGGTTCACGGTGTCCAAATCATGACGAGCTTACCGGGGCTGACCTTTCTGGCACCTGACTGAGCTCGCTCTTCCGGCCGTTCACCCGGGCAAGCAGCGAGACATTCTCCCCGGCCGTCCGGAATGCCGAAATCCGCCCTTACCCCCACCGTGTTTCTCCCAGCAATTCCCCATCCCCGCAAGGGACTTGAACTAAGCTTCCCCCCGGCCCGCCGAATCGGGCCGTCAACGGGGAGGAATCATCGTGATCAAATCCATGGGCACCCGCGTGCGCGCCACGCTGGCCTCGGCCGGGGCGCTCGCCCTGGCCCTGCTCGCCGCGCCACCCTCCGGTGCTGCCACCGGCGCTCCGGCCACGCCCACCGACCTCTTCAACGGGCTCACCTTCTGCTCCACGCGGGCGGGCGCCCCCACCTACCTCTGGGCCGGCGGCGGCGTGGAGATCATGGGCGTGCCACACCACACCGACCCCACCGGGCACCCCTACCTCGCCGCCGAGTACCAGGTCTGGCCGGTCACCGACCCGGGCCGGGTCAGCACGCTCACCAGCACCGAGGTCAGCACGCGCTTCGAGGCGCCGGTCACCGTACCGGCCGACGCCCTGTCCGAGGGGCAGACCTACGCCTGGAAGGTGCGCACGGTCGCCGGGGCACAGGCTTCGGACTGGTCCGCGCCCTGCTTCTTCGCCGTCGACAACACCGCCCCGTCGGCGCCGCCCCTCGTCACGTCCCCGAACTACCCCGAGAACGGCCGGGCCGACGGCGGCGAGCCGATCCGCCTCATCTTCGACGCCCACGGGGACACCGACGTCACCGGGTTCGTCTTCTCCTGGGGCGAACTGCCGGTCCTCGGCACCAGCATCGGCGAGTACGGCATCCCGAAGCCCACCGACCCGTACACCAAGGGCGACTACTTCGTACGAGCCGACCGGCCCGGCGGGACGGCCACCGTCAGCCTGCTGCCGCAACCCGACCGCTTCCGCCTGCGGCTCACGGTGGCAAGCCTGGACCGCTCCTTCAACCAGTCGTCGCGGTCGACCTTCACGTTCCTCCTGAAGTCCACCGCCCCGACCGTGGCCATGATCCCCCCGGCAGCCGACCTCGGGCAGACCGTACCGGTGCGGCTCACTCCCGACGCGCACACCCGGTCCCTCAGCCGGATCCTCTCCTACTCGGTGAAGATCACCACTGACGAAGGCACCCGGCAGGTGGAGGTACCGGCCGGGGGCAACGGAACCGCCGTCCTCCCCGTGAAGCTGACCGCCGACACGTCCCTGCTGGTGTCCAGCCACAGCGCCAACGGCTGGGTCAGCGACGAACGCCGGTGGACGGGCTACCAAGCTCTCGCCACCGAGGTGAGTTCGGCCGTCTACCCGGAGAACGAGTGCGGCGGCGGGGCGGGCGTCCCCGGCCGCTTCACCTTCCGGCCGCACGTCCGCGGCGTGGTGAGCTACCTCTACTCCATCGACGGAAGCCAGGAGCGCACTCTCCCCGCCGACCCCACCGGCCAGGCCACCCTCGTCTGGACCCCCGACCAGAGCGGCGACCACTACCTCGAGGTCCGCGCGAAGACCAGGGACGGACGCGAGCTGGGCGGCAACGACTACGCGTTCTGCGCCAACTGAGCAACACGGCCTGAGCGGGGCTGGGACCGACGCACCGTCAGTCCCGGCCCCGCTCAGGCCGGCCCGGCGGGACAGCCGACCGGACGCGCCGCAGCCGCTCCTGGCTGCGCGGAGCCGTGTCGATACCGAGCCGGGCCCGCCGCTCCAGCCGGTACGCGACCACCTCGGCGAGAGGTGCGTCCGCAGACTTCCGCCACTGACCGGTGCTCCGGCGCGCAAAGCGCACCTCGGAGTCGTCCACCGCCCCACCGAACGCCCTGAGCCGCCCCAGCGCCAACTGCTCGCCGCGGCGCAGCGCATGGTGGTTGGCCCGCCGCGAGCGCGGGATGTTCCGCCGGGAGCTCTTCTGGTTCTCACCGTAGAAGTTCCGACGGTCCTTCAGATAACTCAGGCGCTTCTTCTCCTGGGGTGACCTCCGCTGCATGCCCGCCATGCTGGCCGACCGGAAACTGCCCCCGCACCCCGTTTTCACTCGCCTATGCTCTCCCGGTGCCGTCTCGACCTGCGACGGGCAGGCGGAACGCCGAGCGAGGACGGGAACTTGGACGCGGAGCCACTCATGGCGGCAATACGGAACGGCGACGCGCGAGCGGTCGAGCAGCTGCTGGACGCGGGGGTCGACCCCGACGCCACCGACGAGCACGGCACCCCCGCACTGTGCCTGGCCGTGGACACCTTCGACCTGTCGGTCGTCGACACCTTGCTGAGATCGGCCCGACTGGACCGCGCCGGCGCCGACGGGCGCACCCCGCTGCTGCGTGCGATCGACAACGGCGCCTACGACATCACCAACGCCCTCATTGGGCACGGAGCCCGCCTGTGGGCCAAGGACGCCGAAGGGCGTGACGCCCTTGCGCTGGCCCGGTACTGGCACGAGACCGGCACCGTGACGGAGCTGCGCCGCAGGACCGGGCGGCCGGACCCGGTCGGCAGACGAACCGTCCGGTCCGTCGAGTTCGGGGCCTGCGAGGAACTGTCCCTGGGGAACCTGACGGTCAGGACCGGGCACGCCGCGATCCTCACCTCGCTGGAGCCGCGGTACGGCGTCACCACACCCTTCGACGAGTTGCTGGCCCGTGCACTGGCCGAACCGGACGTCACCCATGACGTGTGGTTCACCACGACCGACGTGCTCCGGCAGCGGCACGACGACCCCGCCGTCTGGGCCGCGGCCGCCGCCCTGCGCGACCGGCCGGACCCGTTGGAGCGGTACTTCGGCGCGGAAGTGCTGTGCACGACCAACCTCTTCGACGAGAGCGACGAGGCGCCGTTCGACGGACCGCTCGTCGACCTGTTCCTGCCCTGGGTGGCACGCGAGCCGGACCCTCGCGTGGCCTGGTCGCTCACCGCCGGCCTGACCGATGCCCTCGATCCGCGTGCCGGCGAATCGTTGCCCGCTCTCACCCGCCACCTCGACGCCGAGGTTCGGCAACGGGCGGTCAGCGGGCTTGGGCGTGCCTTGGAAATGGGGAACCCCGAGGCGCTGGCCGCTGCCCTGGAACGCACCGGAGACGAGGACGCGGCGGTCCGCCGAGCAGCCTGTGGAGCGCTTGCCTTCGCCCCACCCGGCACAGCGGGTGCCTCCGACGCACTCGCGGCCTGTCTCGGCGACGCCGACGAGAGCGTCCGGGTGGAGGCCGCGGCCCGACTCGCCCTGCGGGACGATCCGCGCGGCGACGACGTACTGAACACCCTGCGGTCCACCACCGAGGAGTCCCCGTATCACTGGCTGCTCGACGACGTGTACCGCCACCGCAGCCCGGGCCACTGACGCCCGATCGGATCAGCGGTACGGGTCGAAGTCGTCCCGGTGCGCCACCGCCCCGTCGGCCGCGAGGCGCCAGTGGCGGTAGTGCGTGGCCTCCCGCCAGGTCTCGGGGGGCGGCCACCGCGCGGTCGGCCCAGGCGGTGACCTCCGGCAGGCCGGACCGCAGCAGGACCTGCCGGGCGGCGGCCCGTTCGGCGGCCGGGACCGGGAAGACGGTGAGGGACAGCTTGGACCGCAGCGTGGGGTGCACGGTGACGCCGTACCACTGGATGCTCAGCACGGTGCCGTCCCCGTGCGGGCGGTCGGCGAAGTACAGGCGCTCGACCCGGGGCATCCGCTCGCCGAGTGCGGCGTCGAGGTCCGACGAGGTGAGCGGCCACGACAGGTGGCGCGGCAGGCGACGGTTTCGGGCTGGCATGACCCGAGCGTCGCAGACCGGGCGGCCGACCGGCGACTCAGCGGCCGGTCCGTGGGCCCGGGTCCGGCCGCAAGTTGAGTAGCCGTACTCATGTCGCCCCGTCGGCGTGGCCGCCACAATCAGCAGCATGACCACCGGTTCACCCGCCTGCCCGGGCTGTTCTTCGTCCCTGGGGCCCGCTCCCGTCGCCCGCTGCCCGCAGTGCGGGCTGCCGTTGCTCGGCCAGGACGCGGCCGCCCTCTGGCAGGTGACCCTCGCCCTCGCCGGGCTCGACGCCCAGCGGCGGTCGCTGCTGCTGCACCGCGACCACCTGCTGGCGGGGCTGCGCGCCCGGCAGGACCAGCCCGACCCGCCGCCGTACGCCCCGTACGCCCCGTACGCCCCACAGACCCTGTACGCCCAGGAGGTCTCGGGCCCGTCCGCGCAGACCGTCCTGCTGGCTCTGGGCGGGCTGCTGGTCGCCATCGCGGCGCTGGTCTTCACCGTGGTCAGCTGGGGTCAACTCGGGCTCGGGGCAAAGGCGTTGATCCTCACTGCCGTCACGGCCTGCGCGCTCCTCGCACCCGTGCCGCTCCGCCGCCGCGGGCTGACCGCCACCGCCGAGACCTCGGCGGCGCTCGGGCTGTCGTTGGTCCTGCTCGACTGGTACGCGGCCCGCGCCGTCGGCCTGGGCGGGCTCGACCGGATCGACGGCGCCGCGTACTGGGCGGGCGCCACCGCGCTGACCGCCGTCGGAGCGGCGGCGTACGGCGCGGCGGTACGGCTGCGCGGGCCACTGCCGGTGGCCCTGCTGCTTCTCCAACTCCCGTGCCTGCTGGTCGCGGTGGCCATCGACGGCGGCCCGGTCGCGATCGCCACCGCCGGCCTGGTCACCGCACTGCTGGACCTCGTCCTCGCCACCCGCACCACCGCCCTGCTGCTCACCGCCACCGGCGCGACCTGGGCGCTGCTCGGCGGCCTGCTGGCCGGCGGCTGGCTGCTCGACGCCACCACGTTCGCCGCCGCCTGGCCCACCTGGCTCCCGCTCGCCCTACTGGCGGCGCTCGGATTCGGTGCCGCCCTGCTGCCGGCAGCCACCCTGCCCGTACCCCTGCGCGCCGCCGAACCGCGCGGCGTCGCCGCCGCGCTCGCCGGGGCCGCGCTGCTGACCGGGCTCGGCGGCAGCCTGCGCTTCGCGCTCCCGGCCGACTGGGTCCCGGCGGGCTACGCCGTCCCCGGGGCACTGCTCGCCCTGGCGGGTGTGGTCGCCCTGACCGCTGCCGAGCCCCGGCGTCGGTCCGCCTGGCTGGGCCTACTCGGCGTAGCGGGCGCCGTCCTGGCCTTGGCCCAACTGTCGTTCCTGCCCGCCCTGTTGTCCGCGTACTTCGGCCCGGCCGCGCAGTGGGGCAGCACCTGGTTCGGCCTCGACGACGCCCACCGTGACTGGCAGCTCACCCCGGCCCCGTTCGCGCTGCCGTGGCTGCTCGTCGCGGTGCTCGGTGCGGCCGCCGCCCGCTGCGCCAGGACCGGACACCGGGCGCGGGCCCGGCAGTTGCTCGGCGCGGCGCTCGCCGTCGGGGGTCCACTCGCCGTACTGCTGCCCGCGCTGCTGCACCTGCCGTTGCGGACCGGCGCCGTCTGGGCCGTCCTGCTCGTGGTCGGCGCCACGGCCGCGCTGGTCCGCCGTCCGGCCGAACCGGCCGCCGCGCTGGCGCTGCTCGCCCCGACCACCGTGGCGGCGGTGCTCTGGTCCGGCGCCGACCGGCCGACCACCATCGCCGTCTGGTCCGTACTCGCCGTGCTGGCCGCCCTGTTGGCGGCCAGCCTGCCGGCCCCGTGGGCCCCGGTGCCCGCCGTCGTCGGCGTGCTCTCGCTCGCGGTGGTCGCCGTCACCGCCGGGGCAGCGGCCGGGCTCGCCCCGTACCAGTACGCCTTCGCCGTCCTCGCGGTCGCCGCGCTGTCCGTCCCGGTCGCCGCCCGGCGGGGCGGTCCGGTCGGTCTCGCGGTCGAGCTCACGGGGTACGCGCTCGCACCGGTCGCGCTGCTGCTGACGGCCGGTCACCCGACCGCGCTGAGCCTGCTGCTCGCGGTGGCCGGTGTGCTGGCCCTCGGCGTTGCCGCCCTGCGCCCGGACCGCCGCCGCCCGGCCGGACTGGCCGCGACGGCGCTGCTGATCCTCTCGTCCTGGGTCCGCCTGCTGCTCGCCGACGTGGCCGCGCCCGAGCCGTACACGGCGAGCGTCGCGGTGGCCGCCCTGACGATCGGTCACCTGCACCGCCGCCGCCTGCCGTCGACCCCGTCCTGGACCACGTACGGACCGGGCCTCGGCACGGCCCTGCTGCCCAGCCTGCTCGCCACCTGGACCGACCCGCAGTGGCTGCGCCCGCTGCTGCTCGGCGCCTTCGCGCTGGCCCTGACCGTGTTCGGGGCCCGGCGACTGCTCCAGGCCCCGCTGGTCCTCGGGGCCGGCACACTGCTGCTGGTGGCCTGCCACGAACTGGCCCCACTGCTGGTGCAGGTCCTGGACGTGCTCCCGCGCTGGCTTCCGCTGGCCGCCGCCGGACTGCTCCTGCTGGTCCTCGGCGCCACCTACGAGCAGCGGCTGCGGGACGCCCGCCGGGCGCGCGACGGGCTGCGCCGGATGGCCTGACCCGGTCGGCCGCCAGGGGTCAGACGTTGACGCCGAAGTCCTGGGCGATGCCGCGCAGGCCGGACGCGTACCCCTGGCCGATCGCCCGGAACTTCCACTCGGCGCCGTTGCGGTAAAGCTCGCCGAAGATCATGGCGGTCTCGGTGGAGGCGTCCTCGGTGAGGTCGTAGCGGGCGATCTCCGTACCGTCGGCCTGGTTGACCACGCGGATGAAGGCGTTCCGGACCTGGCCGAAGCTCTGCTGCCGGTTCTCGGCGTCGTAGATCGACACCGGGAAGGCGACCTTGGCCACGTCGGCCGGGACGGCCGCGAGGTTCACCTTGATCTGCTCGTCGTCGCCGTCACCGCCGCCGGTGAGGTTGTCGCCGCTGTGCTCGACCGAACCGTCCGGGCTCTTCAGGTTGTTGAAGAAGACGAAGTGCTGGTCGGTCAGCACCCGGCCGCTCGCGTTGCACAGCAGGGCGCTGGCGTCGAGGTCGTGGGACGCGCCGGTCGTCGTGCGGACGTCCCAGCCGAGACCCACGATGACCGCGGTCAGGCCGGGCGCCTCCTTGGTCAGCGAAACGTTGCCACCCTTGGCGAGCGAGACTCCCACGATGCCCCTCCTGAAGTTCCCGGCCGGGAGCCGATGCCCCGGCGGCTGAGCTGTGAATCTACAGCACTGTAGAGAACGAACCGAAGTCGAGCCCCTCGCCCGGGCACTGACACCCGCTCAGCCCAGCGGGTTCATCGGCACCACGTGCAGCACCAGCAGCAGCGCCAGGCACGCGTTCAGCGAGGACACCGCCGACACCGTGGTCCCCACCGCCGCGACCAGCGCGGCCAGGCCGGTACGGCTGTGCGCCGGCGGCCAGCCGCGCAGGCCGGGCCCGGGGGCCAGCAGGGCGGCGATCCGGCGCGGGACCGGCCCGGGCGCGGCGAATCCGGCCAGCCCGACGGGGACGGCGGCCGGCCCGGCGAGCGCTGCCCGGCCCACCGCACGGGCCGTCAGACGGCGGTCGCCCACCGCTTGGGCGGCCTCCTCGTCGGCCCAGCGCTCCGTACCGAACGAGACCGCCTCGCGCAGCGGGCGCAGGAACGGGTTCACGGCGGCGGCCAGCCGGACCAGCAGCAGGTAGCGGTGGTGACGGCCCCTCAGGTGGGCCCGCTCGTGCGCGATCAGCGCGTCCCGCTCATCGACGTCCAGGCAGGCCAGCATGCCGGTGGAGACCGCGATCCGGCCGGGACGGCCCGGGACGGCGTACGCGTAGGGCGTGTCGTCGGGCAGTACGACCACCTCGTCGCCGGGCAGCCCGGCCAGGGCGCGTCTGGCAGCGGACTCGACCCGCAGGTGCCGCCACCCGGCGACCGCCGCCGAGACGGTCACCGCGAGCAGCGCGGCTATCGACACCGCACCGACCGCCTCGTCGAAGGGCACCACCTCCCGGACCTCCGGGTCGGCCCACGCGTCGGGCAGCGGGTTGCCGGGGATCTGCGCGGTGCCCACCACGCCGAGCAACACCAGGCAGAGCGTGCTGCAGAGCCCGAGGACGGCCGCCAGGCCGGTGAGCAGGCGGGCCCCGGTGCGCGGATGCAGGTGCTGCTCGGCCAGCCGGGCGATCGGCAGCGCGGTCAGCGGCAGGACCAGCGGGAGGAACACGAAGACCCCCACCGCTCAGCCCTCCCGCCCGCTCGCCGAAGCGCCCGGCTGCGGGTCGGTCCCGGGCTGCGGCTCGGTCCCGGCCAGCAGCGAGCGGATCAGCTGCTCGTCGTGCGGCGACAGGGCGGTGACGAAGCTGGCCAGCACCGCGTCCCGGTCCGCCTCCCGGTCGAGCACCCGGCGCATCCGCAGCGCGGCCAGCCCGGCGCCGTCGGCGGCTGGTGTCCACAGGTAGGAGCGGCCGTCCCGGACCCGGGTCACGGCGCCCTTCTCGTGCAGGCGGGACAGGATGGTGATCACCGTGGAGTACGCCAGCTCGCCGTCGAAGTTCTCCTGCACCCAGGCCGCCGTGACCGGCCCACCGGCGCGGCCGAGCACCCGGAACAGCGCGGCCTCGAGCTCCCCCTGCCCGCGCCTGCGGCCCTGGTCGGCTCCGTCCACGCCCTGCGTCACGACGTCTCCCTCAAATTCGGTACCGCGCGGCACGGCGGCCGTTCATCCTAACGGCCCGGCGTGATCCGAAAGAGAGGCCCTAAACTGCTGGGGATTTCGACGTGCCGTCAGCGAGCGGAGCCCGGGTGCAACGGATCGCGCCCGCCGGGAGTTGACCGGGTGGAGTACTCGGCGGGGCCCTGCCCCGGACGTTTCCGCGAAGGAGAGTGTCACCGTGAGTGTGAACCTGGCCAAGGGTCAAGGAATCAGCCTGCGCAAGCCCGACGGCGGTGCGCTCAGCGTGGTGCGCATGGGTCTCGGCTGGCAGGCGGCGCCCCGCAAGGGCTTCCTCGCCAAGCTGACGGCCCGTGACATCGACCTGGACGCCTCGGCGGTGCTGTTCGCCGCCGGCCACGAGCTGGTGGAGGTGGTCTATTTCAACCGGCTGACCAGCACCGACGGTTCGATCCGGCACACCGGCGACAACCTGGTCGGCGGCACGGTCAGCGGTGGCGACGACGAGTCGATCCTGGTGGACCTGCAGCGCGTCCCGGCCCGGGTCGAACAGATCGTCTTCACCGTGAACTCCTTCACCGGCCAGACCTTCCAGGCCGTCCAGGACGCCTTCTGCCGCCTGGTGGACGAGAGCAACGGCCAGGAGCTCGCCCGCTACACCCTCACCGGCGGCGGCCCGTACACCGCCCAGATCATGGCCAAGGTCCAGCGCACCGCCACCGGCTGGGAGATGACCGCCATCGGCGCCCCCGCCACCGGCCGCACCTTCAAGGACCTGCTGCCCGCCATCACCCCGCACCTCTGAGCGAAGGCCGGGCCCCGCCGATACGGGGCCCGGCCGCTAACGATCGGCGGTCAGGAACGCCGTCACCGCCGCGACGAACCGCTCCGGCTCCTCCACCCACGGCCGGTGGCCCGACTCCGTCAGGACCTCCAGCCGGCCGTCGGTGTGACACTCCGCCACCCGCCGCGCCGGTACCGTCCCGATCAGGCCGTCGGCCGCACCGGCCAGCACCAGTACAGGAGTTGTGCCGGCCGACAGGCGGGCCAGTCGGTCCGTCAGCTCCCCGGGCCCGGGGGCTCCCGCGTAGTACGCGTCCCGCAGCCACGGCAGCGAGGTGGCGTGCCCGTGGCGGTACTCGGCCAGCCGGTCCCGGCTCCACCGGTACCAGGAGAACGGCAGGGTCCAGGCCTGCAGTACGGCGAGTTCGGGCCCGGTCACCGTGCCCTCGGCCAGCCGACGGTCGGCCTCCACCGCCTTCTCGTACCAGGGCTCAGCGGAGCGCGCCGCCCGCAGCGCCGCCAGTTCGGCCGGGTCGGGTTCGCGGTCGACCCGGCCCACCGGGGTGACCAGCACCGCGCGCCGTACCCGCCCCGGGTGAGCCGCCAGGTACTCCTGCGCGGTCAGGCAGCCCGCCGAGTGGGCCAGCAGGTCGAACCGCTCCAGCCCCAGGTGGAGCCGGAGCTCCTCGACGTCCCGCGCCTGCGCGACGAACGACACCGTGCTCCGGTCCGCGGGCACCTCGGAGCGTCCGGTGGCCCGGCCGTCCATGAAGATCAACCGATGGTGCTTGTCCAGCCCGCCGAGATCGCCCAGGTAGCGCGAGTCCGTCCCCGGGCCGCCGCCGAGGACCACCAACGGGTCGCCCGCGCCCGCTGATTCGTACCAGATGTCGACATGGTCATACGAAGAGAAGATCGGCATGCGGGCAACGATCACACACTAGGCCCGCCCGACGGGTCCGTTTTCCGCAGCCGAGGAGCCCGGCGTGCCGGGAGTGACCAGGCCGGATTCGTAGGCGAACACCACGGCCTGCGCCCGGTCGCGCAGACCGAGCTTGGCCAGGATGCGGCTGACGTGGGTCTTGACGGTCTGTTCGACCACCACCAGGGCCTGCGCGATCTCGGCGTTGGCCAGCCCCTGGGCGATCAGCTCCAGCACCTCGGTCTCCCGTGGCGTCAGACCGGCCAGCCGCCGGGAGGACTCACCGGGGCGGGCCGCCGGGCGCCCGGCGGCGAAGTCCGCGATCAGACGACGCGTCACCGACGGAGCGAGCAGCGCGTCCCCGGCGGCCACCACCCGGACGGCGTGCACCAGTTCCTCGCCCGGGGCGTCCTTGAGCAGGAAGCCGCTGGCGCCCGCCCGCAGCGCCTCGTAGACGTACTCGTCCAGGTCGAAGGTGGTCAGCATCAGTACCTTCGGACGGTCGCCGGGCCCCTGGAGCAGCCGGCGGGTGGCTTCGAGACCGTCCATCACCGGCATCCGGACGTCCATCACCACCACGTCCGGGTCCAGCCGGGCGACCGCCTCCAGCGCGGCGGCACCGTCGGCGGCGTCGCCCACCACGTGCAGGCCCTCGTGCGCGTCGAGCAGGGCCCCGAAGCCCTGGCGGACCATGGCCTGGTCGTCGACGATCAGGATGCTGGTGCTCATCGTTCCACTCCCCCTACTACGCTCACTTCACCGGCAGCGGCAGATCGGCCGTCACGGTGAACCCGCCGTCGGGTCCGGCCCCGGCCGAGAACTCACCGTCGAGCACCGCGACCCGCTCCCGCATGCCCATCAGACCATGACCGTCCCCGCCGACCGCCGACGACGGCGCGGCACCCGGTCCGTTCCGGACGGTGATCCGCAGCGAGGCCGCGGTCCGGTGCAGCCGGACGTCCACCGCGGCGCCGAGGGCGTGGCGCCGGGCGTTGGACAGGGACTCCTGGACGATCCGGTAGGCGCAGACGCCGATCGTGGCGGGGACGGTGTCGAGTTCGCCCACCACCTCCAAAGTGGCTCCGTCCCCGGATTCCCGTACCAGCGCCGCGAGTTGGCTCAGCTCGGGCTGCGGCACCCGGGCCGCCACCTCCTCGCCGCGCAGCAGGCCGAGCAGGCGGCGCATGTCGGTCAGGGCGTCCCGGGCGGCGCCGCTGACGGCCCGGAACTCTTCCCGGACCTCGGGCGCGCAGTCCGGCAGCCGGTAGGGGGCGGTCTCGGCCCGGACGGCGATCAGCGACATGTGATGGGCCACCACGTCGTGCAGTTCGCGGCCGATCCTGGCGCGCTCCTCCAGCAGGGCGCGCTTGGTCCGCTCCAGCTCGCTGATCTGTTCCTGCTCCACGAGCCTGGCCCGGGTCAGCGCGCGGTCGCGCAGCACCTCGGCCGCGATCAGCGCCAGGCCCGTCGCGATCACCACCGGCACCAGGCCGGACCAGCTGCCGCGGCCGGGCAGCACCGCGATCAGGACCGCGGTGCCGGCCGGTACGGCCAGCCCCATCGCGCTGCAGGCCCGGCGGGTGACCCGGCTGCCGGCCAACACCAGCAGGGCGACCAGCGCGGCCAGGCTGGTCACCGCCATCGGCCAGGGTTCGGCCGCCGAGACCGGGCGGGTGAGGACGGCGGTGAGCAGGACCGCCGCCGCCGACACCCCGAAGGCGAGCAGCGGGCGGGTCCGGCTCCACAGCAGCGGCAGCGCCCGCGCGACGCTGAGCGCCAGCGCCGCTCCGGCGTCGAGGGCGTAGTGCTGGTCCAGGTCGGCCCAGCCCACGCCGGTCAGGGTGAGGGCGGCGGCGGGCAGGGCGGCGGCCCGCAGCCACCGCCGGGTGGGTGCGGTGTTCATCGTCCGCCAGGCTATGACAGCCATGCCTCACGCCTCCGGACCGGTGCCCAGCAGGCGGACGGCGAGGCGGCTCTGACCGGTGGTCAGCAGCCGGACCACCGGCAGCAGGATCGCCAGCGTGAGCATCCCGACCGCGAAGTGCGCGGCCCAGGCACCGCCCATGGTCGGCCCGCCCCAGGCGTGCGACACGTCGTTGCCCCACTCCGCCAGCGGGTAGCAGACCCCACGGACCAGGACGTCCGCCCAGAGCACCCCGGTGAGCCCGGCGGCGAGCAGCTGCAACGGCAGCGCGAGCACGCTGTGCGCCAGCGTCCGCACCAGCCGCCCCCGGCCGGGCTCGCCGATCGGGGCGCCCAACAGCCGTACCGCCAGGCCGCGTTGCAGCCGATGGGCAGTACCGGCGGCGCCGACCAGGGTCAGCGGTACCGATACCAGGCCCACCGGCAGCGCGGCCAGCGCGTACGCCGACCGGCGCCAGGTGTAGCTGCCGAGCAGCCAGCCGAGCTTGGCGGAACGGGGCGCGGTGCTGAGCGAGGGTGCGAGAGTCATCGGAACTGCTCCTCCTGAAGGCTCGGCCGGGTGCCCGGCCTGTCGAGGAAGACGCTAGTTTTCGGACCGCTCGCGAACGTCACGCCAGGGAGCGAACTCCCGCCCCCTACCCGGGTAGGGGGTGTGCCCACAGCCGCCGACGGCACGGCCGGGCGCGGCCTGAACCGCTGTGGTCCAGGCCGGGCGCGGCCGACCTACTGGTCGGTGTAGCTGAGGTCGCCGACCGTCCAGCTGCTGATGTCGGCGATCGCGATCCGGTACATGCCGCCGGTGTGCGGCAGGCCGTAGCTGCCCTGCAGGATCCGGGCCAGGTGCAGGTGCAGGTGGGTCGGCCGGTCGGTGGCGGGGTCGTGGTCCGGGCCGTCGGGCTCGGGGGTCGTGAAGAGGGTGGCGAAGGGTTTGAGGTGGTCCGAGGCCGCGAGGACCTCGGCGATCCGTTCCCGCCAGAGGCTCTGCGGGGCGAGCCGTCCGGTGATGACGGCGCCGGGGACGACCACGGTCAGGGGCATCTGATTGCTGTGCTCGGACTCCACCATCGCGGCGATGTCGACGAGCAGCCCATCGGGGTTCGACATGCACAAATCCTAGTACCTCCCGGGACGGGCGGAGCCCCCGCACGCCGTGCCCCCGGCAGCGGGGGCACGGCGTGACCGTACGTCAGACGGTGCCCAGCACCTCGCCCACCAGCGCCCGGGCCTCCTCCTGCACCCGGGCCAGGTGGTCCGCGCCGTGGAAGCTCTCGGCGTAGATCTTGTAGACGTCCTCGGTGCCCGACGGCCGGGCCGCGAACCAGGCGTTCTCGGTGCAGACCTTGAGCCCGCCGATCGCGGCGCCGTTGCCGGGCGCCTCGGTGAGCACGGCGGTGATCGGCTCACCGGCCAGCTCGGCGGCCTTCACCTGCTCGGCCGACAGCTTGGCCAGCGCCGCCTTCTGCGCCCGGTCGGCCGGGGCGTCCACCCGGGCGTAGGCGGGGGCGCCGAAACGGTCCGTCAGTTCGCCGTAGTGCTGGGACGGCGTCCGGCCGGTCACGGCGGTGATCTCGGCGGCCAGCAGTGCGAGCAGGATGCCGTCCTTGTCGGTGGTCCACACCCCGCCGTCCCGGCGCAGGAACGAGGCCCCGGCCGACTCCTCGCCGCCGAACCCGACCGATCCGTTCAGCAGCCCGTCGACGAACCACTTGAACCCGACCGGCACCTCGACCAGTTGGCGCTTCAGGTCGGCCGCCACCCGGTCGATCATCGACGAGGACACCAGGGTCTTGCCGATCGCGGCCCCGGCCGGCCAGTCCTGGCGGTGCCGGTAGAGGTAGTCGATCGCCACGGCCAGGTAGTGGTTGGGGTTCATCAGGCCGCCGTCGGGCGTGACGATGCCGTGCCGGTCGGCGTCCGCGTCGTTGCCGGTGGCGATCGTGTACTCGTCCCGACGGCCGATCAGCGAGGCCATCGCGTGCGGGGAGGAGCAGTCCATCCGGATCTTGCCGTCCCAGTCCAGCGACATGAAGCGCCAGGCCGGGTCGGTCAGCGGGTTGACCACCGTCAGGTCGAGCCGGTGCGTCTCGGCGATCCGGCCCCAGTACGCCACCGAGGCCCCGCCCAGCGGGTCCGCCCCGATCCGGACCCCGGCGGACCGGATCGCGTCCAGGTCCAGGACGGAGGGCAGGTCCTCGGTGTACGTGCCGAGGAAGTCGTACCGCCCGGTGGTGTCCGCGGCCAACGCCCGGGTGTACGGCATCCGCCGGACGTCCGCGAGCCCGCCCCGGATCAGCTCGTTGGCGCGGTCCTGGATCCACCCGGTGGCGTCCGAGCCGGCCGGGCCGCCGTGCGGCGGGTTGTACTTGAAGCCGCCGTCGGCGGGCGGGTTGTGCGAGGGCGTCACCACGATGCCGTCGGCCCGGCCGGCCGGGTTGCTCCGGTTGTGGGTGAGGATCGCGTGCGACACGGCGGGGGTCGGCGTGTAGCCGTCGGCGCTGTCCAGCAGCACGGTCACGCCGTTGGCGGCCAGCACCTCGATGGTGGTGACCCGGGCAGGCTCGGACAGCGCGTGGGTGTCGATGCCGAGGAAGAGCGGCCCGGTGATGCCCTGGGCGGCCCGGTACTCGCAGATCGCCTGGGTGGTCGCGGCGATGTGGTCCTCGTTGAAGGCGGTGTCCAGCGAGGACCCGCGGTGCCCGGAGGTACCGAAGGCGACCTGCTGCCCGACCTCCGACGGGTCCGGGCGCAGCGCGTAATAGGCCGTCACCAGCCGGGCCACGTCGACCAGATCCTGCGGCTCGGCCTGCCGGCCGGCCCGTGCGTGCACCATGGTGTCCTCTTTCGTCCGTCGGCACTGCCCTCTGGCAGACGACGCCTCCGGGCGAGCCTGCCAGAGGGCAGCCTAACCGTGCTTCGCCCACCCGCTGTTCGGCATCGAAGCAGCTCCGGTTGGCGTGCCGCCGAGCAGCCGGACAACGTCCGGCCAAGCCTCGGCGGCGCCGCCGGTCCGAGCGGCTACCACTGGCTCCAGGCGATGTTCCAGCCGCTCATGCCGTTGCCCGGGTCCACCGGCTTCCCGACCGAGTTCTTGACCGTCACCACGTCGCCCACCATGGCCGCGTCGTAGAACTTGCCGGCCGGCCGGTCCGAGCTGCCGTCACCGGGGCCGTCGTAGAGGCCGATGCAGCCGTGGCTGATGTTCTGGCTGCCGAAGACGTCCGGGTCGACGTTCTTGCCGTGCACATAGGTGCCGGTCGGGGTGAGCCGCAGGGCGTGCGGCATCTCCACCCGGTAGGGCGCGCCCTCGTGGTTGGGCACCGTGCTGGAGTCCATCACGGTGGTCCCTTCCTTGGCCATCACCACCATGGTGCCGTTGAAGGTGTTCTGCGAGGCCGGGGAGCTGGCGCCCGCGCTGATCGGCACGGTCTCGTCCGGCTTGCCGTCCTCCTGCACCAGCATCTGCTTGCTGCTCGCGTCGGCGGTGCTGATCCGGGAGCGGCCGACCGTGAAGGTCTGGTCCTTGTCCACCTCGCCGTAGACGCCCGGTGCGGTCTCCACGCTCTTCAGCCGGTACTTGACGGTCACTCGGCTCTGCGGCTTCCAGTACTTCTCCGGGCGGAAGTCGACCCGCTGGGAGGTGAACCAGTGCGGCTTGACCACGGTGCCGTCGCCGGTGTCGATGGCGACCGCCCGCTCCACCGCCGCCCGGTCCTTGACCGGCACCTTGAACTCCAGCGAGACGATCATGCCGACCCCGTAGGTCCCGCCGTCGTCGATGTTGTCGACCGGACCCGCGCCCTTGCCGGGCGTCAGCGTGCTGAACCCGCCCTGCAGGCCGGCCGCCACCCCGTTCGCGTCCACGGCGTGCGCGTCGACCTGGTACTCCGTCGACACCGCGAGGATGCCGGTGGGCGTCCAGCCGGCACCGTCGACCGTGAAGGTCCCCGGCACCGCGCCACCGCCCTTCGCGGTGACCTGGACCTCCGTCAGTTTCCCGCCCTGCACCGAGACCTTGAGCGCGCCGGCCGGTTTGACGCCGGTGCTCCCGTTGCCCGGTTCGATGCTGATCACCGCCGAGGAGGTCTTCGACACCGACGGGCTCGCCGACACCCGCTGCTCCGCCTTCGGCGCCGCACCCCCCGAGCACGCCGCCGTCAGCGCCAGTACGCCGCCGAGCGCGCCGGTGGTCAGTGCCCTGCCAAATCGATTCATCCGTCCCTCTCCCAAGGTGTCGTTCCCTCAACACCACGCGGGAAGCATACGGAGAGGTTCTACCGGTTTCCCAACGGTCCGGCCACGAAGCCGCCGGTCACCCCGGGTGCGGCGGCATGATGGCCGGATGCACGATCTTGAGGCTCCGTCACCGACCACCGCCGCCCGCGTCCGGTCCGCCCGTCCCGCCGACCTCCCGCTGCTCGTCGAGCTGGCCGCCGAGCACGCCGCGTACGAGCGGGCCGCCCCGCCCGCCCCCGACCTGGCGGAGCGGCTGGACGCCCTGCTGTTCGGCGCCCCGGTACCCCGGCTGCACTGCCTGCTGGCCGAGCTGCCGGACGGCGAGCTGGTCGGCTACGCCGCGGCCGCGCCCGAGCTGTCCACCTGGCAGGGCCGCGAGTACCTGCACCTGGACTGCCTGTTCCTCCGCCCGGCCGCCCGCGGTGCGGGCCTCGGCGTGCTGCTGATGGACGCGGTGGCCGGCCTGGCCGGGCAGCTCGGCTTGGCCGAGGTCCAGTGGCAGACCCCCGACTGGAACGAGGGCGCCGCCCGCTTCTACGACCGGATCGGCGCTCGCGCCCGTCCCAAACTGCGCTACAGCCTGGCCGTCGGCCCCTGACCCGACCGCCCCACGACACGCCGAGGTCTGCGGCCCCGCCGCCTGGGCGGCCCGGCCCTGGAAAACTCGGGGGATGATCGCCAAGGCCCGCAGTCAAGCCCTGCAGTGGACCACCCTCGCCCCCGCGCTCGCCTTCGTGCTGCTCGCCGCGACCTGGGGGAGATCGCTGCCCACCGCGCTGGTGGTGCTGGTCGCGCTGTTCCTGGCGGCGGCCGTGCTGGCGGCGGTGCACCACGCGGAGGTGATCGCGCACCGGGTCGGCGAACCGTTCGGCTCGCTGGTGCTGGCGGTCGCGGTGACCATCATCGAGGTCGCGCTGATCGTGACGCTGATGGCCGACGGCAGTGAGAAGAACGCCACCCTGGCGCGGGACACCGTGTTCGCGGCGGTGATGATCACCTGCAACGGCATCGTCGGGCTGTGCATCCTGGTCGGCGCGCTCCGGCACCGGGTGGCGGTCTTCAACGCGGAGGGCACCGGCGCCGCCTTCAGCGCGATCGCCACCCTGGCGACGCTCAGCATGGTGCTGCCGACCTTCACCACCAGCAAGCCGGGCCCGCAGTTCTCCACCACCCAGCTGGTCTTCGCGGCGACCGCCTCACTGATCGTCTACGGACTCTTCGTCGGCACCCTGACGGTCCGCCACCGGGACTACTTCCTCCCGCTCACCGCCGAGGGCAAGGTGCTGGACGCCGACGACCACGCCGAGCCCCCCACGGCCAAGGCCGCCTGGATGAGCCTCGCCCTGCTGGGCCTGGCGCTGGTCGCGGTGGTCGGGCTGGCCAAGGGCGTCTCGCCGACCATCGAGAGGGTGGTCGCGGACGCGGGCCTGCCCGCCTCGGTGGTGGGCGTGGTGATCGCCATGATGGTGCTGCTCCCCGAGACCATCGCGGCGGTCCGCTCGGCCGCCCGGGACCGGATGCAGACCAGCCTCAACCTCGCCCACGGCTCGGCCCTCGCCAGCATCGGCCTGACCATCCCGGCCGTCGCGGTGGCCTCCGTCTGGCTGAGCGGCCCCCTGGTCCTCGGCCTCGACGCCACCCACATGATCCTGCTCGCCCTGAGCATCGCCGTCGGCACCCTCACCGTCATGCCCGGCCGGGCCACCCCCCTCCAGGGCGGCGTCCACCTAGCCATCATGGCCGCCTTCCTGGTCCTCGCCGTCAGCCCCTGACGCCCCGGCGCGGCGCGGCCGTGACTGCGGCCGCTCGGGTACACCTGGATTGTTAGCGCTAACAATTGTTCTGGTCAAGCCTGCGGCACGAGACGAAACGGTGACCCGCAGAGCCCTTGACGGGCTTTCTGTGAGCGTTAACACTCAGGTACCGCCGCCCCACCCCAGCGGCGCGGCCACCCATGGAGGAACAGTGCGCAAGCTCTCGATCGGACTCGCTGCGGCGGGCCTCTCGCTCACCCTGGCGGCCTGTGGCCAGAGTGCCAACGGCGTCGGCGACGACGCGGCCAAGAGCGCCGGGAGCGCCAAGGGCGGGCTGGTCGGCATCGCGATGCCGACCAAGTCGTCGGAGCGCTGGATCAACGACGGCAACAACATCGCCAAGGAGTTCCAGGCGAAGGGCTACAAGACCGACCTCCAGTACGGCGACAACGTCGTGGAGAACCAGGTCTCGCAGCTCGAGAACATGATCACCAAGGGCGCCAAGCTGCTGGTGATCGGCGCCATCGACGGCTCCTCGCTCACCAACGTGCTGCAGAAGGCCGCCGACGCCAAGATCCCGGTGATCTCCTACGACCGCCTGATCCGCGGCACCAAGAACGTCGACTACTACGCCACCTTCGACAACTTCAAGGTCGGCGTCCTGCAGGGCAGTTACATCGTCGACAAGCTCGGCCTCAAGGACGGCAAGGGCCCGTTCAACCTCGAGCTGTTCGCCGGTTCCCCGGACGACAACAACGCCAACTTCTTCTTCAACGGCGCGATGAGCGTGCTCAAGCCGTACATCGACGACAAGAAGCTGGTCGTGCAGAGCGGCCAGACCGCCTTCAACCAGGTCGCCACGCTCCGCTGGGACGGCGGGCTCGCGCAGTCGCGGATGGACAACCTGCTCAGCAAGTCCTACACCTCGGCCTCGGTGGACGCGGTCCTCTCCCCGTACGACGGCATCTCGATCGGCATCATCTCCTCGCTCAAGGGCGTCGGTTACGGCTCGGGCAAGAAGCTGCCGATCGTCACCGGGCAGGACGGCGAGCTGGCTTCGGTGAAGTCCATCATCGCGGGCGAGCAGACCCAGACCGTCTACAAGGACACCCGCGAACTCGCCAAGGTGGCCGTCCAGATGGGCGACGCGCTGCTGACCGGCGGCAAGCCCGAGGTCAACGACACCACCCAGTACGAGAACGGCGCCAAGACGGTTCCCGCCTACCTGCTGCAGCCGGTCAGCGTGGACAAGGAGAACTACCAGAAGGTCCTGATCGACGGCGGCCAGTACACCGCCGACCAGGTCAAGTAGCCTTCCCCACCACCCCCGTGGGCCCGCTCCGACCGGAGCGGGCCCCCCGGCGAACGGATGCACCATCATGGCCGGACCCATCCTGGAGATGCGTTCGATCACCAAGACCTTCCCCGGCGTCAAGGCGCTCTCGGACGTCAACCTGAGCGTGGCGCCGGCCGAGGTGCACGCGATCTGCGGCGAGAACGGCGCGGGCAAGTCCACCCTGATGAAGGTGCTCAGCGGGGTCTACCCGCACGGCTCCTACCAGGGTGAGATCCAGTTCCAGGGCGAGCCCTGCGAGTTCAAGGACATCCGGGCCAGCGAGCGGCGCGGCATCGTGATCATCCATCAGGAACTCGCCCTGGTGCCGTACCTCTCCATCGCGGAGAACATCTTCCTCGGCAACGAGCACGCGGGCCGCGGCTTCATCAACTGGAACCGCACCCTGACCCACGCTCAGCAGCTGCTCAAGCGGGTCGGCCTGGACGAGAGCCCGCACACCCGGGTCGCCGACATCGGCGTCGGCAAGCAGCAACTGGTCGAGATCGCCAAGGCTTTGGCGAAGGAGGTGAAGCTGCTGATCCTGGACGAGCCGACCGCCGCGCTGAACGACGAGGACAGCCGCAAGCTGCTCGACCTGATCCTGGAGCTCAAGGCCCAGGGCATCGCCTGCATCATGATCTCGCACAAGCTCAACGAGATCGCCCGGGTCGCCGACTCGGTCACCGTCATCCGGGACGGGCAGACCATCGAGACCATCCCGGTCGAGGGCATCACCGAGGACCGGATCATCCGTGGCATGGTCGGCCGCGACCTGGAGCACCGCTACCCCGAGCGCACCCCCGAGATCGGCGAGGTCGCCCTGGCCATCGAGGACTGGACGGTGCGCCATCCGCTCGACCACCAGCGCAAGGTGGTCGACGGCGCCTCGGTCAACGTCCGGCACGGCGAGATCGTCGGCATCGCCGGCCTGATGGGCGCCGGGCGCACCGAGCTGGCGATGAGTGTCTTCGGCCGCTCCTACGGCCGGTACGCCGGCGGCCGGGTGCTGATGGACGGCAAGGAGATCCGCACCCGCACGGTGCCGGAGGCGATCGCCCACGGCCTCGCGTACGTGACCGAGGACCGCAAGCAGCTCGGGCTCAACCTGATGGACGACATCAGCCGGAACATCTCGCTGAGCGCGCTCGGCAAGGTGGCGAAGCGCGGCTGGGTCAACCGGCACGAGGAGACCAAGGTCGCCGAGTCGTTCCGGAAGACCATGAACATCAAGGCTCCCTCGGTGTTCGCGGAGACCGGCAAGCTCAGCGGCGGCAACCAGCAGAAGGTCGTCCTCAGCAAGTGGATCTTCACCGAACCCGAGGTGCTGATCCTGGACGAGCCGACCCGGGGCATCGACATCGGCGCCAAGGCGGAGATCTACACGGTGATCGCCGAACTCGCCGCCCAGGGCAGGGCGGTGCTGGTGATCTCCTCGGAACTTCCCGAGCTGCTCGGCCTCTGCGACCGGATCTACACCATGGCCGAGGGCCGGATCACCGGTGAGGTGGACCGCTCCGAAGCGACCCAGGAATCCCTGATGCGGCTGATGACCCAGACCGCGGACCAACGACACGAGCAGGTGTAAGGCAATGGCCCAGACGACCGAGTCCCCCGAGACGCCGGTACTGCCGCAGACCGAACGCGCCTCCACCGGAGCGCTGTTGACCCGCGCCCTGCGGGGCAACGTCCGGCAGTACGGCATGCTGGTGGCGCTGGCCCTGATCGTGCTGCTGTTCCAGTTCTGGACCGACGGCATCCTGCTCCAGCCGCTCAACATCACCAACCTGATCCAGCAGAACGG
This sequence comes from Kitasatospora gansuensis, assembly GCF_014203705.1. Classification (NCBI taxonomy): domain Bacteria; kingdom Bacillati; phylum Actinomycetota; class Actinomycetes; order Kitasatosporales; family Streptomycetaceae; genus Kitasatospora; species Kitasatospora gansuensis. Next base: position 115,566 of record NZ_JACHJR010000001.1, read on the forward strand.
CTACATCCTGATCCTGGCGATCGGGATGATGATCGTCATCATCGCCGGGCACATCGACCTCTCGGTCGGATCGCTCGCCGCCTTCGTCGGCGCCGCCTCGGCCGTGATGATGGTCAAGCACCAAGTGCCGTGGCCCGTAGCGCTGGTGGCGGCCCTGCTGATCGGCGCCCTGGCCGGCGCCTGGCAGGGCTTCTGGATCGCCTACATCGGCATCCCGTCCTTCATCGTCACCCTGGCCGGCATGCTGCTGTTCCGCGGCGGCACCCAGATCCTGCTGCAGGGCCAGTCGATAGCCCCGTTCCCGACCGGCTTCCAGAAGATCGGCAGCGGCTTCCTCCCCCAGGTCGGCCCGGCCACCAACTACCACAACCTGACCCTGCTGATCGGCGCGGCCGTGCTCGCGGTCGCCGTGCTCCAGGAGGTCCGGGGGCGCCGCCAGGCCGCCTCGTACGGGCTGGAGTTGCTGCCGATCGGGCTGTTCGCGGCCAAGCTCGCGGCGATCACCGCGGCGGTCGCCGTCTTCACCATGCTGCTGGCCAGCTACCACGGCGTGCCGATCGTGCTGCTGATCCTGGGCGGCCTGCTGGTCGGCTTCGGCTACCTGATGCGCAACTCGATCCTCGGTCGGCACACCTACGCGATCGGCGGCAACGAGGCAGCGGCCAAGCTGTCCGGCGTCAAGAGCAAGCGCGTGGTCTTCCTCGCCTTCGTCAACATGGGCGTGCTCGCCGCGCTGGCCGGTCTGGTCTTCGCCGCCCGGCTCAACGCCGGCACCCCGCAGGCCGGCATCAACTTCGAACTCGAGGCGATCGCCGCCGCGTTCATCGGTGGCGCCTCCGCCACCGGCGGTGTCGGCACCGTGCTCGGCGCCATCATCGGCGGCCTGGTGCTCGGTGTCCTCAACAACGGCATGTCGCTGGTCGGCATCGGCACCGACTACCAGCAGGTCATCAAGGGCCTGGTGCTGCTCGCCGCCGTCGGCTTCGACGTCTACAACAAGCGCAAGGTCGGTTCCTGACGGCCTGCCACTTGCCAGGTAATTCCGCCCGCAGCGACCCCCGTCGCTGCGGGCGGCTTCGTCTACTGCCAGCCCGCCCTGAGCAGGGTGAGGATCTCAGCCGTGATCGCCACCTCGTTCTGCTCGAACACCGGCCCGCTCAACTGGCCCCGGTCGGACGGCAGACCGGTCAGGACCGGGGTGTGCAGATGCCCGCCGGGCAGTTCCGGGCGCAGCTCCAGCCGCAGCCGATTGCTCCGGTACGCCACCTCGTTGGACAGGTAGCCCCCTCCCCCGCCGGCCACCGCCCGGGAGCCCGGGGTCGGACCGTCGGCCCGGTCGACCGGGGCGCTCTCACCCGCCGGGATCTCGGTCACCTCGGTGTTCACCAGCACCGGGTACGGACTCTGCGCCGCCGCCTCCCAGGCCGCCCCGGGCAGGGTGGTCGGGATGAACTCCGCTCCCGGGCCCATCCCCGGTGCCACCACCGGGTGTTGGTACGTTCCGCCGGACAGCGCCCCCGTGTTGTCCGGGTACGGATCGGCGGACCTGGCCCGCCCGGCCCAGGCCTCCACCGTGAACAGGCCCGGGTAGCCCTGGCTGATGGTGGTGATCCGGTCGGCCGCCCGCGGGCCAGCCGTCAGCCTCGGGGCGAACGCCCGCTCCACGATGCCGTGGTCGAAGTCGGCGTAGCGGACCGGCAGGACCACCGCGCGGATCTCGGCGGCGCTGCCGTCGTCCAGCACCACCCGACGCCCGTTCAGGCTGAGCGCCGCCGAGCCGGACGGGTTGGCGGTCCGCAGGTCGCCGTCCAGGCCGAACGGGTCGAACCCGCTGACGAAGATCCGCTTCACTCCCGGGGCGGCCCCGAAGTCGTTCCCCTTCAGCCCGCGCGAGGCATCCTCGAACCGGGCCCGCAGGGCGTCCCGGTCGACCGGGAACTGCGGTTGCCAGCCCGCTAGTTGGTCGACCACTGCGAGCCGGGTCCAGTACAGCGGTCGGTCGTCGGCCGGTGCCAGGTCGCCACCGGGGCGCCGGCCCTGGGTCCGGTTCACCGCCGCCTGCCAGAGCGCCGTCCCCCAGGCGTCCGTCAACTCCTCGGCCTCCAGCACCGATCGGGTGCTGCACAGCGCCGCCGGGAACCGTGCGGTGAAGCTGCCGAGCCCGCCCCGGGTCACCAGTTCAGCGCTGCGCGGATCGGCCAACCGCCGCTCCTCCACGCCTCGTTCGGCCGCCCCGACCACGCAGGACGTCTCGACGGCCTGGGCGGGGGTGACGGAGACGGCGGGGAGCAGCGCGCTCGCCGCGAGCACGACGGCAGCAAGGGAGGGTTTCATGGCATGTGACATTACACAGCGCCGCCCCGTCGCAGGGCCGGAACCCGAAGACTGCCCGCTTACAGCCGGGTCACCGGGGCCAGTGGACCGGCGAGGCTTCCTGGTCGTTGCCCCGGACCCACACCGTGGACATCCCGAGGACGGTCCGGATCACCGCGAACCCGCCCTCCCAGCCACCCGGCAGCCGGATCCTGCCGGTGCGGACGGCCCCGCTCGTGAGACCCGCGTCCAGCGTGTGGACCACCCCGGTCCAGCCCGGCAGACCGATCGCGGGGACATCGCCGAGCAGCTCGGCCTCCACTTCGATCTCCCTGCCGTCGACCAGCAGCGCCGCGGCCCCTCGGTACGCAGGTGAGCTCATGCCTCGACTCTGCGCCGCCCCGGCAGCCCGGGCAACCGGTGATCGGCCGACCGGTCGGTTGCCCCGCGAGAGCCGCCTGAGCAGCCGTCAGCGGGCCCGCCCGTTCAGGCTGACGGCCCAGCCCGCTGTGCGGTGCCGCCGACACCCTGGTGGGGTGGGGGCGAGACCAACGCAGCGGAGGGCCCCGGTGCCCGTCGGCCTGCCGTGCCCGAGGGAGACCCGCCGATGTCGGAACCTGCCACGTCCTACCGCGACCTGCGCGCCCTGGTGATCAACTGCACGCTCAAGCGCTCCCCCGAGCGGAGCCACACCCAGGGGCTGATCGACGTCAGCACCGGCATCCTGGAGCGCCAGGGCGTCCAGGTCGACGTGATCAGAGCGGTGGACATCGACATCGCGACCGGCATCTGGCCCGACATGACCGAGCACGGCTGGGAGACCGACCAGTGGCCGGTCCTCTACTCCCAGGTGATGGCCGCCGACATCCTCACCCTGGCCGGTCCGGTGTGGCTGGGCGACAACTCCTCCGTCATGAAGCAGGTCATCGAGCGGCTGTACTCCTGCTCGTCGATCCTCAACTCCCAGGGCCAGTACGCCTACTACGGCCGGGTCGGCGGCTGCCTGATCACCGGTAACGAGGACGGCGCCAAGCACTGCGCGATGAACGTCCTGTACAGCCTCCAGCACCTCGGGTACACCGTCCCGCCGCAGGCCGACGCGGGCTGGGTCGGCCCGGCCGGCCCCGGCCCGTCCTACCTCGATCCCGGCTCGGGCGGCCCCGAGAACGACTTCACCAACCGCAACACCACCTTCATGACGTGGAATCAGCTCCACCTGGCCCGCCTGCTCAAGGACGCCGGCGGCATCCCGGCCCACGGCAACCAGCGCTCCGGCTGGGACGCCGGCTGCCGCTTCGACTTCGAGAACCCCGAGCACCGTTAGGGCCGGCCCAGTTCGCCGAACTCCGCCACCGCCGCCGCCACGATCGCGTCCAGCTGGGAGTGGTGCGCGCCGCGCCAGTACACCCGCTCGCAGTCGGTGCACTGGGCGAACACGTCGTACGAACGCTCGGTCCCGTCCCTGAGCTGCTCCCTGACCTCCGCCTTGGCGGCGTCACGGAGCGTGCCGTTGCAGGCCGTGCACCTGGTCCACGGCGCCAGCGGCGGGGCGAACCGGGAGAGCACGTCCCGCAGTTGGTCGGCCGGGCGGTGGCTGTACACGTAGGCGCCCGCCCAGAGCTCCCGGCGGTGCAGCAGCCCCCGGTCGCGGGAGAGCAGCACCCGCTGCTCGGCGGCCGAGCGCGCCGCCAGGGCCGGGTCGCCGATGTCCACGCTCTCGTAGGCGGCGTCGATGCCGAGCAGCCGGAGGCGGCGCGCGAGCGTCCCGAGGTGCACGTCGAGCAGGAAGCGGGCCGGTCCGGCGAGCTGCTGCGGCCTGGGCATACCCAGTACCGAGATCCGTTCCCCGGGCACCGGCACGTGGGCGGCGGACACCGGCCCGTCGGCCGTCCGCAGGGCGCCGACCTCGGTGAGCGGCACGCCGAGCGACTCCACCAGGTGGCCGAGCGTCGACGTGCCGTCGGTCCGCACCGCCGACCAGCCCGCCCGTCGGCTCGTACCGACGAAGACGTGCAGCTCGGCGGCGAATTCGATCCAGATCTCCGGCTTCTCCACACCAGCAGCATGCCAGCCACCGCCGCGCCGTCTGCCGTCAGGGGCCCGCCGCCGCGGCGAACGCGGCCACGATGAGCCGGGCGTCCGCTTCGAGTTGGGCCCGGGTGACGAAGGCGCCGAGCGGGTTGTGGCGCGGGCCGTGCGGGCCGGGGATCACGGTCAGGACGGGGTGCGGGTGGTCGGGCTCGGCCAGGTCCCAGCGGGTGACGGCGTGTACGGCCTCCCGGGCGAAGCCGGCCGCCGCCAGGGCCGCGACGCAGCGCGGCAGCAGCCGGGTGGCCTCGGCGAGGGAGTCGGGGGACGGGCCGGGGATCACCACCAACTGCCCGGGCGCGGACGGCGCCACGTCCATCACCACGACCGCCTCGGGCGCGGACCACACCACCGTCGCGGAGCTCGGATCCCGGCGGATGGCGCAGAAGACGCAGCTGTCAGCCGGTGACGTCATCACCGCTCCGGGCGAGCGCGGAGAGCGGCCGGGACCGGGCGGTCAGCAGGGCCAGCGCGGTGCACAGCAGACCGGCGAAGATGGTGCCGCAGGCGATCCGGTAGTCGGAGACCGAGACCAGCCAGGCGCCGAGCGCGATGCCGATGCCCTGCGGGACCCCGATCACGAACTGCATCGCCCCGTGCACCCGGCCCAACTGCTCCCGGGGCGCCCGGGTCTGAACGGTGGTCACCATCGCGACGATGCACATCGGCAGCCCGGCGCCCGCCGTCAGCATGGCCAGCACCACGAGCGCCGGCACGCCGGTGGCCTGGAGCAGCGCGGACGCGGCGAAGCACAGGATGCCGCCGAACATCAGCCGCCCGAGTCCGGCCCGCTTTCCGTACCGGGCCAGCAGCACCCCGGCGACGATGGTCGCCACGCCCTGCAGGGTGATGAATAGCGCCAGGTCGGTGGCCGGGCGGCCGAGCCCCTGGGTCACCATCTGCAGGCCCACCGACTCGAAGAAGTTGAGGAAGAACAGCGAGCCTGCTGCGGCGTACACGATGGTGCGCAGCAGGGCGTCGGAGCGGATCGCCGAGTGGCCGAGCCGGACGTCCTCGGCCAGTCCGCGCACCGAGAAGGTCTCGGGCTCGGCGGCGGTGCGGGCCAGTGGGAGGAGGGTCACCAGCGCGGCGGCCGCCAGGTACAGCAGGGAGACCGTACCGACGGTGAGCCCGATCCCGGCGGTGGCGTACATCCCGACCCCGGCCAGCGGCATCACCACCCGCAGGCCCCGGTTGAGCGTCTGGTGCACGGAGTTGGCCTGGACGAGCCGTTCCTCGTCGAAGAGCTGGGTGATGCCGACCGACTGCGCGGAGTCGGCCATCGACCCGGCCGCGCCGTAGAGGAAGCCGACCACGTACAGCACCGGCAGCACCGGGCGGCCGTCGCCGATGAACAGGGTGCTGAGCACGGCGGCCGTCCCGAGCAGCGGCAGGATCAGCGCCCGCCGGGGCGGGAGCCGGTCGACCAGTGCGCCGGTGAGCGGGGAGGTCAGGGTACCGAGCGTGACGAACAGCATGGTCAGCCCGGCCAGGCCGGCCGACCCGGTGTCCTGCTGGACCCAGACCGCCAGGGCCAGCATGAGCAGGTAGCGGGCGGCGGCGGAGAGCAGGTCGGCGCCGAAGAAGCACAGGGCGGCCCGGCTCCGGAACAGCGGCTTCCGGAGCACCGGCGGGGACGTCGTCACGAGCCCGCCCGGTCGAGGATCCGCAGGCTGTCCGCGCGCAGCCAGGGCAGGTCGAGGCGCTGGGTCCGGCCGCCCTGGTGGGCGGCGAGGTCGATCCGGGCGAACACCGGGATGGCGAGCACCTTGTGGTCGCTCTCGAACAGCAGACTCCGCTCGCCCAACGCGTCGGCGGCGTAGCGCAGTTGCTCCGGGCTGAAGGCGCCCTCGGCGTCCTGGGCCAGCCGCCGCAGGCTCTTCGCCTCGACCGCCACCGCGTTCAGCAGGTACACCTCGGCCGGGTCGGACACCTCGACGTGCCGGTTGGACTTGCCGACGACGTACTCGACGTCGATGAAGCCCCTCCCCCGGTACGCGGTCGTCCGGAAGCCGGCGTCACGCAGCTTCCACCACTCGTCCACCGTGGCGACCACCGCGGAGTGGTCCAACTTGGGCCGGTCGCCCTTGACTTCGAAGGCGTACCCGGCGTGGAAGGAGAGCAGCGGGCCGACCGCCTGTCGGACCTCCTCGGGGTAGCAGGAGGTCTCCGGCAGCGGGGAGAGCGACTCGATGCCGTACGCCGCCAGGTCGTTGAAGATCGGGCTGCCGAGGCTCACCACGAACTCGCTGATCACCGGCGGCGCCAGCGAGAACAGGCGGCGCATGTTCCGGACGGCCAGGTCGATGTTCTCCTGGGTGTCGAACGGGGCGCCGACGATGATGTTGTAGACCAGCGAGAGGTCGAGCTGCGCGCACCAGCGCATCAACTCGACGTAGTGGATGAGCTGCACGCCCTTGAGGAACCGCTTGAGGTTCTCGGGGGTGAAGGACTCGATGCCGATCTGCAGGGTGGACAGCCCGGCCCGCTTCATCGCGATCAGCGTGGGCAGGTCGACCATCCCGGAGACCTCGGCGTCGATCCGCAGGTCGAGGCCACGGGCGGTCAGCTCCTCGAACACGTCCCGCCGGGAGGACATGTCCGGGTCGGTGAAGGCGATGTCGACGCTGCGGGCGTCGGCCACCAGGCGCTCGACCTGGTCGACCACGGTGGCGGCGGAGCGGGTCCGGTACGGGCCCCGGCTGGAGATGCTCTCGATGCAGAAGGTGCACTTGCCCCAGCTGCAGGCCCGGGCGGACTCGACGCAGACCTTCGGCTGCGGGATCTGGGACCTCTCGGCGGCGAGATGGATGTTCAGGTAGTCGTCGAGGTCGGGCCCCGGCGAGGCGTCCATCGCCACCAGCTCGGCGGGCTTCGGGCTGCTGTGCACGACCCCGGCCGCGTCCCGCCAGGACAGGCCGCCGATCTGCTCGAAGTCGGTGTCGGCGGTCCCCCGGACCGCTTCGGCCAGCCGGTACAGGGCCTTCTCGCCCTCACCGTTCACGATGAAGTCGATCTCGGGGTAGAGCTCCAGCAGGCTCTCGGAGAACTGCTCGAACAGCGAGAGTCCGCCGAGCACCACCTTGATCCCGGGCCGCTCCTCCGTGAGCCGGCGCGCGATGTAGATGCTCGACATCACCTGGACGTGCGTGGTGGTGAACCCGACCAGACCCGCGCCGGTGGCAAGCAGGTCCCGCACCACGTCCTCGCAGTAGGTGTGGAGTCGGTCGAGCAGCGGCTCCAGCGGGGGTGTGTCGAAGCGCCGCTTGATGGCCTCGACGAAGTCGCTCCGCCGGTCCGGGTAGTAGAGCGCGCCGAACAGGTGCTCGCCGTAGCCGTACTCGTGGACGTGGTGGCGTTCCTCGCCGCCCACGTAGTCGAGCAGGTCCTTGTGGTAGTGCCGGCTGGTGGCGCTGACGCCCTGCTTCACCAGGTAGGACTTGAGGGTGGCGATCTGCAGTGAGGTGAACTGCTCGATGTTCCACGGCATCGAGACCAGGGCCACGTCGAACTGTTGCGGGGCTGCGGGCTGGTTCACGACGCCGCCGCCGACAGCGTCTGACGGTGGAACTCGGCGTTCAACTCTCTGCTCTCCCATTTGCGGTCGACGTACTGCTGGCAGCCGTCACAGTGGCGGGCGCGGAACCCGGGGTCCTCCAGTACGGACAGCTGGATCTCCCGCTGCAGGCCGGTGGCGGCCTGCGGGTCGCGCAGGTCGGCCCGGAACGGCAGGTAGAAGCACGGCAGGTAGTGCCCCTGCGGGTCGATCACCATGCTGGTGAACGGGACGTCGCAGGTCAGCCCGACCGCGGGCTGTTCGCCCCGGAGGTTGCGGACGAAGCGGCCGTAGTCGAGGACGTTCGGGATCTGCTCCCTGGTGTACTTGCCCGCGATCGCCGCCAACTGGCGGGTGACCACGGCGATCTGACCATCCGTCAGCACTCCGGCCCGTTCGGTCCGGAGCGGGACGACACCGTCCCGGCCGAACCCGTCGTCGGTCAGCGAGGGCACCCGCAGGAACACGCAGTGCGCCCCCTCGGCGAAACTCCGCTCGGCCACCGCTTCGAGCTGGTCGAAGTTCTCCTGCTGGATGACGAAGCTGACCGCGATGGTCGCCGCTGTCTCCGCCCGGAGCCTGCGCACCCAGCCGAAGGCCCCGTCGAACAGGTCGACGCCCCTGGTCCTGCGGTAGGTGGCGCGGTCCGCGCCGTCCATCGAGACCATGTAGGTGGAGATCAGCGGGCGGATCCCCTCGTACACCGCGTCGAGCCCGCTGGTGCTGGTGATCAGCGTCAGGGTCCGCGACACCTCGGCGAGGGCGGTGAGCATGGCCGGCAGGTCCGGGTGCAAGGTGGGCTCCCCGCCCGTGACGCAGATGTTCTCGAGCGGGGAGAGCCCGCGGAGAGTCGGTAACACCAGCGCCTGGAACACCTCGGCCGACATCGACTTCGGATTCTCCAACCGCCAGTAGTCACACAGGCGGCAGCGCGAATCGCAGACCTCGTTGACCTGCAACGAGATCCGGTTCACCCGTCTGAGCTCCGGAAGCTTGCTCACCCCTGACTCCCCCCTTGTCCTGCGAACCCGAATCCGATCCCGGTTTACGGCCAGCCGGCCGGCCCCGATCCCCCTGCCGTCACGACCCGGGCCTTGTGGCCCTCGAGGATGCTGTCCAACAGCGCCTCGTCGGCCGCCGACACGTCGGCGCCCGCACTGACGCTCTTGACCAGCTCCGACTCCTCCACCGCGACCGCCAGATCCTCTCCGGCGACACGCGCTGCGCGTCCTCTGCTCAAGTGCTTACCTCCCTCCTGAACTCGCCTGACACACCCCCTCGATGGAATGTGTCATGTGAAATTACACTAATCACAGGGCTCGGCCATGGTCAACGGGTGACGGTGGATCAGTTCTCGCTGAAACCACGGGCGATCAGCCGGACGGCGAGCGTCACCTCCCAGGCGAACACCGGCACCGCCGCGAGCGACCCCACCGGGGAGACCTGCTCGTACACCCCGAACAGCACCGCGACGGCCGAGGCGCAGATCAGCGGACCACCCACCAGTCCCAACACCGCGATGAACCGGGGCACCAGCCGCGAGCGGTACATCAGGGCCGCCAGCACCAAAGTGTTCGCCCCCAGCACGAAGTTCGGCCCGAGCAGGAACGTCCAGTCGTGGACGGCCACCAGCGCGCGGGCCACCGTGGCCACGTCGCCACCCGGCGCCTCCCGCCGCAGCGTCACCACCGACAGGACCGCGACGATGCCGACCGCGATCACGGCGGCCTCCAGCAGCCGGCCGCAGACGTAGCCGAGCGCGGCACCCTCGTTCTGCCGCTTGACGACCGGGTACAGCACCACCCCGGTCCCGATCACCGCCAGCACCAGCACGATCTCGCACAGCGCCCCCGCGAACACCCGGGTATCCGCCCCGGCGCCGGCCACGTAGCCGGCTTTCAGCGCCGGACCGTACAGCAGCAGGCCCGCGATCGCGGCGACCTCGGTGATCAGGAACAGCACACCCGCGACCGACGCGGTCCTTCTGGTTGAGCTCATCAGTACTCTCCCCACAGACAGGTGTACGGCGTACACCTGCCGCCGAGATTAGGCGTACGCCGTACACTCGTCAACACGAGTTACCGACCGCCGGCCGACCACGAGGGAACTGACCATGACTCAGCCGCCACCGCCGGCCCGCCGGACGCCGCTGAGCCGCGACCGGGTGCTGCGCGCCGCCGTCGCGCTCGCGGACCGGACCGGGATCGACGCCCTCAGCATGCGCAAGCTCGCGCAGGAGCTGGGCGTGGTGCCGATGGCGCTCTACAAGCACGTCGCCAACAAGGACCAACTCCTGGACGGCATGGTCGACTTCGTCCTCGGAGAGATCGGCCCGCCCGCCCCCGGCCCCGACTGGCAGAGCGCCGTCCGGGCCCGCATCCTCGCCGCCCGCAGCGCCCTGCTCGGCCACACCTGGGCCGCCACGGTGGTCCGGTCCCGCACCGCCCCGACCCCGGCGCTGCTCGCGTACACCGACTCGCTGATCGGCCTGTTCCGCACCGGCGGCTTCTCCGTCGACCTCACCCACCACGCGATGCACGCCCTCGGCAGCCGCCTGCTCGGCTTCACCCAGGAACTCTTCGACGACTCCCCCGGCCCCGCCCCGGCCGACCCCGCCGTCCTGCGGGCGATGGCGGCGAACTACCCGCACATCGCCGAGCTGGCAATGGCCGCGGCCCACGACGAGAAATCCGTCGTGGGCCCCGGTTGTGACGACCAATTCGAGTTCGAGTTCGCCCTGGACCTGCTCCTCGACGGCCTCGAACGCCTCCGCCGCCGCGGCTGGTCCTCCGTCGGCTAGGCCCTCTCTTTCGGGTCACGTCGGATCAGCGGGCGGCGTTGGGGTGCGTGCCTCGGCGGTGCCGAGGAGGGAGCCTGATGCAGCGCATCGGCGACCGACGAGAAGCCGGCGAAGGGCCCCTCCTGCCCGATGCCGGGCAAGGAGGGCGCGTGCCCCGGCGTCGGCCGCCCGGCGTGACCCGAAAGAGAGGGCCTAGCTCATCAGGCCCAGGGGCTGACCACCTGGAACGAGCTGTCGGCGCGGAAGGTGTCGCTGTCCTGGTAGAGGTCGGCCCGCAGCTCGTAGGCGTAGTGGCGCAGGTAGCGCCCGGGGTAGTTGTAGGACTCCAGCGAGACCGAGCCGGCCGCCGAGCCGGGGCGGGCGCAGTAGGTGGCGTCGCCCCGGAACGCGGCGGAGCCGTCGTTGCTGTCGAGCCGGAGCTTGAAGTCCCAGTGCCGCAGGTAGCGGCCGTCGGCGGCGCGCAGCGAGTAGCAGTTGGCATCCGCCAGTCCGGGCACCACCGTGACGGTGGCGTCCTGCTTGACGGTGGCACTGCTGGCGGTGGTCACCGGGTCGAGGTAGCCGAGCCCGCCGCGCGAACTGACGTACCGTCCGGGGTAGTTCACCGACTGAAGCGAGCGGGTGGTGTTGACCGGCAGGGTGGCGCCCCCGGCGACGGTCTCCTTGAGCACGGTGAAGTGCCTGGCGAAGCCGGTGAGTCCCGGCAGTTCGGTCGGCGTGGTCCAGGTGGCCAGGCCGTCGTAGCTGTCGCTGTAGTAGTACTTGTGCGCGCTGTAGCCGTCGTAGTAGATCCGCCAGCCGCCGTTGTCGAGCTGGACCAGCGCCGGGCCCTCGACCCAGTTGCCCCAGCCGGACCAGTTGCCGGTGCCGGTGATCGTGTACGGGCCGCCCAGGCTGCTCGCGGTCGCGTGCTCCAGGTACTTGGTGGTCTCGTTCTTGGTGATCGCGTGGTAGGTCGAGCCGATCTTCACCACGAAGGTGTCGATGTGGTTGCCCGTGATCCCGGCCAGCGCGGTCGGCGAACTCCAGGCGGTCAGCGCCGAGTTGGTCGCGGTCATCCGGTACGGCTGGAAGTCCGCCCCGCTCGCCGAGGTGGACAGCGAGACGATCACGTTGACGCTGCCGTCGGTGTCCACGTGCCACTCGGGCGCCCAGGTGCGCTGGAGGCCGGCCAGCGGGATGGTGTGGTTGCCGAGGAAGGTCCAGTTCACCCGGTCGGTGCTGGAGGCGAAGCCGATGGTGTCGCCGGTCCAGTTGGTGGTGTACGTGATGTAGTACTTGCCGTCGGTGTGCCGGATGATGCTCGGGTCGCGGATCAGGCCCGAAGGCGGCGTGTACGCCGAGGACTTGACCAGCCGGTAGCCGGTCGCGTCCGGGGAGTCGTAGACGTACATGTTCGACTCGCTGGTGTTGGTGAACGCGGTCATGGTGTACCGCGTCGCCGAGCCGGCCGGGGGCGCCGCGGCCGACGCACCGGTGACCGGTACGGCGGCGAAGGCGAGAGCGGCCGCGAGCGCGGCCGCCAGGCGGCGGAGAGTTCCTGACAAGGCGTCTGCTCCTCTGAGGGTAGGGGGTTACTGCTGGTAGAAGGTCGCGTCGGCCTTGGCGACCGTGGTGCTCACGGCCTGCACCTGGAGCAGGTAGTTGTAGTGCCGCAGGTACTGTCCGGGCAGGCTGTACGCCTCGTAGGAGACGGCGGCCGAGTCGGCCAGCCCGGCCCGCTGGTAGAAGCTGGCGCTGTCCTTGAACGCGGTCGAGCCGTCGTTCTTCTCCACCCAGACGTCGCCGTTGCGCGAACGCAGGTAGTAGCCGGGGAAGTTGGCCGACTCCAGCGAGACCGTGCCTGAGCCGGAGAGACCCGGCACCGTGCGGAACTGCGAGTCGGCCAGGTTGGTGACGTCCGCGTCCAGCCGGGCCCGGTACTCCCAGTGGCGGATGAAGCGGTCGGGGTAGTTGTAGGAGGACAGCCGGACCGGCGTCGCCCCGTCCGCCACCGGGATGCCGAAGTTGGGCGTCCCGTCGGCGTTCCAGTACAGCTTCTGCACCCGGGTCCGGCGGTTGGGGTCGTTCAGCGGGTCGCCGGTGATGTCCTTGTAGCCCCGGTCGTGGTAGACCAGGATGTCGCTCTTGCCGTCCTCGGACGTGGTGAACTGGTTGTGCCCGGGGCCGTACTGGGAGGTCGCCGCGTTGCTGGTGAAGACCGGGGTGGCGGTCTTGGTCCAGGAGGCCGGGTTGGTCAGGTCGCTGCTCGCCGAGGCGGTCAGCAGGCCGAGGCAGTAGTTGCTGTCGGTGGCGGCGGCGGAGAAGGTCATGAAGACCTTGCCGCCGTGCTGGATCACCGCGGGGCCTTCGTTGACCTTGTAGCCGACCGTCTCCCAGGCGTACGTCGGCACGGTCAGCCGGGCCGGAGTCCCGCTGATGGTCCAGGGGTTGGCCAGCTTGGCGATGTAGACGTTGGAGTTGGTCGCGATCGCCGGGTCTTTCTGCGCCCAGCTCAGATAGCGGGTGCCGTTCACCACGAAGGTGGTGGCGTCGAGGGCGAAGCTGTCCATCGGGGTGGCGATCTGGCCCTTCTCGGTCCAGCTCCCGGTGACCGGGTTGGCGGCCGAGCTCTCCAGCACGTACATCCGGATCTTCCAGATGTCGGTGGTGCTGCCCGCGGCGAAGTAGACGTACCACTTGCCGTCGATGAAGTGGATTTCCGGCGCCCAGATGTGCGCGCCCATCGCCCCGGTGGCGTGCTTGGTCCAGATCACCGTCTCCGGCGCACTGGCCAGCCCCTGGATGGTGGTGGCCCGGCGCAGGATGATCCGGTCGTACTCCGGGGCGGTGGCAGTGAAGTAGTAGAAGCCGTCGGTGTGCTTGTAGATCTGCCCGTCGGCACGCTGGCTGATCAGGGTGTTGTTGTACGACACGGCGGGCGAGGCCGGAGCGGCCGCCTGCGCGGGGGCCACCGGCAGCATCAGGGCGGCCAGTACGGCAGCGCCGAGCGCCAGCGAGCGGGTCTTCGTCATGGCTGTTCTCCTCAGTTCGCGGTGAGCTGCCACTGCTGGCAGGCGTTGTTCAGCCAGGTCCACTGCCGGACGTCGGCACCGTCGGCGGTACCGCAGTTGGCGACGTCGGCGACCTTCCCGCTGCTCGCGTTCACCAGGCGGACCCAGCCGCCGGAGTCGCTGAGCACCAGCCGGAAGCGCTGGCAGGTGTTGTTCAGCCACGACCACTGCCGCAGATCCGCACCATCGGCGCCGGAACAGTCCGCCAGGTCCAGCACCTTGCCGCTCGCGACGTTCACCAGCCGGCTGGTGTCGTCCGCCTGGTCCTCCACCCGCCACTTCTGAGCGGCCGCGCCATTGCAGGTGAACTGCCGCACGTTCGCCCCGTCAGCTGACGAACCATCCACCAGATCAAGGCACTTGCCGCTGTTCCGGTTCACGAACGAGTAGCTCGTCGGCGTCGCCGCCGTCTCCCCGGACGGACCGGCCAGCGTCACACCCGCACCGACCGGCGCACCGAAGTTCGGCGTCCCGTCCGCGTTCCAGGCGAACTTCTGCGCCCGCGTGGTGCGGTTGTTGTCGCAGCCGCCGGCCGCCGAGGTGTTGGCGTGGTAGACGATCCAGTCCTCCGTCCCGTCGGGCGACTTGAAGAACCCGTTGTGCCCCGGCCCGTACACCCCCGCCGCGTCGTTGCGCTCGAACACCGGCGTCGACTTCTTCGTCCAGGAGGACGCCAACAGCGGGTTGCTGCCGGTCAGTTCGAGCTGGCCGAGCTTGTAGTCGGGCGTGGTGCAGTAGCTCCCGGAGTACACGATGAACGTCTTGCCGTTGTGGTACAGCGGCTCCGGCCCCTCGTTGACGGCCGCGCCGGACTTCTCCCAGGCGTACGTCGGCGTCGAGATGACGCTCAGCGCACCGCTCACCGTGTACGGGTTGCTCATCGGCGCGATCACCAGGTTCTGGGTGCCACCGCTGAACGCGCTGCCGAGCAGGTAGATCGCACTGCCGACCTTGAGCACGCTCGCGTCGATCAGCCAGGTGTCACTGCCGGGCGCGGCCAGGTCGTTCTTGAAGCTGTACGGGCCCATCGGGTCGGCGCCGGCGCTCTCGGCCACGTGCAGGCGCTGCGTCGAGTTGTAGTCGGCGATGCCCTGACCGGCGACGTAGTAGAGGTACCACCTGCCGTTGAAGAAGTGGATCTCGGGAGCCCAGATGTTGCAGCACCGGTTGGGGTTGGTGTCCTTGAAGATCTGCACGCTCGGCGCGGTCGCCAGCCCGGCCAGGGTCGGCGACTTGCGCATGGTGATCTCGGACGACCAGGAGGTGGTCACCAGGTAGTAGTTGCCGTTGTAGTACTCCAGCCAGGGGTCGGCGCCCTTCTGACTCTTCAACGGGTTGGTGTAGGCGCGCCCGGCGGCGGCCGTGGCGGGCTGGGTGGTGACCAGTCCGCCGAGCAGCGCGAGCAGGGTCACCACGAGGGCGACGATGCGGCTCTTGGCTCTCAAGGAGCTCTCCTAGTGGGGGAGTTCAGCTGGGGGTGAGCTGCCACTGCTGGCAGGAGTTGTTCAGCCAGGTCCACTGCCGGACGTCGGCACCGTCGGCGGTACCGCAGTTGGCGACGTCGGCGACCTTGCCGGTCGCGGCGTTCGCCAGCCGCACCCAGCCGCCGGAGTCACTGAGCACCAGGCGGAAGCGCTGGCAGGTGTTGTTCAGCCACGACCACTGCCGCAGATCCGCACCATCGGCGCCGGAACAGTCCGCCAGGTCCAGCACCTTGCCGCTGGCCACGTTCACCAGTCGGCTGGTGTCGTCCGCCTGGTCCTCCACCCGCCACTTCTGAGCAGCCGCACCGTTACAGGTCCACAACCGCACGTTCGCCCCGTCAGCCGACGAACCATCAGCCAGGTCAAGGCACTTACCGCTGCTGCGGTTCACGAAGGTGTAGCTGCCCGGCGTCGCCGAGGTCTCCCCGGACGGGCCGGCCAAGGTCACCCCCGCACCGACCGGCGCGCCGAGGTTCGGCGTGCCGTCCGCGTTCCAGGTGAACTTCTGCGCCCTGGTGGTGCGGGCGTTGCCGCAGCCCGCCGTGGCGGAGCTGTTGGCGTGGTAGACGATCCAGCTCTCGGTGCCGTCCGGCGAGGTGAAGAAGCCGTTGTGCCCCGGCCCGTACACCCCCGCCGCGTCGTTGCGCTCGAACACCGGCGTCGACTTCTTGGTCCAGGACGACGCCAACAGCGGGTCACTGCCCGTCAGTTCGAGCTGGCCGAGCTTGTAGTCCGGGGTCTGGCAGTCGGCGGCGGAGAAGACGAGGAAGGTCCGCCCGTTCCGGTAGAGCGGCTCGGGCCCTTCGTTCACCTTGTTCTTGACGGTCTCCCAGCTCAGGCTCGGGGTGGAGAACACCCGGAACGCGCCGCTCACCGTGTACGGGTTGCTCATCGGCGCGATCACCAGACTCTGCGGGCTGCCGCCGACGAAGCCGCTGCCGACCACGTACAGCGCGCCGCCGACCTTGAGCACGCTCGCGTCGATCAGCCAGCCGCCGGGGGTCAGTTCGGGCCCGGTGAGCATGCCCTTGTAGCTGTACGGGCCCGTCGGGTCGGTGCCCGCGCTCTCCAGCACATGGGTGCGCTGCGAGTCGCAGCAGGCCGCGCCGATCTGGCCGGCCGAGTAGTAGAGGTACCAGCGGCCGTTCAGGAAGTGGATCTCGGGGGCCCAGATGTTGGTGCCCCGACTCGGCGTGGAGTCCCGCCAGACCTCGACGCTCGGGGCGGTCGCCAGCCCGGCCAGCGTCGGCGACTTACGCATCGTCAGGGTGTCGGTGAACGAGGTGGTGATCAGGTGGTAGTTGCCGTTGTAGTACTCCAGCCAAGGGTCCGCCCCCTTCTGGGACTTGACCGGGTTGGTGTACGTCTGCCCGGCGGCGGCGGTGGCCGGGCGCTCGGCGAGGGTGGAGCCCAGCAGGGCGAGCAGCGCGACCAGCAGGGCGAGCCAGGGGTGCGAGCGGGTGCGGATCACGGACGGGTCCCTTCGAGGGTGACGTCACCCCGCAGGCACCAGAGCGGAGCGGCCGGTGAACGGCACGGCGGGGTGCGGCGGTTCGGCACTGGGGCTCGTGGATACCGCCGACACCCCGCCGTTCATTTCGACCGCGTGTCTAGATTGTTAACGCTAACAGAACAGGGGTCAAGATCCCCGACCGACTCGGTTGGGTCACTCCGCCGACAGCCGGTAGACCGTGGTCGACCGGTACCGCTCCCCCGGGCGCAGGACGGTGGAGGGGTAGTCGGGGAAGTGCGGCGAGTCCGGGAAGTGCTGGGTCTCCAGCGCGATGCCCGCGTACCGGCGGTACGGGCTGCCGCCCGGACCGGTGAGCCCGCCGTCGAAGTGGTTGCCGGTGTAGACCTGCAGGCCGGGCTCGGTGGTCAGGCAGTCCAGCCGCCGGCCGCTGCCCGGGTGGCGCAGGGTGGCCGCCTGCCGCAGCCCCTCCCCCGGCCGGAGCACCCAGGTGTGGTCGTACCCGTCCCCCGCCAGCCAGATCTGCGGGTGTGCGGCCGAGACCCGCCCGCCCAGACCGGTCGGCGCGAGCAGGTCGAACGGCGTGCCCGCGACCGGCTCGGGCGGGCCGAACGGGATCAACTCCCGGTCCACCGGCAGGTACTGGTCCGCGGTCACCTGGAGCAGATGGTCCAGCACCATCCCGCTGCCCTCGCCGCCGAGGTTGAAGTAGGCGTGGTTGGTCAGGTTCACCACCGTCGGGGCGTCGGTGTCCGCCTCGTACGAGATCGTCAACTCGCCCGCACTGTCCATCAGGTACGTCACCGTCAGGTCCAGCGCGCCGGGGAAGCCCTGGTCACCGTCCGGGCTGTGCAGCGCCAGCCGGACGCCGACCCGGTCACCGTCCCGCACCTCCGTGCCGCTCCACAGCCGGGTGGCGTAGCCGTCCGGGCCGCCGTGCAGGGTGTGGCCGTTCTTCTGGGTGGCGAGCCGGTGGATCTTTCCGTCGAGCGGCAGTTCGCCGCCCGCGATCCGGTTGCCGTAGCGGCCCACGGTGGCACCGAAGTACGCGGCCTCGCCGAGCAGGTCCTCGGCCGAGGTGCCGCCGAGCACCACGTTGGCCCGCCGCCCGTCCCGGTCCGGGACGTACAGCGACTGGAGGCGGGCACCGAGGCTCAGCACCTCGGCCGTGACACCGCCCGCCGTGCCGAAGACCCAGCGGTCGACGGCTCGGCCGTCCGGCAGCTCGCCTGCCGGGTGGTGCTGGATGGTCAGGTCACCGGTCATCGCGCAGTACTCCGTTCGCTCAAGACGTGTGGGGCGACGCCCGGTTCGGACGCCGCCCCAGGGGGGTATGCGGGGACTCAGAAGCCCTGGGCCAGGCGGTGGTACGCCTGGTTCCAGCGCAGCTCCTTGGTGAGCTGACGGATCGTCGTGTCGGCGTCGATCAGCACCAGCTCGGTCGAGAGCATCTCGGCCAGGTCGTCCAGCTCCTCCGCGCCGAGGGCGCTGCTGAGCACGGTGTGGTGCGGGGCGCCGGCCGCCAGCCAGGCCTCGGCCGAGGTCCGGAAGTCCGGCCGGGGCTGCCAGACCGCGCGGGCCACCGGGAGGCTGGGCAGCGGGGCGGCGGGCTCGACCACGTCGATCTCGTTCGCGACCAGGCGGAACCGGTCACCCATGTCGGCCAGGCCGACCACTACGGCCGGGCCCGGCTCGGCGTCGAAGACCAGTCGGACCGGGTCCTCCCGGCCGCCGATGCCGAGCGGGTGGATCTCGCAGGACGGGGTGGCCGCGGCGATGCTCGGGCAGACCTCCAGCATGTGCGCACCGAGGATCAACTCCCGGCCCGGCTCCAGGTGGTAGGTGTAGTCCTCCATGAAGGAGGTGCCGCCGGGCAGGCCCTGCGCCATCACCTTGAGAGTGCGCAGCAGCACCGAGGTCTTCCAGTCCCCCTCGCCGCCGAAGCCGTACCCGTCGGCCATCAGCCGCTGGACCGCGAGGCCGGGCAGCTGGCGCAGCCCGCCCAGGTCCTCGAAGTTGGTGGTGAAGGCGCGGAAGCCGCCCTCCACCAGGAAGCCGCGCAGGCCGAGTTCGATCCGGGCGGCGTACCGCAGCGAGTCGTGCCGCTCGCCGCCCAGGCGCAGTTCGGGAGCCAGCCGGTAGAGCTCCTCGTACTCCTTGACCAGTTCGGTGATCTCGGCGTCGCCGGTCGAATCGACCGCCTCCACCAGGTCGTTGACGCCGTAGGTGTTGACCGAGACGCCGAACCGGAGCTGCGCCTCGACCTTGTCGCCCTCGGTCACCGCGACGTCGCGCATGTTGTCGCCGAAGCGGGCGAGCTTGAGCGAGGAGAGCTCGGCGCGGCCGGCCGCGGCGCGGGCCCAGGAGGCGATCCGGACGGCCACCGTGGGGTCGCTGACGTGGCCGGCGACGGTCTTGCGGGTGACGCCGATCCGGGACTGGATGTAGCCGAACTCGCGGTCGCCGTGGGCGGCCTGGTTCAGGTTCATGAAGTCCATGTCGATGGTGCCCCAGGGCAGTTCGACGTTGGCCTGGGTGTGCAGGTGCAGCAACGGCTTGCGCAGCGCGTCCAGACCGGCGATCCACATCTTGGCCGGGGAGAAGGTGTGCATCCAGGCGATCAGGCCGATGCAGTCGTCCGCCGCGTTGGCCTCCAGGCAGACCCGGCGGATCGCGCTCGCGTCGGTCAGGACGGGCTTCCAGACCACCTTGACGGGCAGCGAGTCGCCCAGCGTCTCGGCGATCTGCTGGGACTGAGCCGCCACCTGACGGAGCGTCTCCTCGCCGTAGAGGCCCTGGCTGCCGGTGAGGAACCAGACCTCGCGGCCTTCGGTCGACGTCATGAGTTGGTCTCCTTCACGGGCTGCTGGCCGTACACGTTCTGGTAACGGAAGTTGAGGCTGTCGATGTCGCTCTGCGCGATCGGCAGCGGTTCGCCGAGCTGGCGGGAGATGTGCACCGTGCGGGCGACGTCCTCGCACATCACGGCGGCCTTGACGGCGGCCTTGGCGTCCTTGCCGATGGTGAAGACGCCGTGGCTCTTCATCAGCACGGCGGGCGAACGGTGCCCGCGCAGGGTGTCCACGATGCCGCGCCCGATCGAGTCGTCCCCGATCAGCGCGAACGGGCCGATCGGGATCTCGGCGCCGAACTCGTCGGCCATCGCGGTGAGCACGCACGGTACGGCCTCGCCCCGGGCGGCCCAGGCACAGGCGTAGGTGGAGTGGGTGTGCACCACTCCCCCGACCTCGGGCATGTTGCGGTAGACGTAGGCGTGCGCGGCGGTGTCGGAGGACGGGCTGTGCTCGCCCTCGATCACCTTGCCGTCGAGGTCGCACAGGATCATGTTCTCGGGCGTCAGTTCGTCGTACGAGACGCCGCTCGGCTTGATCACCATCAGGTCCTCGCCCGGGACCCGGGCGGAGACGTTGCCGGCCGTCCAGACCACCAGCTGGTAGCGGACCAGCTCCTGGTGCAGGTCGCTGACCTGACGCCGGAGCAGCTCGATCGGGTCGGTCATGATGCCTCGTTCTTCCGGGTCAGGGCGGTGTTGCGGATCCGGCGCAGCCGGTGCAGCTGCTTGTCGGCGCCGGTGCCGAAGTGCCGGTGCAGTTCGGCGTATTCGGCGTACAGCGCGTCGTAGTCGTCGGCCCGCTCGGGGTCCGGCTGGTACGCGCCGCGCTCGACCCGGCCCATCGCGGCGGCGGCGGTCCGGACGTCGGGGTACGCCCCGGCGGCGACGGCCGCGTGGATCGCGGAACCGAGCGCCGGACCCTGCGCGGAGGCGGCCAGCGAGACCGGGCGGCGCAGCACGTCCGCGTAGATCTGCATCAGCAGGGCGTTCTTCTTCAGCCCGCCGGTGACGATGAACTCGGTGACGGGGACGCCGCCCTGTTCCAGTGCCTCGACGATGGTGCGGGTGCCGTAGGCGGTGGATTCCAGCAGGGCGCGGTAGACGTCCTCGGGCCGGGTGGCCAGGGTGAGGCCGACGATCACACCGGAGAGGTGGTGGTCGACCAGGGTGGAGCGGTTGCCGTTCAGCCAGTCCAGCGCGACCAGGCCGTGCCCGCCGACCGGCTGGCCGGCCGCCTTGCGGGTGAGCAGCTGGTGGGCGTCCTCGCCGGTGACGTCGGCCTCGGCCAGGTAGTCGGCGGGCAGGCCCTGGCGCAGCCACCAGGCGAAGATGTCGCCGACCGCGCTCTGCCCGGCCTCGTAGCCGTACGCGCCCTCGACGATGCCGCCCTCGACCACGCCGCAGATGCCGGGGACGTCGGCCAGCGCGGCGCCGTTCACCACGTGGCAGGTGGAGGTGCCCATGATGGCGAGCAGCTGACCGTTCTCGACGGCCTGCGCGGCGGGGGCGGCGACGTGGGCGTCCACGTTGCCCGCGGCCACCGCGATGCCCTCGGGGAGGCCGGTCCAGCCGGCCGCCTCGGCGGTCAGCGAGCCGACCCGGGAGCCGAGCTGGGCGAGCGGGTGCTCCAGGCGGGTGCGGGCGAAGTCGGCGAAGTCGGGGTGCAGGGCGGCGAGGTACTCCTCGGAGGGGTAACTGCCGTCCTGCAGGATGCCCTTGTAGCCGGCCGTGCAGGTGTTGCGGCTCTCGGTGCCGGTGAGTTGCCAGATGATCCAGTCCGCGGCCTCGATCCAGCGCTCGGTGGCGGCGTAGACCGCCGGGTCCTCCTCCAGCAGCTGCAGGGCCTTGGCGAACTGCCACTCGGCGGAGATCTTGCCGCCGTACCGGCCGATCCACTTCTCACCGCGCTGGTGGGCCAGCTCGTTGATCCGGTCGGCCTGCCCCTGGGCCGCGTGGTGCTTCCACAACTTCGGCCAGGCGTGCGGGCGTTCGGCGAGCTCGGTCTCGGCCAGCGGGGTGCCGTCGGCCCGGACGGGGAGCACGGTGCAGGCGGTGAAGTCGGTCGCGATGCCGATCACGGCGGCCGGGTCGACGCCACTCGCGGCCAGCGCGGCGGGGACGGCGGTGCGCAGCACCTCGCGCCAGTCCTCGGGGTGCTGGAGCGCCCAGTCGGGCGGCAACAGCTCATCGGTGACGGGCAGTTGGGTCTCGATCACACCGTGCGGGTACTCGTGGACGCCGGTGCCGAGCTCCTCGCCGTCACTGACCCGGACCACCACGGCACGGCCGGAGAGGGTTCCGAAGTCGACTCCGACGACGTATCGCTCCGAAGTCTCGGGGGTTGGTGGCACGTTCACGTCCTTCTTGAGAGATGACCTGATGCCGGCCGCCGGGCGGGTCCGCGACGGTGCGGGCCCGGCGGCCGGTTCTGCCGTTCCGGGGAACGGGCCGCGCAGCTGGGCGACCGAAGCGGGTGGGCCGGTCCAGCGAGCGGAGATTATGTGTGCGTTAACACGTCAGCTGCGCCGACGGGACGTCAGCAGCCGCTGCAGCAGGATGAAGACGAACAGCAGGGCGCCGATCACGATCCTGGTCCACCACGAGCTGAGCGTGCCCTGGAAGCTGATCACGGTCTGGATCAGGCCGAGCACCAGCACCCCCAGCACGGTGCCCAGCAGGTAGCCGGAGCCGCCGGTGAGCAGCGTGCCGCCGATCACCACGGCGGCGATCGCGTCCAACTCCAGGCCCACCGCGTGCAGTCCGTAGCCGGAGAGCATGTAGAAGGTCATCAGCACGCCGCCGAGTGCCGAGCAGAAGCCGCTCACGCCGTAGACGCCGATCTTCGTCCGGGCCACCGGCAGCCCCATCAGCACCGAGGACTGCTCGCTGCCGCCGAGCGCGTACACGTTCCGGCCGAACCGGGTGTAGTGCAGCGCCACGAACGCCACCACGACCGCGAGCACGGCGATCAGCACGCTCGGCGAGATGAACAACTCGCCCAGCGGGATGCGGGTCTGGGCCATCGAGGTGTACGTCGGGTCGGTGATCGAGATCGAGTCGATGCTGATGGTGTAGCAGAGACCCCGGGCCAGGAACATGCCGGCCAGCGTCACGATGAAGGGCTGGATCTCGAAGGTGTGGATCACCCAGCCCATCGCCAGGCCCGCGCCGGTGCCGATCGCCAGCACCAGCGGGATCACCAACAGCGGGGGCCAGCCGTGCAGTTGGACCAGCCAGGCGGAGATCATGGTGGACAGCGCGACCATCGCTCCGACCGAGAGGTCGATGCCGCCGGTCAGGATCACGAAGGTCATGCCGACCGCGACCACCAGCAGGAAGGCGTTGTCGATCAGCAGGTTCAGCAGGACCTGGCCGGACAGGAAGCCGTCGTAACTCACCGACCCCGCCGCGAACATCACCACCAGCAGGACCGAGGTGACCAGCATCGGGATCTGGCCCCGGCCGCGCCGGGTCAGACCGGACAGGAAGGTGTCGGTGCTCATGCGCCGACCTCCAGCTTCTTGGACGCCACCGGCCGGTTGCCGTGCCGCGCGCCGGACCTGCGGCGGGCGGCCTTGGCCCGGAACACCGGCGACTGGACCAGACAGACGGTGATCACCACGACGGCCTTGAAGACCAGCGTGGTCTCCGGCGGGATGCCGATGGTGTAGACGGTGGTGGACAGGGTCTGGATCACCAGCGCGCCGAGCACCGTGCCGCCGAGCGAGAACCGCCCGCCGTTCAGCGAGGTGCCGCCGACCACCACCGCGAGGATGGCGTCCAGTTCGATCCAGAGTCCGGCGTTGTTGCCGTCCGCCGCCGAGACGTTGGAGCTGATCATCAGTCCGGCCAGCGCCGCGCAGAGCGCGCTCACCACGTAGACCAGGCCGATCAGCCCGGCCGCCCGGATGCCGACCAGCCGGCTGGCCACCGGGTTGCCGCCGACCGACTCGAGCAGCAGCCCGAGCGCGGTGCGCCGGGTGAGCATCGAGGCGAGCAGGACGACGGCGGCCGCCAGCAGGATCGAGAACGGCACCGTGAGCCAGTACCCGCCGCCGATCAGCTTGAAGGGTTCGCTGGTGACGGTGATGATCTGACCGTCCGTGATCAGCTGGGCCACACCGCGCCCGGCGACCATCAGGATCAGGGTGGCGATGATCGGCTGTACCCCGATCCGGGCCACCAGCACGCCGTTGGCCGCGCCGAGCAGCAGCGCCACGCCGAGCGCGATCGCCACCGCCGTCAGCACCGTGCCGAGGCTGCCGGGATCGTCGGACTCGCTGATGTGCAGACAGGCCAGCGCCGCGGCGATGGCCACGGTGGAGCCGACCGAGAGGTCGATCCCGCCGGTGGCGATCACCAGCGTCATGCCCAGCGCGACCAGGATCAGCGGCGAGCCGAAGTGCAGGATGTCGATCAGGCTCCCGTACAGGTGCCCGTCCCTGACCCGGATCGCGAAGAAGTCGGGGGTGAACGCCAGGTTGGCGAGCAGCAGCGCGATCAGCACCACGGCGGGCCAGAACAGGCGGTGTCCGGTCATACGCTTCACGACGTGGCTCCGCTCGCGATGGTCGACATGATCCGCTCGGGGGTGAGCGTGCCGTCGTTGCGCAGCTCGGCCACCAGCCGGTGGTCGCGCAGCACCCCGACCCGGTGGCTGAGGCGCAGCACCTCCTCCAGCTCGGCGGAGATGAACAGCACCGACATACCGTCACCGGCCAGCTTGGCGACCAGCTTCTGGATCTCGGTCTTGGCACCGATGTCGATGCCCCGGGTCGGCTCGTCCAGGATCAGCAGCTTGGGGTCGGTGATCAGCCAGCGGGCCAGAAGCACCTTCTGCTGGTTGCCGCCGCTGAGGTTGCGGATCAGCGCCTCGGGGTTGTTCGGACGGATGTCCAGCGCCCGGATCCAGCGGATCGCCAGCTCGTCCTGGGCGGCGCGGGAGAGCGGACGGGTCCAGCCCCGCGCGGCCTGCAGGGCCAGCACGATGTTCTCCCGGACCGTCAGTTCGCCGACCAGGCCCTCGGCCTTGCGGTTCTCCGAGCAGAACGCGATGCCGTGCCCGATCGCGGTCCGCGGGCTGCGCATCGCGGTGACCGCGCCGTCGATCTTCACGGTGCCCTGGTCACTCTGGTCCGCGCCGAACAGCAGCCGGGCCGCCTCGGTCCGCCCCGAGCCCAACAGGCCGGCCAGACCGACCACTTCACCGGGCCGGATGGCCAGGTCGTACGGTTCCACCGCGCCCCGGCGGCCCAGGCCCTCGGCACGCAGGAAGGACTTGCCGGTGGGCTCGGTGCGGGCGGCGTCGGCGAGTTCGGCCAGTCCGGTCAGCTCGCCGCCGATCATCCGGGCGACCAGCTCGCCCTGGTGCAGCTCGCTGGTCAGGTACTCACCCTCCTGGCGGCCGCCGCGCAGGATGGTCAACCGGTCGCAGATCTCGTAGATCTGGTCCAGGAAGTGCGAGACGAACAGGATCGCCACGCCTTGGTCGCGCAGTCGGCGCAGCACGGTGAAGAGCTGGCGGACCTCGTCGCGGTCCAGGCTGGAGGTCGGCTCGTCCAGGATCAGGACCTTGGCCTTGACGTCCACCGCACGGACGATCGCGACCAGTTGCTGGACGGCGATCGAGTAGCTGTTCAGGGGGGCGGTGACGTCGATGTCCAGGTCGAGCGCGGCCACCGACTCGGCGGCCCGGCGCCGGAGTTCGGACCAGTGGATCATGCCGAAGCGGCGCGGCTCACGGCCGATGAAGATGTTCTCCGCGACCGAGAGGTTCGGGCAGAGGTTGACCTCCTGGTAGACGGTGCTGATGCCGGCCTCTTGGGCCTCCAGCGGGCCGCCGATCCGTACCGTCTGCCCGGCGAGGACGACCTCGCCGCCGTTCGACTCGTACACGCCGGTGAGCACCTTGATCAAGGTGGACTTACCCGCGCCGTTCTCGCCCATCAGCGCGTGCACCTCACCGGGGAAGAGCCGGAAGTCGACCCCGTCCAGTGCCACCACGCCGGGGAACTCCTTGCGGATCCCCCGTACTTCCAGGACCGGTTGCGCTCGCATCCGCTCCTCCTCTCGTGGTCGGTGGGCGGGCGGCCGTCCGCCGACGGCCGCCCACTCACCGGGCTGGGTCAGTACTGACGGTTCGGCAGCGCGGCGGCCGCCTGGTCCATGGTGAAGACGCCCTCGACGGTCTTGATCCGGCGCTCGACGGTCTCGCCCTTCTTGACCTTCTTGATCAGCTCCATCAGCTGGTCACCGAGCAGCGGGTTGCACTCGACCACGACGTTGATCTTGCTGGCGGCCATCGCGGTGAAAGCGTCCTTGACACCGTCCACCGAGATGATCTTGATGTCCTTGCCGGGCGTCTTGCCGGCCTCCTCGATCGCCTGGATCGCGCCGAGCGCCATGTCGTCGTTGTGCGCGTAGAGCACGTCGATCTTCGGCTGGGACTTCAGGAAGGCCTGCATGACCTCCTTGCCCTTGGCCCGGGTGAAGTCACCGGTCTGCGAGGCGACCACCTTGAACTTCGCGTCGCCCTTGATCACGTCGCCGAAGCCGGACTTGCGGTCGTTCGCCGGGGCGGAGCCGGTGGTGCCCTGGAGCTCGACGATGTTCACCGGCTCGGTCTTGCCCTGGTACTCCTTCACCAGCCAGTCGCCGGCCTTCTTGCCCTCCTCGACGAAGTCGGAGCCGAGGAAGGTGGCGTACAGCGACTCGTCCTTGGAGTCCACCGCACGGTCCGTCAGGACAACCGGGATCTTGGCGTCCTTGGCCTCCTTGAGCACCGTGTCCCAGCCGGACTCGACCACCGGCGAGAAGGCGATGACGTCCACCTTCTGCTGGATGAACGAGCGGATCGCCTTGATCTGGTTCTCCTGCTTCTGCTGAGCATCGGAGAACTTGAGGTTGATCCCGGCCTTCTTGGCCGCGTCCTGGACCGACTTGGTGTTGGCGGTGCGCCAGCCGCTCTCCGCACCGACCTGGGAGAAGCCGACGGTGAGCTGCTTGTCGCCGCCACCGCTCGCCTTGTCTCCCGAACCGCCGCCGGAACCACAGGCGGTGAGGGCGACGGCCATCGCAGTGGCGACCAGGGCCACCGCAGCTCTCTTGGACATTTGGGGTTCCTCTCGGGTGGGGGCAATGCAGAGTTGCGACCGGGGGCGATGCGCGACCCGACCACGAAAGGGGGTCCGTCGGATGTGTCCGCTGTGAACGGGCGATGCCGACGGTGTTTCGTCTGAGTGAGATTGTTAACGCTAACAATTGGCCGAGGCAAGGGCCCGGCGGCCAGTTACCCAATCTTGACCGGGCCCGCCGCACCGGGGCGGGCCGGGGCGGCGCGGCTTCCGGGCAGGCGTCAGCGCACCGCGGCGCAGCGGCGGGCTTGACCAGGGGTCAGGGGTCAGCGGCTGGAGTCGGCGGTGAGCGGCGGCCGAGGTCAGCGGTGGGCGGCGGCCGGGCCGCTGCTGCGGCGCAGCACCAGCTCCGCCGAGATCATCACGTGCTCGTGACCCTGCCCGACTCCGGCGACCGCGTCCACCAGCAGCTCCAGCGCCCGGCGGCCCAGCTCCCCGAAGTCCTGCCGGACGGTGGTCAGCGGCGGGGTGAAGTACGCCGCCTCGTGGATGTCGTCGAAACCCACCACCGAGATGTCCCGGGGGATCGACCGGCCCGCCTCGTGCATCGCCCGCAGCAGCCCGAGCGCCATGTGGTCGTTCGCGCAGAACACCGCGCCGACCTCCGGGTCCTCGGCCAGCCGCAGCCCGGCCTGGTAGCCCGAACGGGCACTCCAGTCCCCGCTGTGCACCTGCGGCACCCGGGCACCGGCCGCCTCCAGCGTCTGCCGCCAGCCGGCCTGCCGGTCCTGGCTCTCCAACCAGCCGCTCGGCCCGCCCAGGTGATGAACCGTCCGGTGGCCGAGGTCCAGCAGGTGCCGGGTCGCCGCCGCGGCGCCCGCCTGGTTGTCCACCGAGACCATCGGCACCCGGGTCTGGTTCCCCGAACCGACCGCGACCACCGGCACCGAACTGGACAGCTTGGCCACCGCGCTGACCGCCGAGATCTGCGGCGCGATCACCACCACGCCCTCGACCCCCTGGTCACGCAGCCGGTCCACCGCCTCCTGCACCGAGCGGCTGTCCAGCGAACGCAGGCTCGCCACGCTCACGAAGTACCCGGCGCTGCGCGCGGCCTGCTCGATCCCGTCCAGCATCGAGGCCGGACCGTACAGGGTGCTGTCGAAGCTGACCACGCCGAGCGTCTGGGACCGCTTGGTCACCAGCGCCCGGGCCGCCGAGTTGGGCCGGTAGTCCAGCTCCCGGATCGCCGCCAGCACCCGGTCCCGGGTGTCGGGGCGGACGTGCGGCGCGCCGTTGAGCACCCGCGAGACGGTCTGGTGCGACACCCCGGCGAGCTTTGCCACGTCCGCCATCACCGGCTGCCGGAGCTCGGCACTGTCGGTCCCCACGAACGGCCCCCTCGGTTTCCTGATGGCGTTCAGCAGAGCGTACTTGTTGTTCACGTTCACACACTGCACGGGAGCACGTCGGACGTCCAGCAGGTGGCCCTGAATCCCCTGTCACGGGCCGTCATTCCCGGAGGTCGCGCCCCGTTCGGCCACCCGGCTCGGCCGCGATCACGCGTGCGCACCACCCGTGCAGCAATATTGAACACGTTCAGAACATCTGCCAGGATGGCACCACACGATGTCGGACGGCGGCACCGCGGCGGTCCCTGGGCTGTCACGCGCCCAGGCCGTCCCATGGACCGGGGGTGTGCGACGTGATCTTCGCTCTGATCTTCTTCCTGGCGCTCGGCGTGCTCGCCACGGTGGGGCCGGCCAGTGTGCTCGGGCTGGTCACCGGTCTGCTGGCGGCCCGGCTGACCGTGCCCGTGCGGACCGGGCTGCTCCTGGTGGTGGCTGCGGCGCAGTCGACGGTGTGGGGGCTGCTGCTCCCCTCCGGCTATCTGGTGCCCGCCGTCGTCTTCCTGGTCTGCCTGGCCACCCTCGCCTCGGGGGCCGGCGGCGTGGCCTGGGCGGCCCACCGGAGTCGGGCGGTCCGCTACCCCGGCGGTCAGCCGGTCTGGCACCCCGGCACGGCCGGGTGGTGAGGGCCGCCGACCGTCAGAACCGCTGCGCGACCAGCAGCACCAGCCAGACCAGCGCGGGCAGCCCGGCGGCGACGCCGACGACACCGGCCAGCATGAACGTGCCCGCCGCGATGGCCAGTCGGGTCGCCCGGGGCACCGCGTCGACCTGGGAGGGGTCCTGCGGGTCGTAGCGGATCTCGTCGCGGGAGCTGCGGATCTGCCCGTAGGCGGAGACCTCGCGGCCTTCCAGGGTGCGGAAGTGCGCGACGTACGCGGTGGCGCTCTCGCTCTGGTGGTCGCTCTCGAAACGCGCCCGCACGGTGACGCCCCGACGCCGCATCACCCACCAGGTGTCGAGCTCGGCCATCACCACCCAGGCCCTCAGCAGGGCCGGGCAGAGCGGTAGCACCAGCCAGGCCACCACCCCCAGGAACCGGGGCTCCACCGGCAGCCAGATCGCGGCCGGCAGCCCGACGCACAGATGGACGGTCGCCGCCCGCCACCACCGACTGCCGTGGCGCACCCGGCGGACCAGCCCGGCCACGGCCCGCACCGGCCACACACGCCTGACCTGCCGCCGGACGGCTTCCGCGCTCCCGCCGGGTGCCGCGTCGCCGACGATGGCCCGGATCTCGGCGCCGAGCGCGGCCGTCACCGCCGGGTTGCGATGACGGGTCGTCAGCGTCGCGGCGGTCCCCGACTCGTCGAGGAAGTCCACCTGCAGCGAGGACTCCGCGCACTCCACCCGTCGGATCCGTGCGCCTGGCACCGTCAGGCTGCTGCGACCCCGCTGCCAGTGCAGCACGCCGTCCCGCACCCACACCCGGGTACGGCCGTTGACCAGCACGACTCCGGCGGCCGACCCGCTGTTCGATTCCCCCATGGCGGTGATCCTAGTAGTGCCTTGGCGGGTGGTGTCGTAGGGCTGCCAGGGGATGGGTTGTCGGCAGATGGGGAAGGAACGCCCGAGCGGTTGTCATTCTCACAGCGCGAACGGTCGCTGGGCGAGGGCCAGTTCGACCACCTCGGCTGCTGTCGGCTCCGGCACGCCGGGCGAGCGGATCGCGTAGATCAAGTCGCTGACATAGCCACTCGGACAGCCAAGGCCCCTGTCCAGCGCCTCCAACGTGCGGTCGATCTCGGCGTCGTTGTAGCAGTCCCCATCCATGATCTTCTGCACCATCGCAACGGCCGACTCACGAGTCATCACCGCTTCAGCCACCCCCTCCAGGACGAGGAGAGCGTAGCGAGTTACGCGATCGACCGGACGGGCCCTCAGTACTCCAGTATGACTTCGTCTGAGCCGCTGGTGAGCCGTCGTCGGCAGTGGCACCGTCTGACCTGTGCTTGGTGGAGTCTGCGATGGCCGGCTTCCTCGGCCAGCTGCCAGCAGCTCTGGCGTTCGACGCCGGACAGCAGTCCGAGGACGAACGCCCGTGCCGTCGCTCTTGGTTCGACCCGTCGGAAGCGGCCCGCGATGCGGGCCATGGCCTGGTCGAACATCGCCCGCCAACGGGCAGGGTCCACGCTATGACCGGCGGCCATCGCACCATCTTCAGCAGTCCACACAACCTCTGATGATCACGCGGTGGCCGCTTCCGTAGCAGCCCCCGGCACCAATTGGTGCCAGGCATGGGTGCATCCGTCTGCGCAGTACCGCTCCCGACGGCGCTTGTCAGCCACCCCGAGCAGCGCGACCAGCAGCCGAAACGCCTTCACGCGCTCGTCCTGCGGCAAATTGATGATCTTTGTCAGCTGCCCGGCCAACTGCCCACGCACGATGAGCACTGCCGGGGTGTGCGACGGCCGGATACCGGCGAGCCGCACGCTCTCGGGCCCGTCCTCCACCGTCGCGCGCGCCTGGATGCAGTGCCCGCCCAGATCCCGAAGGACCTCCAACTGGCCTTCGGTGGGCAAGGCTTCGAACCACTCGACGCCCTGCCCGATCGGACGCAGGCCCTGCGCCAGTTCGTTCAACATGACCGTGCGCTCGTCCATCTGCCCGCCTCCGCAACTCAGCTGAGGCCAGCAGACCCCGAGGGCCATCGAACCAGATTGCGAAGTATGACTGGAGTACTAGGCAGCCAGGAGGTCGTGGCCGAGGCGGGTGAGGCTGTGTCGGACGCGGCGGCCCTCGCGTTCGGTGGTGATGATGCCAGCCTCCCGGAGGGCGGTGGCGTGAGTCGAGGCGGACGGTGCGGAGACGCCGAGGCGGGTGGTCAACTGGCCGGTGGTGCAAGGGCCCTGGCCGATGGCACGGAGGGCGCGGGCCCGGGCGGGCCCGAGGAGGCGGGTGAGTCCGTCGGTGGGCCGGGTCGGTGCGGCGCCGATCGGGTACAGCAGGACCGGCGCCCGGTGGGCGTTGAGCAGCGCGGTGGGCCGGGCCAGGAAGTGGTTCGGCCGGAGTACCAGGCCGCGGCCGTCAAGGCCGAACGAGAGGTCCCAGGCCGGGTCGGCGTACCGCAGGACGCCCCGGGCGTCCCAGGCGAGGTCCGGGTGGAGCCGACCGAGCGCGCTGCCGATCCCCGCGTCGGCGCTGGTGCGGGAGTGCCCGGCGATGTCGGCCTGGAGGGCCCGTTGGAGCCCGGGCCAGTCCGGAGCGAGACAGGCCTGGTGGAACGCCCGGGCGGCGTGAGCGATCCGCCGTAGGTGGCGGCTGCCGCCGTCCCGGAGTTCGTCGACGATCCGGGGAGTCCGGGGACCGGTTCCGTAGAACTCGAGGTCCCGGCGCAGTTCGTCGTCGGAGAGACTCAGCATGGCGTCGAGTTCGTCGTCGAGGGTGGCCGGTGTGCTCGCGGTGTCGGGGGCGAGGAAATCCGGCAACCCGGCGGCGCTGGCGTTGACCAGGTTGAGCAGTGGGGCGGCATCGCGCGGGACGCGGTTCCTGACCCGGCGCCACCACCGGTCGCGGTGGACCGAGGCGCCGACGCAGAAGTGCAGTGCCTGCGCCGCGCCGCTCAGGACGTGGTCCATGGGCGAGATGGCGAACCGTAGGTCTGCCAGGTCCGCGATCTCGAAGATGATTTCGAGCACGTCTGATCATTCCGCGCGAACGGGCCGTTCCGGGTGGGTTCTCAACTATTAGCTGCAGAGCCGAATAGTTGGCGTGGCGGTGGGGGCGACCGCCAACATGACTGCGCTCAGTCAACCTCGGAAGTGGAGTTCACCCCATGCGCAAGCTCAAGTCCCTGGCCACCGTGGTGGCCACCCTCGGCCTCCTGCTCGGCACCACCGTGCTCGGCGCGGGCTCCGCCCAGGCCTACCCGGGCGACAACATTTGCCGGTACCAGTGGGTGAACCTTGGCTCGAACGCCGGCAACTACAACGTCCTGCCGTGCGTTTACCAGGACAGCGGCGGCAAGCTGCACGCGAAGGCTCAGGCAGCGAACGGCACGACCGACGTCTGGCTGTACGTGGAGCTCGGGGTCAGCCATGGCGGGCCGGTCGAGTGGATGTCGTCGACCATCAACCGCGCGCTGGTCAACGGCAGCGGGTACGTCTACACGCTCCCGAGCGACGGCGTGCCTGCCTGTTGGGGGTGCACCTACTACGCCATGACCTGGGTCACCAACAAGAGCGTCCGCTACGGCGACGTGGAGGCGGGCCCGATCCACGTCTGACGGCGATTGCTTGACTTCGACGGGACGCTGGACGCGGTGGTCGCCGTCGTCCGAGTACGGCAGCGGGCCCGTACCGTCGCGGGACGGTGCGGGCCTTTCCCCGCTTGAGTGGGTGTCAATGGCCTTGTGTCATGCGGCAATTCGCTTGGAGGGCGACGCCGCCGTGGTGATACTGGCGCGATGTTCTCCGATGCCGACGCGGCCGCGCTCTACGACCGGCTGAACCCCTGGGACCCGGACCTCTGGCCGGGCGACGCCTTCTACGACGGCCTGGTGGCGGCCGCCGATTCGGTGCTGGACGTCGGCTGCGGGACCGGCCAGATGCTCCACCGGGCCCGCGAGCGCGGCCATACCGGACGGCTGGCCGGAATCGACCCGGACCGCGCCGCGCTGGACCGGGCCCGGCGCCGCGCGGACGTCGAGTGGGTCGAGGGGACGGCGGCGCAGGCGGCCTGGCACGGCGAGTTCGAGCTCGCCACCATGACCGGGCATGCCTTCCAATGCCTGGTCACCGACCAGGAGTTGACCGCCTCGCTGGCCGCCGTCCGGGCCGCGCTGCGCCCGGGCGGCCGCTTCGTCTTCGAGACCCGCCACCCCCAGGCCCGCGCCTGGGAGAGCTGGACCCCGGCGAACGGCTCCGAGGTCACTGACCCCACCGGCCGTACCCTCTGGGTGGAGCACCGGATCGAGTCCGTCACCGGCGACGTGGTCACCTTCACCGAGACCACGGCGGAGGCGGGCACGGTCCTGCGGACGGACCGGAGCAGCTTGCGCTTCCTCGCCGCCGCGACCCTGGACACCTTCCTCGCCGCCGCGGGTCTCGTCGTCGAGGACCGCTACGGCGACTGGCACCGGGGGCCGCTCACCGCCGACAGTCGGGAGATCGTGACGATCGCCCGCCGCCCGTAGCCGGTACGAGGCCGGGCCGGGCCGGGCCGCCAGGTGTTCAGGCGGCTAGTACTCCAGCCGTAGATCGTGATCATGGATGCGGAGGCCGCCGCTCGTCGATAGCCTGCCCGCGTGGCTGAGATCTGGAACGAAGAGCAGTTGGTCGCGGACGGCTTCGAGCGTGTGTATACGGAGTTGGAGTGGTACGACGGACCGCGCGTCGGCCTTGCTGACATCAACGGGAAGCCTCACTACTTCCAGAACCACGACTACGACCACGCCGATGAAGCCGATGAGTACCAGGTCTGGCCCGCGAGCGAGGCCGCGGTGGAGCTGGAACGCGAGCAGTGGGCGATCTTCGCCAGGGGGAACGAGCGTCGCGAGGCCGGCGAGGTCGGACCGGAGAGCCATCCGGGCCACGGCGGGATCGACGCCCGTTATGACGAGCTGGAGCTGCTGCTGGCGCCGCACCGCCAGGCACCGGACGACGCGCGGCGGCTTGTGGGAGAGCTGCGGTTCGTTGCCGGCGCTCGCTACCGGGTCGAGGGGCTCGACTACTGGTTTCGGTGGCGTCCGAGCAGGTGAGGTCGCCGTTGATCATTGGGTGTTGTGCGGACAACCAATGATCACGCGGCGGCCTCGGACGTCGGCGTCGTTCCTGGCCACTGGCAGGAGGCATTCGAAGGTCTGATGAGCCGGATAGCCAGCCGGTTCCCCCGAGTTGAACCCCGTCGCCGGGTACGGCAGTTGATCTCCG
This sequence comes from Kitasatospora gansuensis, assembly GCF_014203705.1. Lineage (NCBI taxonomy): Bacteria > Bacillati > Actinomycetota > Actinomycetes > Kitasatosporales > Streptomycetaceae > Kitasatospora > Kitasatospora gansuensis. The sequence continues at coordinate 149,537 of NZ_JACHJR010000001.1, forward strand.
GGCTGCTGTCGGACCTGCCGCGGAAGAACTGCTGGACCCTTGCCGAGCATGCGGGCGACGCCACCCCGGACGGCATGCAGCACCTGCTGCACCGCGCGAAGTGGGAGGCCGATGCGATCCGTGACGACATACGCGCCTACGTGGTCGAGCACCTGCACGACACCGAAGCTGTGCTCGTGGTCGACGAGACGGGCGATCTGAAGAAGGGCACCGCGACCGTCGGCGTTCAGCGCCAGTACACCGGAACGGCCGGGCGCATCGAGAATGCCCAGGTCGCCGTCTACCTCGTGTACTCCGCCGCACGCGGACACGCAGCCATCGACCGGGCCCTGTACGTCCCGCGCTCATGGACCGAGGATCCGGCACGCTGCCGGGGTGCCGGCATCCCCGACGGTCTGGCTTTCGCCACCAAACCCCAGCTCGCCGCCCGGATGGTCGCCCGGGCCCTGGACGCGGGAACACCCGCCCGCTGGGTCGCGGGGGACGAGGTCTACGGCGACAACCCGCACCTTCGGGCGGCCCTGGAAGACCGCCGGACCGGCTATGTCCTGGCCGTGTCCAGTACACACCCCCTCGTCACCCACGCCGGGAAGTTCCAGGCGAAGACCCTCGCCGCGCGGATCCCCGAGCGTGCCTGGCAGCGGCTCTCGGCTGGTGCGGGCGCGAAGGGCGAGCGGTACTACGACTGGGCCGAGGTCGACATCCACGGCCCAACAGGGAGCCTCGGCCACTGGCGCCTGATGGTCCGCCGCAACCGCCGAACCGGCGAGCTCGCCTTCTACCGTTGCTTCTCGCCGCGTCCGGTCCCACTGTCCGCCCTGGTGCGGGTGGCTGGACGGCGCTGGACGGCGGAGGAGACATTCCAGGCGAGCAAGGGCCCGACCGGCCTCGACGAGCACCAGGTCCGCCGCTGGACCTCATGGCACCGGTGGGTCACCCTCGCAATGCTCGCCCACGCTTTCCTCGCCGTCACAGCAGCCGCCGAACGCCGTGACCGCCCAGCCCCTGATGGCCTGATTGCCTTGACCGGCAACGAGATCCAGCACTTGTTCGCGGCGCTGATCAGCCCGGTTCACGACCTCGCGCACCGACTGCGCTGGTCACGGTGGCGACGCCAGCACCAAGCTCGCTCCCGCGACTGCCACTACCGGAGGCAAGCGGCCTCTCAGCCATGAAAGATCACGATCTACGGCTGGAGTACTAGACGAGTAGATCCGAAGTTCGGTCCCGCCAAAGGGTCGAGGGCGTCCAAGATCAGTTTGTGACGACCGACCTGAACACCCTCTTGACCGCACTTTACGTGAAGATCGACGACGAGATCGGAGGAACGCGATGGCTGGGCCGCCCGCCCCTGCTCAGCGACTCTGAACTCGTCTGCCTCGCGGTGGCCCAGGCCCTGCTCGGGTACCACTCCGAGGCCCGCTGGCTGCGCTACGCGCACAAGCGCCTGTCCGGCATGTTCCCGTACCTTCCCCAGCGCGCGGGCTACAACAAGCGACTCCGTTCGGCACTGCCGCTGGTAAAGCGCGTGATCCGGGAACTGGCCCGGGATAGCGACTTCTGGACGGACACGGTGTGGATCACCGACTCCACGCCGGTGCCGTGCGGCATGTCGCGCCCGACCGTCCAGCGTTCGAACATGGCGGGCTGGGCCGGCTACGGCTACTGCGCCTCTCACTCCCGCTTTTTCTGGGGCCTTCGTCTGTATCTCGTGTGCACGCCGGCCGGCATGCCAATCCTGTGGGCGCTGGCGAACCCGAAGCTGGATGAGCGGGAGGTGCTGGCCGCGATGCTCGAAGTCGATGCGGAGCTGGTCGCCCGCCGCGAGGGCATGGTGCTCATCTCGGACAAGGGCTTCGCCTCGAAGACATTCGAGCGTGAACTCGCCGAGCTCGGCGTCGAGTTGCTGCGGCCCTCGTTCAAACGCGAGAAGAAGCGGTTCGGCGAGCCGATGCTCAAGAAGGTCCGCCAGCTGATCGAGTCGGTCAACGACACCCTCAAAGGGCAGCTCGACCTGGAACAACACGGCGGGCGGACCTTCGAGGGCGTCGCGATCCGGGTGGCCCAGCGAGTCCTGGCGATGGCCACCGCCATCTGGCACAACAACCGGACCGGCGCACCCGTCACGCGCTCGCTGATCGCGTTCGACCACTGACGGCATCCGGCAGTGACCGCAGGCAGGCTCTCGCCGAGTCAGAGGACCTCGGCCTGCTCTGGGGTCACGCAGTATTCGTGGTCGCCAACCTGCACGATGTAGCCCTTCGGTGGCTCCAAGGACGTCGTCCACCAGACCCCGGCGACCTCCCCGACAGCTTCCGTCGTCTCGCTCGGTGAGTCCGACTCAGTGCGGATTCGGACGCGGGTTCCGTCGGGCAGGTCGCTGCGATAGCGGGGCGGCATGTCGGGATGGAGTCGTCCCCTGGGGATCAGGAACTCCGGCCGTAGCCCCCAGGGACTGCCGTCCTCGGTCTCCACCGAGTAGATCGGCCCGACGTGGCCGTCGCGCTCGTCCTGCTTGATGACACACCCAACGACCACACCACGGCTGCCCACGATCTCCGGCCCGAGCCAACCCAGACTCGGAACTGGCGGATGCGGCGTCGTCAGTTCCACCAACTCGCCGTAAGCCAGGGTGGCCTGCTCTGGCCAGGGAGTCTCGTCCAGCAGCCACTGTTGCTCGACCGTCATGAGCCCCTCCATTTCATGACCTCGGTGGACCCACCAAACCATAACCGCGAGGTGATTGGCCTGATCGGTCTGGCCGGCCCTTCAACCGCGCGATCATGAGACTTCGGCCACCGTCACATCGGATCTACTCGTCTAGAGCACCGGCGGTGCGTCCACCAGGTTCTCGCCGAGGACGGTCGAGGTGCTCTTGCTGTCCCAGGTCGTGCTGCCGAAGCCGCGCAGGTCGTTGCCGGTGACCCAGGTGCCCGCCGCCGTGGCGCGGATGGCGACGGCGGTCGCGGCCGGGTTGGGCGAGGTGTCGGCGGGCGCCCGGCGGACCGTGTTGCCCTGCACCGACACGTTGGTGGCCGTGCCGTAGACGCGGATGCCGTAGCGGCCGTACAGGCCACCGGCGACCGGCTGGACGCCGGTGACCGAGTTCTGCCGGATCGTCAGGTTGTTGGAGCCCGCCGCGATCCCGTCGTGCGTGCAGTCGGCGATCCGGTTGCCGGTGATCATCGCGCCGTCGGAACCGTCGATGCCGATGCCGTCCCCGTCGATGCCGCCGAGCGAGTTCTCGGAGACGACCGCGCCCGGCGAGTTGAGCAGGTGGATGCCCTGGCAGTTGGTGGCGGTGCCGGCCTGCTTGGTGCCCTGGATCGAGTTGTTCCCGACCACGGCGCCCGGGTACTGGGAGAGTTGGACGGCCGCCTCACCGCTGGTGTTCCGGATCGTGTTGCCGGTGATCACCAGGCCGGTGCGCTGCCGGTCGGCGAAGGAAAGCGCCCGGATGCCGTAGTTGCCCGCGCCCACGATCGTGTTCCCGCTGATCACGGAGTCCTCCCAGTCGGCGGCGCGGATGCCGTCGCTCAGGACGCCCTCGATGTGGTTGCCGATCACCCGGATGCCCCGGTGTGCGACCGCGCCGGCCCCGTGGTCCCCGCACAGCGCGGCGAACGGACCGACCGGGTCGGCCCCGTTCGCGCCGGCCTCCGGGACCCGTACGGTGCAGCCGCTGACCAGGATGTCGACGCAGCCGGTGACCACCTCGGGCGTGTCCAGCGGGAGATTGGGCTCGCCGGTGGCGGAGGTGATCTGCACAGCCTCCTTCATCCACCGGTAGGCGGAGGTGGAGTACATGCCCTCGAAGACGCAGTTCACGATCCGGCCGCGGCGCACCGAGTACAGCTCCACCGCGTGGGCGTCCGGCACCTCCTTGATCACGCAGTCCTGCACCAGGATGCCGTCGGCGTGCGCGAAGCCGATCGCGTCGCTCTGGGTCTGGTAGGTCCGGCCCGCCATGTCCCAGGTGCCGCCGAGCACCGCGATGTCGCCGTCGCCCGTGTACCCGCTGAGCTTCCGGTAGGGCTCCTCGCCCTCCTTCGGCGTCGACCCCTCCGCCGGCTTGGAGACGAAGTTCTTCAGCAGGGCACCGCAGTTGGCGGTCCGTCGGATGTACGCGCCGTACGCGGAGACGGTCATGCCCTGGGTCAGGCGCTGACCCGCCGCCACCAGGTAGGTGCCCGGCGGGATCAGTACGGTGGCGGGCCGCTTGGTCGCGGCGGCCGCCGTGAACGCCGCCTTGAACGCCGCCGTGTCGTTCGCCACCCCGTCGCCGACGGCGCCGTAGGCCCGGACGTCGAAGACCGGCCCGCCCGGCCCGGCCGCCGCGGCGGTCCCGCCCGAGCCCACCGCTCCGACCACTCCCAGTGCCGCCCCTGCCGCGATGAGCATGCTGCGTCGATCCATGAACGTCCCCCGTGACCATCGGCCCGTTCCGCACCGGCCCGAAAAACATGATCATCGCATGCTGGCGATCTGCCCAGGCCCGGCCGCTATCGGACCTCGATCACGAGCTTGCCGCGCACCTGACCCGCCATCAGCCGGTTGATGGCGTCCGGGACTTCGGTCAGCGGGTACGTCCGCTCGACGGCCGGGGTCACCGATCCCGCCTCGATCAGGCCGGTGAGGACGTCGAGGTAGGCATGGTGCTCCTTGGCCATCAGGCCGCGCAGGCGCTGCCGGAGGAACGGGGAGAGCAGCAGGGCCCGCAGCTGCCGGTCGTTGCCGCCGATCCAGTTGCCACCGTTCTCGCCGCCGATGATGACCAGGGTGCCGCCGGGGGTGAGGGTGCGGCGCAGCAGGGACAGCGGGCGGTTGCCGGCGATGTCGAGGACCAGGTCGTGGCGGTGGGTGCCGTCGGTGAAGTCGGTGCGGGTGTAGTCGATCACCTCGTCGGCGCCCAGCGCGCGGACCAGGTCCGCCTTGCCGGTGCTGCAGACGGCGGTGACGTGCGCGCCGAGGGCCTTGGCGATCTGGACGGCGAAGCTGCCGACGCCGCCTGCCGCGCCGATCACCAGGACGGTCTGGCCCGGCTTCAGGCCGCCCGCGTCGCGCAGGGCCTGGAGGGCGGTGGCGCCGGAGATCGGGACGGCGGCGGACTGGGCGTGGGTGAGGTTCGCCGGGCGGTGGGCGAGCTTGTCCGCCTTGGCGCAGGCGTACTCGGCGAACGAGCCGGCGGCTATGCCGTACACCTCGTCGCCGGGCTGGAACCGGGTGACGCCGGGGCCGACCGTCTCCACCCGCCCGGAGACGTCCAGGCCCCGGATCCGGTGTTTGGGGGCGCGCAGGCCGAAGCCTGCCGCGCGGATCAGGTACGGCAGGCCCGCCGTGAGGTGCCAGACGCCCGGGTCGACGCCCGCCGCGTGCACCTGGACCAGCACCTCGCCCTCGCCGGGGACCGGCCGGTCGGTCTCCTCGACCCGCAGTACCTCGGGCGGGCCGTAGACATCGTGCACGACAGCCTTCATGAGCGGGTGTCTCCCTCAACAGCGGTGGGATACTGGAACACGTCGTCGAGCGGGACGTGGAAGACCTGGGCGATCTGGAACGCCACCTCCAACGAGGGCGAGTAGCGGCCCTGTTCGATGGCGATGACGGTCTGTCGGGTGACCCCGATCCGGCGGGCGAGTTCGGCCTGGGTCATCTCGCCGTGGGTGAACCGCAGGGTGCGGATCACGTTGGTGACCCGGGTCGGCTTCACCACGGCTGGAACCCGACCCGGTACGCCGCGATCTTCGCGGCCGACCCCAGGATCGCCGACAGCACGAAGGCCAGGTAGATCGCGTTGGCGATCCAGAACCGGTCCTGCTCCGTCATCGCCAGGATCAGCCCGACGATGCTCCCGATCACCACGAAGGACTGGCCGACGTGCTCGGCGAACCGGTGGATCTCCCGGTCCCGCTGGTCCCGGACGTTCTCCTCCTCGGGGGAGAACGTGCTCACCACGATGTGCAGCAGGATCGAGGCCACGATCGCGCCGCCGACCGACCACAGCAGCGCCGACACATAGGGCGCCTGAGTGAGACTCAGACCCTCGGGCCGGTCCAGCACCGCAGCCAGGTACGCCGCGTAGGCCGCGACGGTGACCAGCAGCATCGTCCAGGCGCGTTTCTCTTCGACGGCCATCCCACTCCTCCATGTCAAGAAAACCCGACATCCGGAGTGTCAAGCAGGGCCGACACGATGTCAAGGATTCTTGACATACGAGCGGTGCACGAACCGACAGCGCCGCCCCGGTCCCGTACGGCGGGGACCGGGGCGGCGCTGGGGTGACGAGGTGTCAGGCCGAGGCCGGACGGATGTCCGGGGCACTGGTCGGGAGCTTGAGGGCGGCGCGGAGCTTGCTGTCCGCCGGGCCGCGGGCCAGGTCCTCCAGCTCCAGGACCTCGTCCTCCAGCACGGCGAGGTCCGTGGTCTTCCGAACCTTCTCCGCGTGCGCGATGACCTGGTCGAGTTCGGCCTGCAGCGGGCCCACCTGGGCGCGCGGCCCGTCGGTCCACAGGACCGCGTTCAGCTTGGTCTTCTCCGTCTGGGCGGCGTTGACCAGCTTGCGGGCCCAGTCCTGGTAGACGCCCGGGGTGGCGTCGGTGGGCTCGTCCAGCGGCCACTGGTCGACCACCTGGTTCAGCTCGCTGGTGGCGGCCAGGTAGTCGCGCTGCTCGCCCGTGGCGGCAGCGGCGTCCTGACGGAGCGTCCGGGTCAGCGGCTCGCGCGACTCGAAGAGGCACAGGCCGAATTGCCTGCTGTTCAACTTCCAGGAGGCGCGGTCCGGGTAGAGATTGGTGACCTCCACCCCCCTGGGGATGGCGAGGTAGTCCGCCACGTACTCGTACTGCCGGCCGACGCAGGCCTTCGCGGCGGCGTCCTGCAGCACCAGCTCGCCGGGGTAGCCGGTGTCCTTCTCGTGGCCGCCCGGCAGCGGGACCGAGCCGAACACCTCGCCGTAGTGTGACTCCGTGCACGGCACCACGGTGAACCGGCGGGACACCTCGCCGGGACCACCGGTCTTCTCCTTCACACAGTCACCGGTCTTCAGGCTGAAGACGTTGGTCCGGTCCCCGAAGGCGTCGAAGTCGCCCTTCGCCGCGAGCAGCCCCACCGCCCCGATCGTCAGCACCGCCCAGAGGCAGGAGATCACGATGCCCGCGACCGCCAGCCCCTTGCCCTGCTGCGGGCGGCGCCCGATCTGGCGGAGCGCGGCGATGCCGAAGCCGAGCCCGAGCACCCACAGGCAGCAGCCGAAGCCGAGGATGCCGGTCACCAGCGAGGTGATGGCCAGTCCGTTGGTCCCCTGCGGCGCCGGCTGCGGCCCGGCCCAGTACGGCTGCCCGTACGGGGCCGGGGCGCCCGGGGCGCCTGCCCACTGACCGGGGGGCGCGTACGGCGGCGCTCCGGGCGGCCCGGCGGGCGGCGCGTACGGTCCGGCGGGCGGTGCGTACGGATCGCCGGGCGGCGCGTACGCGGCTGCGGCCGCAGCCGTCACGTACGGGTCCGCGTACGGACCGGTGGGCGGCACGTACGGATCCGTGGGCGGCGCGTACGGGTTGGCGTCCGCCGGGGGCGGCTCGTACGGCGTGCTCGCGGGCGGCTCCGGGGTGCTGTCGTTGCCGGAGGACGGCGAGGACCAGTCCGCCGAGCCGCCGCCGCTGTCACTGCCGCCGCTGCCGCCGCTGTCACTGCTGCTGCTCGAACTGCTGGACTGGTCGGACTCGGACGACACCGTGGGACTCCCCCGAAGCTGCGATGCCGTCGGGTCCGACGGCTGCGCGAATATAGCCGATCATCGGACCGCACTCCCAATGGGAATCGGCCCTGCAGGACGGCTCTGTCAGTGCCGGGCCGTACGCTCACGTCCCATGACGAGCAACCCGGCGGCCACCGCTTGGACGGCCACCGGCCTGCGCTGGCGGGACGGTGTGCCCAAGCTCACCGCCGCGAGCGGGGCCCGGGTGCTGGAGCGCGAGGTCGCCGCCGGCACCCGGGTCGGCTGGACGGTGGTCGGCCCGCGCCGCTGCGTCGGGGTGCGGACGGCGCGGCGGCACCACCCCTGCCCGGTCGCGGCCGAGCTGGAGCCCGGCGGGAAGGCCGGTCAGTGCGGCTCCTGCCAGGACGCCGACCAGGGGCTGGCCCTCGCCAGGGACCAGATCCTCGACGACGGGCGGACGTACCGCCTCTATCTCGCCTGGTTCGGGCCCGGCCTGGCCAAGGTCGGCCTGACCGCCGAGCAGCGCGGCACCACCCGGCTGGTCGAGCAGGCCGCCCTGACCTGGACGTTCGTCGCCCGGGGCTCACTGCCGGGCATCCGCCGGGCCGAGCTGACGGTGGCCCAGTCCGGTCTGGCCAGGGAGCGGTTCACCTCGAAGGCGAAGGTCGGCGGCTGGTGGCGGGTGCCCCCGCCGGAGCAGCGGGCGGCGGCCGTCCGGGCTCTGCGGGCCCAGGTGCTCGAGGTGCTGGCGGGCCACGGCATCGAGCTCTTCCCGGACCGTCCGGTCACCGACCAGGTGGAGCTGTTCGGCCTCACCGACGGGCCGCCGCCCGCCTACCGGGAGATCACCGCGCTCGGTCCCGGCGCCACGCTCGGCGGCACCCTGCACCCGCCGATCGGGCGTCACCTCTTCCTGACGCCCGATCAGAGCGACGCTCCGCCACTGCTGCTGGACACCCGGCTGCTGGTCGGCTGGGCCCTGCGGCCCACCCCACCGACACCGTGCACGGGGCTCACCGAGCAGCTCAGGTCCCGGCCGGCCGAGCAGGCCGCGCTGTTCTGAGCGACGGCGTCAGGGGGTGGGCAGCGTCAGGGGGTGGGCAGCGTCCGGAGGTACGCGGCGAGCCGGGTGATCGCCGACGGGTTGCGCGGGCTCTCCACCAGGTCGACGTAGTCAAGCACGAAGATCCGGTCGTTCCGGACGGCCGAGACATTGGCCAACGCCGGGTAGGACTTCAGGAACTGACGCTTGGCCTCCGCGCCGGTCTCCCCGTAGTTGTTGATCACGATCACCTCGGGGTCCCTGGCCACCACGCTCTCCCACCCCACCGTGGTCCAGGAGTCGTCGAGGTCGCCCATCACGTTGCGGCCGCCCGCCTTGCTGATGATCTGTTCGGGGGCCGCGAACCGCCCGGAGGTGAACGGCTTGTCCTGGCCGCTGTCGTAGAGGAAGACGCTCGGCCGCCGGGCGGGTGCACCGGCCTCCGCCTTCGCCACCTCCGCCTTGAACTCCCCGATCAACTGCTGCGCCTTCGGCTCGACGTCGAAGATCTTCCCCAGATTGGCCAGGTCCGCGTAGAGCGCGTCCAGCGGCGGCATCACACCGCGCGCCTTCTCCTTGCCGTTCCGGCAGGACTCGGTGAGGGTGTAGGCGCCGACGCCGAGCTTGCCGAGCCCGGCGGGGGTCAGTCCGGTGGTGTCGTTCCAGCCGTAGTTCCAGCCCGCGAAGACCAGGTCGGCCTTGGCGTCCAGCACCAGTTCCTTGGTGATCTCCTTCTTGGACAGCCACTTGGTGCCGTCGTACCCGGCCGCCCACGGCACCTTCGCCAGGTCGCCCTTCTCGTCCGGCATCACATAGCCCGCCATCCGGTCGGCCAGGCCGAGCGAGAGCATCAGCTCGGTGATGCCGATGTCGTTGGTGACCACCCGGGCGGGCTTGTGGTGATACGTCACCGGGCTGCCGCAGTTGTCGACGGTGACGGGGTAGTGCGCCGAACTCGCGCTCTCCGCCGAGGGGGTGACCTCGGCACCGCAGGCGGTCAGGGCGAGCAGAGTGGTGACGGCCAGGGTACGGCGGGGGCTGATGAACACGACAGGAATCCCTTTCAGGGGTGCAGACGGTCGAAGAGCAACTGAACGGCGCCGGTCACCGGATGGCGGACCGGGTGGGCCCGGACCCCGAACACCTCGGCGAACAGTTCGGGCGACAGCACCTCCCCCGGCGGCCCGGAGGCCACGATCCGGCCACCGGCGATCACGTACAGCAGGTCGCAGTGGGCGGCGGCCAGGTTGAGGTCGTGCAGCGCCGTGAGCACGGTCAGGCCGCTGCTCCGGACCAGCGACAGCACCTCCAACTGGTGTGCGATGTCCAGGTGGTTGGTGGGTTCGTCCAGGACCAGCACCTTCGGCTGCTGGACCAGCGCCCGGGCGATCAGCACCCGTTGCTTCTCGCCGCCCGAGAGCTGGAGGAACCCCCGGTCCGCCAGGTGCCCGGCGCCGACCCGGGCCAGCGCCGCCGCGCAGTCCGCCGCGTCCTCCGGGCCCGGCGCACCGAAGCCGCGCCGGTGCGGCAGCCTGCCCATGCCGACCACCTCGGCGACGGTGAAGTCGAACTCGGCCACCGTCTCCTGCGGCAACGCGCCGACCCGGCGGGCGCCCTCACGGGGCGTCAGGCCGTGCAGGTCGTCGCCGTCCAGCCGGACCGCGCCGGCCGCCGGGCGCAGCGCCCGGTACACGCAGCGCAGCAGGGTGGACTTCCCGCTGCCGTTCGGCCCGACCAGGCCGAGCACCTGGCCGCTCGCGGCCCGTACGGTGACCTCGTGCACCAGTCTGGTCCCGGCGATCTCGACCGAGACGTCCTCGATGTCGACGCGCATCAGCGCCCCCTCCCCTGAGCGGCCATCAGCGGCCGCCGAAGCTGTAGCTGCGGCGGCGCATCAGCAGCAGGAAACACGGCACCCCGAGCACGGCGGTGATCACGCCGACCGGCAGTTCGGCGGGGGCGAGCAGCAGCCGGGAGACGATGTCCACCCAGACCAGCAGCACCGCGCCGAGCAGCGGGGCGATCGTCAGCACCCGCCGGTGGTCGGCGCCGACCAGCATCCGGGCCAGGTGCGGGACCATCAGGCCGACGAAGCCGATCGCGCCGCTGACCGCGACCACCGTGCCGGTGACGGCGGCGGTGACCACGAACAGCGCCCGGCGCAGCCGGGAGGCGTCCACGCCCAGCGCGGCGGCGGTCTCGTCACCCATCGCCAGCACGTCCAACTGCCCGGCGCGGCACAGCAGATAGGCGGTGCCGGCCAGCACGGTGCCGGCGGCGATCGGGACCGACGCCCAGGTGGCGCCGCCGAGGCTGCCGAGCAGCCACATCATCGCGGTCCGGGCGGCCTCGCCGCGTTCGGCGGAGAAGACCATCAGCGAGGTGACGGCGGAGAAGCCGTACGCCAGCGCGGTGCCGGTGAGCACCAGGCGGAGCGGGGTGAGCCCCTGGGCGGTCCTGGCGACCGCGTAGACCAGCACCATGGCGGCCAGCGCCGAGGCGAACGCGGAGGCGGACAGCGCCCAGACGCCGAGCGAGGCGAACGCGCCCAGCAGCAGGACGGCGTTGGCGCCGACGGCCGCGCCGGAGGAGATGCCGAGCACGAACGGGTCGGCGAGCGCGTTGCGCACCATCGCCTGGACGGCGACGCCGGTCGCGGACAGTCCGGCGCCGACCACGGCGGCCAGCACGGTCCTGGGCAGCCGGATCTCCCAGACGATGGTGTAGCCGGCCAGCTGCTCGGCGCTGATCCGACCACCCGTCAGACCGGCCCGCAGGTACTCCAGCACCGTCCCCCAGCCGATCCCGGAGGAGCCCAGCGCGACGCCGCAGACCAGCGAGACCAGCAGGGCGAGGGTCAGTCCGGCGGCCAGCGCCGGGGTCCGGGCGGGCGGATGGGCGGTTTTGGGTATCGGCGGCGCGGCTACGGCGGTGCTCACGGCTGGCGGCCTTCGCGTCGAGCCGTGGCGTACGGGCGACGCGCCTGGGCCCGCCCACCCTGAGGTCCGCGCAGGTGGGCGCGCCGTGCCGCATCCCCTCGCAGTCCGCGGCGAGTTGTCGGGAGGTCAGCGCCGCCGAGGGCGATCGGGCTCACGGACCGTCAGAGGTCCGTCCACCGTTGCGGGTCAGCGCCGGACTCTCACCGGACTTTCCCCTCGGGACGCTCCCGCAGCATAACAACACCGGTGGAGCCGCCCGCCGCGCGACGGCTCCACCCGGTCCGACGCGGCGTCAGGCGCCCGTGGCGATCCGGCCCCGGACGGTCCAGCCGCCGCCGGCGTCCCCGCCGTTCCACAGGTACGCGTCGGCGGCGCCGTCGGTCCCGGTCACCAGGTAGTCGGCGTGGCCGTCGCCGTCGAAGTCCGCGAAGTGCACCTGGGTCTGATCGCTCGTCACCCCGGTCGCGATCCGGGCGCCGGTGCTCCAGCCGCCGTGGTTGTCGCCGCCCCGGTTCAGGAACGCCTGCACCGCGCCGTCGGTCCCGATCAGCTCGTAGTCGGCCCGGCCGTCCCCGTCGAAGTCGGCAAACCGCACCCGGGCCCGGTCCGCCGTCACACCGGTCGCCACCTGGCCCTGCGCGTACCAGCCGCCGTGGTTGTCGCCGCCCCGGTTCAGGTAGAGCTGGACCGCGCCGCTGTCGGTGAAGTGCAGGTAGTCGGTCTGGCCGTCGCCGTCCCAGTCCACGAACCGGACCTTGGACTGATCGGTGGTCAGGCCGCCCGCCACCTGGCCGCGCACCTCCCAGCCGCCGTGCCCGTCCCCGCCCCGGTTCAGGTACGCCTGGACCGAGCCATTCGGGTTGATCATCAGGTAGTCGGCCCGGCCGTCCCCGTCGAAGTCCGCGAACCTGACCCGGCTGCGGTCGGTGGTCAGGCCGGTCGCCACCTGACCCTGCGGCTCCCAGCCGCCCTGACCGTCCCCGCCCCGGTTCAGGAACGCCTGCACCGTGCCGTCGTCGTTGACGACGACGTAGTCGGTGCGGCCGTCACCGTCCCAGTCCGCCCACCGCACCCGGCCGTTCGCACCGGACTCGGTCCCCGCCCGGGGGGCCGCCGGGCGGGCGGTCCAGCCGTCGGTGAACGCCTGGTCCAGCCGGTCGTAGAAGTTCCGGGCCAGCTTCGCGTAGCCGGCGTCGTTCGGGTGCAGGCCGTCGGGCAGTTCGGCCATCGGGAGCTCGGGTGCGGCGACGTAGCCGAGCTTCTTGCCCTCGGCCCTGCGGTCCCTGGCCAGCTGCTCGGCCGCCTCGTTGTACAGCGGGATCAGGCCGGTGTCGTTCACCGTCGTGGGTATCAGGCCCTGCAGGACGACCGTGACGCCGGGCCGGTCCGCGAAGATCCGGTCCACCAGGGCGGCCAGCCGGTCCTTGGCGTGCTCCCGGTCCACGCCCCGGTTCAGGTCGTTGATCCCGATGTGCAGCAGGACGACGTCGGGCCGGGCCGTCGCGAGCCAGCCGTCCACCCCGCTCCGGATGTCGTCGATCATGTACCCGCTGTGACCCTCGGTGTCGGGGTCGGCCATCGCCCCGATCTGCCGGGACCCGACGAAGTCCACGCCGTACCGGGCCTGACCCGCCGCCAGCTGGGCCAACGGCAGCCGGTAGCCGACGCCGGTCCGGCTGCCGGCGCCTTCGGTGATCGAGTCACCGAGCGTCAGCACCCGCAGGGTCTGCGGGGGTGCGGGCACGGCCGCCGAGGCGCCGGTGGCTCCGGTCAGGGCGGCGCTCACGCCGACGAGTGCGGTCAGGGAGGCTGCCAGCAAACGCTTCATCAGGACGTTCCAGGTGGGTCGGTGGTGCAGGGTCCGGGACACGGCGGGCTGCCGACCTGGTGGTCCCTCAGCCGTCGCCGGGTCACCACCGTTCCACAGGCCGGTCGCCCGGGCACCGGCGGGGGTGGGTCGTGTGCGGCCCGCTTCGCGCGTTTCCCCGCCGCCCCTCAGGTAGCGTGGTCGCACCAAAAGCGGAGGGCAGCCATGGCAGGAGCACTCGACGGGAAGGTCGCCCTGGTCGCGGGCGCGACCAGGGGCGCGGGACGGGGCATCGCCGTCCAGCTGGGCGCCGCCGGGGCGACGGTGTACGTGACCGGGCGCAGCACCCGGGGACGGCGCTCGGAGTACGACCGTCCGGAGACGATCGAGGAGACCGCCGACCTGGTCACTGCGGCCGGCGGACACGGCATCGCGGTGGTGACGGACCATCTGGTCCCCGAGCAGGTCGCCGCGCTGGTCCGCCGAATCGACACCGAGCAGGGTCGGCTGGACCTGCTGGTGAACGACATCTGGGGCGGCGAACAACTCTTCGAGTGGAACAGCACCGTCTGGGAGCACGACCTCGACCACGGCCTGCGCCTGCTGCGCCTCGCGGTGGAGACCCACGCCATCACCAGTCACCACGCGCTGCCGCTGCTGCTGCGCACGCCGGGCGGCCTGGTGGTCGAGATGACCGACGGCACCGAGGAGTACAACCGCACCCGCTACCGGGTCTCGTTCTTCTACGACCTGGCCAAGTCCGCCGTCCTGCGGATGGCCTTCTCGCTCGGCCACGAACTCGGCCCGCGCGGCGCCACCGCCGTGGCCCTGACGCCTGGTTGGCTGCGCTCGGAGCTGATGCTCGACACCTTCGGCGTCACCGAGGCGAACTGGCGGGACGCGATCGCCAAGGTGCCGCACTTCGGCATCTCCGAGACCCCCTCGTACGTCGGCCGCGCGGTCGCGGCCCTCGCCGCCGACCCGGACGTCGCCCGCTGGAACGGGCAGTCCCTCTCCAGCGGCCAACTCGCCCGGGTCTACGGCTTCACCGACCTCGACGGCAGCCGGCCGGACGCCTGGCGCTACATGGTCGAGGTCCAGGACCCCGACCTGCCCGCCGACCCGACCGGCTACCGCTGAGCGGCCCGTTACGGAAGGGCCGTGGCGAAGACGCCGCGTACGGCGGTGCCGTCCGGCCGGACCCAGCCCGCGACGACCTGGCCCGGGGCGCCCTCGCCCTCCAGGGGGTGCAGGACGCGGATGACCTCGTAGTCGAAGGAGTCTCCGGTGGCCGGGTGCACCGTGACGGTCGGGTCCGCGGCATCGCTCCCGTTCTGCTGCTGCGGCACCGCCCGGCCGGCCAGCAGGGCGGCCAGCTCCATCATGAGAACGGGGTCGGCGGTCCCGTCGTAGATCCACCTGGTGCCCAGCACCCCGTGCTCGGAGGTGCCGATCAGCCCCGCCTCCGGCCCCGTCCCGTTCGGCGCGCCCCGGTAGCTCATCGGCACCAGGTACGCCACCGGATCGGGCCCGGCCGTGTCCACCACCACCATGAACTCGATCCCCACCTCGCCCTCGGGATCGTCCAGCCGGAACCCGCCGCCCTTGACCAGCACCGGCGCCCGGTCCGCGCCGAGGTACCAGTGCTGGCGCGGCAGCCACTCGGTGAGCAGGTCGAGTTTGCCGGGGTTCATGGTGGTCTGGTGGACGACGGCCATCGTGACTCCTTCGCGGTGGGTGGCCTGCGAGGCTACCAAGCGGCCGAAGCCGGTGGCAGAGAGATCGGATTGGTACAGACCAAAGTGTGGCCGCTGTGATAGAACGTCAGATCTGTGCCGCCGGTGATCAGGTGGCACGCGGCCCTCCGGCGTGGCGGGCGCCGAGGGGAGCAGTGAATGGCACTGGCGGGGGTCGGGCGCCGATTCGGGCGGCACGGGCTGGTGCTCGCGTCCGTGGCCGTGAGCATCCTGGTGGCGACGGCGGTGCTGGCCGCGGTGGCCGGCCTGGCCCGGGCGGCAGCCACCGCGGGGGTGCGCGAGCGGCTCGCGGTCGACGCCGCCCGCTCGGTCGAGGTGAACGCGCGCTGGACGGCGCAGGGCCTGCCCGCGGCCGACCGGGCGGTGCACACCGCGCTGGTCCGGGTGATGGGCGGTACCCCGTTCCGTACCGAGACCGCGCTGCGCGCCGTCGGCGCGGTGGACCTGGCACTGCCGCCCGCCGGACGACGGCAGCTCACCGACACCACGCTCCCGGGACTCCCGGTCGCCCTGCCGGACCCCGGCCGGTACGCCCGGCTCCGCAGCGGCAGTTGGCCCGCCGCGAGCACCGCCGGCGGCGGGCTGCGGGTCGCCCTCCCCGAGGCCGTCGCCGACCGGCTCGGCCTGGACAGCGGCGGCAGCACGGTCATCCACGACCCGGTCACCGGCGGCCCGCTCGAGCTCACCGTGACCGGCGTCTACCGGCCCGATCCGGCGGCCGCCGCGATCTGGTCCGGGCTCGGCGGCGCCGACCGCGAGGCCCCGGACCTGCTGGTGGCCGACGGCGCCCAACTGACCGCGCTGCCCGGCTTCCGTGACCGGATGGTGGCCGTCTGGCTGGCCCTGCCCGACACCGGCCGGCTCAGCCTGTCCGAACTGGTCCAGCTACGCGACCGGTCGGCCGCCTTCGCCGGTTCGGACACCACCCGCTCGGTCTACCGCGGCGGCGCCGTGGCGCTGACCGACACCAGCGTGCGCAGCGCCCTGCCCGCGGCGGTCGACCGCCAGGTGCTCCCGTCCCTGACGGCCCGGGCCGAGGTCGCCGTGCCGCTCGCCCTGCTCGCCGTGCTCGCCGCGGTGGTCCTGATCCTGACGGCCCGTCGGCTGGCCGACTCGCTCGCCGGCGAGCGGGCGCTCCAGCGCTCCCGGGGAGCCGGTGCGGTCCGGCTGCTCGCGGTGACGGCCGGTGAGTGGGCACTGGCCGCCGTCCCGGCGGCGGCCGCCGGGCTGCTGCTGGCCGAGCCGTTGCTCCGCGCCGTCCTGCGGGGCGCCGGGGTGCACGGCCTGGCGGCGGACGGTGCCCGGAGCGCCTGGTGGACCGCCGCCTTCGCGCTCGCGGTCCACGGCGCGGCCCTGCTGCTGCCGCTGGCCCTGCAGGCGCTGGACCCGGGCGTCCAGCGGGCGCTGCGCGGGCGCCGGGCACCCGGGCTGGGCCTGCAGAAGGCCGGTGCGGACCTGGCGCTGCTCACCGTCGCGGTCCTCGGCTTCCTCCAACTGCGCCACTACCGGAGCCTGTTGACGCAGCGTCCGGGCTACGGCTTCGACTCCGGGGTCGACCTGGTGCTGGTGCTCGCCCCGATGGCGATGGCGGTGGCCGGCGCGGTGCTGCTGCTGCGGCTGTTGCCACTGGCCGGGCGGCTGATGGAGCGGGCGGCCGGCCGGGCCCGAGGGCTGGTACTGCCGCTCGGCGGCTGGCAGTTGAGCCGCGACGCCGGCCGCCAGGCCGTTCCGGTCCTGGTGACGCTGCTGGCCGTGGCCTGCGGCAGTCTGGCCGCGGGGGTGCTGGCCGCGCTGCCCACCAGCGACCGCGACCGGGCCGTCTTCCAGGTCGGCGCCGACCTGCGGCTCTCCGGGGTGTCCGGCCCGCCCGCGCAACGGCATGCCGCGCTGGCCGCGCTGCCGGGCGTCACGGGACTCACCCCCGTGGCCGAGCAGCCGGCCTTCGTGGGCGGCACGGTCGTCCGGACGGTCGCCGTCGACACCGCCGCTTCGGCCCTCGCTGGGCTGCCCGCGCTCCGCCCCGACCAGGCCGACCGTCCGGCCCCGGCCCTGCTGGCCCCGCTCACCGGAGCGCCCGCCCAGGGGCTCGCGGTACCGGGCCGGCCCACCGCGCTGGAGGCATCCGTCCGGGCCACCACCGACCTGCCGGTCCCCGGCTCCGGCCTGTTGCTGCAGCTCTGGGTCCAGGACGCCCACGGGCTGACCGACGTCCTGTCGGTGCCGTTGCCCGCCGACGGCCGCCCGCACACCCTGACCCTGCCGCTGGCCGACAGTGAGCGGCGCGCCCACCCGCTGACGGTCAGTCGGTTCGGTGTCCACTTCCCCGCCGAGCTGTCCGAGCGGACCACCCTGGACCTGCGGCTGACGGGAATCGGCGCCGTCGGCGCCGGTGGGCGCACCGAGTTGGCGCTCCCGCCGGGGCAGAGCTGGTTCCGCGCCGGTACGGCCTTCGGCCGCCCGGACGCTCTCGGCTGTCCCGTGGGCGGCGCCCCTGGCTCCGACTCCCCGGACGACGGCGGCGTGGTGGCCAGGCGGGCCACCGCCTGCAGCTGGCAGAGCGGCGGTCCGGACCTGTTGCACACGGTGCTGCGCTCCCAGCAGCCGTCGAGGATCTCGGACCTGGCCGGCCTGGACGCGGTCTTCGCGGTGCTCCCCGGCACCGGCACCACTAGGCCCTCGCCCGCTGCCCTGCCCGCCGTCGCCGATCGCGCCCTGCTCGACGAGCTGAACACCGAGGTCGGCGCGATCGTCCAGCTCAGCTGGGAACAGAAGGGGCTGGTCCAGCCGATCCGGATCACCGGGGAGGTCGACGCGCTGCCCGGCTACGAGCGGGGCCGGGGCCACCTGCTGCTGGACCTGCGCGCGGTCGCCGCCGCTCGCGCGCCCACCGCGGAACCGCCGCCCGCCGACGCTCGCTGGTGGCTGAGCAGCGCCGACCCGGCCGCCACCCGGGCCGCCGTCGACGGCCACGGCGAACTCGGCCGGGCGCAGAGCGCCCGGCAGGTCGCCGCCGAGCTGAGCGCCGACCCGTTCCGGGCCGGACTGCGCTGTGCCTGGCTGCTGGTCCTGGTCACCGCGCCGCTGTTCGCGGTGACCGCGCTGACCCTGCACACGGTGGGCGCGGTCCGGGCCCGCCGACGGGAGTTCGCGGTGCTCCGCGCGCTGGGCGTACGGCGCGGCGAACTCACCGCGCTGCTCCGCGCCGAGCAGGTGGCGGTGACCGCGCTGCCGGTCCTGCTCGGTGGCCTGCTGGGGCTGCTGCTGACGGCCCTGCTGCTGCCGCTCGTCGTCCTGGAGGACAGCGCGGGCCCGCTCTTCCCGGCCCTGGCCGTCGCACCGGGCCGGCCCGCCGCCGCGCTCACGGTGCTGGCCAGCGGCCTGCTGCTGACCCTCGCGGTGCTGGTCCTCACCCGGCTGCTGGCCCGGGTCGACCTGGTCCGGGCCCTGCGTGCGGGGGACAGCGGATGAGCCGCCAGGCGTACGGGTGGCAGGGCTGCGGACGGTTCGACGGGGGGAGCTCCACATGCTGACACTGCGTCTGCTCCGACGCGAGGCACGGATCGGCCGGCCGGTCGCGGCCCTGCTCGCGCTGCTCGCCGTCCTGCTCACGGCCGTTCCGCTGAGCTGGCCGCCACGGTTCGACGAGCTGGCGGCCGCGACCCTCGCGGACCGGCTGGACCGCGCCCAGCTGTCCGGCCCACTGGTCTCCGCCCGCTCCACCACCGACCCGCGCTCGAAGAGCGAAAGCCGGTTCCCGGTGGTCCGCGGCACCCTGGACCGGGATCTGAACGCGATCGGTACGGGGCTGCGCACCACCGCCGTCCAGCCCTTGGCCGCCGCGCTCGGATCGGCGCCGGGCCGCGCGACCACCCCCACCGCGACGGCGAACGGCCCCGGGGTGCCCACCTTCCACGGCCTGCCACCCCTGGTCAGCCTGGCGTACGCCCAGCCGGGACCCGACGGGCCGGTCGAGTACGTCCAGGGCCGAGCGCCGCAGCAGCCGGCTCCCGACCCGATGATCCCGGACGCGGAGCAGGCCCCGATCGAGGTCGCGGTCTCCGAAGCCGCCCGGGTGCGCCTCGGTCTGACGATCGGTCAGCGGTTCGACCTGGACGGTGAGGACTGGCGCACCCCGGTGACCCTGGTGGGTGCCTTCCGCACCGACCACGGCGCGGCCCGGCTCTGGCAGCAGTTCCCGCTGCTGGTCACCCCGGCGACCGTGACCTCGCGGATCGGTCAGCAGGTGAACGCCCAGTTGCTGACCAGCTCCGGCGGGATCGAGCAGGCCGAGAGCCGGGGCACCGTGGCGCTCGAGCTGGCCTGGGACCTGCCGGTGGCCGTCGACCGCTCCGGCCGGGCCGCCACCCGGACCGCGATCGCCGACCAGCGGGCGGCCCTCGCCGACCTGCGCACCGTCGACTCGGGCCGGCTGTGCCGGGAGGAGTACGCCGGGAGTTGCGTGCTGGCGGGCCACCGGGTGACCGAGCCCGCCGTCACGGACCGGCTCACCCGGGAGCTGGACGCCTTCGCCGCCCAACGCGGGCGAACCGAGCAGCTTCAGGGCTTCGCGCTCGTCGGGTTGCTCACCGTGGTGGTGGCCACCGCCGTGGCGGCCGCGCGGCTCGGCGTGCGCCGCCGGGCCGGGGCCTTCTCGCTCCAACTCTCGCGCGGCGCACGGCTGACCGGTATCGCCGGGCGCCTGCTGGCGGAAGCCGCCGGACCGGTCGGCCTCGGCGTCGCGGTGGGCTGGGCGCTCGGCCGGGCGCTCGCGCCGACGGGTGCCGCCCTGGGGTCCGCGGTACCGGTCCTGGTCGCCGCCGTGCTGGTCTGGTGCGCGCCCGCCGCGGTCCTGCTCGGCTCCGGCGGGCGGACCCGACTCGTGCCGCGCTCGCGCCGGCTGGTCCTGGAGGCCCTGGTGCTGCTGCTGGCCGCCGGCGGGCTGGCCGCGCTGCGCGCCCGCGGTGCCCTGGCCGGCTCCGGCATCGACCTCCAACTCGCCCTGGTGCCGGTGCTGTTGGCATTCACGATGGTGCTGACCCTGCTCCGTCTGCTGCCTCCGCTGCTGCTCCGGGCCACCCGGTGGGCGGGCCGCTCGTCCGGCCTGGTCCCGCTGGTGGCGCTGGCCCGGGCCGGTGCGCAGAGCGGCGCGGCCGCGCTCGCCCTGCTGGTACTCGTGCTGGCGATGGGCAGCGGGGTGTTCGGCAGCATGGTCGCGCGGACCCTGGCGGACAGCCGCGCGCAGAACGCCGACTGGCGTACCGGCGGAGCACCGACCGCCCTGGTCGGCTCGCGTGACCGGCTGCCCGCCGACCTGTCGAAGGTGCGCACCGTCGGCCACCAGGTGACCGTCACCGGTGCGACCGGCGAGCTCACCTCGCCGGAGGACGGCAGCACCGTCCCGAACGTCACCCTGCTCGGACTGGACGCCGCCGCTCTGCGCGCCGCCGACCCGTCCTCTCCGCTGGCCGCCGCGCTGTCGGCCGCCGACGGGACGGACGCACCGGTCGGCAAGTCCGGTGCGAGCGGCACGGAGCCGGTGCTCACCGCACTGGCCGATCCCGCGCTCGCCCGGGCGTTCCCCGACGGCACCTTCGAGGTGGCCGCGATGGGGACGACCGGCTTCGTGGTCCAGGTGGTCGGGGCCCTGCCCGCCGAAGCGCTCCGCGACCCGGCGCTCGGGCCGGTGCTCGGGCCGGAGTCCGAAAGTGCGTTGCTGGTGTTCACCGGACCGTCCGCGCAGCAACTGCCCGTGCAGCAGAGCCACCCGTCCGCGCTGCTGCTCTACCCCACCGCCGGTGGGCCGCCGCTCGACCCCGACGCCGTGCGGACGGCCGTCGCCGAACAGCTCGCCCCCACCGGCGTGACCGGAGCGCCGCTGGAGTTCCGCGACCGCGCCGGGGAGCTCGCTGTGCTCCGCGCCGACGGGCTGGTCCGGTCGGTCGAACTCGCCTTCCGGCTGGCCACCGGGATCGGCCTGCTGCTCGCGCTCGGCGCGGTGGCCCTGGAGCTGGTCCTGAGCGCGACCGAACGGGCCCGCACCACGTCCTACCTGCGCACCCTGGGGCTCGGCGGCCGCGCGCTGCTGGGGCTCCAACTGCTGCAGACGCTGCCGCTGTTGCTGACGGCAGCGGTCGGTGGCACCGCGCTCGGGCTGCTGCTGCCCGGCGCGCTCGGCCCCGGCCTGCAACTGCGGGCCCTGACCGGCGGGCCGTTCGAGCCCGCCGTACACGTCGACTGGACCGCGACCTCGGCGCTCGGCCTCGCGGTGGCGGCGCTGGTGCTGGGGGCGGCCGCGTTGGAAGCGGTGATCAGCCGGCGTCGCGGACTGGGCGCCGTCCTACGACTGGGGGAGGCACTGTGACTGTCCGTCCGACCGAACGGCCCATGGTGATGTGCGAGAGCCTGGTGCGGATCTACCGCACCGACGCGAACGCCCGCCGCGGCAGCGGCGAGGTGCAGGCCCTGCAGGGGCTCGACCTCGCCGTCCAGGAGGGCGAACTGCTCGCCCTGGTCGGCGCCTCCGGCTCCGGCAAGTCCACCCTGCTCGGCATCCTGGCCGGTCAGGACTCCCCCAGCGCCGGCACCGTCGAGGTGGCCGGCACCGACCTCGGCAGGCTCGGGCAGCGCGAGCGGACCGCCTACCGGCGCCGGACCGTCGGGGTGATCCGGCAGCAGACCGCGAGCAACCTGCTGCCCTACCTGACGGCCCGTGAGAACGTGCAGCTGCCGATGGGTTACGCCGGTCTGCCGCGCCGTCAGCGCGCCGCCCGGGCACTGGAACTGCTCGACCTGATGGGCATCGCCCACGCCGCCGACCGCACGCCCGCCGCGCTCTCCGGCGGCGAGCAGCAGCGGGTGGCGATCGCCGTCGCGCTGGCCAACCGCCCGCGCCTGCTGCTCGCCGACGAGCCGACCGGCGAGCTGGACACCACCACCTCGGAGGAGATCTTCGCCGCCCTGCGCGCCGCCAACAGCGAGCTGGGCACCACCGTACTGATCGTCACTCACGACCCGCTGGTGGCCGACCAGGTCCGCCGCACGGTACGGATCCGCGACGGACGCACCTCCACCGAGGTGCTGCGCCACTCGGCCGAGGCCGGTACGGACGGCGCGCTCACCGCCCAGGAGTACACCGTGCTGGACCGGGTCGGCCGGCTCCAGCTGCCGCGCGAGTTCACCCGGTCGCTGGGCCTGGCGGACCGGGTTCGGCTGGTCCTGGAACACGACCACATCACCGTGTGGCCCGACCACGACCGCCCGCCGCCGTCCGCCGGGGCGGAGTGAGCCTCAGCCGGAGCTGCGCCCCCGGCGCCAGAAGAACAGGGCGGCGACGGCGGCGACCACCAGGAGCAGGGCGCCCGCGTGGTTCGGTTCGCTCTTGGGTTCGGGCGCGGCGCCCGGCGCCGTGGGCGCGGACGGGGTGGGCGAGGGGCTGGGCGCGGCGGGGGTCGGGTCGCCGAGCGGGACGCGCCACACCTCGCTCTGCTTGCCCTCGCTGCCGAACAGCAGCGAGCGGCCGTCCGCCGAGAAGGTGACCGACTCGCCCTGGCGCTGGAACGGGACGCCGACCGACCGGGGGGCGGTGATGGTGCCGTCCTTCCAGTCGTAGAGCTTGGCCCAGAAGTAGCCGCGCAGCACCACCTCGGTGCCGTCCGGCGAGAAGCCGCCGTCGGTGACCCAGGGGACGTCGGCGATGCTCTTGAAGGTGTTCACGGCGGTGGCGGAGAGGGTCTCGGGGCCCTGGTAGAGGTGGCCCTGGTCCTTGTCGCTCTTGCTGGCGATGTACACCCGGCCGGTCACCGGGTGGACCAGCAGCGCCTCCGCGTCGCGCGGACCGTCCGCGTACCGGACCCGGTAGCGGGTGGCCTGCACGATCTGGTCGCCCAGCTGGGCGGGCTCGGCGAAGCGGTAGAGCCAGACCTCGGGCCACTTGCCGTTGAAGTTGTCGCCGATGTCGGCCAGGTAGAGCTGGTTGTCCGGGCCGAGCGCGATCGCCTCGGCGTCCCGCAGGGTGACCCCGCGCAGGGTGACGGTGGCCAGCGTGCGGCCCTGGGAGTCGACGGCGAAGACGTACGGGCCGTCGTCGCTGTCGTTGTGGGTCCAGTAGACGCCGGGGTGCCGGTGGCTGGCGGCCAGGCCGCTGGACTCGGTGATCCGCGCGTCCTGGACGGTGAACTCGCGCCGTGGGCTGCCGTCGGCGGCCGCCGGGGCGGCGGCGGGGCCGAGCACCAGCAGCAGGGCAGCCGCCAGCGCCGAGGCTGGTCCGGCCGACCGGCCCCGCCGAAGGACCGACCGTCCGGGCACTCTGAGCACACCGCGATCATCGCACGCGGCCGGGTCGCCGTCCCAGCCCGCCGACCGTCTGCTGACGCCCCGTCACGGGCGGCGAGCCCAGCCGGTCACGGCCAGAGCAGCCCCCGCTCCCACCCGCCGCTGGACCGCTCGTACGCCAGCCTGATGTGCCGCCGCCCGGGGTCGCCCTGCCAGAACTCCACCGTCTCGGCGCGCAGCACGTACCGGGTCAGGCCCGGCACCGGTGCGGTCGGGTCGGCGGCCACCTCGGCGGCGGCCAGCAGCCAGGCGGACTCCAACTCCCCCGCGCTGCCCAGCCGCTGGCTCTGCCGGCCGACCACGGCGGCGGTGTGCCCGGCCGGGCCGACCCCCCGCTCGGCGGGCGGCGCGTCCTGCTGGTCGACCGCCTCGACGGGGCCGCGCACCCTGACCTGGCGGCCGAAGTCGGGCCAGTACGAGGTGAGGGCGGCCCAGGGGGTGACGGCGAGCTGTTCGCCCATCGGGCTGCGCAGGTCGGCGAAGACGCTCCAGCGGCCGGTGGCCGGGTCGATGTCGCGCAGGACCAGCACCCGGGCGTCGGGGTGACCGTCGCCGTCCGAGGTGGCGAAGGTGACCACCTGGGCGTCCGGCAGCTCGGCCGTCATCGCCTCCAGCAGCCAGCTCACGTGCAGGGTGGCCGGGTCCGCCGGAGCGTCGAGCGGGTCGAAGACCGGCAGCTTCCGGTCCATCGGCGGGCGGGTGCGCAGCAGTTGACGGAGCGTCGCCAACTCCTCGCTCTGCTGGGCCGGTCGCGTCACGGTACTGCCTCCCGAGCTCGGTGTCCGGGTCCCCATTCTGCCCCGGCTCCGAGCCGGAACCGACTTAGGCCCTCTCTTTCGGATCACGTCGGATAGTGGGCGGCGTTGGGGTGCGTGCATCGGCGGTGCCGAGGAGGGAGCCTGATGCAGCGCATCGGCGACCGACGAGAAGCCGTCGAGGTGCGTGCCCCGGCGTCGACCGCCCGGCGTGATCCGAAAGAGAGGGCCCAAGCCACTCGACTACGCTGACTCGACATGAGACGCCGATCCGCCGTACCGCCCGCCCCGCTCCCGCAGCGGCGCGGCGTCGACCCGGTGAGGCGGCGGCTGCCCTTCGAGGGCGAGTGGGCGACGGCCCGGGACTACCTGGTCGACCGCCTGCCGGTGCCGCCCGAGCTGGTGGACGCGATGTTCGCCGAGGGCGCGGTGCACGGGTCGGCCGGGCCGCTGCCTCCTGACGCGCCGTTCGAGCCGGATGCCTACCTCTGGTACCACCGGGAGCTGGAGCCCGAGGTCCCGGTGCCGTTCCCGGTGACGGTGCTGTACCGGGACGAGCGGATCGTGGTGGCCGACAAGCCGCACTTCCTGGCCGTCACCCCGCGCGGCCGGCACGTGGTGGAGACGGCGCTGTCCCGGCTGCGGGACGAGCTGGCACTGCCCGAGCTGAGCCCGGCCCACCGGCTGGACCGGCTGACCGCCGGGCTGACGCTGTTCGTGGCCCGGCCGGAGTACCGGGGCGCCTACCAGTCGCTGTTCGCCGAGCGCCGGGTCCGCAAGGAGTACCGCGCGGTCGCGGCCTTCGACCCGGAGCTGACGCTGCCCCGGACGGTGACCAGCCACCTGGTGAAGGAGCGCGGTGAACTGACGGCCCGGGAGGTACCCGGCGAGCCGAACAGCCGCAGCGTGGTGGAGCTGCTGACCCACCGGGACGGCCTGGCCGGCTACCGCCTGCTGCCGGAGACCGGGAAGACCCATCAGCTCCGGGTGCACCTCAGCGCGCTCGGCATCCCGATCCTGCACGACCCGCTCTACCCCGAGGTGCTGCCCGAGGCCGCCCCGGACGACTTCCGCCACCCGCTCCAACTCCTGGCCCACACCCTGGAGTTCACCGACCCGGTGACCGGCGCCCCGCTGCGCTTCGAGAGCGCCCGCCGCCTGTCGGCCTGGCCCGCCGGGGACTGAGGGTGGCGAAGATCACGCCCCGTACGGTGCCACCTACGTTCGCGTAAGGAACTTCACAAGGTGAACTATCGTCTCCATGGCTGACTACCAGGAGACCACCGACTTCAACTCGTACGTCGCCCTCGGCGACAGCTTCACCGAGGGTCTGAACGACCCCGGACCCGACGGCAGGTACGCGGGCTGGGCCGACCGGCTCGCCCAACTGCTCGCCGCACAGCGCCCGGCGGCCGACTTCCGGTACGCCAACCTGGCGGTGCGCGGGCGCCTGCTCGACCAGGTGGTGGCCGAACAGGTGCCCCGGGTCGCCGAGATCCGGCCCGACCTGGTGAGCTTCTGCGCGGGCGGCAACGACATCCTCCGCCCGGGCAGCGACCCGGACGAGGCGGCCGAGCGCTTCGAGGCCGCCGTACTGGAGCTGCGCCGCCACGCGGGCCGGGTGCTGATCTGCACCGGCTTCGACACCCGGGGCATCCCGCTGCTCGGGCTGCTGCGCGGGAAGATCGCCACCTACAACGGCCACCTGCGGGCGATCGCCGACCGCAACGACTGCGCGGTCGCCGACCTGTGGTCACTGCGCGCCGTGCACGACCGGCGGGCCTGGAGCGAGGACCGGCTGCACCTCTCCCCCGAGGGCCACCAGCGGGTCGCCCTGCTGGCCGCCCGCTCGCTCGGCCTGCCGCTCACCTCCGCGCAGGACCCGGACGCCCCGTGGCCGGCCGCCCCGGAGCTCTCGGTCGCCGAGCAGCGCCGGGAGAACCTGCACTGGGCCCGGGAGTTCCTGGTCCCGTGGGTCGGCCGACGGCTGCGCGGCGAGTCCTCGGGCGACCACGTCGAGGCCAAGCGCCCGGAGCTGTCCCCGCTCTGACGGACGGTC
This sequence comes from Kitasatospora gansuensis, assembly GCF_014203705.1. NCBI lineage: Bacteria > Bacillati > Actinomycetota > Actinomycetes > Kitasatosporales > Streptomycetaceae > Kitasatospora > Kitasatospora gansuensis. The sequence goes on from NZ_JACHJR010000001.1 coordinate 175,941, forward strand.
AGATCACCCCGGCCGACCGGAGCAGCCAGCGGTTGGTCCGGCCGACCAGGCCGGCCCGGTCCAGCACGTCGATCGCCTTGGCGGCCATCTGCTTCTTGGTGGCGCGCCAGTGCGGGTTGTTCCGGGCGGCCCGGCGGCCGACCTTCGGGTCGATGCCGACCGCCGCGTACAGCTTCGGGTTGATCAGGCCGAGCGTGGAGCGGTGCACCACCAGGCCGAGCAGCAGCTGCTCGTACCGGCGGCGCACCGGGCCGACCTTGGCGCGGACCAGTTCCTCGCGGGCGTAGGTGATGTGCCGGGACTCCTCGATCACGTGGATCCGGGAGACCTGCCGGGTGAGCGGCTGCATCGACTCGTCGTTCATCAGCTCGCGCTGGAAGGCGTCCAGGATCTCCTCGACGTACATGGTGCCGCCGAAGGTCTGACTGTGCGTCGAGATCGCCTTGAACAACCGGCCGAGCTCGTGCGAGAGCCGCCCGGGCCCGTACGCGGGCACGCCCAGCCAGGAGATCATCTTCGCGAACATCACCGAGTGCCGGCACTCGTCGGCGATCTCGGTCAGCGCGTACTGCACGTGCGCGCTGGTCGGGTCGCGGTCGAAGGCGTGCCGCAGCAGCATCTGCATCAGGATCTCCTCGAACCAGATGCCGACGCTCGCGATGCTGGCGACCTCGTGCTTGCTGAGCTCGATCCGCTGGTCCTCGGTCAGCGTGTCCCAGAGCGGCGTGCCGTAGAGCGAGAGGTTGTGCGCCGGGCTGTAGTAGCGGCCGGGCACCGGCGGGAAGGCCCAGTCCACCTCGGTGAGCGGATCGAAGGAGACCTTGGCGGAGGAGGCGAGCAGCCGCTCGGCGGTCCGGCGGCGCTCCTCCGGCCACTCCTCGGGGGCGGTCCTGACGGTCGGCCTGCGGCCGGCTGCGGTGGTCATCGGCTCTCTCCTCCTCGGGCTCGCCGAAGGGCACGGCGCACCCCTCTGCCCGAGAAGCTAGAGACTATTAGACTGACCGTCAACAGTTCTGACCGTCAGGACTCCACCGCCTGCCCGCCGCTGGGCGCGGCGGCCGCCCAGTACCCGGGGTCGAGCGCCTTGCGCCCGGCCAGGTCGGCCCGGACCTGGTCGGCCAGCCTGCGGGTGTCCCGGCGGTTCATGGTGGCGCCGATCCCCGCGCCGATCAGCAGCGGCGTCAGCGAGGGCAGCTTGCGCAGGGTGCTCCTGGTCAGCCGCTTGCGCAGCTTCTGCCGCACCTCCGACCCGACCGCCATCGCGGCAAGACCGGCCGGCCGGATCAGCGCCGCCCGGTCGATCCCCCGCCCGTCGGCCCACGCGGTCAGGTAGGCACCGGCCCGCTGCGCGACGGTGCCGACCGCGGGCATCCCGTAGATCTCGTGCAGCTCGGCGATCAGCTTGATCTCCACCGCCGCGACCGACAGCGTCTCGGCCGCGATCTCCACCGGCATCGCGGGCGGCACCGGCAGCATCGCCGCCGCACCCGCCCCCGCCCCGAGCGCGGCCGAGGACCGGCAGGCCCCGAGCGTGATCAGCTCGGCCAGCTCCTCCGGCGTCGCCGCCGTCGGGTGCTGCGCGCGCAGCGTGGCCAGACTGCGGATCGGGATCCGCGGCGCGGCCAGCACCAGCCGGTCGGCCAGCGCCTTCCCCCCGTATCCCGCCCCCTTCGCCGCCGCCAGCCCGCTCCGACCCAGCACCCGGGTCAGCGAACCGACCAGCGCCCTGGCCTGCTGCCCGCCCTTCCGCCGGTACCACGCCTCCTGCAGCACCGGGCTCGTCTCCGGCGGCGTCCGCTCCATCTCGGCGGAGAGCGCGGCGAGCTCACCCGCCACGTCCTCCCCGCCCGGCTCGGGTACGGAGTCCTTCTGGCGGCGCCTGCGCATCAGTCCCATGAGCTGCGGGTACCCGAGCCGAGCCGGCGCCACGCCCGCGGCCCCGGCTTGGTTCACCCTGGTGGCGGCCCTGTGACAGTCCTGTCACCCGTGCGCCCTCTTCCGGCGAACGCGGGCGGTAGCGTGGCCGGATGACGATGCGGGTGGTGTCGCTGGTGCCCTCGCTCACCGAGGCGATCGCGGTGGGCGGCGGACGGGAGCTGCTGGTCGGGGTGACCGACTGGTGCAGCGAGCCCGGGGATCTGACGGCGGTTCGGGTCGGCGGGACGAAGAATCCGGATCTGCCGCGGATCCTGGCGCTGCGGCCGGACCTGGTGGTGGCCAACGAGGAGGAGAACCGGGCGGTGGACCTGGCGGCCCTGCGCGCGGCCGGGGTGCCCGTCCGGGTCACCGAGGTACGGACCCTGCCGCAGGCGTTCGCCGAGCTGTCGGAGCTGCTGACGGCCGATCTGGGCCTGGCCCGGCCGGGCTGGCTGGACGCCGCCGAACTGGCCTGGCAGGGGCTGCCCGAGCGGACGCCGGTCCGGGCCGTGGTGCCGATCTGGCGGCGGCCGTGGATGGTGCTCGGCCGGGACACCTTCGCCGGGGACGTCCTGCGGCGGCTCGGGGTCCGGGTGATCCACGCCGAGCACCCGGAGCGGTACCCGGCGATCCCGATCGGTGAGCTGCTGGCCGCCCGCCCGGACCTGGTGGTGCTGCCGGACGAGCCGTACCGCTTCACCGCCGAGGACGGCCCCGAAGCCTTCCCCGGCATCCCGGCGGCCCTGCTGAGCGGCCGTCACCTCACCTGGTACGGGCCCTCGCTGGCCGAGGCGCCGCAGGTGCTGACGGCGGCCCTCGACCGGGCCCTGCGCTAGGCCCTCTCTTTCGGATCACGTCGGATAGTGGGCGGCGTTGGGGTGCGTGCATCGGCGGTGCCGAGGAGGGAGCCTGATGCGGAGCATCGGCGACCGACGAGAAGCCGTCGAGGTGCGTGCCCCGGCGTCGGCCGCCCGGCGTGATCCGAAAGAGAGGGCCTAGCCCCGGCTACTCCGCTGCCCAGGCGCCTGGTTCCGGTACGGGCTGACGGTCCGTCCGGGTCAGCACCCAGCCGATCCCCGCCGCCGCGAGCAGGCCCGCGGCCCCGCAGGCGGTGGTCGCGACCACCGGCGGAACCGTCCGCCCGGCCGTGCCGACCACCGGGCCGAGCAGACCGGCCACCGCCCAGGACAGCCCCAGCACGCCGCCGTAGCGGCCGCGCAGATGAGCCGGGGCCAGCTTGGCGACCAGGGCCTGCCCCGAGCCGGCCGTGATCATCTCCCCGACCGTCCAGACGCAGACACTCAGCGCGAACTCCCACGGAGATCGGCACAGCGCGGAGGCGGCCACCCCGAGACCGGTGAGCGCCATGCCCGGCAGCATGGTGTGGCGCAACGGCACGCGCGAGATCCAACCGAGCGTCAGGGGCTGACCCACGATCAGCACGAAACCGCTGAGCGCCAGCAGGTACCCGTAGAAGGAGGCGTCCAGCCCCGCCCCGGTGACGGCGAGCGGCAGGTAGATGCCGACCTGGAGATAGATCAGGGCGTAGACCAGGATGGCCAGCGCCGTGACGGCCAGCCTCCGGTCCCCGGTCAGCAACCGCACCGGGTCGCCGATCCGGGCGGGCGCGTGCTCGGTGGCCGGCCTGGTCTCGGGCAGGAACCGGACCATCAGGACACCGAAGACGAACGTGCTGAGGGAGTCGATCACGAAGAGCGTCGTATAACCGAGCGACAGCAGCAGTCCCGCCGAGGCGGCGGCGACGGTGAAACCCAGGTTCACCGCCCAGAACTGGATCGCGTAGGCCCGGACCTGGTCGCGCTCCGGCACCAGGTCGGCGATCGCCGCGGTGACGGCCGGCCGGTGGACGTCCGCCACCAGGCCGAGCACGAAGATCAGGCCCACCAGCAGCGGCAGCTCCCGCACGAACGCCAGCGACATCACCACGCCGGCCGAGGCCAGCAGCCCGGCGGCCAGCGTCGGGCGCCGTCCGAACCGGTCGGCGCACACCCCGGCGATCGGCTGGGACAGCACCGCACCGACGTTCCACACCACCATCACCGTGCCCGCCGTCGCGAGCGACAGGTGGCGCGGGCCGGTGAGGTACAGCAGGAAGAACGGCTGCACATAGGTGCCGGCCCGGGTCACCAGCGTCCCGAGGCAGATCCACCAGAACGAGGCGGGCAGCCCGGCCGTCGCGGCCCGCAGCTTCCCGGTCGAAACCACTGCCTCACTCATGACCGGCGCCCCCACCGAACATCCCCTCACCTCGACCGGACCGTACGTCCGCGGGCTGGAGCGTACCCGCCTCGAACGGCCCCCTGGTGCGGCGTACCGTGAGAGGAAGGGCCGTCCCTCCGACGGCGGAGTACGTCCGGGCGGCCGCCGAAGGAGATGGCGTGATGTCGGGTCTGCTGCGGAAGAGTCTTGAGACACCCGAGGAGGTCCGCCCCTTCGAGGCGGGCATGGGGCACCTGGCGCTGGTCGACATGGACGGCGCCTCGGTGGGCCGGGCCACCTTCGAGCCCGGCTGGCGCTGGTCCGAGCACGTGAAGCCGATCGCGGGCACCGACAGCTGTCAGTCCGCGCACTTCGGGTACTGCCTGTCGGGGCGGATCACGGTGCGGATGGACGACGGCGACGAGCAGGAGTTCGGCCCCGGCGACGCGATGACCATCGCCCCCGGGCACGACGCCTGGGTGGTCGGTGACGAGCCCTGCGTGGTGCTCGACTGGCAGGGCTACACGGACTACGCCAAGCGCTCCGGCTGACCGGACCGCACCAGGGAGCCGGTTCGGGGGTCCGGCGTCCTGACCTCTCCTGACGGGCCGATAAAGTACCTGCACCACGACCCATCAGGAGGGGTACCACCATGGCTGACATCGAGACCGCCAAGCAGACCTTCGCGCGCTACGACGCCGACAACGACGGCTTCATCACCGCCGCCGAGTACAGCAAGGCGATGGCGGAGCTCGGTGACCCCTACGTCACCGAGACCGTCGCCCAGGCCCTCATCAACAAGGCCGACACCAGCAAGGACGGCGTGCTGAGCTTCGACGAGTTCTGGGCCGCCCAGAACGTCTGACCCACAGCTCAGGCCAGTCGGGCCTGCCAGTCGGTCACCCCACCGTCCCGGCCGCTGCCTTCGGCCGGGACGGCCCCGTCGATCACGTAGTACTGCGGGGCCATCGCGGTCTGCCGCTCGGACAGCGCGGCCAGCACCGCGAGGTGCGCCCCCGCCGGGGTGAGCGCGCGTTCGCCGGAGTCCAGCCGGGCGGTCAGCCGTCCCTGCTCCACGGTCACCGTCGGGCGGGTGTCGGCGCCCAGCGCGTGGGTCAGCAGCTCCCGGACGGCCGCCAGGTCGATCCACGAACCGTCGACCGACGCCCACTCGCCGTCCCGCACGCCGGGCGCGAGGCCGGTCAGGTCGGTCAGTCCGTCGAGCGGCACCGGGCCGTCCGCCGCCGCCTCGACCAGGGTCAGCAGGCCGCGGGCCAGTCGCTCGCTGTCGGCCCGGTCGAACACCTGCGGGCAGGTGTGCAGCGAGAGTTCGACGCAGTCCCGGACCCGCCAGATGTTCAGCATCACCCGGACCGGCACCTCCTCGTCCGGGTACCAGCTGAGCTCCGGATCGGTGTACGGCATCGGGCGCGCCTGCGCGGCGGCGTCCGGGATCGTCATGCTGAGGTCGTTCACCACCACCTGGCGGGCCCAGCGCGAGCCGCGCAGATGGGCGACGTCCTCGATCAGCTGCCAGATCAGGGTGGCGTCGAAGGTACTGTGCCAGTAGCCCGCCAGCGCGGCCGCCTTGGTCCGGCCGATCACCTCGTCCAGGTCCGCCGCCCCGGTGTCCACGGCGAGCAGCGCGTCCTGGGCCAACGTCCCTACGTGGTTCGCCAGTTGGGAGCGGTGGCGGTTCGCCGAGAGCGCGGCGATCACCAGCCTGGGCTGGGCCGCCCGGTGCCCGACCAGGGCGGCGAAGATGCCGAGCAGCACGCTGGACGGGCTGGCGCCGGTCCGCTGCGCGGCGGCCGCGAGTGCGGCGGCGGCCGAGGGCGAGCGGATCGCCAGGGTGGCCAGCCTGCCGGGCGGCCCCGTGATGCCCGAGTCGGCGAACACCGCCTGCGGGCTGGTGCGCAGGATCTTCTCCCAGTGCCGCAGCGAGGCGGTGGCCCGGCGCCGGCCGACCGGGGTGCGCTCGGACTGCGCCACCTCGAGCGGGGTGGGCGCGCCGATCGGCCCGAGCTCGCCACCGCTGAGCAGGGTGTACCACTCCTCGAACAGCCGGGAGGTGGCGGCACCGTCCGCACCGGAGTGACAGACCACCACCGCCAGCCGGACCGGCCGGCCGTCCCGGGTCAGCAGGGTGTACCGGATCGGGAAGTCCGCCGCCAGGTCGAACCCGACCGGCCGGTCCTTCCGGGCCAACTCATCAGCCAGCGCGTCGAGTTCGCTGTCCGGCCCGGCCTCCACCAGGGTCACCCGGAACGATCCGGCGGCGTGCACCTCCTGCCGGGTCGGGCCGCCCGGGCCGTCGGACGGGAACCGGGTGCGCAGCGACTCGTGCCGCTCGGCCAGCTGCCGCAGCACGGCAAGCACCTCAGGCAGCCCGGTGCCGAGCGGGATCGGCCAGACCGCGTGCTTGTTGATCTGGTCGGGGTCGTCCCGGCGGATGCACAGGATCATGTTGTCCTGACCGAAGGTCAGCGGTCCCGAACCGGAGCTGCCGCCGTCGTACTGGACCGTGATCACGGTCATCGGCCCCGGCCCCCGGTCAGCGCGAGCCGGACGGACTCCGGCCACCGGGCCGGGTACGGGCCGTGAGCGTGGATCAGCGCCAGCGCGATCCGCTCCAGGCCGAACGCGGCACAGGCGGTGTGGCCCGGCTCGCCGTCGGCGGTGAAGCCGAAGACGGTGCCGAAGGTGTCCTTGTGGCAGTTGGCCGAGGCGATCGCCTGGACCAGTCCGTCGGCCAGCTCGACCCGCAGCTCGTACTTCAACTCCTGGGCGCGCTGGGCAGCTTGGAAGATCCTGCGGGCCCGGCCGAAGAACGGGTCGTCCGCCACCTCGACCGCGGCCTTGAGGTCCAGTGCGCTCAGCCAGTCGGCCACCCGGTCCAGCCAGCGGGTCCGCCAGTCCTCGCAGTGCTGCTGGCTCCCGGCGGTGACGTACTCGGCCATCCGGAAGCTGCGCAGCCGGCCCGGCTCGTGGCTGCCCTCCTGCCGGAAGCAGTGCGCGGAGGTGGCGAACCTGACCGGCTCGGTGAGCTCCCGGCCCTCCAGCGTGGCGTACAGCGGGTAGCAGGCGGCGGGCAGCAGGACCAGGTCACCGATCTGCTGGGTGGCGTGCCAGTCCGGACGGCCGGAGAGCTCGCCCCACTCGGCGGCGGTGCCGGTGAAGCTGTGCACGGTGCCGAGCAGGTGCGGGAACGCCTTGACGTAACCGGCCCGTTCGACCAGCGCGCGGGAGATCACCGGCGGTACGGCGATCCGCTCGAAGGGTTCGTCGGCGCCGAGCGCCTCGATGCCCAGCCGGAGGTCGGCGATCAGGGTCTCGAAGGCGCCGGAGTAGAGGACCACGCCGGGGACGTCGGTGGGCAGCAGGGTGGCCGCGCCCGACGGGTGGGGATCAGTCATCGGCTGCTCCTGGGTCGAGTGGTGGGCGATACGGGGTCCAGGTCCGTCGGCGGACCTGGAAGGGCGCCGGTCCGTCCAGTGCGACGGCGGCCCGGAACGGCCCCGGCATCCGGATGTCCCGGACCCAACAGGGGCCTGCTGAAAGACCGTTGAGCATGTCCAGCCGGAACGGGCTGCGGCCGACCAGCCGGAGCGGCAGGCCCTGGGCGAGCCGTCCGCCGTAGACCTTCACGCCCGCCTCCCGGCGGCACCAGAGCTGGGTGAACCGGGCCGAGCGGTGCCGCGCGGACGGTCCGTCGGCGACGAACCTGGCCTCCTCGGGCGGGAAGTACCGGCCGGCCACCCGGACCGCGACGCGTTCGGCGGGGAGCTCCTCGACGTCGGCGCCGACCGGCCGTCCGGGCGCGACGGCGAGCACCGCGAGCGACCCGGAACCGGACCAACTGAACTGCGCGCCGGTCGGGTTGTGCACCGGCTCGGGTTTCCCGTGCGGGCCCCGGCGCCAGGCCAGTTCGGCCGGTGGCAGCCCGAGCGGCCGGGCGGCCAGCAGCCGGACCGCGCCCCGGCCGACCACGAACCTGGCCCGGCGGACCGGATCCGGCATGGCCCGGGCCCGTTCGCGTTCACCGTGGTCGAGCAGCCGGTGCAGGCGGTCCACCACCGGCGGTGGCTGGTCGGTCGGGATCACCCAGAGGGTGACCGTGTCGGTGCTCACCCGGCGGCCGGTTGGTCCAGCGCCGACCAGCGGCCGAACTGTTCGTCGAGATCGGTGACCCGCACCGGGCCTGCGCCGCCCGCGAGTCCAGCCCAGCACCCGGTCAACGGCTGGTCAGGGTGGCTCGGCGGCCGGTCACCCTCGGGCGGTTCGGAGAACTGACGGATCGCCATCTCCCCTCCCTCCACGGCTGGTTCGAGTAGCAGCAGGACTCCCTGGTGGCGCTTCGGCAGCGTCACGGGCCCGGCGGGCCGATAGTGCAGCGTGCTCTGCTCCAGGATCAGCACCAGGGCCCGGCGGCAGGCACCGGTCCGCGCGTACTGGTCGGCGATCCGCAGGGCCGTGAACGGCGCGGCCGAACCCTGGTCGCCGATCGCGAAGGCGAGCGGCCGCCCGGGGCAGCGGCGGGCGAGATGGAGCGTGACGGCCCGGCCGGGCTGGACGTCCGGCACCGCGAAGGCCAGGATCAGCAGGTCGACCGACTGATCCTCGGTCAGCGCGAGCCGGTCGATCAGCACCTCGCCCATCTCGCCGTAGGCGTGGCCGACGCCCTGGTCGAGCAGGTCCTCGCGCAGCGGCAGCCCGTACGGCCGGGCCAGGTCGCCCGCGAAGACCCGCAGGTCCGGGTCGAGCGAGGTCTCCGAGCGGCCGTCGAACTCCTGGGCCAGCACCCGGCTGATCCGCAGTCCGCCGGGCGCGGCCGAGCGCGGGTGCGGGTGCGGGGCCATGTCGGTCAGTCCTCGGCGATCGTGTGTCCGGCGACGAAGTCCGCCAGGCTGGCGACCGAGCGCAGGTCGTCCTCGCCGATCTGCTCGACGTCGACCTGGATGTCCAGCGCCTCCTCCAGCTCCAGGATCAGTTCCAGCGTGCCGGCCGAGGTGAGCCCGAGGTCGTCGAAGAGGCAGGCGTTCTCCGGGACTTCGGCGAGCTCCTTCTTGAGCACCCGCGGCAGCAGGGTGCCGATGCTGGTCAGCACCCGGCCGCGGAGGGCGGGGTCGGTCTCGAGGGTGGTGTCGTCCATCGGTGGTACGTCCCATCGGGCATGGCACGGCTCGACAGCGGAGCCGGAACCGGCTTGGCGGAGAGAAGAACTGATGATCCGTCAGCTACGGGACCCGTCAGTGGCGGACGGTCATCGCCGAGAAGGTGGCGCCGAGACCGGAGGCCGCGATCAGGTAGCGGTCACCGGGTCGGAGCAGGCCCCGCGCGGTGGCGGTGTGAAGATTGATGAAAGCATCTGCGGCGAAACTGTGCCCGACCGAGGCCACGTTGTCCAGCACCACCCGTTCCACCGGGTAGCCCAGACGACGGCACAGGCCGCGCCAGGACACGCTGTTGACGTTGTGCGGCAGCACCAGCGCAAGTTCGTCCAGTGCGATCCCGGCCTGTTCGAGCGCCTGCAGGATCACCTCGGCCATCGCCTCGGGATAGACCCGCTGGTACTCGGCCAGCAGCTCCGGATCCTCGGCCAGCCGGCCGTCGAACTCGCCGAGCTGCCGGACGGCGTACGAGAGCACCTCGTCCCGGCCGCCACCGGCCCGGATCAGGCAGGCGGCCGCACCCTCGGCGAAGATGGCCGTCTCCGGGACGAGTTGGGCGTCCCTGGTGAAGGTCTTCTCCCCCGTCAGCACCAGCGCCAGCGCACCCGGGTCGGGTTCGGCGGCGAGCAGCCGCCCGGCCAGGTCGATGGCCAGCAGGCTTGCCGCACAGGCGTGGTGGGTGACCGCGAAGGCGTTGGCGTGGCCGAGGCCGAAGCGGTCGAGCAGCTCGTGCAGCGGGTTGGCCGGGTAGGGCGTCGAGACCGGCATGCTGCGGGCGTGCAGCACGTACCGGACCTGGTGTTCCCGTCCCCGGAGTTCGGTCAGGGCGCCGAGGGCGCCGGTGAGCAGGTCGAGCAGCGTCCCGTCCGGGTCCAGGCGCACCTGGTCCAGTCCGTGGAAGCGGCGGAAGAGTTTGAGTTGGCGCGGGGTCAGACCGATCCGTTCCCCGACCGCCTCGATGGGCACGGCACGGTCGGGCAGATGGACGGCCACTGCCTCCAGTGCGGTCACCCGGGCTAGTATTCCCACGCCCCGCGAGCCGCACAAGATGCGTTCCGCTTCCGGCGCGGGTGACCCCGAGCAGGTGGAGACCTCCCTGATGGCTCGTCATACCCCTTTGACCAGCAGGTTCATGCTCGTCGTGCCACCGCTGACCGGTCACGTATTTCCCACAATTGGTCTAGGCCGCGAGCTGTTGGCCCGTGGTCATCAAGTGGTCTGGACCGGTTCGGAGCCCGTGCTGCGCCAACTGCTGGACCCGGGCAGCGAGATCATCGGCACCGGATCCCGGCTGTTCCGCCCGCAGGGCGGCTCGGGCCCGGCGGCGGTGCACTCGCTCTGGGACGGCTTCGTGGTGCCGTACGCGCGCTTCACCGCCAAGGCCCTGGACGCCGCCGTCCGCAGCCGGCGGCCCGACGTACTGCTGGTCGACCAGCACACCCCGGCGGGCGCCCTGACGGCGCATCGGCACGGGCTGCCCTGGGCCTCGCTGGCGCCGGGCCTGATGGAGCTGGGGCGACCGTTCCCCGAGCTGGAGCCGTGGATCGAGGAGCGGCTGCGCGGCCTGTGGCAGCGGGCCGGGCTCCCGGCCGGGGAGTACCTGGACCCGCGCATCTCCCCCGATCTGGTCCTGGCGCTGACCGGCTCGACCTTGGCCGGCGGCCCGCTCCCGGCGGAGTACGCGCTGGTCGGCCCGGTGCTGACGGACCGTCCGGCCCAGCCGGACTTCCCGTGGGAGCGGCTCGACCCGACCCGGCGTCAGGTGCTGGTCTCGATGGGCACCCTGGCCGAGGAGCTGACGGCGGACTTCCTGCGCCGGACGGCCGCCGCACTGCGCCTGCTCGGCCCGGGGGTACAGGCGGTGGTGGTGGCGCCGCGCGAGCTCTGGCCGGAGTTCCCGGACGGGACGGTGACCGTGGAGCGGGCGCCGGTCCTGGAACTGCTGGCGGGCGGCACGGTGGCGGCGCTGCTCGGCCACGGCGGGCTCAACACCACCGGCGAGGCGCTCGTCCACGGCGTACCGCCGGTGCTGGCGCCGATCCGGCACGACCAGCCGCTGGTCGCGGAGCGGGTGGCCGCGGCCGGGGCCGGGCTGCGGATCTCCTTCGAGCAGGCCGGACCCGGCGAGATCGCCGGGGCGCTGCGCCGGGCGCTGGACGAACCGGCCCTGCGCGCCGGGGCCGAGCGGCTCGGCGCCGAACTTCGGGCGAAGGGTGGCGCACGCACGGCAGTTGACCGGCTTGAGCTGCTGGCCCTGACGGCGGCTCAGCGCGGAAACCAGTTGGTCCAGACCATTGTTGCGGAGCCCGCCGAGCCCCTAGGGTGACCGGACAGGCCCTGGCCGCCGTTGTGCGCCGGGCCTTCCCCTGACAGCCCACCCCAGTACGGGAGTTCCGGCTTGATCGAGACCACGGGGCTGCGCAAGTCCTACCAGTCCCGCAAGGGCCGCCAGGCCACCACGGTCGACGCCGTCACCGGCCTCGACCTGAGCGTCGCCGCCGGCCAGATCTACGGCTTCCTCGGCCCCAACGGCGCCGGGAAGACCACCACCCTGCGGATGCTCGCCACCCTGATCCGCCCGGACGGCGGCGAGGCCACCGTCGCGGGCGCGGACCTGCGACGCGACCCTGCCGGGGTTCGCCGCCGGATCGGCTACGTCGCCCAGGGCGGCGGCACCACCGACACCGTCAGCGGCCGGGAGGAGCTCGTCCACCAGGCCAGACTGCACGGCATCGGCAAGGCCGAGGCCCGGCAGCGCGCCGAGCGGGCGATCGCCGCCTTCGAGCTCGGCGAGTTCGCCGACCGGCCCTGCCAGACCTACTCCGGCGGCCAGCGCCGCCGGGTGGACATCGCGCTCGGCGTGATCCACTCGCCCGGCGTGCTGTTCCTGGACGAGCCGACCGTCGGCCTCGACCCGGCCAGCCGGGCGCACGTCTGGGAGGAGATCCGGCGGCTGCGCGGCGAGGGCATGACGGTCTTCGTGACCACCCACTACCTGGACGAAGCCGACGCGCTCTGCGACCGGATCGGCATCATCGACCACGGCGGCATCGTCGCCGAGGGCACCCCGGAGGAGCTCAAGCAGGAGATCTCCGGCGACGTCGTCCTGGTCGGCCTCACCGGCGGCGACAGCGTGGAGAAGGCCGCCGGCGCGCTGCGCGGCGAGCTCGACCTGCGCCAGGTGGAGACGCCCGAGGACGGCGGCCTGCGGCTCTACGTCCGCGACGGCGCCGCCGCCATCCCGCAGCTGCTCCGCACCCTGGACGGCGCGGGCGTGGTGCCCACGACCATCCAGCTCCAGCGCCCCAGCCTGGACGACGTCTTCCTGGCCCGTACCGGCCGCTCGCTCGCCTGACGCTCGCCTGACGCCTCCCCGAAGCCGGAGAACCCGCCCATGAAACTCGCCCGCGACACCTGGCTGGTGTTCCAGCGTCAGGTGCTGCTGATGGTCCGCACCCCGATCTGGCTGGTGGTCGGCGTCATCCAACCGCTGTTCTACCTGCTGCTCTTCGCCCCGCTGCTCAAGCAGGTGCTGGGCGCCGGGAGTTACCAGGAGGCGTACCGCATCTACGTCCCCGGCCTGCTCGCCGTGCTGGTCATCTTCGGTGGCCTGTTCACCGGCTTCAGCCTGCTCGGCGAGCTACGGGCCGGCATCATCGAACGCTCCCGGGTCACCCCGGTCAGCCGGCTGGCCCTGCTGCTCGGGCGAGCGCTGCGCGAGGTGCTGGCCCTGATGGTCCAGGCCGTCATCATCACCCTGCTGGCGCTGCCGTTCGGCCTCACCGTCGCCCCACTCGACCTACTGCTGGCCTACCTCCTGATGGCCCTGCTGGCCCTGATGACCTCGGCGATCTCCTACGGCATCGCCCTGCTGGTGCGCAGCGACGCCGCGCTGGCCCCGGTGGTGAACACGGTGGCCCAGCCGATCGCGCTGCTCTCCGGCGTGCTGCTGCCGCTGGCGCTGGCGCCGCAGTGGCTGCGGTCGATCGCCGAGTGGAACCCCTTCTACTGGGCCGTGGAGGGCATGCGCGCCCTGTTCGCGGGCCAGGTCGGGGACAGCTCGGTCTGGCAGAGCCTGCTGATCGTCTCGGTGCTCACCGTGGTGGCGGTCTGGTGGTCGGCCCGGCTGTTCGCGGAGCGGGTGCGCTGAATCGGCACGACTTCGGCATGCTGAAGCGGGGCGAGGCCGGTGGCCTCGCCCCGCTTCGGCATGCCGCTATCCGGCCTCGGACCGGATGAACGCCGCCAACCGCTTGATGCCGACCGTGATCTGACCGACCGTCAGACTGCTGGAGGAGAGCCGCAGCCGGTGCTCCCCGCCGCCGGCCGGGTAGAAGTCGGCCATCGGCGTCCAGAGCACGCCGTACTCCTCCGCGCACCGCCGCATCGCCGCCGCGTCGGCCCGGAACGGCACCGTCAGGACGGTGAAGTAGCCGCCCTCCGGCTGGTTCCAGCTCACCCCGAGCCCGGCCCGTTCGGCGGGTGGGAAGTGCTGCTCCAACTCGGCCAGCAGGGTGGTCAGTCCGGCCGCGTAGTGGGCCACCGCGGTGGCGTTCGCCGCCCGCAGCCGGAAGTCGTGGCGGATCAGCAGGCCGCCGATCACGGCCTGGCTGAGCGCCGGGGTGTTGACCGTCGTCATGCTCTTCAGCTTGGCCAACTGGTCGGCCAGCAGCGTCACTCCGCCGTCCGGCGCCACCACCTCCTGGTCGGCCAGCACATAGCCGAGCCGGGCACCGGGGAAGCAGGTCTTGGCGAACGAGCCCAGGTGGACCACCACTTGGTGCCGGTCCAGCGCCTTCAGGGTCGGCCGGGTGCGCCCGGTGCGGGTGAAGAAGCCGTACGGGTTGTCCTCGATCACCAGCAGGCCCTCGGCCTTGGCGGTGGCCAGCAGCTCCCGGCGCACCGCCGTGGGCAGGCTGACCCCGGACGGGTTGGCGAAGTCCGGCACCACGTACAGCGCCCGGGGGCGGCGCCCCTCGGCCCGCAGGGCCCGGGCGGTGGCCGCGACCGCCGCCGGGTCGCCCTCGGGGACGGGCACGGTGCTGATGTCCAGCAGCCGGGCGGCGCCCGTGACGCCGACGTAGCAGGGCGAGCTGACCAGCAGGACGTCGTCCCGGTCGGCGCACAGGGCGCGCAGCACCAGCAGCATGCCCTCCTGCGCGCCGACCGTGACCACCAGCGCCGGGGGCGCCACCGTCAGGCCCTCGTCGTTGGCCAGGGTGCGGGCGATCAGCTCGGCCACGATGCCCTTGGTGGGGCCGTACTGGAACAGCGTGCTGCGGACCTGGTCCTCCGTCAGACCCCGCTCGCGCAGGTGCGCCAGGAAGGCGTCCAGGTACTCGGTCACCCGGTCGGTCTCGAAGAAGCCCTCGTAGGGGCGCCCCGGGGCGAACGAGATCGCTTCCGGGTGGCGGCCGGTGATCTCGTTCAGGAAGGTCATCGAGTCCAGCAGCGGGTCGGCCAGCGAACCGTGCAGCTGGTCCAGGCGCAGCGTCATGACGCCCCGTCCGGCCCGAAGGCCGTCCGCAGCCGCTGCGCCGCCCACTCCTGGGCCCGGCGGCCGGCGTCCAGGGTGCCCGCCATGGCGAAGAAGCCGTGCACCATGCCGTCGTAGCGCCGGGCCAGCACCGGTACCCCGGCGGCGGCCAGCGCGGCGGCGTACGCCTCGCCCTCGTCCCGGAGCGGGTCGTACTCGGCGGTGATCACGGTGGCGGGCGGCAGTCCTGACAGGTCGTCGGCGCGCAGCGGCGAGGCCAGCGGGTCGTCGCCGTCCGCCTCGGCCTTGAGGTAGTGGCCCCAGTACCAGTCCACCGAGTGCCGGTTGAACAGCAGCGGGTCCTCGCTCTCGCGGACCGAGGCGGTGTCCGCCCGGTACGCGGTGTTGGGGTAGACCAGCAGCTGGTGGCGGAGGGCGGGGCCGCCCTCGCGGCGGGCCAGCAGGGTGACGGCGGCGGCCAGGTTGCCGCCCGCGCTGTCGCCGCCGATCGCGATCCGGTCCGGGTCCAGGCCCAGGTCGGCGGCGTGCTCGGCCAGCCAGACGGTGCCGGCGTGGCAGTCCTGGACGGCGGCCGGGAAGGGGTGTTCGGGGGCCCGCCGGTAGCCGATCGAGACGGTGACGCAGTCGGCGGCGTTGGCCAGCCGACGGCAGATCGCGTCACAGGTGTCCAGCGAGCCGAGCGTCCAGCCGCCGCCGAACAGGTAGACCAGCGCCGGGAGTCGGGCACCGTCGCGCGGGCGGTGCAGCCGCAGGGTAAGCGGGCCGCCGGGGCCGGGGATCTCCAGCTCGGTGACCGAGTGGACCGGCTCGGGCGCACCGCCCGCCGCCTGCACGGCGGCCAGATCGGCGGCTCTCGCCTGATCCAGGGTCAGGGTGTAGAGGGGGGGTGTACCGGCTTCGGCGCGCCGGGCCCGGAGCGCCCGGACTTGCGGGTCGAGTGGCATGGCTTCGCTCAACCTCCGTTCGGGTAAAGGGAGCTGATGGGGTGCTTCACGGTGACCATTCGTCAGGTCCGCCGGTACGCCTCGACATAGATCGTCTCGTCACTGCGGAACGCGGTGTCGAGATCTGCGATCTCGGTGTGCAGACCTTCACGGTAGGCGCACAATTGCACCTCCTCGGCCGCGAAACCGGCCGCACCCAACACGTACTCCAACTCCTCCTGGTCGTAGATCCATTGGTGGCCGTAGTACTGGAAGATCTGGTTGATCAGGAACGCCTTGCGCTCGGGCATCGGCGGGCCGAAGCCGAGCATGCTCAGCCGCCGCCGGTGCTTGCCCAGGAAGCCGTCGCCGTTCACGTAACTGGCCAGGTAACGCCGGAGGTCCGGGGTGGTGATCCGGAGTACGCCACCGGGGCGCAGCACCCGGTGGCACTCGCGCAGCCAGCCCAGGGCGACCGGCAGCGGCACGTGCTCGATCAGGTGCTCGGCGTAGACCCAGCTCACGCTGGCGTCGGCGAACGGCAGCGGCCGGGAGATGTCGAGCTGGGTGAAACAGCGTTCGCCGTCCACCCGGTAGAGGGTGCCCGGCTCGGTCGCGGCCTCGGGGCTGGTGAGTGCGGTGATATCGGTGCCGAGACCGTTCGGGTGGGCCGTCTTGAATGCGGCGAACTCGATTCCGGTCAGACCCAGGTCGAGGAAATCCTGGTGACTGTGCGGAAGGGTGGCGGATATCGCCTCGAGTTTCTCGCAGCCCGCCACTCCGGCGCTGAATTCGTCCATCCGGACGGCCAGCGTCTCCGGATTCTCCCAGTCCCAGTCGGAGAACTTGTCCACTGCGCTGCTGCCTTTCACTGGAATTGCACGAAATCTGAGAACTGACCCGACAACCGGTCAGGCGCCGAGATCGGCGAGGGCGCTGCGGTCGAGGTCGCCGGGGCGGGGGCGGCCGAGCAGCGCCAGGGTGTGTTCGAGCTCGTCCTGGAGCAGTCCGAGCACCCGCGCCGCACCGGCTTCGCCGCCGACCGCCAGGCCCCACAGCACCGGGCGGCCGACCAGCACCGTCCGCGCTCCGAGCGCCAGCGCGGTGGCGGCGTCGGTGCCGGAGCGGATGCCGCCGTCCAACAGCACCGGGAAGTCGGCGGGCACGGCGGCGACCACCTCGGGGAGGGCGGTCAGGGTGGGCACCGCGCCGTCGAGTTGGCGGCCGCCATGGTTGGAGACCACCACCGCGGCCGCGCCGTGCTCGACCGCGAGCCGGGCGTCCTCGGCGGTCAGGATGCCCTTGAGCACCAGCGGCAGGCTGGTGCGCTCGCGCAGCCAGGCCACGTCGGTCCAGGTCAGGGTGGTGTCGAACTGCTGCCTGGCGTGCTCGGCGATCGCCGAACTCCCGGCCGCCGAGCGGCCGGTGGCGACCATCAGCTCCGGGTCCAGGTTCACCGCCCTGACCTGCGGCGGAAGGGCGAACCCGTTCCGCAGGTCACGCAGCCGGCGGCCGATCCTCGGGGCGTCCACGGTCAGCACCAGGGCCTGGTAGCCGGCCCGTTCGGCCCGCTCCACCAGCCCCGTCAGCACCTCCCGGCCGCGCAGCCAGTACAGCTGGAGCCAGAGCGGGCCGGTGGCCTCGACGGCGATCTCCTCGATGGTCCGGCCGGCGAACATCGCGGCCACCGTGAGCAGCCCGTGCTGCCCGGCCGCCCGCACGGTGGCGGTCTCGCCCGCCGGGTCGACCAGCTGGTGGTAGGCCATCGGCGCCACCCCGATCGGCGCGGCCAGCCTGCTGCCGAGCAGATCCACCGTCAGATCCGGGGCCGAGACGTCGACCAGCACCCGGGGGCGGAAGCCCCACCTGCCGTACTGGCTCAGGTTGCCGGCCAGCGTGCGTTCCCGGTCGCTGCCCCCGTCGATGAACTCCCGGACCGCGACCGGGAGCCGGCTCCGGGCGGCCTCCTCGATCTCCCGCAGCGTCAGCTGATCCACCGGCTGCCCCACCCTCCCGGGCGGCCGCGTGCGGGCCGCTCCCGGCTCGGCAGCGTAGGGGCCCGATCCCTCATTGGTATAGACCTTGACCCGATCCAATCGTCTGTGCCAGGGTCGGGGAACGCGGAATTCCAAGCCGCCGAAAGTGAACCGACTGCCATCTTTGTCTCCCCCATTCGTGGAGTGGCGTTGACCGGTTTCCCCAGCTCTCCGCCCCCGCATTCCGAAGCACCGGAAGGCTGGGTCGAGCACTTCCTATTGGCCGGTCCCGGTCAAGAAGTGTGTCTCCGGTTCGAAAAGCCGGTGACGCGCACCACCCTGCGTTCCCTGGTCGCCGACCAGGTGACGCGACTGACCGCCGCCGGGCTCGCACCCGGCGGTACGGTGGCCCTTCGGCTGCCGCCCTCGCTCGGCTACGTCAGCACCCTGCTCGCCGCCTGGCAGCTGGGCGGCCAGGTCTGCCTGCTGGACCACCGGCTGACGGAGCACGAGGTGGCGGCGGCGCTGGACCGGCTCACCCCGCAGGTACTGGTCGAGGCGGACCGGCACCCGGCTTCGGGGCTGCGCGGGTTCAGCGAGATCGAACCGGTCGCCGTCCCGCTGCCCGGCGGGCAGCCGGCCCGATCGCCGCACGTGCTGGTCCAGTTGAGCTCCGGCTCGACCGGACCGTCCAAGGTGATCGCCCGGACGGCCGCCGACCTGCTCCGCGAACTCGCCTGCTACCGGGCCCTGTCCGGCTTCCCGCAGGCGGGCGAGCGCACCGTGCTGCTCTCCTCCGTGGTCCATGTCCTGGGCCTGGTCGGCGGGTTGCTGCACGGCCTGCACAGCGGGGTCCGGCTCACCGTGCCGGAACGGATGACGGCGGCCGGCCTACTGGCCGCCATCGCCGAGGACGACCTGCCGACCACCGTGATCGGTGTACCGTTCCACGCCGAACTGCTCGCCGGGGTCCGTGCCCCGCGCCCGCTGCCCCAGCTCACCCGCATCATCGTCGCGGGCGAACTGACCAGGCCGGGCGTGGCCGCGGCGATCGGCGAACGGTACGGGGTGCCGCTCGGGACCATGTACGGGATGACCGAACTCGGTGTGATCGCCACCGATCTGACGGGCACCCTGTACCCCGGCACCCGCCCCGTACCCGGTCTCGAACTGCGCACCGAGGGCGGCGAACTGCACATCCGGCGGGCCGACTCGCCGTACCTGGGGCTCACCGATCCGAGCCGCTGGTCCGACGGTTGGCTGCACACCCGGGACGCCGCCGAGCTGGACCGGGCGACCGGCCTGCTCACGGTGCTCGGCCGACGGGACTCACAGGTCTCGATCGGCGGCCTCAAGGTCGACCTGACCGAGGTCGAGCACACCCTGACCGCGCTGCCCGAAGTCCGCGAAGCGGTGGTGGTGTTCGACTCCGGCGCGGTCGCGGCCTACCTGGTCCCGGCCGACGGCGCCGAGGTCGAGCAGATCCGGGCCGGACTGGAACACCGCCTGGCGGGCTACAAACGGCCCCGTCGGCTCTCCCTGCTGCCAGCCCTCCCCCGGACCGCCACCGGCAAGCTGCTGCGCGACCCGGCCGGGCTGCGCGCGGCGGCACTGGCCGAGCGCTGAGCTCGGCTCCGTCCCACTGACCGATTCTGGGCAGTACCTGGGCAATTCCTGGGCGCTGTCCGGGAGTTTCACCCACCCCTCGACCCCTTGAACGGAGCCCCCGATGCAGGACGCCATCCGCGAGTTCGTGCTCGCCGCCCTGACCGAGATGAACTACGACGTCTCCGAGGTCACCGGTGACACCGATCTCGGCCCCGCCGGTCTCGACCTGGAGTCGCTTGCCCTGGCCGACCTGGCCGTCCAGGTGGAGGAGGAGTACGGCGTGAAGTTCGACCTGGACGACATGGAGGGCACCGCGCTGATGACCCTGGACCAGTTCACCGCGGACGTCGCCAACCGGCTCGCCGCCGCCGGTACCCCGGCGTGACCGGGGCGCCGCTGCCCGACCGGGCCGACGTGCTGCCCGACCGGGCGGAGGTGCTGACCGTACTGGCGCAGTTCCACGACCGCTCGGCCGAGGCGGTGGACGAGGAGCTCGGCTCGCTCGAACTCACCTGGCTGATCGCCGAGTTCGAGCAGCGCTACGGCGACCTGGAGCTGCCGGACGAGGCGGTGGACGCGGTCCGTACGGTGACCGACGCGGTCGAGCTGCTGCGGACCTCGGTCGAGCTGTTGCGAAGTGCGGTTGGGCCGGTCGGCCCGGCTGGTCCGGCCGGGCGCGGGCAGCCGTGACCGGCATCCGGGTGGCCGTCACCGGGCTCGGGGTGCGCTCCGCGTTCGGCGCCGGGACCGGCCCACTGCTGGCCGCCGCCGTGCACGGCAGACCCGGCTTCGGGCCGGTCGACCGCTTCGACGTGACACACCGCCAGGCCCGCCGGGCCGCGCTGGCGCCGGGCTCCCCTGTCCTCGGCGAAGCGCTCACGGCGGTACTGGCGGAGGCGACCGCCCAGGCGGGCGTGCCCGGCGGACCGCTCCTGCTGGCCCGTCACGGCGACCCGGTCACGGCCGCCGACTGCGCACCCGTGCACGAACGTTGGGGTTCGGGCCGGGTCTACATCGGGGCCTGCGTGGCAGCCGGTACGGCGGTGGCCGACGCCGCCGCGCTGATCGCCGCCGGACGGCAGGACCGGGTACTGGTCGCGGCCGGTTACCTGGTCGAACCGGACACCTTCGCGGTCTTCGACGCCGGCCGGGCGCTGGCCCGGGACGGCGAGGCCCGGCCGTTCAGCGCCGGCCGCAGCGGGCTGCTGCTCGGCGACGGCGTGGTGGCGGTGGTGCTGGAATCCGAGGCGGTGGCGCTGCGGCGCGGCGCCGAGGTGCTGGCCGTGGTGGCGGGCTGGGGCCGGGCGGGCGACGGGTACCACGTCTGCCGTCCGGCACCGGACGGCTCCGGACTGGCCCGGGCGATCCGGGCGGCGCTCGGACGGGCCGCCCTGACGCCCGATCAGATCGGCTACGTGAACGCCAACGCGACCGGCTCGCCGCTCGCCGACCAGGCGGAGGTGCGGGCGCTGCACACGGTCTTCGGGCCGACCCCGCCACCGGTCAGCTCCAGCAAGTCCGTGCACGGGCACGCCCTGGAGGCATCCGCCCTGCTCGAGCTCGCGGTCACCGTCGAGTCGCTGCGCAGCGGCCTGCTGCCGGTCAACGCGGGGTGGCTCGGGCCGGATCCGGACTGCGCGCTGGACCTGGTGCTGGCCGGGCCGCGGCGGGCCGGGCCCCGGTACGCGCTGAGCCTCAACTCGGCGTTCGGCGGCGCCAACACCGCGCTGCTGGTGGCTGCCGCGTGAAAGGTTCCGGGCGGGGGAACGGTCTCGGCGAGGTGAACGCTCACGATGGCGTGAATGGTCTCGGCCTCGTGAACGGCCTTGCCTCCGAGAACGCTCGCAGCAGCATGAACGCTCACCACAGCGTGAACCGTCTCCGCCTACTCGCGCACGGCCGCTGGCCGGAGCCCGGCGACACCGAGCTCCCCCGCCTGCCCGGCTTCACCGACTCCCCGTTCAACCCCCTCGTGGTAGCCGCCGCCGAACGCTGCCTGCACGCCTGGGGGCGCGAACTTCCCGGCCGGACCGGGCTGTTGCTCACCAGCGCAAGCGGTGACCTCGGCACCGCCCGGGCCATCAACGAGGCGGCCGGCAGCGGCCGTCGGGTACCACCGCTGCTGTTCTTCCAGTCCAACCCGAACGCCGTACTCGGCCACCTGGCCGCCCGCTGGAGCCTGACCGGACCGGTGGTGGCCACCAGCCCGCCGGCCGCCGTGCCGGGTGAAGTACCGACGGACGCCCTCGAGTTGGCGTCCCTGCTGCTGGCCGACGACGAAGCCGACCAGCTGCTGGTGATCGCCGCCGAACAGGCCGACCCCGCCGACCCCGGCCGGGCCGTGGCCGTGCTGCTCACCGCCTGACACCTGACATTCCCCCGTCATCCCCCGCCGCTGCCCGCCAGCGGCTCATCTCACCGGCATGGCCACCGGCCATCGGGAGGGACCTTTCACCGTGAGCATCCGCAGCATCCGGGCCCGACTGGCGGACGACCCCGCCGTGGGCGCAGGCAACGTCCTGACCACCCGGATCGCCCTCGGCGAGGGCCTCGACGAACCACTGCTGACCTTCGACACCCCCGTCGACGACCACGCCGCCTGGGAGCCGTTCACCCTGCGCGAGCTGGACCGCGCCGTCCGGGCCCGGGCCGCCGCCCTGCACGGGCTCGGCATCGGCCGCCGCGACCCGGTGGTGATCTACGCGAGCGCCGCCGCCGACCATGTGCTCGGCTTCCTCGCGCTGGCCCGGCTCGGCGCGATCCCGGCGCTGCTGAACCCCAACCTGGACGGCGAGAAGGCCGCCCGCTACATCCACCGGCTGCGCGCCGCCGGGGTGTTGACCGATCCCGCGCACCGCGAGCTGCTGGCCGGGCACGACCCGGGTGCGCCGCTGCTGCCCGAGATCGCCACCCTCGCGCAAGGCGACCCGGCCGACGCTCCGGAGCCGTACCGGCACTGGGGCGGCGACCCGGTCGCGATCACCCACTCCTCCGGCACCACCGGGCTGCCCAAGGCCGTCGTTCACTCGCACGACAGCCTGTACGCGGCGATCCGGCACCGCCTCGCGCTCCCCCGCCCGCAGGGCTCGGAGCGGATGCTCTCCGCGCTGCCCTCCCCGCACGCCGCCACCCTGATCATCACCAACCTGGCGCTCAGCTCGCAGGCCCAGCTCGCACTGCTCTCCGCGCAGGGCGGCGAGGGCGTGCTGCAGGCGGTGGAGAGCTGGCGGCCGCACGGCGTGATCGGTTTCGCCGCCACCTGGGCCGACCTGGCCAGGCACGACCTGAGCACCCGTCAGCTGGACAGCGTGGCGCTCTGGTGGAACACCGGCGACTGCGCGCACGAGGCGCACATCCGCCGCCTGATCGCCACCGGCTCCCGCGAGGGCGTCAGCCGCGCGGGCCGGGTCCGTACGCCTGGTTCGGTCTTCGTGGACGGCCTCGGCTCCACCGAGATGGGCCACTCGCACTTCTTCATCACCCACAGCCAGGACACCGACCGCTACGGCCGCTGCGTCGGCCGCCCGCACGCCTTCGTGGACTGCGCCGTCCTCGGCCCGGACGGCAGCGAGCTCGGGCCGAACGAGATCGGCGAGCTGGGCACCAACTCCCCGACCCTGGCACTCGGTTACTGGAACGACTCGGTCACCACCTACCGCACCCGGGTCCGCGGCTACTTCCTCACCGGTGACCTGATGTACCGGGACGAGGAGGGCTACTACTACCACGTGGACCGCGCAGTGGACTCGGTCGAGCTCGGCGACGGGCACCGGCTGTACACCGCGATGTCCGAGGAGCGGGTGCTCGCCGCCTGCCCCGAGGTGCTCGACTGCACGGTGGTCGCGGTCCGTGAGGGCGACCGGGTGGTCACCGACGTGCTGCTCCAGCTCGACCCGAAGGCGGATCAACTCACCGACCGCACCAAGGAGGTGACGGCGGCGCTGGAGGACCGGGTGGCCGCCACCGTCCGCCGGGTGCTGGTGGTCTCGGACGACCGCATCCCGCTCGGGCCCACCGGCAAGGTGCGCAAGGTCCTGCTCCGCGAGTGGCACCTGGCCGGCAGCACCACCCGGACCACCCGATGACCGCCGCCGTGGCGAACGCCGCCGTGGTGACCGGGATCGGCCTGGTCACCCCGGTCGGCCGGAAGGCGGCCGAGGTCTTCGAGGCGCTGACCGCCGGACGCTCGGGCATCACCGCGGTACCCGAGGGCCACCCGGCGTTCGGCTGGCTGCCCGCCGCCGGGATCGCCCCGGCGATCGACGGCCGCGAGGTGCTGCCACCGACCGAGACCCGCTGCGTGGACCGGTTCGTACTGCTCGCACTGGCCGCCGCCGACGACGCGCTGGCGGACGCCGGGATCGTGGTCGGCCGGGACGTCGCCCCGGACCGGATCGCCGTGGTGCTGGGCACCGGCGGGGCCGGCCTGGAGACCTTCGAGCAGCAGTCGCACCGCCGCCTGGAACGCGGCCGACCCGCCGTCAGCCCGTACCTGCTGCCGGGCATGCTGGCCAACATGGCGGCCGCCCGGATCGCCATCAAGCACGGTGTCCGGGGCTACAGTTCGGCACCCGTCACCGCCTGCGCGGCCGGGGCCCAGGCGGTCGCCGAGGCACTCCGGCTGATCCGGGCGGGCGAGGCGGACGTGGTGGTGTGCGGCGGCAGCGAGTCCTCGCTGCACCCGACCATCGCCGCCGCCTTCACTAACGCCCGCGCACTGGCCCAGGGTTGGGACGATCCCGGGCAGGCCAGCCGTCCGTTCGACGCCCGCAGGAACGGCTTCGTGCTCGGCGAGGGCAGCGCCGTCCTGGTGGTCGAGCGGGCCGAGCACGCCGACGCCCGGGGTGCGGCGGGCTACGCCGACCTGGCCGGCTGGGGCGGCAGCACCGACGCGCACCACCCGACCATGCCCCGCCCGGACGGTGCCGGCGCCGCCGACGCGATGCGTCTGGCGCTGCGCAGCGCCGGTCTGGCCCCCGGCGACATCGACTACGTCAACGCGCACGGCACCGGTACCAAGCTCGGCGACCTGGCCGAAGTCGCCGCGCTGCGCGAGGTGTTCGGCACCGGCCGGCCGGCCGTCAGCTCCACCAAGGGCTCCACCGGCCATCTGCTGGGGGCGGCCGGTGCGGTCGAGGCGGTGGTCTCGGTGCTGGCCGTGGCCCGGGGCGAACTACCGCCCACCGTCAACCTGGACGATCCCGACCCGGCCTGCGACCTCGACCACGTCCGGGGTGCCGCGCGCACCGGACCGGTCCGGGCCGCGCTCTCCAACTCCTTCGCCTTCGGCGGTCACAACCTGAGCCTGATCTTCGGCCCGCCATCCACCCGCGCCACCAGATACCAGCCGGGAGAGATCCGTTGACCATCCAGAGCATCGCCCACGTCGAGTTCCACTGCGCCGACGCGGACCTGTTCGCCGCCTACCTGGTCGAGGCGTACGCCTTCACCCGGGAGCCGCCGGTCGCCGCCGAACCGGGGGTCCGGCGGGTCTGGGTGCGCCAGGGCACGATCCGCCTCCTGCTCAGCTCGGCCGGGCAACCCGACCACCCGGTGGCCGAGTTCGTGGCCCGGCACGGTGACGGGGTGGCGGTCTTCGCGCTCGGCTGCGCCGATCCGGCCGCCGCGCTGGACCGGGCGCTGCGCAACGGCGCCCGTCCGCTGGCGCCCGGACTGGTGGCGGGCTTCGGGGACGTCGCGCTGCGGTTCGTCCCCGAGCCGGAGCAATCAGCCCCCACCGCCGACCTGTTGCAGTTCCTGGACCACGCCGCGCTCTGCGTGCCGGCCGGGGAGCTGGCCGGGGCGGTGAAGTTCTGCGAGCAGGCGCTCGGCTTCCGCCGGATCTTCGACGAGTACATCGAGGTCGGCGCCCAGGCGATGGACTCCAGCGTGGTGCAGAGCCCGTCCGGGCTGGTCACCTTCACTCTGATCGAGCCGGACACCGCCCGCTCGCCGGGCCAGATCGACACCTTCCTGGACCGGCACGAGGGCTCGGGCGTCCAGCACCTGGCCTTCCACACCGGCGACATCACCACCGCGGTGCGCGAACTCGCCGGGCGCGGAGTCGAGTTCCTCTCCACCCCGCAGACCTACTACGACGCGCTGCCGGAGCGGATCGGGGCCACCAGCGTCCCGGTCACGACCCTGCGCGAGCTGAACGTACTGGTCGACCAGGACCACGGCGGCCAGCTGTACCAGATCTTCACCCGCTCGGCGCACGACCGGCGGACCTTCTTCCTGGAGCTGATCGAGCGTCAGGGCGCCGGCACCTTCGGCTCCGCCAACATCCGGGCCCTCTACGAGGCCGTCGAACGCCAGCAGACCGCGACCACCACCGCCCCGGCCAACTGAGGAGCACCGATGACCGAGTTCGAACTGACCGAGGCCGAGCGGGCCCTGCTCCCGACGCCGGAAGAGGCGGCCGAGTACGCCGAGCGCGGCTGGTACCTGTCCCGGAAGCTGTTCACCGACGAGGAGCTCGATCTCCTCCAGGACGCCACCGAGAAGTACTACGAGGGCCACCGCGACCGCACGCTGGCCGTCCGTCCGCCGAACCTGGCCGCCTGGGAGCCCTCGCACGGACCGGTCCAGCGGCACAACGACTACGTGCACTACGAGAGCGAGGCGATCGGGCGGATCCTGCGCAAGCCGCTGCTCGGGGCCGTCGCCGCGCTGCTGGCGGAGGCCGAGGAGATCCGGGTCTTCCAGGCCACCCTGATCCTCAAGCCGCCGATCCCGGGCGAGCCGAGCAACCAGGTGCCCTGGCACTTCGACCGGCACTACTGGGCCACCAGCACCTCCGAGCGGATGCTCACCGCGTTCATCCCGTTCCACGACTGCGGGGAGGAGATGGGCACCATCACCATGGTGGACGGCAGCCACCGCTGGCGGGAGCGGCCCGCGGGCGAGGACTCCAGCCGGCACTTCGCCCAGCGCGACCGCAGCGAACTGGAGCAACTGCTGGTCGAGAACGCCGAGTACAACGGCGCCGAGGTCCGCAAGATCCCGATGGTGATCCCGCGCGGTCACGTCAGCTTCCACCACTGCCGCACCTACCACGGCAGCGGCCCGAACCTGGCCGAGGTCCCGCGCCGGGCGGTCTCGCTGCACCTGCAGGACGGCGCCAACGAGTACCGCGCCCACACCCGGCCCGACGGCGCCCCCGTGGTCTACAACCACGACCTGCTGGTCCGCCGGACCGCCGACGGGCGCCCCGACTACGCCGACCCGGAGTTCTGCCCGCCGATCTGGCAAGGTGCGGTGTGAGGCTGCGAACGCCGGCCGACGGCGTGTGCCTGGAGTCCCCGGCCGACCGGTACCGGATGGTCCGGCTGATCCGGGGCTTCGAGGAACTGGCCCTGGAGCTGGTCCGCTCCGGCGACATCGTCGGCGGTACGCACCCGTACATCGGGCAGGAGGCCGTCGCGGTCGGGGTCTGCTCGGCACTGCGGCCGGAGGACCAGCTGACCAGCACGCACCGGGGCCACGGGCACGTGCTCGCCAAGGGTGCCGACCCGGCCCGGCTGCTGGCCGAACTCCTCGGCCGCACCACCGGGTTGAACAAGGGCCGGGGCGGTTCGATGCACGCCGCCGACCTCTCGCTCGGCATCCTGGGTGCCAACGGCATCGTCGGCGCGGGTGCGCCGATCGCGGTCGGCGCCGCCTGGGCGGCCCAACTGGCCGGTGAGCAGCGGGTGGTGGTGAGCTTCTTCGGGGACGGCGCGCTCAACCAGGGCGTGCTGCTGGAGTCCTTCAACCTGGCCGCGATGTGGCAGCTGCCGGTGGTCTTCGTCTGCGAGAACAACGGGTACGCCACCACGCTGCCCGCCGCCGTCGCGGTGGCGGGCACCGCGCTCGGCCGGGCCGAGGCCTTCGGCATCCCGGCGGTGGCGGTGGACGGCATGGACACCGAGGCCGTCCGGGAGGCGGCGCTCCAAGCGGCGGCCCGGGCCCGCTCGGGGGGCGGGCCGGTCTTCCTGGAGTGCCGGACGTACCGGTTCGAGGGGCACCACACCATGGAACGGCGGCTCAAGGTGGACTACCGCCCGGCCGAGGAGATCGCCGCCTGGCGCGAGCGCGACCCGCTCCTCCGGGCCGCCGCGCTGATCGGGGACCCCACCGCGCTGGATCAGGAGGTGTCCGAACAGCTGGCCCAGGCCCGGGAGTTCGCGCTCAACTCACCCGCCCCGGACCCGGCCGGCGCCTGCGACCACCTGTACGCGAGCGGGCTGCGGCCCCGGGCGGGGGCGGTGGCATGAGCTGGCTGTCGTACACCAAGGCGCTGAACCGGGCGCTGGCCGACGCACTGGCCGATGACCCCTCGGTCTGTCTGCTCGGCGAGGACATCGGGGCCGGTCTGGCCGGGCCGACCCTCGGGCTGCAGAAACGGTTCGGGGCGAGCCGGGTGGTGGACACCCCGCTCTCCGAGCAGGGCTTCACCGGGGTGGCGGTCGGCGCGGCACTGGCCGGGCTGCGGCCGGTGATCGAGTTCCAGATCCCGGCACTGCTCTTCCTGGTCTTCGAGCAACTCGTCAACCAGGCCCACAAGTTCTCGCTGATGACGGGTGGTCAGGCCAGTGTGCCGTTGACCTGCCTGGTGCCGGGCTCGGGCTCCCGGGACGGCTGGGCCGGGCAGCACTCGGACCACCCGTACGGGCTGTTCGCCCACATGGGCGTGAAGACCGTGGTGCCCGCCACGCCCACCGACGCCTACGGGCTGCTCCGGTCGGCGATCGCCGATCCGGACCCGGTGGTGGTCTTCGCCCCGGCGGCCGCACTCGGCGTCCGGGACGACGTCACCGGGCCGCTGCCGGTGATCCCGCTCGGCCGGGCCCGGGTGCACCGTCCAGGCACCGACGTCACGGTGGTCGCCGTCGGCCATCTGGTGCACGAAGCCCTGGCGCTGGCAACGGAGTTGGCCGAAGATGGAGTCTCGGTCGAGGTATTTGACCCGCGCACCCTGTACCCCTTCGATTGGGAGGCGCTCGGCGCCTCGCTGGAGAAGACCGGGCGGCTGGTGGTGATCGACGACTCCAACCGCAGCTGCGGGATCGGGGCGGAGATCCTGGCCACCGCCGCCGAGCAGTACCGCCTGACCGCACCGCCCCGCCGGATCACCCGCCCGGACGGCGCCGTACTGCCGTTCGCCCGCGAGCTCGACCGGGCCCTGCAGCCCGGTCGGGACCAGCTCCGGCACGCCGTCCACGCCGTCCTCAAGCACTGACCCACGCACTGACCTCCCGGGAGCAGAGATGTCCAACAACCGTTACAGCTGGGACCGTACGCACCCGGGCCTGTCCGGCCTGCAGGCCGCGATCGAGCCGCTCCGCCGCCAGGTGGTGGACCACGCGATCTACGCCGAGCTGAACAGCCAGGCCCGGGTCCGCACCTTCCTGGCGCGGCACGTCTTCGCGGTCTGGGACTTCATGTCGCTGCTGAAGAGCCTGCAGCGCGAGCTGACCAGCGTGGACGTGCCGTGGCTGCCGACCGGCCCGACCGCGAGCCGCAGACTGATCAACGAGATCGTGCTGGTGGAGGAGAGCGACGAGCTCGGCGAGGGCTTCATCAGCCACTTCGAGCTGTACCTGGACGGCATGCGCCAGGCGGGCGCCGACACCGCTCCGATGGCGGCGTTCCTGGAGCTGCTGGGCCGGGGCACGGCGGTGCCGGAGGCACTGAAGCTGGCTCAGGTGCCCTCGGCGGCGGCCGACTTCACCTCCGTCACCTGGGACATCATCGAGAGCGCGCCGGTGCACTGCCGGGCGGCGGCCTTCGCCTTCGGGCGTGAGGACCTGATCCCGGAGATGTTCGAGCAGGTGATCCGGATCGAGGACCCGGACGGCGTGCTCACCGTCTTCAAGGACTACCTGGCCCGGCACATCGAGGTGGACGGCGAGCTGCACACGCCGATGGCGATGCAGATGCTGATCGACCTGTGCGGCGACGACCAGCGGAAGTGGGACGAGTGCGCGGAGACCGTGCGCACCGCGCTGGCCGGCCGGGTCCGGCTCTGGACGAGCATTCAGGAGGCGTTCGAGGACGCCTCCCCGACGGCCTGACGGTCGCTGAAGGGGCGGGCGGGGCGGGCGGTAGGAGTCCGCACTCTGGACACGGGATGACCGGTACATGTAGAACTGGCGTCCCGGCAGCGTCCGCCCCTTCCAGTCCTCACACGTACAGCGCCTCCCCCTCACGCGTGCGCTCGACGGTTCGCTGCCGGTTCGCAGTCTGTCTCATCGCATCCCGCCCGGGGACCGAGCCGACCCATGGCTCCGTCCGTCCGGCGCCCCCGAGATCCGAGGAGCACGATGCACATCCGCATGCGAACCGCCGCAGTCGCCACCGTGGTCGCCCTGGCCGCCGGCGCGTTGACCACCGCCGCCGCCCCCGCCGTCACCCCGGACGGCGCCGCCTCGGCCTCCCGTTCGGAGGCCCGGACCGTCCGGGACGTGGTGACCGACCAGGACGGCAGCCGGCACGTCCGGTACGACCGCACCTACGCGGGACTGCCCGTACTGGGCGGCGACCTGATCGAACATCTGGCGCCCGGTGGCGCGGCCAAGTCCACCGACCGCGCCGTGGCGGGCTCGATAACCGTCGCCTCCACCACGCCCGCGGTCTCCGCCGACAGCGCCGGCCGGCTGGCCGTCGGCGAGCTGAACCGCTCGGCCAAGGCGGAGGGCAAGGCCGTCCAGAAGGCCGAAGCCGCACCGCAGTTGGTAATCGACGCGCTGCACGGCGCACCCCGGCTGGCCTGGCAGACCACCGCGAGCGGGCAGGACTCGCTGGGCAACCCGGTCGCCCGCACCGTGCTGGTGGACGCCCGGACCGGGGCGCAGATCGACGCCTGGGACGCGATCGAGACCGCGACCGGCGACGGGCAGTCGCTCTACGGCGGCACCGTGCCACTGGAGTCGACGCTCTCCGGCTCCACCTACCAGCTGAAGGACCCGACCCGGGGCAACACCTACACCGGTGACGCGGCCAACAAGACCGACCTGTGCTTCGGCACCATCTGCTTCAGCCGGGCGCCCGCGACCCTGTTCACCGACGCCGACAACCACTGGGGCACCGGCACCAACGCCGACCGCGCCACCGCGGCGGTCGACGCCCAGTACGGCACCAACGTCACCTGGGACTACTACAAGAACGTGCACGGCCGCAACGGCATCGCCGGCGACGGCAAGGGCGCGTACAACCGGGTGCACTACGGCAGCAACTACAACAACGCCTTCTGGCAGGACAGTTGCTTCTGCATGACCTACGGCGACGGGGACGGCAACGTCTTCGGCCCGCTGGTCTCGCTGGACGTGGCCGGGCACGAGATGTCGCACGGCGTCACCTCGCGCACCGCCAAGCTCACCTACTCCGGCGAGTCCGGCGGCTTGAACGAGGCCACCTCGGACATCTTCGGCACCCTGGTCGAGTGGTACGCGGCCAACGGCGGCGACCCCGGTGACTACCTGATCGGCGAGGAGATCGTGAAGCCCGGCTTCGGCAAGGAGGCGCTGCGCTTCATGGACAAGCCGTCCAAGGACACCAAGTCCGCGGACTGCTGGAGCTCCAGCGTCGGCGGCCTGGACGTGCACTACTCCTCCGGCGTGGCCAACCACTTCGCCTTCCTGCTCGCCGAGGGCAGCGGCGCCCGGGTGGTCAACGGCGTCCCGTACGACAGCCCGACCTGCGATGGCTCGGCGGTCACCGGCATCGGCCGGGACAAGCTGGGCAAGATCTGGTACCGCGCGCTGACGGTCTACATGACCTCGAGCACCAACTACGCGGGTGCCCGCACCGCCACCCTCAAGGCCGCCACCGACCTCTACGGGGCCGGCAGCGCCGAGTACGCCGCGGTCGCCGCGGCCTGGTCCGCCGTCGCGGTCAACTGACGCTCCGGCAACGCCTGTTCGGTCCGGAGCGGGTCACCGCTCCGGACCGTCGCGTGGTCCGCCTCGAAGTAGCCGGCCAGCCGGTCCAGCAGCCGTTGGAAGTTGGCGGTGTCCTGCTCGTTCACGGTGAGGGCTTCGCAATCTGACGGTCCGTGTCTTCGACTCCGCCGATGCTGCCCCGCCCGGCTCAACAGCCGATAAACGTCCCGCTGTTCACTCTGGCCGGGAATCGCTCAGAACCGGCCGAGCACCCGGTCCACGGTGATCTCGATCGCCACCCGGGCCGGGTTCACCCGCGGCGTCTGGTACCGCTCGGTGTACCGGCGCTCGGCCTCGGCGACCGCTTCGGGCTCGGACCGCACCACCGCGGTGCCCTCCAGCGTGCACCAGCGGGCCCGGTCCACCTGACAGACCGCCACCCGCAGCCCGGCCTCGCCTGCGGCCAGCACGTTGAGCGCCTTGCGGCTGCTGCCGCTGCTGATCACCCGGGCGATCCGGGTCTCCGGGTCGTAGCTCACCCCGACCGGGGCGACGTGCGGGGTGCCGTCCGGGCGCAGCGTGGTGAAGGTGGCCAGGTGCCGCTCCCGCCAGAAGTCGTGGAAGGAGTCACCGAGGGCGTCGAGATCATGGGCCATACCGGAATGCTACGTGCCTGCTCACCGGGCCCCGCGCGCGGTACCGTACCTCCCGTCAATCAGGTACGGGAGGGGTCGCAGTGCGGGAGTTCGAGGTCGACGGGTTCGCGGCATGGCCGCCGCAGGGTGGGGCGAGACGGCGTGGCAAGCGGCTGCGGGAGAAGACGCCGCGCGAGTCGCACAACAGGCTGGAGCTGCCCGCCGACCGGCCGGACGTGGTCGGTTCGGTGGAGTCCGCCAACGTCGGACGGCTGGCGCACCTGGCGCCGATCCGCACCGGCCGGATGGCCGCCTCGCCGTTCGCCTTCCTGCGCGGCTCGGCCGGGCTGATGGCCCACGACCTGGGCACCGGGCCGACCAGTGGCCTGACCGCCCAGCTCTGCGGGGACGCGCACGCCGCCAACTTCGGTCTCTACGGCGACGCCAGGGGCCGGCTGGTGATGGACATCAACGACTTCGACGAGACCGTGCCGGGCCCCTGGGAGTGGGACCTCAAGCGGCTGGCCGCCAGCCTGGTGCTGGCGGGCCGTCAGTCCGGCGCGAGCGAGGACGAGTGCCGCAGCGCCGCGTACGACACGGTCGGCTCCTACCGCCGGACCATGCGGGTGCTGTCCGCGCTGCCCGCGATAGAGGCCTGGAACGCGATCGCCGACGAGCAGCTGGTCACCGTCACCGACGCGCACGAACTCCGGGACGTGATCGGCGGGGTGGCCGCCAAGGCACTCAAGAACACCAGCGCCCGGTTCGCCGCCAAGGCCACCGTCGAGGACCCGGAGGGCCGGCACCGCTTCGTCCCGGCCCCGCCGGTGCTCAGCGAGGTCGACGACCGCACCGCCTCCTCGGTGGCCGCCGCGCTGACCGGCTACCTGGCCACCGTCCCGGTCGAGCTGCACCCGCTGCTGTCCCGGTACAGCGTCCAGGACGTGGCCTTCCGGGTGGTCGGCACCGGCAGCGTCGGCACCCGCTCGTACGTGGTGCTGCTGCTCGACCAGCGCGGCGAGGCGCTGGTGCTCCAGGTCAAGGAGGCCCGGCCCTCGGTGCTGCTGCCGCATCTGGCCAGGGCGGGGTACGGGGTGACCGAGGTGGTCGCGCACGAGGGCCAGCGGGTGGTGCTCGGGCAGAAGCGCATGCAGGTGGTCAGCGACACCTTGATGGGCTGGACCACGGTGGACGGACTCCCGTACCAGGTACGGCAGTTCCGTAACCGCAAGGGCAGCGTCGACCCGGCCGCGCTGCAGTCGGGACAGCTCGACGACTACGGCCGGCTGACCGGCGCGCTGCTGGCCAGGGCGCACGCGCACACCGTGGACGCGGCCGTGGTCTCCGGCTACTGCGGCAAGAACGAGGCGCTGGACGAGGCGATCGCCGCCTTCGCGGTGGCGTACGCGGACCGGACCGAGGCCGACCACGCCGAACTGGTCGCGGCCGTCAAGGCGGGCCGGCTTCCGGCGGAGGACGGGGTCTGACACACCGTCGGTGGTGACGGCGGGGGCGCCCGGTGACCGAATGGCGCGCCCGCTTGGCCGGTTCGCGCCCTGTCGGGCGCGACACCGGGGGCTTACGGTCGGTGGTGGCCCGGACTCGCTCCGTCGAGTTCCGCCCCGTCCCCCGGCCCCGTATCCCTCGGCACCACCAGCAGAGGAAGAAGCCGTCATGACCACCGCTCCCCTCGTCCCCCTGCACTGCCTGCGCCAGGCCGAACCGGGTCCGCCTCGGCTCACCGAACTCCCCACCGGCACCCCGGCCTGGCTGCTCACCCGGCACGCCGACGTCCGGCAGGCGCTCACCGACCCGCGCCTGGACCGGGCCTCGCTCTACGCGCCGGACGCGCCCGCTCTCTCGGTCGTCCCCAACCTGCTGGACGACCCGGACGGCCTGCTCAACATCGACGGCGTGGAGCACCAGAAGCTCCGCCGCACCGTCCAACGCGCCTTCACCCCACGGGCGATCGAGCGCTGGCGCCCGTGGGTCTCCACGGTCGTCGACGAGCTGATCGACGAGCTGGTGGCCCAGCCGGCCCCGGCCGACGTGGTGGCCGGCTACACCCGGCGGCTGCCGGTCGCCGTGATCAGCCGGCTGATGGGGCTGGACGGGCTCGACCTGCACAAGCTCGGCGACTGGAGCGACCACGCGCTCTCCACCACGGCGTACACCGCCGAGGAGATCCAGCAGGCGATGGCCGAGTTCGGCGCGTTCTCCTTCGACCTGGTGCTGGAGCGGCGCAAGAACCCCGGCGACGACCTGGTCAGCAGCCTGGTCCAGGCCGCCGCCGAGACCGACGGCGTGACCGAGATGCAGCTCACCAAGCTGGTGCTCGGCCTGGTGGTCGCCGGGCACGAGACCACCATGACCACGCTCGGCAACGCGCTGGTCTTCCTGCTCACCGAGGACCGGGCGGCCTGGGCCCGGATCGGCGCCTCCCTGGACGAGGCCGGCACCGCCACCGAACAGCTGCTGCGCACCATCCCGTTGGGCGACCGGGTGGCGCTGCCCGGGATGCTCCGGCGCGCCACCGAGGAGCTGGAGATCGGCGGGGTCACCATCCCGGCCGGTGCGGTGGTCGCCGCCGACACCTTCGCGGCCAACCACGACCCGGCGGTCCACCCGGTGCCGGCCGAGGGCGAGTGGGCCGACCTGTTCGCCCCGGTCGGGGCGGCCACCCTGACCTTCGGCGCCGGGCCGCACCACTGCCTCGGCGCCTGGCTGGCCCGGATGGAGCTGGAGTCCGGCCTGCACAGCCTGGCCGCGCGGCTGCCGGACCTCCGGATCGCCCACCCCGTCGAGCAGATCGAGTGGCGCGAGGGCCTGCTCACCCGCAGCCCGCTCACCCTGCCGGTCACCTGGTGAGCGCCCCGCTGGAGAGCCGGGTCGACCGCACCCGCTGCGTCGGCACGGGCGCCTGCGCCGCCACCGCCCCCGCCGACCTGACCCTCGGCCCGGACGGCCGCGCCGAACTGCTGGCCCCGACCCCGGTGCACCTCGGCCAGCTCACCGACGCGGCCGAGCTCTGCCCGGTCGAGGCCATCACCATCCACCGCACCGACACCGGCGAACAGGTCGTCCCGGCCTGGTGACCCGCCCCCAACGCCCGTCCGGTCCGCCCCCATGGGCATGGACCGGGCGGGCTTTTTTTTCATATTTAACGATACAGCTCCAGCACTTGACCATGGCGTCCCGCTCCTCTTAAATCCACGTTTAACAAGCGGCCAACCCCCGAGGAGCGCGCCATGACGACGAACCCCACCGACGTCGAGGGCAGAACGAGCCCACCGCCCGCCCGCACCACCGACAAGGGCCTGCGCGGCGGCTCGGTGGGACTGGCGGCCGCGGTCGCCCTCGGCCTGTCCTCGGTCGCCCCCGCGTACAGCATCGCCGTGACCCTGGGCCTGGTGACCCTGACGGTCGGTCAGCTGGCCCCGGCCGCGCTGCTGCTCGGCTTCGTCCCGATCCTGCTCACCGCCTTCGCCTTCCGCGAGCTCAACCGGGAGCTGCCGGACTGCGGCACCACCTTCGTCTGGACCACCCGCGCCTTCGGCCCCTCGACCGGCTGGCTCGCGGGCGGCTGGGTGCCGCAGACCGCCACCCTGATCGCGATGACCGCGCTCGCCCAGGTCGGCGCCACGTACCTGCTGAACCTGCTCGGCCTGACCGGCCTGGCCGACTCGGAGGCGGCGGTCGCGGCCACCGCCGTCCTGCTGCTGGCCGGCGCCACCGCGATAGCCCACCGGGGCCTCCAGCTCGCCGCCTCGGTCCAGTACGTCCTGCTCGGCCTCCAGCTGTTCGCGCTGCTCGGCTTCGGCGTGGCCGCCTTCGCCCGGCCCGGCGCCGAGGCGCCGTCGCTGGCCTGGCTCGATCCGCTGGGCTTCGCCGACTTCGGCTCCTTCGCCGAGGCGGTCCTGCTCTGCCTGTTCATCTACTGGGGCTGGGACGCGCTGATCACCGCCAACGAGGAGACCAGGGACGGCAGCCGGGTCTCCGGCAAGGCCGCCGTGCTCTCCACCCTGATCCTGCTCGGCACCTACCTGTTCACCGCCTTCGCCGCGATCGGCTACGCCGGGACGGGCGACACCGGCACCGGCCTCGGCAACCCGGACAGCGCGGGCGACGTGCTGGCGACCCTCGCCCCGCCGGTACTCGGCACCGCGCTCGCCAAGGTGATGCAGCTCGCGGTCTGCGTCTCGGCCGTCTCCGCCCTGCTCACCAGCCTGGTGGGCAGCTCCCGGGGCGCGCTGTCGATGAGTGCGCACGGCGCGCTGCCGGCGGCGTTCGCCCGGATCCACCCGCGCCGACGCACCCCCGGCTTCGGGACGGTCTTCTTCGGCGCCGCCACCGCCGTCCTGCTGGTGCTGCTCACCCTGCTGCCGGGCGCTTTCCTCGGCGAGGCGATCCTCTGCATCGGCCTGCTGATCGCCTGTTACTACGGCGTCACCGCGCTCGCCTGCGTCTGGTACTTCCGCGGTCGGCTCCGCGGCTCCGCGCGCGACCTGCTGCTGCGCGGCCTACTCCCGCTGCTGGGCGGGCTGTTGATGCTGGCCGCGTTCGTCCGCAGCGCCGTCGACATGTACGACCCCGGGTACGGCAGCACCTCCTTCCACGGCGTCGGCGGGGTCTTCCTGCTCGGCGTCGGCTCGATCGCCACCGGCGCGCTGGCCATGCTGGCCGCCCGCGCCCGGTTCGGCCGCTTCTTCCGCGACGGCCGCACCGCCGTCACCCGACTCACCGTCACCGAGGACCCGGCCCGGCCCGACCGGTCAGCTCCCCCAGCCGCCGGTCCCGCGTAGCCATCGGGCCCCCTCCCGGGCGGGGCTCGGCAGTTGACGCTGCACCAGCCGGACCACCGCCTCGGGGGCGCCCTGCTGGCCGCGGATGCCCGGGAAGGCGTTCACGTCCACCACCAGCGGGGTGCCGTCGGTCTCCAGGACGTCCACCCCGTAGACGTCCAGGGCGAACACCTCGCCCACCCAGAGCGCCAGTTCGGCCAGCTCCAGCGGCACGGTCCAGCTCTCGCTGCCGGAGCCGGCCGCCAGTTCGGAGCGGCGGAGTTCGCCGAAGACCTGGCGGCCGACCACCCAGAGCTTGCGGTCCCAGCCGTCGCCCGGGGCGAACTCCTGGTGCACCAGCGGCTCGTCCGGCCACCGCCGGCGCAACTCGGCCAGCCCGGCCGGGTCCAGCACCTTGGCGACCAGGTCGTCCTTGCGGCTGTGCCGGCTCTTCACCACCAGCGGGTAGCGCAGCGCGTTGGGCGACAGCGACGGGGCGAACGGCAGTCCGGCCGCCAGGGCCAGCTCGGCCATCAGCGCCCGGTCCTGGCAACGCTCGGTGGCGGCCGCCGAGTTGAGCACCACCGCGCCCGCCGCCTCCAGCCGCCTGGCCAGCGCCAGCGCGGTCGGCGTGCGGGCCTTGAGCAGGTAGACGTCGGCCGGGTCGGCCGGGTCCGGGGCGGCGAACTCCACCCAGTGCCCGGCCGCCGTGAGCAGCGCCGCCGTCGCGGTCAGCAGCGGGTGCCGGGGGTCGCGGGCGATCACCCCGACCCTCACCGCACGCCCCCGCCGACCGGGTCAAGCTCCACCCGGGGCACCGGCAGGACCGGCGCCGGGGTCGTCGCGCCCCTTCTGGCCAGGTTGATGATCGCCCGGGCCACCCGGGGGACGGCGTCCGGCACCTGACGGAAGCTCGGGAAGTCGTTCACGTCCACCACGATCGGCCCGTCCGGACCGAGCACGACGTCCACGCCGTACAGGTCGAGCCCGTAGACCGCGCCGACCTCGGCGGCGATCGCGGCCACCTCGGCGCTGAGCGGCACCGCCCGCTCCTTCCGCTTGCCCGGCACCAGCGGTGAGGTCCGCTCGGTGCCGAACAGCTCGCCGTCCACGCAGTAGACCTTGAGGTCGATGCCGGAGTTCTGCACCCAGGGCTGCGCGATCAGCATTCCTTCGCCGGCGAACTCACCGGCGGCCAGCACCAGTTGCCCGGGATCGTCGACCCGGTGCACGGACCGCCCCTGACTGCCCTCGGCCGGCTTCACCACCAGCGGGTACCGGTCGGCGGGTATCTGGGCCAGGTCGGCCAGCCGGGCCGCCGCCCAGGTCTCGGGGACCGGCAGGCCCAGACCGGCCGCCCGGACCGCCGCGCTCGCTTTGTCCCGTACGCACCGGATCGACCGGGCGTCGTTCACCGTGGTCAGCCCGGCCGCCGCGGCGGCCTCCAGCAGGCCGAGCCCCGGTCCGCCGGAGACCGTCTTCAGCACCCACGCGTCGTGGCTGCCCGCCCGCACCAGCCGGCCGAGATCGAGCAGCGAACCGCCCGGGCGCAGCACGTCCACCCGGTGGCCCCAGTCCGCCAGCTGCCGGACCACGTCCACCGGTATGCCGTCGTTCCGGTACTGCTCCTCCACCAGAAAGCAGAACCTCATCCGCACCGCCCCCTACCCCGCCCACTGTCTGCCCGTCAGAGACCGACCAGAATGCCACGAACCGGCCAGCCAAGATCATTCGCACCGTAAGGAAACGGCAACAGTGCGGCTACGGTCTCACCCGCAACGTCACAGCCGGGTCCCGATGCCGCTGCGGACGGGCGCCAGTCGTCCGCCGACCGGTCCGCCGTCGGCCCCGCCCATTACTCTTTCTTGGTGAAGGCTTGCCCGATCAGGGCAGGTCTTCGGGATCGTGAAGGAGGGGCAGTGCACGAGACCGTCAGTCCGGGCCCCGTCCGGACGGCTCCGGCCGGACCTCGGGTGCCGGGCCAACCCCGGGGGTCACGCACACCGAGGGGGCTCGAACCACTGCGGCCGCACGGGCTGCACGACCTCCGCCCCGGGCCCACCCCCGCCGCGCTCCAGTATCCGGCCGACGACCTGGTGGTGGTCTCCGGGCTGCCCGGCAGCGGCAAGAGCACCCTGATGCGGCGCTGTGCCAAGGCGCCGGTGATCGACTCCCAGCAGAGCCGCGAGCACTGGGCCGCCCGGCTGCCGGGCTGGCTGCCGTACGCGCTGTACCGGCCGCTGGTGCGCCTGCGGCACTACCGGCGGCTGCGCCGGGCGCTGCTGACGGGCGGTCCGCTGGTGGTGCACGACTGCGGCACACTGCCCTGGGTGCGCGACTGGCTGTCCAGGACCGCCGCCCGGCAGGGCCGGCGGCTGCACCTGATCGTGCTGGACAGCAGCCCGCTGCAGGCCAAGCAGGGCCAGCGGGCCCGGGGCCGCCGGGTCTCCGCGTACGCCTTCGCCAGACACCGGTGGGCCACCGCCCGGCTGCACGCCGGCCTGGCGGCCTCGGCGGGCCCGGTGGACGGCTGCGCGAGCACCGTGGTGCTCTCCCGGCCGGGCGCCCTGGAGCTCCAGCGGATCAACTTCGGGGAGCGGCGCTGCGCCTGACGGGCGTGCGCCTGACCGACGTGCGGCAGGACGGGTGAGCCGCCGGGCGTGCCGGGGCAGACCTTGCCGGACGCCGCACTAGGGTGCGGTCATGCCCCCTACCTCACGTGAGGCGCGTCTGCGCCGGCTCGCCGAGCGGCTCGGCACCCAGCACCGCGTCAGCGTCGAGCCGTTGTTCGACCCGGCCCGGCAGAGCTGGACGCTCCGCTGGTACGACGGGCCCGCGGTGGCCGACGTGCGGTCCGCGCTGACCCAGGACGGGCCGGAGAACGCGGCCGTGCTGGCCCGGCGCGACCTGACCACCAGGGCGCTGGCGCTGGCGGCGATCCGGGAGACCAGGGCAGGCGCGCTGCACCGCTGGGTGGGCAACTGGGGCCAGCGGTACCACCTGGAGCAGATGATCGGCGACCGGCCGTACCCGGAACGCACCGCCGACCACCGGGAGGAGCGGATGCTCACCCGGCTGCTGGCGGCCGCCACCCTCGGCAGCTCGGCGGCCCCGGACGAGAACCGGGCCTTCGAGCTGATCGCCCGGGACGGGATCGCCTGGCTGCTGCCGTCGCACCGGCTGGCCGAGCCGAACCGGGCGGACGAGCCGTCGGACGGCCCGGCGGACGGTCCGGCGGAGGGTCTGGCGCTCACCCCGATCGAGTTCCTGACCTCCCGTTACGCCACCGCCGAGCACCGGTCCGCCTGGGAGACCGCGCTCACCCCGATGCCGACGGCGGCGGCGGTCGCCGCCGTCCGGGCCGACCCGGACGCCCCGCCGGAGGCGGCCAGGGCCGCGCTGGCCCTGCTGCCGACCCTGCGGGCCGCGTTGACCGACGAGCTCGACCGGGCCGAGTCGGCGCTCGCCCGGGTGGCCGCCGAGCGCTGAACGTTCGTACCAGAGCGGATACTTGACTGTTCGTTGACCACCCGGCTGAGATGGGCGGGTGAGCGAGAAGAGAGCATCCCGGCTGGTCGGGATATCCGGCTGCGTGCTGATGGTGCTGCTGGTCGCGGGGCTGATCCTGCTGCTGGTCTGGGCCCTCGGCGGCAGCGGCACGTCCTCCCAGTGGCACTGATTCCGGCGACGCCCGACCCCGGAACAGGCCCGGAATCAGGGCCGCCCGAGCACTGGTAGGAAACTTTCCTAACCGCTAGCATTCACGGCGGCGGCTCGGCGCGGTGCCCTGACCTCGGGGCGTGACGCGCTCAGCGAGAGCTCTGACCCGGCCGCTGGAACACCGCCCTCACCGGGGGCGGGTCCGCTTTGGTGCCCAGCTCTCGCCCCTTCCCAGGCCAGGGAGTTCAGACATGCGCCTGCACCCTCAACCGTCCCATCGACTGACCGGAGCAACCCGCCCCGGCACCGTCGGCATCGTCCTCGCCGCCGTACTCCTGCTGGTCGGCGGCCTGTTGCTGGTCGCCCCCGACCGGGCCGGAGCCGCCGTCGACACCGTCATATCCACCGGCAAGCCCGCCACCGCCTCCTCCGTCGAGGGTTCCTCGTACGGGGCCCAGAACGCCTTCGACGGCAACCCGGCCACCCGCTGGGCCAGCGTCGAGGGCAAGGACCCGCAGTGGATCCGGGTCGACCTCGGCGCCTCCGCCAACGTCACCCGGGTCAGCCTCAACTGGGAGGCCGCGTACGCCAAGACGTACCGCGTCGAGGTCTCCGACGACGGCACGACCTGGACCAGACTCGCCAACGAGACCGCCGGCAACGGCGGCACCGACGACTGGACCGGCCTCAGCGGCAAGGGCCGCTACCTGCGCGTCTACGGCACCGCCCGGGGCACCTCGTACGGCTACTCGCTGTACGGCGTCGAGGTGTACGGCAACTTCGGCGGCACCACCACCCCGACGCCCACGCCGACCCCGACCACCACCCCGACCACGCCGACCGGTGCCTTCACGGTCGTCGCGGCCGGCGACATCGCCGCCCAGTGCACCGCCTCGGACAGCGCCTGCGCCCACCCGAAGACGGCCGCGCTCGCCCAGCAGCTCAACCCGAAGTTCTATCTGACGATGGGTGACAACCAGTACGACGACGCCCGGATCTCGGACTACCGGGCCTACTACGACAAGAGCTGGGGCGCCTTCAAGGCCAAGACCCACCCGGTCCCCGGCAACCACGAGACCTACGACCCGGCGGGCTCGCTGGCGGGGTACAAGGAGTACTTCGGCGCGATCGCCTACCCGCAGGGCAAGAGCTACTACAGCTTCGACGAGGGCAACTGGCACTTCATCGCCCTCGACTCCAACTCCTTCGACCAGACCGCCCAGATCGACTGGCTCAAGGCCGACCTCGCGAAGAACGCCAAGTCCTGCATCGCGGCCTACTGGCACCACCCGCTGTACTCCTCCGGCGGGCACGGCAACGACCCGGTCTCCAAGCCGGTCTGGAAGATCCTGTACGCCGCCAAGGCCGACCTGATCCTGAACGGGCACGACCACCACTACGAGCGGTTCGCCCCGCAGGACCCGGACGGCAAGGCCACCTCGTCCGGCATCGTCGAGATCGTCGGCGGGATGGGCGGCGCCGAGCCGTACGCGATCGAGACTGTCCAGCCGAACAGCCAGAAGCGGATCAGCGGCCAGTACGGCGTGCTGAAGCTGGACTTCACCGACTCCGGCTACGGCTGGACCTACGTCGGCACCGACGGCCAGGTCAAGGACACCAGCCCGAAGTACAGCTGCCACTGATGACGTACCTGGCGACCACCGGCCGCCGGGACGACGCCCCCGCCCCGCCGCCCACCGGCGGCGGGGCGGGGCGCCGGATCCCCGCGACCGTCCTCGCGCTCGGCACGGTCAGCCTGGTCACCGACGTCTCCTCCGAGATGGTGACCGCCGTCCTGCCGCTCTACCTGGTGCTCGGCCTGGGGCTCTCGCCGCTCCAGTTCGGCTTCCTGGACGGCCTGTTCAACGCCGCCTCGGCCGTCGTCCGGCTGATCGGCGGCCACGCCGCCGACCGGGGCGGCCGGCACAAGCGGATCGCCGGGATCGGCTACCTGCTCTCCGCCTGCTCCCGGCTCGGCCTGCTGCTCGCGGGCGGCGCGACGGCCGGCCTGGCCACCGCACTCGCCGCCGACCGGGTCGGCAAGGGCATCAGGACCGCCCCGCGCGACGCGCTGATCTCGCTCAGCGGCCCACCGGAGACCCTCGGCCGCTCGTTCGGGGTGCACCGCGCCATGGACACCACCGGTGCCCTGCTCGGCCCACTCGTCGCGTTCACCGTGCTCTGGGCCACCGCAGACGCGTACGACGCGGTCTTCGTGGTCAGCTTCTGCATCGGGCTGCTGGGCGTGCTGGTCCTGCTGCTGTACGTCCCCGGCGGACCGGCCCTGCCGACGGTCTCCCTGTCGGCGGTCTCCCGGCCGACTCCCGTACGCACCAAGGCACTTGCCCCGCTCCGTGACCCCGCCTTCCGCCGCATCCTGGCCGTCGCCGCCCTGCTCGGCGCCGCCACCATCGGCGACTCCTTCGTCTTCCTGCTCCTGCAACGCGGGCTCGACCTGGCACCCGGCTGGTTCCCGCTGCTGCCGCTCGGGGTGGCCGCGAGCTACCTGCTGCTGGCCATCCCGGCGGGCCGGATCGCCGACCGCTTCGGACGCCGACTGCCGTTCCTGTGCGGGCACTTGGCCCTGCTCGGCGGGTACGTGGTGCTGCTCACCCCGCTGACCCCGGCGGCGGTCGTCCTGGTCCTGGTCCTGCTCGGCGTCTTCTACGCGGCCACCGACGGCGTGCTGATGGCCCTGGCCGGGCCGGTGCTGCCCGCGGTCGGCCGGGCCGGCGGGCTGGCACTGCTGCAGACCGGCCAGGCCCTGACCCGGCTGCTCGGCACCGCCGGGTTCGGCGCCGCCTGGACGCTGTGGGGCCAACGCCCCGCCCTGTACGCGGCGTTGACCCTGCTCGCGGTGGCCCTGACCTGTGGCTGGGCGCTGCTCAGGAATCCCTCGCACCCGGAAAGGCCCACCCCGTGAACGCCCTCTCCCCGCGTGCCCGCCTGGCCGTCGTCCTGCTGGCCGTGCTGCTGCTCGGCGGCGGCTCGCTCGGCTACGTACTCCGGGCCCGGCAGCAGGCCGCACCCCAACAGACCACCGCCGACGCTTCGTTCACCCTGGCCGGACCCCGGCTCTACTACCGGGACGGCGACACCGGCCGGGTCGCGTACCAGGCTGACCCGACGACCGCACCCGTCATCGGCGGCCCGTCCTGCGAGCGCTTCCACGCCGCCGGGGACACCGCGCTCTGCCTCCAGCGGCGTCCCGGCCTGCCCGCCACCGCCGACGCCGTCGTGCTCGACCGGCAACTCCGGGAGACCCAGCGGATCGCCCTCCCCGGCATCCCCAACCGGGCCCGGGTGTCGGCCTCCGGCCGCATCCTCGCCTGGACCATGTTCGCCACCGGTGACTCGTACGCCACCTCGGCGTTCTCCACCCGCACCTCGATCCTCAACCTGAACACCGGCTACCTGATCAAGTCGATGGAACAGATCCCGCTCACCATCGACGGCACCCGCTACCACGCCCCCGACGTCAACTACTGGGGCGTCACCTTCGCCGCGGACGACAACCGCTTCTACGCGACCGTCGCCACCAAGGGCCGCACCTACCTGGTCCAGGGCGACCTGGCGGCCTGGACCGCCACCGCCCTGCGGGAGAACGTCGAGTGTCCGTCCCTCTCACCCGACAACACCCGGATCGCCTTCAAGAAGCGCGTCACCGACGGCCCTGACTCCCCCTGGCGCCTGTACCTCCTCGACCTGCGCACCATGACCGAACGCCCACTCGCCGAACCACACAGCGTCGACGACCAGGCCGCCTGGCTCGACGACAACACGATCGGCTACGCCCTGCCCACCCCGGACGGCCACGGCACCGACCTCTGGTCCGTCCCCGCCGACGGCACCGGCACACCCCGGCTGACCGTCCCCGGCGCCTCCTCCCCCGTGGCGGTCCTCTGAACCGACGACACCAGCACCCCGACGACCCTCTCACCGGCCG
Organism: Kitasatospora gansuensis; assembly: GCF_014203705.1. Taxonomy (NCBI): domain Bacteria; kingdom Bacillati; phylum Actinomycetota; class Actinomycetes; order Kitasatosporales; family Streptomycetaceae; genus Kitasatospora; species Kitasatospora gansuensis. The sequence goes on from NZ_JACHJR010000001.1 coordinate 220,139, forward strand.
TCTGGCGCCCAGGAACTGACGCCCAGTGACTTCCCCGTACGGGTGATCATCCGCCGCTTCGGCTCTCCCGAACCTGGCGCTGTGAGTAGCTCGACTCCGAGCAGCACCGAGCGAGGAGGAGACCCATGACCACGGACATCCGTCCCCGGTACGGCGAGGGCGGCAATGCCCCCTTCGGCTGGCGGCCCGTCGGCCCGACCGGGCTCGGCACTTCGGCCGCCCGGCTGGCCCGCACCCGGTACGGCTGGCTCGCGGCCCGCTGCTACCCGCAGGCCGACCGGGAGTTCCTACAGACCGCGGCCGACTACTTCACCTGGTTCTTCATCGTCGACGACCTGTTCGTCGACCGGGTGCAGACCGTCACCGAGCGCACCCTGCCCAACCTGACCGCCATGATCGACGTCCTGGACCACCATCGGGCAGGCCCCGACCCCGTCTTCGGCGAGGACGCCTGGCTCGACCTCTGCACTCGCCTGCGCCGACACCTCTCGCACGAGCACTTCCAACGCTTCGCGCACGGCATGCGGATGTGGGCCTCGACCGCCGGACTGCAGATCCTCAACCACCTCCAGGCCGCACCGGTCGGCATGCCGCAGTACGAGACGATCCGCCGCCACACCAGCGGCACCTATCCCTGTCTCGCCCTACTGGACGCCGCCAACACCGGCCCCCTCACCGCCGCCGAGTACAACGACCCGCTCACCCAACGGCTCTGCCTGCACACCAACAACGTCATCTGCTGGTCGAACGACATCCAGAGCGTCCGGATCGAGATGAACCAACCGGGCCAGTACCTCAACATGGTGATCCTCTACACCCGTCAGGGCCTCACCCTCCAACAGAGCGTCGACCTCGTCGCCGACCGCGTCCGAGCCGAGATCGCCGCCTTCCACACGCTCGCCCGCGCCATCGAACCGCATGCCACCGACCAGATGCGCGGCTTCATCACCGGCCTCCAGAACTGGATGCGTGGCTACCAGGACTGGGTCGACCACGACACCCAGCGCTACGCCGACGCCTACATCTCCCAGGACGCCGACGACACCCGCGTCCTGGCCTGACCCCTGGCAGGAGCTAGGAGAGCGCGTCCCGGGCCAACAGCGCGGCCTGCACCCGGTTCTCGCACTGCAGCTTGGCCAGGATCCGGCTGACGTACGTCTTCACCGTGGCCTCGCTCATGTGCAGCCTGCTGCCCGCGTCGGCGTTGGAGAGCCCCTCGCCGAGCAGGTCGAGCACCTCGCGCTCGCGCGGGGAGAGGGCGGCCAGCCTGCGCCGGGCGGCCTCGGCCCGGGCGCCGGCCGCCGGGGTGGCGGCCAGGCTGTCCACGATGTGCCGGGTGGCCGCCGGGGAGAGGAAGGCGTGTCCTCCGGCGGCGGCCCGGACGGCCAGGATCAGTTCGGCCGGGGCGGTGTCCTTGAGCAGGAAGCCCGCGCCGCCGGAGGTGACGGCCCGTAGGACGTTCTCCCGCTCGCCGAAGGTGGTCAGCACCAGGGCCTTGGCACCCGGTGCGTAGCGCGGCAGTTCGGCCAGCGCGCTCAGGCCGTCCAGCACCGGCATCTGGATGTCCAGCAGCACCACGTCGACCGCGTGCTCCCTGGCCAGCTCGAGGGCCTGCCGCCCGTCGGCCGCCTCGGCGACCACGTCGATGTCCTCGGCGCTGGTCAGGATCATCCTGATGCCCGCCCTGATCAGCGGCTCGTCGTCGGCGACGAGGACTCGGATCACGTGCACCTGCCTCCGTCCGGTTCGGTGCTGCCACCGCAGCTGTCAGTCGTCCGCACGGTAGTGCACCTTCTCCACCAGCACCCCGTCGCGGAAGCACAGCCGGGACACCTTGGTGCTGGCGAGCTGGTCCGGCTGGTGGTCGGACATGAACCAGGCGCAGGCCGTCCCGGCCGGGGCCGCCGGGCCCGCGTCGCGGTAACTGCTCGTCATGAGGTTGCTCCCGGGCGGCAGCTGGTCGCGGATCTCGGTCTCGGCCTGACCGATCCGGAAGGACTCGAACCGGGTGTCCGGCAGGGTCGCCCGGTCCAGCGACTCGAAGAACTTGACGCCGCCCCAGAGCAGCAGGCCGAGCACGCTGAGCAGCACGCCCGCCACCACCACCGCGCAGCCGAGCGCCGGCCGCCGCTTGGGCAGCCGCTCGGCGGGGGCGGCGGGCAGGTCGGGGTCGTCGTCGGTGACCGGGCTGCCCGAACCGTCGTACGGGAGGACGCCGGCCAGCCGGTAGCCGCCGTCGGGGGCCGGACCGGCGTGCAGCATCCCGCCGAGCAGCCGGGTGCGCTCGCGCAGGCCGGTCAGGCCCTGGCCGCCGCTGACGGCAGCGGCGGTCGTCGGGGTGCCCGCGCCGTTGACCACCTCGACCAGCAGGGCGTCGGGTTCGTACCGCAGCGCGACGCCGATCGGCGCGCCCGGGGCGTGCTTGTGCGCGTTGGTCAGCGCCTCCTGGACGATCCGGTACGCGGCGTGGCCGGTGGCCGGGGTGAGCTCCCTGACCTCGCCGGTCCGGGTCAGGGTGACCTCGGTGCCCGCCGCCCGGGAGGCGCCGGTCAGCCGTTCGATCTCGCCGACGCCGCCCGCCTCCTGGGGGTCGCCGGTGGACTCGTCGCGGAGCAGGCCGACCACGCCGCGCAGTTCGCGCATCGCGCCGACGGCCGCCTGGCGGAGCACCGTGACGGCCTCCCGCTGACCCTCCGTCAGGGTGCGGTCCACCTCCAGCGCGCCGGTGTGCACGGAGATCAGCGCCAGCTGGTGGCCCAGGCTGTCGTGCATGTCCTGGGCGATCCGGTGGCGTTCGCGCAGCCGGGCCTGCCGGGCGATCATGGCGCGCTCGCGCAGCAGCTGGTCGTTGCGCTCCTGCAGGGCGATCAGCAGGGTCCGGCGCTGGGCCCGGTAGCGGCCGAACACGGCGGGCAGCACGGCCAGCAGCAGGAAGCCGCCGACCCCGACCCCGAGCAGGGCGGGCAGCGGCATCTCGTCCAGGTCGGTGAGCAGCGAGACGGCCGTCATCAGGACGAAGGAGCCCAGGAAGACCGCCACCGCGTCGCGGGCCCGGGTGATCCGTCGGCCGGCCGACCAGCTGGTGATCATCAGGAGCGGCAGCCAGCTGCCCAGCGTGCCGCCGCCGATCGCCGCGCCGACCAGGGCCAGGCCGGGCAGTCCGCGCCGGAGCAGGAAGAGCACCGCCGCCCCGAGCCCGATCACCGCGAACGGCACCGGACCTGCCGGGCCGACCGCGCCCAGTCCGCCGCTCACCAGGCCGACCAGCAGCGCCGCCAGGCCCTCCCGGAGCACGACGGCCCGCCCCCACGGTCCGGGCAGCGCTCTGGCCACCACCGTTCTCGCCCCGCTCATGATCCGCTCGCTCACCACTCGTGCGAGGGTAGGCGACGCCCGGCCCGACCGGCAGTCACCGTTCGTCGCGATCACCCCGCGACCAAAGTCGCGACCTGCCGAAAGCGACCTGCCGCGCTGCCTCTCCCGTACGGCATCCGGTGGACGGTCCGGCGCGCCTGCCCGCCCCTCGCACTCCCGTCCGGATGATCTGCAGGTATGCAATTCGGATCACCTGCGTCCTGGGCCCGGCTGGCCACCGGCCTCTGCCTGGCGCTCACCGCGGCCGGCTGCGGCGGCGCGGCGGAGAGCGAGGAGACCACGGTCTCCCGGGCCCTACAGCCACCGGTCGCGCTGCAGCCCGCCGTCCTGCCCGGCCGGGCCGCCGAGCAGGAGGACAGCGCGCTGCGGGCCGGCGCCCGCCGGGTGCTGACCGAGCGTCAGCAGGCCGAGCTGGCCGGGGCCTGGGGCCTGGAGTCCGCACCGCTCACCGCGCCCCCTGCCCCGGCGCGCAAGCCCGCCCTGAGCCCGGGGGCGCACATCACCCGGGTCGCGGACGACCTGCCCGCGCTGGTACGGCGGGTGCCGACCGAGGACCGGGTGGTGTTCCTGACCGTGGACGACGGAAAGGAGAAGGACCCCAGGTTCAACCGGATGATGCGCGAACTGGACCTGCCATTCAGCGCCTTCGTCTCCGGCTACCTGGCCCGCAGCAATTACGGGTACTTCCGCGACCTGAACGAGCAGGGCGTGCGGGTGAACAACCACACCGTCAACCACAAGGACCTGCGGAAGCTGAACTACGCGCAGCAGCGGGCCGAGATCTGCGGCCAGCAGGACGAGCTCGAACGCGAGATCGGGATCCGCCCGGTGCTGTTCCGGCCGCCGTACGGCGAGTACACCACCGACACCCTGCGCGCCGCCCGCTCCTGCGGCATCACGGCGGTGCCGATGTGGAACGAGGAAGCCTTCCCGGACCGGATGGAGTACCGCCACGCCGACCAGCGGCTGCACCCGGGCGACATCATCCTGACCCACTTCCGGGGCACCGACGACTGGTCGGGGTCGATGACCGACCTGGCCCGTCAGGTCCTGCGCACCGTCACCGCGCAGGGCTTCGCGCTGGCCCGGCTCGACGACTACCTCGGTTGACGCCGGATCAGCGAGTCTTCAGTGCAGCCGGCTCCGGGTGCCGGGGCCGGACCGGGCCGTCCGGACCGCCCTGGCCGGGCGCACCTGCCGGGGCGCGGCCAGCTCGACCGCCGCGGCCGCGGCGCGCGCCACCAGCAGGGCGACCGCCGCCGCGGCGGCCGGTTCGGCGATGCCGAGGGCGGCCATCCGGGCCTGGCAGGCACTGCACCAGACCGGGCTGGCCGGGCTGCCGTCGCCGTACCGCAGCTGCTCGGGCGGCAGGTAGTGGAGCTCGCACTCCTGGCAGCGGAAGACCAGTCGCATCAGCCGGTCACCTCCCCGCTCTTCCCGGTCGGCCGACCGTCCGAGCACACGGAGCAGACCTGCGTTTCGACCATGCCGTCACCTCCTGTGCACAGACCGTACCGCGCTGCGAGACGGGCTCGACGCTCCGGACTGACCGGGTGTCATATTCCCCTCCCCCGCCTTGGTCATGCGCATGTTGACCTGCGGGCCGACCCCTCCTAAGATCGGTCCGCTCTTCACCCCGTGGCCCGGAAAGGCTCCCGAAATCTCCAGTACGCCGCAGGCCCTCGGCCGCCGCCGCTTCCTCACCTACCTGGTGGCCGCCCCCGCCCTCGCGGTCGGCGCCCAACTCGCCGTGGACCCCGAGCCGGCCGAGGCCCTGCCGAGGCTGCCCGGCCTGCCGGGGCTGCCGAGCCTCGCCGATCTCGGCGACGTGCTGATCCTGGCCGGCCTGCCCACCACGCACCTGCTGGTCCTCGAAGTCACCGAGGCCGGCCGGGTGGTGCTCCAGCTCCCCCGGGTCGAGGTCGGCCAGGGCCTGACCACCGCGATGGCGATGCTGGTCGCCGACGAGCTGGACGCCGTCCTCACCGACGTGGACGTCCCGCTCTCGCCCGCCCGCCCCGAGCTGCTGTTCGGTCAGCTCACCGGCGCCTCCAACTCGGTGCGCTCGCTCTACGACCCGGTCCGGGCCGCGGCCGCCGCCGCCCGGGCCCGGCTGGTCACCGCCGCCGCCCGCCGCTGGAACCTCCCGGCCGACGGCCTGCGCACCCAGGACAGCCGGGTGATCGCCCCGGACGGCCGCTCGGCCGGGTACGGCGAACTCGCCGTCGCGGCGGCCGCCGTGGTGGTCCCCGCCGTCTCCACCCAGCCCCGGCCCGCCACCCAGCAGCGCCTGGTCGGGCGGCCCACCGGCCGCATCGACGCCCGGGACATCGTCACCGGCAAGGCCAAGTACGCGGGCGACCTGGACGTCCCCGGCGCCGTGCCCGCCGTGGTGCTCCGCCCGCCCACCGTCAAGGGCACCGTCCGCAGTTGGGACGGCGCCGCCGCCCGGGCCATGCCCGGTGTGCTGGACGTGCTGGCGGTGCCGACCGGGATCGCCATCCTGGCCGAGACCTTCGACCAGGCGCTCAAGGCCAAGGCCGCCGTCCAGGTCAGCTGGAACCCGGGCCCGCTGGCCGCGCTCTCCGACGCCGACGTCCGGACCAAGCTCCGCGCCGCCACCGCGCCGTTCCTGGTGCCGCCGCTGCTGAGCCTGAGCCTGGACGCCGAGTTCGACTTCGCCTTCGTCAGCCACGCGCCGATGGAGGTGCTCACCGCCGTCGCGGACGTCCGCCCCGACCGGGCCGAGCTCTGGTTCGCGGCCCAGTCGCCGATAGCGTCCCAGCAGGGCATCGCGGCCATCCTCGACCTGCCGGTCTCCGCGGTGAAGGTGAACGTGGTCCGGGCCGGCGGCTCGTTCGGCCGCCGTCTGTTCGCCGACGCCGCCGTCGAGGCGGCCCGGATCTCCCAGGCGGCCCGACGGCCCGTCAAGCTGATGTGGACCCGCAACGACGACATCCGGCACGGCCGGGTCCGCCCTGCCAGCCACCACCGGATCCGGGCCACCCACCTGCTCGGCCAGGTCCTCACGTACGAGCACCGGGTCTGCACCGTGCGGACCGACTTCGGGCACGGGCTCGGCGAGATCCTGACCGCCGCCGGGGCGTCGATCCCGGTCGGCGAGGAGCTGTTCTCGCAGGTCTTCTTCGATCTCACCCAGGAGCTCCCGTACGAGCTCGGGGTCACCACCCAGGAGCTCACCGAGGTCCCGCTGGACATCCCCACCGGGAGCTGGCGCTCGGTCTACTCGGGCCTGGTCCGGGTCGCCGACGAGGTGATGGTGGACGAGCTGGCCCGCACCCTCGGCCGGGACCCGGTCGCGTTCCGCCGGGCCCGACTGCGCGACGCGGGGGCCCGCGCCGTGCTCGACAAGGCGGCCCAGGCCGGGAGTTGGGGCCGTCCGATGCCGGCCGGTCACGCCCAGGGCATCGCCTTCCACTCCGAGCACCGCTCCAGCGTCGCCTGCCTGGTGGAGATCGACGCCACCGACCCGGCCGAACCCCGGGTCACCAAGGCGGTGGTGGCCGCCGACGTCGGCCGGGTGATCAACCCGCGCGGCCTGGAGGCCCAGCTGCTCGGCGCCGTCACCGACGGCATCTCGGTCACCCTGCGGGCCGGGCTCCACCTGGACCGCGGCGCGATCCGCGAGGGCAGCTACGCCGACTTCCACTACGCCCGCCAGCGGCACAGCCCGCTCGCCTTCGAGGCGCACCTGATGCCGCCGAGCGGCCCGCCCGGCGGTGCGGGCGAACTCGGCGTCCCGGCGGCGGCCGCCGCGGTCGCCAACGCCTACGCCCGCGCCACCGGCACCAGCCCGCGCAGCTTCCCGATCAACTTCTGAAGGACCGTCACGTGCCCACTCATCAGTTCGTCCTGAACGGCAAGCCGGTCACCGTCGAGGCACCGGCCGACATGCCGCTGCTCTGGGTGCTGCGCGACAAGCTCGGCGTCACCGGCCCCAAGTACGGCTGCGGGGTGGGCGTCTGCCGGGCCTGCACCAGCCACCTGGACGGCGCCGAGATCCAGCCCTGCGTGGTGCCCGTCGCCGACTGCGCCGGCCGCCAGGTCACCACCATCGAGGGCCTGGCCGACGGCGACAAGCTGCACCCGGTCCAGCAGGCCTGGCTGGACTGCGACGTGGCCCAGTGCGGCTTCTGCCAGCCGGGTCAGATCATGACCGCGGTGGCCCTGCTGCGCCGCACCGCGTGCCCGACCGACGCCGACATCGACCGGATCGAGAACGTCTGCCGCTGCGGCACCTACTTCCGCATCCGCGAGGCCATCAAGCAGGCGGCCGACGCGCTGGACTGACGCCGGCAGGCGGCCTGCGTCAGTGGACCGGCAGCGCGTACACCACCCGGTCGTGACCGGCGTACAGCCGCTCGCCGTCGGTGTTCAACCGCCAGACCTGGACGCCCGGTTCGGCGTCCCGGAAGGTCCACCGCACCGCACCGGTCGCGATGTCCAGCGCCCAGACGCCGCCGTTGGTCGGACCCGGCACGAACAGCGTGCCGCCCACCGCCACCGGCCGGCACCGGGAGTCGAGCCGGAACGGCAGCCGGCAGGACCACATCTCGGTGCCGTCGGCGGGCACGTTCCTGGTCACCTCGCCGCTGTCCCGCAGCAGGTACAGCGCGCCGTCGGCGGCCAGCGGCCGGATCGGCCGCCAGCTCTCGTCCTCCAGCACCCAGCCCGGCCTGCCGTCCGCCAGCCCGAGCGCCCGGACGCCGTTCGCCCGCCGGGCCACGTAGACCCGTTCGGCGTCGCACTCCCGCCAGCTGAGCGCCTGGTCGGCCGGGGTGGTCCAGAGCACCGAGCCGTCCGCCGCGTTCAGCGCGACCACCTCGTCCCGGGTGCTGCGCGCCACCAGCCGCCCACCGGGCGCGGGCTCCAGGCTGGTCAGGAGCCCGTCGCCCTCCCGGGCCGGCCGCATCCACCGCAGCCGGCCGCTCGTCAGCTCCAGCGCGAACAGGCGGCTCTCCAGGCCGCCACCCAGTCCGAACGCCACCTCCCCGTCCACGGTGACCAGTTGGGCGTACTTGCCGGTCTCCGGCGGGACCGCCACCGACCGGTCAGGACCGTACCCGTAGGCGAGGAACCGGCCGTCCTCGGCCTGGTGGACCAGCCCGCCCGCCGCCAGCAGGTCGTCGGCGAGCGGCCCGGGGCGGGGCGGCACCGCGATCCACTTGGCCACCGCGCCGCTGTCCGGCGCCAGCAGATACAGCCTCTCGGCGGTCGCCAGCAGCGGCACCGTCCCGGTCCCGGTCAACCGCTCGGCGGCCTGCGGGGCTTCACCCCGGAACGTCCAGAGCGGCGTGGGCCCGGAGACCACGGCCCGGTGCTCCTCCGGCTCCCGCTCCCCGTCCCGGCCGAACCACCAGGCCGCCCCGCCCGCCGCCAACGCTGCTGCCCCCAGCAGCAACTGACGACGCGACGGCCCGCCCGGCGTCGCCGCCAAGTGCTCCGCCACCGGAACTCCGCCCTCGGGCTCATCCAGCGTTATCGACCCGACCTGCTCCCCCGTGTGCACTTCGGCCCACCCCTCCCTCGTTCGGTGATCAAGGAGGATAACCGGCCCCACCAGGCAGCTCGACGGCGGCGGGCCAACCGAGTTGGCAGCAAGCTGACGCACTGGCGGTTGCCCTCTACCCATTTCGATCAACCGCTGGGACGCTGGTCCGGCTGCCCGCTGGGGTGGCACCCGGCGGAGCTCGCGAAAGGTGCGGTGCAGCAGTGACCCAGACGGAGCCTCAGGCCACCAGCACCGGCCCGACAGCGTCGGCCACCCGTCGCGCCCTCGGGGTGTTCCTCGCTGCCAAGGCGATCTCCGACATCGGCTACGCGCTCGACTTCATCTGCCTGTCGGTCTTCGTCTGGGAGCGCAGTCACTCCGCCTTCGCCACCGGGCTGTTGAGCGCCGCGCTGTACGCGGGCGCGATCGCGGGCGGCCGGCTCGGCCACCGCTACGGCGACCGGTGGGACCGGCGGCGGGTGATGATCGGCGCGGACCTGGTCCGGATGCTGATGCTCGCCCTGCTCGCCCTGCTGCCGGACTCGGCGCAGAACTGGTGGCTCTACGCGGCCGTCGCCTTGATCGGCACCGGCCGTTCGGTCTTCGAGGGCACCCTCTCCGCCGCGACGCCGGTCCTCGCCGGGGAGCGCACCCAGGCGGTGAACGGCCTGCTCGCCGGGCTCAAGGGCGTCGCCTTCATGCTCGGCATGGGCCTGGCCACCGTGCTGGTGCCGCTGATCGGCTACCGAGGCGTGTTCGCCCTGGACGCGGGCACCTACGCACTCTCCGCGCTGGTGCTCACCGCCCTCCGGTTGCGGATGCGCGAGCCGGGCGCGGCGGGCGCCGCCCGGCGGGACCGGACCGGAGCCTGGCCGCTGCTGGTCGGCGCGGGCCTGGCGATGCTGGTGGTGCTGCGCGGCCTGGACGCCTTCGGCAGCGCCTCCCAGCACGTCGGACTGCCCATCCTGGGCACCGAGTTGCGGCCCGAGTCGCCCACCTTCGTCTCCGGTTCGGTCTGGGGCTGCTGGGCGGCCGGCCTGCTGCTGGCGAGCTTCGTGCTGCGGCCACTGGCCAAACGCGTCATCGAACGCAGCCCCATGGTGGTCTTCTGCCTGGCCACGATGGTGATGTCGGCGGGGTTCATCGGCATCTTCTGGCTGGACGGCTGGTGGCCCCGGCTGCTCTGCGCCGTGGTCGCCGGGCTGGGCGACGCGCTCAGCGAGATCACCTTCAAGCAGGCCATGCAGCGGCTGCCCGACGACCGGCGCGGCCGCGCCTTCGGCCTCGGTCAGATCATCGTCAACAGCGGCTTCATGGCCGGACTGCTCGTCACCAGCCTGGTGCTGCAGCCCGACTGGGTACCGCAGTGGGTCCTGCTGCTGCACGGCGTCCCGCTGCTGATCGCGGCCTGGACGGCGGTCACCGCTGGCGCCAAGAGCCAAGCCGTACCGGCCAGTTGAGGAGCGACCACCCGGTGGCCGAGAGCGCGTACCTGGACCACGCCGGCTTCGGCCGGCTGCGACCCGCCGCGGTGAGCGCCATGCAGAGCGTCCTGACCGAGGTGCTGCCGTACGGGAGCGCCCGGCTCGGCGGGATCTTCGCGACCAGGGCGGCCGCCCGCAGGTCGATGGCCCGGCTGCTCTCCTGCGCCCCGGAGGAGCTGGCCTTCGTGCCCAACACCTCGACCGGGGTGCACCTCGTCGCGGACGGCCTGGACTGGCGGCCGGGCGACCAGGTGGTGCTCTTCGACCGCGACTTCCCCGCCAACGTCCGCCCCTGGACCGCGCTTTCGCGGCTCGGCGTCGAGCCGGTCTGGGTGCCGATGCGCGACGGCGGCTACCGGCTGCCGGACCTCGCCGCCGCGATCGGACCACGGACCAGGCTGGTCGCCGTCAGCCACGTCAACTTCGCCACCGGCTTCCGGATCGACCTGGACGCGGTCTGCACCCTCGCCGCCCGGGTCGGCGCCCTGGTCAGCGTGGACGCGGTGCAGAGCCTCGGCGCCCTCCCCCTCTCGCTCGCCGACACCCCCGTCGACTTCCTGGCGGCGGGCGCGCACAAGTGGCTCGGCGGGCCGCCGGGGACGGGCGTGTTCTTCTGCCGGGCCGGGCGGCTGGAGCTGCTCAGGTCCACCCCGACCGGCTGGTTCGGCTTCGACGGCGCGGCGGAGCTGATGAAGGGTCCGGGCCCGCTGAGCTACCACCTTCCCGAACGGCCCACCACCGCCCGGGTCGAGGGCGGCATGTACGACATGGTCGGCATGGCCGGACTCGCCGCCGCACTGGCCGAACTGGAGACCGTCGGACCGGCCGCCGTGGCCGACCGGGTGCTCATCCTGGCGGAGCGAATAAGGACGGGTATTTCCGATATCGGCTTTACCCTCGCCACTCCGCCCGACCCGTCGTCGAACTCCGGCATCGTCAGTTTCTCCAGCTCCCGGGCGGACAGCGCCGAACTGGTGGACATTCTGGCCGGTTCGGCGGTTCAAGTATCCGTTCCGGCCGGTCTGGTGCGGGTTTCCCCGCACTATTGGACCACGGACCGGGAAGTCGATCTCTTCCTGTCCAGGATTCACGACTTGAAGCCCTGACGATGCCTCAGTTTCATTACTTGACATGGTCGCTGGAAATACGACCGAAATAGTCAGAACCGCCCTTGACGCCACCTGACGGCCTGTCATAGCTTCCCATCATCAGCACCGGAGCGAATATCCGCGTCCGGTCATTCGGTGAAGGGAGTACGAAATGTCGTACGAGTCCTGGGAGTCCCTTGCGGACGAGGTCGAGATCACCACGGGTGCGGCTGACTGCTGGACCTGTCTGATGGACGACGCCACCTGAGCCGTCCCCTGGTGTTGCGCCCTGTGACCTCCGGTCGCAGGGCGCATCTCGGTTCTCCGGAAGACACGCCGGCGGAAGCTCGACAGCACTTCGACAACGATGGGAACGGCACCGTGGACCGCTGGCAGTTCAGTCACGGCACAGTCGGGGTGAATGCCCCGAGCTGGCTGACCTTCGAGGTGCACCGGCCCTACTTCGACGGTGCCGAGAGCCCGTTGACGGTCATCCAGGCCAGGGCGGCGATCCTGGCGGCCCGTCGGTTCGAGAACCGCACGCCGGGCGCCCTGCGTTTCGGCATGACGATGCCCGCCAGCTACCGGCGGCTGCTGGTCGAGGAGTCCCGGCTGCACCGCTACCGGGCCGACGACCCGACGGAGCTGCCCGAGGAGCTGGCCTCACCCGCCTGGCGGCGGATGGCGGAGGCCTACCGCCACCGCGCCGAGCTGGACGCCGTGGACCGGGCCGGTCTGGCGCACTGGCTGATCGCCGCCTGCCTGCTGCCCGCCGTGCTGGAGGTCGTACCGGCGGACCTCGACGACGCGGGCTGCCGGAACGCGGTGTCGGCGGGGCTCCAATCCGCCCGCGCGGTCGCGCTGTTCGGCCTTGAGGGCCTGACCGACCGGACCGCGGCCGCCTACCGGCCCCTGGTCGACCACCCCGCCCCCACCCTCACCCACGTCCAGTCGGTGGCGGGCTGGGGCTACCTGCTGGCCCGGCACGGCGGTGACGACTCGGCCGTACCGCACCACCTCGAGCTGGCCCGCAGCCTCTTCGCCGGCCTGGCAGGCGAGTTGGGCGACTTCCAGCGCACCGTCATCGAGGCCCGCCTCGCCCTGCGCGAGGTCATGTACGCCGAGCGGCAGCAGGACTTCGCCGGAGCGGCGGCCCGACTGACGGCGGCTCAGCAGGCCGTCGACGAGCTGACCCCGCCCGACGCCGACGACGCGATGGTGCTGCTGGAGACCAGGCGTCGGCTGATCGACCGCCGGGTCGAGATGGCCGTCAGGCTCGGCGACGCCGAGGCCGAACAGCTGGCCCTCAGCGAGGGGTTGGCGATCGACCCGAGCTGCGTGAAGCTCCGGATGCAGACCGCCCAGGCCCACCAGCGCGCCGGCCGGCCAGAAGAGGCGCTGGCGGCCTACCTGCACGCCGCCCGGCTCGGCCCGTACGGGACCGGCTTCGCGCTGCTGCACGCGGCGGACTGCGCCGAGCAGACCGGGCAGGGCGAGTTCGCCCGGGTGCTCACCGAGCGGGCCTTCCGGGCCGCGCCGCGGGCCTCCGCGACCCGCGACCGGCTGGTGGCGAGCTGCCTGGCGGCGGGCGACGAGCCGCTGGCGGAGGTCGTCCGGCAGGCCGCCACCCGGGACCCGGAGCGCCCCTACGCGAACAACTGGCACTACCGGATGCACGCCGCGTACTTCAACCTCGGCGAGTCCCAGTCCCCCGGTCTGTACGCCAAACTGCCCACGCTGGCCTTCGAGTTCGCCGAGCGGGGCACCCCGCCGAAGGTGAACTGGCAGCGGCTGATGCCGCCCGCCTTCCGGACCAACCTGATCCGCGAGTCGGGGCTGACGGAGTTCGCCGTCGCGCACCCGGCGGAGCTCCCGGCCGAGCTTCGCACCCCGGCCTGGGACACCCTCTGCGGGTGGGTGGCGGAGTTCGCCACGTACGACGCGGAGCGGCAGCACCAGGTCGCCGTGGTGCTCTACCGGCTCGGATTCATCAAGCTGGTGCAGGAGTTGATCCCCTTCACCCCGGCCGCCGAGCTGACCACCGCAGCCGAGCTGCGGCTGCACCACTGGCTCGACGTGGTCCGATGGGTCGGCTCGGTGGGCCGGGCCTCGGTGGTCGCCCCGGCCAACTCCTCGGCGATCGTCGAGCACCCGGCCTGCCCGACCCATCTGCGCTTCGTGATCGCCGTCTTCTCGGTCATCTACGAGGCCCGGGAGACCCGTTCGCTGGAGGCCGCGCTCGGCTGGCGGGAGATCGGCGAGAAGGCGCTGGCCGATCTGCTGGCCGACCCGCAGTACTCGCCCTTCGAGCTGATGATGATGGAGAGCCGGTTCTACCGCAGCGTCAGCTACGTCCCCTTCCTGCAGCGGGACACCGTCCGGCTGGCCGCCGACATGGACCGCGCCGAGGAGCTGGCCCGGGCGGTGCCGGCCATCGGCGAGTACCAGGAGTTCCTGCGGCGGGAGAATCTGCGGGCCTGCGTGGAGAGCCGCTCCAAGGAGTTCTACGCCTTCGGCGAGAACGAGCGGGCACACCTGCTGGTCGCCGAGGCGCTGGCCCTCGACCCGTACGAGCCCAAGACCCACATCGAGGTCGCGGAGGGCCTGCTGAAGGACGACAACCCCGAGGCGGCGGCGCACAGTTACCTGCGGACGGCCCGGCTCGGGCCGGTCTCCACCGCCTTCGGCTACGCGGCGGCGGGCGACTGCTTCGCCCGGGCCGGGCAGCCGCTGCTCGCCGAGGACTGCTACCTCCAGGCACTCCGGATCGACCCGTACGCCATCTCCGCCGCCCGGGGCTGGGCCGCGGTCGGCCCGGCCAACGGGATGGGCGAGCTGGCCGCGCGGTACCTGGCCGACCTCGAGGCGTGGGGTGCGGCCCGCCGCGCCGCGCGGACCGCATGAGCGCCGAGTGGCGGCTGACACCTCGTCAGTCAGCCGACGTCGAAGCCCTGGTGACACCGGTCTGGTCCGACGACCTGCCGGCCGACCTGACCCCCGCCTTCCTGACGGGCAGCGGCTTCTCCGGCGCCCCCGGCCAGACCCTGCAGCTGCCCGACGACCCGGTCACCGTCCTGCTGGGCTGCGGCCCCCGGGCCGGGTACGGGCGGGACACCGCCCGCGCGGTCGGCGCCCGGCTGGCCCGGGCCATGACCGGTTACCGGCGGCTCGCCGTCCGGGCCCCCGAGGCCGAACTGCGCGCACTGGTGGAGGGTTACCTGCTCGGCGGGTACCGCTTCGCCGGGTACTTCACCACCGCCCCCGGCATCGATCAGCGGATCGACCTGGTCACCGCCGACACCCCCGAGACCCGGGCCGCGCTCGCCGCCGGACGGCGGGTCGGCGAGGCCGTACTGCTGGCCCGCGATCTGGTCAACGAGCCCGGCGAGGCGCTCACCCCGCCGGAGTTCGCCGAGCGGGCACTGAAGCTGGCCGCCGCCTCCGGCCTGGAGTGCGAGGTCTGGGACGCCGAACGGATCGCCCACGAGCGGCTCGGCGGCCTGCTCGGCGTCAGCCGGGGCTCCCTGCTGCCGCCCCGGCTGGTCCGGCTGAGCTACCGGCCCGCAGGTCCGGCGTCCCGCCGGATCGCACTGGTCGGCAAGGGCGTCACCTACGACGCGGGCGGCCTCTCACTGAAGCCGAACGCCGAACTCGCCGCCATGAAGGCGGACATGGCGGGAGCGGCGGCCGTGCTCGCCGCCATGTCCACCCTCGCCGCCCTGAACTGCCCGGTGGCGGTGGATGGTTGGCTGCCGCTGACCGAGAACATGCCGAACGGCAACCCGATCCGGGTCGGTGACGTCCTGCGGATGCGCAGCGGCACCACGGTCGAGATCCGGCACGCCGACGCCGAGGGCCGCCTGATCCTGGCCGACGCCCTGACCCTGGCCGGCGAGACCGCACCGGACGCCATCATCGACCTCGCCACCCTCACCGACGCGGCCGCCGTCGCCCTGGGCCGCCGGATCACCGCCGTGATGGGCACGGACGACACCCTCACCGAAGCCCTCCGCGCCGCCGGCCGCCGAGCGGGTGAGGAGCTCTGGCCGCTCCCCCTGCCCGACTCCTACCGCGGCCAACTCACCTCCCGCGTCGCCGACCTGGCCAACTACACCATCGGCGTCCGCCACGGCACCGCCCTGCTCGCGGGCCTCTTCCTCCGCGAGTTCGTCCCCCCGGACATCCCCTGGGCCCACCTGGACATCCAGGGCACCGCACTTTCCGACACCGACGACGGCGAGTGGGTCCCCGGCGGCACGGGCGTCGGCGTCCGCACCCTGATCGACTACCTGCTCACCGGCGGCGGCTGAATTCCGGGCCCCCCTTCAGGTGTGACGAACCGTCAGTTCAGCCGCTGCGCCGGGGTGTCCCACCTCGCCGTGCACCTGGGCCGTGGTCTGATGGTGCACGCCCCCGTACACCGGCTCGACAGGCAAGGTGGTCCCGTGAACGTGCTCCTCTTCGGCGCGACCGGCATGGTCGGGCAGGGTGTGCTGCGCGAGTGCCTGCTCGACGACCGGGTCGACAGCGTCCGCGCCGTGGTCCGGGCGCCGCTCGACACCACGCACCCCAAGCTCACCGCGATCGTGCACCGGGACTTCACCGACTTCACGGCGCTGGCAGGGGAGTTCGAGGACGTCGACGCGTGCTTCTACTGCCTGGGCGTCACCTCGGCGGGCAAGGGCGAGGACGAGTACCGCCGCATCACCCACGACTACACGCTGGCCGCCGCCCACGCCCTGCCGGCGAACCCGTCGCTCACCTTCGTCTTCGTCTCCGGCGAGGGCACCGACAGCACCGAGCACGGCCGCTCCATGTGGGCCCGGGTGAAGGGCCGCACCGAGAACGAACTGCTCGGGATGGACTTCCACGCCTACATGTTCCGCCCCGGCTACATCCACGCCATGCACGGCGAACGCTCCCGGACCCCGGCGTACCGCTGGATCTACCCGGTGGTCTCCCGGCTGTACCCGCTGCTGCGCCGCGTCATGCCCGACAAGGTCACCACCACCGAGAACATCGGTCGCGCCATGATCGCCGTGACCGGCTGGAACGGCACGGGCGAACACATCCTGCGCAGCCCGGAGATCAACCGGATCGCGGACGCCCCCGCTCAAGGTGACCCGAAGGAGAGGCCCTAGGGTCAGCGGGACGAGGACGGCCGACGGTGCCCGTCCACACCCCCGCTGTAGAGAGGGCTCGCCCGTGAGCACCCACCTGATCCTGCCCGGCTACCAGAACTCCGAGGCCGAGCACTGGCAGAGCTACTGGGAGCGTTCCGACCCGGCCAGGTTCCGGCGGGTCGAGCAGGCCGACTGGGACAAGCCACAGCTGCCCGACTGGGTGGCCACCCTCGACCGGGCGGTGGCGGACGCCGACGCGCCGGTGGTGCTGGTCGCGCACAGCCTGGGCTGCATCACCGTGGCGCACTGGGCCGCCACGGCCCGGCCCGAGCTCGCGGCCAAGGTGCTCGGCGCGCTGTTGGTCGCCCCCGCCGACATCGACACGGCGGACGTGCCCGAGCTGGTCAACTTCCGTCCGGTGCCGCTCACGGCGCTGCCGTTCCGCGCCACCGTGGTCGCCTCGGACGACGACCCGTGGTGCACCGCCGACCGGGCCCGGGCGTTCGCCGAAGCCTGGGGTGCCACCTTCGCCGCCGTCGGCCCGGGCGGGCACCTGAACACCGCCTCCGCGCTCGGCGACTGGCCGCAGGGCCGGGCGCTGCTCGCGGAGCTGACGGCCTGACAGCTGCCGGTATACGCCGATGGCCACCCCCATCCAGGGTGGCCATCGGCGTATCGAGGGGCGGGTCAGAGCGAGAGGACCTGGCCCGGGTAGATCAGGTTCGGGTTGTCGCCGATGACCTGGGCGTTCTTGGCGTACAGCGCCTCGGTGGAGGTGCCGTTGGCCGCGGCGACGGCGCTCAGGGTGTCGCCGCTCTGCACGGTGTAGCTTTCGCCGGACGCGGCGGCGGTGCTGCTGCTACCGGTGTCGGAGCTGCTCTCGGTCGAGGACGACGAAGACGAAGACGAGTCGCTGCTCTGCGTGGTGCTCGACGACGCGCTGGTGTCCACGTCCGCCGCCGAGCCGCCCTGGGTCAGCCCCGCCTGCACGGAGCAGACCGGCCAGGCGCCCGGGCCCTGGGAGGCGAGCACGTTCTCGGCGATGTCGATCTGCTGGGCCTTGGTGGCCTGGTCGGCGGTGGCCGCGTACTGGGTGCCGCCGTAGGCGTCCCAGGTGCTGGCGCTGAACTGGAGGCCACCGTAGTAGCCGTTGCCGGTGTTGATGCTCCAGTCGCCGCTGGACTCGCACTGCGCGACCTGGTCCCAGGTGGACACGGTCGCGGCGGAGGCCGTGGTGGCCGTGACGAGGCCGGCCATCGGCAGGACGGCGAGGGCACCGGCCATGACGGCCACCCGGAGACGGTTGCGCTTGCGCCCGCCCCGGGCGCCCTCGGTGGTCGTGGTGGTGGCGGCGGTCTCGTGACGGAAGGTCATGCGGTTCCTCTCGGAGGCCCCGGGCGGGCATGCGGAACCACGGGCTAAGGAGGGCCCGTTCCGTACGCCTCGGCTGCTCGGGCGGACCGGTACGCGTCGGACGTACCTCGCCGCCTCGGTGTCACCCGCCGCACGCCTCCGGGGTGAGCCGGACCGTCGTGCCTCGGGGTGAACCCGGGAAGTGCTCGTTGCACTGGTTTCGAAGCTACGAGCCTGACCGCCCGTCACCAAGCCGCTTCGGGTCGCCGCAGGTCAGAGCCCGGTTACCGGCGGTACCGATCACACGAACCAGGTCCCGCCGGCCCGAATCCGGCCGATTCGGCCCCCGAGGACCCGCCCGAAAGTGACCCCGACCACTCCACCGCCCCTGTGAGCCCCGACACACCGTCACTCCAGCACGGCCGGACGGCCACGCTCCGCCCAACTCGTCCGCCGCTCCCTCACAGTCCTTTCACGCCCCCGGTGGCCCGGGCCACAGCCGTGAGCTGGGCGTTAGCACCGGGGTGCGAAAAGGCCCGGTCCGGCATCCACTACGCTCCGCTCAGCACCGGGAGCCACTCAGCTCCCGGACGTTTTTCCGTTATCGGCGGGCGGCCCGCTGATCTCCCATCACGACAGGGCAGTACGGACCGGCCGACGGACAAGGTGGACCAGGCGGATGGACAGGTACGACGCGGAGCGGGTGGTGACCCGCGCCCAGGCGGGTGAGCAGCAGGCCACGGACGAGCTGATCGGGGCGCACCTGCCGCTGGTCTACAACATCGTCGGCCGCGCCCTCAACGGTCACCCCGACACCGACGACGTGGTGCAGGAGACCATGCTCCGCGCGGTCGACCACCTGCCCTCGCTCCGTGACCCGGCCGGGTTCCGCTCCTGGCTGGTCGCCATCGCGATGAACCAGATCCGCCGCCGTCACCAGGTGGCCCACCAGGCCCAGATCCCGATCGGGCTGACGTACGACTCGGCCGACCCCGGCGCGGACTTCGTGGACCTCACCATCACCCGGCTCGGCCTGGCCGGGCAGCGGCGCGAGGTCGCCGAGGCCACCCGCTGGCTGGACCAGGACGACCGGGAGCTGCTCTCGCTCTGGTGGCTGGAGGCGGCGGGCGAGCTCAGCCGGGCCGAGCTGGCCGAGGCGCTGGAGCTGTCCCCGCAGCACGCGGCAGTCCGGGTGCAGCGGATGAAGGGTCAGCTGGAGACCGCGCGGGTGGTGGTCCGGGCGCTGGCCGTCCAGCCCCCCTGCCCGCAGCTGGGCGAGCTGACGGCGCAGTGGGACGGTGCCCCCGGCGCGCTCTGGCGGAAGCGGATCGCCCGGCACGCACGCGAGTGCGGCTCCTGTGCGCAACAGTGGGAGGGCCTGTTCCCGGCCGAAGGGCTGCTGGCCGGTCTGGCGCTGGTACCCGTTCCGCAGCAGCCGGTCACCTTCCCGGTCGACGCTCCCTCGGAGCCCGGCGCCACGCTGCCGTCGACCGGTGGCCGGGCGGCCGCGCGACGGGCGGCCGCCCAGCGGCCCGGCAAGGGCGGCGGCGGACGGCGCCGGGCCAAGCCGCGCGCCCGCCGACGGGTCCTGGTCGCGGTGATCGGCACCACGGTGGCCACCGTCGCGGCGGTCGGCGTGGTGGGTGCCAACCAGACCTCCTCGCCGCAGGCGGCTCCCCGGATCGACGGCGCGGCCACCGCCGCGATATCCGCCGCGCCGCTCCAGGTCGACGCGGTCACCCCCGCGCCCGCCCCGGCCACCTCCCCGCCGGCCGTACCGGCCTCGCCGTCGGCCACCCCGACCGCCTCGCCCTCGCCGACGCCCACCCCGACCCCGGCCGCCCCGTCGCCCGCCCGCACCTCCGCCGCACCCCCGGCCACTCCGTCGCCCGCCACCAGCGCGGCGAACCGCCAGGCCAGCGCGCAGCAGCAGGTGCTCGACCTGGTCAACTCCGAGCGGTCGAAGAACAACTGCGGCCCGGTCAAGGCCAACAGCAAGCTCCAGGCGGCCGCCCAGGGCCACTCCCAGGACATGGCGGCCCGGAACTTCTTCGACCACACCAACCCCGACGGCAACGGCCCGCAGCCGCGGATCGAGGCGGCCGGTTACCGCTGGAGCACCTGGGGCGAGAACATCGCCCGGGGCCAGCAGGACGCCGCCGCCGTGATGGACGCCTGGATGAAGAGCCCGGGCCACCGGGCCAACATCCTCAACTGCGCGTTCACCGAGATGGGCCTCGGCACCCACTTCGCCTCCGGCGGCCCGTGGTGGACCCAGAACTTCGGCGCCCCGGCCTGACGGAATACCCGGCCTGACGGAATACCGCGCGGCCCTCGACGGTTGTGCGGCTCGGCCCTCCATGAACCTCGAAAGGACTCCGCTGTGAGCCTGTACGACATCCCGCTGCGCACCCTCGACGGCCAGGCGACCTCGCTCGCCGACTACAAGGGCAAGGCGCTGCTTCTGGTCAACGTCGCCTCCAAGTGCGGCCTGACCCCGCAGTACGCGGGCCTGGAGCGCCTCCAGCAGCGCTACGCCGACCGCGGCTTCACCGTGCTCGGCGTCCCGTGCAACCAGTTCATGGGCCAGGAGCCCGGCACGGCCGAGGAGATCCAGACCTTCTGCTCCACCACGTACGGCGTCTCCTTCCCGCTGTTCGAGAAGCTCGACGTGAACGGCGACGACCGGCACCCGCTCTACACCGAGCTGACCAAGGCGGCCGACGCCGAGGGCACCGCCGGTGACGTGGCCTGGAACTTCGAGAAGTTCCTGATCACCCCCGACGGCACGGTGGCCGCCCGGATCCGTCCGCGCACCGAGCCCGAGGCCCCCGAGCTGGTCGCCCTGATCGAAGCCAACCTCCCCGCCTGACGCACCCTCAGGAGCCCGGCCGGTCCCTCCGGCCGGGCTCCCGTGCTGCCCGGTCCGGTACCGGCCAGGTGACAGGTCTGCAACTACCGTACGTTCACCGTCGGTTCACCGGCCCCATTGCCTGCACACTGTCAGGGGGGCGGCGCCGTACCGTCCCCCCGGGGGAAGGCGGAGCAGTGCACGACATCGAGGGCCGGACGGTTCACCAACTCTTCGAGGAGCACGCCCGACGCGCTCCCGACGCACCCGCGCTGGTCTGCGGCGAACAGCGCCTCAGCTACCGCGAGCTGGACGAACGGGCCGACCGGCTGGCCCATCATCTGCGGGAACTCGGGCTGCGCGGCGGTCAGTTCGCGGCCGTCGCGCTCGGCCGCACGCCCGACCTGCTGACCGCCGTGCTCGCGGTGCTGAAGACCGGGGCGGCCTACGTCCCGCTGGAGCCGACCGGCCCGGACCGGATCATCCGTCATGTGCTGGCCGAGGCCGACCCGTTGGTGGTGATCACCCAGGAGGCGCACCGGGTCCGGCTCACCGACGCCGCCCGGCGGACCGTGCTCTGCCTGGACACCGTCGAGCTCCCCGAGCGGCACGGCCCGCTGCCGGACCGCGCCGGACCGGCCGATCTCGCCTGCGTCTTCTACACCTCGGGCTCCACCGGCCTGCCCAAGGGCGCCCTGATCGAGCACCGCAACCTGCTGCACTCCTACCAGGGTTGGCGCGAGGTGTACGGGCTGACCGCCGAGGACCGGTTCCTGCAGACCGCGACACTGGAGTTCGACGTCTTCACCGCCGACTGGATCCGGGCCCTGTGCAGCGGTGGCGTCCTGGTACTGGCGCAGCGCAACTTCACCCTGGACCGGACCGCCTCCCCCGCCGAGCTGCACGAGCTCGTCCTGCGCGAGCGGATCACGGTGATGGAGACCAACGCGTACACCCTGCGCCGCCTGTTCGCCCATCTCCAGCCGCTCGGACTGGAGTTGGGCAGCGTCCGGCTGCTCTCGGTGGGTGCCGAGAAGTGGTACCTGGACGAGCAGCTGCGGCTGCAGGGCTACCTCGGGCCCGGGGTCCGGCACGTCAACGTGTACGGGGTGGCCGAGGCGGCGGTGGACAGCGCCTGGTTCGACACCGCCACGCTGGCCGAGGAGCCCGAGCACCCGGAGCGGCTGTCGCTGATCGGCCGGCCCTTCCCGGGCACCGGCATCCGGCTGCTGGACCCGGCCGGGCAGCCGGTGCCGCCGGGCACCCCGGGCGAGATCTGTCTCTCCGGGCCGGGTGTCGGCCGGGGTTACCTGAAGCGGCCCGAACTCACCGCCGAGCGCTTCCTGCAGGGCCTCGACGAGGGCGGCCGGGTCTACCGGACCGGCGACATCGGGGTGCTGCGGCCGGACGGCCTGCTGGAGTTCGTCGGCCGGGCCGAGGGCCAGGACCCGTCGGCGGCCGCCTCGTTGGCGGCGGTCGAGGTGCTGCTGCGCGGCCATCCGGAGGTGCGCGAGAGCGCGGTCGCCGAGGTGGAGACCGGGCCCCGGCAGACCGAGCTGATCGCGTACGTGGTGGCGGCCGAGGGGGCCAGGGCCGAGCCCTGGGCGCTCCGGGCCTACCTGGCCGAGCGGCTGCCCGAGCGGCTGCTGCCGGAGGCCGTGGTGGCACTCCCGGCGCTGCCCAGGACCCGGGCCGGCAAGCTGGACACCCGCTCGCTGCCGCTGCCCGCACCGCGCGACCACGCCGCGCCCGGGCTGCGGAAGCCGGGCTCGGCCAAAGCGGCCCGCTCCGGCGGCGGCAAGGGCGGCGGTCGCCCGCCGACGCGGCCCGGGCGGCCGGGCGCGGACGCCGTCGGCTGGGCGACCGTCTCGGCCCTCGGGGCGGTGGCCGCCGCCGCACTGACGGACGGTCTCTGGCCGGGCTCGACCGACGTGTCCAGGGTGCCGTCCCTGTGGGCCGAGCTCTTCCAACTGCTCTACCTGATCGAGTGGCTGGGCTTCGGCCTCGGCCTGGCCTTCCTGCTGCTGAGCGGCCCGCTGCTGGCCCGCAACGGCCGCCCGCCCGGCCTGACCCTGCTCACCCGGTTCGCCGTCACCTGGCTGCTCGCCGCCTGGTGGCCGCAGGACAACTGGTACCGGATCAGCCGGGCCACCGACTGGCCCCGGCAGGCCGCGCTGGTCTACGGGTTCAACGTCTCGCTGATCGCCGCGGCGGCCGTACTGGTCTGCTTCCTGGCCTGGCAGCCGGTCCGCCCGGCGGACCGCTGACCCCTGCCGGGCCGGCCCGCCACCAGGCTGAAGTCGTAGTGCTGGGACCGCAGTCGGGGCTGCATGGCCTCACTCCTCACTCGTGATCGATACGGCCCGAACGTTGGCAGCCCGGCGCCGCTCCGGTCCAGACTTTCCGTTGTCCCGGACAGCGCGCGGCTGTCCGGGCTGGTCAGCGGCCTGTCCGGATCGACACCGGACAGTGCCCAGGGGGGGCATTGCCGAATCACCGCGCGCTGGCCAGGATATGACGCATGAACAGTCAAAACGGGGTGGCGCCGGACCAGGCCGAGGATACGGCCGGGTTCATCGCGCTGATGCGGCAGCTCAAGGACGAGACCGGCCTGACGTACCGCCAGCTGGAGGAACGGGCCACCGAACAGGGCATGGTGCTGGCCCGCAGCACGCTCGCCGATGTGCTCAACGGCCGCTCGCTGCCGCGCCCGGAGCTGCTCTCCGCCTTCGTCCGGGCCTGCGGCGCGGCGGACCGGGAGGCGGACTGGCTCCGGGCCAGGAACGCGCTCGCCCAGCCGCCGGCCACCGCCGTGGTGCAGGCACCGCCGCGCCGCCGGATACCCCGGCTGCCGCTGGTCGCCGCGCTCACCCTGGCCGCCGCCGTGGCGGTCTGGGCCCTGACGCCCCCGCACACCGAACACCCGGCCGCCGCACCGCAGCAGCAGTCCGTCGCCGCCCCGGCCGTGCTGCCCACCGGGTGGGTACGGATCCGCCCGGTCACCGCGCCCGAACTCTGCCTGACCGACGGACGGGTGCACGACCAGCGGTACACGCCGCTGGTCGCGGTCCAGCGCCCCTGCGGCGAGGCCGGGCCGCAGGCCACCCTGCTCGAGCCGCTGGGCGGCGACGAGTACCACATCCAGTGGCACCACCCGGACTACGGCAAGGGCTGCCTGAAGGCCCTCCCCGACGGCCCCGGCCTCGGCCTGCTGGAGCCGATGGACGACTGCGCCCAGGGCAGCCACTTCCATGTCGAACCGTCGGGACCGGCCGGCAGCGGCACCTACGTGCTCCGGGTGGACGGCCAGGGCTGCGCCGGGATCGTCGGCGACGGCACCGGCCCCGGCACCGAGGCGGTGATGGCCCGCTGCGTCGGCCGGGGCGGTCAGGTCTTCTTCGTCGAACCGGTCACCCGGCCGACCTTCAGCGCCGCCTGAACAACCGTCAGCCCTCCCCGAGCACACCCGCGAACGGGTCCGCGAGCCCCTGGTTCGCGGCCCGCAGCAGGTACTCGGCCGCGTCCAGCTGCTCGCTGCCGTCGGCCCAGAGCGCCACCCCGGCGAACGGCAGCGGGTCGAACCCGGCGGTCGGGATGGTCGGCAGCAGCCCCACCCCGAGCGCCGCGCACCGTTCGGCCACCCGCGCCAGGTGGGCCAGCAGCGCGGGCTGCGACAGCCGGGCACCCAGCGGCAGCTGATCCAGCGTCCGGACGTACCGACCCGCACCGCCCAGCCGGGCCGCCAGCATGAAGGCCACCGACGGTCCGGTCAGCCGCAGGTTGGTCTCGGTCGGCGCGAGCCGGCCCAGCGGGTCGACCACGAAGTCCAGGTCGTACCAGCCCCGGTGCCCCGCCTCGGCCAGCGCCCGGCCGACCGCGATCCCGAACGCGGCGGCGGGCCCGGCCAGCGAGGCGGGCACCGCGTCCGGGCCGACGGTGGCGCCCCGGTAGCCGGTGCCCTCGATGTGCATCACGGCCGTGCCCACCGGGTACACCTCACCGTCCGGGCCGATCACCCCGTCGAAGCTGAGGTCGCGCAGCGGGCCGTGCCCCGCCACGAACTCCTCCAGCAGCGGCGCCCGGCCGGTCTCCGCCCGCAGCCCCCGCAACGCCGCCAGCGCCCCGCCCGCCGCCCGGACCTGGCGGGGCGTCAGCACGGCCGTACCGTGGCCGCCGACCCCGTACGGCGCCTTGACCACGCTGGTCAGACCGGCGGCGGCCCGGGCCCGGACCAGCCCGGCCAGCCGCCACCACGAGGTGGGCTCCCACTGCTCGGGCACCCGGATCGCCGGGTGGTCGGCGGCCAGCCGCCGGAACAGCCGGTGCGACTCCGCCTTCGACTCGAACCGCCGCACCACCGGCCCTGTGCCGCCCCAACCCCGCACCGGCAGACCCGACTCGGCGATCCGCTCCCGCAGACCGGGCCGGGCGGCCAGTGCCTCGGCCAGCCCGGTGTCCGGCGCGATCCCGCTGTACACCTCGACCGGCCCCCAGCCCAGCTCCCGGGCCAGCCAGTCCGTCCACTCCGGCTCGACCTGGAGCGGCAGCACCAGCACGGCCGGGTCCGGGGTGTAGAACGCGGCCAGGCACGAGTAGTGGTGCGCCTGCCGCAACGCCCCGGCACCCGGCCGGCCGAACTGCGCGTTGAAGTCCGCCACGTCCCCCAGCTGGACGGCCCGCTGCCCGCCGGTCCACCCGGCCTGCCAACCACCCTGCCATCCGCCCCCGGCTGTCATCCGGCCAGCCTACGGTCCGTCAGGCCTCCCCGGGGTGCCAGGCGGGCCACTCCCACGGGCGGTCGGCCCAGCGCACCTTGACGGCGTCGTGCGGGTCGAGGTCGGGGAAGTGCTCGCGCACCCGCGGCTCGAACTCCTCCGGCGCCAGCGGCTCCCACCCCGCCCCCGCGAAGTGCACCAGCCGGTAGCGGCTGTCGGTCCGGAACTCGGCCACCTCGACCAGCGAGGCGGCGGGATCACGATCGGTGTTGGTCTCCATACCGCCCAGCATCGACCGCCCACCCACCCCTCGCACCCGAACCACCCCCACCTGGCGCAGCATCACCACCCGTCTGCCGCCCCGTGGGTGGGACCCGGCCCAGGTGCCCGCGCGCCTGGGGCGGACGTATCTGCCACAACCCGCCCGCTACTGACCGCCTGTCACCCGCTCCGCCCGGGCCGGTGGCTCGTTGAGCACGGGGGCCACCGGCCGATCGGCGGTCCCCCGGTGGGAGGAGCGGCGTGAGCGAGCAGTGGCAGGCACCCTGGCAGTACGGCTGGGAGCAGCAGCCACCGCCACCGACCCCGTGGGAGCCGCCGGTGACACCGTTGCCGTCGCGGCGCCGCCGGGTGCGGCGGCGGGCGGCCTGGGTGGCGGGCGGGGTGGTGGTGCTGGCCGGGCTCTGCTGGCTGCCGAGCGCCTGTGCGCCGGACGCCGAGCGGCCCGCGCCGCCGCCGGTCCTCGACACCCCGTCACCGAGCCCGCTCGGCTTTCCCTCCCCCGTCCTGCTGCCACCACCGCCACCGGTGCCCGTACCGGTGAGCAGCAGCCCGCCACCACCCTCCGAGACCCCCTCCACCTCCCCGACCCCGCGTCAGAGCCGGTCCCCGAAGCCCGCGAAGCCCTCCCGCGCGCCCCGGCCGAGCGCGGCCCCCGCGTCGCCGCCCCCGTCCTCCCCCGATCTGCTCTCCTCGCTCCAGGTCTGCGCGGAGGCCGAGCGCCTCGGCCAGTGGGCACCCGGCTCCGAAGAAGCCCGGGTCTGCCGGAGCCTGTACGGCGGCTGACGGAATGGTCAGTGCAGCAGGCCGGCCGCCACCAGGTCCTGCCGGATCCGGGGCGCCAGGGTGGCGGCCAGGGTGTTGGTGATGTGCCCGGTGTCCCGGTACAGCAGCACGCCCTCGCGCACCGGCGGGCAGTCGCCGGGCGGCGGGCAGAGCAGCGGCCGGTAGTCGAGCACCTGGACGCCGTACCGGGCCGCCAGCCCGTCGGTGAGCAGCGGTTCGGGCGCGAAGGCGGCGCTGCGCGGGAAGGTGCAGTCCTCCTCGGCGGCCAGGCAGACCGGGATGTCCTTGCCGGGCATCGGGGTGTCGGCCAGGTACGCGAGCGGGGCGCCGAGCGCGCGCAGCCGCTCCAACGTGGTGGCCCAGCCGGCCGCCCGCTCGGCCGGGTCGCCGTACCGGTTCAGCCCGGCCAGCACCACCAGTTCGGGGGCGGGGCCGCCGGCCAGCCGGGCCAGCGTGTGTTCGCGCCAGCGGTCACACTCGGTGTACTCCCGGCCGAGCACCGTGTTCTGCACGGTCAGGGTCGGCAGCGGGCAGCCCGGCTTGACCAGCACCTCCAGGGCCCAGTCGCGTTCGCGGACCAGCGGCAGCAGGGCGGAGATCCACTGCCCGGCGTGCGAGTCGCCGAGCAGCACGATCTTCTGCCGGGCGTTCGGGGTGCCGAACCGGCAGGTCGGGCTCTGTTCGGCGGCCAACGGGATCTCGCAGCCCTCGCCCGGCGGGAAATCCGTCCTGGCCCGGGCCAACGAAGGGGTAAGACCCGGCAGTTGACCACCCACCACCAGCAGGCCAGGCCCACTCGCCGCACCCGCCGGGACCGCCGCCGCGTCCCCCGGGTCGCCGAGCGCCCGGACGGCTCCGCCGCCCAGGGTGAGCCCGGCGATCAGCGGTACGGTCAGCGCGACGGCGCCTACCGCGAGGCCCTTGCGCGGCGCCCCGGCCGTGCCGCGCCGCAGCGGGAGCTCGACCAGACGCAGCGTCAGCCAGGCGGGCAGCGCGGCGCCGAGCACCAGCGCGACGGCCACCGGCAGCGACAGCGTCCCGTACCTGGCCTCGGCGACCGCCAGCAGCGGCCAGTGCCAGAGGTACCAGGAGTACGAGATCCGCCCGGCGGCCCGCAGCGGTGGCACCGCGAGCAGCGAACCGGCCTGGTACCAGCGGCCGCCAGGACCGGCCAGCAGCAGCGCGACCGTGCCCAGGGTCGGCAGCAGGGCCGCGCTGCCGGGGAACGGGGTGCTCCGGTCGTACAGCAGCACGCCCGCGATCACCGCCGCCAGGCCGAGCCAGCCGAGCACGGCGGCGCCGACCAGCCGCCGTCCGTACAGCAGGGCGGCCGCCGCGCCGAGCGCGAACTCCCAGAGCCGGGTGGCGGTGGAGAAGTAGCCGAGCGGGGCGGCGTCGGCCGTCCAGCGCAGGCAGAGCAGGAAGGAGGCGGCCCCGACCCCGAGGGTCAACAGCAGCACGGCGAGTCTGCGCCACCTGGCGGCGAGCAGCAGGACGGCGCCCCAGAGCAGGTAGAACTGGTTCTCCACGCCGAGCGACCAGAAGTGCAGCACGGGGCTCGGATCGCGGGTGGCCGCCAGGTAGTCGGTGTGCTGCCCGGCGAACCGCCAGTTGGCGAACTGTCCGGCCGCCGCGAGCAGGTCGCGGGCCAGGTCGGTGCCGCGCAGCGGGTCGAGCAGCAGCCGGCCCGCGACGGCGGTGGCGGTCAGCACCACGGCGGCGGCGGGCAGGATGCGGCGGGCCCGGCGGGCGCAGAACTCCCGGAAACCGAGCGGGCGTTGGCCGGTCAGCAGACCGGTGATCAGGAATCCGGAGAGGACGAAGAAGACGTCCACCCCGACGTAGCCGCCGGTCAGCGCGGGCACTCCGGCGTGGAAGCCGAGCACCGCGAGGACGGCGACGCCGCGCAGGCCCTCCAGGTCGGCGCGGAAGCCGGCCGCGGGCGCGGTCCTGAGCCTCGGAGGCGGCGGTGCCGCGGTGGCCCGGGACAGGGTGATCAGGTCGGTCATGGTGGTGCTCCTCGCGACGGCTTCGGTGGGTGTGCCGCCGGGCCCTTGGGGTGACCTGGCAGGCGGTCCCGCGCCGGTGGGGCGACGCGCAAGGCTGGAGTTGACGGTGCGTCAGAACAGTGGATCGGCCCAGCCGGTGGCGAGCAGCGCGGCGAGCGCGAACACCGCCGTCACGGCGAGCGCCTCGGGCCGGCCGAACGCCTCGGTGGTGCCACTCGCACTGCCGCCCCGGACCTGGTCGCGGCCGCGCAGCAGCGCCCAGAGCGCGGTCAGCACGGGCAGCGCGGTGTAGGTGGTGAGGGCGAGCAGGGCGGCCAGCGCCCAGTAGGGCTGCCAGCCGTACCGGGCGACCGCCCGGGCCAGGCCGACGGCTCCGGCGGTCAGGCACAGGCTCAGCCAGCCGACCCCGATCCGGGCCACCGTGCGGCCGAGCGCCGACCGGCCGGCGATCGCGCCGGTCGGCACCCAGTCGGCGCTGCGGTGCCGCAGCGCGTGCACCAGGGCGACCACGTGGCAGAGCCCGCTGAGCAGTTGGACCCGGGTGACCTCGAACCGCCAGCGGGTCCGGGAGGCGGCGGGGAGCAGCGCGAGCGAGACCCAGAGCGGCGGCAGGAAGGGCAGCACCTGCCAGGGTTCGATCCGCTCGGGGGTGAAGAACAGCAGGATCAGCGCGGGCAGCGGCACCGCGAAGACGTTCACCGCGCTGCTGAGGTAACCGAGGATGCCGTTCCAGAAGCACAGCCTCGCGCCCTTGGGCAGCGGGCTGCGGTGGAACTCGGGGTCGCGCAGCAGCGCGAGCGAGCCCAGGCACCAGCGGTACTGCTGGCTGATGAAGGCGGACAAGCCGGTCGGCGACAGGCCCTTGGCCAGCAGGGTCGGGACGTAGCGGGTGCGGAAGCCGTGCCGCCCGAGCGCCAGCCCGGTGTACAGGTCCTCACTGTGGTCGGATTCGTAGAAGCCGCCCGCGAGTTGGAGCGCGCTGCGCCGGTAGAGCGCGTTGGTGCCGCAGCAGACGGTGCCGTCCCGGGCGTCCCGGGAGGGCTGGATCCAGCGGTAGAACACCTCCTGGGTGGCGCCCGCGCCGCGCTCCAGCCAGCTCATGCCGGCATCGGTGTCGAAGCACTGCGGGCTCTGCACGATGCCGGTGCCGGGCTCGTCGAAGTACGGCACCAGGTGGTCCAGGAAGTCGGCGCGCGGGCAGAAGTCCGCGTCCAGCACCGCGACCAGGTCGGAATCACCGTGGGCCAGACCGAAGTTGAGGTTCCCGGCCTTCTTGAACCGGCCCAGGTCGGGGCGGGTGTGGTAGCGGAAGCCGTACGACTCGGCGAGCTCGCGCACCTCGGCACTGGCCGCGTCGTCGAGCACCCGGACGGTGAGTTCGCCGCGCCAGCGCAGCGCGGCCACGTGCCGGTAGGCGTTGGCCAGCACGTCG
Organism: Kitasatospora gansuensis; assembly: GCF_014203705.1. NCBI lineage: Bacteria > Bacillati > Actinomycetota > Actinomycetes > Kitasatosporales > Streptomycetaceae > Kitasatospora > Kitasatospora gansuensis. Next base: position 250,146 of record NZ_JACHJR010000001.1, read on the forward strand.
AGCGGCTCGCCGCAGGTCGGCAGCAACAGGTCCACCGAGGGCACCCGTTCGGGCCGCCAGGCGCGGAGCAGCAGTTGGTGGCTGTCCTGCGAGTACCGGCGCTGGCGCTGGCCGTCGCCGATCCCGAGCAGCCAGGTGGCCCCGTTCAGCAGCACCAGCAGCAGGAACGGCCAGAGCAGCGGACGGCTGAGGGCGAACAGCCCGAGCGTCACGGTGGCCCCGGCGTAGGAGAGCGCGGAGCAGAGCAGCACCCAGCGGCGCTGCGGACCGAAGTACCAGTAGAGCTCCTCGCCGTCGGGCGGCGCCGGCCGGGTTGTCGTTGACGGACTGGGAGCGGGTGGGGTCAGTCGGCGTACGGGCATGCGGAAGGAAGCCCCCCTGGGCTCGATGTGAACGAACCGTGCTCGCGCCAGCCTGCCACATTGGTCTGGACCAATCGTGAACGCCGCATGAATCGGGCCAGCAGCTACGGAGCTTGACGGTGCGTCACCCAGGGGGGAATGTCCGCTCAGATCCCCTTGATCAGCTTTTCGAACCGCAGATCGGGGCGGCGCGGGACACCGAACCGCTCGTCCCCGTACGGAAATGGCGAGAACTCGCCGGTCCGCCGGTAGCCCCGCCGCTCGTACCAGGCGATCAGCTCGGCCCGCTGGACGATCACCGTCATCTCCAGCGCGGTCACCCCCCACCGCTCCCGCGCCACCAGCTCGGCCTGCGCCAGCACCGCCCGGCCCAGGCCGCCGCCCTGCTGGGTGGGCCGCACCGAGAACATGCCGAAGTACGCCGTCTCGCCCCGGTGTTCCAGCTGGCAGCAGGCCAGCAGCTCACCCTCCCGCTCGGCCAGCAGCACCACGCCGGCCGGCGCCGCGATCGCCGCGGCCACCCCCTCGGCGTCGGTCCGCTGCCCGTCCAGCAGATCCGCCTCGGTGGTCCAGCCGGCCCGGCTGGCGTCACCCCGGTAGGCCGACTCCACCAGCTCCACCAACGCGGCCACATCGGCCGGTCCGGCCGGACGGAAGGTCAGTTCTGAGGTCTCCGACGTCATCGTTCGCTCTCGCATTCCCGGGCCGACCACCGGCCCTCTTCGCATCGTGCCACAGCACCATTCCCGGACTTCACCATGGTGTCGGACCACATCCGCCGACCCTTCGTCATGTGTTCTACGCGCCATGGTGACCATGTCCGGGGCATGACTAGCCTGCTGCTCCCCACCTGACTCGAAGGAGTGCCCGTGCCCACCTTCCGTCTCCTCCGCACCGCCACCCTGGCCGCCGCCACCGGCGCCCTGCTGCTCGCCGCCGTCCCCGCGCACGCGGCGGGCCACGACCGCACGCCCGCCGACTTCCACCCCGAACTCGACCACGCCGGCTCGACCGTCGCGGCCCACGAGGGCAGATCCGGCACCCCGTTGCAGAGCCTGGCCGTCACCCAGACCAAGGGCATGGACGTCTCCAGCTGGCAGGGCAACGTCAACTGGAGCGGCGCCGCCGCCAACGGCGCCCGCTTCGCCTACGTCAAGGCCACCGAGGGCACCAACTACACCAACCCCTACTTCACCCAGCAGTACAACGGCAGCTACAACGCCGGACTGATCCGCGGCGCCTACCACTTCGCCCTGCCCAACGTCTCCACCGGCGCCACCCAGGCCACCTGGTTCGTCAACCACGGCGGCGGCTGGTCCGCCGACGGCAAGACCCTGCCGCCCGCCCTCGACATCGAGTACAACCCGTACGGCGCGACCTGCTACGGCCTGACCCGCGCCGCGATGGTCAGCTGGATCCGCGACTTCAGCAACACCGTCCACACCCGCACCGGCCGCTACCCGGTCATCTACACCACCACCGACTGGTGGACCACCTGCACCGGCAACAACGCCGGCTTCGGTACCACCAGCCCCCTCTGGATCGCCCGCTACGCCGCCACCGTCGGCACCCTCCCCGCCGGCTGGACCTTCCAGACCATCTGGCAGTACGCCGACTCCGGCCCCCTCCCCGGCGACCAGAACTACTTCAACGGCGCCTACGACCGCCTCCAGGCCCTCGCCAAGGGCTGACACCCCCTCAACGGTGCGGGGTGGCGCCAACACCCGGCGAGAAGACGAGAGCCCGCTCGAACGGGCGTGGCCGTAGTCCGGTCGTTGGACCGGAACGATCAAATTGTCCATCAACTGCCGCCCGAAGATGCTCCCGCAAGGACCCGTGTAAGCGTCGCCCGGTTGCTTTGTGGCGGACTCCACGGCCGGGCTGGAGGGGTCGGCTCGGCCGGTCAGGCGTGCTGTCGGAGGAAGTCCGCGAGTTGGTTCTCGTAGCGCAGCGGGTCGGCGTTCCATGCGGCGGTGTGGCCGGCGCCGGGGAAGGTGGTGAGTTTGACGGTGCCGGGCCAGTCGCGGGCGAACTCGGCGCTGGTGGCGTAGGGGACGAGGGTGTCGTCGGTGCCGTGGAGGACGAGGACGGGCTGTTCGGGGCCGCCGGTGCGGCGGTTGCCGGCCAGGACGTCGACGTTGTCGAGGTCGACACCGGAGCGCAGTTGGAGGACCTGTGTCTCGATGTCGGCGATGAGGGAGGGCAGTTGGAGGCCGGCGACGATGGTGTGGACGGCGGCGCGGTAGTCGAGTGCGGGCGAGTCGAGAACGACGGCGCGTACGGTGCTGCTGTCGGCGGTGCGCTGGAGGTAGTTCTCGACGATGCCGCCACCCATGGAGAAGCCGTACAGCACCACGCCGGTGGCGCCCTGGTCGTGGGCGTAGCGGACGGCGGCGTCGAGGTCCCGCCACTCGGTGTCGCCGAACTTTCTTGTGCCGTCCGGGTCGTGGGGTGCGCCGGGGTCGTTGCGGTAGGTGATGTCGAGGACGGGGTGGCCGAGTTCGTGCAGTTTCGGCATGGTGCGCAGTCCTGCGGAGCGGCCTGCGCCGAGTCCGTGGACCTGGATGACCCAGGTGCTGGTGCTGCCGGGGACGAACCAGGCGGGCATCGGGCCGAGTTCGCCGGGATATGTGACGTCCTGGTAGTCCAGGCCGACGGCTTGCTTCGGGTCGGTGGCCCACATGGTGACGGAGATCTTCGCCTTGGCGCCCGCGGTGGGTACGGTGTCGGCGGTCAGTTCACGGGTGACGGTTCGGCTGTCCTGGGTGAGGACCGGTCCGAGCCGGCCCGAGTGCCTTTGCCCGGTGCCGTCCTCTTGCCAGGTGAGGCCGTAGACGCCGGGGGCGCGGCTGGCGTCATCCGCAGGCAGGGTGACGGTGTCCGGGGTCGCGGCCGTGATGCGGATGTTCAGCGGTGTGTCGTCGATGGGCTGGAGCAACCTACCGGTCAGCACCCACAGCGCGGCGGCCCCGGCGGCGGTCGCGAGGACGAGGACCCCCGCGATGCCGGTGACCAGGCGTCGCCGCAGACGGCTGCGACGACGCCCGGTCACCGGAGCGGGCGGATCCGGAGTCCCCTGAGCCGGCACCTGATGTTCCTGGCGCAGCGGCGCGGCGCTGGCGTCGTCGTGCATGGGACTCCGGATCGACGGGCCGGGCTAGGCCGGCGTGGGATAGGGAAGCAGCCCGGCATTGGTCCTCTCCCAGGCGGCCTTGAGTTCGGCGAGCAGTGCGGGCTGCCGGGCCGAGTGGTCGGCCCACTCGCTGGGGTCCCGGCTGAGGTCGAAGAGCTGGTCTCGGCCGTTGAAGAGGGCGTTCTTCGCCTTGTCGGCGCGGTAGTACTTCCACGTCCCCCGGCGCAGGGCGCGCTCTCCCCTCACCCGCCAGAACAGGTCGCGCTGCGGCGCGTCCTCGCCGCGCAGCAGGTATCCGGCGAGGCTGACGCCGTCCAGGGCGAAGGCGGGAGCGGGGCGGGCACCGCCGATCTCCAGGAGGGTGGCCGTGAGGTCGGGGGTGAAGAGCGGTTCGCGGCTGACCTGGCGGGCGTCGATACGAGCCGGCCAGCGGACGATGGTGGGCACCCGGATGCCGCCCTCCTGGAGCGAGGACTTGGCGCCGTTGAACGGCCAGGTGTGCGAGTAGCGTTCGCCGCCGTTGTCGCTGGCGAACACGACGATCGTGTCGCGCTCCTGCCCGGAACGGCGCAGCGAGTCGAGGACCTCGCCGACGGAGCGGTCCAGGCCCTCGACCATCTGCCGGTACTTGTCCAGCGAGCCGCCGTCCAGATGCGCGAGCGCGAGCCGGGCGGTGGTGGTGTTGGCCGACCGGACGGCCTTCTCCAGCCGGGCGGCCTCTTCGGTGTCGCCCTCGGCGATCCAGGGCCAGTGCGGCGTCGTGAAGTTGAGGTTGAGCAGCCACGGCTTCTCGTGCCGGCGCTCGATATACCGGCTCGCGCGTTCGGTGAGGATGCTCGTGTAGTACCGCAGGTCCTGGTAGGGGACTTCACCCTCGTAGAGGTCGTACTTCCCGTTGCTGGCCAGCTTGGAGTAGTACTCCAGCGCTCCGGCGAAGTTCCCGAAGAACTCGTCCCAGCCCGACCTGGTCGGCGAGTGGTCCGGCAGGAAGCCGCAGTGCCACTTGCCGATCATCGCGGTCGCGTAGCCGCTGCCGCGCAGCAGTGAGGCGAGGGTGGGGTGGGTCGGATCCAGCCCTGCGGTGGCATCCTCGAGGATCGGCTCGTCCAACCCGGCCCTGATCCGCCCGGGATAGCGACCGGTGTAGAGGCTGAGCCGGGTCGGGGAGCAGGTCGCGGACCCGGCGTAGGCGTCGGTGAACCGTACGCCCTGGGCGGCGAGCCGGTCGAGGTTGGGGGTCCTGATTTCGGGCGACCCGTACGAGGAAAGGTCACTCCAGCCCATGTCGTCGGCCAGGATGAACAGGATGTTCGGCCGCTTGGAGTGGCGGCCGCGCGCGGCGCGGAACGGCTGCTCCTGCGTGGCAGCACGGGAGTTGGCGCCCTCCGCGTGTGCGGCCGTGGTGGGCAGGCCGACGGCGGCTGCCGCCGCCCCGGCTCCGAGGGCTCCGCCGAAGGCACGGCGGGACAGCTTCTGATCGGGCGTGGACACTGTGCGCTCCTGAACAGGGCCCGGCGCGGAATCGGCGCGGGCCCGGAGTCGAAAGATTGAGGGGGCTGGGTGACGGGTGTTCAGGAAACGCGTCGACAGAGCGCGCTGGCGACCCGCTGAAGATCGACATGGCGGCGCTCCACCAAGGGGGTCCTCAGGCTGGCGGACGGCGACTGCATGCTCCCGCTCCCTCGTCTCCCTCGGAACGCGGCTCGGCTCGTCGCCTTGGGCCGCTGATAGATACCGAGTTCTATAGCTATCGACGCAGCGCGTCAAGCCCGGCCGGGTAGCATGGGGTGCCTGGACACCCATCCATCACTTTCCGGAGGAAGCAGCCGATGCGCCTGGAGCACGTGATCCTCGGTCTACTGGCCCTTCGGCCCGTCTCCGGCTACGACATCCGCAAGTGGATGGACGGCAAGGGCAAGTACCTGGGCTACGACGTGCAACTGCCGCAGATCTACCGCACACTTCCGCGCTTGGTGGACAGCGGCTGGGCGGAGTTCGATGTCGACCCGCGCGAAGGCCGCCCCGACGCCAAGGTCTACCGGCTCACCGCAGGCGGTCGCGACGCGCTCCTCGACTGGGCCCGCTCACCGTACGAGCCGTCACCGCGCCCGGCCGACCCCGACTTCCAACTGCGCTTCCTCTTCGCCGGTCAACTCGGTCCCGAGTACGCGATCGCCGTCCTGCGCACCGAACTCGACTACCGGCTTGCCCACTTCGGCGAGCCCGGCTGGATGGACTTCACCGCCCTCGGCCTCGACCCCATCCCCGACATCGACACCACCTGGGTCCGCAAACTCCACCTCGCCGCCCACGAACACGGCTACGCCTCCACCGCCGCCTACATCGCCTGGCTCCAACTCACCCTGGCCCGGCTGGAAGGCGAAGCCGGACTGCCACCCAGCCGCGCCCCGTACCGAGGCGTCGGCCATGACAACCCCTGACAGTCACCGGGCAAGGTCTCAACGGCTACCGCCCGGTCAACTCCGCTAGATAACTCCGAACACAGGTCGCCCGCACCGAGAACATCGCCGGTCGGCAGGTGAAGCGGCGTCAGACCTGGGGCAGGGAGAAGGGGACGTGCCCGGTGGCGCGGCCGGTGGAGTCGAGGAGTCGGCCCATGCGTTTGCGGGTGTGGAGGAACACGGTGCGGTCAGACGACGAGTCGAGAACGACCGCCTCAATCACGCCGGCTACCTCTGGGCCTTCTCCGCCATCACCGCCTCCCCCGGCGCCAAGGCCCACTACCGACGTCGACGCGACCACCACGGTGACTGGCATGCCGCCCCTCAGCGCAACCTCTTCAACCGCATGATCGGCCAGCTCTACCAGGAGGGTGCTGGCACAGCAGCTGCATAGGGCGCGTTTCCATACGTACCGCGAGCCCGAGCCTTGCTTGTCACATGCCGCGCCCCGGTCCATACCAGGACAAGTGCCGCTCGCCTGGCGACATCGGAGGGTGTTCCAGCTCGACGGGGCCGGGATAGAGGTATGTACCGCCCGGGTGGATCATTTCTTCGCCGACCAGATGTCTGTGGAGCCACTCGGCGAAGCTCATCGCGTGCTCCCAGCATCCGCCCTCGTCCCGGTCATGGATCACAATGCTCCACCCCGACGTTCTGTCGCTGAAGGCGAGGAACGCGTAGAACCCGAAGTCGGTGCTCAGAGCAGGTATCAGGACGCCCTGAGCTCCTGTCTCAGGGTGCGGCAAACCGTCCCAGTCGACCTCACGGAATGCCTGATCCGTCTCACGTATCCATTCCAGGAGGTTCCACGTCCCTGTCGCCGGGTGGCTGAAGTGCAGGTGCCCATCGACCTTGATCGGCGCGTACTCGTCGACGAAGTCCTTGTAGCCCGACGGGAGCTCACAACCGATCTCCCGCTCCAGCACCGCCCACGCCCCAGGGTCAGCAAAGCGACGCCCGCCGGGGCCCAACATCGTGAACACCGCTTCCGGATGATCCGGCACTGCTGACACCTCTTGTTCAACCGTGTCGCAGGGCCTTGCCGCAACCTGGTGATCCCACTGACGATGTCGACAGTGCCCGGATGGCACCCGTCAGCCTGAAACGAACGGTCCAACAGGTGACACAGCCTCACGAACCGCCGCTTGTTCGACGAACACGCCACCTTCCCAGCCGCGCTCGCCACCGCCAGCCTCGCCCACTCCCACGACGTGATCTCTTTGCCTGGCCCGTCGATGCCGTGAGTACGTCACTGCACGACCAACCGACCTCGCGCGCAGCTGACACGCTTTACCGCCGTATGAGTGGGTACGGCGCTGAACTGCTCGCAACACGTGTCCCGAAGCCACGAGCGTCGGGCCCGCCCTCACCCCCGATCTCAAACTCGCCGCAGCATGCGGCAGCACGTGAAGTTCTCACGGGCGGTAATATCGGCCTCCGCCAAGGCGGTAAACGCGCGGGTGAGCCGCTCCGGGTCGGTCTCCCCCCACCAGTCGGCCTGCTCGGCGACACGCTCCAGCCACATCCGGCCGGCCAGCACCTCGGCCTGCTCCCGCGACACAGGCCGACGGTCCGCGATGACCAGGTACCTTCTCAGCGAGCTCCGCCAGCGCGGCGCGGGTGGTGTAGCCGCCGATCAGCACCTCGCGAACGCGCTTCGCCAACTCCTCGCGTCCGCCTTCGCCCAGTGCCGGCGGCGGCACCTCGCAGGGCAAAGCCCACAGCTCGGCAGGACGCGTAACTGGACGCCTCCGGACATCCGAGCTGCCCCGCGGCAAGGAGCAACCCTGTACATTCCACTACCGACTGGTGGACCACCTGCACCGGCAACAACGCCGGCTTCGCCACCACCAACCCGCTCTGGATCGCCCGCTACGCCGCCACCGTCGGCACCCTCCCGGCGACCAGAACTACTTCAACGGCGCCTACGACCGCCTCCAAGCCCTCGCCAAGGGCTGACCCCCACCGGCCCCGCCCCCGACGCCCTGTCAGGGGCGGGGCCCCGCACCCGGCTGGCGCTCGACAGCGGTCGTCACCACTGTCGGCGCACGGTTGCCTTGCTGCCGGTCACCAAGCTGGCCGGCGGAACGTCGTCGGCCACGACCGCGCCGGCGGCGACCACGGCATCCCGGCCGATGGTGACGCCGGGGAGGATCGTGGCACCGGCACCGATCCACACGTTCTCCGCCACGTCGATGGGTGCGCCGGTGAGGTACAACCGCCGCTCCTCGGGATCCACCGGGTGGCCGCTGGTGATGAAGGTGACCTTCGGTCCGATCATCACCCGCTCGCCGATCCGGATGCCGGCGTAGTCCAGGAACGTGCAGTTCTGGTTGATGAAGACGCGCTCGGCAAGATCGAGGTTCAGGCCGTGGTCCGTGTAGAAGGGCGGATAGATCGTGACCCCCGGCGGCAGCGGCTTGCCGAGGATCTGTTCGAACAGTTCCGCCTTGCCCACTTCGTCCTCAAACGGGAGGACGTTCAGGCGGGAGGTGAGCTCGGTGACCCGCAGAACCCTCTCGGCCATGGCCTGGAACTCGGCACTGCGAATGCGCATGAGACGGTCGCTGGACATGCCGTGATCATCTCCGGTGCACCGGTGACCGGACAAGGCTCACCGGATGATCAACTTCAAGGAGTGTCGACGGAGACAAAACCGAGGGCTTCCGACAACCACCGGCACCCCGGACATCCTGCTCGTCATGGACGCCGGCTACGTTGACGCCAGCCCGGGTCCGCCGTGGGTTCCGCAACATCCGCGCCGAAGTCCTCACCCCCCGGCCCGAGTGCCGAAACCCTCCCGTCCCGGTCCCGGACGCCCGGCGGGTTCGAAGAACCGCAAGCCGGCGCCCCGCCACGGCGTCGGAAAGACCGTCAAACGCGAACCCACACTCCAAGCCCACCTCGCCACACGAGGTTAAAGATCAAGCTCAGTGTGCTCAGCGGGCGAGTACGTGACCGTCATCGGGGCGGTGGTCCCGGGAGCGGCGCAAGTCGGTGGTGACGTAGGTGCGTTGCAGCCAGCGGTCCGCTCCGTCGTAGCGGGGGCGGAAGGCGGTGCGGCCGTGGACGGTGACGCGGTTGTCGAGAATGACCAGGTCGCCGGGTGTCAGTCGCAGGGTGCGGGCCCTCGCCTCGCAGGCGCGGCCGAACTCGGCCAGCGCCGCAGTGGCCCGCGGGGTGATCGGGGTGGTGACGAGTTGGGCCATCCGGATGTCGGGATCATCGGCCGCTCCCGACAGCACCGGTCGGGGTTCGACGGGCTCACTCGTGGCAGCGTCGGGGCCGAAGGACGGCGGTGGTGTGGTGATGAACTCCGGTGCGAACAGGGCCTGTCGGCCGGCCGGGGTGAGGAGAGGCAGGGCCTGGCGGATGCCGGCGACGCGCATGCCGGCGATCCGGTCGTGGTCGGCACGCAGGCAGAGGAAGACCACATAGTCGGGCGGGTGGGGGTGGAAGCCGTTCTCGGTGTGGAAGGACAGCGGCACCGATCCGGCGTTGCCGTGGAAGGTTTCCTGCCCGGGCACGGGTACGACGTCCTGCACGAGGGCGCCGGTCTTCTCGGCCAGGTAGGCGAGCGGGTCGCCGAGCCCGCAGGCCACCATGGTGAGCAGCGCGGCCGAGACGGTGGCCTCGCGCTGGACCGACCCGAGCACGGTCGGCGTCGCGGGCAGGCCCGCTCGATCGACGGGCAGGCCGCCGATCACCAGCGTGCCGTGCGGGCCGGAGTGCCTCCGGAACCGGCGCACCTCACGGCGCAGCGGTGCCGGAAGGTCGTCCCAGGCGTCCCGGGCCCGGGCCACCCACTCGGGGCTGTCGACCTGGTCGCTCTTCCCGCCGGTGCACAGGGTGCGGGCCAGCCGCTCGCACGCGCCGGCATCGGCCGGATCCAGTTCCCAGTCGGCCGCGGCGGTGCTGCGGGCGGTGCCGTGCGTCGTCTCGGGCATCAGGTCTCCTGCCAGGGGGTGTGGACGGCGGACGCGCGGACTCACGAGTGGCGCAGACCGGCCACCGCGTCGGCGACGTAGTGGTCCCCGAACCGGATCAGGGAGGCGTACTGGGCCGCGCGGCGATGGCGCATGAGCCGCAGTTCCGCGACCGCGTTGTCGGGGCCTTCGGGCTTCTGGGCGATGGAACGCCGCAGGTGCACCATCGAGTACGCCAGGGTGACGTGCCGTTCACCGTCCACGATGTCGGCCTCCAGCAGGGCGCCCCGCGCCTCGGCCAGCTCCGGATCACGGGCCGCCAGGTCCTCGTAGGAGTCGGGCACCACCGACAGCAGGTGCTTCATCGCCGCCCGGAACAGCTTGTATCCACGATGCTGACGCCCACTCAACGGGACGTCCACCGACGGCGGCGCCATGGTCTCGCGTATCGACGCCATGTAGTAGTCGGCCGGGATCGTACTGGCGTGGGTCATGGCCGCCGGGAATCCCCGCACGTACACCGTCGCATCCGCCAGCCGCAGCAGCGCGGCATCGCCGTCGCCGTCCCGCAGGCGACGGGTGGCGTCGGCCACGGCGACCGCGGCGCACACGTTGAACAGGACATGGACCTGATGCCCGATCAGCCACCGTGCACTCCACGCACTCTCCAACGACGCCCCCGCAGCGGCGTCGGGCACCCCCACCGGCGCGACCGGGTCAGGGACGGTGTCAGGGACGGCACCCGGCGCCGCGCCGGTGAGGTCGAGCACCGACTGCCGCATCCCGGCGATCTCCAGCTCCAGGTCGGCACCCGACAGCGGAGCCTCGCAGAGATCCTCCAGACCCCGGTGGACGGCGAGAACACCGTGCAGAGCTGCCTGCTGATCCGACAGCTCCACCTCACGGACCCGGAAGTACGACTGACTGGTCGACTCCGCCGGAACGTCCTCCCCGACCAGCGCCGGAGCCAGCGCCGACAGCGCGGCCACCAACTCACCGGCCACCGCGGCGGCCTGCCGCAGCGCGACGGTCCGCTCCACAGGTCGGGCATGGGTCGCCACCCCGGCAAGCACGCGCGCGGTCCGCTGCGCCTCGGCAGCGACCCACGGGCCCAGCACGGGGGCAGGTCGCCCGCCCCGGGGCTCACGGAAGACAGCGACAGCAGGATGACCGGCAACCGGCGATAAGCCCATGGTGGAAGTACTTTGCCAGGAGCACGCCAATCGAAACGCCGATCGGCAGGATTCCTGTGCGGTGCACCGAAGTTGACGGAGTCACTCGCACGAACAGCTGATGCTCACGGGGAATCAGCTCCCGCGTCCGGCGCCGCGAAGAGCGCCTGGACGGTCGCGGTGGCCAGGTCCCGCAGCCAGGTGTGGGCGCGGTCGTCGTCGTAGCGCTGGTGCCACAGCAGGTACAGCGGGACCTCGGGCAGCGGAAGTGGCAGCCGCAATGTGGCCAGGCCGAGTTGCGCCCGGGCCGCGCGGGTGACCGCGTCGGGGACGGTGACCACCAGGTCGGTGTCGCGGGCGAGTTGCAGGGCGAAGGCAGCGGTGGGCCCGGCGGCGACGACGCGTCGTTCGAGGTCACGGGTCGTCAGGGCGTCGTCGATCGGGTCGTGCAGGCTACCGCGGCGCGAGATGGTGAGGTGTTCGGCGGCCGCGTACCGCTCGATGCTCAGCGGGCCTTCGGTCAGCGGGTGACCCGGTCGGACGGCGAGGACCAGCCGGTCGCTGCCGACCAGGCGGTGGCGGATGTCGGGGAACGCCGGAACACCGGAGCTCGATTCGAGGTCGACCTCACCCCGGCGCAACTCGGCGTCGTCCGTGCCGGGTTCGGCCGACAGGCGCAGCCGTACGCCGGGGGCCTGGCGGTGGACGGCGGTGATCAGGGCGGTGCCGCAGGCGGCGGTCAGGGCGTCGTGCCAGCGCACGGTGAACACCCGGTCCAGGGCTGCCAGGTCGAGTTCCTGCTGCGCGGACAGGAGTTGGTGGGCCTGCTGGACCAGGGCGTGGACCTGGGCCCGCATGGCCAGCGCGCGGGTGGTGGGGACCATGCTGCGGCCGGTACGGACCAGAATCTGGTCACCGGTGACCTTGCGAATGCGGCCCAGCGAGCGGCTCATCGCCGGCGCGGTGACGTGGAGCCGCGCCGCGGCGCCGGCCACGCTGCCCTCCTCCAGCAGTGCGTCCAGGGCCATGAGCAGGTTCAGATCCAGTTGCATGCCAGTAACTCTACAAGTGAACAGCATGCACTTGCTGTTAATCATCAGCGGGCCTACCTTCGAAGTGCAGGCGCGAGACAGACTCTCCGCCCACATCGAACCCAGGAGCCCACCATGAACAGCACAGCCATGCCCTTCGCCGCCGGCCCGACCCTCCTCTCCGAGGTCACCACCGCGGTCAGGACCGCCGGCCTCACCCTGCGCGACCGCCACACCCCGCATGCCCGGGGCGTGAGCCTGGACGAGGTCGTCGCCGAGATCCACGCCAACGACGCCGCGGTCCTGGACGTGCTGCGGGAGCCGCTGCTGCGGGCCCGGCCGGGATCGCGGTGGGCCGAGGACGAGCTGGCCGGCGGTGCGCTCCCGGCCGGGGAATGGTGGGTCGTCGACCCCGCCGAGGGCAACATCAACCACGTGCACGGCCTGGAGGACTGGGCCGTGACCGCCACCCTGGTCCGCGACAACCGGCCGGTGCTGACCGTCGTCCACCTGCCGCTGACCGGCGACACCTACACCGCGGTCGCCGGCGGCGGCGCCCACCTCAACGACCGGCCCTTGCAGGTGTCCGCCAAGACCGATCTGGGCGCCGCGCTCGTCGGCACCGGCCAGGCCAGGCCCGGCGAGGACGAGCGCACCCTCCGGCGGATCGGCGACTCGGTCACCGCCATGCTGGTCAACGGCCTGGTCGTGCGCGTGTCCGTGCCCGCCACGATGCAGCTCATCCACGTCGCGGCCGGACGCACGGACGCCTTCTGGCAGTTCTCCGACGTCCGCTCCGGCCTGGTCGCCGGTGCACTGCTGGTCTCCGAGGCCGGAGGCACCGTCACCGACCTGGCGGGCGCGCCCTGGAACACGGGCAGCCGCGACTTCCTGGCCACCGCCCCCGGCATCCACACCGCCGCCCTCGAGGTCCTGTCCCCCATCGCCTGACCCAACACCCGCGTTCTCCCCACCTCAAGGAGCATCACCTCATGACCAGCATCGGCATCCTGGGCGCCGGCCGCGTCGGCGCCAACCTCGCCGGAAAGCTCGCCGCAGCCGGACACCACGTCACCCTCGGCGTGCGCGACCGGGACTCACCCGCAGCCCTTTCCGCCGGCACCGCTCCGCAGATCGCCTTCGCCGACCACCGCACCACCGCCCGCACCGCGGACATCGTGATCAACGCGACGCCCGGCCACACCTCCCTGGCCCACCTGGCCGACCTGCGCGCCGAACTCTCCGGCAAGCTCCTCGTCGACGTCTCCAACGCCACCCACGACGCCGACGACGGCCTGCCCGGCGACCTCTGCTACCCCGGCAGCAGCCTCGCCGAGCAACTCCAGGCCACCCTCCCCGACTCCCGCGTGGTCAAGACCCTCAACACCATGCTGTTCATGGTCATGACCGCTCCCGAAACCCTGGCCACTCCCCCGACCGCCTACCTCTCGGGCGACGACCAAAACGCGAAGGAGACCGTCGCCGGCCTGCTCGGCGACCTGGGCTGGCAGCCCGGATGGATCGAGGACCTCGGCGGCATCACCACGGCCCGCGCCACCGAGGCCATGATCCTCCTGGTCCCCCACGTCCTGCGCCGGAACGGCTTCAAGCCCTTCGCCGTCTCCCTCGCCCGCTGAGAGCCACTACCCGTCCCACACCCCGGGGCCGATGACGTGCAGGCCGGCCTGCGCGGCGATCCAGTCGGCGCGGGCGGCCTCGTGCGGTCCGACGTGGACGTAGAGGGTGTGGGTGTCGGCCGGGACTTCGCAGTAGAGGTCAGCACTGTGGACGGCGATCTGTACCTCGGCGTGCTTCGCCCCCGGCTGCAGGTCGAGTTCCGGTACGGCGGGCCATCGCGTCCACCACCACTCCAGTGAGGCGGGCCCGGCTCCCACGGCGGACAGGAACGCTGCCTCGTAGCCGTCGGGAAGCGCACCGAGCGGCTGCCCCTCCTGCGTGAACTCCAGCGGCAGCAGTCGCGCCAGGCTGTCGGCGTCGCCGGGCAGTTCCTCGTCCAGGAGCCCGTGGAGGGGCTCACCGTCGGCCCCGACCGTGCCGTACTCCGCGCTGTACCAGGCCCCGGGGAGCGCCGCCCGCACGGTCAGCAGTTCCTCGACGGTGGCCAGCTTCGCGCGGGCGAAGACCTCCGTCTCGCTCAAGTCGGCGATCCGCAGCACTCTGCGGGCCTTGGCCAGGGCCTCGGTCAGATCCGTCGTTCTCAAGATGGGATAAGCGGTCGCGTGACTCATGTGCGGGGACTGTGCCACACACCGCTGCCGCCGGACAACGGAGTTCAGTTACCACCGTCTAGTCCTCCAGCAGCTTGCAGACGAAGTCCTCCTGAACCGCGCGGAGTTGAGCCACCAACTCAGGAGTGATGGTGTCGCCCAGCTGCTTCGTGACGGAGAACGAGAGGCTGCGGCGGCCGTCCGGGGTGCCCACCGCGAGCTGCGTGTAGCCGAGGAAGTTCCCGGTGTGGCCGTACACCACCCCGCAGCGGGTGGTGTAGCGGAAGACCGCCAGGCCCGCCTCGTTACGGCCGGGGCCGGAAGGCTGGGAGGCGCCGTCGCGGAAGCTCAGCTGCTGCTCGTGCGTCTCCGGCGAGATCAGCCGCCCGCCCGCGTACGCGCCGGCGAAGGTCGCCAGTTCGCGCGGGGTCGAGACCATGCCACCCGCGGCCCAGAGACCGGACATGCCGAGCGCGGTACTGACGTCCTCCGGCTGCTCCGGCGAACCAGGCGGGGGACCGGCGTAGCCGTGCAGGTACGGCTCGGGGAGTGCGTACCCCTGCGGGAGGCTGGTGGCGTGCAGACCGAGCGGCTCGAACACGCTCGACTGCAGTAGGTCCTCGTACCGCTGCCCGGACGCGGCCTCGGCCATCAGGGCGACGGCGATGTTGTCGGAGTTGACGTACCGGTAGGTCGTTCCGGGCTGGAACTGCAGCGGCCGGTCGGCCACGAAGTCCAGCAGCTTCCGGGAGTCGAACTCCCGATGCGGATCGGCCGCGAGCAGTTCCTGGAAGGCCGGCGCACTGGGGTAGTCCGGCAGGCCGCTGGTATGTCCGAGCAGGTCACGCAGGGTCACCGCACCCCAGTGGGAAGGGAGTTCGGGCAGGCGCTGCGCGATGGTGTCGTCCAGGCTCAGCAGACCGCAGTCGACCAGGGCCAGCGCGACCGCGCCGCTGTACGCCTTCGAGACACTGGCCAGCCGCATGTGATCGTCCGGCTGAGGCCGCTCGGGCCGGCCGAGTTCGGCGATCCCGGCCGAGTAGGTCTCGGTCCGGCCGTCCACCCGCAGCACGGCGATCGCACCGGGCGGCCCGTCCGGCGCCCCGACGAGCTCCGCCAACCCGCGCCACAACTCGTGCTCCCCGCTCGGTGACGGTCCGACAGGAGCGAGGGCCGGCGCGGGCGCGGTCCCGGTGAGAGCGAGGGTGGCCAGCAGAACGACGACGGTGGAGCGCAGCCGAGGACGTCGAAGGGCGTACGGGCGTGATGCTGACGGCACTGGTGCCACCCTCTCCAGAGACTGCCCGCGCGAACCCGCGCCCGGGCTGGAACGGACCGGAACGAGCTAGCCATGACCGGCCACCCGCCCGGCCAAACGAACCCGCCCGACCCGTGACCTGGTTGGAGCAACCAGGCGGGCACGGTCTGTCCGCTGGAGGACCAGCTTGCGGCCGTACGGGCGACGTTCCCGGAGTTCGCCGACAAGCTCTCCGGCGATGGTCCAAGTACTGCTCGTACCGTCCGGGGCTGCCGCCAGCCCGCTCACCAGTCGGCCGTCATCTGCCCGGGGAAAGAGCACCTTCCAACCTCCGCGGCAGTGGGTAGACCCGCTCCGCGGGAAAAAGCCGCTGGGCCTTGGCGGCCTGCCCAGTCTGTATCAGCGCCGCCGCCTTGCGGACCTGCGGGGTGAGGTCGGTGAGGCTGACGATCCAGTCGTCGGCGAAGGTGCGGATCAGGTGGCGGCCGATGCCGACCTGGATGCTGTAGTGGTTCAGCGCCGCTCCGCGGGGCGAGCGTTCCGGGTCCCACTGGACGTGTACGGCAGCTTGGGCCACGGCTGCGGGGTCGGCGGTCGTGAGCGTGGCCCGGGACAGCGCCGCCTCCCAGCCCTGCCGGGTGATCCGCACCGCGAGAACACGCTCCTGACCAGGCTTACGGGCCCAGTTGCTGCGGTGCATCAGCCACGGGAACGAGGGCTTGATCCACGTCATCCGGTGGAACGAGAACGGCGCGACGAAGCGGCCGGCTTGCAGCGCCGCGTCGGCGATCGCAGGCGCGTACGCCTGGTAGACCACGATCGTGTGGGCATCGTAGTCCGCTCGAATCTCGTACTGGGGTGCCATGCATCGCACCCTGCCACCTGCTCCACCCGCACCGCGAACCGTTTTCCCCGCCGCGCCTGAGGCCGCGTCAACTCCCCTCTGAACAAAACTGATCAGCGCAACGACCGCTCCGCCTCCGCCAACAGCTCGACCACCCGCAGGCCGAAGGCCGCGTCGCACGGGTGCGCCGTACCGTCCGCCGCCGAGGCGAGCAGCGCCGAGACCGCTCGGGCGTACGCCGCCTGCGGGCTCTCGTTCCGGTCCGGCATCACCAACCGGCCTGCCTCGCCGCGGAGTTCGACCACCACTCCGTCCACGGCGGCGGCCACCGGGGTGGTCAGGCTCAGCGTCAGGGTGCTGGAGGCGCCGCCGACGTGCCGCAGGACCAGGTGCACGGTGTCCAACGGCCCGGCCACCGCGGTGACTTCGGTGGCGTCGCCGAGCACCGGGAGCAGCATCGAGAGCGCGTGCGGGCCGACGTCCCACAGGGCGCCCTTCTCCCGCCGCCAGGGCGAGTCCGCGTACGGGCTGGCGCTGTCCGGCGCGAAGACCGAGCCGAACCACTCCGCCCGGGCGGTGAACCAGCCGCCCCGCGCGGCCTGTTCGGCCAGCCAGGCGGCCTGGTCGGCGCCGAACCGGAGGGTGAAGAACACCACCGAGGCGACCTTCGCCCGCTCGGCCGCCGCGGCCACGCCGCGCGCCTGATCGACCGTCAGCGCCACCGGTTTGTCCAGCAGCAGGTGCTTGCCCGCCTCGGCCGCCCGCACCGCGTACTCGGCCTGCACCGCCGGGGGCAGCGCGATCGACACCGCGTCCACCTCGGCGAGCAGCCGCTCGACGTCGGCGAACGCGGGCACGCCGTAACCAGCCGCCAACTCCTCGGCCGCCTCGGGCCGTCGGCCCCACACCCCGGCGAACTCCGCCTCCGGGTGGGCGGCCAGGGCCGGTGCGTGCACCCGCTGTGCCCAGGGGCCGGTGCCCAACAGTCCGATCCGCATTCCGTGCTCCTTAAAACCGACTACTGCTGAACTACCGCTCCACCCGGATCAGGGTGAAGCCGTCGTACCCCTTGGTGCCGACCGTCTGGATCGAGGTCGCCGTCACCCGGTCCGAGGCCGCAAGTTCGTCGTGCAGCCGACGGGTGCCCAGGACGCTCGGGTCGGTGCTGTCGGCGTCGGCGACCGCGCCGCCGCGCACCACGTTGTCCACCACGATCAGGGTGCCCGGGTGCGCGTGCTCGATCGCCCAGGCCACGTAGTCCGGGTTGCTCACCTTGTCGGCGTCGATGAAGTAGAAGTCGAACGGCTCGACTCCCTCGGCGTCGAGCGCCGCCAGCGTGTCGGCGGCCCGGCCGATCCTGACCTCGACCTGCTTGCCCAGTCCGGCCAGTTCGAGGTTCTGCCGGGCCACCTCGGCGTGCCGGGCGTCGATCTCCAGCGTGATCAGCTGCCCGTCCGCCGGGAGCGCCCGCCCGAGCCAGATCGTGCTGTACCCGCCGAGCATGCCGACCTCCAGGATCCGCTTCGCCCCGGCCGTCCTGGCCAGCAGGTGCAGCAGCTTGCCCTGGTTCGGCGCGACCGCGATCTGCGGCAGGTCGGCCTCGTCGGCGGCCGCCAGCGCGGCCGTCAGCACCTGGTCGTCGCCGATCAGCTGCGCACTGAAGTACTCGTCGACCTTGGTCCACTGCTCCTGGCCCACTGCGATCCTCCGTGTCCGTCGTGTCAGTCCCTCGGTGATCAACCAACACCTTAGTACTGGAATGCGAACCGCCGGTGACCCCCGTGCGGGGATCACCGGCGGCCGGTCACGCTGGCACTTCGTCAGCCGACCCTCAGTCAGCCGCAGGAGCCGGAACGGCCTCGGTCCCGGCCTCCGCCGAGGCCTCGCCCTCCGCTGCCGGCTGCCCGCCCGAGGTCTCCGGGTGCTCGGCCCGGTGCTTGGCCGCCCGGCGCTTGAGCACCCAGGCGGACCCGGCGCCGAACAGCGCGGCGAGGATCAGGCCGACCCAGGAGAAGCTCTTCAGCCACTGCTCGGCGGCCTTGCCCACGGTGTAGATCAGCCAGGTGGTGCCACCGGCCCAGATGACGCCGCCGAGCACGTTGGCGATCAGGAACTTCCAGTACGGCATCTTCAGCGAGCCCGCGAGCGGCCCGGCGAAGATCCGCAGCAGGGCGATGAACCGGCCGAAGAAGACCGCCCACATGCCCCACTTCTGGAACGACCGCTCGGCGGTGGCCAGATGATCGGGGCCGAAGTGCTTGGGGAACTTCCGGCCGAGTTTCTCGAAGAGTGGCTTGCCGCCCTTGCGCCCGATCGAGTAGCCGATCGAGTCGCCGATGATCGCACCGGCGATCGCGCACGCCGCCACCAGCCAGGGGTTGACCACGCCGCTGGCGGCCAGCACCGAGGCCGTCACCAACGCGATCTCGCCGGGCAGCGGGATGCCCAGGCTCTCCAGCAGGATGATCACGCCGACGAGCGCGTACACCGCGTTCGGTGGCACGCTCTCCAGCCATACGTCGATGTGCAAGGTCGGATACCTCCGGGGCAGGACGCTCGGTCGGCGAGAGTCGCGAGGGTCGGGAGAGTCGGCAAGGTCATGAAGAGTTCAGGGCAGCCTAACCCGGTCGGCCGATCCACCCGGTAACAGTCACGTCCCGGAGTCCCGGTCAGTTCCCCACCCCGGTCAGTTCCCGCCGCCGGCCAGCCCGCGGTGCAGCAGCGCGGTGAGGGTGTCGACGATCTCCCCGTCGGTGGCGCCCGGGCCGTGCTCACCCGCCGTCAGCACCGCGTAGCCGAACATCGAGAGCATGCCGCCCATCGCGGCGGCCACCAACTCCGGTTCCCCCGGCAGGCGGTGGCCCTGTTCGCGCATGTACTCCAGGTGGTCGCGGAACACCGCGGTCTCGGCCGCCAGCGCAGCCCAGGCCCGGCCCGAACCGGGCGGCTCGGCCATCGTCGACTGGGTCAGCGCGATCACCACCGGGAGGTGGTCGCGGAAGACCTGCCAGGAGACGGCCAGGTGCGCGCGCAGCTGCTCCTGGTCGGAGAGGTCGTGCTCCCGGTCGTGGCCGTCGGCGGCGATCGCCTGGTCGGCCTGCTCGCCCATCTCCCGCAACAGGGCCTGGAGCAGTTCGTCCTTGCTCGCGAAGTGGTCGTAGAACGAGCCGGTGGCCCGCCCGGCGGCCCGGGTGATGTCGGTGATCTTGGTGTTCAGGTAGCCGTGCTCGACGAACAGCCGCCGGGCCGCCTCCTTCAGGGCCGCCTCGGTCTCGGCCGCCCGCTCCTTGCGCACTCCCACCTGGTCCACTCCCTGTCCTCTTGACGCCACGCTCCGGGCCTCAGCATACTGAGCCCGGTTTCACCGAATAGAGATTCACCGAATCATGATTCAGGAGGTTGTCATGCGGATCACCGTCATCGGCGGCGGCGTGGCCGGAGCGGCGAGCGCCATCGCGCTGCGCCGGACCGGCGCCGAGGTCACCGTGCACGAGGCGTACCCGGACCCGGCCGGGCCGGTGGGCTCCTTCCTCAGCCTGGCCTCCAACGGACTGCGCGCACTGGACGTGCTCGGCTGCCTGCCCGAGGTGCAGCGGCGCGGCTTCGAGGTGGCCGAGCAGCGGATGTGGTCCGCCTCCGGGCGCCTGCTCGGCGCGATGCCGCGCGGCCGGCTCGCCGGGGACGCCCTGCGCAGCGTCACCCTGATGCGGGGTCAGCTGGTCGAGGCGCTGCGCACCGAGGCCGAACGGGCCGGCGTCACGGTCCGCACCGGGCAGCGCCTGACCGGGCTGACCGAGCACGAGGGCGGCGTACGGGCGGAGTTCGCCGACGGCTCCGCCACCGAGGCCGACCTGCTGGTCGGCGCGGACGGTCTCCGCTCGGCCACCCGTACGCTGCTCGACCCGGCCGCGCCGAACCCGGCGTACGCGGGGCTGTACAGCGTCTCGGGCCGGTCCGAGGGAGTGCCGGGTGACCCGTCCTGCTTCAACATGACCTTCGGCCGCAACGGCGCCTTCGTCCACCTCCCGACCCCCGACGGCTCCACCTGGTGGTCGGCCCAGGTCGCCACCCCCGAGCCGCCGGACCTGGCCGCCGTCCCGCTCGCCGACTGGCCCGCCCGGCTGGCCGGGGTGTACCGGCACGAGGAACTGCCGCTCGCCCTGCTCCGGGCGACCACCGAGGTGCACCGCCCGACCCTGATGCACACGCTGCCCGCCGTACCGGCCTGGCACGGCGGCCGGGTGGTCCTGGTCGGCGACGCCGCCCATCCGGTCGGCGCGGGACAGGGCGCCTCGATGGCGCTGGAGGACGCGGTGGTGCTGGCCCAGGTGCTGGGCCGGGGCGGCTCGCTCGCCGAGTACGAGCGGCTCCGCCGGGCCCGGATCGGCCGGATGCTCAAGGCGGCCGCCGCCAACCGGGACGCCAAGACCGCGGGCCCGGTCGGCCGCCGGGTCAACGACCTGGTGATGCCGCTGGTGTTCCGACACCTCTACACCCGGTCCACCGACTGGCTCTACACCCACGAACTCGGCGCCCTGGCCTGACCGTTCGGTACTCCACGGCTCAGCCCCGGCGCAGCGCCAGCGCCAGACCGACCGTGCCGACGATCCGGGCCCGCTGGTCCGGCAGGTCCAGGGCCAGCACCCGGAACAGCCAGCCGAACCGGCCGGCCAGCGGCACCGTCCGGGCGTCCCGCAGCAGCTCGTGCGAGCGGACGCCCCAGGGCATCGGCGGCACCTTGTACCCCCGCCGGTCGGCCCGGCCCGCCTTGGTCATGGTGGAGAACCAGCGCGGTACGACGTCGAACAGCAGCGTCCCGCCGGGGAAGCGTTCGGCGCAGCGGGTGAACAGCTCGCGCACCTCGGCGGGCTCCAGGTACATCAGCAGGCCCTGCGCGACGATCAGCACACCGAGCGCCGGGTCCACCTCGCCGAACCAGGCCGGGTCGGTCGCCGAGCAGGCCAGCAGGCGCTGCCTCGGTTCGGGGGGCAGCAGCCGTTCGCGCAGCTCGACGGCCTCCGGCAGGTCGACGGTCAGCCACTGGGCCCGGCCGTTGTCGACCCGCCAGTACTGGGTCTCCAGGCCGTCGCCGAGGCAGACCACGGTGCCGCGCGGGCAGCGCCGCAGGAAGTCCGCCACCTCCTGGTCGAACAGGCCGCACCGGGCGCCCTGCAGCCGGCTGGCGAAGCCCTTGCCGCTGCCGAACCGTTCGGCGAACGGGTAGTCCAGCCGCTCGACCAGCTCGACCGCCTTCGGGTCGGGGTACGGCGTACCGGGCCGCCGGGCCTCCACTGCCCGGTGGTACAGCGTCCACAACGCCGTCTCGGGGATCGCCGACAGCTCCTCCACCGCATTTCCCTTCACCGAGCCGACCCCCACGGCATTCTGACACCGCGTCGGACCCTGGCCGCCGAGGCGCAGCGGCCGTTTGCGATCCTGAGGTGATGTCAGAGACCTCAGCACACGGCCCGGTCCGGCGCAGCTACGACACGGTGTCCGAGGAGTACCGGCGCCGGATCGGCGACGAGCTCGCCCACAAGCCGCTCGACCGGGCCCTCCTCGCGGCCTTGATCGAACAGACCGAGCCCGGCACCCCGATCGCCGACCTGGGCTGCGGCCCCGGCCACATCGCGGGCTGGCTGGCCGAACAGGGCGCCCGCCCGGTCGGCGTCGACCTCTCCCCCGCGATGGTCGGCATCGCCCGCCGGGAGCACCCGAAGCTGGAGTTCCGCGAGGGCGACCTGCTCCATCTCCCGGCGGCGGACGGCGAGTTCGGCGCGGCGATCGCGCTCTACTCGGTCATCCACCTGGCGCCGGCCGAACTGCGCCCCGCCTTCACCGAGATCCACCGCACCCTGCGCCCCGGCGGCCTGCTGCTGCTCGCCTTCCACCTCGGCACCGAGGTCAGGCACCTGACCGAGTGGTGGGACCACCCGGTGGACGTGGACTTCCACTTCCTCGACCTCACGACCGTCGAGGAGTCGCTCACCAGCACCGGCTTCACGGTCGAAGCCCGCCTGGAGCGCACCAACTACCCCCAGGAGGCCGAGACCCGCCGCGGCTACCTGCTGGCCCGCCGCGACCGGCCGTAGTCCGCTGACGTGCTCAGCCCACCAGGCGTACGGGGTCCGCCCCGACCGGCCGGGACCGGCGGGTCGGGGCGGTTGTGCAGCTGCCTGCCGTCTGCTGACGGCCTGGTGCTACTTCAGGTGCCGGTCGTAGAACCGGCAGCCGTCCTCCAGCTCGAACCACGGGGTGCCGATGTGCCCGCCCAGATTGGCGTGCAGCGTCTTCTCCTTGCTGCCGAAGGCGTCGAACAGGTCCAGGGCCCGCTGCCGGGGGTTCCCTTCGTCGTCCCACTGCAGCAGGAACAGCAGCGGAACGGTGACCTGCCGGGCCTCCTCGCGCTGGGCGCGGGGCACGAAACCCCCGGCGAACAGACCGGCGGCCGCGATGCGCGGCTCCACCGCCGCCAGCCGGACGCCGACGGCGGTCCACCCCGAGTACCCGACCGGGCCGCCGATCTCGGGCAGCGTCAGGAGGGCGTCCAGGGTGGTCCGCCAGTCCGGGACCGCATTCTCGACCAGCGGGCCGATGAAGGACTCGAAGATCTCGTCGACCGGCTCACCGGCCTGCATCGCCCGGCGGAGCTCGGCGCGAGCCTGCTCGTCGGCGGCGGAACGGGGCCGGTCACCGCACCCGGCGGCATCGATGGTGGCCACCGCGTATCCGTGCGCCGCGGTGTGCCGGGCCCGGGCCACCAGCCGGGCGTCCCGCTTGGGCAGGCCGTTGTTGTGGGCCATCAGGATCAGCGGGACCGGCACAGCGGACTCGGGCGTCCACAGGGTGCCGGGGATCTCGCCGAGGGTGAACTCGCGCTCGAGGACGCCGTCGTCGAGGCGCTGTTCGGAAGTGAAGTGCATGGTCGTGCCTTTCGGGAGAGCTCAGATACGGCGCTCCCGGACGACCTATCGCCCGACCATGACCCCGGAGAGGAGCACCCACGTCGATACTGCGTTCACGGGTACCACCTCCTCGTTCTCTCGCACGGCCGCCGGAAACGTAGCAGCGACCGCCGTGCCCCGCCAACAGGTTTTTGCGCGGGCTCCGCGACCGGAGGGTACGCGCCGCTCGGCGAGGACGGGCACGGACGTGTGCCCGTCCTCGACCAGCGGGCGGTTCAGGCGAGCAGCGACTCGAAGTTCGCGACGAGCTCGGCCGGGGACGGCATGGCCTCGATCTCCGCCCGCATGGCGCCCGCCGACTTCCGCAGCGCCTCGCCGGTGAGCAGCCGGTCGAGCAGGTCCGCGTCCACGGCCTCCGCCGTCGACCGCAGGGCGAAGCCGTACGTCTCGGCGGCGGCGACGTTGATGAAGTGGTCCGCCCCGTGCGGCAGGATCAGCTGCGGGACGCCGAGTGCGGCGGCCGTCATCATGGTGCCGGAGCCACCGTGGTGCACCACCGCGTCGCAGGCGCCCAGCAGTTGGGCGAGCGGCACCCACGGCAGCGGCTGGACGTTGGCCGGCAGCTCGCCGAGCGGCGCCAGGTCCGCGTCGCCGACCGCGAGCAGGACGTCCGCGTCGAGGCCCGCCGCCTGCTCCAGCAGGCGCTTGACGTGTCCGACCCCCTCCCACTCGGTGACCACGGTGCCCAGCGTCACCGCGATCCGCCGCCGCCCACCGCGCCCGGTCAGGTCCGCCGGGACCGTCCCGCCACCGTTGAACGGCACGTACCGGACGCGCCAGCCGCCACCGTCCCCACCGAGCGAGGCCGGAACCACGTCCAGGACGGTGGACTCGGCCAGGCCCTCCAGACCGTGCGCCCGGTACTCGTCCGCGAGCAACTCGGCCAGCAGGCCGGGCATCCCGCCGGTCGACACACCGAAGTTGTGCACCACCGCGGGTATGCCGAGCTTCGCGGCCACCAGCGGCCCGGCAGCCTGGAACGGGGCGTGCACCAGAACGTCCGGCCGCCAGCGCGCCGCCACCGCCAGCAACCCGTCGATGGTCACCCGCCCGTGCTCGGCGAACCCCCGCGCGGCCAGCGCCATCGTCTCGTCGTCCGGCCGCTCGTCATCCGCGAACTGAACATCGGGCAGGACCCGGGCGAAGGCCGCCCGGACATCCGTCCCGTCACCCACGTCGACGGCGGGCAGCCCGGTGCTCCGGAGCTGCTCGATCGGGGTCTGCCCCGCGAACAGGACGTCGTGGCCGGCCGCCCGCAGGGCCTGCGCGGCCGGGACCAACGGGAAGATGTGGCCGACCGAGGCGGGGGCGGTGAAAAGGACGCGCACAGTGGTGCTCCCTCGTGCTGAAGTTCGTTGGTGCGCAAACGTATAGCCACCTGGGGAGTTCATTCCTGGGCCGAAACCACAAGATCGACACCCCTGATCGCACCGATGCCTGTCCCATCGGATATAACGCTCGGCGGGTCGCAGCCGGAGTGGCAGGTGAGGGGCCAACATCCCAACGGCGGCTATCTCCTGACTGAGTGTCAGTGAGGGCTTTCCCAGCGAAACGATCGTCGCGAAGCAGCCTGAACCATCTCGATCGGTGCGGATCGGGCGTACGAGTTCTGGCTCACGACATACGTGATAGGTCTGCCGCCCCATGCCAGGTTTGAGATTTGCCGTTCAGCCTCTACCACTTGAGTACGGGCTCAGCAGATGTCCTCGACATAGCGGATGGTGAGGCCATCCGCGGAAGCGAACTCGTAGGGAAGGTACTGAACTTGATTGGGTGATGTCGGAGCTGTTTGCCTGACGGTGGCGGGGCCGTTGCGGTAGCTCTGGGGTGTGAGACAGGCGCAGGGCGGCGCTTCGCGGGGAGAGAAACCGGGAGATCGCTGCCGCGTTGCGGGTCAGCGAGCGGTCGGTGGAGCGGTGGCGCCGGCAGTGGCGCGAGCGCGGCGATGCCGAGGGCCTGTCGAAGGGATCACCGGGGCGGCCTCGGCTCAGCGATGCTCAGATCACCAGACTGGAGCGGGAGTTGGAGCGTGGCCTGCTGGTTCACGGCTGGTCGGATCAGCGGTGGACTCTGGCCCGGGTGAAGACCGCCGCCAACCTCGACCAGCTCCCCCGGGCCGTCAAGCGCAAACTCGAGCAGATCCAGTACCGACCACACCTGATAGACGGCTGCCTCACCGGCACCGACCTGGTCATGGACAGCTGACCGACATCACCCAATCGACTTCAGTACTTCCGGGCCTGGCCCTCGGCGGCCTCCCGGTGTCGCCGCATCAACTCATCGAAGGTGCGCCGGTCCTCAGCCTCGGCAGTGGCGGTGGCGACCACCAAGTCGTGGTCCTTCGGCAGGGCGGACAGGCCATGCAGGGCCACCGCCCGCACCAGCGGCGGATCTCCCGCATCCCCTGCGCCCACCGCCTTCCCCACATCGGCACGGGCCGCCGCGAGCAACCGGTCGGCCAGGTCCGTAGGAAACCTCCGGAGCGGCGGCCACCGGAACACGGACCTCATCGCCACACTGAGGATCGCCACGAAGAACGCCGCCGGCCGAAGGACATCCTTGCCCTGGGCGACCGACCACCACACCGACACCACCCCCGCCAGGAGCACCAGGACCGCCACCAGCCGGGCGGCGGACGCGCGGGGGCCGGCCACCCGGTCGTACAGCTCCCGGTCTTCCAGTAACCCGCGGCGGGCCAACTCGGCGTCCCGCTCGGCGTCGCGGCCGAGGTCCGCCTCGAACAGCTTGGTGATCCGGACGGTGCGGGTCGGTCCGGCCGCCTCGATCAGTGCGGCCTCGACCCGGTCCCGGGGCTCCGGGTCGACCACCGTGACGGTGCCCGAGGTGGAGGCGACCAGCCGGCCCTGCTCGTACATCCCCACCAGGACGGTCGCCTTCACCGTCTTCGCCAGCCGGGCGAGTTGGTACACATCGAGGTCGGCCAGGGAACCGTCAGCGTTCTCCCGCTCGGCCCGATAGAACTCCACCGCCCCCTTACGAATCCAAGCCCGAACCAGGCCCACAGCAACGACGGAGAGCAACAGAAGGATCGGGACCAACCACACAACTACCCCCGGGATAGCTCGACTTGGTGCCGCCATAGTAGGGGCGCCAAACACACGCCGCAGCGGGCCTGCCAACATCCCGGCCGGCGCGCACCGCACGGCTCACCAAGGCCGGCACCGGCGGCGGGGGCGCCAAGCCGCCGGTGGAGCTGCTGCCCGCTCCTCGGGCAAGGCCTGGTGGTACTGCTCGGCCAGGTGGTGCGTCTCGCCCCGCCCCTGACCAGCTGGCACTGTAGGAGCCATGGGAGCACCAGGGACAACAGCACAGCCGAAAACCCCAGCTCAGGGCGGTCTCCTGGCTCTGGGTGAGGTGGCGTGCCGCTATCAGGCGGGCGAGATCCGCCCGGAGGACCTGCCGATGATCGCCGCTGAGGCGCTCGCGGCCGGTCTGGACACCCCGACGCTGTGCGAGCTTGCCGGCTGGCCGCGCACTGCGGACACCCTCGACCTCCGCAACGCGTTCGGGCAAGCACTCATGGAGTCCGGGATCGAGTTGCCCGACCCGAACCTGGCGCAGCGCCACGGCCTGCGCCGACTGGCAGCGAGACTCGTCGCCGGAGAAACAGCTCACACCGACCTGCCGATGGGCGACTGGCGGGACACGAAGGTCGAAACTGCGGAGGAGCGATCATTCGTGATGCTGATCCGGCCATCCGGATGCTGTCTCGACTACACGATGGAACGTGGCCCACGGACGTGGGCAGAGCAACTGCGGATCGCCGCGCTCGCCCTGACATCGTCTGCACCGATCGGCCCGGGCTGCTGACTCGGCGTGATGACACCCCCCTGACGCCGGGACAGGTCTTCGCGCTGCGCTTCCAGTTGCCCGGCCGCACCCGCCGCGTCACATCCCTGCGGTGTCGATCTCCAGGTCGAACGGCACGGGCAGCCGCACCGGCGTCCCGAACGGGTGCGGTCCGTCCACGCTCTCGTACCCCAGGCGCCCCGGTTCGGTGAACACCGTGCAC
Organism: Kitasatospora gansuensis; assembly: GCF_014203705.1. Classification (NCBI taxonomy): domain Bacteria; kingdom Bacillati; phylum Actinomycetota; class Actinomycetes; order Kitasatosporales; family Streptomycetaceae; genus Kitasatospora; species Kitasatospora gansuensis. The sequence goes on from NZ_JACHJR010000001.1 coordinate 277,560, forward strand.
TGGCGCTCCTGACGGTCCACCAGCAGGTAGACGGGGGCGCCGTACTGCCCGTACCGACGGCGCTTGACCGTACGGTCCGTCTCCCCGTTCGACGGCGATGTCACCTCCACCACCAGCAGGGTCTGGTCCGGCACCAGCGCGCCCTCGGACGTCGCCGCCAGCTCGGCCGGCACCACCGCCAGGTCCGGGATGAACCAGTTCTCCGACCCGGGCAGGTCCAAGTACCCCGATCCAGCCAGCAGTCCGAGCTCCCGCACCCGGGGGCCGATCTGCTCACGCACCAAGCCGACCGCGTTCTCGTGCGCCCAAGACGCCGACTTGGAGGTGACGACTCCCTCAATGATCTCGACACGGTCCCCAGGGACGTGTGCTGCCGTACTCATGCCGTAACTCCTCCGCTCCCGCCCGATTCTCCGCCCGCCGAACACCTCGGCAATGACGACTCCGCGCCGGCCACCTTCCGCATTCTCCAGCGCGGGACGCCTCCGGTGGTGACACTGATGGCGGCGGCCGACCGCAGCGCGCAGGGGGACAGCTGGTGACCGAGAGAACCGACCCGCCCATGGGCGAACATGAACTGACCGAGCGTCAGCCCACCCTGGGCGAGCTCGCTTCCGGCCTGCGCGTGGTCAGGCCGGAGGACCTCTCCACCCCAGCCCCGCACACGCTCAACTTCCACGGCCAGACCGTCTACGTGACCGGCCAACGAGCCACCGTCAACGTGACCCCGCGCGCCGAGGTCAGCTGGCCGCTCACCGTCGGCCCGGTCCCCGCCCCGGATGCGGCGACCCAGCCGCGCACCGAAGCCGCCCAACGACTCGCCGAAGCGCTCGCCGAGCACCGGTCCGTCCTGCTCAGCGGGCCCGGTGGGGTCGGCAAGTCCCAGCTGGTCGCGGCCCACGTGCAGCACGCCCTCGCGACCGGGGCCGGCCGGTTCGTGCTGTGGGCGGACGCCACCGACGGGCCGTCGCTGACCGCTTCGTACGCCGATGCCGCGCAGCAACTGCTCCTGCCCGGTCTCCCGGCCCGCGATCTCGACCGGCGGGCCGCGGCGTTCCTGGAGTGGTTTCGTACGCCCGGCCCGTCCGCCCTCGTAGTCCTCGACAACCTCGCCGATCCGGCCCTGCTCGCGGACCGGCTGCCGCACAGCGCCGCCGACGACCGCCGGGTCATCGCGACCACCCGGCTGCGCGGGGCCTCCACCGGCGGGGTGCTGGGCACCGTCGTATCGCTCGAGTCCTTCGGTCCGGACGAATCGCTCGCCTTCCTGCGCAAGCGGATCCGCGCCTCCGCCGAGGCGGCCTACCTGGCCGAGGAGGAGCACACGCCGAGGCTGTCCGAGCTCGCCGAGGAGCTCGGGCACCTGCCGCTCGCCCTCGGGTACGCCGCAACCGCCATGGTCACCGAGGAGCTGACCGCAGACGAGTACCTGGACGAACTGCGCGAACGGGCCCGCACCCTGGACGAGGTGCTGACCCCCGACCCCGGCGGGATCGGCGTCACCGCGGCGCTCCTGCTCTCGCTGGAGGCGGCGGAACGCCGACGCCCTAAGGGCGCCGCAGCTCCGGCCCTGCGGCTCGCAGCCTGGTACGACCCGGTCGGGCACCCCGAACGCCTCTGGCAGGCGCCCGTGGTGCGGGAACTGTTGACCGGTCAGGGGGCGGAAGAATACCAGGGGGTCGGCCGACGCGGCATCGGCGACGCGGCGCTGCGGGTCCTGCACGAGTACGGGCTGCTCACCCACAGCCGGCGGGCCGAGCCCCGCGCCGTCCAGATGCACGCCCTCACCGCCCGTGCGGCCCGTGACACCCTGACGCCCGATCAGGTCGCCACCTGGGCCGCCTGCGCGGCCACCGCCCTGCTCGACCTGTGGCCCGAACACGACTACACCGACGCCGAGTTGGAGGACACCCTGCGGGCCAACGCGCGCCGCCTGCACGGCAACCTCGGCGACCGGCTCTACGACGCCCCGGACGGTCCCCGGCTGCTCACCCGCTACGCCCGCAGTGCGACGGCCGCCGGGCTGCTCCGCGACGCGGTCGGGATCTGGACCGCCCACGCCGCCACCGCCGAGAGCCGGCTCGGCCCGGACGCGCCGGAGACGATCGCGGCCCTGCTCGGCCGGGCCGACATCCTGGTCACCACCGGCGACCACGCCGGCGGGCTGACCCTCGCTCAGGACGCCGCCGACCGGGCACTGCGCACGACGGGCGCGGCTTCGGAGTCCCACCTGTCCGCACGCCTGGTCACCGCCCAGGCCCACGCCGCGGCCGGCCGTTACGACACCGCCGCCGCGCTGGCCGGCGACCTGGTCGACGACGCGGTGTCCTGGCTCGGCCCGGACCACAAGGTGGCGCTGGCGGCCCGGCTGGCCGCGGCGGACGCCGAACGGCTCTGCGGCTGCCTGGAGCGGGCAGCGGAGCACGAGCAGGCGGTCCTGAAGCAGTCGGGCGTCTCCGGCGGGCTCGGCGGGGACGGCGATCTGCGGGTGGAGGAGGCGATGCTGGCCACCCGGTTCCTGCGGACCGGGGACGCCCAGGCCGCCCACGCGGCGGCGACGCAGCTGCTGGAGCGCCGCGAGCTGCTGCACGGCCCCGGCCATCCGCTGACCGCCGGGGCCCGGCTCGGCACGGCGCTGACCGCCCTGCGCAGCGGGCGAGCCGACGAGGCGTTCGAGCGGGCGACCGACTCGGCCGAGGCCCTGTCCGCGGCCGTGGGCGAGCGGCACCAGGCCACGCTGGCCGCCCGGACGGTCGCCGCCACCGCCTTGGTCGCGGTCGGACGCCCGGCCGAGGCCGCCGCAGCCGCGGCGACCGTGCTCACCACCGCGGTCACCACCCTGGGCGAGGAACATCCGACCGCGCTGAGCTGCGCCGGCGCCCTCGCCACCGCCCTGACCTCCGCCGGGCGGCACGCCGAGGCCCGCCCGATCCTGGAGCGCACCGCAGAGCTGCGCGCGCGGATCCTCGGCCCGGTGCACCCGAACTCGCTGATCTCGCGGGCCGAACTCGCCGCGGTGCGGCAGCACGACGGGCGGCTGGTCGAGGCGGAGGCGATGCTGCGGGAGGTACGGGACGCGGACGCGGCGCAGCACGGCGAGGAGCACCCGGAGAATCTGACGGTCCGTCACAACCTGGCCCTGGTCTGGTCGGAGCTGGGCCGCGACGCGGAGGCCGCCACCGCGCTGGCCGACGTCGTCCGCCTGCGTTCGGCCCTGCTGGGCGCGGAGCACCCCGGCACTTTGGCGACCCGCCGGGCCCTCGCGCTGGTGTGGGACCGCAGCGGCCGGAGCCGGGACAGCCTGACGGAGAACCGCGCTGTCCTGGCGATCCAGGCGCGCACGCTCGGCCTGGCCCACCCCGACACGCTGTACGGCCGCCTCAACACGGCTGCCGCCCTTCATCGTTGCGGATACGCCGTCCAGGCCGTGGACGAGGTCCGCGCGGTCGCCGCCGACGCGGCCGAGGTGCTCGGCGAGGACCACCCGCTCACCCGGACCGCCCGGGCCAACCTCACCGACGGACTGTCCAAGCTCGGCCGGCACGCCGAGGCCCTGGAGCTGGCCCGGGAGCTGGTGGACCGGGCGGTGCTGATCAGTCCGCCCGCCCATCCCGGCGTGCTGACGCTGCGCACCGGGCTGGCCCGCCGGCTGAACGAGGCGGGCCACCCGGCCGAGGCGCTCGCCGTCCAGGAGCAGCTGCTGGCCGACGCCGAGTCCGCCTTCGGCCCCGACCATCCGACCGTCCTGCTCGCCCGGAGCGACCTGGGCAACATGCTCGGCGCGGTGGGAGAGCTCGGCAAGGCGGTCGAGTTCGCCCACACGACCCTGACGGGGCACCTGGAGCGCTACGGCGAGGAGCACCCGCAGAGCCTGACGGCCGCGGTCAACCTCGCCGCCGCCCTCTACGCGGCCGGCCTGGTCGAGCAGTCGGCCGCGGTGAACGAGGCGATCTCGGAGACGCACGCGCGGGTGTACGGGCCGCTGGCGCCCGCCACGCTCCGCTCGCGGGGAAACCTGGCGGTCTCCCTGTCCGGGTGCGGTCGCACCGCCCAGGCGATCGAGATCGGCCGCGAGGTGCTCGCCCACCTCCTGGACCTGCACGGCCCCGGTCACCCGGACACGCTCAACACCAAGGCGAACCTCTCGGCCTCGCTGTGCACCGAGGGACGGTTCGACGACGCCCTGGCACTGGGCCGGGAGGTGGCCGAAGCGCGCGGGGAGCTGCTCGGGCCGGAGCACCCGGACACCCTCACGGCCGAGGTCAACCTCGCGGCCTACCTGTGGGAGGCGGACCAGGTGGACGAGGCGGTCGCGCTGGAGCGACGCGTCCTCGCGATCCGCGAAGCGGCCCTGGGCCCCGGCCACCCCGACACCAGGCTGACCCGCAGCAACCTCGCCCACAGCCTGTCCGCCCTGGGCGACAGCCGGACCGCCGCGGAGCTGCACGGCCGCAACGTGGAACTCGGGACCCGACTCCTCGGCCCCGACCACCAGTCCGTCCTGACCAGCCGCCGCGCCCGCGCCCGCGAACTGGGAGCGATCGGTCGGCACCCCGAGGCAGTGGCGGAGCTCGAAGAGGTGGCGGCGCGGGCGGACGCCGCCGCCCTGGACGCGGCCGTGCGTTCCGGCTTCCACCTGCACCTCGCCCTCGCCTACGAGGAGGCGGGCCGGGACGCCGAGGCGCTGGAGCTGATGCGCCGGGTCGCGGCGGAGCGCGCCGAGCGGCTCGGCCCGGAGGCCCGGGACACCCTGCTCGCCCGCACCAATGTCGCGACCGTGCTCAGCCGGACCGGCCGGGCCGGTGAGGCGCTGACGCTCCTGCGGGAACTGCTCGACATCCGCGAGCGGCGCTGGGGACCGGACCACCCTGACAGCCAGTCAGCCCGCGCGGACCTGGCCGCCGCCACCTACCGGGCGGGCCGGTTCGCGGCGGCCGTAGCCCTGCTCGAACCGGTCCAGGCCGCCCGGGAAGCCGCGCTCGGGCCCGACGATCCCCGCGTCCTCATGCTGACCGGCAACCTGGCCGGCATGCGCTCGCGCGCCGGCTCGCCCGAGCCGGCCATCCCGGTCGAGGAGGACGTACTGGCCCGACGCGAACGCGTCCTCGGCCCCCAGCACCCGGACACCGTCTGGGCCCGGGGCAATCTCGCCAACAGCTGCCGCCGGGCCGGTCGTACGGCGGACGCGGTCCGCCACGCGCGGCAGGCGTACGAGGACGCGCTCGCCGTGCTCGGCGCCGAGCACTCCGGCAGTCACCGGTCCGCCGTCGACCTCGCCGCCGCCCTGCTCACCGACGGCCGGCCCGATGAGGCAGCCGAGCTCGCCGGGCCCGTGTGGTCCGCCGCGCTGGCCGCCGGCACCCCGGGGCACCCGACCGCCCTGGCGGCGTGCACCGTGCTGACCCGGATCGCGCTCGCCGCCGGCGACCCGGCCCGGGTGGCCGCCCTGACGGCCACCGCGCTCCCCGCCGCAGCGGACACCATCGGCGCGGACCACCCGGACACCCTGATCCTCCGTCACCTCGGCGCCGTCGCGTCGGCTGACGAGCAGACAGATCTGGTGCTCGCCGCGCTCGCGGCGGCCCTCGGCGGGCAGCACCCGGAGTACCTGGAGGCGGTCCGGCTCAGAAGGTGACGTTCACTTCGCCGTCGCCGTGGCTCACCACGGTGCCCGCGTTGAAGTTGTTGGTGGTGTGCGCGAACGTGTTGCCGCTCACCGAACCACCCATCACCACGGGCCCGGTGAACCTGCCCCCCGACACCTTGTTGTTGGTGACGGTCAGCGGAGCACCGCCCCGCGCCTGCTGCACCACGGCCGCCAGTTGCTCCAGGGCGTCCTGGAACGTGGGGTCGGCCCGCAGCGCCTCCGCGATCGCGCGCTCCAGCGCCGTACGGACCTCCGGGAGCAGCACCGGCAGCGCCTGCTCCGCCTCGGCCTGCGCCGACTCGACACCCGGCACCCCGCGCAGCCGCGCCGTCACGGCGTCGTACGCCCGGTCGCCGAGCTGCTCGCTGCTGTCGTCCGCCGCCCGCCCCGCCCTGCGGACCGCCCACGCGAACACCATCGCCGCCGCGACTTCCACCCCGGTCATGCACTGCCTCCGCACGATGAACGATGAGAGCTCAGGACCACCGAAACTACCCGATGCTGAACGCGCCCTCCGGCGGCGGCGGCGAGTCGGTCGCGGTCGCGTCGGTGACCGGGGCGGTACGGCCGATCAGCCGGGCCAACTCGCCCTCGTCGCAGAGCCGGGCCGGGAACACGTCGGCCGCCAGAGCACGCGTCAGTTCCGCCACCGGGAGCGGCCGGTCCGAGCCGATCAGCAGGACGTTGCCGTAGCGGCGGCCGCGCAGCACCGAGGGTTCGGCGGCCAGGCAGACGTACGGGAAGACCGCGCGGACGGTGGCGGCCTGGGCCTTGGCGAAGGCGAGCGGCGGGCCGTCCGCCAGGTTGGCGGCGTAGCAGCCGCCGGGCCGCAGGGCGGCGGCCGCCAGCCGGAGGAACTCCACCGAGGTCAGCCGCCCGGGGGTGCGGGAGCCGTGGAAGACGTCGGCGACCACCGCGTCCACCGATCCCGCCGGGGTGGCGGCCAGCGCGTCGCGGGCGTCGCCCACCTGGACCGTGATGCCGTCCGGCCACGGCAGCTGATCGGCGATCAGCTCGACCAGCGGCCCGTCCAGTTCGACCACCCGCTGCCCCGAGCCGGGCCGGGTGGCGGCCAGGTAGCGCGGCACGGTGAGCGCCCCGCCGCCCAGGTGCAGCACGTCCAGCGGCTGCCCGGCGGGGGCGACGGCGTCCAGCAGGTGGGCGATCCGCTGGGTGTACTCGAACTCGAGGTGGGTCGGGTCGGCCAGGTCGACGTACGACTGCGGAGTGCCGTCCAGGGTCAGCAGCCAGCCGCCGTCACAGTCCAGATCGGGCATCAGCTTCGCCGTGCCGAGCCCGACCGCCCGCTCGACCGGCAGGCGGTCCTCGGGGCTCATGCGGTTCCTCCGGTCAGGGCGTCTGTCGGCATGTCGGCAGCATAGGCCCGCCGGGGAGCCGGTCCGCACACCCGGGGCTACCGGCCGGTAGAGTCGGTGCTCGCGGATCGGCGGTCCTGTCACGGCAGGTCCTGTCACGGCAGGTCGGAGCAGCGGAAGGGTTGCGGCAGTGGAGTTCCGAGAAGACATCCTGGGTGCGCCGTACGAGGCGGCCGAGCTGCCGTTGACGCCCGACGAGGAGGGCCCGGTCAGCGCGACCCTGGTCCGGCGGCTGGTCCCGGGGGCGCGGCAGGCGGTGCTCTACCTGCACGGCTACACCGACTACTTCTTCCAGACCAACCTGGCGGACCACTTCGTCGCGGCCGGCTTCTCCTTCTACGCGCTGGACCTGCGCAAGTACGGCCGCTCGCTGAAGCCCCATCAGTCCCCGAACTTCGTCCGCGACCTGACCGAGTACGACGAGGAGCTGGACGCGGCGGTCCGGATCATCCGCGAGCAGGACGGCCACACCCGGCTGCTGGTCAACGGCCACTCCACCGGCGGCCTGGTCGCCGCCCTGTGGGCCTCCCGGCGGGCCGGGCGGCAGCTGGTCGACGGGCTGTTCCTGAACAGCCCGTTCCTGGCCATGCCGACCGCCCCCGCGCTGCGCACCCTCGGCGCGCCGGCCGTGGAGGCGCTCGGCCGGTTCGCCGCGCTGCGCAAGCTGCCCGCCCCGCTCAACCCGCACTACGTGCACAGCCTGCACCGCGACCACCGGGGCAGCTGGGACTTCGACCTCGCGCTCAAGCCCGCCGAGGGCTTCCCGCTGTACGCGGGCTGGCTGGCGGCGATCCAGCGCGGCCACCGCCAGGTCCGGCAGAGCCTGCACGTGGACTGCCCCGTCCTGCTGATGGCCTCCACCGCCTCGACCGTCACCGGCAAGTGGGACCCGGCGCTGCTGCGCACCGACGCGGTGCTGCGCGCGGACGACATCGCCGCGCTCGCCCCCCGGCTCGGCCGCCACGTCACCACCGTCCGGATCGACGGCGGCATGCACGACCTGGTGCTGTCCGGGGAGACCGCCCGGGCCCAGGTCTTCACCGAGCTGGACCGCTGGATCGGCGCCTACTTCCCGCCGCCCGCCGACTGAGCCGCCTGATCCGGCTGGTCCGGCGACCGGACCAGACCGGCCACGTGGTCGGTGACCAGGTCGAGCACCTGCGCCGCCGCCCCCGCGTCGCCGAGCACCAGGTAGCTGACGGTCAGTCCGTCCGTCATGGCGGCCAGATAGCTCGCCAACACCTCGACCGGGGCCAGCAGTTCGGCTCCGGTCCGCTTGCAGAGCTCCTCGATCAGCTCGCGGTAGGTCTCGGTGTACAGCTCGTACTGCCGCCGCGCCAGGTGCTCGAACCCGGGCTGGCGCAGCGCGTACTGGGTGAGCTCGTAGGTCAGCATGTGCTCGGCCGGGTTGGCCGTCACGTGCTCCCAGTAGGCCCGGAAGCCGGCCCGGACGGTCTCCCGCAGGGTGGCCTGCGGCTGGATGGCGTCCCGCACCATGGTGACCGAGTGCTCGGTGATGGTCGTGATGACGGACTCCAGCAGCGCCTGCTTGGAGTCGAAGCAGTAGTGGAAGACGCTCAGCGACAGACCCGCCTCGGCGGCGATCGAGCGGGTCGTGGTCCGGGCCACGCCGTCCCGGGTCATCGCCCGGATCGCGGCCTCGGTGAGCTGCCGACGCCGGTCGGCGGACGGCATCCGTGCCATGGGTGGTGCTCCCCTCCGTGCTCGAGGAGGTGCGGCCGGACCGGCGGGTGCCGGTCCGGCCGCACCGGCGGCGGTCAGGTGCTGTAGACGCCGACCTCGTACAGGGAGTAGCCCCACTGGGTGCCGCGCTGCACCCCGTGCACCCGGATCTGACGGGCCGGCACCCCGGCGAACTGCGCGGTGTCCAGGCCGCCGTCACCGGTCGTGGTGGACCAGACGGTCTGCCAGTTCGTGCCGTCCGGGGAGACCTCGATCCGGTACGCCTTGCCGTACGCCCGCTCCCAGGCCAGCGTGACCCGCTTGACCAGGTGCTCGGAGCCGAGGTCGATCTGCAGCCACTGGTCGTCGCTCCAGTCGCTGGCCCAGCGGCTGCCCCCGTCACCGTCCACGGCCCGCCCGGACGCGTAGCTGGTGAACGGGTTCGACTCCGCCGAGGCGGCCGAAGTGGGCACGCCCGCGGCCAGGTTGACCCCGGCCCGGTGCTGCTCGGTGGCGCCCCAGGTGCGCAGGTAGGACTCGGCGCCCCGGAACAGGTCGTCCACCACGCCCTGGCCGCCGACCAGCCGGATGTCCTCGATCCAGTCCGGCACCAGACCGTAGTGCGCGGCGCCGTCGGTGTTGATGTCCCAGGTGCGCTGACCCGCCGTCTGCCGGTCGAGCACCGCACCGCCGTCGGTGCTCCGGAACGGGTACTTCACCGGGTTGGCGGTGTTCGCCCCGCGCGGGCCCGGCCAGCCGCCGACGCCGTTCATGTCGGTGCCGTAGCCGTAGCCGACGTTGTACTTGTCCCGCAGCGCGTCGGTGCGCTTGGCCTCCGCGCTGAACGCCTCGGCGCCGTTCATGTACTGGGCGACGAACCCGCCGAGCTGGTAGACCCGCTCGGTCCAGTCCAGGTCCATCCAGCTGTGCGAGGACAGCGCGCCCGGGTACGACTCCGACTCCATGATGTCGAAGGCCCGGCCGGCCGCCTTGACGCTCATGTGGTCGAGCTCCAGCATCATCTTGCGTTTCATCATGCCGCGCACCGCGTACTCGCCGAGCTCGGTCAGCCCGCGGGTGTTGCACTGCGCGTCGGCGGCGTACGAGGGCACCGCCACCCCGGCCGGCAGTTGCTGCTGGGCCTGCGGCGCCGGGGCCAGCCCGATCGGGTGGTCGTGCTGCGGGCCCGCGCACTTCTCGGTCTGCCAGAAGGTGCCGGTGGACAGGAACTGGCCGACGTTGATCGCCGTGCCGAGCGCGCCCTCGTCGAACCGGACCCCGCACAGCGCGTTGTCGAGCTTGTGGCAGAGGAACATGCTGCGCACCCCGAGCCCGTACAGCTCGTCCAGGCCCCGGTCGATGTCCGCCTTGCTGCACTGCCCGACGTCCAGGATCTGCTTGCAGCCGAACGGCTCGGAGGTCTCGACCCCCAGCACCACCGCCAACTTGCCCTGCTGGACCACCTGTCGGGCCTGCGCGGTGTCGGTGACGATCCGGAACCAGCCCTTGCCCGGGCCGCCGTACATGGTGTCGATGTACGCCTGCATCTCGTACGTCTTCTGCGCCTGCAGCCGGATCGAGGTCATCTCGTCGCAGCTGCGGTCCTTGAAGAAGTAAACCGAGCAGATCACGCCGTTGGTGACCAGGTCGTTGACCAGCACCCGCTCGCCGCCGCGCCAGGCCCGCTCGACCCAGGCGTAGTAGTTCTGCTGATGGGTCATCGAGTCGTGCGCGGGCCAGTCCTTGAAGGTGGGCCAGCCGTCCGGGTCGTGCCTGCCGTCGCCGCCCTTGGTGATCATGTCGAAGATCGCCAGGCTGCCGTCGGGGTAGTGCTCCGGACAGTCCTTCAGCGCGTCCGCGACGCCGAGCGGGGAGAACGGCTTGCCGCAGATCAGCCGGCCACCGAACGCCTCGTTGGACATCAGATGGTTGTGCGCGTCGACGAATCCCCGGACCTGCCCCTTGGCGTCCGTCCCCTGGAACGGCGCGCCCGTGACGTTGATCCCGGAGTCCGGCGCCGGACGGGCGGTCGGATTCCACCAGTCGCCCTGGGCCGCCGCCCCGGGCACCGGGACCAGCGCCATCGCCACCAGGGCGAGGAGCAGCGAGAGAACCGCGAGGAGTCTGTGCCTGCTGTACGCGTGTCGAGTCATGATCACCACTCAGTCGTGTTCCGCGTGCACGGTGTGACGAGAATCCCGACTGTTGGACTCCGAGTCAACAGTCCGGGACAAGTGACCTGATAACTCGTCAGACTCCGAGCAACCGCCGCTGCACCCGAGTTACCGAGCCGACCGTGCCGAGCAGGCACGCGATCGCCACCACCGCGGCGGCCAGCCCGCCGAGGGCGAGCGGGAGGAATCCGTCCGCGTCGTTGAACTCGGCCACGCTGCCGAACCCGACCGCCGCGAGGCCAGGCCCCCAGAGCAGCAGCCAGACGAACGTGAGCAGGCCCGCCGGGGCCCGGCCGGGACGGCCGGCGTAGGTGGCCCGGGAGACGTCCCCGACCACCATCGGCCCGAGGACAAAGCTCCCCAGCGGGATGAACCAGGCGCCGACCGTCCACCCGGGCGCCCACTGCGGGTCCGCGCCGGGGATCAGGGCCAGGTTGTGGCGGGCCCGGTTGAGCCAGACCAGGAAGGTGATCCCGATCGCGGAACCGCAGAGCAGCGCCGCCCCGACCAGGCCGAGGCCGATGGCCGCCAGGGTCTCGCCGTGCTCCCGGGCCGACGGTCCCGCGAGCAGCGACTCGCCGTCCCAGGAGTTCTGCCCGCCGTTCCACCAGCGGTTCACGACGGCGGCGGCCAACAGCAGCAGCGCCAGCACGGCCAGCACGGTGATCCCGGTCGCGGGCCCGCCGACCCGTCGGCGGGAGATGGCGGGCGCGGTGCAGTAAGCGCAGTACGCGCCGACCGGACCTGGACGACCACAGTTGTTGCAGGACACAGCCCGTTTCCTCCCCCGTTGAACGCCGCTCCCCGCAGCGCTGCGCGAGCCTACTGCACAGGCTCCCGCGAGTCCTCCGCCCGGCCCCGGTGCGGCCGGCCCGCGGTGCCGCGGAGCACCGAGACGATGCCGAGGCCCGCCGCGCAGAGCGGGACGGCCAGCAGGGCGCCGAGGATGCCCGCCACCCCGGCTCCGGCGACCACGGCGAACATGATGGTGGCCGGGTGCAGTTCGACCGTCCGGCTCTGGATCACCGGCTGCAGGATGTTGCCCTCGATCATCTGCACGGTCAGCACGATGCCGAGCGCCCAGAGCGCGGTGCCGAGACCGCCGTCGGCCAGCGCCACCAGCACCGCGACGGTGCCGGACAGGAAGGCCCCGACGAACGGGATGTAGGCGCCCATGAAGACCAGCGCGCCCAGACCGGGCGCGCCCGGCACCCCGAGGATCAGCAGGCCGACGGTGATGAAGGTGGCGTCGATCAGGGCGATCAGCGTGGTCCCGCGCATGAACCCGGCCGTCGCCTTGAACGCCTGCTGTCCGCAGGCGACCACCGTCTCGGCCTGCGGGCCGGGCAGCATCGAGCGGACCAGGTCACCGCTGCGGTGGCCGTCCCGGAGGAAGAAGAACACCAGGGCCAGCGACAGCACCGCGCCGGTGATCGCCTGGGTGGCCAGGCCGAGGCCCGAGAGCACGCCGCTGGCCAGCGAGCCGACCAGCGAACTGCCGGTCCCCGCCGACTGGGACAGCGCGAACTGCAGCTTCTCGCCGACCGGTCCGAGCCAGTCGGCCAGCTGGTCGCCCGCGTCGCGCAGCGCCGCCGCGATCTGCGGGGCACTGTGCACCAGCGAGTTGGTCAGGATCGCCAGCACCCCGCAGACCACCAGCACCAGCACCGCGCAGGTCAGCCCGGCCGCCGGGCCCCGCTTGACGCCGTGCCGGACCAGCCAGGGCATCACGGGGTAGAGCAGCGCGGTGGCGAGCAGCGAGAGGATCATCGGGATGGTGGCGGCCCGCAGCGCCACGAAGGCGTACACCACCAGGGTGGCCACCCCGAGGAACAGGATGACCGCGAGCGACCAGGCGGCGGTGGCCCGGACCACCGAGGGGAGCATCTGCTGCGCCGAGCGGCGGTCCTCCGACTGCCGCTCCGTCCACCCGGGCTCCGCTGACATGCCGTCTCCGTCCTGGCGCACCGCTGGTGATCAGCTCATCTCAGCACAGGATCTGATGAAATGTCCGTTTCGGCGCGGACCCGGGAGCTATGCGTCCAGGACCCGGCGCAGCAGCCCGATCCGGTTGCTGGTGACCGAGGCCACCCCGGCCCGCAGCAGCCGGGTCATGGTCCGCCGCCGGTCCGCCGTCCAGGCGCTGACGGCCAGTCCGGCCCCGGCCGCCTCGGCCACGTACTCGGCGTCCACCAGGCCGAACGGCGGGTTGAGGTAGCGCGGCCTGAGGTCGGCCAGCAGGGCCGGGACGGGCAGCCGGGGCAGCTTCCAGGTGAGCGACAGCTCGGCCGCCGGGTCCAGCTCCCGGACGGCGAGCATCGCCCCGACCGGGCCGCACCAGCCGACCAGCCCCTCCGCGCCGAGCCCGGCCACCACGGCGTGCGCGGCGGCGGCGGGGCCCGGGTCGTCCAGGTCCACCAGCAGCCGGGCGCCCGGCCGTTCGGCCACCGCCTTGACCGCCTCGGCCAGCGTCGGCACCCGCAGGCCGGGCCCGCCGATCTGCTCCAGCTCGGCCAGCGTGACCCGGCCGACCGGGCGCGGGTCGCCCCAGAGCCGTTCCAGGGTGAGGTCGTGCAGCAGCACCGGGACGCCGTCCCTGGTGAGCTGGACGTCCACCTCGACGGCGTCGGCCCCGGCGGCGAGCGCCGACTCGACCGAGGGCAGGGTGTTCTCGCGGTGGCGGTACGGGTCGCCCCGGTGGGCGACCGCGAGCACGTGGTGAGGCACGGTCAGCTCCGCTCGACCACGACGTTGGTGGACTTGATCACGGCGGTGGCCGGGGCACCCGGCACCAGGTTCAGCTCCTCGGCGGACTCCCGGCTGATCAGCGAGACCACCCGGAACGGACCGGCCTGGATCTCCACCTGGGCTGCGACGTCACCGAGCACCACGTGCGTGACGATCCCGGGGAACCGGTTCCTGGCCGACGAAGGACGGCCCTCCGCCTCGGCGTTCTCCGGCTTGGCCAGCTCCCGGGCGAAGGCGGCCAGTTCGGCCCCGGCGACGATCCGGTGCCCGTGCTCGTCCCGCTCGGCGACCAGCCGCCCGGCGTCCACCCAGCGGCGCACGGTGTCGGCGCTGACGCCCAGCATCGCGGCGGCCTCGCCGATTCGGTACGGATTGACCGGCCGGTCCGCCTGGCCCATGGGCTGCTCCTGTGCGCTGCTGCTCGTCGTTGTCGCCGCCATCCTGCCGTATCAGGCCGCTGATCAGCTAACGGCCAGTCAGCATATTTTTCGGCATTAAACTGAACGAATCGGGCACGATCGAATCTGCCGGCCCGTTACCCCGAACAGGCCCGACGCGGATCAGGAGGAGCAGTTCATGGCACCCGAGCCCGTACCGTTCGCGTTCATCGCCGAGGCGGACCGGTACCAGAGCAACGTCACCCCGCCCCGGCCCGAGCGCCGCTCGGCGAAGGCGGTCTGCGGCGGGGTGCTGATCACCGTGGTCCTGATCGCCGGCCTGCTGGCCGCCGTCGCGCTCGGCATGCCCGCCCTCCGGCCGCCCACCGCCTGACCGGGCGTCACCTCTACGGCTCTACGGCTCGCCGAACAGGTCCCGCCGCACCGCGTCACCCGCCGTCAGCACCGCGCCCGCGAGCACCGCGCCGCCCCCGGCCGACCCGGCCCGCACCTCGGTCCGGAACGGTGAGAGATCGGCCAGCCGCCGCTCCACCCGCGCGGCCAGCGCGGCCCCGCCGGCCCGGCCGATCTCGCCGCCGAGCACCACACAGCCGGGGTCGATCACCACGCAGACGGCGGCCACCCCGATCGCGATCCGGTCGGCCAGCTCGTCCAGGAAGGCGGTCGCGTCCGCCGCCAGGGCGGACCGCAGCACCTCCTCGGCCTGCTCGACCGGGCCGCCCTCGGGGACGGTCAGCCCGTGCGCCCTGGCCAGTTCGCAGATCGCCGCGCTGGCCACCATCGAGTGGAAGCCGCCGTCGCACCCGGTCGCGTTGGGCAGCATGCCGGTGCCGGGCACCGGTAGGAAGCCGATCTCCCCGGTGCCACCGGAGGCGCCCCGGCGCAACCGGCCGTTCAGCACCACCGAGGCGCCGACGCCGTGGCCGAGCCAGAGCAGCACGAAGTCCTCCCGGCCCTGCGCGGCGCCGATCCGGTGCTCCGCTATCCCGGCCAGGTTCACCTCGTTCTCCAGGATCACCTCGGTCTCCGGCTGGGCCCGCAGGGCGTCCAGCAACTCGGCGTGCCAGCGCGGCAGTTGGCCGGAGTTGTTCAGCACGCCGGTGGTCGGGTCGACCACCCCGGGGGCGCCGACCGCGACGGTGTGCAGGTGCTTGACCCCGACCTGCTCGGCGGCGTCCAGCAGCGCCCGTACGGTGCGCTCGGCCAGGTCGTCGCCGTGCTCGGGGCCGGCCGGGATCTCGGCCGTGGCCAGCGTCCGGCCGGTCAGGTCGGCGATCACCAGGGAGACCCCGGTGGAGCGGACGTCGATGCCGCCCAGGTGCGCGCGGTCGGCCACCAGGGCGTACAGCCGGGCGTTCGGACCGCGCCGCTGCTCGCCGCTCTCGCCGACCACGGCCACCAGGCCGCCGCGCTGGAGCCGCTCCAGCAGGTCGGCCACGGTGGGGCGGGACAGGCCGGTCAGGGTCCGCAGTTCGGGTGCGGTGAGCGGGCCGCGGGTGAGCAGCAGATCGAGTGCCAGTCGATCGTTGATGGCACGGGCGGTGCTCGGCGTGGCCGTGCGCGCGATGGTCATGGGCAAGCATCCTTCCAGAGCTATCTATCAGGGTACCTGCCTGATAGTTTGTCGGGCAGTCATCCAGAAGGGGGAGTCGACGTCATGGACAGCGATCAGCAGGCCCGCCGGGCCAGGGTGCGCATCGCCCTGGTCTTCGCCGTGCACGGGTCGGTCACCGGCAGCTTCGTCACCCGGATCCCGTGGATCCAGGACCACCTGGACCTGAGTGCGGGTCAGCTCGGCCTGGCCCTGGTCGCCCCCGCGCTAGGCGCCTCGCTGTCGATGCCGCTGGCCGGGCGGGTGGTCCACCGGTACGGCGCGCGGGCGGCCGTCCGGGGCCTGCTGGCGCTCTGGTGCCTCTCGCTCGCGCTGCCCGCGCTCTCCCCCAACCTCCCCGCCCTCTGCCTCGCCCTGCTCGCCTATGGCGGCGCCGCGGGGATGGCCGACGTGGCGATGAACGCCCAGGGCGTGGAGGTGGAGCAGCGGCTCGGCCGCTCGATCATGTCCGGCCTGCACGGCATGTGGAGCGCGGGCGGGCTGGTCGCCTCCGGTTTCGGCGTCCTGGCGGCGCATCAACAGCTGGACGCCCGGGTGCAGTTGGCCGTCACGGCGGTGGTGCTCGCCGCGCTCGGCTGGTCGGTCTGCGGCGCGCTGATCGACGTCCGGCCCGCCGAGGACGAGGACGCGCCGCCGCGCTTCGCCCTGCCGCCGCGTTCGGCGCTGGCGATCGGTCTGGTCGGCTTCTGCGCGGTCTTCGCCGAGGGCGCCAGCATGGACTGGGGCGGCGTCTACCTGCGGGACGTCACCGGTGCCTCGCCGACGGTCGCGGCCGCCAGCTTCACCGCCTTCGCCGCCACCATGACGGCGGCCCGGCTGGCGGGCGACCTGGCGGTCCGCCGGCTCGGCCCGGTCCGCGCGGTCCGGGTCAGCGGCTGCGTCGCCACCCTGGGCGGCCTGCTGGTGATCGGCTCCGACTCGCCCTACCTGGCCATCCCCGGCTTCGCGCTGATCGGCATCGGCATCGCCGTGGTCGTCCCGCTCGCCTTCGCGGCGGCCGGGCGCACCGGCGGCAACCCCAGCCGGGCGATCGCGGGCGTCGCCACCGTCACGTACACCTCCGGCCTGGTCGCGCCCGCCGTGATCGGCCTGATCGCCCAGACCACCTCGCTGACCGTCTCCTTCGCGGTGGTCACCGCGCTGACCGCCGCCATGGTGCTCGGCGCGGGCGCCATCCGGCAGCGCCCGTCCGCCGACCCGGCGCCGAGCGGGGAGCCCGACCGCAGGAGCGTGAACGCGGCGTAGTCGCAGGGCGCGGGGCGGACGCCCTGCGCCCGCCTCGTGCGTCAGCACCGAACGACTACCGCAACCCCCAGTCCAGCCGCAGCCGTTCACCCTCGCCGGCCCGGATCGGGCAGTCCGGCATCGGGCAGCCGCACTCGCCGAAGGAGAGCGCCGAGCCCGAGACGTACTCGGCCCGGTCGAACTCCCGCCGCTCGCCCGCCGCCCGCCCGGGCCGCACCCGGTCCTCGGTCCGTTCCGCCAACTCACTCATGGCCGACCTCCGCTGTCGCGCTTTGCCTCGTTGCCCCGCCGACCGTGATCTCGATCGACTAGCTTGGTAACAGGATCGACACGGAGAGCGACCGTTGACAGGGTTGACGGTCCAACAGTCCAGCCGACAGACCCGGCCGCCCTCACCGGCCGGGCCCGCCGACCCGGGGGAACCACGGACAGATGCCCAACCCACGCGAACTCGACCCGTCCGAATCGATGCTCGCGCTGTTCGGCTCCGAACTGCGCGAGCACCGCTCCCGGGCCCGGCTCAGCCAGGAGAACCTGGGTGAGGTACTCGGCTACACCGGATCACTGGTCGGCCAGATAGAGACCGGCCGCCGCACCCCGACCCGGGAGTTCGCCGAACGGCTCGACGGCGCGCTGGAGACCGGCGGGATCTTCTCCAAACTCTGGCCGCACATCACCCGCGGCCAGTTCCCCGGCTTCTTCAAGTCGTACGCCGAACTCGAGCCCCGGGCCTGCCAGATGCTGGAGTACGGCGGCGAACTGATCCCCGGCCTCGGACAGACCGAGGGGTACATGCGGGCGGTCTTCGAGGCCGGGCTGCCACTGGCTCCGCCGGAGACCATCGAGGAGAAGGTGGCCGCCCGGCTGGGCCGCCAGGAGCTGCTTCGTGGTCCAACACGTCCGTTGTTGTGGTGGCTTCTGGCGGAAAATGCCATTCGTCGCCCGGTGGGCGGATTCGGCACGATGGCTGATCAGTTGGGGCACCTGGTTGATCTCGTCCGGTCGCGGATGGTTGTGATCCAGGTGCTGGAGACGTCCAGAGGTGCACACGCGTTGCTGGAGGGGTCCATGACGCTAATGTCCTTTGCGGACGGGATCCCCGACACGGGGTACGTCGAGGCGCCGCACGCCGGTGTGCTGATCGAACACCCGGACACGGTAAGAGAGTTGAGGCTCTCCTACGACCTGGCACGGGCTGACGCCCTGTCACCGGAAGCGTCGCTGAACCTCGTTGAAAAGGTAGCGAAGGAGCACCAACACCATGCTGACGAGCACCGAGCTGAACCGGGCTGACTGGCAGTCGTCCAGCTACAGCGGGGCCTCCGGTGGCAACTGCGTCCAGCCGGCCCTGAATCTCGCGGCCTCGCACGGCGTCGTCCCGGTCCGCGACTCCAAGAACCCGACCGGCCCGCACCTGGAGTTCCCGGTCGGCGCCTGGGCCGCGTTCGCGAGCTGGGCCGCCACCCGGCGGGTCTGACCCGTCCCGGTCCGACCTCCCCCGCATGGCCACGACGGTGCCCCCGCTACCCTCGTGGCCATGAACACCGCAGCTCAGCCGCCCGTTCCCGCCACCCGCAACCCCGTCGGCGCCCATGTGCCGGTGGCCGGTCGCGGGCTGGTCGGCACCGGGCTGGCGTACGCGGAGCGGGTCGGCGCGGAGGCCGTCCAGGTCTTCGTCGCCAACCCGCGCGGCTGGGCCACCCCTTCCGGGACACCCGCGCACGACGCGGCGTTCCGGGCGGCCTGCGCGGACGCCGCCATCCCGGCGTACGTGCACGCCCCCTATCTGATCAACTTCGGTTCCGACTCCACCGCCACCCGGGAGCGCTCCGCCGAATCGCTCTGGCACTCGCTGGCGCGCGGGCACGAGATCGGCGCGCTCGGCGTCGTGGTGCACACCGGCTCCGCCGTCGGCCGGGCCGCCGACGGCGGCTCCCGCTACGCCGAGGCGATGGCCCAGGTCCGCGCGGACGTCCGGCCGCTGCTCGACCAGCTGGACGCACTCGGCGAGGACGCCCCCTGGCTGCTGCTGGAACCCACCGCCGGGCAGGGCAGCTCGCTCTGCTCCCGGATGGAGGACCTGGCCGCGTACGTCGAGGCGCTCGACCACCACCCCCGGGTCGGCGTCTGCCTGGACACCTGCCACGCCTTCGCCGCCGGGCACGACCTGGCCGCCCCCGAGGGCGTCACCGAACTCCTCGACACCCTGCTCGCCGCCGTCGGCCCCGGCCGCCTCCGGCTGATCCACGCCAACGACTCCATGGACGTGGCCGGCGCCCGCAAGGACCGCCACGCCAACATCGGCGCCGGCCACATCGGCGCCGCCGCCTTCGAGCACCTGCTAGCCCACCCGGCCACCGAGGGCGTCCCGCTGATCATCGAGACCCCCGACGGCCGCCACGACCCGGCCCGCATCGAGGGCGCCCGCCACGCCGCGGACATCGCGCTGCTCAAGCAGCTCCGCGGCTGACGCGAGCGCTCCGCCGCGCTCGACACGTCGCCGAGCACCGTCCCGACCTCCGGCAGTTCCTCCCGGACCGGGCCGACGCCCCGTCACGCCGCGCTCTACGGACGGAGCACCACCTTGCCGAGATTGGCCCGGGCCTCGATGATCCGGTGCGCCTCCGCCGCTTCCGCGAGCGGGATCTCGGCGTGCACGGCGGGCCGCAGCCGCCCGGCGAGGGCCAGTTCCCAGAGCTCCTCGCCGTGCCGGTCGTAGCGCTCCCGCTGCGTGCTCGCGAACCGGGCCATGGTGAGGCCGGTGACGGTCTTCGCCCCCGCCAGCAGGTCGAAGGCGGGCACGGTGCCACCCCCGGAGCCGAAGAAGACCATCCGCCCACCGGGCGCGAGCGCGGCCAGCGCGCGCGGCAGCACCTCCCCGCCGACGCCCTCCAGCACCACGTCGACCGGCTCGCCCCAGCTCTCGCTGTCGTACGTGACGACCTCGTGCGCGCCGAGCGAGCGGACGAAGTCGGCCTTCTCCGGTGAGCCCACCGCGGCGACCACCCGTCCGATCCCCCGCAACCGGGCCAGTTGCACGGCGAGATGCCCGACGCCACTCGCGGCACCCGTGATCAGGACCGACTCCCCCGCCGTGGGCCGGGCGGTGGCGAGCGCGGCCAGCGCGACGTGCCCGCTGCGCACCAGGGCGAGCGCCTGCACGTCCGACACCCCGTCCGGTATCCGCTCGGCCAACACGGCTGGTGCGGTGGCCAGTTCGGCGTACGAACCGGTGAAGCTGATGGCCGTGACGCGGTCCCCGACCCGGAATCCGGTCACCTCAGGGCCGAACCCGACCACCTCACCGGCGAGTTCGCCGCCGAGCAGCCCCGGCAGGTCGCTGCCGCCGCGCACCTTGCGGACGTTCGGCAGTGTGACGCCGATCGCCCGGGTGCGGATCAGCAGGTCGCCCGGGCCGGGCTCGGGAGCCTCGGCCTCCTCGATGCAGAGCACCTCGGGGCCGCCGTGCCGGTGATAGCGGACTCGTCGCATGAACACCTCCAGATCGTTGGTGACCCCAACGATATCAGCAGATCGTTGGCTCTCCCAACGATTTCCCGGCTATCCTGCCCGCATGGACGAAGCCCCCTACGCACCCGCCCGGATCCGGCAGTTGCCCAGTTGGCTGCTCGGCCGCGCCGCCGCCCGCGGCCATCAGCTGGTCGCCCGGGCACTGGCCGAGGAAGGGCTGCGGATGACCCACCACGCCGTCCTGTCGGCCATCGCCGAGCTCGGACCGGTCTCGCAGGCGCAGCTGGGGCGGTCCCTGCGCATCGACCCCAAGGACATCGTCGCCATCGTCAACGACCTGCAGGGCGAGGACCTGGTGACCCGCGCACCCGACCCCGCGGACCGCCGCAAGAACGCCGTCACCGTCTCGGCGGCCGGCCGACGGCGGCTGCAGCGCACCGAACGCCTGAGCGACCGGGCGAACGAGGAGCTGACGGCCGCTCTGACCCTTGCCGAGCGCGAGCAGTTGACCGCTCTGCTCACCCGGCTGATCCAGCCGGAAGGCTGACGGCCATACTGGGCCCCGCGCATCAGCACGGAGCGCATCACACGGAGCCCATCAGCACGGACGAGGAGCACGAACAGTGACCGACGACACCCGGATCGGCCCCCCGAACTTCGGCAGCGAGCGCGAGATGCTGCGCGCCTTCCTCGACTTCCACCGGGCCACCCTCGCGATGAAGTGCGCGGGGCTGACCGACGAGGAGTTGCGGCAGCAGTCCAGCCCGCCCTCCACCCTCTCGCTGCTCGGCCTGGTCCGGCACCTGGCCGAGGTGGAACGCGCCTGGTTCCGCCGGGTGTTCGAGGACAATGAGGCCCCGATGGTCTGGTCCGAGAAGATCGACTTCCAGGCCGCCTACGACGCCAGCAACTCCACCCGGGCGGAGGCGTTCGGCGCCTGGGAGGCCGAGGTGGCGAACTCCCGCCGGATCGAGCAGGCCGCCGAGTCGCTGGACCTGGCCGGATACCAGCCGCGGTGGGAGGAGGAGGTCTCACTGCGGATGGTCATGGTGCACGTGCTGCTCGAGTACGGCCGCCACAACGGGCACGCGGACTTCCTCCGCGAGGGCATCGACGGCACGGTGGGCGCCTGAGCTGTACAAATGTGCTGGCGCCGCACCGAGAGGCAGTGCGATCATCCGCTGATGATCACACTCGCCGACGACCTCGGCCATCTCTCCTACACCGTCACCGGAGAGGGCTCACCCGTCCTCCTGGTGCACGCCGGCGTCACCGACCACCAGCTCTGGGACCCGGTCGTGCCCGCCCTCGCCGAGCGGCACACCGTCATCCGGTACGACCTGCGCGGCTTCGGGGAGTCCGCTCCCCCGTCCGGGCCGTACCGCGACACCGACGACCTGCGCCGCCTGCTGGACCACCTCGGCCACCGGCGGGTGGACCTGGTCGGCACCTCCTGGGGCGGCCGGATCGCCCTGGGCTTCGCCGACGCCCACCCGGACCGGGTGCGGTCGCTGACCATGCTGGCCGCGATGTGGCCCGGGTACGACTGGTCGGCGGAGATGCACGCGTACGACGAGGCCGAGACGGCGGCGCTGGCGGCGGGCGACCTGGAGGCCGCCGTCTCGGTCAACCTCGACATGTGGCTGCGCGGCCCGTCCCGCACCTGGGCGGAGGTCGGCCCGGACCTGGCCGAGCGACTCCGCGGCCCGGTCCGGGCGTCCCTCGTGCACCAGGACACCCGGGGCGAGCACTCCGAGGGCGTCGAGCCCGTCGACCTCGCCGGCGTCACCGTGCCCACTCTGGTCGGGATCGGCCTGCTGGACGTCGCCGACTTCCAGGACATCTCCCGCCGGTACGCCGCCGGGATCCCCGGCGCCCGCCTGGTCGAGTTCCCCACCGCCGCTCACCTGATCCCGCTCGACGCGCCCGCCGAACTGCTCGCGGCGCTGCGTCCGTTCCTCGACGGGGTGTGAGTCCGCGTCCGGGCGGAACGTAGACTCGCCGGGTGCCTGTCGTTTCGCGCGTGGTCCGGTCGCCTTGGTTCCGGTTGGGGGCGCTGCTCGCGGTGCTCGCGGCGGCGGCCGGTTCCCTGCTGCTCTGGAGCCCGACCGAGCTGCTGCGGGACGGCGTCCCGATCCCGGTCTTCCTGCTGGTCTACGCGGTGGCCACGCTCGCCTTCGTACCCAAGCCCGCCCTGAACGGCGCGGCCGGCGCGGTGCTCGGCACCGCCCAGGGCGTACCGGTGGCCGTCGCGGCGACCACGCTCGGCGCCCTGCTCGGGTTCTGGCTGGGACGGGCCCTCGGCCGGGACGCGGTGCGACCGCTGCTGCGTGGCAAGCTGGCCGCCGCCCTGGACCGGCGGCTCAGCGAGCACGGCTTCCGCAGCATGCTGCTGGTCCGGGTGGTCCCGGGGGTGCCGTTCCAGGCCGCGAACTACGCCGCCGCCTTCTCCGAGGTCCGGGTCCTGCCGTACACCGTCGCCACCGCGCTGGGCGTCGCACCGGGCACGGCCGCGTACGTGATCGCCGGGGCCAGCGCCGGACAGCCGAGCTCCCCGGCCTTCCTGATCTCGGCCGCCGTGATCGTGCTGATGTGCCTGTTCACCCTGGTGTCCGCCTGGCGGGCGTACCGCCGCTCCCGCCGCCGGCCGGCCACCGCCGCGCTCCCTGACGAAGCGCCAGTGCTCACCGCCGTTCCCTCGACCGGCCCCTGACGGACCGTTCAATTCACTGTCCACTGTCGGTGTGATCCGCCAGGATGGGACACGCCGGTCCGCTCCCCGGGCCGATCGGCGACACGACCGGTGGGCCAATCCGTTACAGGACTGTTGACGAACAGTCAACTGTGGCCTGACGCACACCGATATGGTCTACGCGCGGAACCGTACGGCGAGCTGCGGCGTCGCAGGAGATGCCCGGAAAATCCGGGTTTTCCCGTGAGCCACGCCCCGCACGGCGGTCGCGAACGGGCACCGAAGCGGTGATCAGTGCGATACTCGGACAGTTCCGACGGATGGATGACGCGTCAGCTGACGTGGTCACCCGGGGGGACGAGTACGGGACGAGACAGGGAGGCGCGGCAATGGGAGCACTTCGCGACGAGCACCACAACGGGTGGCTGATGCCCTCCGGCAACTACCCCGCCGCGGTCTACGAGGATTCGTGGGCCACCCAGGAGTCGGCCGTGGCCGTCCCCGCCCCGGCAAAGATCGTCTCCCTGAAGCCGACCGGCTTCGAGGCGGCCCGCACCGTCGGCGAGCACATCCGCGCGGCCGTCCCGGTGGTGATGGACCTGACCGAGATGACCGACGCCGAGGCCAAGCGGATGGTGGACTTCGCCTCCGGCCTGGTCTTCGGCACCCAGGGCGGGATCGAGCGGATCGCCCGCCGGGTCTTCCTGCTCACCCCGGCCGACGTCGAGGTGATGGTGATCGACCGCCCGCTCGACGAGACCGGCTTCTACAACCAGAGCTGACCCCGCCCGGCCGAGCCCGGGACGACCTTCGCGGGTCGTCCCGGCCTCGCTGCCGTCCTGCTACGGCCGCTGACTGCGCATCAGCAGATGACCACGCCGGAACTGCCGCTCCCCCTCGCGGGGCTCCCGCAGCATCCGGCCGACCTCGGCGAACCCGTTCGCGCGCGCCAGCCCCGCGAGCTCGTCCACCGGCCACCGCCAGGCCGGTGCCACCTTGTGGTCGAACGCCTCCACCGGCCCGCCCTCGGCATCGAAGAAGGCCAGCAGCAGGTACCCGCCGGGGGCCAGCACCCGCCGGAACTCGGCGAAGTACGGCGGCAGTTCCGCCGGCGCGGTGTGGATGACGGAGTACCAGGACACGATGCCGGCCAGCTCGGCGTCGGCCGACTCCAGCGCGGCCATCGTCCCGACCTCGAAGCGCAGCCCGGGATGCTCCCGGCGGGCCAGCTCGATCATCACCGGCGACAGGTCGACCCCGAAGACGTCCAGCCCCAGATCTCGCAGATGCACCGTCACCCGCCCGGGCCCGCAGCCGAGCTCGGCGACCGGCCCGCCGCCGTCGGCCCGGACGTGGTCGGCGAAGGCCGCGAGCACCGAGCGGTCGAGCGGCAGCCCGTCGAGCTCGTTCCGCACGAGGTCGGCGTACTGGACGGCGACGGCGTCGTAGGCGGTCGCGGTCGGGTCTGGGGCGTTGGTCGGTTCGGTCACAGCGGACGACCCTAGGCCCTCTCTTGCGGGTCACGCCGGGCGAGGTAGCTCTCCAAGGCCCCGTTCAGGTCAGCCACGAAGGACTCGAACCGGGCCAGCAGCTCTGGCGGGTACTGCGCCATCGCGGTGTCCAGCTCACGGGCGGGCGGGCCGAAGAACTCCTCCGCCCGCTCCTGGATGTGGGCGCCACTGCGCAGGGTGATGACGCGCCGGTCCGTGTGCTCCCGGCTGCGGACGATGTGCCCGGCGGCTTCGAGCCGGTTCAGCAGTGCGGTGGTGGCGCCCGAGGAGAGCGAGATGCGTTCGCTGAGGCGGGCCGGTGACAGCGGGGTGCCCCGCTCCTCGGCGGCCGCGATCTCCAGTACGGCGACCGCGTCGGTGGAGTGCAGACCGAGCCAGGCGGCGAAGCGCCGGCCGAGTTCGGCGTAGTGACCGCCGTAGCTCCGCATCCCCTCGATCAGCCGCTCGCGCTGCGCCGCGACACCTTCGTCCCCCATGGAGACACGCCCCTTTCTTGCCTGCCGGGCGATCCGCGTCCGCGACTCGCCTTTGACAACCTACCGACCCTGATTTTATCTTCACCATGAAACTACTTCACCATGGAGGTATCTGGATGGACAGCCCGTCCCCCACCGTCGAGCCCTACCGCTGGCGGTGGCTGATCCTGGTCGTGATGCTCGTCGCGGAGCTCATGGACCTGCTGGACGCCTCGATCGTGAACGTGGCGGGCCCCGCCCTGGAGGAGTCCCTCTCGGTCGGCTCCGTCGGTCTGCAGTGGGTGATCGGCGGCTACGCCCTCACCCTGGGCGCCGGGCTGGTGCTCGGTGGCCGGCTCGGCGACCGGTACGGCCGCCGCCGGATGTTCCTGCTCGGCCTGGGCGCCTTCACCGCCACCTCCCTGCTGTGCGCGCTGGCACCGGACATCGGCCTGCTGATCACCTTCCGACTGCTCCAGGGCACCGCCGGGGCGATGCTGCTCCCGCAGGGCCTCGGCCTGCTGCGGGAGAACTTCTCCGGCCCCGAACTCACCAAGGTCTTCGGGATCTTCGGCCCCGTCCTGGGCCTCGGCGGGATCGTCGGCCCCGTTCTCGGCGGCGGCCTCATCGAGGCCGACCTCTTCGGTCTGGGCTGGCGCTCGGTCTTCCTGGTCAACCTGCCCATCGGCCTCGCCGCCCTGGCCGTCGCCGCGAAGGTCGTGCCCCGCAAGCCCGGTGACCGTACCGTCCGCGTCGATCTGGTCGGCGCAGCGCTGGTCGCCGCGTCCTGCGCCCTGCTGGTGCTGCCGCTGAACCAGGGTCAGGAGGACGGTTGGCCGCTGTGGACCTGGTTGTCGATGGCCGGATCCCTGCTCGGCTTCGCCCTGTTCGCCGCGCAGCAGCGGCGCACGGCCGCGGCCGGACGCGCGCCGCTGGTGACACCCGGCCTGCTGCGCAAGCCCGCCTTCACCGTCGGGCTCGGGGGCATCGCGCTGTTCTTCAGCGGGCTGGTCGGCAGCCAACTCGTGCTGACCCTCTACCTGCAGATCGACCGTCAGTTCACGGCGGGTCAGGCCGGTCTCGGCAACCTGCCGCTGGCCGTCGGGACCGCGATCGGCGGTGCCGTCAGCGGCGCGTTCCTCGCCGACCGGATCGGGCGCAAGGTGCTGCAGGTCGGCCCGCTGGTCCAGCTGGCCGGCGCGGCGCTGCTCTGGCTCGAACTCGACGGGCTCGACCCGGCCTCGTTCTCGGTCTGGGACGTCACCCCCGGCGTGGCCCTGTGCGGCATCGGGGCGGGCCTGGTGATCGCCGCCCTGTTCAGCTTCATGCTGGCCGCCGTGGACGACCACGAGATCGGCTCGGCCTCCGGCGTCCTGTCGGCCGTGCAGTCGATCGGCGGCTCGGTCGGCGTCGCCGTCTTCGGCTCCGTCTTCTTCGCCTCGGCGAAGACCGGCGACTTCACCGGGGGATTCCAGCACGCCCTGCTCGTCCAGGTCGGCCTGCTGGCGGCCTTCTTCGCCAGCACCTTCCTGCTGCCCCGGCGGGGCCGCCCCGAGCAGGAGCAGCACGCCGCCACCGCCGACCCCCGGCCCGCCGTCACCGCCTGACCCTCGGGCCCGGGGCCCGCCCGCACCGGCGGGCTCCGGGCTCTCTTCTGAGCCCTTCGAAAATCAGATGAGACATGAACGTCTCATCTGATCTACACTCGACTCATGGCCACCGACCGTGACTCCGTCCTCGAAGCCGCCGTCGGCGTGCTCTCCCGCCGCCCCACCGCCCACCTGGACGAGATCGCCCGGGCGGCCGGCATCAGCCGAGCCACCCTGCACCGGATATTTCCCGGCCGGGAGGCGCTGATCCGTGAGGTGGGCGCGCTCGGCCTGCGCAAGTTCGCCACCGCGCTGGACACCGCCGCGATCGACGACGGCGACGCCCAGGCCGCGCTGCGCCGCCTGGTCGACGCGGTCGTCCCGGACGCGGCGCTCTGCGCCTTCCTGGCCGGCGAGAACCAGCTCTTCGACGACCCGGAGATCAACGAGCTCTGGGAGATCCAGGACGAACGGGTCCGCGCCCTCTTCCTCCGCGGCCAGCAGCAGGGCGTGTTCCGGATCGAACTCTCGGCCGGCTGGCTCAGCGAAGCCTTCTTCGACCTGGTGGCCGGCGTCGGCTGGGCCGTCCAGGACGGCCGCCTCGCCCCCCGTGACAGTGCCTACTCGCTCGCCGAACTCTTCCTCGGCGGCGCCCTCAGGAGCCCTGACCAGTCATGACCACCACCCTCGGCCGCCCCGTCTCCAGGCAGCGCTGGGTCGGCCTCGCCGTCCTGGTGCTGGCGGTGACCCTGGTCGCGCTCGACGCCACCGTCCTCTCCCTCGCCCTGCCCTCGATCAGCGAGACCCTCCACCCCAGCGGCACCCAGCTGCTCTGGATCGGCGACAGCTACTCCTTCGTGCTGGCCGGCCTGCTGGTCAGCATGGGCGCGCTCAGCGACCGGATCGGCCGCAAGAAGCTGCTGCTGCTCGGCTCCAGCGCCTTCGGGGCAGCCTCCCTGCTGGCCGCGTACGCGCCGAGCGCCGGCTGGCTGATCCTGGCCCGGGCCCTGCTTGGCGTCGCGGGCGCCACCATCATGCCGTCCACCCTCTCGCTGATCCGCAGCCTCTTCCCGGACGCCCGGGAGCGGGCCACCGCGATCGGCATCTGGGGCGCGGGCGCCACCGCCGGTGCCGCGCTCGGCCCGGTGGTCGGCGGCGTCCTTCTGGAGCACTTCTGGTGGGGCTCGGTCTTCCTGCTCAACCTGCCGATCCTGGCCCTGCTGCTGGTGCTCGGCGCCTGGCTGCTGCCGGAGTCCAAGGACCCGAACCCGGGCCGCTGGGACGTGCTCAGCGTGCTGCTCTCGATGACCGGTGTGATCGGCGTGGTGTACGCGATCAAGGAAGCCGCCGCGGGCGGGCTCGGCCACTGGCCGGTGCCGGTCGCCTTCGCGCTCGGCGCCACCGCGCTGACCGTCTTCGTCCGCCGCCAACTCCGGCTGCCCACCCCGCTGCTGGACGTCCGGCTGTTCACCGACCCCCGGTTCACCGCGGCGGTTCTCGGCTCGCTCGCCTCGCTGATCGGGCTGTCCGGCGTGATCTTCTTCATGTCGCAGTACCTCCAACTGGTGCGCGGGTACTCCCCGTTGACCGCCGGCTTGGCCGAACTCCCGGCCTTCGTCGGCGCGGTGGCCGGCGGTCTGCTGACCGCCCGGCTGGCCCGCCGCACCGGCGCCCGGGTCACCCTGGTCGGCGGCCTGCTGGTGATGGGCCTGGGCATCGCGGTGCTCGGCTGGGTCCAGCAGGACAGCAGCTACCTGGTGCTCGGCAGCTCCTTCCTGGCCGTCGGCACCGCCGAGGGCATCGTCTACACCCTCTCCGCCGACCTGGTCCTCACCGCCGCCCCCGCCGACAAGGCCGGTGCCGCCTCGGCCGTCTCCGAGACCGCCTACGAACTCGGCACCGCCCTCGGCATCGCCCTGGTCGGCTCGGTGGTCACCGCCATCTACGCCGCCACCCTGGTCGCCCCGGCCGGCACCGACCCGGCCGTGGCCGCCCAGGCCGAGGAGTCCATCGGCAACGCGGTCGAGGCCGCCGGCACCCTGCCCGGCGAGCTCGGCGCCCAGCTCCTCACCGCCAGCCGCGACGCCTTCGTCCACGGCATGAACATCGCCGCCTTCATCGCGGCGGCCCTGCTGCTCTCCGCCGCCGCCTTCTCCTGGTACCTGCTGCGCCGCCGGGCCGGTGACGACGCGTCAGCGGAACAGCCGTCCGAGCTGGTCCACTGACCTCTCCCCGCCGACCTGGCCACCCGTCAGGTGGGTTACGGTGCCGGGGTGTCGAGCACCGCACGACACCCCGGCACCACCCGATCGGTACGAACGCAGGAGGGGCCTCCCATGCCCGAACTGGAACTCTCGGCGGGCACCGTCGACTACCAGGACACCGGCGGCGACGGCCCGGTCGTCGTCCTGCTGCACGGCGTCGCCATGGACGGTTCGCTCTGGCGCCACGTCGTCGCCGGGCTCCGGGACGACTACCGCTGCGTCGTCCCCACCCTCCCGCTCGGCGGCCACCGCCGGCCGATGCACCCGGACGCCGACCTGTCGATCCTCGGCGTCGCCCGGCTGGTGGCCGAGTTCCTCGACCGGCTCGACCTGCACGACGTCACGCTGGTGCTCAACGACTGGGGCGGCGCCCAGAGCCTGGTCGCCGACGGCCGCACCACCCGCATCGGCCGGCTCGTCCTCACCTCCTGCGAAGCCTTCGACAACTACCCACCCGGCCTCCCCGGCCGCAACCTGGTCACCTCCGCCAGACTCCCCGGCGGCCTGGCCCTCGCCTTCCACCTGCTCCGCCTGAAGCCCGCCCGCCGACTCCCGGTGACCTGGGGCTGGATGACCAAACGCCCGGTCCCGCCCGAGATCATGGACGCCTGGTTCCGCCCCCTGATCAGCTCCCCCGAGATCCGCCGCGACCTCCGCAAGTACGTCCTCAGCACCCCACCCAAGCCCGAACTCCTCGCCTGGACCGAAGCCCTCCGCACCTTCGACCGCCCCACCCTGATCGCCTGGGCCACCGAGGACCGCGTCATGCCCGTGTCCCACGCCCACCGCCTGGCCGAACTCCTGCCACAGGCCACACTCGTCGAGATCCCCGACAGCTACACCCTCATCCCGGAGGACCAGCCCGCCGTCCTCACAACCCACCTGCGGGCCTTCCTCGAGGCGCAGCGATGAACGACGGCCTGCCCGACGGCTGGACGATCGAGCGAGTGCGCACCGCATCACGCGACGCCGAGGCCGAACTGCTGCCCCTCGAACGCCTCGTCGTGCTCGAGGAGCACGGCCACCCGGACTACACCCCGCTCCGGCCCGACCTCATCCTCTCCTTCCACGGCCTCTGCCTCGTCCGGTCCGACGACGACTGGTACATGGGCGACCTCGACACCGACGGCTCCATCGTCTGCTGGTCCTCCTACGGCACCGACCTGGGCGAAGCCATCCGGGGCCTGTGACGCTCACCCGCCCGCACCTGCCCGACCGTCAGGTCCGGCCTCTCGCCGGGCCTGCCGGTCCAGACAGGGGAAAATCCAGGGGCCCGGGCGGCCGCGCGCTGCTACGGTCGGGCGCTATGAGCTGGCTCCCCGATAACTTCGTCCATCCCGTCCTGGTACCGCTGCCGGGCGGTGGTCATCACCTGCGGCCGATCCGGGAGGCGGACACCCCGCTCGACTATCCGGCTGTGATGGGTTCGCGCGAGCGGCTGTGGACCATCTTCGGCCCGGCCTGGGGCTGGCCCGCGGCCACCATGACCTACGAGGCCGACCAGGCCGACCTGTTGCGGCACGAGAAGGAGATCGCCGCACACCAGTCCTTCAACTACGCGCTGCTCGACGCGGCGGAGACCGCTCTGCTCGGCTGCGTCTACATCGACCCACCGGAGAAGGCCGGCGCGGACGGCGAGATCTCCTGGTGGGTGGTGGACGAGCTGGTGGACAGCAAGGTCGAGCAGGCCCTCGACGAGCTGGTGCCGCGGTGGATCGCCGCCGACTGGCCGTTCGAGCAGCCGCGCTTCCTCGGCCGCGAGATCTCCTGGTCGGACTGGCTCGCCCTGCCGGAGCACCCCGACGCGTGAGCGGCGCCACCCCACCGACATGACGGACGCGCAGCGGGTCTACGCCGTCGTCGGCGCGGCCATCGTCAGAAACCGAAGGAGTTGTGCGGTTCGGGGTCGGTGCGGAACATCCGCGCCAGCTGCCCGATCGCACCGTCGGTGTGCGGCGTGAGGTGGCCCGCGTACGCCAGGTCGTGTGCCGACCCGCCGCCGAAGTAGAGCGAACTGAGCGCCGGGACCGTGACGGTGAGGTCCGCCGCCTGGTCGGTGGCAACGCACGTGACCTCGGCACCGTCCGCGCGGAGCAGCCAAGTCCCGTTGTTCGCCGGGCACATCAGGTCGCCGTCGACGGTGAACACCAAGCTGCCCGCCGTGTCGTACGCACGCTGCGCCAGGGCCAGCGGTACGTCGAGCAGGCGCGCCCACAGGTTGTCCGACTGGCGGGTGATCCGCATCGCGCGTGGGTTCGCGAGCATCCACCGCAGCGGTTCGTCGCGCGGGCGACCGGGTGCCACGATCGTCCTGGTGAGGTCGAAGTCGACCAGCAGGGTCCACAGGGCGCGGTAGGCCGCCGGGCAGGTCGCCTCCAGCGCATCGACGACGAGCGTCCCCGCGGTGTCCGCGGTCGGGGACCACGGCAGGCGGAAGTTCGCCAGGCCGTCCACGTCGCCGTGCTCGTCACGGTGCATCAGGTACCGCAGCGGTCCCCGCGTACCGTCCGCGTCGTCGGACAGCTCGTCCCAGTGCCCGGGCAGAGGGGAGAGCTCGCCGACGCGGCGGGCCCGCACCTTCGCGTGCACCTCGGGCCAGAACCGCTTCGCCTGCGCGGCGTCGACGAGTTCCAGTGCTCCCGGGTCGGGCGCCGCCGGGAGGAGGGCGGCCTTGTGGCGGTCCAGTTCCCAGCGTGCCCGGTACGTCGCGGGCGAGAACCCGTACCGGCCGTAGATGCTGCCCTCGCTCGCGCTGAGCATCGCCAACGGCTCGCCCCGTTTTAGGGCCGCGTCGAACATGGCTTGCATCATCCCGCGCAGGTGGCCGCGTCGGCGGTGGGTGGCGGTGACGGCGGTGGAGGTGACACCGGCGGTCCTGACCGTCTCCCCGCCGGGGACCGTCACCTCGAACGAGAGGGTGGCCGACGCACCGACACACGCGCCGTCGACGAAGGCCGCGATCGGGTGGAACCGGTCGTTCCGGCCGTCCGTCTCCGCCCACTCCTCGATCTGCTCGGTGGTCGCCGGGGTGGGCTGCGGGGGCCACGGCTCCGGCCCGCCGTGCCAGGCGGCGTCGGCCGGCTCCCACTGCGGCAGCCCGTTCACGTAGGGCAGCACCCGGTAGTAGGCGTCCATCTCTTCTCGCCGTGGCGGGCGGATCTGAGTAACCATCAGATCATTGCACCCGCCACGGCCGCCCACGGGCAACCGATATATCCACGGCGCCCGCCCCGGCCGGATTTCCCTCCTTTCGGGCCGTCCGGTCCACCGGCGAATCGGGGACGGCACGCCTTCCGGTCGCCACATCGCCCAGGGATCAGCCGCATTACTTCATCGTGCTCGGGATTCCCGTCGGGGCGAGGAACCGGGGAAACCCTCTCCCGGAATCTGGGGCGCCCTGCTCGTCTGGCTGCTGGCCGTCGGCCACGGTCTCGGCTACCTGTGACCGGCTGACGCCCGAAAGCCGTCGGTGACGAACCGTGCGGCCGGCCGCACGGTCCACTCACAGCTGATCGCCCGTCAGCCGCCGCCTCACCGGTAGCGGTAGTCGAGCTCCATCTCCGCCCAGACCACCTTGCCGTCCTTGGTCTGCCGGGTGCCCCAGCGGTGGGCCAGTTCGCTCACCAGGTGCATGCCGCGGCCGCCCTCGTCCTCCTCGGCGGAGGCCCGCAGGCGGGGGGCCTGGTTGCCGGAGTCGGCCACCTCGACGGTGAGCGTGCGGTCGCGGAACAGGCGCAGCCGGCGCGGTGCGTCGGCGTGCAGCAGGGCGTTCGTGACGAGTTCGCTGACCAGGAGTTCGGCGAAGTCGGAGAGAGCGGTGAGCCCCCACTCCTCCAGGGTCTTGCGGGTGAAGCGGCGGGCGCGGCTGGGGGCCGGGCCTTCGCCGTCGAGTTCCAGGGTGGCGATCCGGTCGGCGGGGATGGGGAGTGCGCGGGCCATGATCATCGCGATGTCGTCCTCGGTACCGTCCCGGACCAGGGCGGCGAGCACCGCGTCGCAGCTCTCCTCCAGCGTCCGGCCGTGCCCGGCCAGGGTCTGGGCCAGCACGCCGATGCCGTGGTCGATGTCCTCGCCCCGGCGTTCCACCAGGCCGTCGGTGTAGAGGGCCAGCAGGCTGCCCTCGCGCAGGGTGAACTCGGTGCTCTCGAAGGTCACGCCGCCCACTCCGAGCGGGACGCCCGGCGGCAGTACCAGCGCCCGGGAGGTGCCGTCCGGGGCGACCCGGACCGGCGGCAGGTGGCCGGCCGAGGCGATCGTGCAGGTGCCGTCCACCGGGTCGTAGACCGCGCAGATACAGGTGGCGAACTGGCCCTCGCCGATGCCCATCGCGGTCTCGTCCAGCCGGGTCAGCACCTGGTCCGGCGGCATGTCCAGGGTGGCCAGGGTCCGTGCCACGGTGCGCAGTTGACCCATCGTCGCGGCGGCCCGGATGCCGTGACCCATCACGTCGCCGACCACCAGCGCGACCCGTCCGCAGGACAGCGGCACCACGTCGAACCAGTCCCCGCCGACCTCGCTCACCACGCTGCTCGGCAGGTACCGGTAGGCGATCTCCAGGCCGATGGTGCGGTGGATCTCCTGCGGCAGCAGGCTGCGCTGCAGGGTGAGCGCGGTCTCCCGCTCGCGCCGGTAGAGCCGGGCGTTGTCGAGGGCGATCGCGGTCCTGGCGACCAGTTCCTCGGCCAGCGCCACGTCGGCCGCGGTGAACGGCTCGGGGTTGCGCATCCGGACGAACTCCGAGCCGCCGAGCACCATGCCGCGGGCCAGGATCGGCACCATCAGGTAGGAGTGGATGCCCGCCTTGACGCCGGGCCCGACCCGGGACTGCTCGTTCACCAGCGCGGCCAGCACCTGCTCGTCCACGTGCGGCCGCAGCAGCGGGCGCCCGCTGCGCAGGCACTCGGTGTAGACCCGCTTCGAGTCGTACTCCGAGGTGGCCCCGACCGCGTCGGCCGCGATGGTCATGCCCGACTCGTACGCCTCGCCGACCGCCACCGCGCGCAGCATGACGCCCCGGTCCGGCTGGAGGTATGACGGTTCCTCACCTCGGAGCACCGGCTCCAGCAGGTCCACCGTGGCGAAGTCGGCGAATCTCGGGATCACCGCCTCGACCAGTTCCTCGGCGGTGCGCTGCAGGTCGAGCGTGGTGCCGATCCTGGCGGTGGCCTCGGCCAGCAGGGCCAGCCGCTCCTGGGCCCGGGAGGCCCGGGCCTCGGCCTGGAACCGTTCGGTCACGTCGATGATCGAGGAGCTCACCCCGAGCACCCGGCCGGTGGAGTCCTCCAGCCGGAAGTACGAGGCGGACCAGGCGCGCTCCCGGCGCGGGTCGCCGGGGGTGCGGCCGTGCGAGCGGGCGTCCACCACGGGCTGGCCGGTGGCCAGCACCTGGCGCATCACCGCCTCGATCTCCGCGCTGTTGATGCCGGGCAGGATGGCGCTGATCCGCCGTCCGAGGTGCTCGGCCACGGTCAGGCCGTTGATCCGGGCCAGCGCGTCGTTCAGCCGGACGTAGCGCAGCTCGGTGTCGTACACCGCCATGCCGATCGGCGACTGGGTGAAGATCCCGTCCAGCACCGCGAGGTCGCCCTCGACCTGGCGCAGCGAGCCGACGTCGGTGGCGGTGGCCAGCAGCAGCCGTTCGCCGCCCGGGCCGACGATGGGGTAGGTGTGGAACTCCAGTTCCACCACCTGGCCGTCCCGGTGCCGGATCGGGAAGACCCCGGACCAGCCCTTGCCCGTCATGATCTGCTCGAAGAGCTCGAAGGCCCGCCGGCGGTCCGCCTCGGGGACCAGCAGCCGGGCGGCGTAGCGGCCGACCGCCTCCCCCGCCGGGTAGCCGGTGAGGGCCTCGGCGTCCTCGCTCCAGTGCAGGATCCGGCCGTCGCCCTCGACCAGGGCGGTCGCCAGCGGGACCAGTCGGTGCCCTTCCAGCCGGTGACCCGCCAACCCGTGCCCCTCCGGACGCGGCGGAGCGGCACCCGCCAGTGGGCCGGTGCCGTCCGCTGCGTTGCGCTCGCTGCCTTGCATGATCAGGGGATCACCTGTCAGATACCTTCCCCGGTGTGGCCGGGGCGAATCGGCTTCCACCAGACTGCACGGCGGTGGAGAGTGCGGCTACTGCTGGTCCGTCAGGTGGGGTACACCGTCGGGACGGCTGAGCTTTTCAGGTGATCAGCACGGCGTCCAGAGTTCTGGCCCACTGACGCACCACTCGGGCCCGGCGCGGGCCGTCGTCGGTGAGCAGATTGGCCAGTCCGAGCCCCCGGGCGAGGTCCAGGGTCGCCTGCACGGTCTCCCGGGCGCCGGGGTGCGACTCGTCGGCGCCGAGGAACTCGACCGCCGCCCGGTGCGCCTCCCGGCCGAGGTGGTTCTCCAGCGCGACGATCCGCTCGCGCAGCGCCTGCTCGGTGGCCGCGGCGACCCACAGGTGCAGCGCGGCCCGGAACAGCGGCCCGGTGTAGAGCCGGACGATCAGCTCCACCACCGCCTCGGTGCGCGCCTCGCCCGGCGGCGGCAGGGTCTCGGTGTCGGCCCGGACGGCGGCCAGCCGCTCGTCGGTGACGTACTCGACGGCGGCGGTGAAGAGGTCCTCCCGGGTCGGGAAGTGGTGCTGGGCCGCGCCCCGGGTGACCCCGGCCCGCTCGGCCACCACCGCGACCGTGCTGCCGTTCCAGCCCAGCTCGGCCAGGCACTCCACGGCGGCCTCCAGCAGCCGGCGCCGGGTGGCCCGGCTGCGGTCCTGCTGCGGGGTACGAGCGGCTTGGGTCGTCATCCCGGCCCTCCTCCGTTGCCTGCGGCCGGTACTGCCCCCGTACCGCTGCCGTCCGTGGTCCCGCCGATCCTGCCAGACCGGCGGGACCCCGCGCCGCTCAGGTACGGTCGCGCAGCTGACGGCGGAGGATCTTCCCGGCCGCCGACTTGGGCACCTGGTCGATGAACTCGACCGCCCTGACCTTCTTGTACGGCGCCACCTGGCCGGCCACGAAGTCGCCGACCTGTTGCTCCGTCAGCCCGCTGCCGGGGGTGCGGACCACGAACGCCTTCGGCCGTTCCTCGCCGTCCGCCCCGGTCACCCCGATCACGGCGGCGTCGGCCACCTCGGGGTGAGTGAGCAGCAGGGCCTCCAGTTCGGCGGGCGCGACCTGGTAGCCCTTGTACTTGATGAGCTCCTTCACCCGGTCCACCACGAACAGGTAGCCCCGCTCGTCCACCACGCCGACGTCCCCGGTGTGCAGCCAGCCGTCCGGGTCGATCATCGCGTCGGTCTCGCTCTTCCGGCCGAAGTAACCCCGCATCACCTGCGGTCCCCGGAACAGGAGTTCACCGCGCTCGCCGACGCCGAGGTCGGCGCCCGAGCCGTCCAGCGCGGTGACCCGCAGCTCGGTGGAGGCGACCAGCCGGCCGACTGTCCCGGCCGGCGGGTTCGGGTCGTCCAGCGGCACCACGTGGGTGACCGGCGACAGTTCGGTCATCCCGTACCCCTGGTGGATCCGCTCCAGCCCGAGCCTGCGGGCGGCGGTCGCGGCCAGCTCGGCGTCCAGCGGGGCGGCGGCGCTCAGCACGTAGCGGATCGAGGAGAGGTCGTACTGGTCCACCAGCGGATGCTTGGCCAGCGCCAGCACGATCGGCGGGGCGGCGAACACCCCCTCGATCCGCTGGTCCTGGATGGTTCGCAGGAACTGCTCCAGGTCGAAGCGCGGCAGCACCACCACCGTGGAGCCGGACCGGAGCGGGTGGTTGAGCAGTGAGGTCAGCCCGTAGATGTGAAAGAACGGGAGCACCGCCAGGATGCGTTCGCCCTCGCCGGTGGCGTGCACCGCGTCGGTCTGCAGCAGGTTGCTGCTGATGTTGCGGTGACTGAGCATCACGCCCTTGGGCAGGCCGGTGGTGCCGCTGGAGTACGGCAGGACGGCGATGTCGGTGGCCGGGTCGATCTCCGGGGTGGGCTCGGGGCCGGTACACGCCAGCAGGTCGGCCAGCGAGCGGTGGCCCTCGGCCTGGTCGCAGACGAAGATCTCCTCGACCGGGCTGCCCTCGGCCGCCAGCGCCTTGGCGGCCTCGGTGGCGACCGGCAGGAAGAGCGAGATGGTGATGATCCAACGGGCCCCGCTGTCGCGGAGCTGCCCGGCCAGTTCGGCGGCCGTGCTGAGCGAACTGACCGTGGTGACGGTGGCGCCCGCCCTGGTGGCTCCGTAGAAGGCGATCGGGTAGGCGACGGTGTTCGGGCTGAACAGCGCGATCCGATCGCCCTTACGCACCCCGGCCTCGGCCAGGCCCGCCGCACAGCGACGGCTGGCGCCGTCCAACTGCGCGTAACTGACGGACTGTCCGGTGAGACCGTCGATCAGGGCCGGTACGTCCGCGTGCGCGGCGAAGTCGCCGAGCACCGCGTCGTGGATCGGCAGGTCGAGCGGCTCGATGTCGGGGTAGTCGCTACGGAACGCCATAGGTGCCTCCTGGCGGGCGCTGGGTGGAGCGGGCCCTCCTAGAGTGGCGGCTGACGGGCGGCGCGGACAGAGTGCCGACAGGGCTCAGGCACTCAGGCGAGGTCGAACGCCTGCGGGTAGACGAAGGCGCCGCGCAGCGAGGGCTGGTACGCCGCGAGCGGGCGGGCCTGGAAGAACCGGCCCCAGGTCGGGTCCGGCGCGGTGATGCCGTACTCGGTACTGGGCCGGAAGCCGTACCGGCCGTAGTAGTCGGGGCTGCCCAGCAGCGCCACCAGCGGCTCGCCGAGCGCATCCGCCCCACCAAGTACCGCGTGCACCAACGCCAGCCCCACGCCCTGCCGTTGGTGCCCCGGCAGCACACTGATCGGGCCGAGCCCGACCACCGGCGCACCGTCCACGTGGGCCCGGCTGCACACCACGTGCCCGACCACCGCCCCGTCGGTGCCGGTGGCGACCATGGACAGCGGGGGCAGCCAGGCGGGGCCGGAGCGGAGCTGGTCGAGCAACGCGACCTCGATCGGCTCCACGGTCTCGGCCCGGGCGAAGGCGACGGCGGTCACGGCCCGGACGGCGGCCACGTCGGCGGGGGTCTCTCGTCTGATCAGCACCGGCACAGTGTGGGTTCAGCGACCTTGCGGAGCAACGGAATTACCGCTGTCCTCCGGCAGCCCCCGGCCGGCCCGTCCGGGGTACCCGAACCACCGAAGCCCGTGCGGACGTCACAGGGAACTGACAGTGTGTCAGTTCCCTGTCGGTCCGACTTCGAGGCGAAGGAAGTACTTCATGCCCGTCCACACCCACCCCCGTCCCACCGTGCGCGGAGTGCTCGTGCTGGCCACCACAGCCTTGCTGTCCCTCGGGCTGGCCGGATGCTCCGATGGGGAGGACAACACCTTCAAGACCTGGGCCGCCGACGGAGGAAAGGAGCACACCTTGGTGATCGGCAAGGACATCATCACGCTGCTATCGCTCTCCGGGCAGAGCCGCAGCAGCACCGCAGACCACTGTCGGGAGGTGCTCGACCACGTGAAGGCGGCGAAGGCGTACCGGAAGCTGCCCGACGAGACCGCCCGGGGCTACTGGGAGACGGCGCTCGACAGGGTGGAGACCACCGCCACGCACTGCGTGCAGAACAAGGACACGGGCATGACCGGTGGCACGAGCCTCTCCGAGGCGGGCGAGGCGCAGAGTGCGTTCAGCTCGCTGACCATCAGCATCAACCGGCTCACCAAGTCCAACTCCTGAGGCCCGGAACCGCCGTCCGACCGGCGGTCCGGACCGGACGGCGGTACGGGCCGGACGGCGGTACGGGCCGGACGGCGGTACGGGCCGGCCCGCGCTTGCAGGTGTGGCAGGCCGGGGAGCCGCCGCGCCGTTGGTGGCAACGGTCCTGACGGACCGTCAGTACGACCGGGGCAGCCCCAGGGTGTGCTGGGCGACGTAGTTCAGGATCATCTCCCGGCTGACCGGGGCGATCCGGCTGACCCGGGTGGCGGTGAGCAGGGCGGCCAGTCCGTACTCCTGGGTGAGGCCGTTGCCGCCCAGGGTGTGCACCGCCTGGTCCACGGTGTGGCAGGCGGCCTCAGCGGCCGCGTACTTGGCCATGTTGGCGGCCTCGCCGGCGGCCACGTCGTGGCCCTGGTCGTAGAGTTGGGCCGCATTGAGCATCATCAGCCGGGCGAGTTCGATCTCGATGGCGCACTGGGCCAGCGGGTGCGCGATCGCCTGGTGGGCGCCGATCGGGGCATCCCAGACGGTCCGGGTCCTGGCGTAGTCGGTGGCGGTGGCGAGCGCCTGGCGGGCCAGGCCCAGGGCGAAGGCGGCGGTCATCACCCGTTCCGGGTTGAGTCCGGCGAACAGCTGCTCCAAGCCGGCGTCCTCCGCCCCGACCAGGGCCTCGGCGGGCAGCCGTACGTCGTCCAGGAAGACCTGGAACTGCTTCTCGGCGGTGACCAGTTCCATCGGGATGGCCCGGTACTCGAAGCCCGGCGTCTCGCGCGGGACGACGAACAGGACGGGCTTCAGCCGCCCGGTCCTGGCGTCCTCGGTGCGGGCCACGAAGAGCACCGCGTCGGCGTGGTCGATGCCCGAGATGAAGACCTTGCGGCCGGTGAGCAGCCAGTCCTGGCCGTCCCGGCGGGCGGTGGTGGTCAGCCGGTGCGAGTTGGAGCCCGCGTCCGGCTCGGTGATGCCGAAGGCCATCCGGCGGCTGCCGTCGGCGAGTCCGGGCAGCCAGGTCTGCTTCTGCTGCTCGGTGCCGTAGCGGGCGATCACCGTGC
This sequence comes from Kitasatospora gansuensis, assembly GCF_014203705.1. Lineage (NCBI taxonomy): Bacteria > Bacillati > Actinomycetota > Actinomycetes > Kitasatosporales > Streptomycetaceae > Kitasatospora > Kitasatospora gansuensis. The sequence continues at coordinate 317,151 of NZ_JACHJR010000001.1, forward strand.
CGCAGATCGCGGGCGAGACGATCATCATCAGCAGTGGGCAGCCGGCCGCTCCGAACTCCTCCAGCACGATGGACAGTTCGGTGATGCCTGCACCCCCGCCGCCGTACTCGACGGGGAGGCTGACCCCGAGGTAGCCCGCCTTCCCGGCCTCGGCCCAGAGCTCGTCGACGGGCTCGCCCGCGCGGGCCTTGCGGCGGAAGTACTCCGGGCCGTAACGGCGGGCCAGGTCGCCGACGGCGCGGCGCAGGGCCTGGTGTTCCTCGGATTCGGCCGGGTTGAGCAGCGGTGCGGACATGGCGAAGGTCCCTTCCGTGCGTTCGGGGTTCCTGGGTGGGATTCAGTCGTGCGGCCGGACGACGGCCAGCAGGGTGCCGGGCTCGACCTGTTGGCCGACGGCCACCCGCAGTTCGGTGAGCACTCCGTCGGTCGGCGCGCTGACCCGGTGCTCCATCTTCATCGCCTCCAGCCAGAGCAGCGGCTGCCCGGCGGTGACGTGGTCGCCGGGTGCGGCGGCCGTCCGGGTGACGGTGCCCGGCATGGGTGCGAGCAGCGCGCCGGGGGTGGGTTCGGCCTGCGGTTCGGGCAGGAGCGGCAGTGCGGTCAGGGTGGCGGCGCCGGTGGGTCCGTCCAGGTGCAGGGTGCTGCCGTACCGGGCGATCCGGTAGGTGTGCGTCCGGCCGTCGACCCGCAGGGTGACCAACTCCGCCCTGGCCTCGACCAGTTCGACACCTGGATGACCCTGGAGCCCGTCCCGGGTGAGGCGGTGGCGCACCTCGTGCTCGGTGCCGTCGGCCGCCAGGTAGCGCCTGATCTCCGGCTGCGAGGGCAGGTTCCGCCAGCCCGGTGGGAACGGCGAGCCGCCCGTCTCGGAGAGCGCGGCCGCGAGCGCGGGCAGCGCGAGGCTCTCGCCCTTGCCACCGAGGTCGTGCTCCGCCAGGAATCCGGTGTGCAACTCCCCTGCCAGGAACGCGGGGTGGCGCAGTGCGGCGACCAGCAGGGCCCGGTTGCTGCCCGGGCCGTGAATGCGCGCGCGGCTCAGCGCGGTGGCCAGCAGCCGGGCAGCGGCGGCCCGGGTGGGTGCCCAGGCGATCAGCTTGGCGAGCATCGGGTCGTAGTGCGGACCGATCTCGGTGCCGTCGGTCACCCCGGAGTCCAGCCGCAGACCGGTGTCCCGTTGCCCGGTGTCGAACTCGACCGAGACACCCGCCACTTCGAGCAGGTGCAGGGTGCCGGTCCGGGGCTGCCAGTCCTGTTCCGGGTCCTCGGCGTACAGCCTGGCCTCGATCGCGTGGCCCCGGGTCGGCGGCGGCTCGGCGGGCAGGGCCTCGCCCTCGGCGATCCGGAGCTGGAGGGCGACCAGGTCGAGGCCGGTGACGCACTCGGTGACCGGGTGCTCGACCTGGAGCCGGGTGTTCATCTCCAGGAACCAGCACCGGCCTTCGGGCGTGACCAGGAACTCGGCCGTCCCGGCGCCCCGGTAGCCGATCGCCCGGGCGGCGGCGGTCGCGGCCCGGTGCAGTTCGGCCCGCAGCGCCTCGGGCAGGCCGGGCGCCGGGGCCTCTTCGATCACCTTCTGGTGCCGGCGCTGGAGCGAGCAGTCCCGGTCACCGACCACCCAGACCGTGCCGTGGGCGTCGGCCAGCAGCTGCACCTCGACGTGCCGTCCGTCCGGCAGATAGGGCTCGCAGAACACCTCGTCGGCACCGAAGGCACTCGCCGCCTCCGCCCTGGCAGCCGCCAACGCGGCGGGCAGCTCGGCGAGTTCGCGGACGATCCGCATCCCCCGGCCGCCGCCACCCGCTGCCGCCTTGACCAGCAGCGGCAGGTCGGCGGCGGTCGGTTCGGCCGGCACCGAGAGCACCGGCACCCCGGCCGCCGCCATCAGCCGTTTCGCCTCGGTCTTCGATCCCATCGCGGCGATCGCCTCGGCGGGCGGTCCGATCCAGGTCAGCCCGGCGGCCTGCACCGCCGCCGCGAACTCGGCGTTCTCGGACAGGAATCCGTAGCCCGGGTGGACCGCGTCCGCCCCGGCTGCGAGCGCCGCGGCGACCAGCAGGTCGGCCCGCAGGTAGGTCTCGGCGGGTGCGGCTCCCGGCAGCCGGACGGCGGTGTCGGCTTCCCGGACGTGCGGGGCGTCGGCATCCGGATCGGAGTGCACGGCCACCGTGGCGATGCCCAGGTCCCGGCAGGTCCGGAAGACCCGGCGGGCGATCTCGCCCCGGTTGGCGACCAGTACGGAGGTGATCATCGGCTAGGGCCTCTCTTTCGGGTCACGTCGGATAGTGGGCGGTGTTGGGGTGCGTGGCTCGGCGGTGCCGAGGAGGGAGCCTGATGCAGCGCATCGGCGACCGAGGAGAAGCCGTCGAGGTGCGTGCCCCGGCGGCGCCCGCCCGGCGTGACCCGAAAGAGAGGGCCTAGGTTCCCTTACATCCGGAAGACGCCGTAGCCGCGCGCGCCCTCGACCGGGGCGCTGTGGATCGCGGAGAGGCAGATACCGAGCACCGTGCGGGTGTCGCGGGGGTCGATGACCCCGTCGTCGTAGAGCCGGCCGGAGAGGAAGACCGGCAGCGACTCGGCCTCGATCTGCTGCTCGACCATGGCCCGGATGGTGGCGTCGGCCTCCTCGTCGTACGGCTGCCCCTTCGCCGCCGCCGACTGCCGGGCCACGATCGACAGCACCCCGGCCAGCTGCTGAGGCCCCATCACCGCGGACTTGGCGCTCGGCCAGGCGAACAGGAAGCGCGGCTCGTACGCCCGCCCGCACATCCCGTAGTGCCCGGCCCCGTACGAGGCACCGATCAGCACCGAGAGGTGCGGGACCTTGCTGTTGGAGACCGCGTTGATCATCATCGCGCCGTGCTTGATGATGCCGCCCTGCTCGTACGCCTGGCCGACCATGTAGCCGGTGGTGTTGTGCAGGAAGAGCAGCGGCCGGTCGCGCTGGTTGGCGAGCTGGATGAACTGGGCCGCCTTCTGCGACTCCTCGCTGAACAGCACGCCCTGGGCGTTGGCCAGGATGCCGACCGGGTAGCCGTGCAGCTCGGCCCAGCCGGTCACCAGGCTCGGGCCGTAGCGCGGCTTGAACTCGTCGAAGTCCGAGCCGTCGACGATCCGGGCGATCACCTCGCGCGGGTCGAACGGCACCTTGAGGTCGCCCGGCACCAGGCCGAGCAGCTCCTCCTCGGCGTACTTGGGCGGCGCGGCCGTCGCGTCGGGTCCTGGCCCGGCCTTGCGCCAGTGCAGGCGGTGCACGATCCGGCGGGTGATCCGCAGCGCGTCGTGCTCGTCCTCGGCCAGGTGGTCGGCCAGGCCGGAGACCCGGGCATGCATCTCGGCGCCGCCCAGCGACTCGTCGTCGGCGTCCTCACCGGTGGCCATCTTCACCAGCGGCGGGCCGCCCAGGAAGACCTTGGCCCGCTCGCGCACCAGCACCGTGTGGTCGGACATCCCCGGCACGTACGCGCCGCCCGCGGTCGAGTTGCCGAACACCACCGCCACGGTCGGCACGCCCGCCGCCGAGAGCCGGGTCAGGTCGCGGAACAGCGCCCCGCCGGGGATGAAGATCTCCTTCTGGCTGGGCAGGTCGGCCCCGCCCGACTCCACCAGGCTGATCAGCGGGAGCCGGTTGTGCAGCGCGATCTCGTTGGCCCGCAGGGCCTTGCGCAGCGTCCAGGGGTTGCTGGCTCCGCCGCGCACCGTCGGGTCGTTGGCGGTGATCACGCACTCGGTGCCCTCGATCACGCCGATCCCGGTGACCAGCGCCGCACCGACCGGGTAGTCGCTCCCCCAGGCCGCCAGCGGGGAGAGCTCCAGGAACGGCGAGCCCGGATCGACCAGCAGCTCGATCCGCTCCCGGGCCGGTAGCTTGCCCCGACTCCGGTGCCGCTCCAGGTACTTGGGGCCGCCACCGGCCAGCGCCTTGGCGTGCTCGGCGTCCAGCGCGGCGAGCTTGGCCAGCATCGCGTCCCGGTTGGCGTGGAACTCCGGCCCGGCCGGGTCGAGTTGGGTCGGCAGTGTGGTCACAGGATCTCCTCCGGGAGGTCGGCGTGCCGGGAGCGGAGCCACTCGCCGAGCGCCTTCGCCTGCGGGTCGAAGCGGTGCTGGGCGGCGACGCCCTCGCCGAGCAGTCCGGCGATCACGAAGTTGACCGCGCGCAGCTCCGGGAGCAGCTGCCGGTCGATCGGCAACTCGGCGGTCTCCGGCAGGAGTTCGCGCAGCCTGTCGACCGTCAGGTGGTGCGCCAGCCAGCGCCAGCCGTGGTCGGTACGGGCCCAGACACCGAGGTTGGCGTCGCCGCCCTTGTCGCCGCTGCGGGCGCCGAAGGCGTGGCCGAGCGGCACCCGCCGGGTGGGGCCCTCGGGCAGTGGGGGCGGCAGCGGCGGGTCCTCGACCCGCTCCAGCGGGCGGGTGACCGGGGCCGCCGGGATCGTCCGGTGGGTGCCGTCGGGGAGCAGCGCCCGGTGCGGGACGCTCGCCGCGTCGACGTACGCGGTCTCGAAGACGCCGTACGGAGCGGCCGGTCCGGGCGGCGCGGTGAGGTGGAAGCCGGGGTAGCCCGCCAGGCCGAGTTCGACCACGGCCGTGGTGAACGCCCGGCCCACCGCCTTCTCGTCGCGGCCCTTGACGGCGAGCCGGAGCAGCGCGGAGGCGGTCTCCTCGGTGTCGGCGTCCGGGTGATCGGTACGAGCGAGCGTCCAGCGGACCTCCTCTGCCCGTACTGAGCTTTTTAGTTGACGTTGGATCAGTTCCGCCTTGCGCTCGATGTCCAGCCCGGTGAGCACGAACACCACCTCGTTGCGCCAGCCGCCCAGCCGGTTCAGCCCGACCTTGAGGGTCGGCGGCGGCGCCTCCCCGCGCACCCCGCTGATCCGCACCCGGTCCGGCCCGTCCTCGGCCAGCCGGACACTGTCCAGCCGGGCCGTCACGTCGGGGCCCGGGTAGCGGGCGCCCGAAGTCTCGTACAGCAGCTGGGCGGTGACCGTGCCGACCGTCACGGCGCCGCCGGTACCCGGATGCTTGGTGATCACACTGGAACCGTCGGCGTGCAGCTCGGCGATCGGGAAGCCGGGGTGCGTCACGTCGTGCTCATGGAAGAACGCGTAGTTGCCGCCGGTCGCCTGCGCCCCGCACTCCAGCACGTGGCCCGCCACTACCGCCCCCGCCAGCGCGTCGAAGTCGGTCGCGCCCCAGCCGAAGTGCGCGGCCGCCGCCCCGGAGACCAGCGCCGCATCCGTGACCCGCCCGGTCACCACCAGGTCCGCCCCGGCCCGCAGACACTCGGCGATGCCCTGCCCCCCGAGGTAGGCGTTGGCCGCCAGCAGCCCACCGGGCAGCTCCGGCCGCCCGAGCAGGTCGTCCCCGTCGACCACGCCCAGCCGCACCGGCACCCCCTGCTTGGCCGCCAACTCCCCGATCGCCTCGGCCAGTCGGCCCGGGTTCAGCCCACCGGCGTTGACCACGATCCGCACCCCGCGGTCCCTCGCCAGCCCGAGGCACTCCTCCAGCTGCCGCAGAAAGGTCCGGGCATACCCGAGCCCGGGATCCTTCAGCCGGTCCCTGGCCAGGATCAGCATGGTCAGCTCAGCCAGATAGTCCCCGGTGAGCACGTCCAGCGGCCCACCCGTCAGCATCTCCCGCATCGCCCCGAAGCGGTCCCCGTAGAACCCCGACGCATTCCCGATCCGCAGCACCCTGGCCTCCCCAGCCGGCTCCGCTCCGCCCACGGGCAGCAGCGTGACAGGACGTCAGGAACAAATCAAGCACGCGTGCTTGTTCTGTAGGAGCAGGACAGCACCTAGCATCGGGGCTCATGATCGTATGGCTCAACGGCACCCACGGCGCTGGCAAGACCACGACCAGTGCACTCGTGCAGCAACTGCTCCCGGATTCCCGGGTGTTCGACGCCGATAAGGTCGGCGAGACACTCATGGACATCACGCCGGGCCTGCCCGGGACGGACAACTTCCAGCACTGGCCGCCGTGGCGACCGCTCGTGGTCGATACCGCCCGCCGCGTACTCGACTACACCGGCGGCACCCTGGTGATGCCCATGACCGTCCTGGTCGAGCAGTACTGGCGTGAGATCAGCACGGGTCTTGCCCAGCACGCCATTCCGGTACGGCACTTCGTCCTGCACGCCGACCAGGAAACCCTCCGCGGGCGCATCGCGGGGGACACTGTTCTCGGTCCCAACTCTCCGTTCCGCCTCAAGTACCTCGAGCCCTACGCCGAGGCGGCCCGCACCTGGCTGCACGCCGAGGCCGAGGTCGTCGACACCACACACCTCACACCCGCCCAGGCCGCCTTGCGGATCGCCGAGGCCGTCAAGAGTTGAGCGCGGAAAATCGCCTTCCCGGAAGGGTCGTTGTGATTGTCTGGCCTCCTGTTGTCCGCATCCAGGAGGCCACCATGTCCGGAACGCCGCAGGAGATCTTCCAGAGGTACGTCTACGCCGGTTCCCTCACCCGGAATGCCGATGCCCTGGCCGAGAACTTCACCGTGGACGGCGTCCTGGAGGCACCGCTCGTACCGGCCGGCGCCGCCTTCCCCCGGCGGCTGGTCGGCCGCGAGGAGATCCGCACCGCGATGGCCGCGTACTACGAGCGGCAGCCGAAGGACGGCCCCGCACCGAACCTCGAGAAGACCGGATTCGTGCTCCACACCACCGCCGACCCCGACGTGTTCATCGCCGAGATCGACACGGTCTTCGACGGAGACGATGGCGGGGCGGACGTGACCGTCTCACTCGTACAGATCTTCCGCATCCATAACGGCAAGATCGCCCGGCTGCGCGACTACTTCGCACCCGATTTGGTGAGCTGAGGCCACCCAACCTGTCCCCGCCGCTGCCGCCTGGCTGCGTCGAGCGGTCACGCTGCTCCATCGGTACGGATGCTGCCGGCCATAGCCCTCGCTCGTGCTCGGATCTCGGCATTCAAAGGCATGGTGCGCTCACCGGCGGTGGACGACCGCTGGATCACCTTGGCATCGACCCGCTGCAGCGAGAGCACCATCGCACTCGTCACCCGCACCACAGGAATGTCCACCACCGAAGACACGCGGTGGACCTCGACGACAGGAGCCCCGATCAGCCACGGCCGATCGGGGCTCTCATCCAGTCAGCTACGCGACCATTACCATGCCCGCCGTCTCGTACGGGCTCAGGGGCCGTGAGGTGATATTCCTCCCAGGCACCCGACCAGGTTGCGGGGAGCCCGGCCAGCAATTACTCCTACCCAGTTATGGCAAAAAATATCCCGGGAAGATCAACTTGTGCGCGAACTTTCGACAGGAACTTCTCGCCTGGCCATCGAATCTCCGACCATCAAGTCCTCCTGCCCCCAAATTCCCCGCCCGCCGATGCCCAGCGGTTGGAACTAGGGCAGTTTGCCACGAACGTTTCGAGCGGAAATCTCACCCAGATCCAGCAATACAGACAGATAAGGGGGTCAATTCGCTTGACTGGTACTCAGTCAGCACCTTCGGGGAAATACGCCTCTCCTTCGAGGCAGCCAGAACTTCCGAACTTTAGCCAGCAATCACCAGCTGCCAGAAGATCTGCAGCAACAGGCCCCGTATTCACTTGAGATCACTGGCCACCTCAATCGCATCGGCCAATTGAATCTCTGCCAGCGGATTACCCATCAGTGCCTCGCGAGTACTTGAACCTCAAGATCGCCTTCTGGCATCGGGTCCACATCCCCTGGCCGGCCATGTACGACCGACCAGGGGCTCTCGTCTAATCAACTGCGCGAACACTCACGCCAAACAAGTTCATGAAATCATCAGCCAGCTCAGCCCCAGCAAACTTCGGAACCCCCCTCTGCCACCAGAAATCCTTCTGGTCTCGAGTCTCAATGCCATCCTGAAGGAGCCCCTTGAAATATTCATCAGTCCGCTGCACCCTGAGCTCGAATTCCTCGAACCCTTCAAGTCGTCTCATCCGCCCATCCACAAGAAGAATCTGAATGGCCGTTCGGACCGCCAGGTCATTCTCGTACTCATAAATACTCATGTCATATCCGCTTGCACATTGATCAACGAACGAGATCCATGCGTTTACGAAATCATCACACGACTGGAACCTCTGCCAGCCTGCACTCTTCGCAATCTCGGCAGCCATGGCGTCGATCTCAGTCACAATTACGTCCATTCTCAGAAGTTAATTGGGATCAGTCCATCAGTTCCCCGGAAATACGCTTCACCATCGCCGCCGGGCCGAAAGAAGGTTCGCATGATGCCGTCCTCGGTCTTCACGCCGAAAGCGCCAGTGGAGGTATCGAATCGGAGCGTATCGGTGCCCCGCCTCCCTTCCAGGACACCCCTTTTGGCGGGCCCATCGAGCAATCCTCGCGCACCGGCCAGGTAGTCGGCCTTGTCGAGATATTCAGGCATATCCGGACCGCCTTCCTTGGACTTCCCGTTCTTCATTACGCCAAGAACGTGCTTGTTGTAGTGGATGTCATCTTCGCCGGGCTTGAAGTTTGATCCGCAGTTGTGAACCAGGACCGGTGTCGTTCCGGCGAGAACATAGTAGGTGTGCAGGTCCGCGACGGTGAGGTTGTAGGCGGTCTGCGCCCGGGTGTCGTAGTTGGTAACGGTGCGGACGGTGAGTTCGGTGCCGTCTGCTGCGCGGAGGTGGTCGCCGGGGTTGAGGTCGGCGGCGTCGGTCCAGCGCTGGGTGGTGATGTCCCAGTAGGGGTGGTGCTGGGTGGAGGTGATGGCGACCGGCGGGGCGCGGGGGCCTGCCGTGGAGGTCAGGGTGAGGTCCGTGAACTCCTTGTCGTCCGGGGTGGTGATGGTTGCGGTGACCTGCTTGGCGGCGGTGTCGCCGGTCTGCGGATCGGTCGCAACCACCTGGTCGGCGGTGGTGAGCTGCTCGATCGACTTGCTGGTGCCGTCCGCGAGGAGGACCAGGACGCCGGCCTGGAAGCTGTTGCAGCCCGGCTTGCTTCCGCCGCTGCTGCTGCTCGCCGGCCGGGCACCCTTGCTCGACTCGGTGGCCTCCTTGGCGAGCGGCTGGGTGGTGCGCGCCGCGACGGTGGACTCGGCGGTCGTCAGCTCCTTGGCTGCTACGGCTGCGCCGGCACCAAGCGACGCGAGGCCGGCCGCGCCGAGCGCCATGCCACCTTCGACGGTGGCACCGACGGCCGCGCCGGTGATCGCACCGGCCACACCGCCCATCTCGGCTCCGGCAAGCGCGGCTTCACCTGCGGCCACCAGTACGGCGGCGCAGCCACCGGCGGTGGCGATGATGCAGGCTGCCGCACCGACGACGATCGCCGTGACGATCATCGCTGTGATGATCGGGTGTTCCTCCACGGCCTTGACGACAGTGTGCACGACGCTCTTCGCGGCGTTCTTGAACCAGCCGCTGACTCCTCCGCTCTTCTTCTTGCTCCCGCCGCCGGTGGCGTGACCACCGCCGTTACCGCCGCCACCGTTGCCGTTGCCGCCGCTGGTCGCGGTGGACTTCGGCGCGCAGGGCGCCAGTGTGGGGTTGACGCTGCACGAGTCGACGAATCCGCCGCCGCCTGTTGCCGAGAACGGGCTGCTGGTCGGGGACGGGCCGTAGCAGGCTGCACCGCCCTCGCCGCAGGTCTGCATCAGACCGCTGGGGTCACTGCTGTTGACCGGGTCGTTGCCGCTGTAGGAGTAGCCGTTCCACTGCTGGGGGTTGTCCGCCGCCAGCAGAGGGTCGGGGTTGAGGAATCGCCCGTGGACCGGGTCGTATTCGCGTGCTCCGAGGTTGGTCAGTCCGGTCGCGGTGTCCAGGGTTCCGCCGATGAAGCCCTTGTCGCCGGCCCAGCTGGCCGGATCGACCGCAGCGCCACGGGCGTTGCCGAACGGGTCGGTCGGCCGACGGGTGACGGCCTGCGTGGCGTCGGTACTGATCTGTACGCCGTTGGTGCCGTGCGGGTCTGCTGCGTGGTAAACCAGCTGCCCGCCGCCGGTGGCCGCGGTCACCCGGGTGATGGTCAGACCGCCAGGGGCGGCGTAGTACCGGACGTCCGTCGTGCTCCCGGTCGGGGACGTGGTGTCAAGGACGAGCTCGTCCGAGCCGAGGTTGAGGGTGGTCTTGCCCGGGTCACGCCGGATCAGCTGGTTGCCGTCGGCGTCGTAGAGGTACGAAGTCCCGGGCGTCTGACCGGACTTGGCAACCGAGGCGAGCTTGTCCTCGCCGTCCCAGCTGAGCGTGGCGGTGCCGCTGGTGTCGGTGACGGAGGTGGTGTTGCCGATCGCGTCGTACTGGAAAGTGGCGACCGCGGTGCCGCTCGCGGACTTCACCGAGGAGGTCAGCAGCGAGTGCGGGCCGCCGGTGCCGCCACCGGTGTTCTGGGCGTTGGTCGGAGTGTTGACCGACTTCGGCGCGCCGAACGTCTGCGTGGTGGTGATGTCGTTGGCGGTCACGCCGTTGACATCGTGCTGCACGAGCTGGGTGCGGTTGCCCGTCGCGTCGTAGGAGTAGCTCTGCCAGTAGGGGGCGGGGCCGCCCACGCTGGGCTTGCCTGCCGTGACGGCGGGGCCGGTGGAGTTCTTGCAGCTTCCGATTCCGGGCACGGACTGGGCGGAGCCACTGCCGTGAACGGTGCCGGAGGAGTCCGTCCAGGTGCCGGTGGCCCGGGTGTTGGTGCCGCCGGTGTCCGTCCAGGCGTTGGTCAGTCGGCCCAGGTAGTCGTAGGTGAAGCACTGGGCGTCGGTAGCGGTGGCGTTCTGCAGGTCGGTGATCGAGGTGATCTGGCCGGCCGGGTTGTAGGTGTAGGAGGTCTGGTCGAGCGAGGTGGTGCCGGTCTGGCGGTCCAGGAAGGAGTTGACGACCCGTCCGGTCGCCCAGTCGTACTGCTGGGTGGAGACGACCTGCTTGCCCCAGTCACCGACGGTGGTGCGGGTGGGCCGCCCCATGGCGTCGTACTGGACGTCGGTCACCAGGGTGCTGTTGCCGCCGGAGGCCACCAGTGCACCGGTGATGGAGTAGAGGTAGTCGACCTCCTCGGCCGGCAGGCCGCCCATCGCCGGAAGGTTGGTGTGGTCAAGCAGGCCGAGCACCGGGGTGTAGGCGTTGGTGCTGGTGTAGGTGCCGGCGAGGGAGCCCTCTATCGCCGGGATGCTCACGCTGGTGCCCAGCGGACGGTAGGCGGTGTCGTAGCCGGTGACGGACCGGGTGTAAGCCGATCCGCTCGCACCGTTGACGTAGCGGGTCGCGGACGTCAGCCGGCCCTTCGCCAGGGTGTCGTAGTTCCAACTGGCCAGCTGGTTCGCGGGTGCCACAGTGTTCGCGTAGAGGCCGGTCTTTCGGCCCAGCAGGTCGTAGCTGTAGGCGAGGACGTTGCCCTTGGCGTCCTTGGTGGAGGCCACCCGCGAGTTGGAGTCGTAGCTGGTCTCGGTCTTCCCGGAGTCCGGGTCGGCCACCGAGGTCTGACGGCCTCGCAGGTCGTAGGTGTAGGACCAGGTGTTGCCCGAGGAGTCGGTGCGGTTCTGCGGCTGGCCCGCCGCGGTGTAGCTGTAGGTGGTGATGTTGGCGTCGGCTGCCACGCCGGTCGCGGTGGGCGTCTTGTACTGCCACACGGCCGTTGTCTGGCCGCGCCCGTCCGTGAAGACACTGCTCGGCGCGGCGCCCTGCGGCGGGACGGAATCGGTGCGGTCCGCACCGGGGTAGGAGACGGAGGACGTCCACTGCTGCTGGCCGTAGGACATGAAAGCGCTGGTGACCGGACGGCCGAGACCGTCGTACGTCATCCACGTCTGGGCCGGCACCTGAGCGTCCTGCGGCGCGAAGATGGTCCCGTTCGGGGAGTTGGCACTGTCGTAGTAGGGCTCGGAGGACTTGATCGCCCAGCCGTGCGAGTCGTACGCCTGGTCGCTGATCAGGCGGCCCACGGAGCCGGTCGGTGTGGTGGTCTGCGACTGGCGCAGGCGGCCGAGACCGTCGTAGAGCTCGGTCTTGCTGGAGTACGAGTTGTCCTCGCGCAGCCACTGACTGGTGACCACGGACGGTGCGCTCACGCCGTTGACGGAGTAGGAGAACTTGTAGTTCGCACCGAGATCGGTCGCCCGATCGGGCTGCCAGACCGCGACCAGCCGGCCGAGCGCGTCGTACTGCTCGGTGGTGGTGCGGCCGTTGGCGTCGGAGGCCACCAGGGGCTGGCTGCGACCGGGGTCGAAGGTCTGCGAGGTTGCCCAGGTGGCGCCCATCGGACCGGTGAGTGTGATCTTGGTGGGGATCGCGCCGGTGGCCGGCGCGAAGGCGGTGCTGGTGGCCTTGCCGTCCGGACCCGCCGAGGAGACGACGCGTCCGTAAGCGTCGAAGCCGGCGGTGGTCAGGGTGGCGTACTGGGCCTTGCCCGTGCCGTCGTAGGAGTCGATCACCTGGGAGTTGGTCGGGTCACCGAGAGCACCGGCCTGGCCGAAGGGCAAGCCGTCGTACAGGGTCCGGGTATCGGTCAGCGTGTTGCCGGCGTTCGGCGCGGTGCCGCAGGGGCCGGCGACGGTGCGCTGGCCGGACTGCAGGGTGAGGATCAGCGGGTTGGTGCTGGTCGCGTAGCTGGTGGTGTTGCAGGTCTCGGGGGTGGCGGCAGTGCCGTCGCCCTTGTCGTCCTGGGTCAGTACGCGGTTGCCCTTGGCCGGATCGGTGGTCGTGACCTGGGTGGTGGTCCGCCACGAGCCGTCGGCCAGCTTGCCGTAGGTCAGGCCGGTGGTGCTGGTGGTGCCGTAGCGGGCCACCAGATCGGGCATGCCGCCGGACTGCTTGTGGGTCGCGGTGACCACATCGCCGGTCGTGGTGGTGGCGGTCGCCGCGAGGACCGAGCCGCCCGCCTTGTCGAAGGACTGGCTGCCCAGCGCCGTTCCGGTACGCCACTTGTCGTCCGTAGCGGTGACCGGAGTTGCGCCCGGGTAGGGCGTGAAGGAGGTGGAGACATTCCGGGTGCCGCCGCCTGACAGCGCGTCACCGTTCATGCCGCGCAGGTAGGTGGTGACCTGCTGGGTCTTCGGGGCCTCGCCGGCATTGCCGCTGCCGGTGGTGGTGGTCACCGTCTGGTAGCCGCGGAACTGGTCCCAGGTACGGGTCTTGGGGTCGATCGCGTCGCTGTCGTTGCGGTGCCAGGCCGCACCGCCGCCGTAGCTGTAGTTGGTCGACTTGATCAGGGCACCGGTGACGGCGTCCTGCTCGGTCACGGCCGTCACCAGGACCTTGTTGAACCAGTCGTTCACCGGGTCCGTGCCCGAGCTGCCCGGCGGGTACCACTTGACGGGCATGCAGGCCATCGTGTTGCCGTCCTCGGAGGACGGCATGGTGTTGTTCACCCGCGAGCAGGCCGGGTCGGCGTAGACCACGTTGATCTGGCCGCCGGTCTCGGTGGTGATCTGCTGCATCCGCGGCCGGTTGAACTGCGGTGCCGCCGGAACGAGGCCGTCGACGCGGTTGGCCATCTCCCGTGGGGTGAAGGAGACCTGCGGCAGAGCGGTCGCGCTCTGGCCGTTGCTGCCGGTGCGCTGAACGGAGGAGAGCCACAGGGAGGGCTTGGTGCCGTCGCCCGGGTCCGGGAAGGAGTGCTTCAGGGTCCAGCTGTCGACGGTGGTGTAGGAGGCCCCGACCAGCACCTGGGTGTCGATCTTGGACAGTCGCAGCGGGGACCAGAAGGTCGGCGAGTAGTTGGTGCAGGTGCCGGTCGAGGCGCAGTTCTGGTCGAGCGGGGTGTCGGGCCAGGAGGACTGGTTGGCTATGGTCCGCTGAGCGGTGGTGCAGGTGATGCTGCCATTGGGGATGCAGCGTTCGGCCGTGCTGAAGAGCACCCTGGCGGCGGGCTTGACGGTGCCGTGCGCCGAGAGCTGCTCGGGCAGCCGCTGGCCGTACGAGATCTGGGTCAGCTCGATCGCGCGGACGTACGGCGTGAGGGTGCCGTTGCCGTTGTTCTGGGCGCCGCCGCGGTTGTAGTAGTTGAGGTCCTGCTGGTAGTTGAAGGTGATCAGGTTCTGGTGCGGGTCGACGACGTAGTCGAGGTTCCAGCGCCAGCCTTCCTGACACCAGGAGGCCTTTCCAGTGCTCGCGCTGTAGCAGTCGTCACCGCTGTTGGGCGAGTAGACCGGCTGGTAGGCGACCGAGCCGGTGGCCGGGTCGCTGTGGTCGCCGCCGGGCAGGTGGTTCTGCCCGAAGTAGTACTGCACGCCGTCGGTGGTGGTGACGCGCCAGAACTCGCCGTTGCGGGCCTCGTTGGCGGCGCCGGTGAGCTGCTCGATCTTCGAGCCGTCGTCGCCCTGGATGTGCCAGGTGCCGGTGGCGTCGTCACGGACCAGGGTGCCGGAGTGGCCGCCCAGGTTCATGGTCGCGTTCTGGCCCGCCCAGCAGTTGTCACCGGAGTTGGTGATGCCGGCGCGGTCGCAGTTCTTGTACGAGCGCTCGATGAAGCCCGGCTGGTAGTCCCAGCCCTCACCCGCCCAGGAGGACTGGGCGTTGGTCGAGGACGTCTTGCCGTCGATCGCCGAGGAGTCGTACGAGAGCGAGACCTGCGGGGCGCTCCCGCCCAGCGAGGCGGGGGTCTGGATCGGGTACGAGTAGGTGAAGTTGCCCATGCTCGACCCGGACTGCCAGGCGGCGGACGGTGCCAGCGGTGAGGCCGCGTAGCCGCCCATCGAACCGGCCGGGGCGGCGGCCGCGGCGAGCACCATCGGTGCGGCGGCAGCGGAGGGGGCTTCGACGAATGATGCCCGGACCACCGAAGTGCCCGAAGTCGTCGGTGCGGCCGCCTTGCTGGCGACAGCGGAGGGGAGCGTGACCTCCGCGCTGAGCACGCCGGTTGCGGGGTTGAGCGTGGAGGCGACGGGAGTCTGCTGCTTGCACTCGTCCGCGTCGGGCGTGGTCAGCGCGCAGGCGGGCAGCGCGACCAGGCGAGCGCGGTCGGACCAGCCGGATCCCTGAAGGGCCTTCAGGTCGATCGCGACCTTGACGCCCTGTCCGGCAGCGCCGGCCACCGGGTCGGCATCAGTCAGCGCGACCAGCGGCCTGTCGGCCGCGCCGAGGACATCGACCTTGACGCTGTGTGCCGAACCCTGCTGAGCCGGGGCCAGTGCGACCGGCAGTTCGCCGGCCTGCTTCCCGGCCTTGGCGGAGTCGGCGCCCAGGTCCAGAGTGGCCGAGCCGGTGTGTGGCGCTGGAGCCGACGGCTGCCAGTCCTTGGGCACAGGAAACTTCGGCGCTTGAACCTGTGCCGGTTTGAGGTCCTTGCCCTTCACGGACGCCGAACCGGCACCCAGCGGCGTGTTCTTGGGCGTCCAGACCTTGCCGTGCGGCCGCTTCGCGGCCCAGGCTTCTGCCGGTGGTGTCACGATCATGGTCGCGACCACGGCCAGCAGGCTGAACAACGTCACCCAGCCGTGAGGTCTTCTGAACCAGCGCCCCAAGGGCGTGCGAATATGCCAAGCCTGCACGGCAGAATACTCCCCGATGTCGTCAATGCCCCCTGGCACCGGAGATTTCACGGTGCACCGAGATGATCAGCCAGATCCTAAGATCGTCTTTCATGATCAATTTTCAGCCAAGGCTGATCGCCCAGGCTTTTTACCAAGACTTTATTCAAGCCAAGTGGGCAAATCAGGACAGCTGCTGACAAGCCGATCATCAGTTTGACCGACCGGCAGGTCACAGCGCACAGTTCCTCCTCGAACCATCCGCCAGTAGGCGGGCCTAACGGAGGACTCAGCACAGCAGTCATGATCAATAAAAGAAGCACACACAGTTCGCACCCGTCAGTTTTCTGGCAAGACAGGCGGGTTGTACGCGCACTGATGTTCACGGCTGTCGGTGCACTCGGTTTCGGCCTGATGAGCCCACCCGCCCTGGCCGCCGGAACCACCGTCCCGCCCCTCGGCCAGCGCCCCGCGCTCTCAGCCGAGGCGCAGGCGATCCAGGACGCCCAGGCGAAGGCGAAGTCCACCGGAGCAGCCGTCACCGTTGACGCGCTGACCACCCAGACCTCGCTCACCACGGCCAACCCCAACGGCACACTGAGCACCACCCAGCATGTCCAGCCTGTACGGACGAAGAAGGCAGAGCGATGGGTGGACCTCGACCCCACGCTGCGTCAGAACCCCGACGGCACGCTGAGCCCGTCGGTGAGCACGAGCCCGTTGAGCTTCTCCGGCGGCGGCAGCGGTCCGCTGGCCACGATCGCCACGGAAGACGGCAAGAAGCTCGCCATCGGATCGCCGTTCAAGCTGCCCAAGCCCACGCTCGACGGCGCCACCGCGACCTACACCTCGGTCCTGCCCGACGTGGACCTGCAGGTGTCGGCACTGCCCTCCGGCGGCTGGCGTGACGTGGTGATCGTCCACACGGCCGCCGCGGCTGCGGACCCCGCACTCAGGACCCTGCACTTCCCGGTTTCCGGGACGGACCTGACACCCAGTTCGGACAGCGCCGGCAACGTCCAGCTCACCGACGCGAGCGGTGCCGTGCGCCTGCACGCGCCGACCCCGCTGCAGTGGGACTCCACACAGCCGGCCCCGAGCGCACCCGATGCCCCGCTCAGCCGCTCCCTGTCCGCCGCACCCGCCGCAGTGGCGCCCGGCAACGCGGAAGCCGCGAAGGACCCCGAGGCATCCACCACGGCCGCTCCCGGCATCGCGGCTGCCATCGCCCCGATGTCGGTCTCCGCGTCCCGGAACGCCATCGACCTGACACCGGACCAGAAGACCTTCGGCAAGGGCACCGGTCCGTGGTACCTCGACCCGACCGTCAGCGCCGACAATCCGAGCCAGCTCTCGGTGCAGGTGCAGGAGTACCACCCGGACACCAAGTACGCGAACACCATCAGCAACCTCGGCACCGGCTACTGCGGCTACTCCGACTGCACCGGCTACGGACGGGAGCGCGCGTACTACCAACTCGGCATCAACTCGGTGCTGACCACCATTCCGAGTGGTGCTCACAGCGGCGCCGTGGTGCACGACGCGGCGCTGTACCTGCAGTCCACCGGCTCGGCCAGCCCCTCCACGTCCACCCCCATGGGCCTCTACTGGGCCGGTCCGATCAGCACCGACACCACGTGGCGCAACCAGCCCTGCAACGGCCCCGGCACGATGGGTGGCTGCACCAAGGTCGGCAGCACCTGGATGATGGGCACCGGCCAGGTCGGCTTCGACGTCACCTCGCAGATGCAGAAGGCGGTCGCTGAGAAGTGGACCAACTGGACCGTCGCTGTCGGCCCTGACGACGAGAACAACAAGTACTACCGCCAGCACTTCGCCAACAACCCGCACATCGTCGTCAACTACGACATCGCACCGACCCTCTGGTACCCGCGGACCAGCCCGTCGCCGGGCATCGCGTCCAAGAACACCTCCTACGACTGCACCAGCGGCGGAGCCAGCCCCTGGGACAACGCCGCCTGGATCGCCAGCAACCAGAACATCCGACTGGCCGTCAACAACTGGTCCCCCACCGGCCTGCCACTGCACACGGCCTTCCGCATGTGGGACGACAACGACGGCAACGGCGGCTGGACGGGTGACAGCGGCTGGGCCGGCAGCTACAACGACGGCAGCGGGGTGGGCGTCGACGTCGGCCCGCTCAAGGACGGGCACCAGTACGGGTGGACCGCTACCGCCACCGACGACAACCTGTCCTCCCCCGAGTCCCCTTGGTGCTACTTCAGGGTCGACCGGACCCAGCCGACGGTGAGCGTCAGCTCCACCGACTTCCCGCCCTCCGGCACCCCGAACCCGAGCCCCACCAAGTTCAACACCAGCACCGACGCGACCTTCACCATCACGGGCACCGACCCGGCTCCGGGCGCCGGACTGAACGCCTCCGGTCTCGCCTGCTTCCGCGTCAGCGCCAACCCGACCCCGGTCATCGGCTGGCACTGCGGTGACGCCGACACCTATGGCGCCGACGGCAACGGCCAGGCCACCTACCCGCGCCCCGCCACCCCCTGGGGCACCAACTTCGTCTACGCCCAGGCACAGGACAACGCCGGCAACTACAGTCAGCCCGCCGTCTACAGCTACTACGCCCCGTGGGACGCCTCGAAGTCCGCCCAGCCCCGCTTCGGCGACACCACCGGTGACGGCAAGCCCGACCTCGTCCTCCCCGACACCGCCGGTAACCTCCGCCTGATCGGTGGGATCAACGACCCGCTCAACGCCGTGAGCGCTCCCGCCGCCCTCGCTCCCGCCATTTCTCCCGCCGTAGGCGACTGGAACACCGTCCAGGTGACCCACCGCGGCTCACTGCGCGGCCAGGTCCCGGTCGACGACCTGATCGCCCATCCCGCGAACAGCGCCAACCTGTACCTGTACCTCAACGACGGCCGCGGCGTGTACACCAGCGGGAGCACCATCGTCGCCAAGCCCAGCACCTGTCAGGACGCCAAGGGCGTGGCCACCACCTGCCCTGCCAACTGGGGCCCGAACTTCTCCAACGTCACCCAAATCCTGGCCCTGGGCACGCCGGAAGGCGAGGCGCTCTCGACCGACGGCACCACCACACTCACCAAGACGTCGCTGCTTGCGGTCGTCAACAAGCAGCTCTGGCTGTTCCACTCCGGATCCAGCAACGTCAAACTGCTGGACGGCACCGCGCGCCTGCTCTCCAGTCAGGTGGACTGGGACAGCTACGACCTGATCGGCCCCGGTCTCGCAGGCGGCACCGCCCAGCCCACCGTGTGGGCCCGCAACCGCACCGACGGCACCGTCCACGCGTACCAGGTCAAGGGTGGCGTCACCCCTGACTACTCCGCCTTCGCCACCGCCGGTGACACCATCAAGACCGGCATTTCCACCGCCGCCTACCCCACCGTGGGCTCCTCGGGCGACCTGAACGGGGACGGCAGCGCCGATCTCTGGACGCTCGGCTCCGACGGCAAGCTGCTGGTCTGGCCCGGCAACGCTGCCGCAGTCAGCACCCTGGGCACCCAGGTCGCCCTCGGTGACCTGCGCTCGCCCGTCGGCCGGTGGACGCTCAACAGCACCAGCGGCGGAACCACTCCGGACACCCTCGGGAAGCACCCCGCGACCGTTCAGGGCGCCGTCACCTTCCCGACCGACACCGTCGCCGGGAAGTCCACCGCCGTGGCCGCCTTCGACAGCAAGGGCAGCGGAGCGCTGACTGCGGCCAACAGCACGCTCGACTCGTCGAAGTCCTTCTCGGTCAGCCTCTGGGCCAAGCCAAGCGCCTTGGGCGGAGTCGCGGTCAGTCAGGACGGCGCCAATGCCAGCGGCTTCCTGGTCTGGCCGGACGGCGACGGCACCTGGCACTTCGGGCTCGGCACCGTCGACGACGGCTGGTCCTACGACCAGACCACCGCTGCCACCAGCAACGCCAACCGTGTCCAGCTCAACACCTGGACCCAGCTGACGGCCAGTTACAACGCCACCACGCGCCAGATGAGCCTGTACGTCAACGGTGTACTCGCCGGAAGCGGCTACCACACGCAGAACTCCGGCATCACCGGGCAACTCGTCATCGGCCGGTACAAGTACCTTGGCCAGCCCATCTCGTACTTCGACGGACGTGTGAGTGACGTGGCGGTCTACGACTTCCCGTCCACTATCGCCACCGGCTCCTCCCGGCTTGTCTCCGCCGCCGGCGTCAACAAGTGCCTCGACGATGCCAACGCCGGCACCACGAACGGCAGCCCGATCGAGATCTACGACTGCAACGGAACCCCTGCTCAGCAATTCTCGGTCAACGCCAACGGGACGCTCGGCATCCTCAACGGCTGCGTGGACGCTATCGACGCAGGCACGAGCAACGGCACCCTGCTCCAGTACCTGAACTGCAACGGCAGCCCCGCCCAGCAGTGGCTGCCCCGCGCGGACGGCAGCGTCATCAACCCACAGTCGGGCAAGTGCCTGGACGCCCCCGGCGGCAACACCGCCAACGGCACCAGGCCCCAGCTCTACGACTGCAACGGCACCTACGCCCAGCGATGGATCGTAACGCCGGCAAACTAGCTCCCCGAGCTGGACCCGGGCGCCCCCTGCCATCGGCAGGGGGCGCCCTTCGGCATTGCAGGCGCCGAGAACTTCACGGTGGACGGCGTCCTGGAGGCACCGCTCGTACCGGCCGGCGCCGCCTTCTCCCGGCGACTGGTGGGCCGCGAGGAGATCCGCAGCGCGATGGCCGCGTACTACGAGCGGCTGCCGAAGGACGGCCCCGCACCGAACCTCGAGAAGACCGGATTCGTGCTGCACACCACCGCCGACCCGGACGTGTTCATCGCCGAGATCGACACGGTCTTCGACGGAGAGGACGAAGGGGACAACGTGACCGTCTCATTGGTCCAGATCTTCCGTATCCGCGACGGGAAGATCGCCCGGCTGCGCGACTACTTCGCACCCGAGCTGGTGAACTGACGACCTCGTGCCGGCCGCACCGAGGACGACGGAGCCCTTGCCGAGGTGGGCTGCCGGGCGGAGGGAACTCAGTCGAGCCAGAGCAGCATGGCCTCGCCTACCTGGGCTGCGGCCCCGAAGAACGGAGCCAGTGGGTCGAACCACCCGCGCACCCATTCGAGTGCATCGGCCTCATCCCAGTGGAGGGGGTAGACCTGCGCGGCTGTCAGTTGACCGGAGTCCACATCCCGGATCAGGCCGTCGAAGGGAAGCTGGGCCAGGGCCTCGGCAGCGAGCTTGACCTGGTCCGGGTCCAGGTACTTGGCCGGCCCGTAGCCCCAGTCCTCACTGGTGAACGTCTGCTCGCCATGAACGATGTCGACGGGAACGGCCGCCCGTTCGAGGAGGAAGGCGATGGCATGCCACGCCTTGTGGGTCGTCAGCTGTCGGGCATCCGAGGGAGCGACGTCATTGATGCCGTCCGTCTCCATGACCTCCTGGACGTATTCGAATGCCCAGTCCGGGTCCTCGACTGCCCTGGCCAGCTCGGCGGGCGACACACGCAGATACTCACCATTCATGCTCACCACCGCAGGCTACGAGGCGCCAAGGCACTGGGCACGGAGATGCCTGCGGGATCAGTGTGCCGGATCCACCAGTCGGTGCCCGTCCGTCAGCAGGCCGGCCCGCTTGACGGTGCGGGTGACTGGGGAGAGCTCGGCACGCTGGATGGCGGGCAGTGAGCCGAGCCGGTCGGTGAGGAACTCGTAGAGCTCCCCGGTGTCGCGGCAGAGCACCACGGCCACCAGGTTGGCCGAGCCGGTCACCGCGGCGGCGAACGCGATACCGGGGAGGTCGGCGGGGGCCACGGTGGCCCACAGGGTGGCCTGGGTGGGGCAGCCGAGCAGTGCCGGGTCGATCTCGACGTCGAAGACGAGCGCACCGACGTCCTGTAGGTGCTCCATGCGGCGGCGGGCGGTGGACTCGGAGAGTCCGGTCGCGCGGGCCAGCTCGGGGCAGCCCGTCCGGCCGTCGCGGGCCAGCTCCGCGAGGAGTACGAGATCCGTCTCGTCGAGGTGGACCGGTTCGGTGCCCGGGTGCGTCGGGCGCTCAAGCTCGGCCGCCTGCTCGTGGGTCAGCCGGTTCGCCCCCGGCCGGCGTGACGGGGCGCCGGTGAAGACCTTCAGTACGGTGTGCGCGGTCATCCCGGCGACCCGCTGAACGTGCGGCAGCGGGTCCGGCAGCAGCGGGTCGCGGGCATCCCGGCTGCCTGCCCGGGTCATGCAATTGACCTCGGTGCCACCGGAGTTGAGGGTAACCCAGGAGATGTCGGGACGGCGGGCCAGCGCGTCGGCGACCGCCACGGCGACGTCCGGCGTGCACTGCACCCGCAGCCAGGACTCCGGCAGCCCGACCCGTCGGCCGACCACCCGCAGCAGCCCGGCGGTGCGCAGCCTGCGGTAGCGGCGGATCACCGTCTGGTCCGAGACGCCCAGGACGGCGGCGATCTTGCTGAAGGCGGCCCGCCCATCGAGCATCAGGGCCTGGACCACCTGGTGGTCGAGGTCGTCGAGCATCGGACTCTGAGTGGTTTCCATCACTACTGCAGTGGACGGTCGGCGCGGGCTCGACCTGGACCGCCCTGCTGCCCGGCCTGGCGCTGACCGGTGTCGGGGTGGGCCTGGCGGGGCCTCGCTGGCGACCGCCGCGATGGCCTCGGTGCCGGCGGAGCGGGTCGGGATGGCGGCCGGCGCCGTCAGCACCTCGCGCCAGCTGGGCAACGCGCTGGGGATCGCGGTGCTGGGCGCCGTCTTCCACGGCAAGGTGCTGTCGGCGCTGCGGGCCTCGGGCAGCGCGGTGGAGGACCACAAAGCCGCCGCGGACGCGCTCACCGGCGGCCGGGCCGCCGCCTTGATCGCCCGGGCAGCGCCCGAGCACCAGGCCGCGGTTTCGCAGTTGGTGCACGAGGTGTTCGCCACCGGGCTGCGGCAGACCTTCCTGGTGGCCGGTGTGCTGGGCCTGGTGGGCGGCGCGATCGTGCTGCTGCTGGTCCGCCGACCGCCCGCCCGAGCCTGGGCCGACGGCCGGGGCGAACCTCGGGAGGCCCGCCCTTCGGTCAAGGCGACAGCTCGGGAGCGGTAATTCGGTGGCAGGGGCGGACTCCTGGGTGGTGCACTTCGGCTCGACTGACGCCGGCTCACCTTCCAGGGGTTATGAATTGTCTGAAAGATTCCCGTTCGGCGGCGACCTGCCGGTGCGGCGGCTCGGCTTCGGCACCATGGGGCTCACCGGCCCGGGGGTGTGGGGCGAGCCCGCCGACCGGCGGCAGGCGGTGCGGGTGCTGCGCCGGGCGGTGGAGCTGGGTGTCGAGCTCGTCGACACCGCCGACTCGTACGGGCCGTACGTCAGCGAGGAGTTGATCGCCGAGGCACTGCACCCCTATCCGGCGGGGCTGGTGATCTCGACGAAAGGCGGCCTGACGCGGCAGGGGCCCGGGCAGTGGCAGGCGGTGGGCCGGCCGGAGTACCTGCGCCAGTGCGTCGAGCTGAGCCTGCGCCGGCTCCGCCTGGAGCGGATCGACCTCTACCACCTGCACCGGATCGACCCGCGGGTGCCGCTCGCGGAACAGCTCGGCGTGCTCGGCGAGTTGCGTGCCGAGGGGAAGATCCGGCACCTCGGCCTGTCGGAGGTCGAGGTGGACGAGATCACCCGCGCCCGCGAGGTCGTACCGATCGCGAGCGTGCAGAACATCTTCAGCCTCACCCGTCAGCGCTACCGCGACACCCTCGACCACTGCACCCGCGAGGGCATCGGCTTCATCCCGTTCTTCCCGCTGGGCCGAGGCGAACTCACCGACCCGGACGGCCCGTTGGGCGCAGCAGCCGCAGCCAGGGGCGTACCGCCCGCCCAACTGGCGCTCGCCTGGCTACTGCACCAGTCACCGAACGTGGTACCGATCCCCGGCACCACCACCGTGGCCCACCTGGAACAGAACCTCGGCGCGGCGGACCTCTCCCTCACCTCCGCCGAACTCGCCGAGCTCGGCGCCCACTGCTCCGACACCCCCGCGCCGCCCACTGGCTGACGCCGACGAGCAGGTGGGGGTGCGGGCGGGTCACCAGAAGCGCGGTTGGGCGGGAATGGATTCCAGGTCGGTGAGGACCAGTTCGCGGTCCTCGTCCTGGGCGATCTCCTCGGCGGCGGCCAGGGCCTGTTCGGTCCAGGTGCGGGCCTGGTCCTTGTCGCCGGCCACCGCGTGGGCGCGAGCCAGGGACTCGTAGGCGTAGGCCAGGTCCCAGTCGCCGATGCCGTGCTCCCGGCAGATCTCCAGGCCGCGCCGGGCGTGGTGCAGGGCGGGCTCGGGCCGTCCCAGTACGGCGTAGACGCGTGAGCACTGCCACTCGCCGCGGCTGAGGTTCACCGGGGCGCCGACCTGGCCCCAGTGGTAACGCGAGGCGTGCGCCATGTGCAGCATCCGGTCGTCCTCCTCGACGGTGCGGCCCTCCTTCTCCAGCAGTCGCCACACCCCGTTGAACAGGTCAACGGCCACGCGCCGTTCATCGCCCGCCGAACCGGCTGCGTTCTGCTTGTCCTGGTCGGTCATCGCTGTGGTGACTCCGTCCTCGATCAGATGGTCGGTGCGGTGGAGGTCGCCCCGGACCCGGTCCAGGCGTGCCTGGAGCCGGCGCCGGTGCTGGATCAGGACCTGCTGGATCACGGCCTCGTCGTCCGGCCGGGCCAGGCACGCGCGCACCTGGTCCAGCGGGACGTCGACCGAGCGCAGGAGCCGCACCAGCCGCGCGGGAGCGACCTGCTCCGCGCTGTAGAGCCGGTAGCCCGTGCCGGGGTCGACCACGGCGGGCGACAGCAGTCCCACCCGGTCGTAGTGCCGCAGGGCCTTCGCGGTCAGGCCGACACGGCGTGCCAGCTGTCCGACCGTGATCAGTTCGGGTCCATCCACCATGCCCCGAACCTAGAACCTTGCCCCGCGGGAACCTCAAACGCAGCGCCCGGGAAGAGGCAGACGCTCTCCAAGGCACTCTGGCGCCGGTGGAACAGATCTGACACCATCTCAGCCGAGATGAACAGGCAGTGGACGAATGGTTCATCTCAGCTGCACCGCTATAGCCGTTGAGCGCCGAGAAGATCTGAGGCCAGCCTTGAAGACCTTACGAAACCACATCCCGAATCTGATGACGCTCGTGTTGTTGCTACTTGGCCTGATGACCGCCGCGACGGCGCAGGCAGAGGCGGCCCCACAGCAGCTCACCGGCAGCGCGATCGTCTGCTCCAACTCCCCCATCCCGTCCGGATGGGTCATCACAAGCTCGTACCGCAGCAGCGGTTGCGCCGGCACCGGCATCGCGTACTCCATCAGCGATTCGAGCGGGCAGACCAGTCTCGCCGTTTGTTCCATGTCCCCCATCCCGACCGGATGGGTCATCACCAGCTCGTACAGCAGCAGCGGCTGCGCCGGCACCGGCGTCGCCTACTCCATCAGCAACGTCACCAACCAGACGTACGCCAACGTGTGCTCCATGTCTCCCATCCCGTCAGGGTGGGTCATCACGAGCTCCTACAGCACCAGCGGCTGCGCCGGCACCGGCGTCGCGTATTCCATCAGCAACGTCACCAACCAGACGTACGCCAACGTGTGCTCCATGTCCCCGATCCCGGCCGGATGGGTCATCACGAGCTCGTACAGCAGCAGCGGCTGCGCCGGCACCGGTGTCGCCTACTCCATCAGTAAAATCACCAACCAGACCTATGCCAACGTGTGCTCCATGTCTCCGATCCCGTCAGGGTGGGTCGTCACGAGCTCCTACAGCACCAGCAGTTGTGCTGGCACAGGCGTCGCGTACTCCATCAGCAACGTCACCAACCAGACGTACGCCAACGTGTGCTCCTTCTCTCCCATCCCGGCCGGATGGGTCATCAGGAGTTCGTACAGCACCAGCAGCTGTGTCGGCAGTGGGGTCGCCTACTCCATCAGCAAGGTCTGACCGACCGCCGCCGGGCTCGGCTCGATTCCCAGGCACCGTTGGGGAATCGAGCCGAGCCGCAGCCCGCGTGGCAACCACGCACTACGGTGGGCCACATGCCTGCCTCCGTACGGGACTTCTACGACGAGTTGGCCCACGACTACCACCTGATGTTCCGGGACTGGGACGCGAGCATCGCTTACCAGGCCGAGGTACTGGACGGCCTGGTTCGCCTGCGCCTCGGAGCGGGACCGCACACCGTCCTGGACTGCTCGTGCGGGATCGGCACCCAGGCGATCGGGCTCACCTCGGCCGGGCACCAGGTCATCGGCAGCGACCTGAGCCCGCTCGCCGCCACCCGCGCCGCCGCCGAGGCGGCAGCCCGAGGCGGCCGGCTCCCGACCCTCGCCGCCGACATGCGCCAACTGCCCTTCAAGGCCGGGACCTTCGACGTCGTCCTCTGCGCGGACAACTCACTCCCGCACTTGCTCTCCCCATCCGATCTCCGGACGGCACTCCTCGGCATGAGACGGGTACTCCGACACGAGGGACTGTTGCTACTCACCGTCCGGGACTACGACGAGGCGCGCCGGACCAGGCCGACAGCCACACCTCCCCAGGTCTCCGACACACCCGACGGCCAGGTGATCACCTTTCAGCTGTGGCACTGGCACGAGGACGGCGAGCGCTACGACCTGGAGCACTTCCAGCTCGTCCCCGCAGGGAACACCTGGAACGTCCGAGTCCGCCGCAGCACCTACTGGGCGCTGACACGCTCACAGTTGACCGAGTTCGTGACCGAAGCCGGCTTCACCGACATCACCTGGCACAGTCCGGACTCCAGCGGGTACTACCAGCCCGTGCTCACCGCGACCGGTCTACCGGCCGGCCTCGTCGAGCAGCAGTTTCGCGGCCACCGTCGCTCCGTCGGTGCGGATCCTGCCGGCCACGGCCCTCGCCCGGGTGTGGGTCTCGGGGGTCAGGACGGTGGCGAACGCGGCTGAGAGGGAGTCGACGGTCGGGGTCGGATCGTGGTGCGCCACGCCGATGCCCAGCTCGGCCACCCGGGCGGCCCAGCGCGGCTGGTCCGCGATCCGGGGGACCACGACCTGGGGTGCGCCGGCCCGGGCGGCCGTGGTCGTGGTGCCGGCGCCGCCGTGGTGCACGACGGCGGCCACCCGGCCGAACAGTGCCTGCTGGTTGACCTCGCCCACCACGAGACAGTCGCCCTGGTCGTCGACCGGGGTCAACTCGGCCCAGCCACGGGCCAGCACCACCCGACGGCCGTGCACCCGGCTCGCTTCGACGGCCACTCGCGCGATGCCCTCGGGGGCGTGCGCGGCCATGCTGCCGAAGCCCACGTACACCGGCGGTTCGCCGGCGTCCAGGAACGCCTCCAGCTCGGGCGGGAGGGGGCGCTCGTCGGGCAGCAGCCACGCCCCGGTCTGCACCACGTCGAGCTCGGTCATGCCCTGCGACGGCCACAGCAACGGGTCCGCCGCCAGCAGCGGCAGGCCGCTGAGGACGTGGTCGCGGACGTTGTCGACCGGAGGCAGGCCGATCGCCGCCCGCCGGCTGTTGAGTGCTTCGCCGTACAGCGCGTTCACCCGCTGGGCGTCCTGCTCCCAGAGCACCCGGTAGTCGGTCTCGCCCTGCGGGGACGGCGTGCCCGGCCGGGTGCCCGGCGGGAATCGCCGGGACGGCAGCCCCAAGGTGTGGAAGCAGGCGAACACGTAGCGGAGGCCCAGCTTCTCCGCCACGTCCGGCGCACCGGCCGGCATCAGTCCGGTCGCCAGCAGGACGTCGCAGCCCTCGGCGGCCGCGGTGAGCGTCTCGAACCGCGCGGCGACCAGCCTGGGGGCGAGCTCGAACGCGGCCTGCGGCGAGGGCGGCTTCGGGCCGGACACCACCGAACGCACCGAAGGGCCCATCGGCACCAGCGGCACACCGGCCCGCTCCAGCAGCACCGCGAACTCCTCGTCGGGAGGCGCGCACACCACGGCGTCCGCGCCGAGTTCCCGCAACGCCACCGCGAGCCCCGCCAGCGGCTCGACGTCCCCGCGCGATCCCCAGGTCGACAACAGCACACGCATTCCGCAATCCCCGTTTCCGCAGGTCCTGACCTTCCGGTCGGCAATCCTGCGGCACGACCGGGGTCTTGCCGCAAGCCCCCCGGCACGCTATAGCTTGGAAAGGGAGGAGAGTGGGATCTCCTCGCCGCGCCTGGACGACTTCGCTCCGGCAGACGACCCGGTCGCGCCCGGACGGAGCGTCAGTGAGTCTGCTCCGCCAGGTCGTTGACGATCCGTTCGCACAGTTCGTGGGTGCGCAGCGCGTCCCGGGCCGAGAGCACCTTGCCGGCCCGGACGGCGTCCAGGAAGCCCACCACCACCTGCTCGATGCCGCGCTGGCGGGCCACCGAGACCCAGTCGCCGCGGCGGCGTACGGTGGGCTGGCCGCGGTGGTCGATCACCTCGGCGAGGTTGTGCACGGCGCGCTTGGAGTCGCCGCCGGAGACCTCGAGGATCTCCTCGGTGGAACCGGAGAGGCGGTTCATGATGCCGAGGGCCGTGAAGCCCTCGCCCGCGAGGGTCAGCACCAGGTGCTCGACCAGGCCGTCGCGGATCCGGGACCGGACGTCGATGTGCTCGATCTCGCCGGGGACCAGGAAAAGCAGGGAATCCACCACGTGGATGAAGTCGTCGTAGACCAGCGTCCGGGCGGCCTCCGGCAGGCCCTCGCGGTTCTTCTGAAGCACGATCAGGTCGCGCGGCCGCTCCTTGGCCATCACATAGCCGGGGGCGTACCGGCGGTTGAAGCCGACCACCAGCGAGCGGTCCCGGCGCTCGGCCAGGTCCACCAGCCGACGGGCGCCGTCCAGGTGGTAGTCGAGCGGCTTGTCGACGTACACGTCGATGCCCGCCTCCAACAGCGCGGTGACGATCGGCACGTGCTGGTCGGTGGCGGCGTGCACGAAGGCGGCCCGCAGCCCGCTGTCGATCAGTTCGCCGAGGTCGGTGTAGCGCTGCGGGATCCGGTAGCTGTCGCCGATCCGGTCGAGCTTGGCCCGGTCGCGGGTCATCAGCCGCAGGTCCAGGCCGGGCAGGGCGGCGAGTACCGGCAGGTACGCCTTCTGTGCGATGTCGCCGAGGCCGATCACCCCGACCGGAATCGGCTCGGTCGCGGGATCCGGAACGTGCTCGCTCATCGGAGGTACTCCAACCGTTCGTCCAGCGGCGGCGCCACGCCGTCGTGGTGCCCGGCCACGCTCAGCAGCATATGCCAGAACGGGTGCTGATCAGTCAGAACGCGTACTCATCGGCCAACTTGACGCCGTCCTCGAAAAGCCGTCACTCCACCGCCAGCGGCGCGGCCGCCGAGGTCAGCGCCGCCAGCACCGGACGGATCAGCGGGTGCCGCTCCGCCCCGGTCCGGACCGCCGCGAACACCTTCCGGGTGGCCAGCGCGCTGTCCACCGGCCGGACCGCCACCGCCGACAGGTCGGTCCCGCGCAGCGCCGAACGCGGCACCAGGGCGACCCCCGCACCGGCCGAGGCGAGCGCGACCACCGCGCGGAAGTCGTCCGAGGAGTGCACCAGTCGCGGCTGGAACCCGGCGTACTCACAGGCCAGCAGCACCACGTCGTGGCACGGGTTGCCGGGGTAGGGGCCGATCCACGGCTCGGTGGCCAGCTCGGCCATCGCGATCGGTCCGACGCCGGCGGCCAGCGGGTGGCCGAGCGGCAGCACCGCGTCGAACGGCTCGGCGTAGAGCGCCACCCGGGTCAGCCGCTGGTCGTCGGCCCGGGGCGCGCCCCGGTACTCCACCGCGACCGCGAGGTCCGCCCGGCCGTCCAGCACCATCGGGACACTGGCGTCCCCCTCGGCGTCCAGCACCCGGAGCCGTACGCCCGGGGCGGCCTCGGCCAGCGCGCCGATCGCCGGGGCCAGCACCAGGGCGATCCCGGTGGCGAAGGCCGCCACCGTCACCTCACCCGCGACGCCTTCGCGGTACGCGGCGAGGTCGGCCTCGGCGCGCTCCAGCTGGGCCAGCACCAGGTCGGCGTGGAGCAGCAGGATCTCTCCCGCCGCGGTCAGCCGCACTCCCCTGCCGTCCCGCGCGAGCAGTTCGTGGCCGGTCTCCTGCTCCAGCGCGGCGAGCTGCTGGGAGACGGCCGAGGGGGTCAGGTACAGCGCGGCTGCGGCGGCCGTCACCGTCCGGTGGTCGGCCACGGCCCGCAGGGTCCGCAACCGTCTTGCGTCGATCACCCCACCATTCTGCCAGCGCGCCGCCCCCGGTCGAAACCCGGCCAGCTCCGCCCGGCCGTGGCCGAAAGCCGTTGTCCGTCACCCCTACCGCGCCGTAACGGAGTTGTACCAGGAGCCCCACGGCCCGTTCACTTGTCGTCCTCGACTACTACGCTACGAACGACGACACACAGTCAGAGCACAACCGGACTGGATCAAGGGTCGGGGTCCTCCCTCGCGCCCCCGGCCCGGGTAATCCCCACCAGTACTGGGTACGCCTTCCACACAAGGTCAAGGTCCGGTAGTGGTAACGGAGTTCCGTGTGTATCGTCGCGTTCTGCGATCACGGGCCGACCACGAGCAGCTGGGGGGCAGCAGCAATGGCACTGGAGTTACCTTCGGAATTGACGTTCGTACTGAAACTCCTCGGGGTGAACTGGCCCCAGGCGAACGAGGACGAGCTGACCAGACTCGCCGACCAGCTGGACAAGCTGGCCTCGGCCATCGACTCCACCCAGATGGCGGCCGACAAAGCGCTCGCCAAGCTGGGTGAGGTCTATCACGGAGAGTCCGCCGACAAACTGGCGGAGCTGTGGAGCACGATCTCCAAGTACTCCAGCATGGTGGTGGACGTCCTGGGCGTCGCCTCCACCGGGATCAAGGCCGCCGCTCTGGTGATCCAGATATGCAAGGGTCAGGCCCTGGTCCAACTGATCAACATTCAGGCCCAGTTGGCGGCTTCCTCGGCCACCTTCGGGCTGAGCACGCCCGCCATCATCGCGGCCGGCAAGGTCGTCATGTCCGAGATCCTGGACGAGGCGGTCTCCCGGCTCGCCCACGAGCTGGCCAAGCCGATCGCCGACCTGGCGGACGCGGTGGTCGCGAAGGTGCTGCCCAGCGGCTCCGGGAGCGGCAGCGCGGGTCAGGGCTTCGGTGTCGACGTGGCGGCGATGGCCCAGTGCGCGCTGGACATCCGGAAGCACTCGGACGACGTGGACAGCGCGGGCAGTTCGTTCCGCCGGGTGGTCGAGAGCCTGGACGTCGGCAAGCCCGGTGACGCGTTCGGCAAGCTGGCCATCGCCGTCGCCGAGCAGGTCGCCAAGACCGTCGGCATGGACGTACTCACCCGGATCCTCAACTCGTTCCGCGGCACCGCCGACAAGATGGACACGGTGGTCCGCAACCTGAGCGAGAACGAGGACACCCACACCCAGCAGATGAACGGCGGCATGGCGCTGCTGGGCACTTCATTCGGCAAGGGGCCGACCGGCCCCACCCAACTGGCGGGTGGAGCCGGCGGCGCCGGGGGCGGCGGTCACCGCGACCCCGGCATGGCGGCATTCGACTCGCTACGCCCCAACCTCGGTGGCGGCGGTGGCGGCGGTGGCGGCAAGCTCGGCGGCAAGCTCGGTTCGGGCGGACACGAAGGCTTCGACAGCGCGCTCAACGTCCTCGGTGGAATGAGCGGCGGAAAGCTGCACCCGAATACGGGCCTGCCCGTGGGGAACCACGGGGAAGGAGAAGCCAATCACGTAAACGCCGCGGGCCAGCAGCAGTTCGGCCAGCCGACCGGCCTGGGCCGCGTCTCCAACCATAACGGGAGCAATGGGGTGCTCTCCCGGAAGGATGTCGAATCCGGCGGCGGTCATGCGGGATCGGAACAGCGCGGTGTTGGCGGCCAGCCGGTCTCGCAGGTCCCCGGAATGCTCAATCAGGTCCAGCACGGTCAGGGAGGCCGCGGCAATCACGGGGGCCAGGGAGTTGGAGAAAAGGTACGGTCGGCTGCGCTGTCGCAGCAGCGCAACAATCTCCGCTCGCGCCGCGACGTACCCCCCGGAGGCCCCACCGAGCGCCTTGCCGAGGGTCCCGGTGATGATGTCGACACGGTCCATGACTCCGTGCAGCTCGGGCGTACCGCGCCCACCGTCGCCGATGAACCCGACGGCATGTGAGTCGTCGACCATGACCATCGCGTCGTAGCGCTCGGCCAGGTCACAGATCTCCCGGAGCGGGGCGATGTAGCCGTCCATGGAGAACACGCCGTCGGTGACGATGAGCCGGCGGCGCGCGTCCTGGCTGTCCTGGAGCTGCTTCTCCAGGTCAGCCAGGTCGCGGTTGGCGTAGCGGTACCGGCGGGCCTTGCAGAGCCGGATGCCGTCGATGATCGAGGCGTGGTTGAGCGCGTCGGAGATGACCGCGTCGCGGTCGTCCAGCAGCGTCTCGAAGACGCCGCCGTTGGCGTCGAAGCAGGAGGAGTACAGGATGGTGTCCTCCTGGCCGAGGAAGCCCGAGAGGCGCTCCTCCAGCTGCTTGTGGACGTCCTGGGTGCCGCAGATGAAGCGCACCGAGGCCATGCCGTAGCCCCAGCGGTCCAGCGCCGCCTTGGCCGAGGCGAGCACCTCGGGGTGGTCGGCCAGGCCGAGGTAGTTGTTGGCGCAGAAGTTCAGCACCTCACCCCGCTGCCCGCCGCCGGTCACGGTGACGGCGGCGTTCTGCGGGCTGCCGATGACCCGCTCCGGCTTGAACAGACCGGCCTCGCGGATCTCGGTCAGGGTCGCGGCGATGTCGTCGCGGACGTTGTCGAACACAGGAGCTCCTACCTCAGGCTGACGGGTGGTCAGACGGTCCAGTCGAGGATGATCTTGCCGCAGCGGCCGCCGGCGGCCTCGTCGAAGGCGGCCTCGAAGTCCGCGGCGGCGTACCGGCCGGTGATCACCGGGCTCAGGTCGAGGCCGCCCTCGAGCAGCACCGACATGGCGTACCAGGTCTCGAACATCTCCCGGCCGTAGATGCCCTTGATGGTGATCATCGAGGTGACGATCGAGGCCCAGTCCACCGGGAACTGCTCGGCGGGCAGACCGAGCATGGCGATCTTGCCGCCGTGCGTCATGTTGGCGATCATCGACTGCATCGCCTCGGGGCGGCCGGACATCTCCAGGCCGACGTCGAAGCCCTCGCGCATGCCGAGCTTGCGCTGGCCCTCCTCGATGGAGGTCTCGGCGACGTTCAGCGCGAGCGTGACGCCGACCTCGCGGGCCAGGTCCAGGCGGTACGGCGAGACGTCGGTGATCACCACGTTGCGGGCGCCGGCGTGCTTGGCGACGGCGGCGGCCATGATGCCGATCGGGCCCGCGCCGGTGATCAGCACGTCCTCGCCGACCAGCGGGAAGGAGAGCGCGGTGTGCACCGCGTTGCCGAACGGGTCGAAGATCGCGGCCACGTCCAGGTCGACCGGCACCCGGTGCACCCAGACGTTGGAGGCGGGCAGCGCGACGTACTCGGCGAACGCGCCGTCCCGGCCGACGCCCAGGCCGATCGTGTTGCGGCACAGGTGGCGGCGCCCGGCCAGACAGTTCCGGCACTTGCCGCAGACCAGGTGACCTTCGCCGCTGACCAGGTCACCCACGTTGACGTCGGTCACCCCGGCGCCGATCTCGGCCACCTCGCCGACGAACTCGTGACCGAGCGTCAGCGGCGTCCTGATCGTCTGCTGCGCCCAGCCGTCCCACTTCCGGATGTGCAGGTCGGTGCCGCAGATCCCGGTCCGCAGCACCTTGATCAGCACCTCGGCGGGGCCGATCACGGGCTTGGGGACGTCCATCAGCCAGAGTCCCGGCTCGGCCTTCTGCTTGACGAGTGCCTTCACGGCGACGGCTCCTGACGCACGGTGGGACGGACGGGGCTGCCGACGGCCTCTCCGGATCTTCACCGGGGCCGCACGGCACTGTGCAATCTGCCTGCTGGGCGCCGCCGCGGTCCATCGAGGAATTCTTAACGGCCGCCACAGCTCGGCTTCACGATCGTCCCCGAGCCCGCCGCCCCCGGCCCGCCGCCGTGCCGGGGACCACCCGGACGGCGGTATCCGACGGTGCGTCAGCTCTCTTGCCCCGAGCGGGAGTTACCCCTTAGCAGATTCGGGCATATGCCCGAGGAATATGCCGGAATCCGACCCACGATCGGATGGAGCGGGCTAGCGTTACGTCCCGCAAAGGTTACCGCCCGTGAGCGCGGGACCACAGGTGTGCCCTGCCACGGGCAGGGCGGGAGAGGTGCGGACCGGTGCCGGGAATCGATGACTGCCTCGCCGAGGCGATGGGCGTACCGGGTGCCCTCGGGGTCAGCCTGGTCGACTGGACCAGCGGCCTGGCGCTCGGCACGGCCGGGGAGGGTCCCGGCGGCGACCACGAGGCCGGGGCCGCCGACGCGACCGAGCTGGCCCGGGCGGTCACCCAGAGCGCGTCCTTCGCCGACCCGGCGGCCGGTACGGCACCCGCCGAGGACCTGATCCTCAGCTCGGCCGCCGCCTACCACCTGGTCCGCTTCCTGGAGACCGACTTCGACAGCAGCCTGATCCTCTACCTCCGGCTGGACCGCGACCGCGCCAACCTGGCCCTGGCCAGACTCCGGCTGGCCGCCATCGCCGAGCAGCTGGTGCTGGACTGATGACCGCCACCCTGTACGCACCCGCCCCCCGGCTCCCCCGCCGCCGTCGCTCGGGGTTCGCCCCCGCCGGCACGGTCGAGACCGCCCTCGCCGACCTGGCCGCCTCCCGCGCCACCGGCGCGCTGTACGGCAGCGCGGGCACCCTGCACCTGGCCGACGGCGCGGTGGTGAACGCCGAGAGCCCGGCCGCGCCGGACGTACGGGCGTTGCTCACCGGCTGCGGTCGGCTGACCGGCGCGGAGTGGGCCGAACAGGTCGACGCGGGCCGGAAGGCCGGCCGGACGATGGCCGAGCAGCTGGTCCGGTCCGGCCGCGTCACCGCCGGGGAGCTCCAACTCTGCCAGCTGACCGCCGTGTTGGACGCCGCCTACGTCGTGCTCAGCCGCTCCGAGGGCGAGATCGGGTTCGCCCCTGCACCCGCGCCGATGTTCGCGCTGGCCCGGCCGATGACCGCCCGGGAGCTGCGCGCCGCCGTCGGCCGCCGCCGGACCCTGCTCGACCGGGTCTGGCCCTCGCCGCAGCTCGACTCGGCCGCCCTGCACCGCCGGCCCGGCAGCGTGCCGCGCGGCTGCACCCGGCGCCGCCGGGCCGTACTGGAGGCCGCCGACGGCCGGCGCACCCCCGCCGAGATCGCCCTGCTGCTGGGGCGATCGGCGTTCGGCACCGTGCTGGACGTCCGGCACCTGGCGGCCCGGGGACTGATCGAGTCGGCCCCGTTATTGGTTTCGGCACCGGCCCCGGTCCTGCCGGTGGCCCCCGCGCCGACCCGTTCCGCCGCCCCACCGGCGTACGACCCGTCAGATCCGCACGTCGCCCTGCTGCTCAGGATCCGAGCCGGCCTGGAGGCCCGACTGTGAGTGTTCCACCCGTCCGTACCGTCCGCCCCGTCGAGTCATGAAGCGTGCCTTGCGACAGTTCACCGGCCGTCGGCCACCCGTCCTGATCGATCCCGAACTGCTGGCCGGCCCCGGCCTGCTCGACGAGCTGAACGGGCTGCGGGCCAGAGTCCCGCACCTGACCGGCAGTCTGGTCGCCACCACCGACGGCCTGGTGGTCGCTCACGACACCCGGGGGCTCGAACCGTCCGGGGTCGCGGCGCTCACCGCCGCCGCGCTCGGGGTCGGCGCCCGGCTGGCCGAGGCGACCGGACAGGGCGAGTTCCGCGAGCTGCTCACCCGGGGCGAGCTCGGCTACACCGCCACCTACGCGGCGGGCAGCTACGTGGTGCTCACCCTGCTGGCCGGGCCGGACGCCAACATCGGCCGCCTGCACTTGGAGGCCCGCCGGGCCGGCCGGCGGATCGCCGAACTGTCCGACGCCGTGCTGGCCCGCCAGGACCGCGACTGACCTCCGTACCACCTGCCCCCCGATACCACCCGTGCCGAAAACCTCACCGCAGAGAAGGAGTCACATCACCATGGCCAACACCGAGTCCGCCCTCAAGGACGTCATGAGCTCGATCGACGGCGCCATCGGCGTCGCCCTGGTCGACTACAACAGCGGTATGGCGCTGGGCACCCTGGGCGGCAGCGCCGAACTCGACCTGAACGTGGCCGCCGCCGGGAACACCGACGTGGTCCGCGCCAAGGTCCGGGCGATCGAGCTGCTCAACCTCAAGGAGGCGATCGAGGACATCCTGATCTCGCTGAACACCCAGTACCACCTGATCCGCCCGCTCACCGGCCGCTCGGGCAAGGGCCTCTTCCTCTACCTCGCCCTGGACCGCAGCCGAGCCAACCTCGCGATGGCCCGCCACCAACTGAAGCGGATCGAGGCGGACTTGGAGGTCTGAGCCCGGCCCTCCGGCCGCAGGCTCCCCCTGCGGCCGGAGCCGGTCTGTGGTGCGGCCGCTACGGTCGGCTGTCGACCGGCCGCGCCCGCACCCAGGTGCGGTCGTCCGTCAGATAGGCGTCGACGGCGAGCCCTGCCTCGGCCAAGGCGAGCTCGAAAGCCTCCGGGGTCAGGGGGCAGGCCAGGAAGGTCTGAGTCCACCGCGCGTCCGGGAAGACGTATTCGACGTGGACGGACCGCACACCGGGCCGCACCAGGTCGGAGGACACCATCCGGATCAGACCCCCGGGGATCTCCCGCTCCCGCGGCAGATTTTCCTGCCGTCCCTCGTCTTCCCGCTGGATCAGTACACAGCCGTCATCCGCGACATGCCGTCGGCAGGCCCGCAACAACCCCTGGCGTACCTGCGGAGGAGCATGAACCAGGAACGACCCCAGCAGGACCACGTCGAAGCGCTCGTCGAGCTCCAGCTCCTCGATCGGACTGCGCACGGCACGAGCGCCGCGGACCCGCTCCAGCATCTCGGGCGACTCGTCGACCGCGGTCACCGTGAAGCCCCGTCGCACCAGCGGGTGCGTCACGCGGCCGACACCCGAACCCAGTTCCAGGATCCTGGCCCGCGCGGGGACGGCCTGTTCGATGATGTCCGGCTCGTCGCCCACCGGAAGCCGTTCGTACAGCTCCACCGCACATCCGTCCGGCGTGATGAATCCCGGCCCGGTTCCGTCGTATCCCTCGCGCAGCCGCCTCATTCCCTCATCGGAACACGGCAGGGCCGACTGCGGAAGAGCGCGTCGTCCCGACCTCACCGGGGACAGCAGTCGGTCTCAGGGCAGCTGCCACCTGACCTCGCCGTCGTGCCACTCGTCCGTGGGCACCAGCCCGGCTGCGGCAGCGACGGCCGCCGATGCCCGGTGGTCCGGGTGGATGTGCGCGATCACCGAGCCCACCCCCTGCTCGCGCAGCCAGCCGACCAGCGCCCGGGCCGCCTCGGTGGCGTAGCCGCGCCCCTGCCAAGGCGTCCCCACGATCCACGCGATCTCTGCGACGTCCGCCGTGACGGTCGCCTGGACCGTGCCGACCAGGCAGCCCTGCTCGTCCGGCCGGAGCACCCAGTTGAGCCAGCTCTCCGCCGGGTCGGGCGAACCCGCCGTCATCCGTCCGTAGCGCGCGCGTAGGTCCTCGGGGCTGAGCGGTTCGCCACCGATGAAGCCGTGCAGGGCCGGGTCGGACAGCACTCCGGCCATCTCCTCGGCATGCTCCACCAGCAGCGGAAGCAGCGTCAGGCGGCTGGTCCGGACGGTCTCGGCGGTGATCACATGGTCTCCCTGTTCGCGGGTCGGGTGCGGACGGTGCGGCGGGATCACCAGCGGCCGGTCTCGAACCTGGCCTCGTCCGGGCTGTCCACCGGCCACGGCGGCACCGTCGCCGCGACCACTCGCAACCCCGTCGCCCCGGCCCGGAACTGGAACGTGGTGCCCAGCGGGATGGTCAGGCAGACGCCCGGCTCCAGCGCCGTGACCTCCTCGCGGCCGTCCTGACGGCGCCACATCTCGCCCGCCCCGGCCACGACGTACCAGACCTCCGAGACGGTCGCGTGCGACACCGCCTTCGCGATCTGGCCCGCCGTCAGCTCGAACTGGGCGAAGCTCGCCGCTCCGGGGAGCACGCACAGCGGACGGACCGCCGAACCGTCCGGCGCGGTGATCTCGGGGGCCTGATCGAGACGTACGGTGCTGAAGCGTTCGCTCATGATCCCCACGATAGAACCCCGCCCCGGCTGCCGGACAGGGCACCCGGTATTCTGGCGGTCCATGAATGATCTTCATGCGCTGCCGTCGGCCGGTCTCACCCTGACGGCCGGTCAGGCCCCGTGCGCCGCCCTGGACATCCCCGCCAACGTCGCCACCGCCGCCGAGCTGGTCCGACGTTCCGCCGACCAGGGGTCCGCGCTGCTGGTGCTGCCGGAGCTGTTCCTCACCGGCTACGAACTGCCCGGCATCGTCGCCGACCCGGACCGGTACGCCCTCGGCCCGGCCGACGCCCGGCTCGACCCGCTGGCCGCCGCGTGTGCCGAGGCCCGCGTCGCCGTGGTGGTCGGTGCGCCCACCCGGCACCAGGCCGGCAGCCAACTGCGCATCTCCGCCCTGGTGTTGGGCCGGGACGGACGGTTCGTCACCCAGTACGACAAGCAGCACTCCACCCCGAACGAGCGCGCCGCCGGCTTCAGCCCGGGTACCAAGGGCTGCACCCTCACCCTGGACGGCTGGCGCCTCGGGCTGGGCATCTGCTGGGACCTGGGCTTCCCCGAGCACGCCCGCGCCGCCGCCCTGGACGGCGCGCACGCCTACCTGCTCGGCGCCATGCTCGGCCGCGGCAGCGGCGCCCACCAGCGCACCACCGTCCTACCGGCCCGCGCCCTCGACAACACCAGCTACACCGTCCTGGCCAACCACTGCGCTCCGAGCGGCCCGTACCACGGCTGCGGCGGCAGCGCCGTCTGGAACCCCGACGGCACCCTCCTGACGGAGGCGGGCCCCGACGGGCCCGCCCTCGCCACCGCTCACCTCTCCCCCACCGCCCTGGCCCGGGCCCGGGCCGACGACCCGGTGCTGATCGACCCCTCCCTCACCGCCCCCGCCCTGCCCCGGACCACGGCCGACCTCGACTGAACCGCTCGCGCGGGGGCGTGCGCGGGCGGGCACACGCCGTCCGGCCCGGGCCGGCGGGGTGGCCGGGCCTAGGCTGGCCGGACTGGCTTCTTCAGGTTTCGCCGGAGGTGTCCGCCCATGCGCCCGGTCCGTCTCGTGCTCGCCCTGACGCTCACCGTCGTTGCGGCTGCCGCCCTGGGCGCGGCAAGCGGCGGGGACGACGACGGGCCGACCGTCCGGGCCGAGCCGATGGTCCTGCTCGCGGACCCGCAGGCGCAGCGGAAGCTCCACCTCGTGACCGACGCGGTGCAGGACTGGGCGGAGTCCGGCGCCCGCGACTCCGGCGGCTACGCGGGCACGGTGATCGACTCGCCCAACCGGCGCGCCGACATCTACTGGAAGGGTCCGGTTCCCTCCGCCGTAACGGAGTTGATCGAGGCCAAGGTCTCCCCGGGCCTCACCGTCGCCCTCCGGCCCGGCGCCTACTCCCGCAACGAGATGACCTCGGCGATAGACAGGTTCACCACGGCCGCCCGGCCCGAGACCTGGACCTCCGTCGGACCGAAGGAGGACGGCAGCGGCATCGCCATCACCTACGATCCCGCCAGGGCAGGCCGGTTCACCGAAGGCGAGCCGACGGCCGAGCGGTACGCCGAACGTGCCGCCGCCCTGGCCGGCCTGCCGGTGACCGCGCGTCAGGGCAGCGCAGCCGTGCCCCTGTCCGGCAGCCGCGGCGCGGACGTCTCCCCGTAGTCCAGGGGGCGGGACCGCCGCGCCGTCGTCGCCAAGGGCGACAGTGACCGTCAGGTGATCTCAGCCGGGAGACACCGCGTCACCAGCTGCTGATCTGAATGCTGTCCCCGTACGCGCCGCCGCTGCGGACCGAGATCTGGACCCGGGCGGTCCAGTCGGTGAAGCTCTGGCCCGGGCGGTGGGCCGCCATGTCGAGCGGGGT
The DNA here is from genome assembly GCF_014203705.1 of Kitasatospora gansuensis. Lineage (NCBI taxonomy): Bacteria > Bacillati > Actinomycetota > Actinomycetes > Kitasatosporales > Streptomycetaceae > Kitasatospora > Kitasatospora gansuensis. The sequence continues at coordinate 356,551 of NZ_JACHJR010000001.1, forward strand.
GCAGCCGGTGGGCGGGGTGGCCGTCGGGTTGCCGTTGACGACACGGATCGGGCCGTAGCCGGTCTGCACGGAGGTGTCGACCTTGTAGATCAGGACGCCGGTGGAGCAGGGGTTCGGGTCGGCGTAGGCGGCTCGGCGGGATTCGGCGACGTACGCGGTGGTGGCACTGGTGCGGATCACCGCGATCTTGGTGCCGCCGACGTACTCGACTGCGTTCAGGTCGACGTTGGTCCAGCCGGGGCCAGGCAGGCAGGCGACCTGGGTGTCGTCGATCCAGCCGAGCTTCCAGCCCTCCCAGCCGACGTACTGCGGGGCCGGGCCGCCGACCTTGCCCATCACGTCCCAGCCCCCGACGTAGGTGTGCTGCTCGGTGCCGGTGAAGGCGTACAGGTCGGGCAGGCCGAAGGTGTGCCCGGTCTCGTGGTCGGCGATCCTCGGGCCCCAGTACCACATGTCCTGACCGAACGTCACGGCCCACTTGATCCGGGTGCCGTCGGCGGTGACCCCCGCCGTGGTGGGGTCGTAGACGTAGGTGGGGGTGAAGCTGATCGCCGAGGCCGACTTCGGCGGGACGATCCAGACCATGTCGTACTGGGTGAAGTCCGCGTACGGTTCGGCGGCCGCCACGGCGTCCCGCACGTAGACCTCGTGCTGCTCGAAGCTGATGCCGCGTTGGAAGCCGTAGGAGGCGGACTGCTGCGGCATCCGGAGCCAGCGGTTCAGCGGGGTGACGGCCAGCCAGGTGCGGCCGTAGGAGGCTTTCCACATCCAGTCGGCGGCGGGGGCGAGTTGGGTGCCGTAGGTGGCGGTGGGGCCGTCGGCGGGGGCGTCGGCGAAGTCGACGAAGAGGGTCAGCACCCGCTTGGTGCCCAGCGGCTGCTGGAACTGCGCGCGGTCGGTGAAGTGGCCTTCGTCGGTCCAGCCGGTGGTGCCGGCCAGGGCGCAGGACGAGGCCGGCGCGGTGGCGGCGGCCGCGCGTTCGGCGGGGGCGACCAGCAGGACGAGCAGGCCGGCCAGGGCCAGTACGGCGGCGAGCGGGCGGGCGGTTCTGACGGGGGATCTCATGAGGTGTACCTCCTGGGGGAGAGGGTGGGTTCGCGTCGGGACACCGCTCAGCCGTGGGGAAGCCCCGACGGTGCCCCGACGCGAGTCGGTGGACGGTCAGCTCCTGCTGACCGTGACGGTGTCGGCGTACGCGCCCCGGTGCCCGACGTCGATCCGAACTCCGGCGGCGGGGTCGGTGAAGGACTGCCCCGGCCCGTACGCCGCCAGGTCGAGCGGCTTGCAGCCGGTCGGCAAAGCGGCACCCGGGTTGCCGTTCACGATCCGGACCGGGCCTTCCCCGGTCTGGACCGCGCTGTCGACCTTGTAGACCAGCACGCCGGTGGAGCAGGCACCGGCGTCCCCGCCGACAGCCCGGCGGGACTCGACGACGTACGCGGTGGTCTCACCGGTGCGGATCACCGCGATCTTGGTGCCGCCGGGGCGTTCGACGGCCTGCAGGCGGACGGTGCGCCGGCCCTTCGCCGGCAGGCAGGCCACCTGGTGGTCGTCGATCCAGCCCAGCTTCCAGCGCTCCCAGCCGAGTTGCTGCGGGGCCGGGCCCGAGATCAGGCCCATCAGGTCCCAGCCGCCGACGAAGCGGTGGTAGTCGGTGCCGGTGAAGGCGTACAGGTCGGGCAGGCCGAAGGTGTGCCCGGTCTCGTGCGCGGCGACCTTGGGGCCCCAGCGGTACATGTCCTGGCCGAACGTCACCGCCCACTTGAGGCGCTTGCCGCCCACCACGATGCCGGCGGCGGCCGGGTCGTACAGGTAGGTGGGCGAGAAGCTGATCGCCGAGGCGGACTTGGTCGGGACGACGTAGACCAGGTCGTACCGGGCCAGGTCGGTGTACGGCGCGGCGGCCTCCACGGCCTGGCGGACGTAGAGCTCGTGCTGCTCGAAGGTGATGCCGCGTTCGAAACCGTAGGAGGCGGAGTCCTGCGGCATGTGCAGCCAGCGGTTCAGCGGGGTGATCTCGAGACCGGTCCTGCCGTACGAAGCCTCCTTCAACCAGTCGGCGGCCGGGGCGAGTTGACGGTAGTAGTCGGCGAACTCGCCGGTGGCCGGGGCGTCGGGGAAGTCGACGTGCAGCAGCAGGACGCGCTTGGTGCCGAGCGCCCGTTGGAACTGCGTACGGTCGGTGTCGTGGCCCTCGTCGGTCCAGCCGGTCCGGCCGGGCAGGGCGCACGCGGCGGCGTTGGCGGAGGGGGCGGCGGCGGCCGGGGTGGCGGCCACCAGCGGGACAGCCAGGGCGAGCGCGGCGGTGAGGGAGCGGAGTCTCATCGGTCTCCTAGGGGTGTGGGGGTGTGGGGGTGTCAGATCCGGTCCGCGGCGAGGTCCATCAGGCGGGCGAGCACGCGGGCCCCGGAGGCGGTGACCCCGTCGTGTTCCCACTCGTTGGTGACCCAGGTGCGCAGGCCGCCGACCGAGCGGGCGGTGCGCAGGGACAGCTCGGCGTCCACGTACATGTCGTCGTGGTAGATCGCGGCGGCCACCGGCACCTGGTTGGCGGCCAGCCGGGCGGGGTCGTACAGGTCCGGCCAGTCGGTGCGCCGGGCGAGCAGCTCGACGGCCTCGGCGAACGGGCGGAGGCCGGTGATCTCGCGGAACATCCAGGGGTAGACCATCTCGCCGGTGAGCAGCAGCGGGTCGGCCTCCTCGGCGAACTCGGGGTGGGCGGTCAGGGCGTGGGCGGCGGCCCAGCCGGTGGCGGCGCCGGACTGGCCGTAGATCGACTCCTGCAGGGCGGCGAACAGCGGGCTGTCGGTGAACGCGGTCAGCTGGGCCACCTGGTGCAGGAACGCGGCGGAGAGCTCGCCGTCGGCGTCGAAGGCGTCGTCCAGCAGCCAGTGCAGGCGGGCGGAGCCGTCACCCATGCCGAGCAGCAGGCCAAGGGTGCGCAGCCGGCGGACGGTCAGCCGGTCACCATCCGGCAGGCGTACGGGAGTTGCGCCGAGCCGGTCGGCGATCCGCCGGATCAGCGCGCGGTCGCCGGGGTGGCGGGCGTAGTGGGCGGTGACCTTGTCTCGCACCCGGGGGTAGGTGGCGGCGTACACGTCGTCGGCGGTGGCGTCGAGGCCGGGCAGGCCGCCGGTGACGTAGCAGGCGACCAGGCCCTCGGGGGCCTGCGAGAGGTAGCTGAGGGTGAGGAAGCCGCCGTAGCTCTGGCCCAGCGTCTCCCAGGGCTGGTGGCCGCAGAGCTGACGCCTGATCAGTTCGGCGTCGGCGACGATCGAGTCGGCCCGGAACAGTGCGAGGTGGTCGGCCAGTTGCTGCGGGGTGCGGAAGCCGGCCGCCGCGCGGGCCGTGACCGGGGTGGACCGGCCGGTGCCGCGCTGGTCGAGCAGCAGCACCCGGTGCGTCTTCAGGGCGTGGCCGAGCCAGCCGCCGGTGGCGTTCAGCGGGCGCGGCGACTTCCCGCCGGGGCCGCCCTGGAGGTAGAGCAGCCAGGGCAGTTGGTCCGCCGCGCGGGCCGGGTCGGCCAGCGCGCGGGCGAAGACGTCGATCGTCGGGCCGCCGGGGTCGGCGTGGTCGAGCGGCACGGTGAAGACGTGGTCGGTCACCGCGAGGCCGGGCAGGCGGTGGGTGGTCAGGATCACTGGTCGAACTCCGGGTAGTGGCAGGCTACTTCGTGCCCGTCGGCGAGCACCCTCAGCACCGGTCGCTCGGCGGCGCAGCGGTCGGCCGCCTGCGGACAGCGGGTGCGGAAGCGGCAGCCGCTGGGCGGGTCGAGCGGGCTGGGCAGGTCACCGCGGAGCACGATCCGCTCGCGGGTCCGTTCGGTGTCCGGGTCGGGCAGCGGCACGGCCGACAGCAGGGCGCGGGTGTACGGGTGGGCGGGGGTGGCGAACAGGGTGTCGCGGTCGGCGGTCTCGACCACGGAGCCGAGGTACATCACCGCGATCCGGGTGCTGATCTGCCGTACGGCGCCGAGGTCGTGCGCGATGAACAGGTAGGCGAGGCCGTACTCGTCCTGGAGGTCCTTGAGCAGGTTGAGGATCTGCGCCTGCACCGAGACGTCGAGGGCGGAGACCGGTTCGTCGCAGACCACCAGCTTCGGCCGGAGCGCCAACGCCCGGGCGATGCCGATGCGTTGGGCCTGGCCGCCGGAGAACTCGTGCGGGTGGCGGTCGGCGTGCTCGGGGCGCAGGCCGACCCGTGCCAGCAGCCGTTCCACCGGTTCGTCGGGGGTCAGACCCTGGTACCGGAAGGGTGCGGCGAGGATCTGCCGGACGGTCTGCCGGGGGTTGAGCGAGGAGAACGGGTCCTGGAAGACGAGTTGCAGCTCGCGGCGCACCGCCGGGTCGTCCGGTGCGTCGAGGTCCCGTCCGGCGAACCGGACGGTGCCGGAGCTGGGGCGTTCCAGCCCGGTGAGCAGCCGGGCGACCGTGGACTTGCCGCAGCCGGACTCGCCGACCAGGCCGAGGGTCTCGCCGGGGTCGACCCGCAGCGAGACGCCGTCGACGGCGGTGACGTGCCCGGCCAGGCGCCGGGTGAGGCCGTGCCGTACCGGGAAGCGCTTGACCAGGTCACGGGTTTCGAGCAGGGCGCTGTGCTCGACTTTTCGCTTGCTTCGCTCGCTCATGCCGTCGCCTCCAGGGTGGGCAGCCGGTGCGGCAGCGGCCCGTCGATGCGCGGCACGCAGGCGAGCAGGCCGCGGGTGTACGGCTGCTGCGGCCGGTGGAAGACCTCCCGGACGGTGCCGCGTTCGACCGCCCGCCCCTGGTGCATCACCACCACCTGGTCGGCCAGCCCGGCGACCACGCCCATGTCGTGGGTGATCAGCATGATCGCGGTGCCGGCCTCCGCCCGCAGCTCGCGCAGCAGGTCCAGGATCTGCGCCTGGACGGTGACGTCGAGCGCGGTGGTCGGCTCGTCGGCGATCAGCAGGTCGGGTTCCAGGCAGAGCGCCATCGCGATCATCACGCGCTGCCGCATCCCGCCCGAGAACTCGTGGGGGTAGGCCCGGGCCCGCCGTTCGGGCTCGGGGATGCCGACCCGCTCCAGCATCCGGACGGCGACCTTGTGGGCCTCCCGCCGCCCGGCCCGGTGGTGCGCCCGGTAGGCCTCGGCGATCTGGAAGGCCACCGAGTAGTAGGGGTTGAGGCAGGACAGCGGGTCCTGGAAGACCATGGCGATCCGGTCGCCGCGCAGCCGGCGCAGCGAGCGCTGGTCGAGCGTGGTCAACTCCCGTCCGTCGAAGCGGATCTCACCACGCACGGTGGCGCCCTGGAGCAGGCCGAGCACGGCCAGGCTGGTGACGGACTTTCCGCTGCCGGACTCCCCCACCACGCCGAGCACCTGACCGGCACTCAGGTCCAGGTCGAGCCCGTCCACGGCGCGGACGCCGGAGCGGAAGTCCACCGTCAGATCACGTACGGTCAGCAAGCTCATCCGACGGCCCTCACTCTCGGGTCGAGCACGGCGTAGACCAGGTCGACGGCCAGGTTGGCGAGCACCACGAAGGCGGCGGCGAACAGGGTCACGCCGAGGATCACCGGCTGGTCGGCGCCGGCGATCGCGTCGGCCGCGAGTTTGCCGACCCCGGGCAGGCCGAACACCGACTCGGTGATCAGCGCGCCGCCGAGCAGCGCGCCGAGGTCCATGCCGAAGATGGTGACGATCGGCATCAGCGCGGGGCGCAGCGCGTGCCGGCGCACCACGGTGCGCTCGGGCAGGCCCTTGGCCCGGGCGGTGCGCACGTAGTTCTGGCCGAGGCTGTCGAGCATCTCGCCCCGGGTGATCCGGGCGTACACCCCGGCGTAGAGCATGGCCAGGGTGATCCAGGGCATCACCATCGACTCCGCCCAGCCGGCCGGGTCCTGGGTGAACGGGACCACCCGGGGGTAGGGCAGCACCCCGAGCTGGACGACCAGCAGGTACTGGAGCACCAGGGCGGTGAAGTAGATCGGCAGCGAGATGCCGCCGAGCGCGGCGGTCATCGCGGCGCGGTCCCACAGGCTGCCGCGCCGCAGCGCGGACACCACACCCGCCGCCACGCCGACCGTCAGCCAGAGCACGGCCGCGCCGAGCGCGATCGAGATGCTGACGGGCAGTCGGTCGGTGAGCAGGTGCCAGACCGGTTGGCTGGTCTGGAAACTGAAGCCCAGACAGGGGAACGGGCACTGCACGGCGCGCTCCCCCGTGCCGTACGTCCGGCCGGTGACGATGCCGCCGAGGTAGTCCCCGAACTGGGCCACCGGGGAGCGGTCCAGCCCGAGGGTGGTGCGGATCTCGGCGATCCGCTCCGGGCTGCACGCCTTGCCGCAGGCGCCCTGGGCCGGGTCGGCGGGCATCAGGTAGAAGATCGAGAAGGTGATGGCGCAGATCACCACCAGGATGGCCGCGGTGACGGCCAGTCTGCGCAGCAGGTAGAGGATCATCGTCGCTGGCTCCGGGGGTCGAGCGCATCGCGCACCGCGTCGCCGAGCACGTTGAAGGCGAGCACGGTGGCGAACAGGAAGGCGCCGGGGATGAGGAAGTAGACGGGGTCGGCGGCGTACCAGGGCACGGCGGCGGCGATCATCTGGCCCCAGCTCGGCGTCGGCGGCTGTACGCCCACGCCGAGGAAGGACAGCCCGGCCTCGGTGGCGACGCAGGCCGGGATCGACATGGTCGCCACCACCAGCACCGGGCCGGTCAGGTTGGGCAGCACCTCGCGCAGCAGCAGGGCCCGCCGGGAGGCGCCGAGCACCCGGGCCGCCGCCACGAACTCGCCCCGGGCCAGCACCATCGCCTGCCCGCGCACGATCCGGCCGACGTACGGCCAGCCGAAGAACCCGAGCACCGCCACCAGCAGCAGCCGGCGGTCCGCGCCGGGCGCGGCCGAGATCAGCGCGATCATGAAGATCAGACCGGGGAAGGACATCAGCAGGTCCATCAGGCGGCCGATCAGGGTGTCGACCCAGCCGCCGAGGAAGCCGGCCAGCAGACCGAGCGTGGTCCCCAGCAGCACCGACAGCGCGGTGGCGAACACCGCGATCAGCAGCGAGACCCGCGCCCCGTACACCACCCGGGTGAGCACGTCCCGGCCGTTCACCGGCTCCACGCCGAGCCAGTGCTCGGCGCTGATCCCGCCCGCCGCGCCGCGCGGCAGGCCGCCGAGCGCGGGGTCCACCGCCTCGCCGTGGAACTCGGTGGGTGAGTTGCCGGTGAGCCAGCCGACCACCGGGGCGGCGATCGCGGCCAGCACCAGCAGGGCCACCACGGCCAGCGCGAGGGCGGCCGAACGCTGGGTCGACAGCCTGCGCAGGACGGTCACTTGCGCAGCCCCAGCGAGACCAGGTCGAGCCGGCCGACGAAGGCGGTGTGCCCGTACGCCCCGGTGACGTTCGGTCCGACCAGGACGGCGGCCTTGTCCCAGAGGAAGGGCACCACGGGCGCGTCCCGCATGATCCGCTTGGCCAGTTCGCCGTACGCCGCCTGCGCGGCGGCCGGGTCGCCCATCGTGCTGATCTCGTCCAGTCGCTTGTTCACCTCGGCGGAGTCGTACTGGGCGCGGTTGTTGTTGCCCTCACCGGTGATCAGGCGGCCGTCGAACAGGATCGGCAGGTAGGTCGAGGCGCCCGGCCAGTCCGGGGTCCAGCCGTCGATCACCAGGTCGTGCTGGCGGGCCGGGCTGCCCACGGTGGAGTAGAACGCCGAGGAGCTGATCTCGTTGATCTTCACGGTGATCCCGGCCCGGCCCAGCGCGGCCTGCACCGCCTCGCCCTGCGCCTTGCCGCCCGCCGTGGCCGGGGTGTCCAGGGTGAGCGTCACCCCGGCGCCGTGGCCGGCCTCGGCGAGCAGTGCCTTGGCCTTCGCCGGATCGCCCTTGCCGTCCTTGCTCGGGTACGGGTCCTCGGCGGCGTGGCCGGGCAGGGTGGGCGGCAGCAGGGTGGTCGCCAACTCCCCCGCGATCGGGCCGCCCCGGGTGGTCCGCAGGGCGTCCTTGTCCAGCGCGTACGCGATGGCCTGCCGGACCCGGACGTCGTCCAGCGGCCCGCGCTTGGTGTTGATGCTGAGGAACCGGGTGTTGATCGACTCCCCGGTGACCAGCCGCTGCTTGAGCTGAGGGTCGTTCAGCACCCGCCCGACCGAGGCCGGGCCGATCGGCTCGAGCCCGACCGCGTCCGCGTCCTCGCCCTGACCGGCGATCAGCCGCTGGTCGACCACGGCCGGATCGAGGTTGAGGTCGATCACCACCTTGTCCGGCAGGCCCTTGCGGACGGTGTCGGTGGCCTGGTCCCAGGAGGTGTTGCGCACCAGCGTGAGCTGCTTCTTGGCCTCGAACCGCTCGATCTTGTACGGGCCGGAGGAGAACGGGCGGTTGTCGTAGCCGACCCCGGTGTCCTTGTCCTGCGGCACCGGGGCGAACATCGGCAGCGACACGGCCGAACCGAAGTCGGACACCGGGCGGTTGAGCCGGAACACGATGGTCCGGTCGTCCGGCGCCTCGATCGAGGCGAGCCCGGCCGGGCTCAGGTACGGGCCCTTGTACGCCTCGCCGCCGGCCAGCCAGAGCCGGGCGTACGGCGGGCCCTCGGGCAGCTCGGCGGCGAACGTCCGCTCGACCCCGTACTTGACGTCCTTACTGGTGACGGGCCGTCCGTCCTCGTACTTCACCCCCTCCTTGAGGGTGAAGGTCCAGGTCTTCGCCCCGTCGCTGGGCCGCCCGGTGTCGGTCGCCAGGTCCGGCACGATCGTGCCGCCGGCCGGCCCGGGGGCGGGCGCGAAGGTGGTCAGCGTCCGGTAGATCAGCCGACCCACGTCCTGGCTGGAGGTGACGTAGGCGCGGGCCGGGTCGAGGTGCTCCAGGTCGATGCTCGACAGCACGTGCAGCGTGCCGCCCCGCACGGCCACAGCGTCCCCGGCGCTGTTGCCGTTCGAGGCCGTACAGGCCGCCGTGGACAGCAGCCCGAGCGCCGCGCCCAGGGCCAGTCGGGCCCTTCGTGTTCTCATTGTCGCCACTCCTATGTCATATGACATTTCACATGTGGGACAAGATTGGAGGCTCGGAGCCCTTCCGGGGAGCTCTCATCGCTCCATAACATCCCGTTATGGAGCTCGAGATACGCCACCTGCGGATCATCTGCGCGATCGCCGAATCCGGGAGCCTCAGCCGGGCCGCCGCCGCCCTCCGGCTCACCCAGCCGGGGCTCAGTGCGCAGCTGCGGCGGATCGAGAGCATGCTCGGCGGCCCGCTCTTCGACCGCAGTCCCTCCGGGGCCGTGCCGACCGCCTTCGGCGAGGTGGTGCTCGCCCGGGCCCGGGCGGTCCTGCCCACCATCGACGACCTACTGGGGACCGCCGCGCTGGCCGCCCGCTCCGGTGATCCGGTACCGCAGCTCAGGTTGGGCTCCGTCAATGCGCCGCCGCTGGGCGGGCTGATCACCGCCCTCAAGCTGCACTACCCCGGGGCCCGGATCGTCTCGCGGGGGCACGGATCGTCGGTGCCGCTGGTCGACGACGTCGCCAACGGCCGGCTGGACGTCGCCGTGGTCGGCGACAGCCCCGGCTACGAGCTGGCCCCCTGTCCGGGCGTCGCGCTGCACCCGATCGCCACCGAGCCGCTGTTCGTCGCCCTGCCCGCCGCCCACCGGCTGGCGGCGCGGGACGAGGTCACCCTGGACGAACTCGCCGACGAGGACTGGGCGTCCCCGCGCCCCGACGACGACCGGATCCGGGAGTACTGGTCCAGCACCTTCCTGGCGACCGGCCACCGGATGCGTACGGTGCACGAGGTGGAGGGGCGGCTGCTGATGGAACTGGTCCGGGGCGGCCACGCGGTGAGCCTGTGTCAGGCCAGCTTCGAGGAGCTCCCCGGCATCGCCGTCCGCCCGATCACCGGCAACCCGCTCTGGTACCGCCACCTGCTCGCCTGGCACCAGGCCGGCCCGGTGGCCCACCTCGGCCCGACGCTGGTCCAGCACGTCGCCGAAGCCCAGCGGACCGCCGCCGCCCGCAGCCCGGCGTACCGGCGCTGGCTGCGCGACCACGGCTCCCAGCCGCCCCCACCCTGACCCGCCGCGCGGGAAGGCAGCCGACCAGCCGTCAGGCCACCTGGCGCCACTGGAATCCGGTCGTCGAGGTCACTCGTGTCAGGTGGGGCACTGCCGACCGGACCCGGGCCCGGCGCCCGACGAGGCCGCCCCCGCGTGGTTCGGGGGCGGCCTCGTCGGGCGTGCGGTCGGACGGTCCGTCAGGCTGCCGGGGCCGGGTAGGTCGGGTACTCGACGCCGGAGACGTGCTGGACGACCCGGACGACCTGGCAGGAGTAGCCGAACTCGTTGTCGTACCACAGGTAGAGGATGGCGTTGTCACCGTCCACCTTGAGCGCGCCCGCGTCCACGATCGAGGCGTGGCGGGAGCCGATGAAGTCGTTCGACACCGCGTCGGGGGCGTTGGTGAAGTCGATCTGACGGCGCAGCGGCGAGGTCAGCGACACCTCGCGCAGGTGGTCCAGGACCTCCTCGCGGGTGGTCTCGCGGGCCAGCTGCAGGTTCAGGATCGCGATCGAGACATCCGGCACGGGGACGCGGATCGAGCTGCCGCTGATCTTCGCCTTGAGGTCCGGCAGGGCCTTGGCGACGGCGGAGGCCGCACCGGTCTCGGTGATCACCATGTTCAGCGCCGCTGCGCGGCCACGGCGGTCCGAGGAGTGGTAGTTGTCCAACAGGTTCTGGTCGTTGGTGTACGAGTGGACCGTCTCCACGTGGCCGCGGAGCACGCCGTACTCGTCCGCCATCGCCTTCAGCGGCGGGACGATCGCGTTGGTGGTGCAGGACGCGCAGGAGATGATCTGCTCGTCCGGCTTGATGGTGTCGTGGTTGACGCCGTGCACGATGTTCGGCACGTCGCCCTTGCCCGGGGCGGTCAGCACGACCTTGGCGATGCCCGGACGCAGGTGCTTTGACAGCCCCTCGCGGTCCCGCCAGATGCCGGTGTTGTCGACCAGGATGGCGTCGTTGATGCCGTACTCGGTGTAGTCGACCGTGGTCGGGTCGTCCGAGTAGATGACCCGGATCGCGGTGCCGTTGGCGATGATCGTGTTGGTCGCCTCGTCCACCGTGATGGTGCCGTTGAACTGACCGTGGATCGAGTCCCGGCGCAGCAGCGAGGCGCGCTTGACCAGGTCGTCACCCTTGCCCTTGCGGACCACGACGGCCCGCAGCCGTAGGCCGTTGCCCGAGCCGGCCTTCTCGACCAGCAGCCGAGCCAGCAGGCGGCCGATTCGGCCGAAGCCGTAGAGCACGACATCGCGGGGCTCGCGGCGCTCCAGCTTGTCGGGGCCGACCGCGCCGGCCACCGCCTCAGCCGTGAACTCCTCGACCGTCAGGCCGCGGGTGTCGTTCTTGTAGGTGGCCGCGAGCATCCCGAGGTCGATCTGGGACGGGCCGAGGTCGAGCGAGGTGAGGGCGCGCAGGAAGGGCAGCGTCTCGGTGACCGAGAGCTCCCCCCCGGCGATCTGGCGGGCGAACCGGTGGGTCTTGAGGATGCTGACCACCGACTTGTTCACCAGGGAGCGGCTGTACAGCAGGACGGTGACGTCCTTCTCCCGGTGTAGTCGGCCGATGATCGGAATCATCGACTCCGCGATCTCCTCGCGGCTGTTCCAGTTCGTGAGCACGTCGTCGTTGACAGTCACAAGTCCATCTTTCGAGGGTAGGACGTTACCCCTCATGCTAACTTCGGTCCGTCTCGATCTTGGCGGCGGACCCGCCCTGACCAGGCACGGAGCCCCGAACCAGTGACGGACTTCACTGGTGCGAAGCTTCCGTAGGCCCTCCGGGGCCTGAAGATCGCCTTCCGGAGATGTGACAGCGACTCAACTTGTCAGGTCGTCAGGCGCAGGCGTAGGTGAACGAGACACCCGCCGTGTGGGCCTCCGGGGCCAGCAGCTCCAGGGTGGCGGTGGCGTCCATCGAGCCCTGGCCGTGGAAGGACCAGCGGAGCACCAGTTCGGTGCTGCGGTGGCCGCGCGCGATGTGCTGGGTCAGTTCGCCGGAGTCGGTGCCGTCGCTGCGGCGCCAGCGGTAGCGGAGGTCGCCGCCACCGCCGTCGGTGGCCAGGGTGGCCCGGATCACCTGGGTGCCCTCGCAGCCCAGCGGCGCCGGCTCGGTCGATACGGCGACCGAGTCGACCACCATCGGGCGACCGTACTGCTGCCAGGCCCAGTACCCGAGAGCGGCCAGCAGCGCGAGCAGCAGCGGCAGGAGCAGCCAGCGCCGCCAACGGCGCTTGCGGGGCGGTTCGGCGGTGCCGTGCCAGACGGCGGCCGCCTGCGGCGGGACGCCGGGGCCGAACCGGCGCAGGCCGTCCGGCTGTTGGAGCGGCTGGGGAGCGGTGGGCGGGGCTTCGGCGAGGGTGCGGTCCGCACCTGCGGGGGCGGGCCAGGCGTCGGGGTCGAGGAAGGTCGCGCTCTCGAAGCCGGTCGCCTCGGCGGGCAGCCTCAGCTGCACGGTGCTCCCGGCCGGCGGCGGGCCGAGCCGGACGGTGCCGGCGGACTCGTCCTGGCTCAGCCGGACCGTCAACTCCTCGTTCAGGGCGGCCGATTCGGCTTCGATGCGCAGCTGCACCGTCGCGTTCGGCCCGGGTGCGGGGTCGCCGAGGCGGACGGTCTGCTCGGGAGCGGTGGGCTGCGATCGCCGAACCGGGCCGAGCGCCACCACGGGTGCGGAGTCGACGTCTTCCTTGCCGAGGCGGACGGTACGGTCCGGTTCGGACGCCGGTGGAGTGGTCATGGCTGTCCTGCTCTCAGCGGATCGGATTGCAAGTCTGGCTGCTGGAATCCAGCGTGAAGGTCGAGCCCTGTCCCCTGGTGGCGGCCGGCGTGCTGGTCAGCCGGACCGTCAGCGTCCGGGCGTTGCCGAACGGCATCGAGTCGCTGAACTTGACGGTCCGTTGGCCCTTGGGCAGCGCGACGGTGTGGGTGACCGGCAGCCTGGACGCACTGCTCGTCCAGGTCAGCGTCAGCGTTCCGTCGGCGGCGCCGTCGGTGTCGACCGTCCCGGAGACCGTCATGTACGAGGGCGAGCAGGTGGCCGAGCCCGCGATGTACTTCACCTGCAGCGGCGGTGCGGGCGGCGTCACGGTCGGGGTGGGCGGCGCAACGGTCGGCGACGGGCTCGCGGACGCGCTCGTACTGCCGGTCGGCGTCGGGGGCTTCTTGCTCATACTCGGCACCGGCGGAGCCATGGTCGCCGAGGCGCTCGGCTCCCCGGACGGCGAGGCCGACGGCGTGGGCACAGCCGAAGCCGAGGCGGCGGCTGACGCACTGTCGGACGGCGCCGGTGCGACCGCCGCCCCGAGCGTGGTGGTCGCCTTCGGTGCGGCCATCGCCGTGCTCCCGGCCGAGCCGGGCGCTCCCGCCACCGCGACCCCGGCCAGTGCGCCGGCCACCAGGACCACCCCGATGCCCGCGCTCAGCAGCTTGGCCCGCCGCCCGAACCGCGCCGGACGGCCCGCCGTCGCCCCCAGCGTGGTGGTCGCGAACGACGTACTGCCCACCGACGGCGCGCCGCCGTACGGCAGCAGCCCGGGCAGCAGGGCGACCAGCGCGGCGAGCCGGTGCCGGCCCCTGGCCTCCCAGTCCGGTCCGTACGCGGCGCCCGCCACCGCCTCCAACTGTTCGATCAGCAGGGCGGCGCCGTCCGGCCGCTGCTCCGGCGTCTTGGCCAGACCGGCCAGGATCAGCGGACGCAGGGCCTCGGGCGCCTGCTCGGCCGGGATCTCCGCCTCGGTGTGCTGGACGGCCAGCTCGATCAGCGTGGTGCCGGAGTAGGGCTTGGCGCCGGTCAGGCACTCGAAGAAGGTGGCGGTCGCGGCGTAGACGTCGGTGCTGGGTGCGGCGGGCCGGCCGGCCCACTGCTCGGGGGCCATGTAGGCGGGGGTGCCGGCGATCCCGCCGGTGTCGCCGACCCGGACCGCGATGCCGAAGTCGACCAGCTTCGACGATCCGTCAGCCGCGACCAGGACGTTGCCCGGCTTGTAGTCGCGGTGCACCACCCCGGCCCGGTGGGCGGCGACCAGGCCGAGCAGCGAACCCTTGAGCACGGTGAGGGCGGCCTCCGGGCCGGTGGCGCCCTCGGCCTTGAGCAGGTCGCGCAGCGAGATGCCGTCGACCAGCTCCATCACGATCGCGGCCCCGTACGGGCTCTCCACGTACTCGTAGAGCCGGGCGATGTACGGCGAGTGCAGCGCGGCGAGCAGCTCGGCCTCGGCGCGGAAGCCTTCGTGGTCGGCCGCCGGTCCTGAGAGGTACTTGACCGCGACCGGCGTCCCGGTGGCCCGGTGCCGGGCCAGCACCACCCGCCCGGCCGCGCCCGCGCCGAGTTCGCGATCGTGCTCGTAGTCCGGCAGTTCCCACCGCTGGTCCTGCGGTCCGGCCTTGGCTATCGAGTCGTCCATCTGTCTCCACCCCCGAGAGGTCGGTCCACACCGCATGTGGCCACCGAGAGTGACGCGGCAGACGGGCCGCCGGGTTCCGGCCCGCGGGCGATGATAGGTCACAACTTGGCCGCTCCCGGTACTCCTTACCGGATCGAACAGCCTCTCGGACAGGCGGGCGAAGGATGGTTCGTGGTCACTGTCCGTCGCCCGGATGCCCCGCCGGATCCCGGTAATTCCGTTGCCCGCGCGCTCCGCCGCGGACCATCATCCCCGGCATGGACATTCCGCTGCACGTGATCGAACTGGACGAACTGACGCTGCGCCGCCTCGACGAAGCGGATCTCCCGGAGCTGCTCCGGGTGATCGACGAGTCGCTCGAGCACCTGCGGCCCTGGCTGCCCTGGGTGGCCGAGCACAGTCCGGCCAGGACCGCCGCGCACGTCGGCCGCCGCGCCGAGTGCTGGGCAGACGGGACGGAGTACACCTACGCACTGGTCCTGGACGGGGCGATCGTCGGCCTCAGCGGCCTGATGCGCCGCGAGGACACCGAGCCCGGCGGCCGTGAGATCGGCTACTGGCTGCACCCCGCCGCCACCGGCCGCGGGGTGGCCACCCGGGCCGCCAGGGCACTCACCGAACAAGCCTTCCGCATTCCCGGGGTGGAATTCGTCGAGATCGTGCACGACGCGGCGAACCTCGCCAGCGGGGCCGTTCCGGCCCGGCTCGGCTATACCGAGCACCTTCGGCGGCCGGCCGAACTGCTCGCCCCGGCCAAGAGCGGTGAGGACGTGGTCTGGCGGCTGACCCGTCGTCAGAGTGCGGACCTGAACGGGTCCTGAACCCGGAACACCGAGAAGGGCACCCGCCCGACGGGTGCCCTTCTTTGTTTTCCAATTGCACATATTCGCCGATTGCCCTTCCCGTCATCTCCGGACTGACCGGCAGGGCAGAATTCCCTCGATTTCCGCCCGCCAGGGCCGAGTTACCCACCGGAAAGGCTTGACGCGAAAGTTGGTCTAGTCCAATGTGAGGGAAGCGGCCCGTGCGGCGTCCATTCCCCACGGCCGGATTCCAACGCCCTTTCCCCCGACGGGAGTCCGGGCCACGTCGACCACCCGACCTGGAGTGACTGCATGCCCACGCCCGACCCGTATCTCCATCGCGCCGCCACCGACCGGCCCTACTTCAGTGCGGACGGCGAGACGTACCTGGCCCGGACGGCGCTGCGGGAGATCCGGAAGACCCGGCCGCTGCGCGTCCTCTCCGAGGAGGACTACGACTTCTGGCAGACCTACGGCTACGTGATCGTCAGGCAGGCCGTCCCGGCCGAGGAGGCCCGCCAACTGCTGGCGTTCGCCTGGGAGTTCCAGGACATGGACCCGGACCGCCCGGAGACCTGGTACCCCGAGCGCCCGTACCGGGACGAGCTCGACCGGCACCTGCACGTCTACGGCTTCGTCGAGGCGTACCAGCACCGGCTGCAGTGGAGCATGCGGCAGAACCGCCGGGTCTACGAGGCCTTCGTCGACGTCTGGGACAGCGAGCAGCTCTGGGTCACCCTGGACCGGCTCAACCTCAACCCGCCCAACACCGGCAACCGTTCACGCGACCTGATCGAGGCCACCGACCGCGGCTTCGACATCGAACTGCACTGGGACGTCGACACCACCCAGGGCATCCTGCCGCAACGCGTCCAGGGCATCATCGCGCTGAACGACACTCAGGACGGCCACGGCGGATTCCAGTGCAACCCGGAGCTGTTCCGGCAGTTCAACCAGTGGCAGGCCGCCCAGCCCGCCGACCGCGACCCGATCCGGCCGACCGTCGACCGGGCCGAACTCCCGGTCGTCCGGCCCGAGCTGAAGGCCGGTGACCTGCTGATCTGGAACGGCCTGCTGGCCCACGGCGTCGCCGCCAACACCTCCGCCGACGGCGTCCGGGCGGTCCAGTACCTCTCGATGATGCCCGCTCTGGAGGAGCACGAGGAGCTGCGCACCTCCCGGATCAACTCCTGGCGCACCCTCGGCACCCCCGAGTGGAACTGGACCCTGGTCGGCGACGCCGTCCGGCCCGAGTGGGAGCGCTACGGCAGCCCCGAACTCGACGAGCTCGGCGAGAAGTTGCTCGGCCTCAGGTCCTGGCGTGCAGAGGACTCCGCCAAGTGAGCCTGCAGGCCGCGCTGGCCGCCGCCACCGAGGACCGGATCATCTACGACCTGGCGGCCATCGGCGAACGGTACGCGGCGCTGGTCGAGGAGCTGCCCGGGGTCGCCGTCCGGTTCGCCCTGAAGGCCTGCCCGGTGGACGATGTGCTGGCCCAACTGGCCGGGCAGGGCGCCGGGTTCGACGCGGCCAGCCCGAACGAGATCGCCCAGGCGCTGCGCACCGGCGTGCCGCCCGGCCTGGTCCACTACGGCAACACCGTCAAGTCCGACCGGGGCATCGCCGAGGCGTACCGGCTGGGGATCAGGGATTTCGCCACCGACAGCCTGGAGGACGTCGCGGCGATCGCCGCCCACGCCCCCGGCGCCCGGGTGTTCTGTCGGCTCGCCACCAGCGGGACCGGCGCGCTCTGGGGGCTGAGCCGGAAGTTCGGCTGCTCGGCGGACGACGCGGTGCTGGTGCTGGAGGCCGCCCGGGCGGCGGGGCTGACCCCGGCGGGCCTGTCGGTGCACGTCGGTTCGCAGCAGATGACCACCGAGGCCTGGCAGGACGCCTTCGAGCAGCTGGCCGAGGTGTTGCTGACGCTCCGTCGGCGCGGCATCCGGCTCGACCACGTCAACCTCGGCGGCGGGCTGCCCGCGCTCGGCTACCACGACCGGCACGGCAGGCCGCTCGACCCGCCGCTGGACAAGATGTTCGCGGTGATCCGCGAGGGCGTCGACCGGCTCAGGGAACTCGCGGGCGGCACCCTGGACTTCGTCATCGAGCCCGGCCGGCACCTGGTCGCCGACCAGGGCGCGATCCGGGCCCACGTCTACCGGCTCTCCTCCCGTCGGCAGTCGGACGGCCGGCCGGAGCACTGGCTCTACCTGAGCTGCGGCAAGTTCAACGGCCTGTACGAGATGGACGAGTTGCAGTACCGACTGGTCTTCCCGACCCACCCGGACGCGGAGTACGTCCCGGCCGTGGTGGCCGGTCCGACCTGCGACAGCGACGACGCCTACGACCACGAGCACGCCCGGGTCCCGGTCCCAAAGGCTGTGGTCTCCGGCGACCCGGTGTGGATCCTCTCCAGCGGGGCGTACGCCACCAGTTACCTGACCCAGGGCTTCAACGGCTTCGACCCGCTGCCCTGCACCGTGCTCAGCTGACCGTGGGTCCGAGCAGCTCCGCCAGGTCGTAGCCCACCGGCTCCTCCAGCTGCTGGTAGCCGCAGGACTCCGGCGCCCGGTCCGGCCGCCAGCGCTTGAACTGGGTGGTGTGCCGGAACCGGGTGCCCTCCATGTGGTCGTACCCGACCTCGCAGACCCGCTCGGGGCGCAGCGGCACCCAGCTCAGGTCCTTGCCGCCGGTCCAGCGGCTCTGTCCGCCGGGCAGCCGGGCGGCCGCCTGGGCCGCCTCGTCCTGCCAGGCCATCCACGGGTGCTCGGCGCCCTCGGGCAGGCGCAACTCCGCCAGTTCCTCGACCAGTTCGGCCCGGCGGGCCATCGTGAAGGAGGCGCAGACCCCGACGT
The DNA here is from genome assembly GCF_014203705.1 of Kitasatospora gansuensis. Taxonomy (NCBI): domain Bacteria; kingdom Bacillati; phylum Actinomycetota; class Actinomycetes; order Kitasatosporales; family Streptomycetaceae; genus Kitasatospora; species Kitasatospora gansuensis. The sequence goes on from NZ_JACHJR010000001.1 coordinate 374,639, forward strand.
GCTGGAGCTGCCCGGCCTCGTCGTACAGACCGAGCAGCAGCGAGCCGACCACCGGACCGCTCTTGTGCTCGCGGTAGCCGGCCAGCACGCAGTCGGCGGTCCGGCTGTGCTTGATCTTGTACATCGCCCGGGCCCCCGGCTGGTACGGCTGGTCGAGCTGCTTGGCCACCACCCCGTCCAGGCCCGCGCCCTCGAACTGGCCGAACCACTGCGCGGCCACCGCCGGGTCGGTGGTCGCCGGGGCCAGGTGAACCGGCGCCCGCGCCCCGGCCAGTGCGGCCACCAACGCCTCCCGACGCTCCCTCAGCGGCCGCTCCAGGTACGAGTCCCCGCCCAGCGCGAGCAGGTCGAAGGCCACGAACGAGGCGGGGGTGCGCTCCGCCAGGGTGCGGACCCGGGAGGCGGCGGGGTGGATGCGCTCGAGCAGCTCCTCGAAGTGCAGCCGTCCGTCGTGCGCGATCACGATCTCACCGTCGACCACGCACCGCTCCGGCAGCTCGGCCCGCACCGCCTCGACCACCTCGGGGAAGTACCGGTTCAGCGGCTTGCCCGTACGGCTGCCGATCTCGACCTCGTCGCCGTCCCGGAACACGATCGCCCGGAAGCCGTCCCACTTCGCCTCGTAGTGCAGGCCCGGCGGAATCCGGGTCACGGCCTTGGCCAGCATCGGCGGGACGGGCGGCAGCACGGGGAGGTCCATACCCCGATGGTGGCGGTCCGTCAGCTCGGATGCGCGCCAGGACGCGCGGCCTTGGCACGGTCGGCCTAGCGTGGAGGCCATGGCGAGTACGGCGATCGAGTTGGACGTGGACGGCCGGGCGGTGCGGCTCTCCAATCCGGACAAGGTGTACTTCCCCGAGCACGGGTACACCAAGCGGGACGTGGCGGAGTACTACCTCGCGGTGGCCCCCGGCGCGCTGCGCGGGCTGCGCGACCGGCCGACCACGCTGCAGCGCTTCCCGGACGGGATCGAGGCGGAGTTCTTCTACCAGAAGCGCGCCCCCAAGAGCCTGCCGGACTGGCTGCCGACCGCCCGGATCGCCTTCCCCAGCGGCCGCACCGCCGACGAGATCTGCCCGACCGAGGCGGCCGCCGTGCTCTGGGCGGTCAACCTGGGCTGCCTGACCTTCCACCCCTGGCCGGTCCGCCGCACGGACACCGAACACCCGGACGAGCTGCGGATCGACCTCGACCCGCAGCCCGGCACCGACTTCGCCGACGCCGTCCGGGCCGCGCACGAGCTGCGCGCCGTCCTGGAGGAGCACGGCCTGCGCGGCTGGCCGAAGACCTCCGGCGGCCGCGGCCTGCACGTGTACGTGCCGATCGTGCCGGAGTGGACCTTCGCCGACTGCCGGCACGCGGTGATCGCGCTCGGGCGCGAGCTGGAGCGCCGGATGCCGGGCAAGGTCACCACCAACTGGTGGAAGGAGGAACGCGGCGAACGGATCTTCGTCGACTACAACCAGATGGCCCGCGACCGCACCATCGCCTCCCCCTACTCCGTCCGGCCCCGCCCGGAGGCGACCGTCTCGGCGCCGCTGCGCTGGGAGGAGCTGGACCAGGCCACCCCGCTCGACTTCACCATCCGCACCATGCCCGCCCGCTACGCGGAACTGGGCGACCTGCACGCGGACCTCCCCGACCACGCCTTCCGCCTCGACCCGCTCCTGGAGCTGGCCGACCGTCAGGCCGCCGACCACGGCGTGGGCGACCTGCCCTACCCGCCGGACCACCCCAAGGCCGAGGGCGAACCGCCCCGGGTCCAGCCGAGCCGGGCCCGCAAGCACTGATCCGGTGATCGCCCCGAAATCCTGACCCAGTGTCAATACCCGCTGTCCGGCGGCCGGTTCCCAGCATGGTGGGAACCGGCCGCCGGACGCGTTCGGGAGAGGCAGCAGTTCGGGAACGGAAATCGCCTCCGACCTGCCAGAATGTCCGCCGCCACAAAACCTGACGAGGACTGCCCGAAGGCTTTGACGCTCAAGAACACCAGCCGGTAGCGTCCGGTCGGCAATTCGCGTGCGATGGGGGCAGCAGCGTCTCCCAGGCATGTCATTTCTTTGGGAGTACTTGTGCGTATGGCTCGTAGAGTGGTGTGGCCGCTTGCCGCCGTTCTGGCAATACCCGTGATGGCCGGTTCGGTATCGGCCTCGGCCGCTGAGGCCACCCTGCCGCCGGCGGTGGAGGGTTTCTCCTACCCGGATGCAGCAAAGATCCTGGCGGAGAGTCACGTCACCCTGAAGTCCGGGGACGGCAACATCCGCCTCGCGGACTGCACCTCGACCGACAACCTGATCGAGGTCTTCAGCCGGACCTTCGACACCGGCTCCGTCAAGGTCTGCTTCAAGGTCACCGGGCCCACCGGCTACCTCGCGCTGGAGCTCCCGAAGGTCTACAGCGTCAAGGGCGACGACCACGCCGTCAAGGCCACGCTCAACACCGGCGGTTCGGTCAGCAGCGTCGACATCCGCAAGAACCTCTACACCCCTGTCGGCGAGGGCACCTCCGCCGACGGCACCACCCTGCTGGAACTGAACGCCACCGACGGGCCCGCCGCATCGGCCACCACCAGCGAGTACCCGGCGGTCGGTGCCGTCGTCATCGGCCAGCCCGGCCGCGCGGGCTCCCGCGCCTGCACCGCCACCCTCGTCGACCCGTACTGGGTCCTGAGCACGGCCGGTTGCTTCACCGACACCCCCGCCACGCTCGCCGCCGGCGCGCCCGCCACCAAGAGCACCGTGACGATCGGCGGCAAGACCGTCGACCTCGTCGAGCTCGTCCCCCGTACCGACCGCGACCTGGTGATGGCCCGCCTCGCGGTGCCCGCCGCCGGGGTCACTCCGATGCCTGTCGCCGCCACCGCTCCGGTCGGCGGCCAGGAGTTCACGGTGGCCGGCTACGGTCGCACCAAGGTCGAGTGGGTGCCCGGCAAGCTCCACACCGCCACCTTCACCGTCGGCGCCGTCGCCGCCACCGGCCTCGACCTCGCGGCCAAGGCCCCGGCCGACACGATCTGCCAGGGTGACGCCGGTGGTCCGGCGATCCGCAGGACCGGCACCGGCTACGAGCTGGCCGCGGTCAACAGCCGCGCCTGGCAGGGCGGTTGCCTCGGAACTTCCGCGTCCGAGACCCGTACCGGAGCGTCCGGCACCCGGGTGGACGACATCGCCCAGTGGATCACCCGGACGGCGAGTTCGACGCCGTCGGGCACGGTCACCAAGGGCTCGCCGTTCACGATCGTGGACCCGGCCGACAAGCACCTGGTGACCTACCTGCGGGACAGCGACAACCACTTGTGGTCGGTCGACCCGCAGGGCGAGGGCTGGCGGAACTGGGGGGCGTACGCTGCCGCCGACCCCGTCGCCGTGGTGAACCCGGCGAACAACCACGTCATCGTGTACGTCAACGGCCCCGACAACAGGCTGTGGTCCTTCGACGAGCGCGCGAGCGAGAACCAGCGCTGGATCGAGTTCACCAAGACCTCCTCCAACACCGTCCTCGCACCCAACGCGGTGCCCAGCACCGTGGTCGACCCCGCGGACGGACACCTCGTCACCTACGTCCGCGACACCGCCAACCACCTGTGGTCCGTGGACCCGCAGGCCGAGGGCTGGGTCGACTTCGGCGCGATGGCCGCCACCGACCCGACCGCCATCGCGGCCAACGGCCACGTGATCGTCTACGTGAACGGCCCGAACAACCTGCTCTACTCCGTCGACCAGCGCGGCAACGGCTGGACGACGTTCATCAAGACGCCCTCCGGCACGGTCCTGGCGCCCAACGCCGTTCCCCACACCGTGATCGACCCGGCCGACGGACACCTCGTCACCTACGTCCGCGACACCGCCAACCACCTGTGGTCGGTGGACCCGCAGGCCGAGGGCTGGGTCGACTTCGGCGCGATGGCCGCCACCGACCCGACCACCGTCGCCGGCCCCTCCGGCCAGCGCCACCTGATCACCTACGTCAACGGGCCCGACAACCGCCTGTTCATGGTCGACCCGCTGGGCGCCGGCTGGACCCAGTTCACCAAGACCCCCGACGACACCGTCCTGGCGGCCGACGCCGTACCGCAGACGATCGTGGACCCGGCCGACAACCACCTGGTCACCTTCGTCCGCGACACCCGCAACGCCCTGTGGGCCGTCGACCCGCAGGGTGAGGGCTGGACCAAGTACCACGGCGGCCCGTCCGCTCCCTGACCCGGCGTCAATATCCGTTGTCCGGCGGCCGGTTCCCACAATGCTGGGAACCGGCCGCCGGACGCGTTCCGGAGAGGCAGCAGTTCGGGAACGGAAATCGCCTCCGACCTGCCAGAATGTCCGCCGCCACAAAACCTGACGAGGACTGCCCGAAGGCTTTGACGGTCAAGAACGCAAGCCGGTAGCGTCCGGTCGGCAATTCACCTGCCATGGGGGGCGACAGGGCTTCCCAGGCATGTCATTTTCTGGGAGCACTTGTGCGTACGGTCCGTAGAATGGTCTGGCCGCTTGCCGCCGTTCTGGCAATACCTCTGATGGCCGGTTCGATGTCGGCCTCGGCGGCCGAGGCCACCCCGCCGCTGACGGTGGAGGGCTTCTCCTACCCGGGGGCCGCGCAGATCCTCGCGGAGCAGCACGTCACCCTGAAGTCCGGGGACGGCAACATCCAGCTGGCCGACTGCACCTCGACCGACAACCTGATCGAGGTGTTCAGCCGGACCTTCGACACCGGCTCCGTCAAGGTCTGCTTCAAGGTCACCGGGCCCACCGGCTACCTGGCCCTCGAGCTGCCGAAGGTCTACAGCGTCAAGGGCGACGACCACACCGTCAAGGCCACGCTGAACACCGGCGGTTCGGTCAGCAGCGTCGACATCAAGAAGAACCTCTACACCCCCGTCGGCGAGGGCACCTCCACCGACGGCACCACCCTGCTCGAGCTCAACGCCACCGACGGACCCGCCGCAGCGGCCGTCACCACCGACACCCCCGCGGTCGGCAGCCTCGTCATCGGCCAGCCCGGTCGGGCCGGCTCGCGTGCCTGCACCGCCACCCTGGTCGACCGCATCTGGGCCCTGACCTCGGCCGGCTGCTTCACCGACACCCCCGCCACGCTCGCCGCCGGCGCGCCCGCGACCAAGAGCACCGTGACGATCGGCGGCAAGACGGTCGACATCGTCGAGCTCGTCCCCCGTACGGACCGCGACCTCGTGATGGCCCGCCTGGCCGGCCCGGTCGACGGCATCACCCCGGCCAAGCTCGCCACCACCGCTCCCGCGACCGGGGAGAGCCTGCGCGTCCCCGGCTTCGGCCGCACCGCCACCCAGTGGCGTCCCGTCAACCCCCACACCACCACGCACACCACGGGCGCCATCACCGCCACGGGCATCGACAGCTCGCCCGCGACCGGCGCCGCCCCGATCTGCGCGGGTGACGCCGGAGCTCCGCTGCTCCGCGACCAGAACGGCACCGTCGAGATCGCCGGTGTCGCCTCCCGTTCCTGGCTGGGCGGCTGCCTCGGCACCCCCGCCGCCGAGACCCGTACCGGCGCCGCCAGCACCCGCGTCGACAACCTCGGCCAGTGGGTCGGGGACACCGTCCTGCGCTCGGTGACCCGTGGTGACGCGAACGGTGACGGTCGTTCGGACGCGATCATGGCCTACCACCACGCCAACGGCTCGATCGCGTTCATGACCTCCCTCACCGACACCAACGGCGCGTTCAGCGAGTACACCTCCGGCTACGTCGTCCCCCCGGCCAGCTGGGACTGGGACTCCATCAAGTTCATCAACGGCGACTTCAACGGCGACCACCGCGCCGACCTCGCCATGATGTACCGCTTCGGCGACGGCTCCATCAAGATGTTCACCGGCCTCGCCGACGCCACCGGTCACATCCAGCCCTTCACCAGCAGCTACGGCGTTCCCGCCAACGCCAACTGGGACTGGAACGCCATCCAGCTCTACGCCGGTGACGCCAACGGTGACGGCCGCTCAGACGCGATCATGGCCTACCACCACACCAACGGCTCCATCGCCTTCATGACCTCCCTCACCGACACCAACGGCGCGTTCGGCGAGTACACCTCCGGCTACGTCGTCCCCCCGGCCAGCTGGGACTGGAACGCCATCCGCTTCATCTCCGGCGACTTCAACGGCGACCACCGCAGCGACCTCGCCATGATGTACCGCTTCGGCGACGGCTCCATCAAGATGTTCACCGGCCTCGCCGACACCACCGGTCACATCCAGCCCTTCACCAGCAGCTACGGCGTTCCCGCCAACGCCAACTGGGACTGGAACGCCATCCAGCTCTACGCCGGTGACGCCAACGGTGACGGCCGCTCAGACGCGATCATGGCCTACCGCCACACCAACGGCTCGATCGCGTTCATGACCTCCTTCACCGACGCCAACGGCGCCTTCGGCGAGTACACCTCCGGCTACACCGTCCCCGCCGACAGCTGGGACTGGAACGCCATCCGCTTCATCTCCGGCGACTTCAACGGCGACCACCGCGCCGACCTCGCCATGATGTACCGCTTCGGCGACGGCTCCATCAAGATGTTCACCGGCCTCGCCGACGCCACCGGTCACATCCAGCCCTTCACCAGCAGCTACTCCGTCCCCGCCAACGCCAACTGGGACTGGAACGCCATCCGCCTCCCGTAGGCCTGAGCTCCCGGACCGCCCTCGCCCGGAAGTCTGCGGGGGCGGTCCGGGAGCGTCCTCAAGATCCAAAACAGCTAACGTCCGCTCGGCAATTCGCGTGCGATGGGGGGCATCAGCGTCTCCCAGGCATGCCATTTTCTAGGAGCGCTTGTGCGTAAGGTTCGTCGAGCGGTATGGCCGTTCGCCGCCGTTCTGGCCATACCTCTGATGGCCGGTTCGATGCCCGCTTCGGCGGCTGAGGCCACGGCACCACTGGCAGTCGAGAACTTCTCCTATCCGGGTGCGGCAAAGATCCTGACGGATAGTCACGTCACCCTGAAATCCGGGGACGGCAACATCCGCCTCGCGGACTGCACCTCGACCGACAACCTGATCGAGGTGTTCAGCCGGACCTTCGACACCGGCTCCGTGAAGGTCTGCTTCAAGGTCACCGGGCCGTCGGGCTTCCTGGCGCTGGAGCTGCCGAAGGTCTACAGCGTCAAGGGTGACGACCACACCGTCAAGGCCACCCTGAACACCGGTGGTTCGGTCAGCAGCATCGACATCAAGAAGAACCTCTACACCCCCGTGGGCGAGGGTACGTCCGCCGACGGCACCACCCTGCTCGAGCTCAACGCCACCGACGGCCCCGCCGCACCGGCCGTCACCACCGACACTCCGGCCATCGGCAGTGTTCTCGTCGGCCAGCCCGGACGCCCGGGCTCCCGCGCCTGCACCGCCACCCTCGTCGACCGCTACTGGGCCCTCACCTCGGCCGGTTGCTTCACCGACACCCCCGCCACGCTCGCCGCCGGCGCGCCCGCCACCAAGAGCACCGTGACGATCGGCGGCAAGACCGTCGACATCACGGAACTCGTCCCCCGCACCGACCGTGACCTCGCGATGGCCCGCCTGGCCACCCCGATCGAGGACATCACCCTGGCCAAGGTCGCCACCACCGCCCCGGTGGCGGGCGAGAGCCTGCGCATCCCGGGCTTCGGGCGCACCGCCACCCAGTGGCGTCCCACCAACCCCCACAACGTCACCCACACCGCGGGCGCCGTCACCGCCACCGGCCTCGACAGCACCCCCGCTGCGGGCTCCTCCGCCGTCTGCCAGGGCGACACCGGGGCCCCGCTGCTCCGTACCGCCAACGGTTCCACCGAGATCGTCGCCGTCGCCTCCCGTTCCTGGCTGGGCGGCTGCCTCGACGCCCCGGCGGGCGAGACCCGTACCGGCGCCGGCAGCACCCGCGTCGACAACCTCGGCACCTGGATCCAGCAGACCCGCTGGCGCACGGCCCAGGTGCGGAACGTCAACACCAACAAGTGCCTCTACGTCTCCTGGCGCACCCCCGACAACGCTGCCCCGGCTCTGCAGGTCGGCTGCGACGCGCGGTACATCGACCAGGTCTGGAAGCTGGAGCCGGTCACCGGCGGCGGCTACCAGTTCCGCAACCCGGTCACCAACCGCTGCCTGGTCGTCTCCTGGCGCACCCCTGAGGACAACGCGCCCGTCACCCAGTACGACTGCAACCCCGCCTGGGCCGACCAGGTCTGGTACCTCGACCCGGTCACCGGCGGCGGCTACCAGATCCGCAACGCCGTGACCAACAAGTGCATGTACGTCTCCTGGCGCACCCCCGAGGACGGCGCGGCCGTCCTGCAGTACGGCTGCAACCCGGCCTGGAACGACCAGGTCTGGAACCTGTCCTGACGGACGGTCCTCGACCGGCTCCACGGGGCCCATGGGCGCGACTCCCGACGTCGCGCCCACGGGTCCCTTCGCGATTCGACGCCACCGGCCAGGGCGCCGGTGGCCGATATGAGGGGAATTCAGATCTTCGATGAGGATCACTGATGACAGGCGATCAGGCCGACGGCGCGCCGCCGTCGGCCTGATCGCGGGCAGCCTGCTGACCGGGCTGCTGACGATTCCGGCCTTCGCGGCCGATGCCCCGCCCGCGACCGGACCCGTCGCCGACCGGGTGAAGGCGGTCGCGGCCTGGCAGGCCGGCGGACCGGCCGTGCGGCGGGCCGCCGAAACGGCCCTGGCCGGCTCCGACGCGGACGTGACGGCCTTCGTGCTGACCGGCAAGGCCGTCGCCGCGGAGCACGACCTGCGGGCCCGCGTCGAGGAACTGATCGCGATCGCCGGGCCGGGGGTCCGGGAAGCCGCGACCACCGCGCTCGCGGGCAACGCGGCCGGTCTGCAGACCTTCCTCGACAAGGGGATCCAGAACCCGTACGAGCACGACCAGCGGGTGCTGCTGTCCCAGATCATGTCGACCGGCAGCCCGGCGGTGCAGGAGGCCGCGAACAAGGCGATGGCCGGCCCGCTGCAGGACGTCGTCCAGTTCCTGAACGTGGGTCAGTTCAACGCCCGCGAGCACGACGACCGGGTCAAGCTGTCCCAGCTGATGAACGTGGGCGGCCCGCAGGTGCAGCAGGCCGCCAACGCCGCGATGGGCGGCGGCGCCGAGGACGTCCGGGAGTTCCTGCGCTACGGCTACCAGACCGCCGCGGCCCACGACCAGGAGACCCTGACCGTCGCTCAGCTGGCGGACCTGACGCGGAACGCCGCCGACCAGGCCGGCGAGCAGGCCAGGATCGCCCGGGACGCGTCCGCCCAGGCGCTCCAGGCGACCGCGCTGGCCAAGCAGGCGGCGGAGCGCGCCGCCGAGGAGACCCGGACCTCGCAGGCCGACTCCGCGAAGGCGTCCAACGCGGCCGACCGGGCGGCGGACGCCGCCGTCCGGGCGGCCAACTCCGTCCAGAACGCGACGGCTGCGGCCAAGGCGGCCAACGAGGCCGCGCGGCAGGCCGCGAACGCCACGGCCGACGCGGCGGCGGCCGCCATGAAGGCGGGCAAGGCCGCCACCCGGGCCCGGTCCGCAGCGGCCGACACCGCGGGCGACGCGGGCAAGGCCGACCAGGCGCGCGCGGCGGCCGTCGCCGCCCGCGACGCCGCCGCCGACGCCCGTACCGCAGGCGAGGCCAGCGGCTGGGCCGAACGGGCGTCGACCCAGGCCAAGGAGGCGGCGAAGGCCGCCGAATCCGCAGGCAACAACGCCGCTGCCGCCGCCCAGGCCTCCGCCGACGCGGCCGGTGCCTCGGGTGTCTCCGGGGACGCCGCGGACCGGGCCAGGCGGGCAGCCGCCCGGGCCAAGAGTGCCGCCGCGGAAGCCAGTCGCGCGGCGAAGGCCACCACCAGGATCGCCGACGAGGCCGCCGCGGCCGCCCGCGAGTCGCAGCAGGCGGCCAACTCCGCCGCCGCCCACGCCGAGGCGGCGGCAGCCGCAGCGGAGGACGCGGCCGCGCACGCCGGCGACTCCGCCCGGGCCGCCGACACCGCGCAGGCCGCGGCCACCGCCGCCGATGCGGCCGCCGTGTCCGCGGAGAACGCGGCGAAGCAGGCCCACAGCATCGCGGCCATCGCCCGCGCCTCCGACCAGGAGCGCCTGGACGCGCAGCAGGCCGCCGAGGTGGCCCTCGCGCAACAGGCCTACCGGGACGAGGACCTGAAGAACCGTCGGGCGGCCTGGGAGGCCGGCAAGACCACCCAGCTCGCGGCCGACACCGAGCAGCTGATCACCGAGGCCACCGCCGCCGGAGCCGACCAGAAGACCGTGGTGGCCAAGGGCCGTCAGGCCGCGGTCCGGCTGCTGGACGCGGGCGGCCCCTGGGCTCAGGCCGCGGCGCAGACCGCGCTCGAGGGCTCGGACGGCGCGGTCCTCGCGTTCCTCAGCTCCGACCTCGCGCGGGCCCGGGAGCAGGACGACCGCAGCAGCGTCCTGGGCATCGCCGAGGGCTCGACGAAGCTGGAGCACAAACTCGCGGCCGAGACCGCCTCGGTGGGCACCGCCGCGCAGGTCCGCGACTTCCTGACCACCGGCGCCTACGCCGGCCAGGAGCACGACGACCGGGCCCTGCTCTCGCAGATCCAGTCGGCCGGCGGTCCCGGTGTGCAGGACGCCGCCAACACCGCCATGGGCGGCACCCACGCGGACGTCCGCGCGTTCCTGACCAAGGGTCAGTACATCGCGCGCGAGCACGACAACCGGGTCCTGATCACCCAGGCCATCGCCTCCGGCGGCCCCGAGGTCCAGACCGCCGCCCAGGCCGCCATGGCCGGTCCCGCCTCCGGCATCGAGCCGTTCCTGCAGACCGGCCTCCCGCTGGCCCGCCAGCGCGACGCCTTCACGGCGGCCCACGTCGCCACCATCAACTCCTATCTCGCCACCATCGACGGCAACGTCGCCCAGGCCCGCGAGTACGCGGCCCAGGCCGCCCGGTCCTACGCCACCGCGCGCAACGCTTCCAACGAGGCCGCCGCGTACGCCAACCAGGCGCAGGCCTCCGCCGCACAGGCCGCCGACTGGGCCTCGAAGGCCGCCGCCTCGGCCGCCCAGGCCAAGGCATCCGCCGACCAGGCGGCCGCCTACGCCAAGCAGGCCCGTACCGCTGCCGCCGCCGCCCAGGCCTCGGCCCGCAGCGCCGGCGTCTCCGCCAACTCGGCGGCCGGCTACGCCAAGCAGGCCAAGAAGTACGCCTCCGACGCGAAGACCGCCTCCGACGAGGCCCAGGCCTCGTCCGTCGCCGCCGGCAAGAGCCGGGACGAGGCCTTCACGGCCGCCCGGGAGGCCGCGCAGCTGATCATGGCGAAGCAGCAGGCCAACACGGCCGAAGGCAAGATGCAGAGCGAGACGGCCGTCGTCGACGCGAACGGCCGGGTCACCTTCGTCGAGGGCGTGCCCCGGTCCGACGTGAAGTCCAAGGTCGTCCGCGAGGACCACAGCAAGTGTGTCGAGTACGACCCGATCATCATCGCCATCTTCCCCGGCGGCTGGCGGGAGGAGGGCAAGAAGCTGGTCTGTGACGTGCCGGTCACCGTCAAGATCACCGGCACGGTCGACTACTACCTGAAGACCTGCCCCGAGCCGAACCTCTCCATCGCCGCCTGCCAGGGCAAGTACAGCAACTGGGACACCGTCCTCCTCCGCAGCGATCCGATCGACACGCAGTACGACACCACCGCCAAGAAGGAGTACAAGAGCACCAACCAGCTCATCTTCGAAGCCCTCACCGGTGACTTCGTCAAGTGCTGGAAGAACCCCGGCCTCAACGGCCCCTGCGCCTGGGCCGCATCCAACTTCATCCCCTACGGCACCCTCGCCAAGGGCGCCAAGGGTGTCGTCGCGTTGCGCTTCGCCCTGGAGACGGGCGTCGAACTCGAGCAGGCCAAACTGGCCGTCCAGGCCACCCTGAACGGCTACAGCGACGCGATCATCGCGAAGCTCACCGCCACCGCCGACGCCGTCACCTCCTTCCGCCTCACCCTCAGGAACGGGGCCGGCACCGATGCGGCGCTGGCCGCCCTGCACAACAATTCCGCTCTCGACCCGTCCCTGGTACGGCAGTTGGAGAACGAGGCGCGGATCGCCGGGGAGGCCCGTACGGCGTGCTTCACCAGCAACAGCTTCCCGGCCGGCACCCCCGTCCTGATGGGCGACGGCAGCGCGCGGCCGATCGAGGCGGTCCGGGCCGGTGACTCGGTGCTCGCCACCGACCCGGTGACCGGGGCCACCGGTCCCCAGCGGGTAGAAGCCACCATCCTCACTCCGGACGACCGTGACTTCACCGATCTGACCGTCACGGCCCCGGACGGTTCCACCGCCACGGTCACCGCCACCGATCACCACCCGTTCTGGGTGGCGAGCGCCCGGTCCTGGCGGGACGCGGCCGAGCTGACGGTCGGTGACACCCTGCGCGTCGCGGACGGTCGCACCGCCGCGGTCACCGGGACCCGCCACCGGACGGCGCTGCAGGCCGCGTACAACCTGACGGTCAACAGCGTCCACACGTACTACGTGCTGGCCGGTGCCACCTCCCTGCTGGTCCACAACGCCAACCCGCTCTGCCCGCTGCAGATCGCCTACGACAGCGACGAGTTGAGCACCGCGGCGTTCGACCTCCGGTACGCCTCGGGCTTCTGGGACGCCGAGCGCAACGTGGCCGTCGCCCGGGTGCGGGCCGCTGACGGCAGCACCCGGCTGGTCCGCGCGTCGAGCGGTGACGCGGGCCACGCCGAGCAGCGGGTCATGGACCAGCTGGCCGCGGACGACAAGGTCCTCGCCCTCTTCACCGACCGGGCCCCCTGCCCGGACATGTGCGGCCCGATGCTGGCGACGGACGCGCGGGCCAAGGGAGCCACCATCACGTACGTGATCCCTTACGCCTCTCCGCTCACCAAGGAGGGCAAGCTGCTGAACAAGGTGTGGGCAGAGGAGTTCGCTAGGATGGTCGCCGCCGCGAAGCAGCGTCGTGGGCTCTGACATGGAGGGAAGCTCATGACTGTTCCCGAGCGAGTGGGCCAGGACGAGGAGCAGGTACTCGTCGAACGGACCGAGGCGGTCGAGGCCGACCTCCGGTTCGTCGGCCTTCCCGTCGTCCGGGGCGGCGACAGCCGGGCCGGCAAGACGATCGGTTCGTCGACGTTCGTCGTCTACTACGACGCCAGCGCCGACAGCTCCGGCGGAGTGTTCGTCACCTGGGAGCCGAGCCGGGAGCTCAAGGACCTGATCGTCGCCTCCCCGCAGCTGGCTCTCCAGCGAGCCATCCCGCTCGGCAGCACGGCCCTGGAGGCCATGACCGTCGCCGTCGAGCAGGTGCTCACCGCCGCAGGCTGGGCAACCGAGCAGACCGACGTCGGCGTCCATGAGAGCTCGGTCAAGATCCTCGGCCCGGTGCCCCGGTAGGGACTGACCGGTTCTGACAGGTGGCCGCGCTCGTGCAGACGAGCGCGGCCACAGCCGTTCCCAGCGCTTCGGCCTGCTGCGCTGACGGTCCGGCAGAATGGGCTGTCACCCCCGCTGACCGGCAGGGTACGGTCCTGCCATGACCATGATCCGTTCAACCCAGCCGGTGACGCCGGACGACCTCGACCTGGCCGTTCGGCTCGCCGTCGACACCCTGCGCGCGGCGCCCGAGGCGGGCTGGGACCAGCCGGCCGGTTCGCTGGAGTGGACGTGCTGGGAGACCGCCGAGCACCTGGCCGACGACCTCTTCTCGTACGCCGCCCAGATCGGCCCGCGGACCCCGCCGCTGGAACGTGAGGTGCCGTTCAGCTGGACACGGACGCGGGCCGGCGGCCCCGCCAACGCGATCGGCGTCGACCGTGCGGCCGGGCCCGCCGGGATGCTCCAGGTGCTGGAGACCACCGGTGCGCTGCTGGTCGCGATGGCTCGCTGCACGCCGCCGCAGGTCCGGGCGCACCACATCTTCGGCATCTCCGACCCCGAGGGCTTCACCGCCATGGGCATCGTGGAGATCCTGGCCCACACCCACGACCTGGCCGAGGGCTTCGGCCTGCCGTGGGCCCCGCCCGCCGAGCTCTGCGAACGGGTGCTGGCCCGGCTCTTCCCCGACTCCCCCGCCGACGCCGAGCCCTGGCCCGCCCTGCTCTGGTGCACCGGCCGCGGCGAGCTCCCGGGCCGTCCCCGCCTCACCAAGTGGCGCTGGAACGGCGTACCGGCCGCCGAACGCTGACTCGCTGGTCAGCTCAGCTGCTCGGCCAGCGCGACGATGATTCCGCTCGGCCCGCGGAGGTAGCAGAGCAGGTAGCTGTCCTCGTAGCGCGTCACTTCGCCGACGAGTTCGGCGCCGTGCGGGCGGAGGCGGGCGAGGGTGTCCTCGAGGTCGTCGACGGCGAACATGACGCGGTGCAGGCCCAGCGTGTTCGCCGGGGTGATCTCCGGCTCGGGGGTGATCGCCTGCGGGGTGTGGTACTTCGCCAGTTCGAGCCGGCCCGGGGCGTCCGGGATCCGCATCATCGCGATCTCGGTGCGCAGGTCGTCGAGCCCGACGACGCTTGCCGCCCAGCGTCCTTCGATCGGCATCCTGCCTTCCAGCTCCATGCCGAGTTCGGTGAAGAAGGCGACGGCGGCGTCGAGGTCGTCGACGACGATGCCGACGTTGTCCATGCGCTGAATGGTCATGTCCTCACGATAGGGTCCGGGTACGACTCGTGACGGTCCGTGACCTGCCGTGGCGTCAGCAGACCGGTGAGCCCCGCCACCAGACGGGGCCCACCGGTTGCGGTCAGTGCGTCGGGCTCGGGTACAGGCTCGCCAAGGGGTTCTCGTACGGCTTGGCAGGCATGCAGTCCGGCCCCGGGGTCGTGGTCAGGCCGGCCTCGAACTCCTGGGCGTGGGTGGTCGGGGTGGTCTTCGCCAGCGGGAGGTGGACGTAGACCTGGAAGCCGGCCGGGATGGCCGAGGGACGGACGGTCAGGACGGCCTTCGGGAAAGTGGTGTCGATGTCCCAGCCGAAGAAGGCCAGCCGGTCCGCGTTGGTGCCGTTGTTCGCGGCGATCTCCGGGCCCTCCGGGTAGCTGGGGCCCGGGGCCGGCTCGGGCGCGGTGCAGCCGGGCTCGCCGGGGTAGACCCGGGTGCGGGCGCCGAACCGGTCCAGGTCGCGCTGGAGTTGGGCCGTGTCGATGGCCCTGTTCTGATCGAGCAGGGTGAGCTGGACGAGGTCGGTGCCGGTGGTCTGGAGGCTGTAGGCCACGTTGCCGACCGGCTCGGGCAGCGGGCCGGGCGTGACGCCCGCGGACGGGCTGCCGCCGGCGACGGCCGGGCCGGGGGCGGGGGCGGGGTGGTCGGCGCCGTTCACCAGGACGGCCCCGACCAGTGCGGCGGCCACGCCCACGGGAAGTGCCAGACGCAGCGTCAGGGAGCGCCGCCGGGTGGTGCGCCGGGAGTTCTCGGTCACGGTGTCCATCAGGTGTTCCTTCAGCAGGAAGTGGCGGTGACCGTCGGGCTCCGGGGCATCCGCGGCCGGCAGCAGCCGGGCCAGCTCCTCCCGCTCGACCTGCTCCGACCGGTGCCGGGGGTGGGTGCTCATCGGATCGTCTCCTTGGTCGACCGGACCGCGAGTGCGCGGTCACCTGTCAGCTGTCCGCTGCCGCTCCGGCGTTGCGTACTTCTTTCGGCACGCTCCCTGGCCAGCTCCTGGTCCGTGAGCTCGCGCAGCCGGGCCCGGGCCCGGGAGAGCCGGGACCGGACCGTCCCGACGGGCTTGCCGAGCGCCTCGGCGACGGCCGCGTGGTCCAGTCCCTCCCACACGTAGAGCGCGAACACCTCACGCTCGGCCGGGCGCAGCCGCTCCAACGCGGCCTTGGCGGCCATCAGTTGCTCGGCGTCGGCGATCCGGCCGGTCAGCTCGGCGGCGAAGTCGGGGACCACCTCGTGCGGCGGCAGCTTGGCCAGCGCCTTCTGGTGCCGCCGGGCGGCTCGGCGGGTGTTCCGGATGACGTTGGTGGCGATGCCCAGCAGCCAGGGCCGCAGGCTCTCGCCCTCCGGCGCCACCCCGGCCCGCAGCCGCCACGCCTCCAGGAAGGTCAGCGAGACCACGTCCTCGGCGACGGTCCGGTCCCCGGTCATCCGGGCGGCGTGCCGGTGCACCACCCGAGCGTGCTCCTCGAAGAGCTGTCCGAACGCCACCGCGTCCCCGGCCCGGATCCGGGCGCGTATCGATATCTCCACACCCATGCCTGTCCGCCCGCGCGGGGCCGTTGCCATGACCCGCGTCACGTCCGCCACCTGACGGCCCGGCAGGTCACCGGCCCGGCAGCAACCCTGGGAACAGTCAGATTCTCCATACCGGGCACCCTAGAGCGCCTGCCAGGGAACTCATGCGAGCCCCCGTTCCGCTGTGGGGCGGAGAAATTCGCTTGCGCCGTCCGCTGGAGCGGCTAGGGTGACCAGGCTGTCCGAGTCCGGAAGACCGAGGAGGTGTGTCCCGATGGTTGCCGCCCAGTCGCGGCGCGCTTCTGCCTGCGCGCCATTCGCCGCCTTCTTCCGTTCTTCGCCCACCGGCTGACGAAGCGTCGTATCCGACGCACCGGTGGGCCGCCTCCCAGGAGCCACCACAGTGCGCGAGCGCTTTGCCGACAGCGATTCCTTCTCCCGTATCCGCCCCAAGGGCGGCGCCCGGCGCGGACGTCGGACCGAACGGTTCGACGACTTCGAGCCCGAGCACTTCCCCGCCGACATCCTCTCTGCCGCCGATCCGTCCGGTTACGGCGCCGAATCCGCCGCCCCGGCCCCCGAGGGACCGGTCCAGGGCGACCGCTGGTCCACCTGGGATCAGTCCACCCCCACGGAGATGGGGCCGGAGCCCCGCCCTGACTGGGTGGTGACCGAACTGGCCGCCGTCGACACCGAATTGGGCATCGTCAAGACCGGCAAGGAGGCTGACGTCTTCCTGCTGGAGCGCGGTGTGCCGGGCACCCGGCGCCGGACGCTGATGGCGGCCAAGCGTTACCGGGACGCCCAGCACCGGATGTTCCACCGCGACTCCGGCTACCTGGAGGGCCGCCAGCACAAGGAGTCCCGGGTCAGCCGGGCGATGGCCAAGCGGACCGCCTTCGGCAAGGACGCGATCGCCGGGCAGTGGGCGGCGGCCGAGTTCACGGCACTGTGCCGACTCTGGTCGGCCGGGATGGCGGTGCCGTACCCGGTGCAGATCACCGGCACCGAGATCCTGATGGAGTTCGTCGGTGACGAGGATGGTGTGGCCGCGCGGCGGCTCGCCCAGTTCGCCGCCGAGGAGGTCGACCTCGACGACCTGTGGGAGCAGCTCGGCCACAGTCTGTCGGTGCTCGCCCGGCTGGGCTACGCCCACGGCGACCTGTCGGCGTACAACATCCTGGTGCACCGGGGCCGACTGGTCATCATCGACGTGCCGCAGATCGTGGACGTGATCGCGAACCCGCGTGGCCGCTCGTTCCTGGAGCGGGACGTGCAGAACGTCGGGGCCTGGTTCGTCGCCCGTGGTCTGCCGCAGACGCGGGTCGACGGGCTGGTCGACGTGCTGGCGTTCGACGCCCGGCTGGACTGATCGCGCCGCTGCCCGGGGCTGACCTCACGTCAGCCCCGGGCAGCAACTGAAAGGTGATATGACGGTGCGGAGCCTGGAGGTGGTCCATCGTGACCCGGTACTGCGTCGACCCTGTTCGACACGAACTCATCGCCAGCTGGGGAAGCGGTGAGGGCGATCTGGCCACCCTCATCGCCGCCGTCCCGGCCGGCACCGACACCGGCGCGCTCTCCCGGCTGGCCAGTGTGCTCACGCAGCTGTCGTCGGCGGCGTGGCACACCTACACCCACTCCGTCGGCGGCGCCGACTCGCTCGAACCCGACAGCGAGGGCTGGCACCGCGAGCGGGAACGCAAGGCGTTCGAGGAGGTGGCCCAGGCCGTCGCCACCCCGCATCTGCCGCAGGGCGGTTCGATCACCGTCTCCTACAGCCCGCTGGTGGAGAACGCGAACCGCGTCGGCCGCGCCCTGCTCGCCCTCGGCCTCCCCGAGTTGACGGCGGCGGTGCGCACCGACATCGCGGCGGAACTGGCCGCGGTGGAGGCGGCCGAGCTCGGTGACCTCACCGGCCGCGCCCAGCAGGCCGTCCTGCTCAGCCGCGAGGACGCCTCCCCGGTGCAGGTCGCCGCGGCCGACCGGCTGCTGCACGCGAACCCGTTCGGCTCGGCCGCGCTCTTCTCCGACGTCGATCCGACGGCTGCGGCGGTGGCCGCCGCACACTGGCTGTACGCCGCCGCCGAGGCCGTCTCGGAGGTGTCCGGGCAGGCGCTCACCGACGTGGTCCGCGAGGCGGACAACATCGAGGCCCTGCCCTACGAGACACCCACGCTCGTACTCGAGCTGCTCGACGCGGGTGCCTCCCCGTACGACGTCGTCACCGGGCTGGTGCGGCACGCCCTGCGGGTCGCCGACGGCGTACTGCCCGACCCGGCGGCCTTCCGCGAGCAGTTGGAGGAGGCCGAGGAGCTGCTCGCCGAGTACACCGACGACGAGGAGGAGACGGACCTGCGGCTGACACCGCTCGACCCCAAGCGGCCCTCCCGCGACCTGCTCGAAGACCTCATCACCGGTATCCAGGGCTGCTGGCTCCTCCACGACGCGTACGAGGACGGGGATGAGGACGAGGAGGAGGAGGAAGACGAGCACGAGGACTTGGACGACGCGCAGGCCGAACAACAGCAGCAGCACAGCCGCGAGGCATTCCTCGCACTCGTCCGCGCCACCGCGGCACAGCACCACGACCGCCTCATCTGACCGGTCTCGGGGCTGCCCAGCCCTAGGATCGTCGGATGATCGCCTACGCGCTCGCCACCCTGCTCCTGCTGCTCTTCGGGCGGAACGTCCGCCGGGACCGGCGCCGGTTCAGCAACGCCGTGCTGCTCGGGCTCGCGGTGGTCTTCTTCGCGTTGGGCGTGCTCGGTGAGCTCGACCGGATGCCGCCCGGGGTGCTGGACGCCGTGGAGGTGCTGACCCCGTTCGCTGCCGTGCTGGCCGCCGTGGCGGTGGCGGTCTGCCTGCTCGCCAACGGGGTGGTGATGGCCCGTCAGGAGGGCAGTGGGCGGCCGGCCAATCTGCTGTCGCTGGGGACCGGGCTGGCCGTGCTCGGGGTGCTCGCGCTGCTCTGGACGGCGGCCCGGGTCGACTCGACGGCGCTGCACGTGGTGGCGGGTGCGGTGCTGCTGCCCGCCGGGTACCTGGCCTTCCTGCTGCTCTGCTTCCTCGGGTACGCCTGGCTGTACGGGCGGCTGCCGGTCCGTCGCGACGTGGACTTCGTCGTCGTGCTCGGCGCCGGGCTGGTCGACGGCGACCGGGTGCCCCCGTTGCTGGCGGCCCGACTGGACCGGGCCTTCGACCTCTGCGCGGCGCAGGACGCCCGGGGCCGTCCGCCGGTGCTGGTGGTCTCCGGCGGCAAGGGCTCCGACGAGCAGTGCTCGGAGGCCGCCGCGATGGCCCGGTACCTGACGGGGCGTGGGATCCCGGCCGACCGGATCCGGCTGGAGGATCGGTCCCGGAACACCGCCGAGAACATGGAGTTCAGCGCGGCCGTGATGGCGGCCGAGCGGGAGCGGTACCGCTGCGTGGTGGTGACCAACGACTTCCACGTCCTGCGCACCGCGCTGATCACCCGCCGGGCCGGCGTCCCCGGCCAGGTGACCGGTGCGCCGACCGCGGGCTACTACTGGCCGAGCGCCGTGCTGCGGGAGTTCGTCGCGGTATTGGTGTCGTACCCCGTCACCAACGCCTGTGCGCTCCTGCTGCTGGTGCTGCTCGGCGGCGCGGCCGGCTGGCACGACTGACGCCGGGTCACCCCAGCGGGGCGGTGCGGCGGATCACGTCCACGGCGTGCGCGATCTGGGCGTCCGTCAGGTCGCCGCGCGCGGTCAGCCGGAGCCGGGAGATGCCGTCGGGCACGGACGGCGGGCGGAAGCAGCCGACCGCGAGACCGGCGGTACGGCAGTCGGCGGCCCAGGCCACCGCGGCCTCGGGGCCGGGGGCGCGGACCGAGACCACGGCGGCGTCCGGGGTGCTGGCCCGCAGTCCAGCGGCGGTGAGCTGGGCCGACAGCAGCCGGGCCACCTCGCGGGCCCGCTCGGCGCGCTCCGGTTCGGCCCGCAGCAGGCGCAGCGCGGCCAGTGCCGCTCCGGCGGCGGCGGGGGCCAGGCCGGTGTCGAAGATGAAGGTCCTGGCGGTCTCGGTGAGGTGCCTGATCACCCGTCGGGGGCCGACCACCGCGCCGCCCTGCGAGCCGAGCGACTTGGAGAGGGTGACGGTGGCGACCGTGTCGGGGGCGCCGGCCAGTCCGGCGGCGGCCACCGCGCCGCTGCCGCCGGGGCCGAGCACGCCGAGGCCGTGCGCGTCGTCGATCAGCAGCGCGGCGCCGTGCGCGCGGGCGGCGGCGGAGAGCTCGCCGACCCGGGCGGCGTTGCCGTCCACCGAGAACACCGAGTCGCTGACCACCAGCGCGCGCGGCTGGGTCCGCGCGGCCAGCACCTCGGCGACGGCGGCCGGGTCGTCGTGCGGGGCCCGGTGCACCTGGCTGCGGGAGAGGCGGCAGCCGTCGATCAGCGAGGCGTGATTGTAGGCGTCCGAGACGATCAGCGTGTCGGGGTCGGTCAGCGCGGTCAGCGCGGCCAGGTTCGCGGCGTAGCCGGAGGAGAAGACCAGGGCAGCCTCGGCCCCGCAGAAGTCGGCCAGTTCCCGTTCGAGTTCGGTGTGCAGCGCGGTCGTCCCGGTGACCAGGCGGGAGCCGGTGGCGCCGCCGCCCCAGCGCAGGGCGGCGTCGGCGGCGGCCCGGGTCACGGCCGGGTGGCGGACCAGCCCGAGGTAGTCGTTGCCGGCCAGGTCGAGCACCGGGTCCTCGGCGGGGCGGCTGCGCAGCGTCCGGGTCAGCCCGGCGGCGGCCCGCAGGTCGGCGGCCTGGTCCAGCCAGTCGAAGACGGCGGCGGGAGCCAGCGGCTCGGCGGTGACGGGCGCAGCGGAGTTGACCATGGCTCGCACTCTGTCATCCGCCCCGCCGGTCGGGCAACGGTCCGGTACGGCCCCGATTGCCCGGCAGGCGGCTGTGACCTGCGGATTCACCGCTCCCGGCGGTGCGCCGTGTGGCTCAGTTCACCCGCACCACGAGCTTGCCGAACCGGTGGCCGTGTTCGAGGTCGGTGTGGGCGTCCCTGATCTCGTCCAGCCGGTAGACGTGGGTCGGGCCGACGCCGATCTCCCCGGCGGCGATCCGGTCCAGGTAGCGCTGCAGCACCTCGGGCGGCAGGTCGGCGGCCTCGCCGGAGTAGGCGGCCAGCCGGACACCGCGCGGCAGGTAGCCGATGGGGTAGAAGTCGGGCACGGTCCACTGGTTGGAGAGCATCCCGGTGAAGCAGACGGTGCCGTGCACCCGGGCCGCCGCCAGGGTGTCCGGCAGGGTCGGGGTGCCGACCAGTTCGAGCGCCGCGTCCACCCCGTCCGGGAGGATCGCCCGGACCTGCTCGGCCACCTTGCCGTCGTCCACCAGCGGGTGGTCGACGCCGTGCCCGGCCAGCGCGCCGAGCCGGTCGGGGTTGCGGGTGGTGGACAGCACGGTGGCGCCGAGGTCCTTGGCCAGGGTGGCCGCGACCAGGCCGAGCGCCGAGGTGCCGCCCCGGATCAGCAGCGACTGACCCGGTGTCAGGTCGAGCCCGACGGTGAGCGAGCCGTACGCGGTCTGCAGGGTCTCCGGGACGGCGCCCAGCACCTCCCAGGGCAGCCCGGAGGCGAACGGGACGACCTGCTCGCGCGGCACCACCGTGTACTCGGCGTACCCGCCGTCGAAGGTCCGGCCCATGCCGCCCATCATCGTCACCACCTGCTGCCCGGGGCGCAGCACGCCGTCCGGGTCCAGGTCCACCGTGCCGGTGGCCTCGATGCCGGGCACCCGGGGGAAGGTCACGCCCTCGGCCAGGCCGAGCCGGGTGTGCAGCTCGGAGCGGTTCAGCCCGAACGCCTCCACCTTGATCCGCACCCAGCCGGGCGCGGGCTCCGGCTTCGGCAGCCGGACCACGCTCAGCTGCTCCACCGGCCCCGGCGCCGCCAGCACCACGGCCCGCATCGTGCCGTCCATCGCGTTCTCCTTCGTCGTCCCGTTTCGCTGCCGCAGGCACAACCTTCCGGCAGCGGGCGCGTGTTCCTGCTACACCCCCGCCGATGCACCGCCGCACGGGTGGTTCCGCGCGGTTCGGGGCCCGGGTCCGTGACTTCGTGGCCGCGCCGTGGTGATCATCGTTCCAGGGAGGCCCAGTGCGCGAGAGTGACCTCAGTACCGACGGCGAACACCTGCCCGAGCCGGACCTGCACGAGAAGGGCCTGCGCCCCGGCGCGGTCGGCCTGGTGGCGAGCGTGGTGCTCAGCGTCTCCTCGGTCGCACCGGTGTACGCGCTGACCGCGACCCTGGGGCCGACGGTCGGTCAGGTCGGGCTGCAGATGCCCGCGGTGTTCCTGGCCGGGTTCGTGCCGATGCTGCTGGTGGCCTTCGCCTACCGGGAGCTGAACCGGGTGATGCCGGACTGCGGCACCTCGTTCACCTGGACCGCGAAGGCGTTCGGCCCGCACGTCGGCTGGATGTGCGGCTGGGGTCTGGTGGTGGCGACCATCATCGTGCTCTCCAACCTGGCCGGAGTGGCGGTCTCGTTCTTCTACCTCTTCCTGGCCCGGGTCTTCGAGCACCCGAGCCTGGCCGATCTGGCGCACAACAAGGGCGTCAACGTCCTGACCTGCATCGCCTTCGTCGCGGCGGCCACCGCGATCGCGTACCGGGGGGTCGGCCTCACCAAGGAGGTCCAGTACGTCCTGGTGGCGCTCCAGTTGGTGGTGCTGGCGATGTTCGCCCTGTACGCGTTCGTCAAGGCCGGCCAGGGGCGCTCCGAGCTGGCCATCGAATTCAGCTGGCAGTGGCTGGACCCGTTCGCGGTCGAGTCCTTCGCCGCCTTCACCGCCGGGCTCTCGCTCTCGCTCTTCATCTACTGGGGCTGGGACACCTCACTGACCGTCAACGAGGAGACCAGCGGCAGCGCGAAGACCCCCGGCCGGGCCGCGCTGCTCACCATGCTGGTCATCCTCACCAGCTACCTGGTGGTCGCGATCGCGGCCCAGCGGTTCGCCGGGGTCGGCAGCACCTCGTACGGCCTGGGCAATCCCGAGACCGAGGACAACGTCTTCGCCGCGCTGGCCGATCCGGTGCTCGGCAGCCTGGCGATCCTGATCTTCATCGCCGTGCTGGCCAGCTCCGCGTCCAGCCTGCAGACCACCTTCCTGCCGCCGGCCCGCACCATGCTCGCGATGGGCACCTACCGGGCCATCCCGGCCCGGCTGGCCACCGTCCACCCGCGGTTCGCCAGTCCGTCCACCGCGACCCTGGTCTCCGGGGTCGGCACCGCGGTCTTCTACTCGGCGATGACCCTGATCAGCGACAGCGTGCTGGTGGACACCATCTTCGCGCTCGGCATGATGATCTGCTTCTACTACGGCCTCACCTCGTACGCCTGCGTCTGGTACTTCCGCCGTGAACTCACCCACTCGTTCCGGGACTTCCTCTTCAAGGGGCTGTTCCCGCTGACCGGCGCGGTAATTCTCACCCTGATCTTCGCCAAGACCGCCGTCGACACCTGGGACCCGGACTACGGCTCCGGCACCTCACTGTTCGGCGTCGGCACCGTCTTCCTGATCGGCTTCGGCCTGCTGCTGCTCGGCGTGGTGCTGATGCTGCTCTGGCAGCGCCGCGCCCCCGAGTACTTCCGGGGGCAGACCCTGCGCCACGACACCCCGTCGCTGATCGTCGAGGACTGACCCCCGCCTGGTCTTCTGCGGCCCCCGCCCGTCCGGCGCTCCGGCGGCCGCACGCTGGCCGAGGCGGTCCAGCACTGGTACGACACCCGGGAATCGGCGGCGCTGCCGCAGGAGGTCGGGTCGCAGTTCGAGTTCAACCGGTTCCTGCGGGACTGGCACACCGCACACCCCGCCGGCACCCGGCCGGACGCACTGGCCGCCTGGCGCGCGCATCGGGCCGCGCCGAGGATCAAGTAGGGCTTCTTTACAGACAGTTGACGCTCCGTCAGGCTGATGAAAGTGGGGGGAGACCACGGCCTCCCCCGGCCTGCCCGCGTCACCTCGGCGCGGGCCGAGCAAGGGGGGAAACCATGCTCCGCAGACTCCTGCCGTCCCACCGCATACCCGCCGCACTGCTGCTCGCCGCGGCGCTGGCCGTCGCGGGCGGCACCCCGGCCGTCGCCGCCGACCGGGAGGGCGTGGTCCGCGGCGACGGCGCACCCGGCACCGTCCCTGGCAGCTACCTGGTCATCCTCAAGTCCCGGGCGCTGACGGCGGATTCCGGCGCCGAACTGGCGGCCCGCTACCACGGGAAGCTGCGCCGCAGCTTCGACGCGGCGTTCCACGGCTACTCGGTGCAGCTCGACTCCCGGCAGGCCCGCCGCCTCGCGGCCGACCCGGCCGTCGCCTCGGTCGTCCCCAACCGCCGGGTGCGGGTGGACGCCACCGTCACCCAGACCGAACCGCCGTCCTGGGGCCTGGACCGGATCGACCGCCGCCGGCTGCCGCTGGACAGCCGCTACGGCTACCCCGACACCGCGGGCCGGGGGGTCACCGCGTACATCGTCGACACCGGGGTGATGATCGAGCACAACGACTTCGGTGGTCGGGCCAGTTACGGCTACGACTTCATCGACAACGACAACGTCGCCCAGGACGGCTACGGGCACGGCACCCATGTCGCGGCCACCGTGGCGGGCACCCTGTACGGCGTGGCCAAGCAGGCCAAGGTGGTCGCCGTCCGGGTGCTCGACGACTCCGGCTCCGGCACCACCGAACAGGTGGTGGCGGGCATCGACTGGGTCACCTCGCACGCCGTCAAACCGGCCGTGGTCAACATGAGCCTGGGCGGCGATCCGGACGAGGCGCTCGACACCGCCGTCCGCAACTCGATCGCCACCGGCCTCACCTACGCGGTGGCGGCGGGCAACGACGGCGTGGACGCCTCCGAGCACTCACCCGCCCGGGTCGCCACCGCGCTCACCGTCGGCGCCAGTACCAGCAGCGACCGGCGCGCCTCCTACTCCAACTACGGCCCGCTGGTTGACCTGTTCGCCCCGGGCTCGGACATCGTCTCCGCCTCCACCTGGTGGGAGGACGGCGAGACCAGCATGTCCGGCACCTCGATGGCCACCCCGCACGTGGCGGGCGCGGCCGCCCTCTACCTGGCGAGCCACCGCACCGCCACCCCCGCCCAGGTGGCCACCGCCCTCACCAGCACCGCCACCACCGGCTCCCTACGCGACCTCGGCGATCCCGGCGACGGTACGCCCGACCGGCTGCTCTACACCGGCAGCGCCCCCGTCCGCCCGCCGGGCCCGCGCTTCGCCAACACCACCGACCAGGTCACCGACGACGGCCCGATCGAGTCGGCCGTCACGGTCACCGGCGTGCCCGGCCGCGCACCCGTCGACCTGGACATCGAACTCGACATCAAACACGAGTGGAGCGGCGACCTGCGGGTCGAACTGATCGCCCCCGACGGCACCGTCTACCTGATCAAGGAGGACTACATCGCCGACGGCAGCAAGGACCTGCTCGGCGTCTACGGCATCGACGCCTCCAGCGAGACCGCCAACGGCGTCTGGCGCCTGCGCGTCACCGACGTCACCCAGATCTTCAGCGGCTACCTGGACAGCTGGGCCCTGCGGTTCTGAGCGACGTGTCCGGCCGCTCTCACTCCACGGGGACGCGGACGCCGAGGCAGCGGAAGAGCTCGTGCACCGCTGCCTCGGCGAAGCTCTCCGCGCCGTTGACCACCTCGGCCACCGCGTCCCGGGACACCTCGTGGCCGGCGGCGGCCGCCCACGACAGTGCATGGCCGAGTGCGTCGGCGCGCTCCGCGTCCCAGCGCGCGGTGACCGCGTCGACGCACTCCTGCCACTCCTCCGCACTCAGCCCGTCGTCCTCGGTGCAGCCGAACTCCTCGAGGACGGCCTGCTCGACCACCAGCCGGACGTTGAACTCCGCCGACCACACCCGGCCGCCGGGAGCACACCCCCGAACCTCGGCGTAGTCACTCCGGAAGACCTGGCAGACCAGCACCGGCGCCCCGGTGTCGGCCGCGAGTCGCCGCACCTGCCCGTCGTCGACCAGATCCTCGGCCGGGTAGGGGCGCAGACCCAGCACCCGCCACCCCTCGGGGCAGTCGATCGGCTCGTGGAGCTGCACCTCGTCCGCCGCCGAAAGGTCGAGCAGGTCGGTCACCGCCTCCTTCGTCCGCGCCAGCACCAGATAACCGTTGAAGCCCATCGGCCCTCCCCCTCGTGAACCACCGCCGGTCCGGCGGCACCCACGCGGACGATCCTGGCTGACGGTGCGTCATCCCTCAAGTCCGGGCGAGCCGGGTGAGGGCCGTGTAGAGCAGCAGGGCGGCCCCGAAGCCGACCGCCCAGCCGTAGTCGGCCAGCGGCTTGAGCAGCGGGATCAGGCCGTCGGCCGGGAACGGGCCGCCGTGCGAGCCGCCGATGGCCAGCAGGCCGCCGGTGGCCAGGGCGGTGACGGCGCGCCAGTTCCAGCCGCCGGAGTACCAGTAGCGGCCCTCGGGGCGGTAGAGGTCGGCCAGGACGAGTTCGGTGCGGCGGATCAGCCAGTAGTCGGCGATCAGGACGCCGCCGACGCTGCCGAGCAGGCCGCCGACGGTGCCGAGCCAGGTGAAGATGTAGAAGGCCGGGTCGGAGACCAGCTTCCAGGGGAAGATCACGATCCCGACCACGCCCGTGATCAGGGCGCCGGTACGGAAGTTGACGAACCGTGGCAGCAGGTTGGCGAGGTCGTACGCGGGGCTGACCACGTTCGCGGCGATGTTCACCGACAGGGTGGCGATCAGCACGGTGAGCAGGGCGAACAGGATGCCGACGGTGCTGTCCATCTTGGCGGCCAGCGCCACCGGGTCCCAGATCGGCGCGCCGTAGACGGCCTGCGAGCCGGAGGTGACGAGTACCGAGAGCAGCGCGAACAGCGTCATCGTGGTGGGCAGGCCGAGCGCCTGGCCGACCGCCTGGGCGCGCTGGCTGCCGCCGAACCGGGTGAAGTCCGGGATGTTCAGCGACAGAGTGGACCAGAAGCCGATCATGCCCATCAGGGCCGGGAAGAAGACCTGCCAGAAGCCGCTGCCCCAGCCGAGCGCGGAGGGCTGGGAGAGTAGCGGACCGAAGCCGCCCGCCTTGACCGAGATCCAGGCCAGCAGCGCGAGCGCCCCGACGATGACGAACGGCGCCGCCCAGTTCTCGAACCGGCGCAGGGTCTCCATGCCGCGGGCGATCACCAGCATCTCGACCAGCCAGAACAGCAGGAAGGACAGCCACTGGGTCCACGGGTAGCCGCCGACCTGCGAGGCGCCCAGCCAGCCGGAGCCGATCAGTTCACCCGCCAGCAGGAAGATCGCCGAGCCGCCGATCCAGCTCTGGATGCCGAACCAGGCGCAGGCCACCGCCGCGCGCAGCAGCGCGGGCAGGTTGGCGCCGCGCAGACCGAAGGAGGCCCGGGCGAAGACCGGGAACGGGATGCCGTACCGGGTGCCGGCGTGGCCGGTCAGCAGCATCGGGATCAGCACGATCAGGTTGGCCAGGCCGATGGTGAGGACCGCCTGCTTCCAGTCCATGCCGAGCGCGACCAGGCCCGAAGCCAGCGTCCAGGACGGCACGTTGTGCGCCATGCCGACCCAGAGCGCGAGGAAGTTGTAGGTGGTCCAGCGCCGGTCGGCGACCGGCACCGGGCGGAGGTCGTCGTTGGCGAACCGCGGGTCGGTCAGGGCGACGTCGGGGAGCAGTTCGACCCGGCGGTCGGGGTGGACCAGCTGACTGGACAAGGGCAACTCCCGGGCGAGGGTGAAGGGGTGGCGTCGATGATCTCGCCTACGCCGCCCCTTGCCTAGCCCGGGGACCCAACCGTTTCATGCCGGAAACAACCCGGGCAGTCCGCAGAAAGGAGCGCCGAGAACGCGCCGACCGCCGGGAACGTAAGTCCCGGGGTACGGCGCGTCCGGCCACGGCAAGTCAGTTCACCGCGGTGGCGGGAGTGGTCTCGATCCCCACCGCGGCGACCACCGCCTCCGCGTTCCGCAGTGCCTCCAGCGAGTCCGCCCCACGGGCCATCACCGAACCGACCCGGTCCCAGGAGCTGCGCAGCTCCCGGACGGTGTCGCCGGGTGTCAGTTTCAGCGTGAGCGAGAGCACGCCCGGCAGTTCGCGGGCCTCCTCGACGCCGGTGATCGAGACCACCTCGCCCGGCACCGCCTCCATGAAGCGCACCGCCGCGCCGCCCGACGCCTGACGGGGCATCGGCTCGGGACGGCCGCCCTGCATGACGGTGTAGAAGTCGCGGGCCAGGTTGATCTGGTACGCCTCCTCGATCAGCATCGGGATGCCGTCGCCCGGGAACCGTCCGGCGCACTCCACCAGGTAGGGGGTGCCCTCGCTGACGATCCACTCGCAGTGGATGATGCCGCTGCCGAAGCCGACCGAGCGGATCACCGTCTCGGTCTGCGCCACCAGCAGCTCGCTCAGCTCGGCCGAGATCCCGGCGGCCGGGACGGTGTGCCCCAGCTCGATCGGGCGCGGTCCGGCGAACAGCAGCTTGCCGGTGACGTTGGAGAACAGCACCTCGCCCTCGCGGACCAGGAGTTCGACGCTGTACTCCTCGCCCTTCACGAACTGCTCGATCAGCATCCGCAGTTCGCGGTCGCGGTCCGGGACCAGGTTGCCCTCGTCCTGCTTGATGCACTCCTCCCAGGCGGCGTCCAGGCCGTCCAGCGAGTGCATCACCTTGGTGCCGACCGAGGCCTGCCGGTTGGCCGGCTTCAGGACCAGCGAGCCGGGGTACGCGGCGGCGAACTCCCGGACCTCGTCCGGGGAGGTGACCTCGCGGGAGGCCGGGTTCGGGACGCCGGCGGCTCGGGAGACCTTGCGCAGCAGCGACTTGTCCCGCAGGACCTGGGCCGCGCCGGCCCCCGCCCCCGGTACGCCGTACCGCTCGGCCAGCCGGGCGGCGAACGGGGTGGCGTACTCGACCAGCGGGGACACCAGGGCCGGGTCGAGGTCGGGGTAGGTGTTGAAGAACTCGTCGGCCGAGGCCGGGAGTTGGTACTCCCATTCGATCAGTTCGCGGAGCATCGAGGCGCCCTCCAGGGCGGCCTTGACGTCACCCTTGCGGATCACGTCCGGCTCGTCGATGACGATCACCGATCCAGGAGCGAACTCCTTGATGTACGGGAGGACGTTCACGAACCCGACGATGATCCAGGGCTGCTCGGTCATTTGGTGCTTCTCCTGTCACGGAAGGAAGGGGAGGAAGGGGGCGAAGTATGGGCGTCAGTGCCGGAGTTCGAGGGTGCAGCACTTGGCGCTGCCGCCCGCCTTGAGCAGCTCGGAGAGGTCCACGCCGTGGGTCCGGAAGCCCCGGGCCCGGAGCTTGGCGGCCAGGCCGGTGGCGGCCTCCGGGAGGATCACGTTGTAGCCGTCGGAGACCGCGTTGAGGCCGAACACCACCGCGTCCGCCTCGTCGGCGAGCACCGCGTCCGGGAACAGCGTCTCCAGCACCCGGCGGCTCTCCGGGGTGAACGCGGCCGGGTAGTACATGACCTCGTCCTCGTCCAGCACGGCCAGCGCGGTGTCCAGGTGGTAGAACCGCGGGTCCACCAGGGTCAGTCCGACCACCGGGCGGCCGAACAGCGCCTCGGCCTCGGCCTGCGAGCGCGGGTCGGAGCGGAAGCCGTTGCCGGCCAGGATGGCCCGGCGGGTGGTCAGGTAGTCGCCCTCGCCCTCGTTCGGGTACTGCGCCTGCACGACCTCCACGAAGCCCTGTTTACGGAACCAGTCCACGTAGTGCTGCGATTCACCGTCCCGTTCCGAGTGCCGGAACCGGGCGACCAGCGCCTTGTCGTCCACCACGGTGGCACCGTTGGCGGCGAAGACCATGTCCGGCAGACCGGCCTCGGCGTCGATGGTCTGCACGTGGTGGCCGAGCTCGACCAGCAGCTTGTGCAGCACCTCCCACTGCGCGAGGGCCAGGTCGTTCGAGGTGGGCTTCTCCGGGTCCATCCACGGGTTGATGGTGTACGTGACGTCGAAGTGGTCCGGGCGGCACATCAGGAAGTGTCGGATGCGTGCCTGCCGCCGGGTCGCAGCGGTGGGGGGAGCGAGGAGGTCGGTCATGAGGGTGTGTCCTTCCCGGGGTGTTGGAAAGATCTGCCGGGTCTCAGCCGGTGATGCCGAGGCTCAGCGGGAAGCCGGGCTTGCTGCCCAGCAGGTACGCACCGGCGGTCTGCAGGATCTTGTCCTGGGCCACCACGTGCTGGCACATCGTCATGGTGTCGCGGAGCCAGCGGTCCAGCGGGCTCGGGCGGTAGATCGAGCCGGTCTGCATCAGGTCGTACAGCCGCATCACGATCGAGCGGGCGGTCCGGAAGGCGTGCAGGCGGGAGAGCGGCAGCGCCGCGCGCTCGTCGGCGGTCAGGTCGTCCATGGTGCCGCCGGCCTCCAGCACCTCCCACTGGCGCCGCATCGCGCCGTAGACCGCGCTCCGGGTGGCGTTGAAGTCCGCCTCGCACTCGGCCAGGGCGACCTGCATTCGCCAGTTGTCGGCCCAACCGCCGCCACCGGGCTGCGACTTGGCGACCACCTGCTCGCGCACCCAGTCCAGCGCGGCCCGGGCCACGCCGAGCGGGACGCCCGGCATGTTCCGCATGTGCACCTCGGGCTGGGCCAGCGGGCCCTCGCCGTTGCGGACGGTGGCGAAGGTCATCGTGCGGTTGTCCGGGACGAACACGTCGGTGATGGTGTAGTCACAACTCCCGCTGCCGGCCAGGCCGGTGGTGTTCCAGGTGTCGATCACCTCGATGTCGGACTGCGGGACCGCCAGCAGGATCGAGTCCTGCGGCCCGTCGGCCGGCCAGGGCTGCCCGTTCTCGGTGATGAAGGCACCGGAGACCACCCAGTCGGCGTGCGTGACGCCGCTGCCGAACTGCCAGCGGCCGCTGAGCCGGTAGCCGCCGGGCACCCGGTCGGCCTTGCCGGTCGGGAAGAGCAGACCGGCGGTGGTCATGTCGATGCTGGGGAACATCTCCTTGGCGACCACCTCGTCCAGGAAGTTGGCGTACAGGCCGGAGTCCATCCCGATCATCGCGACCCAGCCGGCCGAGGCGTCACCGTAGGCCAGCGCCTCGACCACCTCGGTCTGCTCGACCGAGGTCAGCTCCGGGCCGCCCCAGGCCTTGCTGAAGCCCATCCGGAAGGCACCGGTACCGCGGATCAACTCGACCACGTCGGCGGGCATTCGGCGGTTCTTCTCGATCTCCACCGAGCGCTCCCGCAGCTGCGGGGCGAGCGCCTTGGCGGCGGCGAGGATGTCGGCGGCGGTGTTCGGGACCACCGGGTTGTTCGGCATTTCGTTACTCCTTGGAGGTGGTGGCAGCCGCCAGGTGCTGGAAGCTGCCGTGCAGGAAGAGCAGAGGGGGTTGCAGGTCGCGGACACCGGTGGAGACCACCTCACCGATGACCATGGTGTGGTCGCCGATGTCGAAGCTGTCCCAGAGCACGCACTCCAGGCCGCTGTGCGCGTCCAGGACGAGGGCTCCGGTCTTCGGCCCCGGGGTGGCCGGGAGGGCGTTGACCGCCTCCGCGCGGTCGTCCCGGCCCTTGGCGAGGCGCCGGGCCAGCGGCTCGGCCTCGCAGTCGAGGATGGAGACCGCCCACTTCTTGGTCTCCAGCAGATCGGTCAGGAACTGCGAGTCCCGGTGCAGGGACAGCGAGACCAACGGCGGGTCGAGCGATACCGAGGTCAGGGAGTTGAGGGTCACCGCATCGTGGCGGCGGACGCCCCCGCGGTCGGCGTAGGTGGTGGCGACGCAGACTCCGGTGGCGAAGTTCCGCATCGCGCCTCGCAGATCGGGCGACATGGCATGGTCCTCTCGTGCTCGGTGGATCGACGGTAGATCAGATGGGGGTACGGCAGCTGGTAGTGCGTCAGGTCGGGGCCCCCGCAGGGGCGGTGGGTCAGAGCCCCTGCGGGAACCGGAAGACCCCGTCCGGGTCGTACTGGCGCTTGATCTGACGCAGTCGGTCCACGTTGGGGCCGAAGTAGGCGGCGTGGGCGTCGGTCAGGTCAGGATCGGTGAAGTTCACGTAGCTGGCGTCCCGGGCGTACTCGCCCATCGCGGCGTGCAGATCGGTCAGCCAGTCCAGGTTGGCCTGCCGGACCTCCGCGCTGTCCTCGGTGCTCCAGGAGGTGTCCATCGAGACCAGGAAGAGGACGTCCCGGTGCGGGAATGCGGTCTCGGTGGCCGGAACCTTGTTGATCGCGCCGCCCCAGGTGAAGAGCGCCAGGCCGGCGCCGTCCGGGTTCCCGCTGCCCGGCCACTTGGCCAGGAAGGTCAGCGCGGTGTGCACGGCCTCCTCGGGGAGCGGCTCGGTGACCGTCCTGGTGCGGACCGCGAACGGGTCGCCCGAGGTCTCGTGGTGCAGGAACTCCTTGGCCTCCCAGTAGCTGCGGTCCTCGATCTCCGCGCGGTCGGGCACCACCGTGCTCAGGACGGGGGCCAGCAGCTCCCGCAACTCCGAGGCGGGACCCAGGTGCTGACCGATCACCGAGACCATCCCGTCGTCCCCCGAGGAGCGGCTGAAGCCGATCCGGGCGGAGAACTCGTTCGGGGCGCCCTGCATGATCCGCTGCATCACCGGCAGCACGGCGGCCGCGTCGCTGAGCGGCCAGAGCAGCAGGCAGGTGGAGCTGGCGATGGTCGGCCTGGCCTGGAAGGTGAACGAGGTGTTGACCCCGAAGTTGCCGCCACCGCCGCCCCGGCTCGCCCAGAACAGGTCCGAGTTCTCGTGCTCGTTGCAGGTCACCAGGGTGCCGTCGGCGAGCACGATGTCGGTCTCCACCAGCGAGTCGCAGGTGAGCCCGAAGGCCCGGGAGACCGCGGCCACACCCCCGCCGAGGGTGAGGCCGCCGATCCCGACGTCGTTCGAGTTGCCCAGCGGTACCGCCAGGTCGTGGCGCTGGAGTTCGGCGTACAGCTGGCCGGCCCGGACGCCGCCACCGACCCGGACCAGCTCGGAGCCGCGGTCCACGGTGATCGCGTCCAGCCCGTGCAGGTCGAGCAGCAGGCCGGTGGTGGTGGCCTGGCCGGCGTAGCTGTGGCCACCGCCCCGGGCCACCACCGGCAGGCCCTGCGAGCGGGCCCAGGCGATGCCCCGGGCCACGTCCGCCACACTGCCCACCGAGAGCACCCCGGCCGGGGTGACTCCCGCGTACCGCTTGTTGAAGGCGGTGCTGTTCTCCTCGAAGCCGAGCTCCCCCGGCCGGGTGACCCGGCCGTCCACCTGGCTGCGCAGGCTCTCCCAGTCGATGGTCATCGTGCTGCCTCCTGCTTCTGACGTTCCGTCACTTCCGACAGGTAGGAGACTCCGGTCTCGGCGTGCGGGCCGTAGCGCTCCCATTCCTCGCGGAGCAGCAGTTCGCCGTCCGCGCCTTCCTCCGGGGTGTTCGTCGAGTGCCCCGCGATCACTTCTCCGCCGGCCAGCACCATGGTGTAGGCGAGCCGGAGGGTTCCGTCCTCACTGACGGTCCCGTTCACGCTTCCCTTGCGGACCGGTCCGCCGGCGAAGTCCGCCCAGACCAGGTCGTCCCGCTGGTGGTAGACCGCCACCACCCCGTCGGTCGATTCGAGCTTCCGGAACTGGCGTCCGTCGTAATCAATCCTCATTTGTCCACGTCCAACAGCCCTGCAGGCATCTCCAGCACCGCACTCACGTCCTTTCGTTCCAGCGGATCGGCGTCCAACTCGACTGCGTTCAGTGCAATCCGGAGGCGTTCGGTGACGCCCTCCCGGTCCTCGGCCTGGGAGACCACGAAGGAGTGCCTGGCCAGGTAGCCGCCGGGCGGCAGCCGCAGCTCGGTGCCCGGGTCGACCATCGGCGCGGCGGTCACCAGCCCCGGCAGGTCGGTCGGCACCCTGACCTCGCGGACGGTGACGTCCTCGGTCGGGTAGCCGAAGCGGATGCCGGCCACCTCGCGGCGGGTGAAGGTGATGTCCGTACGGATCCCGGTGGCGGCCTCCACCAGCACCTCTCCGACGTCGATGCCGGTGGCGATCCGGCCCAGGAAGGGGATCAGGTCGCCGCCCAGCCGGCCGTTGATCTCGATGATCACCGGGCCGTACTTGGTCAGCTTGACCTCGGCGTGGGTCATCCCGTTCTCGACGTTCAGCACCTGGTGCGCCTTGGACAGCACGTCCAGCAGCTCCTGGTCCCGGAGCAGCGGGTCGGCGGCGTCCACGACGTGGCCGATCTCCTCGAAGTACGGGTGGTGGCCGGTCTCCTTGCGGGCGATGAACATCGGCCGGTACTCGCCCTGGTGCACCACACCGTCGATGCTGATCTCGGGGCCGACGGCGTAGCCCTCGACGATCGCCCCGCCGCGGAACGGCTCGTCACCGACCAGGCTGGCGTTCGAGGCGACCAGGTACGCCTGGTCCAACTGGGCCTGGTCCTCGGCGAGTACGACACCCATCGAGGCGCCCAGCGCCCGGGGCTTGACCACCACGGGGTAGCCGATCCGGTCGGCCACCTCGCGGGCCTGCTCCAGGGTGTCGGTCAACTCGAAGCCGGGCTGCGGGAGTCCGGCGGCGGAGAGCAGCGAGCGGGTCCGGTGCTTGTCCCGGCAGCCCTGCACACCCTCAAGCCCGAGACCCGGGACCCCGAACTCGGCGGCCAGCTCGGCGGCCGGCATCACCAGCGGCTCGTCGTAGCAGGCCACCCCGACCACCGTTCGGCGACTGGCGATCTCCCTTGCCGCGTCCCGCAGTTGCTCGTGGTCGAAGACGTTGACCACGGTGATCTCGTCGAAGTACTCCTGCTGCCAGGTGGGCTTGAGGTTGTTGACCAGCACCAGCTTGAGGCCGAGTTCGGTCGCCCGCCGGGCGGCGGACTCGATGATGTACTCGCGGTAGAGTTTGAGCCCGCTGCCGATCAACAGCAGCACTCGGTCTTCGCCACTCATTTCGCTTCTTCTCCCAGGTAGTCGGTGTCTTCGAGAGCCGCCGCGATGCGGTCGGCGACCAGCGGGGCGGTACGGAATCCGTCGCCGCCGCTGGCGGTACGGGCCCAGGTCTTCGGGCCGAGCTGGATCAGGTGGGCGGCGCCGGTGCCGGCATCCACCAGGTAGTGACAGCGCTTGACCGCCATCACCGTGTAGCGCTTGGGGTCGGTCAGGATGGGCTCGGAGAGCACCTGTTCGGCCCAGCGGAGCTCTTCGGCCGGGCTGCCGTCGGCGGCCAGGTCGGCCTCCCGGCAGACAGTGGCCGAGCTCGCCTTGAGCAGGGTGCCCTCGCCGGGCGGCAGCAGCCAGGCGGTGCCTTCGGAGCCGATCCGGCCGATGCCGGGGGTGCGCTCCCAGACCGCTGCCAGGTCCTCCGGCGGCTTGAGGTAGACCAGGGTCTGACGGTGCAGCAGCATCGGCAGGTCGACCAGGTTCTTCGACCAGGGACCGGTGGCGATCAGCGTCAGGTCGGACTCCAGGGTCTCCGCGTCGGGCAGGTGCACCTGACCGGTCTCCGGGTCCACCGCCTTGACCTCCTGCCACGGGCGGAGCGTGACGTTGGGCTGCTCGGCCAGCCAGCGGACCACTGCCGCCAGGGCGTGGTCGGCGAGCAGGACGCCGCCCTGGTGCTCCAGCACGCCGACCGAGTCGGCGGGGAACCGCACGTGCGGGAACTTGGCCGGGTCCATCAGGGTGACCGGGAGCTGGGCGTCGGCCGCGGCCGCGGTCACCTGGTCGATCTCGGCGGCCGGCCAGGCACTCAGCATGCCGACCTGGCGGTAGAACTTGGTGCCCAGCAGAGCCTCCATGGCCAGCCACCTGCGGTGTGCGACCGCGGTGCGCCTGGTCCCTGCCAGGTCGTCCGGGTCCAGTGCCCGGACTGCGCGGTGCTGGTCGAAGGAGGTGGAGCCCGGGTTGGGGATCGCCCCCCGGTCCAGCACGGTGACCTGGTGACCGGCCAGCGAGGCCCGTACCGCCGTGAGCAGTCCGGTCACCCCCGCCCCGACCACCAGCACTCGACGCGCTTCGGTTGCCATGTCAGACCGCCCCACCGGTGAGCCGGGGCAGGATCTTCGGGGTGATCTCGGTGGTCTCGTCCCGGTCCCGGACGGCGGTGTCGTCCAGGGCCGCGGCGGCCAGGTCGATCAGGATCGGGGCGGCGCCGCGCAGGACGGCCTCCACCTGGTGGCAGAAGTCGCCGGCCAGCTCCTCGGTGACCTCCCAGCGGTCCAGCCGGCCGAGCTGCTCGGCCAGCGTCTCGGCCGCACGGCCGAGGCTGAAGGCGGGCATCTGGTAGGCGGCGGAGAAGCGTTGGGTGATCCGGTCGGCGGCGAAGCGGGAGGCGGCGGAGACCGGCAGGGTCCGTCCGGCCCACTGCTCGACCTTGGCGGCCACCCGGTTCCACGGCTGGATCAGCCGGGCTCCGGTGACGGCCTCGAGGGCGCCCCAGCCGAAGTTGGTGCGCTGGTTCTCCGGACTGGTGGCGGCCAGGTGGAACCGGCCGACATCCCGGGGCAGTCGATCCGCCAGCTCCTGACCCCAGACCAGGTGGCCCCGGCTGGTGGAGAACTTCTGGTGCTCCAGCTCGTAGAACTCGTTGGTGACGAAACGGGCCGGCAGCGCGTACCGGTCGCCCAGTGCCAGCAGCATGGCGGCACCGGCGATGGCGAAGGGGAAGGTGTTGTCGAAGCCGAGGAAGTAGACCACCTCGGTCTCGGACTCCGGCCACCAGAGTTGGTCATCGGCGGCCAGCACCTCTCCACGCTTCTCGGCGCCCAGCGCGGTGGTGTAGATGGACCAGGCCATCGTCTCGGCGTTCGGGTTGATGGTCTGCCCGGATACCTCGGGGAACGGCGCGGGGATGCCCCAGGAGATCGGGTAGGTGATCGGGAGGTCGGGCAGCGGGCGGTCCAGCATCTCCTGCACGGCCTGCGCCATGTGCGGGCGGAGCGCGGCGCCGCTGCTCGCGAAGTACTCCTTCAGCTGGGCTCGGTACTCCTCCAACGGCAGGACCAGGACCGGGACTTCGCGGATCTCGACCGGCTCGTCGGGGTGTTCGCTGGAGCGCGGGTCGATCAGGTCGCCGGCCGCCGACGGGTGGCCGCAGCTCTCGCAGAGTCCGGCGCAGCCCTCGGTCAGGCAGACCGGGCAGCCGCCCTTGACGAAGCCGTCCACCAGGTACTCGCCGGTGCTCGGCAGATAGGGGAAGCGGGCGGGCTTCAGCACCACCTTGCCCGCGCTGTGCAGCCGGCCGACGAAGTCCAGCACCAGCTTGGTGAACCGCTCCTCGTCCCGGCTGAAGCCGTCCACCTCGATGCCCATCGCGGCCAGGGTGGCCTCGATCTTGGCGGTCGAGTCGGCCACCAGCGCCTCGGGGCTGGTGCCCAGACGTCGGGCGGTGGTGACCACGAAGGTCGAGGTGTCCTGGGCGCCGGTGCCGAAGACGGTCTCGCGGCCGGTCGCCCGCTGGTAGCGGGTGTAGACGTCGGCGGCCAGGAACGGCCCCGCGAGGTGACCGAGGTGCAGGTCTCCGTTGGCGGTCGGGGCGGGGGAGATCACCGCCACGCGCTTGCTCATGCCTTCTCCTTCTGGTGACGGGCGAGGAACGCGTCCGACATGTCGGTGTCCCACCAGATCCCGTAGTACTCGAAGTCCTCCTGGTGGTTGTTGACCACCTTGTGCGTGCAGCCGGGCGGCAGGCGGACGATGTCGCCGGCGATGAACTCGTGGTCGGTGCCGTCGACCACCAGGGTCGAGCGGCCCGCCATCGCGATGAAGATCTCGTACTCGTGGTGCGAGTGCGGGGTGGACTCCCCGCCGCCGCTGATCACGCACCAGGCGCCCTCGAAGGGTGCGTTGAGCGCGTCCCAGGGCTGCAGGCGTTCGCCGAGGATGCCGTAGGCGGGGGTCAGGTTGGCCCGGTCGAGGCGACGGATCTCCATCAGAGGCTCCGCTCGGCCGAGACGGTGCGGCGGTCGAGCAGGTCGGTGGTGATCTCGTGCGAGCGGTGCGCCAGCACGCTGAGCAGCGAGTCGGAGATGCCGTGGGTGGCCTCGTTGAAGCCCTGCAGGTAGAGCCCGGCGCGGGTGGACTCGCCGAGGTCGACCCGGTAGCGACGGTTGACCGCGATGTCCTCGATGCCGACCTGGCCGGCCAGGTGACGGACCATCGCGGGCATCCGCTGGTCGTAACCGGTGCCGAGCAGCACCAGGTCGCAGCGGACCGTGTCGGTCTTGCCGGTACGGCGGTCGCGCAGCTCCAGCACCACCTCGCCGTCCTCCTCGCGGGCCTCCAGCACCTCGGTCATCGACCGGACGGCGGAGCGCTGCGAGCCGGAGAGCTTCTGCTCGTAGAGCATCGAGTAGGTCTCGTCCAGGAACGGGGCGGCCAGACCGGCGTAGTTGGTCAGCCGGATCTCCTCGAGGATCTGCTTCCGGGACTCGGCCGGGCTGTCGTGGAACTCGTTCACGAAGGACGGGAAGAAGAGCTCGTTGACGAACTTGCTGGTCTGGTAGTTCTGCAGACCGATCGAACGGTGGATCAGGGTGGGCTGGCTGAGCGGCAGGTCCTTGTGCACGGCCATGAACATCTCGGCGGCACTCTGCGCGGCGCCGATCACCACCACCCGGACCGGTCGGTCGATCGGGTACTGGGCGATCCGGGTGCTGTACTGGGTGCTGTGGATGACCCGGTCCGCGGGGAGGTGAGCGAACTCCTTCGGGACGTTCGCGTCCCGGCCGGTGCCGACCACCAGGTCCCGGGTGTCCACCGTGTCGCCGTTGGTGAGGGTGACCCGCCACCCGATCACGGTGCCGTCGTCGGCCCGGCGGGGAGCGACGCTCTGGCCCTTCGCGTTGTAGCGGATCCCCACGTGGTCCAGGTTGTTGGCGACCCACTGCAGGTACTCGGAGAGCTCGCGGCGGAAGGGGTTGAAGGTGCCGAGGTTGACGAACTCGTCGAGCCGGCCCTTGGCGTGCAGGAAGGAGAGGAAGGAGAAGCGGCTCTGCGGGTTCCGCAGCGTCACCAGGTCCTTGACGAAGGAGACCTGGCTGCGGGCGAAGGGCAGCAGCAGGTTGCGCTGCCACTTCACGTCCGGGTACTGCTCCAGGATGAGCGTGTTGTTGGCCAGACCGGTGGAGCCGGACTCCTCGAGAGCCACCGCCAGGGCCAGGTTGGACGGGCCTGCACCGATTGCCAGGACCTCGACCTCGTGGTTCGTCATCTTCTCTGCCACCTCGCTACTCGTCCTACCGCCCCTTCGAGCGAGTAGGTGTTCCGTCGCCGTTCTTGTGTTCGGCTTCGTTCGGTAGGACGAGTCAAGCGAGTGCGGCTGTTGATCGACAGCCTTGTCAGGCAAGGCCGATCAAGCGGCGCCGGCGGTGAGTTGTTCGACCGGTCCGGTCAACTGCCCGGCGGTGGGCTCCGGTCGCATCCTCGGGAAGGGCAACTCCCTACGAGGCTGCAGGTTGTGGGCCGGATCGCGGTCCGAGACGAAGGCCCGCACCAGCGGGTCGACCCGGTACGTGCCCTGCCGTTCACCCGGTCCGAGCATCCCGGCATCGACCAACTCGTCGATCAATTCGTCGGCTCCGGCCGGGATTGATTCCTCGGCCCGCAGCTCGGAATCCGGCCGCTTCGCCAGCAGATCGAGCAATTCGGCTGCCCGGTCGCCCAGTTGCACATGGGCGGAGTTGAGAGATTCACGCATCGACAGGTCGCCGACGCTCAGCCAGTCCAGCAGGGTCTCCGGGCAGTCCAGCCGGCTCGCCGCCCAGCGCAGCGAGATGTCGGGCCGGGCGGCCAGCTTGCGGGTGGCGATGTCCAGGGCCAGCGGCAGGTCACCGCAGAGCTCGGCCAGCCGGTCCGCCCCGGCCGGGTCGGCCTGGGCCCGTTCCGGCAGCGCCCGGGCGATCAGCTCGACCGAGTCGGCCCGGGGCAGTGGCTCCAGCCTGATCCGCCGGACGTCCCGCAGACCGAGCAGGGGCGTGCGGCTGACCACGATGGTGGTGCTGGTCCCGCTGTCGGCCAGCAGCGGCCTGATCTGCCGTTCGCAGTGCACGTTCTCCAGCAGCACCAGCACGCTCCGCCGGGCCAGCAGCGAGCGGAACAGCCCCGCCTGCTGGTCCGCTCCGGCCGGTATTCGCTCCGGCGGCACCCCGAGCGCGGACAGGAACCCGCCGACCAGCTCGGACAGGTTGAAGGTGGCCTTGGTCAACGGGCCCAGGTCCGCGTAGAGCTGACCGTCCACCAGCTGCTCGGCCAGGTCGTACGCGTGCCGCAGCGCCAGCTCGCTCTTGCCGACCCCGACCCGTCCGCTGATCAGCACCGGGCTGCCGCCGGGCCCGCCCAGCCGGCCCAGCTCGGCCGACCGGCCGACGAACCCCTGGGGGCGCAGCGGCAGTTGGGCCGGCCGCGGCATCCCCGCCCCCGGCAGGCCCACCACGCCCGCCACGCCCGCCACCGCCAGGCCCGCCACCGGCTGCTCCGGCACCAGCGCCGGCACCGCCGCCAGTGCCGCCGGGACCTGCCCGGCCGCCGGCTCGGTCACCGACACCGCGGGCCGCGCCCCGACCACCGGCACGCCACCCCCGGCGGCGGCCGCCAGCCAGCGCCGCCGCCACTCCTCCCGGTTGCCCCGGCAGGCCTCCACATACCCCAACGCCACCGGCAGGGTGGGCAGTCGGTGCCCGTTGGCGGCGCTGGACA
The DNA here is from genome assembly GCF_014203705.1 of Kitasatospora gansuensis. NCBI lineage: Bacteria > Bacillati > Actinomycetota > Actinomycetes > Kitasatosporales > Streptomycetaceae > Kitasatospora > Kitasatospora gansuensis. Next base: position 415,456 of record NZ_JACHJR010000001.1, read on the forward strand.
GCACCGAGGCGGAGTACATCGCGGTCCTGGCCATGTCCCGATAGGTCGGGTTGCCAGCCTCGGCACGCAGTCGACGGAGCCCGCTCGCGAACTCCGCGACCGCGCCGCCCGTCTCGTCCACCGGTTTCTCCGGCCTCCCCATGTCTTCATCCCCTCTTTTTCGATCGCACACAGACGGCCTGTGTGCCGACGGAAACGCCCGGGGGAATGGGCGGCCGGTGTCTCCGGCCGGCCCACTCCCCCGGGTACTACCTACGGAAAAGCACGGCGGACTTGGTTGGCCGGTGTCTCCGGCCGTTCCACTCCTCCGTGCGTCGTGACATCGTCAGCTCGCAAGGTTCCCCCGCATGCCCACCCGGGCGCAGAGCGCGGCGATCACGCCGAACACCCCGCAGAGCGCCCAGATCCCGTTCCCCAGCGTGCTCCAGGCGAAGACGCCCAGCGTGGGGCCGAGTGCCATGCCGAGCCCGAAGGTGGCCTGGTGGGCGGCGATGTAACGGGCCTTCACCGCCGCCGGATAGGTGGCGGGGTGCGCGAACATGGTCGGCCCGCTGGTCATCACCCCGAAGACGAACAGCACCGTGCAGGCGACGATCGTCACGCTGGAGCCGAACGGCAGGCCGTAGCCCGCCACCCCGAGGCCCATCAGGGCGGTGCCACCCGCCCCGGCCACGTACGGCTTCCAGCCCTTCACATAGCTGGTGATCTTCAGTTCGCAGAGGATCAGGATGACCGAGGAGGCCGTCAGCACCCCGCTGTACAGCGCGGCCGGGTGCCCCTCCTCGGTGATCTTCAGTGGCAGCGCCACCGTGTACTGGACGTAGATCACCGAACCGAGCAGCACCGAGGCCAGGAAGGCCAGGTACCGCCCGTCCCGGAACAGCACGGCGTAGGCACCGCGCCGCTCCGCCGGCTCGTCCGCCGGCTCCTCCTCCTGGGGCGCGGACACCTTGGGCAGCAGCGTCAGCGCCAGCAGCGCGTAGCCGAGCGCGGTGGCCGCGTCCAGGTAGAACAGCAGGTCCCAGTCGACCAGGATCAGCCCGGCCGCGATCAGCGGGCTGAGCGCGGCGCCGCCGTTCATGGCTATCCGCATCATCGAGAAGCCCATCACCCGGTGCTCGTCCGGGATCAGGTCGCTGAGCAGCACGGCGGCGGCCGGCCGGTACGACTGGGTGGCCAGGCCCGCCAGCGCGATCGCCGCCAGCAGCAGGCCGAACCGCCCGGGCCCGCTCAGGGTCGGGACCAGCGCCAGGATCACCGCCGACGTGGACATCGCGCCGACGATGGTGGCCCGCGGTCCGAACCGCTGGGTCAGCTCACCACCCAGGATGGTGCCGAGCACCGCGCCCACACTGTACGCGGTGAGTGCGAAACCCGCCTGACCGACCGACAGTTGACGGGCCGTCAGGTAGAGCACCAGGAAGGTCTGGACGAACGCGCCCATCTGGTTGACGAGTACGCCACCGAGCAGGTACCTGACCTGGACCGGTGTCTCTCTCAGGGTGGCCAGGACGCCCGACGGGGCGTCCTTTCTCTGTGCTGTGCTGATGGTGCTGGTCATGAGTCCTCGATCCCGGTTGGCTGTGCACGGTTCGGAAAGGCCCGGGCACGCTGCCGTGCCCGGACCTCACTGCCCGTTCAATCCACCTGAGCTGGGACTCGACCCGCGGTGACGTCGGCGTCCGTCAACCGCTCAGCGGGTGAAGCTGCTGTTCACCGCGCCGAAGTCCAGCGCGCCGGCCAGCTCGTCGTACGTGCCCTTGCCGACCAGCTCGGCGGCGGCCCGCTGGGCGAGCGTGTAGGCGGCCTGGGCGACGGCGGTGCCGACGCTGACCCGGCGCACCCCGGCGGCCTCGAACTCGGCCACCGTCGGCGCACCGGGACCGGCCATCACGTTGACCGGCAGCGGCTGACCCTGCACCAGCTCCGCGATCACCGCGAGGTCGAGCAGGCCCGGCACGAACAGGCTGTCCGCTCCGGCCTCGGCGTAGACGGCCGCGCGGGCCAGCACGTCGGCCGCCCGACCCTCCGGCTCGCCGATCCCGAACAGGAACACGTCGGTGCGCAGGTTGATCACCAGCTCCGGCAGACCGGCCTGCTCGGCCGCCTGGCGGGCCGCGCGGATCCGGGCCGCCTGCTCCTCGGCCGTGAACAGCGAGAAGTCCGGCTTGGAGTCCTCGAGGTTGACCCCGACCACGCCGGCGCCGATCACGGCCGTGATGGTCGCCGCGACGTCCTCCGGCGCCGGACCGTAGCCCGCCTCGATGTCGGCGGTCACCGGGAGCTCGACCGCGTCGACGATCCGGGCGACCAGCGCCACCATCTCGTCCCGGCTGAGCGCCTGCTGGTCCGGCTTCCCGGCCGACCAGGACACGCCGCCACTGGTGGTGGCGATCGCCTTGGCACCGGCCTGGCCGATGAGCGCCGCGCTCCCGGCGTCCCAGGCGTTGGGCAGCACCAGGACGCCGTCCTTGTGCAGCTCGCGGAGGAGTACGGCCTTGGTTTGCTGACTGTTCGTCATGACGGCACCTTTCAATAGGGGTTTACTCGGCATATTCCCCAGTGGCCCGGAGTACCGTCAACGCGACCGAACACACTCCATCACGTCATCCACCTGGGCTCTTTCCGCCCCGGCACTCCGTCAGGTACGGCCCGCACGGCTCGCGCACCATGCCGAAAACGCCGAAGCGGCACCCCGGTGAGGGGTGCCGCTTCGGCGTTCGAACGAGGGCGACTCAGCTGTGCGCCTCCTCCGGCAGGCGCTCCTCGACGGCCGGAGCCTCGGGGGTGCTCTCCACCGGTGCCTTCTTGATCCGCATCGACAGCAGCGCCGCGCCGACGCTCAGCACACCGGCGACGTACCAGGCCGGTGCGTAGTCGCCGAAGCTGTCCCGGGTGAGGCCGGCCGCCGTGGCGGCGAACGCCGCACCGAGCTGGTGACAGGCGAAGACCCAGCCGAACACGATCCCGGCCGACATCCCGAAGTGCTCCCGGCACAGCGCCACGGTCGGCGGCACGGTGGCGATGAAGTCCATCCCGTAGAAGATCACGAAGATGATCATGGGACCGCTGATCTCCTCGCTGAACAGCGAGGGCAGCACCAGCAGCGAGAGCCCGCGCAGCACGTAGTACACGGCCAGCAGGATGCGCGAGTCGACCCGGTCGGAGAGCCAGCCGGAGAGGATGGTGCCGATCAGGTCGAAGATGCCGATCATGGCCAGCAGACCCGCCGCGGTGACGGTGGGCATGCCGTGGTCGTGGGCGGCGGGGATGAAGTGGGTGGCCACCAGACCGTTGGTGGTGGCACCGCAGATCGCGAAGCCGACCGCCAGCAGCCAGAACGGCTTGGTCTTGGCGGCCGCCTTCAGACCGTCGACGGCGAGCCGGGCCGCGCTGCCGGTGGCGGGCGCCGGAGGCACGATCTCGTCCCCGCCGTACGGCGGGATGCCCAGGTCGGCCGGGTGCTCACGGAAGAACAGCAGGACCAGCGGCACCGTGGAGAGCGCCACCAGCGACACCACGATCGCGGCCGTCCGCCAGCCGCCCGAGGTCTCGGTCAGCGAGGCCACCAACGGCAGGAAGATCAGCGAACCGGTCGCGCCGCCGGCCGACAGGATGCCGGTGACCAGACCCTGCCGCTTGACGAACCATCGGGTGCCGATGGTGGCGACGAAACCGAGCGAGATCGAGCCGGCCCCGAGGCCGACCAGGACACCCCAGAGCAGCACCAGCTGCCACGCCGAGGTCATGAACACGGTCAGACCACTGCCCAGGGCGATCAGGGTCATCGCCCCGGCCGTCACCTTGCGGACGCCGAAGCGCTCCATCAGGGCCGCGGCGAACGGCGCGGTGACGCCGTACAGCGCGAGGTTGACCGACATGGCCAGTCCGATGGTGCCGGACGACCAACCGAATTCTTGTTGGAGCGGCTCCACCAGTGCGCCCGGGGTGGCCCGGAAGCCCGCCGCGCCGACGAGCGCGACGAAACCGATGGCCGCGATCATCCATGGCCAGATTTGCTTGTTTCGAATCACCTGGCCAGAGTGCTCGCCCCCGCCCGGTTCCGGATAGCCGTGGTCCGGAACTTTGTCAGGTCCGGACCACGGCCCGGCGGTCTGTGTTCCCATGCGTCGCTCAGCTCCCAATCGTCAACTGCTGCACGGATGTTGCCTGGTCGATGTCGGAGGTACGGACGGCCACCGAGGCCACCCACTCCCCCGCCAGCGGGAGTTGGGCGGTGCCCGACCAACTCCCGGTGCCCTCTGCCTTCAGGGCCACCGTGAGTGGCCCGAGGTCCTTGGCCGGCAGCGTGAAGGTCAGCTCGATCTCGGCCACCTCCACCGGCTGCCCGGCCGGGTCGGTCAGCCGCAGCCGGACGGTGTTGTTGCCCACCGCGACCGGAGCGACACCCAGGGTCGCGACGCCCTTGGCGTTCGCGGTCCGGCCGCCGGTCTCGTACGGGAGCCTGAGCTCGACCGCACGGCCGACCGCGGCCACCGGGCCCGGCGGCAGGGCGGCGACCTCCTGGGCCACCCGCCCGGGCGGTGCGCTGGTGAGCATCGTGGTCACCACCAGCACCGCCACCGCGACGACCGCCTCCACCAGCACCGATCGCCGCAGCCCGGCCGCGCCGTCCGCGCCGTCCGCCGCGGGCCGGGCGATCCAGCGGCGCGAGAACCACGCCGCGCCGAGCATCACCGCCACGCACCCGATCTTGATCAACAGCAGCCGGCCGTACTCGGTGCCGGTCAGCGCGCTCCAGGAGCCCACGCCACGCCAGGACTGGTACACCCCGGTCAGCACCAGGACCGTCACCGAGCCGAACGCCAGCCGGGAGAACCGCCGCACGCTCGCGGCCCCGACGCCCTGCCGCAGGCCGACCAGCAGGGTCACCAGGCCGCCCAGCCAGGCCGCCATCGCGAGCAGGTGCAGGGTGGCCGTCGGCAGGGACAGCCAGACCTGGATGCCCACCGCCGAGTGGTCGGTGCCGACCCAGGTCGCCGCCAGCCCGACCGCCAGCAGCACCCCGGTCACACCCAGCCGGGAACCGGCCGGCCGCTCCTCGCCCGGCTGCCCCAACTGCCCGACCAGTACGGCCAGATACACCCCGCTCAGCGCGAGCAGCAGCAGCCGGACGGCCAGCGCGGTGTAGATCCGCCCGTCCAGCGCGACGTGCGCCAGTGCCGGATCCGCCGCCTGCGCGATCTTGCTGCCGCGCTCGTACGAGCCGCGCAGCAGCAGCAGGACCAGCGTGGACAGCAGCAGGCCGAGCCAGCCGCCGACCAGCAGTTGCTGCACCTGCTTGACCGCCGCACCGGCCGGCCAGCAGATCAGCACGAACGCCACCGCGCCGGCCAGCAGCGCGAACGCGGCGTACGCCGCCACCCGGCCGGTGTCGTACATGAACGAGATCAGCCCGTCCGTCTTGACCCCCTGGGCCGAGTCGGCCGGGACCACGGTGGCCGAGGGCGCGCCGATCGAGAACGTGAACGCGCCGCCGACCGGGTGCGAGTCGTCCGAGACGGCCCGCCAGGCCACCGTGTAGGTGCCGTTGCCGAGGCCCGGGCGCAGGGTGACCCGGGCCGTGTCACCCTTGCCGTCGGCCCGCCCGGAGTCGCCCGCATCGACCTGCTTCCCCGCCGGGTCGAGGACCCGGACCGAGTCGGCGCTGAGCGTCACGCCCTCGCTGAAGGTGAGCGTGACGGCGGTCGGCGCGGACGGCACCACCGAGTTCTGCGCCGGGTCGGTCGAGACCAGCGCCGCGTGCGCGGCCGCGGTTCCCGCCGCGCCGAGCACCATCAGCGCGGCCGCGCACAGCGCGATCAGCACGCCGATGAGGCGACGGCGTATCCGCAGAAATCGTTCGGTCATGGCTCGTACTTCCCGGTTCTGGTTTCTCGATGTCAGAGGGACGGGCGCCCGGGCGGGTTGTCCAGCGTCAGGGCGGTGCAGCGCACCCCGCCGCCGCCCTTGGCCAGCTCGGTGGTGTCGAGTTCGACCACCCGCAGGCCGCGCTCGCGCAGCTCGGCGGCGAGCCGCGGCGCGCCCTTGGTCATGGTCACGGTGGTGCCGTCACCGACCAGGTTCAGCGCGAACTTGGCCGCCTCCTCGACCGACACCTCTATCAGCTCGGCCCCGAGTCCGTGCAGACGTCGGAGGCTCGGCGCGTCGAGCGCCGCCGGGCAGTAGGCCAGGGTGTTCGGCAGGCCGACCACGCCCACGGCCAGGTCGAGGTCGTACCAGCGCGAGCTCACGGTCTGCAGCGCCACCACCTCGTAGTCCAGCTCCTCGGCGAGCACCCGCATCATCCGCTGGTCGGTGCGCTGCCCGTGCGCCGCGAGCAGCAGGTCGTCGCCGAAGGCCAGCGCGTCGCCCTGGCCGCTGAACGCGTACGGCACCTCGACGACCTCGTAGCCCTTCCAGGTCAGCCACTCCTGGAAGTACTGCACCTCGGCCTTGCGCTCCGGCGGCGGGTTGCCCAGGACCGCCCGGTTGCCGCGCACCACGGCGGCGTTGGCGGTGAAGACCATGTCCGGGCACTCCGGCGCGGACGGCACGTACCTGACCTTGCGGCCGGCCGCGAGGTGCGCCGCCACGATCGCCTCGTGCTCGCCGACCGCCGCCGCCAGGTCCGGCTGGATCTCGGTGTGCATGTACGGGTTGATCTCGTAGTCGACCCGGAAGTGCCTCGCGTCGGAAACCAGCAGCTCACTGTTCACGGTTCAATCCCCTGGTCTGTCGGAACCGGCTCGATAAAGCCGGTTGGAAGGTGCGGTCCGGGTCGGCTCGCTCCATCGAGTTCAACAGAGCGCCGAATTGGTCGCCATCTTCGGCTCCCGAAACAATCAACTCGGGCCGAGGACGACCTCGACCCGAGTTGACGCACCGCCAGGGACCCCGCGCTCACCCCAGGGCGGGGATCACCTCCGCCCCGTACGCGTCGATGGTGGACTCGATCGCGTCGTGCATCGCGTACACCGCGAACTGGTCGACGCCCAGCTCGCGCAGCCGGCGGAGCTTGGCGAGCTGCGCCTCGGGCGGGCCGATCAGGCAGAACCGGTCGACGATCTCGTCCGGGACGAAGGCGGTGTCCGGGTTCCCGGACCGGCCGTGGTGGGCGTAGTCGTAGCCGTGCCGGTTCTTGATGTAGTCGGTCAGCGCGTCCGGCACCAGGCCGGAGTGCTCGCCGTAGCGCGCGACCAGGTCGGCGACATGGTTGCCGACCATGCCGCCGAACCAGCGGCACTGCTCGCGGGCGTGCGCCAGCGCCTCGGGCGAGTCGTCGGCCGTGACGTACGCGGGCGCGGCCACGCAGACCCTGATCGAGGCCGGGTCGCGGCCGGCCCGCTCGGCGGCGGCGCGGACCGCCTTGACCATCCACTCGGTCAGGTAAGGATCGGCCAACTGCAGGATGAAGCCGTCCGCCTGACGGCCCGTCAGCTCCAGTGCCTTCGGGCCGTACGCGCCCATCCAGACCGGGAGTTCAGCGCCTGGCCGGACCCAGGGGATGTGCATCGGGGTGCCGTCCACCTCCGTCTCCCGGCCCTCCGCCAGCTCCTTGATGGCGTGCATCGCGGCCGACAGCCGCTCCAGGGTGGCCGGGCGGCGGCCGGCCACCCGCATCGCGGAGTCACCGCGCCCGATCCCGCACACCGTACGGTTGCCGAACATGTCGTTCAGGGTGGCGAACAGCGAGGCGGTCACCTCCCAGGTCCTGGTCGACGGGTTGGTCACCATCGGACCGACCGTCAGGCGCGAGGTCTGCGCCAGGATCTGGCTGTAGATCACGAAGGGCTCCTGCCAGAGCACCGCGGAGTCGAAGGTCCACCCGTGGGTGAAGCCCGCGGCCTCGGCGCGCACCATCCGCTCGACGAGCAGACGGGCGGGCGGGTCGGTCTGGAGCACAAGGCCGATGTCCAAGTCGCTTCTCCTCTACAGGTACTGACAGGTCGAGCGGGGCTGATACCGCCCGTGCCCGGCCCGGCCGAGGTACACGTCGCCGTCGACCACGACGGTGCCCCGGGAGAGCACGGTGCGGGCCTTGCCGGTCAACTGCCTGCCCTCGTACGCCGAGTAGTCGACGTTCATGTGATGGGTGGCGGCCGAGACGGTCTGCACGGCGTTGGGGTCGTAGACCACCAGGTCGGCGTCGGCGCCCGGCGCGATCGTCCCCTTCCTGGGGTACAGGCCGAACATCCGGGCCGGGGTGGCGCAGGCGATCTCGATCCACCGGCGCCGGGTCAACTTCCCCTCCACCACGGCCTGGTGCAGCAGGTCCATCCGGTTCTCGACCCCCGGCAGGCCGTTCGGGATCTTCGAGAAGTCGCCCCGCCCGAGGTCCTTCTGCCCGACGAAGCAGAACGGGCAGTGGTCGGTGGAGACCACCTGGAGGTCGTTGGTGCGCAGCCCCCGCCACAGCGCCGCCTGGTGCTCGCGCGGGCGCAGCGGCGTGGAGCAGACGTACTTGGCGCCCTCGAAGCCCGGCTCGGCCAGGTTGTCGGTCGACAAGTAGAGGTACTGCGGGCAGGTCTCGCCGAACACCGGCAGGCCCTCGTCCCGCGCCTTGGCCAGCTCGGCCACGGCCGAGGCGGCCGAGACGTGCACCACGTACAGCGGTGCGCCCGCCACCTGGGCGAGTTTGATCGCCCGGTGGGTGGCCTCGGCCTCCAGCAACTCGCGCCGCACCTCGCCGTGGTAGCGCGGGTCGGTCTTCCCGGCCGCCAGCGCCTGTTCCACCAGCACGTCGATCGCGATGCCGTTCTCGGCGTGCATCATGATCAGCCCGCCGTTGTCGGCGCCGCGCTGCATGGCCCGCAGGATCTGGCCGTCGTCGCTGTAGAAGACGCCGGGGTAGGCCATGAACAGCTTGAAGGAGGTCACCCCCTCCCCCACCAGCAGGTCCATCTCCTTGAGGCTGGCCTCGTTCACGTCGCCCAGGATCATGTGGAACGCGTAGTCGATGGCGCAGACGCCCGCCGCCTTCTCGTGCCAGGCGTCAAGACCGGCCCGCAGCGAGGAGCCGACCGACTGGACCGCGAAGTCCACGATCGTGGTGGTCCCGCCGAAGGCGGCGGCCCGGGTGCCGGTCTCGAAGGTGTCGCTGGCCTCGGTGCCGCCGAACGGCAGCTGCATGTGCGTGTGGGCGTCCACGCCGCCGGGGATGACGTACTGTCCGGTGGCGTCGATCACCCGGTCCGCCGTCCAGCCGTCGGCGACGTCGCTGCCGGTGCTGGCCAGCGCGACCACCTGCTCACCCTCGATCAGCACGTCCGCGGGCATCTCCTCGGCGGCGGTGATCACCAGGCCGCCGCGGATCACGGTACGGGTCATCCGAGCTCTCCTCACGCTTCCGTCAGCGGGCCGTAGGCGTCCGGGCGCCGGTCCCGGTAGAACGCCCACTGCTGCCTGACCTGCTCGATCACGTCCAGGTCGAGGTCACGGACCACCAGCTCCTCGTCCTTGTCGGAGGCCACCTCACCGACGAACTGGCCGCGCGGGTCGACGAAGTAGGAGGTGCCGTAGAAGTCGTTGTCGCCGTACTCCTCGGTGCCGACCCGGTTGATCGCCGCGATGTAGTACTCGTTGGCCACGGCGGCGGCGGGCTGCTCCAGCTGCCAGAGGTAGGCGGACAGGCCCCGGCTGGTGGCCGAGGGGTTGTAGACGATCTCGGCGCCGGCGAGACCGAGCGCGCGCCAGCCCTCGGGGAAGTGCCGGTCGTAGCAGATGTACACGCCGACCTTGCCGACCGCCGTGTCGAACACCGGCCAGCCGAGGTTGCCGGGCTTGAAGTAGTACTTCTCCCAGAATCCCTTCACCTGCGGGATGTGGTGCTTGCGGTACTTGCCGAGGTAGGAGCCGTCCGCGTCGATCACCGCGGCGGTGTTGTAGTAGAAACCGGACTGCTCGACCTCGTACACCGGCACCACGATCACCAGGCCGAGCTCCTTCGCCAGCGCCTGCATCCGCCGCACCGTCGGCCCGTCCGGCACCGGCTCGGCCCAGCGGTAGTGCTCGGGCTCCTGGACCTGGCAGAAGTAGGGGGCGTTGAAGACCTCCTGGAATCCGATGATCTGCGCACCCTGGGCGGCGGCATCGCGCGCCGCCTGCTCGTGGGCCGCGATCATCGTCTCCTGATCCCTCGTCCACGCGGTCTGGAACAGGGCGGCGCGTACGACACGACTCATGACGGACTCCCTCGCAGCAAGCGGTGTGAGCGTTGAGACTAGGAGTAATGCCCTCGGTTGACGCGCGTCACGCGCCGGGAAGCGGAACTTCTCTCTCACCGCCGGCACGCTCTCGGCCGCCTTCACTACCCGAACGCCGGGCCCGGAACTGAGCCTCCGTCAGGCCCCGTTCGCTACAAGACTGAAGAAGTCGGTGCATTGACGTTGCCATGACTTGAAGGCCCTCCGTAGGATTTCGCGAGAGAGCGCTCTCAGCAAGGTCGTTCCCCCTTCCCCCACACAAGGGCGGTTCCCCCATGCCTGCTGCAACTCGCCCACCCCGCCGGTCCTTCGGCGGACTGGTCTCCCTGCTCGGCGCCGGTCTGCTGGCCGCCGCGCTGCTCACCGCACCGGCCACCGGCGCCGCCGCCCCGCTCGACGGCGCCGCGCCGATCGCCGCCCAGACCTGGAACGACGACTTCAACGGGCCCGCGGGCTCAGCCGTCGACTCCGCCAAGTGGACCCTGGAGACCGGCGGTTCGGGCTACGGAAACCACGAACTCCAGTACTACACCCCGGGCGCCCAGAACGCCGCCCTGGACGGCCAGGGCAACCTGGTCATCACCGCCAGGCGCAACACCGACTCCGGCCTGGGCTGCTGGTACGGCACCTGCCAGTACACCTCGGCCCGGCTGAACACCGCCCGCACCTTCACCCAGGCGTACGGGCGCTTCGAGTCCCGGATCAAGATCCCGCGCGGTCAGGGCATCTGGCCGGCCTTCTGGATGCTGGGCAACGACCTCGGCACGGCGGGCTGGCCCACCAGCGGCGAGATCGACGTCATGGAGAACATCGGCCGGGAGCCGGGCACCGTGCACGGCACCATCCACGGTCCTGGCTACTCCGGCGCCGGCGGCATCGGCGCCGCGTACACCCTCGGCGGCGGGCAGTCCTTCGCGGACGCCTTCCACACCTTCGCCGTCGACTGGAGCCCCACCGCCATCACCTGGTCGGTGGACGGCAACGTCTACCAGACCCGGACCCCGGCCGACCTGGGCGGCAACCGCTGGGTGTTCGACCACCCGTTCTTCGTCATCCTCAACCTGGCGGTGGGCGGCGACTGGCCGGGCAGCCCTGACGGTTCGTCGACCTACCCGCAGACCATGACCGTCGACTACGTGCACACCACCAGCTGGGGCGGCAGCTCCGGCCTGCCCTACACCGGGCGGATCACCGGCCCCGGCGGCATGTGCGTGGACGTGGCCGGTGCCTCCAGCACCGACCGCACGCCGATCCAGCTCCACAACTGCACCGGCGGCGCCGCGCAACAGTGGACGGTGGGCACCGACGGCACCGTCCGCGCCTTCGGCAAGTGCCTGGACGTGGACGCCGCCTCGCACAACGACGGCGCGGTCATCCAGCTCTACACCTGCAACGGCACCAGCGCCCAGCAGTGGACGTACCGCTCCGGCAAGGACTTCCTGAACCCCGGCTCCGGCAAGTGCCTGGACTCCCCGAACGGCTCCTCGGCCGACGGCACCCGGCTCCAGCTCTGGACCTGCAACGGCAGCGCCGCCCAGCGGTGGACGCTCGGCTGAGCCCTGCGGGCGGGGCCGCGCGCTGACCGGCCCCGCCCCATCCGATGGACCGTCAGCAGCTGCAGCTGAGGGTCAGGGTGATGGACTCCGGCGGCGCCGGGGAGCCCGCGTACGGCGCGATCCAGGCGGCGACGCCTTCCTCGTCGAGGCTGGTCCAGCGGACCCGCTGATCCGGGCCGAGCGGACTGCCGTCCCCGGCGGTGACCGTCCAGTCGACGAGGTGGCTGCCCTCCGGACAGTGGGCCTCCACCCCACTCGGGGAGCCGGTCACCGAAACACCGAAGGTGTCGTCGGCATGGGCCGGGCCGGCCAGCAGGGCGGTCAGGCCGGCCACGGCCAGACCCACACCCAGGAGTCGCTTGCGCATCGATTTCCTTCCGTCGTCCGCCCAGCCCGTTCGTGGGCGATCGGCGGCAGCATTCCCGCTACCCACAGTGATATTCCGATCACTCCGGGAAGTCACCCGCCCGAGTGGCGGCGGCGCGCCCCGACCGTGCGCGCCCGAGCTTTGCCCCGGCCCTTCCCTACCAGGCAAGATGGCCCGGTGACCCTCCTGGACCTGATGCCGAAGCCCGCAACTCCCGACGCGCTGTACGAGACCTTCGCCGAGTGGGCGCAGGACCGTGGCATCACGCTCTACCCCGCCCAGGAGGAGGCGCTGATCGAGCTGGTCTCGGGCAACAACGTCATCCTCGCCACCCCCACCGGCTCCGGTAAGAGCCTGGTCGCGGCGGGTGCGCACTTCGCCGCGCTGGCCGAGGGCAAGCGCACCTTCTACACCGCGCCGATCAAGGCCCTGGTCTCGGAGAAGTTCTTCGACCTGGTGAAGATGTTCGGCACCGAGCAGGTCGGCATGATGACGGGTGACGCCAGCGTCAACCCGACCGCGCCGATCATCTGCTGCACCGCCGAGGTGCTCGCCAACATCGCGCTGCGCGACGGCGCCCGGGCCGACGTCGGCCAGGTCGTGATGGACGAGTTCCACTTCTACGCCGAGCCGGACCGCGGCTGGGCGTGGCAGATCCCGATCCTCGAGCTGCCACACGTGCAGTTCCTGCTGATGTCCGCCACCCTCGGCGACGTCCGCCGGTTCGAGGAGGACCTGACCCGCCGGACAGGGCGCCCGACCACCGTGGTGCGCTCGGCCACCCGTCCGGTGCCGCTGTTCTACGAGTACCGCCGCACCAACCTGCACGACACCCTGGAGGAGCTGCTGAAGACCGGTCAGGCACCGGTCTACGTCGTGCACTTCACCCAGAAGGAAGCCGTCGAGCGGGCGCAGTCCCTGATGAGCATCAACATGTGCACCAAGGCGGAGAAGGACGCCATCGCCGACCTGATCGGCGGCTTCCGGTTCACCACCAAGTTCGGCCGCAACCTCTCCCGCTACGTCCGGCACGGCATCGGCGTGCACCACGCGGGCATGCTGCCCAAGTACCGCCGCCTGGTCGAGCGGCTGGCCCAGGCCGGTCTGCTCAAGGTGATCTGCGGCACCGACACCCTCGGCGTCGGGGTCAACGTGCCGATCCGCACCGTGCTGTTCACCGCGCTCTCCAAGTACGACGGCCAGCGGGTCCGGGTGCTGCGGGCCCGGGAGTTCCACCAGATCGCCGGCCGGGCCGGCCGGGCCGGCTTCGACACCGTCGGCCAGGTGGTCTCGCAGGCGCCCGAGCACGTGATCGAGAACGACAAGATGGTCGCCAAGGCCGGGGACGACCCGAAGAAGAAGCGCAAGGTGGTCCGGAAGAAGGCCCCGGAGGGCTTCGTCAGCTGGTCCGAGGAGACCTTCGAGCGCCTGATCGGCGCCGACCCGGAGCCGCTGGTCTCCCGGTTCAAGGTCAGCCACGCCATGCTGCTCTCCGTCATCGGCCGCCCGGGCAACGCCTTCGCCGCGATGCGCCACCTGCTGACGGACAATCACGAGGAGCGCTCCGCCCAGCGCCGCCACATCAGCAGCGCGATCGCCATCTACCGCTCACTGCTCGCGGGCGGCGTGGTCGAGCGCCTGCCGGAGCCGGACGCCGAGGGCCGGATCGTCCGCCTCACCGTCGACCTGCAGGAGAACTTCGCCCTCAACCAGCCGCTCTCCACCTTCGCGCTGGCCGCCTTCGAGCTGATCGACCAGGAGTCGCCCTCCTACGCGATGGACATCGTCTCGGTGGTCGAGGCCACCCTCGACGACCCGCGCCAGATCCTCGCCTCGCAGCAGAACAAGGCGCGCGGCGAGGCGATCGGCGAGATGAAGCGGGACGGCATCGAGTACGAGGAGCGGATGGAGCGGCTCCAGGACATCACCTACCCCAAGCCGCTCGAGGAGCTGCTCGGCCACGCGTACGAGGTCTACCGCCAGGCCCACCCGTGGATCGGCGACCACCACCTGGCGCCCAAGTCCGTGGTCCGCGACCTGTACGAGCGGGCGATGACCTTCTCGGACTACGTCGGCCACTACGACCTGGCCCGCACCGAGGGCATCGTGCTGCGCTACCTCGCCGGGGCGTACAAGGCACTGGAGCAGACCGTCCCGGACGACCTGAAGACCGACGACCTCAAGGACGTCATCGCCTGGCTCGGCGAGCTGGTCCGCCAGGTCGACTCCAGCCTGCTCGACGAGTGGGAGCAGCTGGCCAACCCCACCTCCCCGGAGACCACCGAGGTCCGGCTCGACGACAAGCCCGCCCCGGTCACCGCGAACGCCCGCGCCTTCCGAGTGCTGGTACGCAACGAGATGTTCCGCCGGGTCGAGCTCTGCGCGCTCGAACAGTACGGCACGCTGGGCGAGTTGGACGGCGAGTACGGCTGGGACGCGGACCGCTGGGCGGACGCGATGGACGAGTACTGGGAGGAGCACGACGACCTCGGTACCGGCCCCAACGCCCGCGGCCCCAAGATGCTCCTGATCGAGGAGGACCCGGAAGAGGGCTCCTGGCGAGTCCGCCAGATCTTCGAGGACCCGGCCGGCGACCAGGACTGGGGCATCAGCGCCGAGGTCGACCTCTACGGCTCCGACGAAGAGGGCCGCGCCGTCCTCCGCGTCACCGCCGTCAACCGCCTCGACGGCTGACACCCGCTCAGCCGCCGCGGCCCGTGTCATCTACTCGTAGACACGGGCCGCCAGCAGCTGTTCCGCCACGCTCCCCCAGGTGACCGGCTCGAGCTCGAACGGGCTCCCCGGTACCCGAGTTGAGCCCCCAGCCAGGACGCCCAGGTCTCCAGCACACCGGGCAACGTCCCATACGCCCATTTCGACGAAGTCCGCCGCCAGCGCCACCAGCAGCGCGTGCAGCCCGTCCCGGCTGTCCACCTCCGGCTCCTCGAACCTCCCCCTGGCAGGCTCGGCACCACCGGTCGGCGGAGCACCGAGCGCGGCCACCACCTGCCGCCCCAGCCCGGGCCACCCCGGCTCGCCGGTCGCCTCACCCGGGAGAACCGCAGCCCAGCGCAGCAGGAAGTCGTCGACGGCCGGCCCATCCGGTGCGAGCTCGCGGGCCAGCTCTTCCAGCAGCGCGATGAACTCCGCGCCCGATGTCGCCTGAGTGCCTGTCACATCCAGGAGACTAGAAAACCGCAGGCACCCTCGTCGACGCGGTTTCGCCGGATGGCCGCCCGGTCAGTGGCCCACTCCAAGGCGGCACGGATGTGCTCGGGCTGGAGGCCGGTGCGCGGGTCGAGTTCGACCAGCAGGGTCGGCCTCCCGGTGGTAGTCCGGTCGGTGGCCCCTGGGCCCTGTTTTGGAAGTAGTGCACGATGGGGTCAACCGCGTGTCGATCGGAAGAAGTCCTCGTGGTTGACCCCGTGCTCAAGGCTGCCCTGCGCCACCTTCGCGTTGTGAAATCGCAGCGGCCGACCGGTGCAGAACCCGGCGAGTTCGCTGACTGGCGGGAGAGGATCGCTGAAACCCTGGACGCCTTGGCACTTGTGCTCCGTTTCGAGGAGGACCAAGTCAGGGCAAGGGCAGAGGCAGTCTCAGCACGGGCTCAGGCGGACGAGATCCGAAAGACGCCGCGCGTGCTGTCGCGGCGGACGACCTCTGCACCCGCAGGCCCGTGACCCTGGCGCGGTTGCGCGAGGCGCTGGGCGGCCGACGGCGGCCGGATCCCCGCCACCCGGCTGAAGACCGCGATCTGCGGCCATGCTGGTGGTCCTCGGATGGTCCATGCCAGCCAGGGGTAGCCGGTAGGCTGGCTCGGTGAGTAGGAGGTGATGTGACGTGGTGTCAAAGCGCAGAAGCGGAAGGCTGGTTGACGGCCGAAGTGAGGAAGACCTACCTGCGTCGTTCGCGCAGGGCAGTGCGTGGTCCGGCGCGATCTTGCTGGTGGTTCCGCTGTACTTCCTCGCGCAGGGCGGAGCGGCATACTCGGCTCTGGGTGTGGCGCTACTCGCTCTCTTCGCGACGATTTGGGCTGTCGGCTACCTGGTGAAGCGCACCGCGCTCGGGGACGAGATCGCTGAGATGCGACGGCATGATGCCCTGTACCGCGAGTTGAAGCGCCAGCACCGGCGCTCGCGTCGGCGCCGGGGTTCGCCTCAGGACCAGTTCCTGACGGACTACTACTTCGAGATGGCGGCCTTCAGGCGGCTCGTCGCCGCCAAGGTTGTCGATGACAGCGCTGACGTCACGACGGCCATGCTTGTGGCGTCAGCGCCAGTCGGGCCGGAGGCCGAGGCTGCGGCGCAGCGGGTGCACGCGAGTTTGGAGAACTTGTTCGCCCGGCTAGGTCCGCCACCGGATGCGGCTCCCGATGACGGTACTTGGGGTGGGGGCGATGCTCCGCCGGGGGTGGCTCCGTGGGAGCCAGGGTTCGACGATAGTGACGATCATTCTGAGAGGGCAGCTCGGTGACGCAGGATGAGGGGCGGCAGACCACGGGCTCTGGCGTGGTGATGGAGTACGCGCGTCAGTGGTCGAAGATGCCCGCCGAGCAGCTCAAGCTCTCTCTTGGCATGGTGGACAAGCAGATGGCGCGCGAGCACGAGCAGGCGATGCTCTTCGAGAAGCTCCGCCACCGGCGGGAGATGACCGGCATGGCTATCGGTGGGCTCCTGGCGCTTGGGTCGCTGGCGTTGACGCTGTACCTGGCGCCGAGTCAGCCGTGGGTGGCCGCAACGACGGGGATCGGCAGCTCGGTGTCACTGGTCACCGTCATCGGCATGTTCGTGCTGAAGAGGTCTCCGAGTACTGCGGACTTGAAGCTGCTCGGCCGCCCGTCGGTGGTTCCGCAGCCGACGACACCGGTCGACCCGGCGCCGATCGCCCAGCCGTAGGAGATTAGCCTCGATGTCATCGAGTGCTGCCCAGTTGGGGTACGTCGACTTCGGCAGCGAGCAGGTAGCGCACTCCTTCGACTGGTCGGCCGCGTCGCAGCGGGCGGTGACGACGAGGTACTGGTGGGAAAGCCTGCCGTTCTCCAGACCCCTGCCCCCCTGACCGAGCTCGGCATGCCAACGCACCTCGGCATTGGCATCAATCGGGCAGGTTGCGGGGCGCCGATAGGATCGGCGCTCTCATGGGGAGTGCGATGCGAACAGCAGCTCAGGATAGCCAGGGGCGGAAGTACGCTCTCACCTCGGACGAGGACGACGCCGACTTCTGGGGCTTTGCCCAGGAGGCTGATGGGTTGTTCACACCGCTGCCGGAGGACGAGGGAACGCGGCGAGTTCACCTCGCGGGTTGCTTCCCGCAGGGCGGTCTGCTGAAGAGCGTTGATCTTGTCGGCACTCGTGGCGCCATGGCGGGGAACGCCTGGTTCGAAATGCTCGGTGCCGACGGTGCCACTATGGGTTCCTACTTCGTTGGCGGGGTCACCGTCGTCGATGTTCAGCCCTCCGCGTACGGAGCCGGCCTTGTCGACCTCACGGTGACGCTGTCGTGCGAGAACGCCCTGCCAGGGGCGGGCGGCATATGGGACCTGGTCCGTACGGGTCGCATGACTCGAACCGGCATGTGGCACGAGCTGGACTCTGAGGGCAAACGAGCGTGGCTGTCGGTGGCGCTGTGGTCCCATCAGTACCGACGACAGGGGAAGCCCGACGTTGCCGCCGGCCGGATGTTCACACTGAACGGTCGGCACATTGTTGACGAGGACAGCTTCTACTGCGCGATGGGTGAAGCCGTCAACGGTCCCGGGGGATACTTCGGCTGGAACCTTGACGCTCTGGACGACTGCCTGACGGGCAGGTGGGGAGCAGCCCCGCCATTCACCTTGCGGTGGGAGTCCTCGGACGGGGCCAGGGCCTGGTTGACGGAGCGTGTGCCCACCCGCGATGGCGAGGCATCGCTGTTCGACCTCATCGCGGAAATCTTCGAGAGACGGGGCGTCTGCGTAGTCCTGCGGTGACGGCTGATCGCTTGCGACCAGCGGCTTGGAGGGTCACGACACCGCGATGGCCGACTGTCACAGCAGCTTCTGGGATCGCTAGGAACCCGGGCGGCATCGCGCCGCCCGGCTCCTGTGCTGCACATCTGACTCACCGCCACCCCGCACCTGAGCTTGCTGCTGTGCATGAAGCTCTTGACCCTGACGTGGCGTCAGGCCGCATAGTCGGTGCCGTGGAGGATCACTGGACCGTGGGACGCGTGGCCGAGCTGGCCGGGGTGAGCGTCCGGACGTTGCATCACTATGACGGGATCGGGCTCGTTCGGCCGTCGGCGCGGACCGGGGCCGGGTACCGGGCGTATTCGGCGGCCGATGTGGAGCGGTTGCGGGAGGTGCTGGCCTATCGGCGGCTGGGCTTCGGGCTGCGGGAGGTCGCGGAACTGGTCGGCGACCCGTCCACCGACGCGGTCGCGCATCTGCGCCGGCTGCGCGGCCTGCTGCTGGAACGGCGTGATCGCGCCGACGCCATGGCGGCGGCCATCGACCGGGAACTCGAGGCACGGGCGAAGGGGCTGAAGGTGACACCGGAGGAGCAACTGGGGATGCTCGGTGCGCGGTTGTACGACGCGATCGGCGGCGCCTACACCGCGACCCGGCACACCGAGCCGCGGATCGCCGCGCAGATCTGGGACGCGCTCGGGGACGCCCGGACGGTGCTGAACGTCGGGGCCGGCACCGGCTCGTACGAGCCCGCCGACCGCGACGTGACCGCGGTGGAGCCGTCGGCGGTGATGCGGGGGCAGCGGCCCGCCGGCTCGGCGCCGTGTGTGGCGGCCGCTGCGGAGAGCCTGCCGTTCGCGGACCACTCCTTCGACGTCGCGATGGCCGTCTCGACCGTTCACCACTGGGGAGATCCGCTGGCCGGGCTGCGCGAGATGCGGCGCGTGGCCCGCCGCGTGGTGGTGCTCACGTTCGACACCGACGAGCCCGGCTGGCAGGACCGGTTCTGGCTGACCCGGGACTATCTGCCCGAGTTCGCCGCCGTCCTCGCGGATTTTCCCTCGCTCGCCGGGATGGCCGACGCGATCGGAGCCCGCGCCGAGCCGGTACCCGTCCCGTGGGACTGTGCCGACGGCCTGTTCGAGGCGTACTGGCGCCGACCAGGGGCGTACCTGGAGGAGCACGTGCGCCGTGCGATGTCGGTGTGGACCAAGGTCGGGCCGGAGGCCGAGCAGCGGGCGGTGCGAAGCCTCGGCGAAGACCTCGACTCCGGCCGGTGGGCCGAGCGCAACGGCCACCTCGCCGACCTCGACGCGGCCGACCTCGGCCTCCGCCTACTCATCGCCTAAACCGTGCCGACTAGCCGTCAGACCCGGGCTCGCAGGCGGCGGAGCATTCGGGCGTCCTGGAAGCCGACGGTGCGAGCGGCTGACTCGATGGTGCTGCCGTGGGTGATCAGGTGTTCGGCGCGTTCCAGGCGCAGTTCCTGCTGGTAGCGCAGCGGGGTCAGGCCGGTGGCCTCGGCGAAGCGGCGGGTGAGGGTGCGTTCGCTGACTCCGGAGGCGGCGGCCAGGTCGGTCAGGGCGAGGCGGCTGGTGTAGCGGGCGTCGATCAGGTCCTGGACCTTGTGGATGGCGTCGCTGAGGTGGGTACGGTGCCGGAGCAGGGCGCTGTGCTGCTGTTCGTCGCCGTTGCGGCGGGCGTAGACCACCATCTCGCGGGCCACCTTGGCGGCGGCGGCCGGGCCGTACCGGACGGCCACCAGGTGCAGCGCGAGGTCGATGCCGCTGGCGATGCCCGCCGAGCTGACCACCCGGTCGTCCAGCACGTAGAGCACGTCGCGCACCACGGTGGCCCGGGGGTAGCGGCGGGCCAGTTCGTCCTGCTCCTCGTGGTGGGTGGTGCAGCGGCGGCCGTCCAGCAGCCCGGCCCGGCCCAGGGCGTCCGCGCCCCAGCAGACGCTGGCGACGGTGCCGCCGGCCGCGTGATGCGCCGTCAGCCGCGCGAGGGTGTCGGGCCGCAGGCCGCCGTTCGTCCGCGGGGTGGGCGTGCGCCAGCCGGGCACCATCAGCAGGTCGTCGGCGGTCAGCTCGGGCCACTCGGTGTCGGCGCGCAGTGCCAGGCCCTGCGCCGACGGGACGTCCTCCTGCTCGGCCACGTAGCTGACCCGGTAGTCGCAGCCCTGCTCCGCCGCGGTCGAGAAGACCTGTGCGGGCCCGGCCAGGTCGAGCAGGTGCAGCTGCGGGACGAGCAGGAAGACCACCCGGGTCACGATCCGGTCAGCTCCTTCACGGTGGTCACCCGGGCGAACCGGCCCGCGAGGGCGTACTCGGTGCGGGTGATGATCTGATCGGTGGTCAGGGTGAGCGGGTCGGCCAGGATCTCGGCCAGGCTGCGGCCCGCCGGGGCGTCCCGGTGCTCGATCGGGTGGGTCGCGGTGGCATCGGTGACGAAGGTGACGTCGTAGCCGAGGTCCGAGGCGACCCGGGCGGTGGTCTCGCAGCACTGCTCGGTCCGGATGCCGCTGATCACCACCTCCCGTACCCCGCGCTCGGTGAGCTGCTGCTGCAGGTTCGTGGTGGTGAAGGCGTTGTGGGAGGTCTTGGTGACGACCGGTTCGCCCTCGGCCGGAGCTCGCAGGCCCTCGATCGGGCGGACGTGGCCGAGCGCCGGGTCGAAGACCGTACCCGTGCCGGCATCGGCGTGCAGGACCCACACCACCAGGTCGCCGGCCGCCCGGGTGGCGTCGACCAGCCGGTTCACCTGCCCGACGATGTCGGGGTTGGACACGGCCGCCCAGTCCTCCCGCTGACGGAACGACTCCTGGACATCGATGACGATCAGTGCGCTGTTCATGGGCTCCATCCTGCGGTCCGCCGGGGCCCCGCGACAGACACCATCATGCCCCGAACCGGACCGATCCGGTCAGCACCCCAGCCTCGCGCCGGTCAGTCGTGGTCGTACACGGTGACCGGCACCCCGGCCCCGGTCAACCGCGCCTCGATCAGCGGCTCGACCCGGGACCAGCGCCCGCCCGCCAGACCGCAGCCGATCCGCGGCATGTGGACGGACGCCCCGAGCTCCACCACCTGCGGCGCGAGCCGCCCGAGCGCGGCGTCGATCGCCTCGTACCGGACCGGGACGCCCTGGGAGCGGCTGGTCCTGATGCCGCGTTGACCGACCATGTTGGTCACCCACACATACCGCTCGACCTGGACCAACTGCACCGCGCCGAGCCCGAAGTCGTTGCCCGCTCGCTCCCGGTGCCACCGCCGGAACGCCGCCTCCGGCTCCGGCCAGCGCCTGGACAGCGCGAGCACGAAGCCCTTGCCCCAGCCGCCCAGGTCGTTGCAGACGTGGGCGATCACCTTGACGCCCTTGCCCTGCGGCGCGGTGGCGTCCCCCTGCACGTAACTGATCGCGTCACCCATCCGGGCAGCCTAGATGCCCGGGGTGTCAGCGGCGCCGCTGCCCGAACGCGACGGGCAGGCCGTGCGGCGGTGCGTCAGGAACCGGCTGTCTCGGTGATCAGGGCCACCGCCTCGTCGAGCTTGCCGACCTCGTCCGGGCTGAGCGTCGGGTTGGCGGCCCGCCGCATCCTGGCCTCCGCGAGGTGTTCCTCTTCTATGCCGTCGAGATGCTGCAGCAGCGAGGAGAGCACGGTTCGGGCCACCTCGGAGACGGCGGGCATGGTGAGAGCGGCCTGCGCCAGGATCAGCGCGGCCATCGCCGAGTCCAGGCCGGGCGGACCCTCCGCCGCAGTGGCCCAGTCGATCACCACCGGTCCCTGCGGTGTCAGCATGACGTTCTCGGGATGGAAGTCCAGGTGAAGGACTCGATGCCCGGGGTCGGCGGAGAGGCGTGCCGGGATCGTATGCAGGCACCGCAGCAGCTCCGCCAGTAGCTCGCCCGCCCGTTCGGCCGTGATCGCGCCGTTGACCAGGGCCTCCACCATCGTCGTTCCGGACAGCCGCTGCATCACCAGCTCACCCGCGGCCGTCCCCGGCCAGACAGCGGGAACCGGAAACCCGTGCTCCGCCAGGTAGGCCATCACGGCGACCTCGCCTGTGGTGTCATCACCATCCCGATAGCGCCGCAGCACCCGCCCGTCGTCCAGCGCGAACACATCCGCTGTCCGGCCCGCCCCCACCAACTCGCCGATCTTCATGCCGAAGAACCTAGCTGGAACAGGCCAGGTGGTACCAGCTCGGCTTTCAGCGTGGCCGGAGGCCGTCGAAGACCACCTCGAAGATCCGTTCCCGGGCCACCGGGTCCGGCCCGAGGTGTTCCATCGTCGCGCTGGTGCCGACCAGCAGGGCGATCAGCTCCGGCAGGCCCAGGTCCGCGCGGACCGCCCCGAACTGCTGGGCCCGGGCCAGCAGTTCGGCCAGCCGGGCCTGGATCTCGGTGCTGGACTCCCGCAGGGACGCGTGTGCGTCCACCCCGGCCGCGGCGAGCGCCCGGGCGAACTCGTTCTTGCCCTCGGACTGGTCGACCACCAGGCGGAAGCAGCCGAAGAAGGCCTCGGCGGGTTCGGCCTCGGCGGCCAGCTGCGCCGTCCGGGCCGCGATCGCTTCCAGCCGGCGCACCATCACCGCCTCCAGCAGCGCCTCCTTGGTCGGGAAGTGCCGGAAGAGCGTGCCGACCCCGACCCCGGCGGCCCGGGCGATCTCCTCCGTCGGCACCCCGACGCCGCGAGTGGTGAACACCTCCGTGGCGACGTCCAGCAGCCTGGCCCGATTGCGAGCCGCATCCGCCCGCAGCGGGCGCCCCTGAGTGTCACTCATATTCCGTACTCCTTCCCGCCGTTGGCAGAACCGCCCTGGACAACCGGAGCCGCCAGTCCGTATCGTCGGAAACGGAGTCGCTGGTCCGATTCTACCGACGGTTACCGATGGGGGTTGATCATGTCCGAAACGCTGTCACCGCGTGAGGTCTTCCAGAAGCTGATCGGGGGCATCACCGCAGGACGGTTCGCGGAACTGCCCGAGCTGTACGCCGAGGACGCCGTGGTGGAGACCGTCTTCGAGCCGGTCGGACCGCGCCGGATCGAGGGGCGAGCCGCACTCGAGGAGCGCTTCGCGCTGGTCTCGGTGAGTACGCCCGTGCAGCTGACCGCGACGAACGTGCTGATCCGGACCACCGACGACCCCGAGGTGATCGTCGCCGAATGGGACTACCAGGTCCACCACCGGGTCACCGGACGGGACTTCGAGGTCGCCAACATCCAGGTGCTGCGGGTCCGCGACGGCCTGATCGTCAACAGCCGGGACTTCCACGACCACCTGGCCCTCGTCGTGGCCGGCGACAACCTCCCGCAGCTGGTGGCGGCGCTGGACGGCAAGTAGCGTGCGGCTGCGGGCCGGTGACGGCGAGGAAGGCGGCTCCCACATCGCCGACGCGGGGAATGCTCAGCTTGCCGTTTAGCCTCTGCCTGGGCGTTTGCTGCTGAATGCATCGGTTGTGCCTGCTTCAGGGGCCTACCCGTTGTGCTGCCTGTGGCAGCGCAGGGATTGGAGTGACAGACGTGGAGCGTGTGTACGAAAGTGCGCCCGACCTGCACTGAGCAGCCAGACACCCAGGCGAGGCAGCCTAGAACAGATGTTCGCATTACTGAGACTGCGCTTCCCATCTGATCCTGTCATGATGCTCATTTTCCCAGCTCGGAAGACGCACCTAAACGCGATCCGTGCACTCTCCGCATCCGCAGAGCTCCGGCCAGCCCACCCCAACTTGCAGGCAAGTGGGGGAAAGTGGCTGACATGCTCTTGGAGCACCACTAGCCTGAGGTTCCCAGACACGCTGATCAGGGGAACTAACGGATGGCTCTGAGCGCGACTCGACTGACATGCTTCGCCCTTCTGTCCGCGATCGAAGAAGATCTTCGATCACGCATTGAGTACTCGCTCTACGGAGTCCCCCTAGAAGATGCCCTGGGTCAGAGTCGTACGGAAACTGCCATGCAGCGCTATGCTCGCGATCAGGGAAGCACCTCAGCTCCGAATCTTGCCGACCTCCTGCCGTACGTCGATTTTGCCGATGCATTCCAAATCCTGAATGGATCGGCATCAAGTCTCGACCGAGGCGAGGCTGAATTTCTTCGGGAAAACACGCGCCACCTACAGAAGCTAATCCCCGTTCGAAACAGAGTGGCTCACACCCGGCCGCTTGAGTTTGACGACTTGCCAACGGTGCTTGATGTTGCAAAAAAGTTTTCAATCGCTCCAGAAATTGACACACCAAAACTGGACCAGACGCTCTCTCAACTGGAAAGAGATCCGTCATTTGTTCTGGGATTGGAGATTAGATTCCCAGATGTAGCACCTGAAGCCTCTGGGCGCCACAACCTCCCAATCCCAGATTTTGATGAAACTGGGTTCATTGGGCGGAAGTCTGTAATCCGGTCCCTCATTAAGACAATTCGGGGGCCCTATCCGGTAATCAGCCTGGTAGGGGATGGAGGAATCGGAAAGACCTCACTCGCCCTTAAAGCCGCCTATGAAATTCTCGACTCGCACGACAGCCCCTTCGATGCAGTCGTGTGGACCACCGCCAAGAATTCTCTGCTTACGGCAAGTGAGATCAAGAGAATCCAAGGGGCAGTGAAGGATTCACTTGGAATGCTCCGGGTCGCCGCAGAGGAACTCGGGGGAAAGGTTGCATCTGCAGATCCGATGCAGGAGGTTCTGGAGTACATGCAACACTTCAAAGTGTTGTTGATTCTGGATAATCTTGAAACGGTACTGGATGCAAAACTTCGGGAATTTCTCCGCGAGCTTCCCAATGGTAGCAAAGTTCTCATTACGAGTCGCATCGGAATTGGCGCCCTCGAGAATCCGATCAGAATCGAGCCTTTGGAGAAGAGCGAGGCGATCAGCCTGCTTCGCGCGCTCGCAAAGATCCGCAACGTGGCTGCTCTGCTGGATGCCAGTCCGCAAGCACTCGATAGAATTGTGGAGCGAACCTCAGCCCATCCGCTGTATATCAAATGGTTCGTCTCAGTAGTCCAATCCGGCAGGCGGCCAGAAGATGCACTCAACAGTGGCCTTCTGCTTGACTATTGCATGTCCAATGTCTATGGCTATATTTCCGAAACCGGAAAGCTAGTGCTTCGCTCGATGCAAACCCTAAACGGCGCTCACAATCAAGCCGAGCTTGCATATTTGAACGAGCTAGATGTCAAGCAACTCCAGACTGCCATTCTGGAACTCATCACCACAAATTTCGTTCTAATGCGGACATCTTCAGCCGGCAATGCGGTAGTGACCGAGTATGAGCTCAGCGAGTTCGCCCAGGACTACCTCGAAAAGCATCACCCTGTGGGTGATGATGAGCAGCGTTGGCTGCGCGAAATGAACGCAGGACTATTTGCCTACGGTGAACAAATTAGCCTAAATGCCAAGTCAAATCGATACGATGAAAAATCACTTGATGTGCGCGACGCCAAGGACTTCAGCGTCGCTGCTAAACTTCTCGATTCCCTCAGTCTTATCTATCGCGGGGAACATGGCACCGCTCTCCAGGTAATTTCAGATGCCCAGGAACTAGCGCCCGACTATCACGAATGCTACCGGCTGGAGGCGATGGCCCGCGCTGCCAGTCACAATTTGCATGGGGCCAATACTGCCTACGAGAAGGCGCTGGAGCTTAACTCCTCCAGTTCGACACTCAACTGGTTCTATGCAAGGTTTCTGATTCGAGAGTTTGGGCAGCCGCAAGAGGGGCTCCGCTATCTACAGAAAGCGGTTGCACTCGACCCTGCAAGCACCGTACTGAAACTGGAAATTGCAAAAGTTCACCATCAGCTGGCCAATAGTGAGGCGGCCCGAGAGGCTTGTGTTGCGCTACTGCGAATTCCAGAGACGCCGCTTGAAATCAAATCGCGCGCTCTCGAAATTTACGTAAAGTCCGCCACACTGTCGGCCGGTAAGATGTACGGGGTGGGTGACTATGGAGGCTGTCTGGAGCTTCTGGAATACCTCCAGGAGACTCTAGGTGGCCTTCAAGGTGTCGCTGCGGATAACCTCGTCCGAGACCGGATTAGCTACGGAATGAGCCTGGCCAGAGGGGTTCGAATTAAGACGGCAGATAAATATCTAGCCCGTTCGGCGACCATGATTAACATTGCACTTTCGCAGTGGCTTGGAGTTGGCTTTAATGAGGCTGTCGATCGATCCTACGGATCCGTGAAGGCTATGCAGGCTGAGCGCGGTTTCGGATTCCTCCGGCCAACTGATGGCGGACCCGATATCTTCTTCCATGCGACAGATTTTCGCCCAACCGAGGAGTTTTCTCTTGTTCGAGAAGGCTCCGAGCTTTCATACAAGAAGACGACCAAGGATGGAAAGATTCGGGCTGTGGAAGTATGGCTAGTGGAGCGCTAGGGCCTGTGAGGCCTGTGATCAGCGGGTCTCATTCAGGAGAGTATTGATCTCGATCATCGAGGCTCCTTGTAGAGCTCGGGGTCGTGGCCTACAGCCCGTCCGTCCCACCTGCCCCTTCATCAGGGATATTGACACCTCCGAGCAGCGCTGGCGCTGCGTCCAGGGCCGGGGCTGCCAGGCGGTCGCCTCGATCCGGTACGCGGCCTCCCGCGACCAGCTCGACATCGCGGGGCTCGGCGGCACCCGGGCGGTCCAGCTGGTCGAGTCCGGTCTGGTGGCCGACCTCGCCGACCTGTTCACCCTGACCCGGGATCAGCTGCTCACCCTGGAGCGGATGGGCGAGACCAGCGCGGACAACCTGCTCGCCGCGCTGGAGACCGCCCGCCACCAGCCGCTGCACCGGGTGTTCTGCGCACTCGGCGTCCAAGGCACCTTCTCTGAACTACGCCTCCTGGGGCGATACATGCACCAGCTTCTTCGGCTTGATGGCCCCGCAGTGGATGCATTTGGAGGGCCACTGCTTCCCCGCGCCCGGGTGGTCCTCCAGCGGATCCCCGCCCCATTCGAGCATGACGGCGCCAGCTTTCGCCCCATCGTGGGTGGGCTTTGGTGCGATCTAGCGTGACCGGCAGATCTTGCCACAGACCCTAGTCCCCTTGTTGACGACATCGTTGTAACGTGGCGAACTCACCTCATTACAGGTCAGACAAAGGAAGCTCCACGGCAGTTGAGTCCCAGGGAAAGGTTCGAGCGGGCGCGCCCCCGAACAAAGCATTGCCTCGACGGCGTCGACTTCGCTTACTCTGCGTGGCATTGGAGAACCCCTTGGGCATGTCATAGCAACGGGGTACGGTCGGCCGCCCCATGACCATGCCGTCTACGTCGAATCCCACGTCTGGGTCCGCACTACCTCTGACGGGTCAGCACCCTCGGTCGTAGATCGCTCGCAGCCACGATTCCCTGACGGCTGGCATCCGCGCGAGCGTGTACCGGAACGCCTCCCTGGACGGCTGGAACGGATACCACGGGTGCGGCGGCAGTGGGTCGTCCCGCTCCACGCCCGCCGGGAGCCCGCCGACCACCGGCAGCCGGGTTCGGTGTAGCGGGAAGGCGAGTTCGGCCCAGAGCGCGGCATCCATAGGTACCGGCACCGCCCCGGTACGCGGCTGCCACATGTCTCCGGTCTGCGGATGGACCGGCACCAACACCAGGTCAGTGGCCGGCTCACCGAGCCCCGGCCCAGCCAGGTCCAGCCGCTTCGTACCTTCCCCGGCGTTCAACAGCGCGCCGAGTGCCCAGCCGAGAAGCTCCGCGACCGGCCCGGGCGCCACCTCGACCGGCGCGCCCCCGGCGGCCACCACCACCTGGGCGAGGGCCACGCCTGCCGGGATGTCCCGGTACTCGCTCAGCCGGTGCCACAGCGCGCCGGCGGCCAGCAGCTCTACCCAGTCCATGACCGGCCGCTCCGGCGGGCCCGGCAACCGCACTACCGCCTGCGGGACGAGCCGGACGACTTGCCAGCACCCGCAGTCGTCCATCCTCGTTCCGACCGGCAGATCGCAACCCAGGCAGGCAAGGTTCGGCCCGTCTCTCCCGTCGATCCCCATGCAGTAGCCATCGGCCCGCTCGAGGATCAGCCTGGTGTTGCGCATGTCGCCGGGCGCGAGGATGACGGTGTCCGACGGCCCGTCAGACAGCGCGCCGAACGGCGCAAAGCGCCCTCGTTCCGCCGCCTCGCGCGCCCCGACCTCGTCCCACTGCCGCCACGGCGGCCCGTACGGTGCGGGGTCGACGGCGTAGGACCCGGCCTCCAGCAGTGGCGGGTGCAGCGTCTCCCAGTGGGTGTCGGCGAGGTGGATCGGCAACGCCACCTCCGACACCGCCGCCGTCAGAACCGCACCGCAGCCCGCACACCCGAACACCGCCAAGCTGTCCCCTCCCACCGTCGAAGCCTGCATCCCACCAAGCAGGTAGACCGGAGAGCAAGGGGTTTAGGGAGGCCGGACGAGACCCTCACGAATGCAACGGAGCTCCGGCGGCTGCGGTGGCCTGGAACTTCTTGATCGCTGACATCGGCGCACCGCTATCAGCGGGTCCCGGCGCGCTTGGCGGTCAGTTCCGGTCGGGAGCAGTCGAGTTGAGCCGTGTCCCGATCTTCTCCGGACGTCTGACCATCCTGCGCGGTACGGCGTGCTACGTTCCGTGCTCCAACCGAAGACAGGTGACCCCGGCGGTGCTAGAACACCCCGGGGTCCGGCAACAGGAGCAACCACTCCCGATGCGAGTTCATCGTAGCGCCCACGGGCGCAACTTCACCGTGCTTCCCAACGCACTCCTCCAGGACCGCCGCCTCAGCTACACCGCCCGCGGCCTGCTGGTCGACCTGCTCTCCCGTCCGGACGGCCGACGGGAGGACGGCCGTCAGATGGCCGACTCCAGCACCCAGGGCCGGGGCACCGTCCGCCGGGCCTTGAAGGAGCTGACGGCGGCCGGGTACTACCGGGTCGACACCGTGCGCCTGCCCAACGGCACCGTCCGCTCGGAGGCCCACGTCTTCGACACCCCGCAGCAGCAGCGGGCGGCGCCGGGTGTCGCCCGTCCGGGCGCCGGTGAGCCGGGCACCGACCGTACTGACACTCCTTCTGTAGAGGAGTCGGGGAAAGCACCCTCCCACCCCGACCGGCCGGACGACGAAGCGCGCGCAGCGGCGGACACCCTGCTGCGGGTGGTCCGTACCGAACCGCGACTGTGGCTGGGTGAGGCCGAAGCGCTGGCACTGGCGCCACTGGTGGCACGCTGGCTGGAACGGGGCTGCACAGCAAGCGAGTTGGCGCGGGCGATGCTGGACGGTCTACCCGGTACGGTGCACTCCCCCGTCGCCGTGCTGCGCAGTCGCCTGGAGCGAAAGATGCCACCTCACCGTGTTCCCGGGCAGCGGCCGGCGGCCCGGTACGCCGAGTGCGACCGGTGCCACGACCCGGTGCCGCAGCGGGGTATCTGCCGGGCCTGCGCGGGTCTCGGCGGCGGACGGGCGCTCGCGGTCGGCGGCGGCGCGACGGTGGCCCGCAAGGGTGCGGCTCGGGCTCGCGCCGCGATGTGCAGGGGTTCCCTGACGGCCGGGCTCCTCTCCCTCAGCGTTGCCCGGCCCCTGACGGAGCGTTAGAGTCGGTCGGGTGACTGCCGGGTCGGCCTTGAGCCATACACGAGTGAGACGCCCGGCTGTGGCGTGACCACCAGGCGGGCCAGAGGCCCGCCCCGCTCCCTGTCTTCGCTTCCGGCGCCCTCGCGCGGCGCCTCGTCCCACGGAATCCAAGACCCGGAGAAACGCCACAGATGCCGTACGACCACCAGCAGCAACCGCCCGTCACCTCCGTCCAGTTGAACCACACCGTCGTCCATGCCACGGACCGTCAGCTGTCGGCCGAGTTCATCGCCGAGATCCTGGGGCTGAAGGTCAGCGCCCCGTTCGGACCGTTCCTGCCCGTCAACCTGGCCAACGGCGTGACGCTCGACTACTACGAGACCCGCGACCAGCCGATCCAGCCCCAGCACTACGCGTTCCTGGTCCCTGACGACCAGTTCGACACGATGATCGCCCGCCTGGAAGCGATCGCGGCCACCTACTACGCCGACCCCAGCCACACCGAGCCCGGGCAGATCAACCGCCTCTTCGGCGGCCGCGGCGCCTACTTCGCCGACCCGGACGGCCACAACATGGAGATCATGACCCGGCCGTACGCCCGGCGTTGACACCCACCACGGAAATCAGAGCGGGATGGTGAACCGGGTGGTGTTCGGTGGGGCCGGGTTGCGAATGCCTCGGCCGGTCGCGCTTCCGACGCAGTACCGTGGGCCGGTGGATGAGTTGCCGGCCCCGATGACGGGTATGACGATCAGCATTCGGACGCGCCAGGACGTGGTCATCGTCGATCCGGAGCGCTTCGTCGCTTCGGCCCGCGCGGCGTACCGCGAAACCTCTCCTGAAATCACCGAGGAGAGGGCAGCCGAGCACATCCGCAATGTCTACGACGCTGTGTGGGCTCTGGTGGACCGCTTCGGTCGACTCGCAGCCGACGCGCCGGCATCCACCGGGCTCCCCGGCCACCGGATTCCGGACCGCCCGGACGGACTCTCACCTGCGGGC
Organism: Kitasatospora gansuensis; assembly: GCF_014203705.1. Taxonomy (NCBI): domain Bacteria; kingdom Bacillati; phylum Actinomycetota; class Actinomycetes; order Kitasatosporales; family Streptomycetaceae; genus Kitasatospora; species Kitasatospora gansuensis. Next base: position 446,059 of record NZ_JACHJR010000001.1, read on the forward strand.
GAGCGTATGCAGATCGTGCTGAACGATCCGCATCCGCTGCAGGACTACGGCTGCTTCATGCCCGAGGAGTACGACCCGTTCGCCATCCCGCCAGAGGTGTGATGACGTCCAACGCGAGGCGGCTCCACAATGCCTGTAGTCCCGGTTTTGGTCCGGGGTGGGCGCCAGTACCCAACTGACAACGAGGGGGCGGCTATGCGCTGTATCACTGCGCCCACCACCCACGACTGCCCTTCGTGATCCGGTCACAGAATGCGACAACAGTCCCAGATGGCGCGATCGCAACGGCTCAGCCGTGCAGGCCCCACTTGTCGAGGCTGGAGTAGATGACAGCAGTCCGGTATCCAGGCATGGCGAAGCACTCGGCCTCGCCCTGTGTTGCCGGCCTGACTGATCGGCCGGTGGACGGGCGCCCGATGGCGTGGCGGACCTGACCGTGACGGGCGGCCCGGCCCGGATCGGGCTACTGCTCGTGGACGGGCAGTCCGTCCGTGCCGCGGACCTCGATGGGCAGGTCGAACTCGTCGCGCAGTGCCGCCGCCTGCTCGGGGGTGGCCAGCAGGTAGTAGTCGTCGGCGCAGCCGCCATCGCCGGGGACGCAGTGGAAGACCCGCGGGTCGTCGCCGCCCGGGACGAGGTCCGAGATGCCCGCCCCGACGGCGCCCAAGTCGAGGTAGTCGTCGGACTCCTGCTCGATCCGCCAGGACTTGGGCTCACCGTTGACCTTGAACTCGAGATCCCGCGACGAACCGATCTCGCCGACCAGTTCCACGTCCGTGACGGTGACCGCGCCGCCGATCATCCGCTCCGCGTCCCCGAGGATGCCAACGTAGGCGTCCTCGGCGACGTCGACGTCCTCACCGTGAGCCTGCAGCGCCACGTCACAGACCTCGAGCACCCCGGTCAACTCTTCGGTGCGCTGGCTAGGGTCTGGCTCGCCCCAGTCGGCGGTGTACTCGACCGACTCGTCCGCCTTCTCGCGGGTGATCATGCCGAGCTCGTGCAGCCGGACGGCCAGGCGCTGACAGGTGTTCATCCCCGTGTTCTCGATCATGCGGGGGATTCTGACATGCCGTCATGACAGCGCAGTCAGGACCCCGGTGGGATCAGCCCGGCGCGGTCGCAACGGCTCGCAGCCGGGTTGCGTAGTCATCCGAGATACGGGGTGGTCCGGCGCTCCAGGAAGTGCTGGAGGCGAAGGCGTTGGGTGTGGTGGATGGGCAGTTCGTCGAGTTCCGCCGGGGAAACGAAGCGGAGGACGGTGGACTCGCTGGAGATGCGCAGTGCTCCGCCGGTTACGCGGGCGGTGAAGCAGACGTTGAACTGTTGGCGCACTTCCCCGTCCGAGTAGGCGATCACGTGGCGTGGATCGGTGTAGGTGCCGACCAGGCCGGTGACCTCAACCTCCAGTCCGGTCTCCTCCAGGACCTCGCGGACGACGGCGGCGGGCAAGGATTCGCCGAAGTCCATCGCGCCCCCTGGCAGGGCGTAGAGACCGTCGTCGGTTCGGCGTTGCAGGAGGATTCGCCCTGCGGCGTCGGTGACGACCGCGGAGGCGGCGACCACAAGGTGGGTGGGCCGGGGTGCGTTCGGGTCGTCGTAGTACTCGGTCCTGGCCATGCGTCAGTCTCCCCTCAGAGCAGGTCACGCCCAGGTGGGCAGCGTTCGGGCGGCCCTCGAAGGTGTGAGGGCCGCCCTCTGCTGGTTCCGGCGGGTGAGGGCAGTGCCCCGTGACGTCGGGTCAGACCGTCGGATCGGAGGCTCGCGGTCCGTCCGGTTCGGCGAGGCGCGTCCGCCGGCTGTTCCGGCGCAGGGTGCCGATGGTGGTGGCGGTGGCCAGGAGGACGAAAGTCACGCCGGCGTTGCGGAGCAGGTCGTGGGCGTCGGTCGGGATGCTCCGGTAGAGCGGTGGGACGACCGTGAGCGTCCACGGCAGGACGGCCAGTGCGATGCCGCCGGTGTGCAGGGGATCGGTGTTCGGCCTTGCGAGGCGCGCGAGGTAGGCGAGGCTCAGCACGAGGGCCGGCCAGGCGGTGGAGAGGTCGAGCAGGGCCTGCTGGACGGGCGGGAAGACCAGGTTGGGGTAGTCCTCGGGGAAGGTGCCGATCCAGAGGACGGCGATGCCGCTCATCGGCAGCGCGATGGCGACGGCGGAACCGATCGCCCAGGAGCGTCCCCGTCGGGAGAGGTCGACGGCGTCGGGCGGTGCGATCAGCACCAGGACACCCATGACCAGCCAGAGCCCGAGCAGTTCGGAGTACTGGGTGAGCGCCGTGGCCGGGTGGAACAGCGCCGCCACCGCGATGCCGGTCCTGGTCACGACGGCCATCAGCACCAGGGCCCGGGCCGACGCCCAGCGGCCGACGGCGGCGCACAGCAGGGCGAGCACCCAGGGAACGGTCTGCGCAGCACCCGCCACCCAGTTCGCCGAGCGGTCGGGCAGCAGCGCACCGATCAGCAGTTGCACCACACTCAGGGCGGCCCCACCGGCCAGCAGGAACGGCGCGGCACCGGCAAGGATCCGGCCCACGGGATCACGGGAGCTGAGCCGGGTACGCAGTCGCACGGCATGCGCGGCGAGCGCGGTCCACTCGCGCAGGGCGGTGCGGGAGTCGGCGAACTGGAGGGCGTCGGCGAACACGGCGGCGATCTCCTCGCCGTGCGCGGCACGGTACTTGGCCGGGTAGAGGCCGTTGAGGGGCAGCCGGCGCAGCAGGGCGGGAGCGGCGGCGGTGTGCAAGTCGGTCATGCTGTCCCCCAGTTCGTACGGAGCTTGGGCTGCGGGGCACCGAGGGCGAGCCGGCGCTCGGCCTCGGTCACGCCGGCGCGCAGCCGTGCCGTCTCCTCGGTCAGCGTGTGCCGGCCCTGCTCGGTCAGGGCGAAGCTGCGGCGCAGCCGTCCGGCCACGACCTCCTCGTGGTCGATCCGGATCAGGCCCTGCTGGAGCAGCCGGTCCAGTGCCGTGTAGAGGGTGCCGGTGAGCATCCTGGTCCGACCTTCGGTGATCGTCAGGACTTCTTGGAGGATCGCGTAGCCGTGCCGGGGCGCATCGGCCAGTGCGGTGAGCACGAGCCGTGTCGGTTCGTGTAGTTGACGGTCTGCCATGTCGCGACCATAGATCAATGGTTTAGATATGTCGATGGTTTAGCTATAGGGATGCCGAGAGCCCGACTCAACCGTCGGCTCGGGTGGCGGCGAGGCTGCCGAGGAGCCTGACCCGCCTTGTCGCGCGGATTGCGTCCTGCCGCGGTGCGCAGGTTCGCGGCGGCGGCGTCGGCCGCGCGTTCCCACTGCGGGTAGAAGGTGCGCGCGGCGGGGCTGAGGAAGACGAACCGCGCCGAGTTGTTCCGGGTGTCCGGGTCGTCGAGCAGCGGGGCGAGCAGGGCCCGGGCGAGCGGGTTGGTCGCGAGGATGTCGGCCCGCTGGTTGACGATCCACGCGGGTGCCCCGGTGACCGCGTCCAGGAACCGCTGGAGGGAGGGCCGGATCGTCGCGGGTACGGGGCGGGCGCGGTGCCGGCTCGGGTGGGGGTTCGCCGCCCGGGCGAGATCGTGCAGGCGTTCGGTCTCCGCCTCGTCCAGACGGAGCGCCCGGGTGAGGGCATCGAGCACCTCGGGCGAGACGCCGGCGAGGTTGCCGCGTTCCATCTTCGCGTAGTAGTCGCTGCTCATTCCGGCCAGCATGGCGACCTCCTCGCGGCGCAGGCCCGGCAGGCGGCGACGTCACCATCCCAAGTCGGTCAACCCCGACCGGATGGCGCAGAACATCGACGTCTTCGACTTCGAACTCACCGACGACCAGATGTCCGCCGTCGCCGCCCTCGACACCGGCACGACCCTGTTCTTCGACCACCGCGACCCCGAGATGGTCGTCTGGCTCGGCAAGCGCCGCCTGGAGGGCTGAGCTCCGACGGCGGTCATTGGCGGACGCGACGAGTGAGCAGCCTTGAGTACCAGTACTCATGACACGGCTGCCGCGGTGGGATGGGGTAGGGACATGCCTCGCTCCCTTCCGCTCACCTGGGCGCTGCGCGCCGCCGCATTGCTCGCTGTCGCGGTCACCGCAACGGCCTGCGCCAAAAGCGTTGACCCTTCCGCGCGTTCGGACCGGCAGGCATGGGATGCGATGTACCCGGCCGTCCTGGATGCGGTGCAGGCCGTTGACCCCGGCATCGAACCGAAGGAGTCCGGCGGGGGGCACACCGCGTGTCATCCCACGGACTTCATCGGCGACTCCATGGACGAGAGCGAGGTCATCGGATCCGCCTCGATAACTCTCCACGCGTCACCGTCGGACCAGCGCTCGCCGGCGGAGCTCGCGCGCGAAGTCGTCACGGGGATGGAGCGGAAAGGGTGGGAAGGGCCCGGCCTTGACGGCATCTCAGCAGTGAACGGCCAGGTCTCCGTGAGTCTGAAGATGCCCGGCTCGGGCGCGGCCACGGTCTCCGCGAGCCATGAACGTCCGACCGAGGCCCCGGCCTTCAACCGGCTGACAGTGAGCCTGTCCACCGAATGCCTGCGCAACTCGGACTGGCACGGGTGAGTGGTCGTCCCCCCTCGAATCCGTCAAGCTTCGCCGGGCCCGCCCGATCCACCGCAAGCGAGGATCCGTACCGCTCGGGTACATCCCAGCAGAGCCCACTCGGCATCGGACAGTTCAGCACCTGAGCGGTCTCGGTGATGCGGGCCGCGGTTCGGGCATGAGGTAGGGCAGGGAGGGGCTTGCCCATGCCGAAGATCTTGCGTGTGGAGTTGACGTCTGATCAGGAACGCGAGGTGCGTGAGCATCTGCGGACACGTGATCTCGCGCCGGGTGCCAGACGTCACCGTCCGGGGTGCGGCCCACCGCTTGGCGGCCGACGGGTTCGACGCGCTGGCGAATGCCCCGCGCCCGGGCCACCCCGCCTCGATCACCCGCGAGGACCGCGAGGTACTGGCCTCGCAGCCCCGAGCTGAACGACATCGAGCGGGTGTGGCGCTCGGCGAAGTACGAGAAAGCCGCGTCAGTCGTGCTTGGGCCAGATCGGGCCCTGGTCGGTCCAGATGACGCCCTTGTTGCGGCACAGGCAGAAGGGGTGGCCGATCGGGTCGGTGTAGACCTGCCAGCCGTAGCCGTTGGGGCCGTTGAAGTCCTGCCTTAGGGTCGCGCCGAGGTCGAGGACGCGGCGCTGCTCGGACTCGATCTCGTCCACTTCGAAGTCGAGGTGGAACTGCTTGGGGTGCTCACTGTCGGGCCACTGCGGAGCGCGGTAGTCGTCCACCCGGATGAATGCCAGCTCGATCTCGCCGAACTGGATGCCGGCCCAGTCCTCGGAGCTGCCTTCCTTGATCGGACGGCCCGTCACCTCGGAGTAAAAAGCCGCCAGCTTCATCGTGTCCGGGCAGTCGATGATGAAATCGGTGAGTCGCAGCATCCCGTGATCTTGCCACAAGCTCACACCCGACTTCGAGACAGGCCCTGAGCAGCTCCGCTGAGGTGCGGGAACAGAGAGTTCCTGGGGCTTCGCCCCCAGACCCCGTTCACCAGGGGCGGCCAGGTTTGTACCGCAGGTGCAGATCAGCAGCGGACTTCGGCGGAGCCGCTTAGGGGCAGCCGGAGTTCCGCCCGCTGCCGCCCCACCAGAAGTACGACCCCCAATCGTCGGTGTTGTCGAAGTGCGCCTCGATGTCGTAGCAGTCCGGGTGGGTGGCCCAGGCGTCACCCTGGTACCGGGTCATCGTGCCGCGCGGCGAACTCTGGTAGCGGAGGCTGTGCATGTAGGCGCAGCGCTGCCAGCCCTCGTACGGCCAGTGCCCGTTGCCCATGTCGGTCCGGGTGGTCACGCTGTCCGCCTTGGAGTCCGCGACCTCGCCGTACCACTTCACCGCTGCGGCCTCCGAGCGCAGGCCGTCGGTGCTGAACAGGTCGGCCGGGTAGAAGCCGATCCAGGTGTCCTTGACCTTGACCCACCAGTTTCCCTCCCAGAGCTGGACCTTGAGGCGCAGGATCCGCTGGGGGCCGTCGAGCTCGCTGGTCCGGCTCAGCAGCGCGCCGGGGTGGATGGTGTCGGCGACCTGTACCCAGCCCTCCACGTTCTGGTTGTAGCCGCCCAGGCGTTTGCCGTGCTTCGTGTAGTTGTTGGTGGTGAAGAAGACGAACAGGTGGGGCAGCCAGTCCCCGTTCAGGTCGTGGTACTCCTGGCAGCCGACCTCGATCGTCTGATGGTTCGTCCCGGAGCCCCGAGTGAGCAGCAGTTGGCCGAGCTAGAACTCGTCCGAGCGGAACACGTACGGATCCCAGACGTTGATGACGCCGTCCGTCCCGTAGCAGGTCACCGCCTGCGCGGTGGCGGCGTACTTGTGGTCGCCGCCGTCCTCGGGCGGGAGGACCTCGCGGGCGTCGGCGGGGAGCCCGAGCCGGTTCGCCCGCCGCCCCTTGGCCAGCCAGTCGTTCAGCCCGACCACGGGGGTGATCCGCTCGATGGGCGTGCGCACCACCGGTACGGTACCGGGCGGCCCGAGTTCGGCACCGTGCAGCTCCAGCTCGAACCGAACGGGTTCACCTCGCCGTTCACCTTCCGGGGCTTCGTCCGCCTCGTGCTCACCCGGCGGCGCGGCCGGCAGTCGGCCACCCCCGAGCTGGGACTCCACCGGGATCCAGTCGAGCTCCTGCCCCGCGGGCGTGACCGTCCGGGCAACCACCTCCCGCTGCGCGTACCGGTCGGTGAGGTACCGATGGATCTCCGCCAGCCGTTCGGCAGCGGCTTTCGCCCGCTCCTGTGGGCCGAGTACCCGATTGGGTCGGCCGAGATCCTCGTGCCGATCGTCGTGGGGGTTCCGTGCCAAGCGTCCGCCACCCATGTCCGGATCCTCTCGGAAGTGCGTGCTGAGCGTTGCGTGCCGTCCGGCTTCAGCGTAGCGGTATGTGTTCAAACAACTACGAAAGAGGAGCTCGGGCTCTCTCGCGAGGATCGAAGCAGGGACGGGGCAACAGGAACGAAGCCGCGAGGGCCGCCGCGAGCAGGGCGGTTCCGGTCCACGACGTGATCTGCATGGTCGCGCTGTGGTCGGCCACCACGGCGGTCCGTACGGCCTGGTCGGGGGCGCCGGTCGGCTGCCCGCCGAGTGCGCCGAAGAACACGGTGCCCAGGACGGCGACGCCCAGCGCGCTGCCGAGCTGCTGGACGGCGGTGATGGATCCGGAGGCGGAGCCGCTCTCGTGCGGTTCGACGGCGCCGAGCACGGTGTCGAAGAACGGCCCCATGACCAGGCCCATGCCCAGGCCCGCAAGGACCAGCGCCGGCGTGAGGTGCCACGGCGTGACACCGGTGCCGGCCGTGTTCAGGGTGACGGCGAGGGTGGCGATGCCCAGGGCCATGACCACGAGCCCGGTCTGGATGACCCGGCGCCCGAGCCGCTCGACAATGCCGAACCGCTCGGCGACCTGGACCGCGGCGAAGCCGAGCACCATGCCCAGCGACCAGGGCAGGCTGGCCAGCCCCGCCCGCAGCGGGGTGAGGCCGAGGCCGGACTGCAGGAACAGGCTGAGCACCAGCGAGAAGCCGGCCACCGCCGCGAAGAACACCGCACCGGTCACCAGCCCGGCGGAGAAGGCCCGCTTGCGGAACAGGCCCGGCAGCACGAGCGGATCGCCACCCGCCCCGGCCACCCGCAGCTCGTACCGGCCGAAGATCACGAACAGCCCGACCCCGGCCGCCATCGACACGAACGTCCAGACCGGCCAACCGAGTTCACGACCCTGCACCAGCGGGAGCACCAGCAGCAACGCGGCCAGCGAGGCCAGCCCGGCGCCCACGAGGTCGAGCCGGGGCCGCTGCGCGGCGCGTGACTCCGGCAGGAACTTCCAGCCGCCCAGCAAGGCGAGCAGACCGAGCGGCAGGTTGATCAGAAAGATCATGCGCCAGCCGGAGCCGAAGAAGTCGGCATCGACCAGAGCACCGGCCAGCACCGGGCCGCCCACGGTCGACAGGGCCATCACCGGGCCGAACAGGCCGAACGCCCGCCCGACCTCCGGTCCGTCGAACATCTCCTTGATGATGCCCAGACCCTGAGGGATCATCACCGCGCCGAACAGGCCCTGCAGTCCGCGGGCGCCGATCAGCATCCCCGGCGACCAGGAAACCGCGCAGAGCAGGGAGGCGGTGGTGAAGCCGAGCGCGCCGATCAGGAACATCCGCTTGCGGCCCACGATGTCACCGAGGCGTCCGCCGGTGATCAGGCCGACCGCCATCGCCAGCGCGTACGCGGCTCCCAGCCACTGCACCGTGGCAGCGCCGCCGCCCAGGCCGGCCCGGATCGAAGGTGCCGCGACATTGGCGATCAACGCGTCCAGCATGTCCATCGCCTCGGCGGCGAGCAGCACCCCCAGCGCGACCCAGCGCCAGCGGTACGGTGCGCGGGTGAGCTCCGCAGCGGGGGGAACGGAAGTGCGGACGGCAACACCGTCCGCGGGAAAGTCAGACACAGAGGTCCCTTTCTCAGAAAGATCACGAGAGAAAGAGACGCACCGGGCACGACCGGCGAGCCGGTGTGCTGAGAGCGCAAGCCCCGCCCGGACTAACCAATACCGGGAACAGTGTTTTCGCGCGTCACTACCGATCCACGGTAACAGACCGCGCCGGACGGGGTGCCGACGCCCGTACGCTCGGCGCCGGCACCCCCGTCCCCGCCGTCAGCAGTCGGGGATCACCGTGCCGTTGTTGTCCTTGGCGACATCGTTGCCCCAGCGCGACAGGTAGAACGCCGACACCCACTGACCCCCCGCGCCGACGTCCGGATCGGTCTTCAACCACCAGTGGTTGAAGCTCCCACCACTGGCGATCTCCCGCCCCCACGCCTTGCAGAACACGTAGTTGGTGCCCTGATACAACGTCCCGGTCGCCGCCGTACTGCTCGGCGAACCGAACACCGACGCACTCGCGAACGTGTCCACCCAGTACTTGCCGGTCGCCGGCGGAGCCCCGCCGCCCGCGCAGTCGGGGATCACGGTGCCGTTGTTGTCCTTGGCCACGTCATTGCCCCAGCGCGAGAGGTAGAACGCCGACACCCACTGACCCCCCGGACCGACGTCCGGATCGGTCTTCAACCACCAGTGATTGAAGCTCCCACCACTGGCGATCTCCCGCCCCCACGCCTTGCAGAACACGTAGTTGGTGCCCTGATAGAGCGTCCCCGTCACCGCCGTACTGCTCGGCGAACCGAACACCGACGCACTCGCGAACGTGTCCACCCAGTACTGTCCACCACCCGACGGCGGCGGAGTGGTGGAGCCACCACCGGGACCGTACAGCCGGATTGAGCCGTAGTAGTCACCGTGCGAGTAGAGCGTCGCCACCTGGACGTAGCCGCCGGAGTACGGGGCCTCGGCGATGTAGCCCTGGCCGAGGTAGATCGCCACGTGGTGGATGCCGGCGGCGGTGTCGCCGTAGAACACCAGGTCACCGGGGAGCAGTGGGGCGAGCCCGTCGCCCCGGTAGTAGCGGGCGACCGCGCGGGAGGAGGGCCACTGGGTGTACGTCGTTCCGTTGATCACGTCGGCGCCGACCGCGAGGTAGTAGGCGTAGCGGACCATGCCGGAGCAGTCGAGTCCGCGGACGTGGCAGTCGTTGGGTGCGCCGTTGGAGGCGTCGCAACTGCCGTACGAGAGGCCGGGTTGGGCGCCGTGGCCGCCGCCCCAGGAGTAGGGGGTGCCGATCAATCCGCAGGCGGCGTTGACCGCGGCGGCGGCCTGCGGGGCGGCACCGGAGGCGAGCACGCCGCAGGCGGGGGCCGCCTGGGCGGGCTGGACGCCCGCGAAGAAGATCGCGCAGGAGGCGATGACGGAGAGCAGGGCGGCGTATCTCAAGGGGCGAAGTATCCACCGTGGCACCAGGTTTACGCGCGTAGTCACAGGGCCGTCCAAGTCTGTGGGGACCGGGGATTGTTGGCGGTCATTCAAGCACCGGCGCGGCGGCCGCCGATAGCCCTTCGGTCCACACTCCTCAACGACGCGTCAGGTCGGCCAGCAACACCCTGACGGCCCGTCGGGTGCCCGCCGCCATGTCGACGGCGCCGGGGTCGAGCAGCCACTGCACCTGGAGCCCGTCCATCACCGCGACGATCGCGGCGGCCACCGAGCCGACGTCGAACTCGGCCTGCAGCTCCCCGAGTTCGGCCGCCTCGACGAGGGCCTCGGCGACCATCGCCCGCAGGCCCCGGTACCGCTCCCGGAAGTAGCTCTGGGCCGGGTGCCCGTCCGTGACGCTCTCCGCCGAGAGCACGGTGTACAGCCGGACGATCCCCTCCCGTTCGGCGTTGTGCCGGGCGGTGTCCACCAAGTGGTCCAGGAAGGCCAGCCCGCGCGGCCGTTCGGTGCCGAGCTGCTCGATGTCCGACTCGTCGCGCAGCGCCAGCACCCCGCTCAACAGCGCGGTCTTGGACCGGAAGTGGTGCAGCAGCCCGGCCTGGGTGAGCCCCACCCGGTCGGCTATCTCGGCCAGCGAGGCGTGGTGGTAGCCCCGGGTGGCGAAGGTCTCCATCGCCACCCGCAGGATCTCCTCGCGCCGGCTCGCAGCGGCCGCTCTGACGGCCTGTCCGTTCTTCATCGCCCGAGTGTACGGGCGACCACCCCGCTGACCACGCGTTACTTCACGGTTAAGTTCAAGTACTGAAAAAAGCGCCACCGACTACTTACCAACCACTCGGTAGGTCTGCTTTCATGCTTGCTGCCACGCACCTCCGGCACCCCACCCAGGACTGGAGACACCTGCATGCACCGGCCCACCCTGCTCACTTCGCTGACCCTCGCCGCAACCGTCGCCGCCGGCGCCCTCGCTGTCGTACCGTCAGCGGCCACCACCACCGCGCCCTACCTCAACTCCCACCAGCCGGTGGAGCGTCGGGTGAACGACCTGCTGGCCCGGATGACGCCGGCGGAGAAGATCGGCCAGATGACCCAAGCCGAACGCAACGCGGTCGACGGCGACCAGGCCAAGATCACCGAGCTCGGCCTCGGCTCGCTGCTCTCCGGCGGCGGCTCCACCCCCACCCCCAACACCCCGGCCGCCTGGGCCGACATGATCGACGGCTACCAGGCCCGTGCGCTGGCCACCCGGCTGCGCATCCCGCTGCTCTACGGCGTGGACTCGGTGCACGGCCATGGCAACCTGGTCGGCGCCACCGTCTTCCCGCACAACATCGCCCTCGGAGCCACCCGCGACCCGGAGTTGGTCCGCGAAGCCGCCCACATCACCGCGACCGAGACCCGGGCCACCGGCCCGCAGTGGGTGTTCGCCCCGTGCCTGTGCGTGGCCCGGGACGACCGCTGGGGCCGCACCTACGAGAGCTTCGGCGAGGACCCGGATCTGGTCACCAGCCTGGAGACCGCGATCGACGGCTTCCAGGGCCGGGGCGCAGGCCAACTCGACCGCCCCGACCGGGTGCTGGCCACCGCGAAGCACTTCGCGGGCGACGGCGACACCACCTACGGCTCCTCGGCCGGTGACTACAAGCTGGACCAGGGCGTCACCATCACCTCCCGCGAACGGTTCCGCCGGATCGACCTGGCGCCGTACGTCGCGGCGGTCCGGGAGCACCGGGTCGGCAGCATCATGCCCTCCTACTCCAGCGTGGACTGGACCGAGGACGGCGTCGGCAACCCGGTGAAGATGAGCGCCCACCACGAGCTGCTGACCGAGGTGCTCAAGCAGAAGATCGGCTTCGACGGCTTCCTGATCAGCGACTGGGACGCGATCAACCAACTCCCCGGCGACTACCCGACCCAGGTCCGCACGGCGGTCAACGCGGGCCTGGACATGTTCATGGTGCCGTACAGCGCCGGCAAGTTCGAGCAGGCGCTGCTCGCCGAGGTGACGAGCGGTCAGGTGAGCACCGCCCGGATCGACGACGCCGTCCGCCGGATCCTCCGCGCCAAGTTCGAACTCGGCCTGTTCGAGCACCCGTTCACCGACCGCCGGTACGCGGGCACCATCGGTTCGCCCGAGCACCGCGCCGTGGCCCGGGAGGCCGTCGCCAAGTCCCAGGTGCTGCTGAAGAACGACCACCGCGCGCTGCCGCTCGACCGCTCGCAGCGGATCTACGTGGCGGGCGCCAACGCCGACAACCCCGGTAACCAGGCCGGTGGTTGGACGGTCAGCTGGCAGGGCGCCTCCGGCGACACCATCCCCGCCACCACCGTCCTGGAGGGCATCCGGCAGTACGCCCCGGACACCGCCTACAGCCTGGACGCCTCCGCCCCCACCGCCGGGTACCAGGTCGGCATCGTGGTGGTCGGCGAGACCCCGTACGCCGAGGGCGTCGGCGACGTCGGCAACCACGGCCACACCCTCGCGCTCTCGGCCGCCGACCAGGCCAACATCGACAAGGTCTGCTCGGCCATCGCCACCTGCGTGGTGCTGGACGTGGCCGGGCGTCCGCAGATCGTCACGGACCAACTGCCCAAGCTGGACGCCCTCGTGATGTCCTGGCTGCCCGGCAGCGAGGGCGGCGGCGTGGCCGACGTGCTGTTCGGCGAGCGCGGCTTCACCGGGAAGCTCCCGGTCAGCTGGCCGCGCAGCGAGGCCCAGGAGCCGATCAACGTCGGCGACCGCGACTACGACCCCCTGTTCCGGTACGGCTTCGGCCTGACCACCCGCCACTGATCCCCCACGCTCACGCCCGGTCCCCCACCTCAGGAGCGAACACCCGTGAATCCGAGACAACGGCGTTACGGCATACGCCTGTTCACCGCCGCCACCCTGCTGGCACCCGCCTCCCTGGTCTCCTCCGCACCCGCCGAGGCCGCCGTCCCGACCGGCTGGACCACCCTGGTCAACCGCAACAGCGGCCGCTGCGTGGACGCCGCCGCGGCCGCCAGCGCCAACGGCACCGCCGTCCAGCAGTACTCCTGCAACGGCACCAACGCGCAGCAGTGGCAGCTCCAGCCGACCGACTCCGGCTACGTCCGGATCGCCAACCTGAACGACGCCACCAAGGTGATCGACGTGACCGACGTCTCGACCACCGACGGCGCCAAGCTCCAGCTCTGGGCGTACGGCGGCGGCGCCAACCAGCAGTGGCTGCCGGTCGAGGAGGCCGGCGGCGGCTACCACCTGGTCAACCGCAACAGCGGCAAGTGCCTTGACGTGCCCGCCGCTTCGACCACCGACGGCGTGGTGCTCCAGCAGTACGCGTGCAACGGCACCACCGCCCAGTCCTTCACCTTCGGCACTCCGGTCACCCCCGGCAATCCCGACCTCGGGCCGAACGTCGCCGTCTTCGACCCCTCGATGTCCGCCGCCTCGATCCAGTCCAAGCTGAACGCGGTCTTCCAGCAGCAGGAGACCAACCAGTTCGGCACCCAGCGCCAGGCCCTGCTGTTCAAGCCCGGCAGCTACAACGTCGACGCCAACGTGGGCTTCTACACCCAGGTCGCCGGGCTCGGCCTCTCCCCCGACGACGTCACCATCAACGGCGGGGTGCACGCCGAGGCGGACTGGTTCCAGGGCAACGCGACCCAGAACTTCTGGCGCTCGGCCGAGAACCTCTCGGTCAACCCGCCCTCCGGCACCGACCGTTGGGCGGTCTCGCAGGCCGCCCCGTACCGCCGGATGCACGTCCGGGGCAACCTCCAGCTGGACGACGGCGGCTGGTCCAGCGGCGGGCTGATGGCCGACTCGAAGATCGACGGCCAGGTCCGCTCGGGCTCCCAGCAGCAGTGGCTGTCCCGGAACTCGCAGTGGGGCAGCTGGACCGGCTCCAACTGGAACATGGTCTTCGTCGGCGACGTCAACGCCCCGGCCAACACCTTCCCGAACCCGCCCTACACCACGGTCGGCCAGACCCCGGTGGTCCGGGAGAAGCCGTTCCTGTACGTGGACGGCGCCGGGGCGTACCGGGTGTTCGTGCCCGCGCTGCGCGCCAACTCCACCGGCACCAGCTGGAGTTCCGGCAGCCAGCCGGGGGCCTCGCTGCCGATCGACCAGTTCTTCGTGGTGAAGCCGGGCGCCACCGCCGCCCAGATCAACGCCGCGCTCGGGCAGGGCAAGCACCTGCTCTTCACCCCGGGCGTCTACCACCTGGACCAGACCCTGAACGTCGCCAGGGCCGGCACGGTGGTGCTCGGCCTCGGCCTGGCCACCCTGATCCCGGACAACGGGATCACCGCGATGACCGTGGCCGACGTCGACGGCGTGAAGATCGCCGGGCTGCTGTTCGACGCGGGCCCGGTCAGCTCCCCGGTGCTGATGCAGGTCGGCCCGGCCGGCTCGGCCGCCCGGCACACCGCCGACCCGACCTCGCTGCACGACGTGTTCTTCCGGATCGGCGGCGCGGGCGTCGGCAAGGCCGCCCAGAGCCTGGTGGTGAACAGCTCCGACGTGATCGGCGACCACATGTGGATCTGGCGCGCCGACCACGGCACCGGCGTCGGCTGGACCAGCAACACCGCGGCCACCGGCCTGGTGGTGAACGGCACCGACGTCACCATGTACGGCCTGTTCGTCGAGCACTACCAGCAGCACCAGGTGATCTGGAACGGCAACGGCGGGCGGACGTACTTCTACCAGAACGAGATGCCCTACGACCCGCCGAACCAGGCCGCCTGGACGAACGGCTCCACCAAGGGGTACGCCGCGTACAAGGTGGCCGACTCGGTCACCACGCACGAGGCCTGGGGCCTGGGCAGCTACTGCTACTTCAACGTCAACCCGGCGGTGGTGGCCGAGCACGCCTTCGAGGTGCCGAACCGCAGCGGCGTGCGGTTCCACGACATGGTGACGGTCTCGCTCGGCGGCACCGGGACGATCAACCACGTGATCAACAGCACCGGCGGTCCGTCCAACTCAGGCAGCAACGTGGCCAACCTGGTCAGCTACCCCTGACGCGGGTCTGACGCAGGATCAGAGCCACATGAACGGCGCCCGGGCGGTGAACGACACCGCCCGGGTCGCCGTGCCCAGCGAGCTGTCGTTCGCGGGCGCGGTCGGCCGCTGGTCGACGAAGCGGGAAGAGGTGACGGTCAGGTAGTGGCCGACCGCCTCCACCTGGGTCTCGGTGGCCGGCTTGGCCGCGCCCGGCGAGGGCGAGCCGGTGGCGGCCGGGGTGACGCCGGGGTCGGCCGTGAAGAAGGCGATCGCGGCGGGAGCCGCCGCCAGTGCCTGCCGGGCCTTCTCGGCGGCCGCCTGGTCCGCGTACCGGAGCACCGTCACGCTGCTGACCACCAGCTTGTCCTCACGGAGGTAGCCGACCGTCACATAGCCCTGGCAGCCGGAGTCGTGCAGCACGTCGTGCGCGCGGTCGGCCAGCGTGACCGCGCAGTCCTCGCCCTGCTGTCCCGCGGTGCGCCCGGCCTTGTAGCCGTCCTGCTCGATCTGCTTGGCGGCCGGGAAGTACCGTTCGGCGATGAAGAAGTCCTTCTCCGACAGCGGCTGCGAGGCATCGGTGGGCGCCGCCAGCTGCATGGACTCGGCGGTCGTCCGCCCGGCGCCCTCCAGCCAGTCGCCGGTCTCGGTCACCACCACGCCGATGGTGATCGCCACCGCGCCGACGATGCAGAGGGCTATCGTCCGGCGTCGGCTGCCGTGCGCCCGATGGGTGTGGCTTTCCCCCTGCGTGGTCATGGCGCAGATTCTAAACGGATGATCCGAACAGTCCAGCCGCGGGGGCGGAGCCGTACCGCACCGGGCCCACTGTGACAACCCGCACACGTTCCGGGAGATCTTCTGGGTGGTTCCCTCTGGCGCGACTCCAGGTCCCCCGGGCAGGATCAAGCCCATGGATCTGCTTGACACCCTCACCGCCAAGGGCCTGCGCCGGGAAATCCCCACCCGGGAGGAGGCGCTCGCCGTACTCGCCACCACCGATGACGAGTTGCTGGACGTGGTCGCCGCCGCCAGCCGAGTGCGCCGCCAGTGGTTCGGCCGCCGGGTCAAGCTCAACTACCTGGTGAACCTCAAGAGCGGCCTCTGCCCCGAGGACTGCAACTACTGTTCGCAGCGGCTCGGGTCCAAGGCCGAGATCCTCAAGTACACCTGGCTCAAGCCGGAGCAGGCCGCCGAGGCCGCCGCCGCCGGTCTCGCGGGCGGCGCGAAGCGGGTCTGCCTGGTCGCCAGCGGACGCGGTCCGACGGACCGTGACATCGACCGGGTGGCCGACACCATCGCCGCCATCAAGGACGCCAACGAGGCCGTCGAGGTCTGCGCCTGCCTGGGCCTGCTCTCCGACAACCAGGCCGAGCGGCTGAAGGCGGCGGGCGCCGACGCCTACAACCACAACCTGAACACCTCGGAAGCCACCTACGGCGACATCACCACCACCCACACCTACGCGGACCGGGTGGACACCGTCACCAAGGCGCACGGCGCCGGGCTCTCCGCCTGCTCCGGCCTGATCGCGGGCATGGGCGAGAGCGACGAGGACCTGGTGGACGTGGTCTTCGCGCTGCGCGAGATCGGCTCCGACTCGGTGCCGGTCAACTTCCTGATCCCGTTCGAGGGCACCCCGCTGGCCAAGGAGTGGAACCTCACCCCGCAGCGCTGCCTGCGCATCCTGGCGATGGTCCGGTTCGTCTGCCCCGACGTCGAGGTGCGGATCGCCGGTGGCCGCGAGGTGCACCTGCGCTCGATGCAGCCGCTCGGCCTGCACATCGCCAACTCGATCTTCCTCGGCGACTACCTCACCAGTGAGGGCCAGGCCGGTCAGACCGACCTCGACATGATCGCGGACGCGGGCTTCGAGGTGGAGGGCGCGGGCGAGCCGACCCTGCCCCGGCACCGCTCGGAGGCCGGGCTCGGCGGCGGCTGCGGCTCCGGTGGCGGCGGTTGCTCCGACGCCGCCTCCGACGTCGCTTCCGAGGACGCGCACGCTTGCGGCACCGGTGGTGGCTGCGGCCCGTGCGGCAGCCACGCCGAGGCCGCATCTCACGAGAACGACGAGCTGCGCTCCGACCTGGTCCGGGTCCGCCGCCGCGGCGCGGGTACCGAACTGGCCCCGAACGCCTAGAACTTCCAGGAACTGACGCACCGTGAGCACCCTTCTCGACCTCGACCGGGCCCACGTCTGGCACCCGTACGCACCGATGCCCGGCACCTCGACCCCGTACGTGGTCGAGTCCGCCTCCGGCGTCCGGCTCCGGCTCGCCGAGCCGGTGGCCGGGCACCGGGAGCTGATCGACGGGATGTCCTCGTGGTGGGCCGCGATCCACGGCTACCGGCACCCGGTGCTGGACGAGGCGGTCCGGGACCAGCTCGGCCGGATGAGCCACGTGATGTTCGGCGGGCTCACCCACGAGCCCGCCGTCCGGCTGGCCGCCAAGCTGGTGGAGATCACCCCGGAGCCGCTCCGGCACGTGTTCCTGGCCGACTCCGGCTCGGTGGCGGTCGAGGTCGCGATCAAAATGTGCCTGCAGTACTGGCAGTCCATCGGCCGGCCCGAGAAGCGCCGGCTGCTCACCTGGCGCGGCGGCTACCACGGCGACACCTTCCACCCGATGTCGGTCTGCGACCCCGAGGGCGGGATGCACCAGCTCTGGGGCAGGGTGCTGCCGCGTCAGCTGTTCGCGGCCGAGCCGCCGGCCGGCTTCGACGCCGGGCCGGACGAGGCGTACGCCGCGCAGCTGTCCGCCCTGATCGCCGAGCACGCCGACGAGCTGGCCGCGGTGATCGTCGAACCGGTGGTGCAGGGCGCGGGCGGGATGCGCTTCCACTCCCCCGGCTACCTGCGACTGCTGCGCGAACTCTGCGACCGGCACGGCGTGTTGCTGATCTTCGACGAGATCGCCACCGGCTTCGGCCGGACCGGCGAGCTGTTCGCCGCCGACCACGCGGGCATCTCCCCCGACGTGCTCTGCCTGGGCAAGGCGCTGACCGGCGGCTACCTCACCATGGCCGCCACCCTGTGCACCGCCAAGGTCGCCGACGGCATCAGCCAGGGCGAACTGCCGGTGCTGGCACACGGGCCGACCTTCATGGGCAACCCGCTGGCCGCCGCCGTCGCCAACGCCTCGATCGACCTGCTGCTCCGGCAGGACTGGCGGACCGAGGTGAAGCGGATCGAGGCCGGACTGACCGAGGGCCTGGCCGAGGTGGCGCATCAGGAAGGTGTCGCCGACGTCCGGGTGCTGGGGGCGATCGGCGTGGTCCAGCTCGACCACCCGGTGGACGTCCGGGCCGCCACCGAGGCCGCCGCCCGGGAGGGCGTCTGGCTCCGGCCGTTCCGCGATCTGCTCTACACCATGCCGCCGTTCATCACCTCCGACGCCGACCTGGCCCGGATCACCACGGCCGTGGCCGCCGCGGCGGTGGCCGGATGACCGCCACCGTCCTGTACGTCACGGGCACCGGGACCGAGGTCGGCAAGACCGCCGTCACCGCGGCCGTCGCCGCCCTCGCCCCGTCGGTGGCCGTACTGAAGCCCGGTCAGACCGGCGTCACCGCGACCGAGCCCGGCGACGCCGACGAGGTCGCCCGGCTGGCAGGACCGCACGTCCTCACCCGCGAACTGGCCCGCTACCCCGAACCGTTGGCCCCGGACACCGCCGCCCGCCGGTCCGGTCTGCCCGCGCTGCGCCCGCGGCAGGTGGCCGACGCCGTGGCCGAACTGGCCGCGGGGCACGGGCTGGTACTCGTCGAGGGCGCGGGCGGACTGCTGGTCCGCTACGACGCCGACGGCCACACCCTGGCCGACCAGGCGCTCGCCACCGCCGCCCTCGGCCTCCCGGTCCACGTCCTGCTGGTCGCCTCCGCCGGGCTCGGCACCCTCAACACCACCGCACTCACCGCCGAGGCCCTGCGCAGCCGCGGCCTGGCCACCCTCGGTGTGGTGATCGGCAGTTGGCCCACCGACCCGGACCTGGCCATGCGCTGCAACCTCACCGACCTCCCCCACGCCGCCGGCGCCCCCCTGCTCGGCGCCCTCCCGCACGGCGCCCCGCACTCCCCCGACTTCCCCACCCTGGCCAAGTCCTCCCTCGCCCCCACCCTCGGCGGCACCTGGGACGCGGCCGCCTTCACGGCGGCACACCCGGCCTGACCGATCCACCAGGAATCACGGACGCGCACTTTCGGGCAACTGCCGACAACCGCACCCGCCCACCGGCCCGCCGCCGGTAATCTGCGCGCCATGCAGGCAACCGAACCCCTCGACCCCCACCGGCGACTGGCCGAGCTGAAGCTCGTGCTCCCGCCGCCCAGCCCGCCCGGTGGGGTCTACACCCCGGCCGTCCGGAGCGGTCGGTACGTCTTCGTGTCGGGCCAGATCCCGATGGAGCAGGGGGCGGTCACCACCGTCGGCAAGGTGGGTGCCGAGGTCACACCGGAGCAGGCGTACACGCTCAGCCGCCACTGCGCGCTGGCCGCGCTGGCCGCCATCGACGCGGTGGCCGGGCTGGACCGGGTCAGCCAGGTGGTGAAGGTGACCGGGTACGTCGCGTCCGCCACCGACTTCACCGCCCAGGCCGGTGTGGTGGACGGCGCCAGCGAGCTGCTGCTGGCGGTCTTCGGCCCGGCCGGCCGACATGCCCGCAGCTCGGTCGGGGTGGCCGAACTCCCGCGCGGCGCACCGGTGGAGATCGAGATCACGGTGGAGATCACCCCCTGACCGGCCGGATCGTCAGAGGGCGACCGCTGTGCCGGTGACCGCGATTCCGCTGCCGGGATCGGCCGGGATGCCGACGGTGATGGTGCTCGGACGCCCCATGTCGTACCCCTGATGCACCGTCACCGTCGCGGGCAGTGCCACCAGTTCGAGTTCGCGGAGGTAGCCGCCCAGCGCGGCGGCGGCCGCCCCGGTGGCCGGGTCCTCCACCACGCCGCCCGGCGGGAACGGGTTCCGGGCGTGGAAGACCGTCGCGGACTCCCGCCACACCAGATCCACCGTCGCCCAGCCGAGGCGCTCCATCAGCCCGGCCAACCGCGGCAGGTCGTAGTCGAGGTCGGCGAGCCTGGCCCGGTCGGCGGCCGCGATCACCGGGTGCCAGGCCCCCGCGTATGCCGCCCGGGGTGGCAGCGCAAGGTCCAGCTCCCCGGCCGACCAGTCCAGTGCGGCCAGCAGTTCGGCCAGGTCCTCCGGGTCGATGGCCGCCGTCCTGGGTGGCACGCTGACCAGGGTGGCGACCGTGCTGCCGTCCGGACCGGGACCGGTCCGGACGGCCACCTGGCCGGCCTTGGTGATCAACCGGAGCTCACCGGCGCCGTACCGCTCGGCGTGCGCCACGGCGGTGGCGATCGTCGCGTGCCCGCAGAACGGGACCTCCATCAGCGGGCTGAAGTACCGCACACCGAGCGCACCGTCCGCCGCCGGGAAGACGAACGCGGTCTCGGAGTAGCCGAGTTCGGCGGCCGCGGCCAGCATGGCCGCGTCGTCGAGCCCGGCTGCCTCGAGCACCACGCCCGCCGGATTGCCACCGGACGGATCTGCACTGAACGCCACATATCGAAGCAATTCCACCCGCCGAGCGTAGCGGCGCCGACACTCCGACGTCAAAGCCGACAATCATCGAACTCCCTTGCCAGGCAAGGGAGTCAGCCCCAGACCAGCAACGCCCCGGTGTCGCTCAGCCCGACCGAGAAGCCGAGCGCGATCCGGCGCTCGTCCTGACTCGGGCGCACCGCGTGGAAGTTCCGCGGGTCGAACAGCAGCGCCTCTCCGACCGTCGGCTTCAGCTCGAACGACTCCACCCCGTCCACCACCTCCGGCGCGTAGCCGTAGGAGTTCGGCAGTCGGTACGTCTCGTCGGACGGCTGCCAGCGGTGCCGCCAGACCACCGTCTCCCCGCCGCGCTCGGGCACACTGAGGTAGAGGTTGAAGGCGAACTGAGCCACCAGCGGCGCATCGAGCAGGTCGCCGGTGAACTCCCGCACCGCATCGTCGAAATGGACCTGGAAGCCCTGGTTGGGCTCGCGCGCCACACCGGCGCCCAGCTCCCGGCCGCCGCTGCGGCCGATCACGACCGGGTTCGGCCAGTCCCGGCCCAGCGCATCCCGGCAGAGCCCGAAAGGGTCGAAGGGCAGGCCGAGACCCGACCACTGCCGACGGTGGCCGTCCAGCGCGGCCCAGTAGCTCTCGACCAGTCGACCGTCCTGCCGGTGGTCGCTCACCCCCACCCCGAAGCGCAGCACCGGCGGGTAGACCCGCTCGGTGCCGTAGGTGTCGAACCGTGCCGTCTGCAGGGCCGTCAGGACCGCGCGGCAACTCTGCGCCGGGAGCAGGTCCTTGACCCTGATCGCGGCGCAGCGGCCGGCCGCGAGATCGGCGATCTGCGCGCGGCCGAATCCCTTCGCGTCGACGGCGGCGAAGTACGGGTCGTGCTGCTCGATCGGCACTGCAGCGGTGACAGAGTTCATTCGACCGTCCCCTCCTGGATGATTCCCGGTCAGGTGAGCGGACGAAACCGGAACACCGTCCCGCCAGGCGGTCGCCCCTTCGGATCAGGAACGGTTTTCGGCCCGGAACGCCAGTTTCGCGTCCAGTTCCAGTGCCTGGTGATCGGCATTCAGTGTTTCGCGCGCGAGTTGCTGTGCGAGCTGAAGTTGCGCCCCTTGGGCCGCATTCCCGTGCGCCGCGCCCTCCGAGCCGCCGTTGCCGCCGGAATGATCGTTACCGCTGGCCATGGGGGCCTCCGTACAGTCCTGGGATTCGGGTGACTCACGCTGCCCGGCATTCCCGCGGGAAACACTGAGCCCCGCAGAGACTACCGGCAACTCGACCCCCAGAAGGGCCGTTTGACATTCGACGACCCGGACAGTCGGATTCCGGCGACATGTCGACACTGACAGTCGGCCAACTGAAAAATAGCGGTCTCCGCCCCCTTCCGGATAGTCTCCGTGCACTGATCATTCCTCCGATACGTTCAACCGTGCCAGAATCCGCCGGGAATCCTCCAGCAGCGTTCTGTGCCGGACGGTCTCCGGGTGCGCCGGACCGAGCACCCGGTGCTGGTCGCGCACCAGCAGTTCCAGATCGGCCACCGCCTCCGCCACCTGACCCTGCATCAGGAACACCCGGCTCGGCACCGTCCGCAGCGCCAAAGAGGCCGGCGCGTCCGGCCGTGGGGCCAGACTGAGTGCCTCCGCGATCTCCTCGGCGGCCGCCTCGGGTCGGCCCTGCTCCAGCAGACTGCGGGCCAGCGTCTGCCGGACGTACAGGGTGGCCGGCGCGGTCGGCGACCAGATCCGATTGCCGATCAACAGCACCTGACGGAGCATCCGTTCGGCCTCCACCGCCCGGCCCAGCGCGAGCACGGCGCGGGCCAGGCTGTGCTTCACGAACATGGTGTCGGAGTGCTCGGGGCCGCTGACCTCGTCCTCGACCCTGGCGATCGACAGCAGCATCGGCTCCGCCTCGGCCCATCTGCCCTGGTCCAGCATCGCCTTCGCCAACTTGTGGCGGCTCGCCAGGGTCTCTGTCGCCTCGGCTCCGAGCAGCCGCGTACGCTCGGCGATCACCAGCCGGAGTTCGGCCTCGGCCCGGACCGGATCACCGCGCTCCAGGTCGATCCTGGCCTTCTCGTGCCGCAGCCCGAGGATCTCCCGGTCGGTCTCCCGGAAGCCGAACGATCCGCACCCCGCCACGATCGGCAGCACCAGGTCACGCGCCGGGCCCACCAGTCCCGCCGCGATCAGGTAGCGCGCGGTCCGCCGCGCGATCTCCAGGGCGGCCGCCACCACCTGACGGTCCCCCAGCCGCTCGCTGCCCAGCAGCGCGGAACGCGCCACCGACACGGCGTGCGGCGCCACCACGCCCCAGACCAGCCAGCCGTCGGGGAGGTCGGGATCGGCCCGCTCCGTCGCGGCCAGCAGCATCCGGACGTTCAGGCCGTAGTAGTCGAGCCGACGCCGCCGGACGTCCTGGTCGTCCCGCAGGATGCCGTGCACCAGCGGGTGCAGCGAGACGACGTTCCGGAGGGTCGGGTCCTGCGGCTCCCGCAGGAGGTGCGGCTCGATCAGCCCCAGGTCGGCCAACGCGTCCAGCACGCTGACCCGCTTCATCGGTGTGAAGTCACTGAACAGCGGTGACTCCGCCAGTACTCCGGTACCCAGCAGGGCCTGGTAGGGGATCGGCGCCATGTCCAGGCAGGCCAGCAGCTTGAGCAGCGGCGCGGCTTGGGTCAGGCCGCGCTGGGCCAGCAGGTCGAGCGAGAGGTCGAAGACGTTCTGGACGATCTCCAGGCCGAGGGGCTCGTTCAACTCCCGGTCGTAGGCCCCCGGCGGGGACTCGAACCGGCGCTTCACCGCCGCCCGGTAGTCCTCGAAGTCGGTGATCCCCGCCGTGCCGGGCCAGACCCTGGTCCTGGCCACCGTGCGCAGGTAGTCCGCCGCCGCCCGCAGCGCGATCGGCAGACCACCGAGCTCGGCCGCCAGCCGCCGGGCCTGCTCGTAGCTGCCGGCGGACTCCCCGGCCCGGTTCACCAACATCACGGCGGCATCGTCGGCCGCCAGCGGCGGCACCGGGTGCACGGCGCTCCAGGCTCCCCAGGTGCTCTCCCTGCCGTCCCGGGTGGTGACGATCACCGATCCCCGCGCGGTGGCCGGCTCGCGCAGCCACCCGGTGCCGTCCGAGACCGGCCCGGCCAGCGGACCGAGCCGCTGCGGGTCGTCGGCGTTGTCGAAGACCAGCAGCCAGTCCTCCGGCCAGGCGTCCAGCATCCGCCAGGTCAGATCGGTCGGGCTGCCCTCGCCCAGCCAAGCACGGTCCACCTGCTGCCCGGGGGCGCCGAGCTGGTTCGCCACCTCCCGCATTCCGGAGTTGAGTTGGGGGACCGACACCCACCAGACCCGGCGTCCGGCCTGCTGTGCCCGGTGAGCGATCTCCAGGGCCAGCCTGCTCTTGCCCGAACCACCGAGACCGGCCAGCACGTGCACCCGGGACGGGTGCCCGGACTTCATCACCGAGGCGATCAGCGTGTCCCGACCGACCAGCGGGGTGTCCCGCCGGCCGTAGGGCGGTGCGACCGAGAGCCGGCCGTGCTGCGACTGCCCGGCGGCGGTCACCGGAGCGGTGACCGGACCGGGCTCCGGACCGGGCTCCGGACCGGGCTCCGCCGGCCCCGTGCCGAGCGCTGCCAGCACATCGTCCAGCACCCGGCGCAACACCCGGTACGACGGCGAGTCCGGTCCGCTCGGCCGGACCACCGAGAAGTGGTCGCCGTCCACCACCCCGTTGTCCGGGAAGACCCAGGTCGAGACGGACGGCGGAACGATCGCGTCGGAGATCCCGCCGTAGGCCGAGATCGGGATCCGGCACTCGGATTCGCCCTGCCCGCGGGCGTTCACCACGGAGCGCAGCACGATCTGCTGCGCCTCCGTCACCGCCCGGACGAACGGCCGCAGTTGACGCTCCTGCGGGTGCCTCCAGGGGAAGGCGAGCCGACGCACCGAGAGGAAGAACTCCGAGCCGGAGTTGGGGCAGGCGAACATCGTGATGTGCCTGATCCTGGCCAGCGAGCGCCCCTCCCCCTTGGCCAGCGCCCGGGCCAGGAACCGCTGCACCACCAGTCCGCCCTGACTGTGGGTCACCAGGACGACGGCCTCGGCGTGCCGCAGCTCGGTGCTCAGGTAGGTGCGCAGCCGGTCCGCGATGTCATCCGTCTCCGGGATGCGGCGGTGCACCCGGGTCCGCAGGACCGGCGACTCGTACTGGAAGCGGTGCACGGTGACGGCCCCGGCCAGTTCCGGGTCGGCGAGCAGCAGTTGCTCGAACTCGGCCCACACCTTCCCGGACGAGAACAGACCATGGACGAAGACCACGTGCAGGTCTCCCGCTACCGCCATCACGATCCTCCAGCACGGGGCAAGTACCGCCGCCCGGTCGAGCGGGAAGGACAGTGTCGCACGCGACAACGGCCTGTTCGATGCCTTCGAGCATCGTCAACTCCAGGTACTGGAGGTGCAGTTGACGTCAGTTGAGATGGGCGTAGACCACTGTGTTCTCCTGGTAACCGCCGTGCGCCCGGTCGTAGCGGCCGCCGCAGGTGATCAGGCGCAGTTCGGGGCGCGGGGCGGGGCCGTAGACGCGCTGCTCGGGGAAGCCGTCCTTGGGGTGGTTCTCCACCGCGTCGACGGTGAAGCGGGCCACGGATCCGTCCGCCCGGTCCACCTCGACCCGCTGACCGGCGGTCAGGGTGGACAGGCCGAAGAAGGCGGCCGGACCGTGCACGGTGTCCACGTGCCCGGTGATCAGCGCGGTGCCGGTCTCACCCGGGCTGGTGCCCGCCGCGTACCAGCCCGCCAGGTCGGGGTCGTCCGGGTCCGGCGGACGCAGCGCCCCGTTCTGATCGAGTGTCAGCCCCACCAGCGGGGTGGCGGTGCCGAGCGCGGGAATCCGGACCCGGACCGGTACGGCCCGGGGCAGGCCGTCCGCCGCTCGGGCGGGCGCCGCGGAGACCACGGGAACGGCCACCGGCAGGGCCGGGCCCGGTGCGGCACTCAGTCCGACCTGCCAGGCGCCCGCCGCCAGCGCTCCGGACAGCGCGAGCAACACTGCGGGGGCCCGAGAGCGCCGTCGCCGTCGGGGGCCGATGGCCGTGGCCATCCGTTCCTCCTCCGCTGTACGGGGGCCGGGACGGCGGGGCTGCCGTCCCGGCCGGGGCCGGTGCTCGGTCAGTCCTCCCGCTTGGTCCGGCGGCGCACCACCACCGCGCCGCCCGCCGCCAGCACGGCGCCCGCCGCGAGCGAGAGCGTGACGGGTGTGCTGCCGCCTTCGGCCGGGCCGGCACCCGCCGCCACCGCGCCGTGCGGCGCCGGAGCCGGCGGGACCAGCGGGGCGGGGGTGGCCGCCGCACCGGGGGCAGGGGTGACGGCGCCGCCCGGCAGACTGGCCGGCAGGCTCTCGCAGGCGATCCCGTCCTTGTCGGCATCCAGCCGGTTCGGGTCGGAGCGGTCCAGGTTGAAGACGGCCTGCGCCTCCGGCTGGGTGCGGAACTCGGGACAGTCCCGGTCCTGGGCCTGGGCGGCCCCCGCGAGCGGCACACCGGCCAGCGAGATCAGCAGGGCGGCACCGGCCGCAATGGCAATACGCATGAGCAGAACTCCAGTACGTCGAGTGACATGACTGCCACCAGTACGTCCGGACCGCCCCCGCCCCTGCCACTCGGCTGACCCACCGGCGCGAGCGCACGCCGGAGCGCGCCACCCCCTCCGGTGGACGACCCGGTCGGTTCAGAAGTATGTCCGCAGGGCCATGCCGAGGTCCGGGCCGCAGTTCTCCTCGCACAGGATGTCCCCGGTCTCGGAGACCAGGTCGCCGAGGTACCAGTCGCCCTCCACCGTCCGGACGAGGCAGACTCCTTCCTCCACGTCGATCCCGTAGTCGACCTGGAGGAGCGCGCCCTCGTGGGTGACGGTGCCGAAGGTGTCGAGCAGCCTGGCCTCCGGGCTGCCGGTGATCCGCTGGATGTCGGCCAGGTGCCAGGGCTCGGGCAGGCGTTCGTCGCGGTGGCCGGCGGCGGGGAGCAGCTCCACCACCGCGTGGCCGAGCCGGGGCCTGATCCACTCCTCGTCGCGTTCGATGCCGAGGACCCCGCCGAGGAAGGCCATGTCGAAGGTGCCGGCGAGAGTCTCCCAGCGGAACGGGACACGCGAGACGTGGGAGGGGAAGTCCACTGCGGGTGCACTGTCCTGGCCGAACTCGTCCTTCGGGCACGGCCCGTCATCGGTGTACCGGTGGGCGAAGAAGGCGTTGATCCAGCCGGTGACCCAGGCGCCGCCGGATCGCGACCGGTACTTGTAGAGCGAGCACCAGAACTCCTCCTCGACTCCTCGTCCCGAGGCGGTCGCGGCGATCTCGTCCAGGACCGGGTGCAGGGCGGTGAACCAGGGCCGCAGCCCCTCGAACCGGTCGGCGAGCCCGCGTACCCGCGCCGCCAGAAGCTCCCAGTCCTCGGCCGTCCCCTCCAACCGGATCCGGGGGATGCCGCACAGGGTTCTCCAGCGGAAACGGTAGTACGGGCTGACGACGTCCATCAGCGCCACCAGCGCGGCGGCGGCATCGGCGGACGTGGTGGTCGAGAAGGCGGGTTGGAAGAGCTCGGCCGTCTCGGTGCCGATCCGCTCACGCAGCGGTTCCTGCACCAGGTTGATCGAGCGCTCCCAGTCCGAGGGCGCCTCGTCGTCGTGCACGGTGATGGTCCGCCGGAATCCCGGCGTATCGGTGAACAGTCCCGCGTACGTCTCGGAGTTGAGGCGCACGTGCACGGCCACCTCGTGCACGACCGCGTACCACAGCAGGTCGGGCGAGAGACTGAGCGGCAGGTGCGCCGTGAAGGACAGGTGGAGGGCGCGGAGCAGCAGACTGGAGTTCGGCTCGACCACCTCCGGAGCCGCGGTGTCCCAGCCGACCAGCCGGTCGGTGCTCCGATGGTGGAAGGCCACCGGATCCCGCAGGACAGCCCGCAGGAACCGCTCGTTGCCGATCTCGCCGAGCTCCCGGGCGAGCCGAGCAGCTGCGGCGTCCCCCGCCCGGTCCGCCGGGAGCGGCAGGTCGATCTCGAAAGCCACGTCGCCCCCATCAGTCGTAAGGACCCGATCCTAGGGAACAGACAGCTCGTCAGCCGACCGCCACTGCCCGGCGATCTCCGCCGCCCGGGCGAAGTGCGCCCGCGCCTCGGCCTCGCGACCCAGCAGCGCGGCCAGTTCGCCCAGCGTCTCCGCCACCGGACGGATCGCCACGGTGAACCCCGCCGCCGGCGGTGGAGCGTCGCGGTAGGGCAGCAGCGCCTCGTACAGCTCCGCCGCTCCCCCGGTCTCGCCGGTCATCACCATGGCCATCGCGCGGAAGGTCGCGAAGACCTTGAAGAAGTAGTCGGGCCGGACCGGGCCCGCCTGGGCCAGCACCCGGCGGGCCTCGGCCTGTTCCCCGGCGGCGGCCAGCGTGACCGCCAGCAGGTCGGCCAGGAGCGGGCCGAACTCCTCGAACAGCCGCCGGGCCTGCGGCAGCAGCTCGGCGAGCCGGCCCTCCGTCGCCCGCAGGGTCGCGATCGCGACCACCAAGTAGCCCTCGGCGTGCGGCGATCCCTGCCCGGCCATCAGCGCGGCCGCCCGGGTGTACTCGGCCTCGGACGCCTCGATCCGGCCGTCCAGATGGGCCAGGGTGGCGGTCATGGTGGCGGTCACCGCGCCGGGCCCCGGCATCCGGTAGGAGGTGGCCAACTCCGCGCACTCGTCGATCAGTCGACGGACCTCGGCGGTTTCGCCGCTCGCCGCGGCGGAGGTGACCTGGAAGGACCGCCCGTGCCACTGGTGGCCCGGCAGGCCGAGCTCGGTGCCGATCTGGTCCAACTCCCTTCCCAGATCGGCCTGTTCGCGCCAGTCCAGGTCGGTGTCGAGCTCGCGGGCCAGCGTTACCAGCGTCGCCGCCCGCAACGCCGGGTCGCCCAGGTCGGCCGCCAGCGCGACCGCCTCCCGCGCCGCGGCCGACACCCCCGGGTCCCCACTGTCCGACAGCTCGGCCACGTACGCACCCAACAGGCGGCAGCGGACGGCTGGTTGGAGGTCGGTCCGGCCGAGCAGCCGCTCCAGCAGCGCCACCACCGGCCGGTCGACCGTCCCGTACGGCCTGCTCTGCCAGGGGGTCGCCTCGGTCCACGCGGTGAACACCCGGATCAGCAGGTCGTCCCGGCCGACCGCGACGGCCCGGTCGATCGCCGCCCGGTGGGTGGCCCGGGCCGCCGTCACCGCCCCGGCCCTGACCTGGGCCCGCAGCAACCGGCCCTGCAGCTCGACCCGTTCGGCCTCCCGGTCGCTCCCGGCCTCGGCGGGGACCAGCTCGAAGCACGCGACCGCCTCGGTCAGCACGGCCGCCGCCGCCTCGTGGGCGTAGCGGTTCCCGGCCAGCTCGGCCGCCCGGACGCAGTGCCGCACCGCCCTGGCCGCCGTCGCGGAGGAGGCGGCGCGGACGAAGTGGTGGGCCAGCACCGAGACATCGGACGATCCCAGCCGCTCCAGCGTCGCCGCGATCCGCCCGTGCATCCGGGCCGAACGCAGCCCACTGAGGTCCGCCAGCAGGGTGTCCCGGACCAGCGCGTGCGCGAACCGGACCAGCCCCGGCGCTGGTTCCACCAGCAGCCCGGCGAGCAGCCCGGCCTCCAGCGCCCCGAGCACCCCGTCCTCGTCGGTCTCGGCCGCCTCGACCAGGACCTCGACGCG
The DNA here is from genome assembly GCF_014203705.1 of Kitasatospora gansuensis. Lineage (NCBI taxonomy): Bacteria > Bacillati > Actinomycetota > Actinomycetes > Kitasatosporales > Streptomycetaceae > Kitasatospora > Kitasatospora gansuensis. The sequence goes on from NZ_JACHJR010000001.1 coordinate 475,172, forward strand.
CGACTCCCGCCCCGCCACGGCGGCCAGCCGCAGCACCGCGACCGCCACCTCGGGCAGCCGCCCGAGCCGACGGCGCAACACGTCCCGTACGCCCTCCGGCACTTCGGACAGCGCGACGAGTGCGCCCTCGCTGCTCAGCAGCCGGGCACTCTCCCGGACGTAGAACGGGTTGCCGCCGGTGCGTTCGGTGAGCGCGGCCAGCGTCTCCCGGTCCGGCTCGGGACCGCCCAGCGCGCGGACCACCTCGGCGACGGCCGACTCCGGCAGGCCGCCCAGCACCACCCGGACCGGCTCACTCCTCGCCAGCACCGCGAGTGCCTTCCCGAGTCGGCTCCCGACCTCCTCCGGCCGGTACGCGCAGACCAGCAACACCCGTGCCCCGGACGGCAGATCGGCCCCAGCGGCGAGCAGCGCCAGGGTCTCGGCGTCGGCCCAGTGCAGGTCGTCGAGGACGACGGCGACCGGCCGCTCCCGGGCGGCCTCCGCCAGCCACTGCCACACCGCGCGGTGCAGCCTGAACCGGCCCAGCGCGGCGTCACCACTGTCCTGGGTTCCGTTCCCAGCCGGACCGTCGGCCAGCAGCGGCGCCAGCACGGCGGCCTCCGCAGGCCCGGGTGGCGCGGTGGCCGCCATCGTACGCAGCGCCTCGACCCAGGCCCAGGCCGGCGGGGCGCCCTCCTCGACGGTGGTGCGGCCGACCGCCACCAACCAGCCCTCCCGGCCCAGCCGGTCGCCGAGCCGGTTCAGCAGTGCCGACTTGCCCAGCCCCGCTTCACCGGTGACCAGAGCGATGGCCGGGCCGTCCGCCAGGGCGCGACCGGATGCCTGCGCCAGCAGAGCGAGTTCGTGCTCACGTCCGACGAACGGGCCGCTCTGGTCCGTGAGTTGCTCGGCCTCCGGCGGCTGGACCGGCGCCGGCCGGAACGGTGGCGCGTCCGTGGCGGCCAGCAGCAGGCGGTCGTCCTGGGCGAGGACCGCGGCTTCGAGCTCGGTCAGCGCGGGGCCCGGGTCGATCCCGGCCTCCTCCGCGAGCACCGCGCGGGCCCGCCGCAGGACGGCCAGCGCGTCGGCCTGCCGGCCGGTCGCCCAGAGTGCCAGGGCGTGCAGTCGCCAGCCCTCCTCGCGCAGCGGCTGGTCCCGGGTGAGCAGCCCGGCCTCGGCCACCACGTCGGTACGGTCGGTGCCGCGCAGTGCGGCGGCGATGTCCAGCTCCCGGGCGGTCAGCCGGAGTTCGTCCAGCCGGCCGGTCTCGGCCTCGGTCCACGGCTCGTCCGCGGTGTCCGCGTAGGCCGGTCCCTGCCAGAGGGCCAGCGCCTCCCGGAGCAGGCCCCTGGCGGTGTCAGGATCGGCGGTCAGCAGCTCCCGGGCGTCCCGGAGCAGCTGCTCGAACCGCCAGGCGTCCACCGCGTCCGCCGGGAGCCGCAGCGCGTACCCCGGCGGGGCGCTGACCAGCAGCTGGGCCGGGGCGCGCGGCGGGCGGCCCGGCTCCAACAGCCGCCGCAGGTTGGATACATAGGCCTGCAGCGAGGTCACCGCACGGGCGGGCGGCGCATCCTGCCAGAGCTCCTCGACCATCCGGTCGACGGACACCACCCGGCCGCGCGCGGCCACCAGCAGGGCCAGCGCCGATCGCTGGCGGTGGCCGCCGAGCGGGACGGTCTCGCCGTCCCGCTCGGCGGTGAAGGATCCGAGTACGCGTATGTACACCATGTCGCCACCCAGCCTAGGACCCGCTGCTGACGTGCTGTCACACGCCCTCGCGCGAGTGTCCAAGTGCCGTCCAAGTACCTTCCATGAACCGGCCGCGAGTCTCTGGTCATGGAAACCACGACGACACGGCCCAACACCCAGGAGATGGTGGTCATCCACCGCGGACTGCGCCGGGAGGCCCGTCTGTTGGCGGAGCTGACCGCCGCAGTCACCCCCGGCGACACCGCCCGGGCCCGTACGCTGGCCGACCACTTCCGCGACTACCGGCTCGGCCTGCACAACCACCACCACGGCGAGGACGAACTGCTCTGGCCGCTGCTGCTCTCCCGGGTGGACCTGGAGGCCGACCTCGTCCTGCGGATGGAGCAGCAGCACGAACGGGTGGCCGCCTCGCTGGTCGCGGCCGAAGCGGCCTTCCTGGCCTGGGAGCCGACCGCCGGTGCGAGCGAACGCGACGTACTGGTGGCCGCGCTGACCGAACACCGCGCGGTGCTGACCGAGCATCTCGACGACGAGGAGCGGGAGTTGCTCCCGCTGGCCGCCCGGCAGCTGTCCGTGTCCGAGTGGAGCGCGCTCGGCGAGCACTTCCTCGCCAGTACGCCCAAGCCCAAGCTGCTGCTCTTCCTCGGCATCGTGCTGGAGGACGCCGAACCGGCCGAACGGGCCGCGCTGCTGGGCGCCATACCCCGGCCCGCCCGGCTGCTCTGGTCACTGGTCGGCCGACCGCAGTACGCCCGCCGGGTCCGCGCCGTACGCGGCACCAAGTCCTGATCACCCGCCAATTCCCGTACAGGAGACACACCGTGAAGCTCAAGCACCTCACCACCGCCCTGGCCGCCGCCGGCGCCGCGTTCATCCTCTACATCGGTCTCAGCTACCTGATCGCACCGCAGTCCATCGCCCCCGGCTTCGGGGTGTCCGGCTGGCCGGAGCAGGACGGCACGGCCTTCCTGATCAAGGGCCTCCGCGACACCGCCTCCGGCCTGGTCGTCCTCGCCCTGCTGCTGAACGGGCAACGGCGCGCCCTGGGCTGGGCGCTGGCCGCCCTGGCGGTCGTCCCCACCGGCGACATGCTGATCGTCCTGAACGACGGCGGCCACCCCGGCATCGCGTACGGCGTGCACGGCCTCACCGCCCTGACCGTGGCCGCCACCGCCGCCCTGCTGCTGCGCGAGCGCCCGCAGCACGCGCCGGCCCGGCTCGCCGCGACCCGCCGCGACCCGGCCCGTCTCGGAGGGTGAGAAATCTCCTCGGCCGGGGCAGCCGTCGGCTGCTAGACAGGTCCTCATGACCACCATCAAGATCCGCACCGCCCACCCGGCCGAGGTCCCCGACCTGCTGACCTTCTGGTCCAAGGCCGCCGAGGGCACCAGCATCACGGACGACGAGGCCGGGGTCTCGCGCCTGATCGAGCGCGACCCCGAGGCCCTGATCGTGGCGGAGCTGGACGGGCTGCTCGTCGGCACCGTGATCGCCGGCTGGGACGGCTGGCGGGCCTCGCTCTACCGGCTCGCGGTGCTGCCCTCGCACCGGCGGCAGGGCATCTCCAAGGCGCTGCTGGCCGCCGCCGAACAGCGGTTCGTCGCCGTGGGCGGCCGGCGGGGGGACGCCATGGTCCTGGAGGACAACGAGCGCGCCCACCACGCCTGGTCCACCGCCGGGTACGAGCGCGAGGACCGCTGGCGCCGCTGGACCAAGCCGCTGACCAGCTGAGCCGGTCACCTCCGCTCGGCGTCTGACGCCCCGTCAGGTGGCGTAGGGTCTGGGCAGCCAGCGCCGGTCTGGTGCAGTGGGAAGGCAGAGCATGAGTTCAGCCGTTGTCGACACCGCGGACCTCCAGACATTCATCCGGGCGCAGACCCTTCTCGCCCCCGTGCCGTTCGTCCCCGAAGTGCAGCTGTACCAGGCCGCCGAGGCGATCGGCCTCTGGGAGCGGACCGAGCAGGCCAAGGGCGAGATCGGCCTGCCGCCGCCGTTCTGGGGTTTCGCCTGGGCGGGCGGCCAGGCGCTGGCCCGGTACGTGCTGGACCACCCGGAGCTGGTGGCCGGGCGTCAGGTACTGGATCTGGCGGCCGGCTCGGGCCTGGTCGCGGTGGCCGCCGCACTGCGCGGCGCGGCCGGGGTGACGGCGGCCGAGATCGACGCCTACGCGGTGGCCGCGATCCAGATCAACGCCGAGGCGAACGGCGTGGCCGTGGACGCCCGCTGCGAGAACCTGCTGGACGGCGACGGCGCACCGGCCGATGTCGTGCTTGCGGGTGACGTCTTCTACGAGCGCGCGATGGCCGAACGGGTGCTGCCCTTCCTGACCCGGGCCGCCGCCAGGGGTGCGGTGGTCCTGGTCGGCGACCCCGGCCGGGCGTACCTGCCCCGCGCCGCGTTCGGCTCGGTGGCCGTCTACCAGGTGCCGACGGCGGCCGATCTGGAGGACCGTCCGGTGAAGACCACGACGGTGTGGCGCTTGGGAAGCTGAACCCGCCGACCGGCGGGGCTACGTACCGTTTTCATACCGAACAGGTGATGAGCTGCGGAAATGCTCGCGGCTCGAAGGCCCGCCGAGTAGCATCCGGCTCACGCCCTCCGGCGCCCGTACCCCGTGTCGCGCTGCCCGGTCGGCTCATCACGCGGGGGCGCGCACGAACGTCTCCGCGCACTCGGTACGCGCGCCACTGCTGTCGCGCGATCTGCGGAAGGGCAGCGACTTGGCGGATCGGCTCACCGGAGGAGACTCCTCGCTGCTGCGTCGGATCAACGCCGCGGTGACCCTGCGGGCGCTCCGGGACGGACAGGCGGTCACGCTCACCCAGCTGGTGGGCGACACCGGGCTCTCCCGGCCCACCGTCGAAGGCGTGATCGAGGGCCTGATCGAGGCCGGACTCGTCGCCGAGGTCGAACAGTCCCAGGACAGCGGCCGCCAGCGCGGCCGCCCCGCCCGCTGGTTCAGGTTCCGCGCGGAGGCCGGGCACATCCTCGGCATCGAGATCGGCGTGCACGAGATCCGGGTCATCCTGGCCGACCTCACCGGGCGGGTGCTCGGCAGCCACGCCAAGAGCGCGGCCGAGACCCTCGACCCGGAGGAACGGCTCACCCTGGCCCGCACCACCGTCGCCGAGGTGCTGCGCAAGGCCGGGGTCTCCCGGGACAGCCTCTGGGCGGTCGCGGTCGGCAGCCCCGGCATCGTCGACCGCGAGGGCACCGTCAAGCTCGGCACCGCGATGCCCGGTTGGACCGGCCTCGACCTCGGAGCACGGCTGCGCCGCTCGTTCCGCTGCCCCGTCATGATCGAGAACGACGCCAACCTGGCCGCCATCGCCGAACACTGGCAGGGCGCGGCGGTCGGCAAGGGCGACCTGGTCTTCGTGATGGCCGGGCTCAGCCCCGGCGCCGGTTCACTGATCAACGGGCGGCTGCACCGCGGCTTCGGCGGCGCGGCGGGCGAGATCGGCGCCCTGCACCTGCTCGGCCAGGAGGCCACCCCGGAGCGACTGCTCTCCACCACCGGCAAACCGCTCGACCCGCTGGACGAGGCGGCGGTGGCCCGGGTGCTCCGGCTGGCCCGCGAGGGCGACCAGGTGGCCCAGGTGGCGATGGACCGCTTCCTGCGCCGGCTGGTGCACGACGTCGCCGCGCTGGTGCTGGCCCTCGACCCGGAGATCGTGGTGGTCGGCGGCTGGGCGGCCGGCCTTGACGGCGTGTTGGAACCGCTGCGCCAGCAGCTGGAGCTCTACTGCCTCCGGGCCCCCGAGGTGGTGCTCGCCGCCCTCGGCGAGGAGGTGGTGGCGATGGGCGCGCTGCGCGTCGCCCTCGACACCGTCGAGGAGCAGCTGTTCGCCGTGGACTCCCCCGGGGTCTCGGCGCGCTGACCCGACGTCCCTCGACAGCGCAGTGCCCCCGTCGTCCTGGACCGGACGACGGGGGCACTGTCACGCTGTCAGGACGCCTGTCAGGAAGCGGCGCCGACCGGCTGCTGGGCCTCGACCGGGGTGACCTCGACCAGACCGGTCTCGCCGAAGGTGAGCTTGCAGGTGTCGGCCCGGTAGGTCGAGACGGCGAGCCCCACCAGGCGGCCGGCCGACGCGTACTGGGTGGTGACGATCAGCACCGGAGTGCCCGGCGGACGCTCCAGCAGGACGGCCTGGTCGGCCTCGGCGACACCGAGCTCGACCGAACGGGACTCGCCGTCGATGCCGAGCCGCTCCAGTCGCCGGAGCACCGAACGGGCCGGCTCACCGTCGCCGCCGACCACGTGCGGGACGGCGGGCAGCTGCGGCAGCACCGAATCCGGCACGTGCAGCGACTCGGTGGCCATGATCTGACCCTGCACCAGCCGCAGACGGCGGACGGTGTGCACCGTCTCCCCCGGCGCGATGCCGAGCGCCAGCGCGATCTGGGCGGAGGCCGGCGCGCTCACGCAGTCGACGCTGCGCCAGGACTGGCTGCGGGCGGCCCCGGGCCAGCCCTCCTCGCGCCGGCTGACCGGGACGCCGACCCGGGGGGCAGCGATCAGGGTGCCGATGCCACGGCGGCGGACCAGGCGGCCCTCCAGCTCCAGCTGGTCGAGCGCCTGCCGAAGGGTGGCCCGGGCCACGCCGAACCGGGAAGCCAACTCCCGCTCGTTCGGGAGGATCTGACCGGTGGAGAACTCCGCGTCGATGGTGCGCACCAGCACCGTGCGCAGGTGCCAGTACTTCGGCTCCGGTACTGCCGCGAGCTGTCCCTGCGCCACCGTGTCCTCCACCCTGAAAGACGCCGGGCCTGCCCCGCTCCCGATGTTCCGGCAGGTGGGAGGGGCGGGCTTTATCCGTCCTTCTTTATTAAAGGTCTTTGCAGTAAGGACCCTAGGGGGTGGTCGCGGAGATGGTCAAGACCAATGGCACCGCCTGACGACGACCGAACAAGACTTCACAAACCGTTCACGACGCGAACCGACCCGGCACGCCCCAGCACGCCCGGGCCCGACCGGCCGGATACCCTTCCCGGGTGACAAAGGTGACTTCGGTGAACGTGAACGGGATCAGGGCAGCCGCCAAGAAGGGCCTGCTGGAGTGGCTGGAGACCACCGAGGCGGATGTGATCTGCCTCCAGGAGGTACGCTCCGAGCCCGAGCAACTCCCGGCCGAGCTACGCGACTTGACCGACTGGCACGCCGTCTGGGCGCCGTCCGCCAGCAAGGGCCGGGCCGGCGTGGCGATCCTGTCCCGGCAGCAGCCCACCCGGTCCGTGATCGGCTTCGGCTCCGCCGAATTCGACATTTCGGGCAGGTATGTCGAAATCGACCTGCCCGGCCTGACGGTGGCCAGCCTCTACCTCCCTTCCGGCGAGGTCGGCACCGAGCGCCAGGACGAGAAGGAACGCTTCATGGCCGAGTTCCTGGTGCACCTCACCGAACTCCGCAAGCGCGCCGAGGCCGACGGCCGCGAGGTGATCGTCTGCGGCGACTGGAACATCGCCCACCGCGAAGCCGACCTGAAGAACTGGAAGGCCAACCAGAAGAGCGCGGGCTTCCTTCCCGAGGAACGCGCCTGGCTCACCCGAGTCCTCGACGAGGTCGGCTACGTCGACGTGGTCCGCACCCTCCACCCGGACCAGGAGGGCCCCTACTCCTGGTGGTCCTACCGCGGCCGCGCCTTCGACAACGACTCGGGCTGGCGGATCGACTACCTGATGACCACCCCGGGAATCGCCGCCAAGTGCGTCAAGGCCCACGTCGAACGGGCCGCCACCCACGCGGAACGCTGGAGCGACCACGCACCCGTCACCGCCGAGTTCGATCTCGACACCGACTGACCCGCGGCCTGGACACCGGGCCCGGGCTGCTGCGGGGATGTCACGGGCGTATTGCCCCCGATGGCCTTTCCGGTGCACCTCTTGATCGTCGCCCGGCCGCGTGTGAATGTGGCCGGGCGCCCGGTGATCGCCCGGCCGTGTCAGTCGAACCGCGCCGCACCTCGTCCGGCCCGTCGCGGAGAACGGAGGACCCCGGTGCCCTCGCCTTCGCAGCCCCTTCGCAAGCTGGGCTTCCTGACCATCGGGCTGTTCGACCCCGCCGATCCCGGCCGAGGGCACGAGTCGACGCTCCAACTCATCGAGCTTGGCGAGCAGTTGGGGTTCGACGGCGCCTGGGTGCGGCACCGGCACCTCCAGTACGGGATATCGTCCCCCGTCGCCGTGCTCGCGGCGGCCTCGCAGCGCACCCGCCGCATCGAACTGGGCACCGCGGTCATCCCGTTGGGATGGGAGAACCCGCTGCGCCTGGCGGAGGACCTCGCGACCGTCGACATCCTGTCCGGAGGCCGGCTCAACCCCGGCATCAGCGTCGGACGGCCCGGCCACTGGGATCAGGTCGCCCCCGCGCTGTACCCGGACACCGCCGAGTCCGAGGAGTTCGGCTACGAGCGGGTCGAGCGGCTGCTGCGCTTCGTCAAGGGCGAGCCCGCCACCGACTTCAGCGGCGTCGAGGGCATCGAGGTGTACTCCGACCGGGTCCAGCCGGTCGCGCCCGGCCTGCCGAACCGCATCTGGTACGGCGGCGGGAGTCTGCGCTCGGCCCGGTGGGCGGGTGAGCAGGGGCTGAACCTGCTGACCAGCAACGTGGTGCGGGCGGAGCAGTCGGAAGACTTCGCCGAGATCCAGCGCTCGCAGATCGAGGCCTTCCGCACCCACCACCCCGAGGGCGCCCGCGCCCGGGTGTCCCAGGGGCTGGTGGTCATCCCCACCGACAGCGCCTCGCCGGAGCAGCGCGCGAAGTACCTGGACTACGCCCGGAACCGGCTCCCGCGCACGACCACCCCACAGGGCCCGGCCCGCACGATGTTCGCGCCGGACCTGGTGGGCACGTCCGCCGAGATCGCCGAGCGGTTGTACGCCCACGCGGCGTTCCGGGAGGTCGACGAGGTCGTCTTCGCGCTGCCCTTCAGCTTCGGCCACCAGGACTACGTACAGATCCTCACCGACATCGCGACCCGACTCGCCCCCGCCCTCGGCTGGCAGCCGGCCGCCTGAGCCGACACCGTCCCCGACCCGCCCATCTGAAGTATCGTCACCGGGTGTACCGCAATACCGTCGTGTTCAGTTCGTGAGCCCCATCCCCGGCCCGGGAGGGAGCGCGGACTCGGGTGAAGGGTGGAGCACCGTGACGTCAGCGGAGAACTCGGTCTGGCTCGTACTCGACACGGGTGACGACGACCCGGAGTACACCGAGGAGCAACTCCAGTACCTGATCGACGAACTGCGCGGACTCGACCTGTCGAGCATCGAACGGGCGTCGCAGGCCCCGGCGCCTCCGGGCGCCCGCAGCACGGGTGCCCTGGAGCTGGGCGCGGTACTGATCGGTCTCGGCAGCAGCGGTGCGCTGCTGCCCGCGCTGGTCGGCCTGGTCCAGGGCTGGCTGGGCCGCCGACGTGCGGGGACCGTCCGGCTGAGGTTCGGTGACGACGAGATCGAGCTGACCGCCACCTCCGACGAGGTGCAGCAACGCGCGCTGGACGAGTTCTTCCGCCGCCACGGGGAGTGACCCGCGATGGCGAACCGGGCGCTGATCATCGCCAACGGCACGTACGACGACGACCACTTCGCCCCCTTGCCGGCGGCTGCCGCGGATGCCACGCAGTTGGAAGCGGTGCTGAGCGACCCGGACATCGGCGAGTTCGAGGTCGAGACCCTCGTCGACGTCGGCCAGCGCGCGGCCATGCGCGCGCTGGAGTCCTTCTTCACCCGGGCCGGGCGCGACGACCTGCTCCTGCTGCACCTGTCCCTGCACGGGTGGAAGGACCTGCGCAACCGCTTGTACTTCGTCATGCGCGACACCGAGCGCGACTACCCGGGCGCCACCGCCGTCCTGGCCGAGACGGTCGGCGGCTTCATGGGCGAGAGCCGGTCCCGGCGGATCGTCGTCCTGCTCGACTGCTGCTACAGCGGGGCGTTCTCCCTCAACGCGTTGCGGCGTGACGCCGGGACACCCACCGTCGACATCGCCGAGCCCTTCGCGGGCAACGGCCGGGTCGTCCTGACCGCCTCCACCGCCCTGCAGTACGCCCACGAGGGCGTCCAGGACGTCCGGTTCAGCCGCACCCCCGCCCAGCCGTCCGTGTTCACCTCGGCGGTGGTGCGCGGCCTCCGGGACGGCTCCGCGGACCTGGACGGTGACGGCTTCGTCTCCGTCGACGAGCTCTACGAGTACGTCCACGAGGAGGTCCGGCGGAGCATCGCCGGCCAGACCCCGACCTTGAGCGTGGACAGCGCCCAGGGCACGATCCACCTGGCCCGCAGCCCCCGCCACGGCGATGTCGACCGGCTCGCCGAGCTGCGCGCCGCGGTCCTCGACGTCCAGCCCTGGAAGCGCATCGGGGCCCTCCACCTCGTCGAGCAACTGCTCGGCAGCGTCCGCGAACCGACCCGGGACACGGCGCGGGCGGCGCTGCTCGGGCTGATCGCCGACGAGGACCGTGAAGTGGCCCGACGCGCACGGCAGTTGTGGCACGACCGCGGACTGGGTGAGATTCCCACGGCACGTCCGACCCGCCCCTCCGCTCCGCACCGGCCCCCGGACACCTCCGGTCCGGTGGTGGGCATCGACTTCGGTACGACGAACTCGTCGATCGCGATGCTGGCCGGCGAGGACGTCCGCCTGATCCCCAACGCCGAGGGCGCCCTCACGACACCGAGCGTGGTGGCCGTCACGGCGGACGGCGAGATCCTGGTGGGCACCGCCGCCAGACGACAGGCGATCGCGAACCCCGAGTCCACGGTGCGGTCGGTCAAGCTCAGGCTCGGCACCGAATGGACCATCGCCCCGGGCGGGGTGCGGATGACGGCGGAGGACGTCGCGGGGCACATCCTGCGGCGGCTGCGGGAGGACGTCGAGGCGTACACCGGCCAGTCACCCCGCCTGGCGGTGATGACCGTGCCGGCCAACTTCGACCTGGTCCAGCGGGCCGCGCTGGTGGAGACCGCCAACCGGGCCGGACTCAACGTGATGCGGGTGCTCAACGAACCGACGGCCGCGGCGCTCACTTACGGCCTGAGCAGGGTGGAGGACGCCAGTGTCCTGGTCTTCGACCTCGGCGGCGGCACCCTGGACGTCACCCTCCTCGAGATCGGCGACGGCGTGGTGGAGGTCAAGGCCACCTGCGGTGACACCCATCTCGGCGGGGACGACTGGGACCAACGCATCGTCCGGCACCTGCTGCGCCGGGTGCTGGACGACCACGGCGTGGACCTCACTGGGGACGTCCTGGCCCGCGAGCGGCTTCAGCAGGCGGCCGAGGCGGCGAAGATCGAGCTGTCCTCCGCGAGCAGCACCACCATCCGACTGCCCTACCTGACCAGCGTGGCGGACACCCCCGTACACCTCGACGAGACCCTGACCCGCAGCGAGTTCGAGGCCATGACCCGGGACCTGCTGGAACGCTGCAGCCGACCGGTCGAACAGGCCATCCGGGACGCCGGCATCCGGCACTCCGAGCTGGACCAGGTGATCCTGACCGGTGGAGCCACCCGGATGCCCGCCATCGGTGAACTGCTGCGCAGGCTCACCGGCGACCGCCAGCCCTATCGCGGGATCATCCCCGAAGGCATCGTCACGGGGGCCGCCCTCCAAGCCGGAGTCCTGGGCGGAGCCGTCAAGGACGTGCTGCTCCTCGACGTCCTCTCGACCTCGCTCGGCTTCGAGACCCACGACGGCACCGTGCGGAAGCTGATCGAGCGGAACACCACCATCCCCGTGCGAAGGTGGGCCTTCGCCGCGCCGAGCCGGAGCGGCCAGCCCGCCATGACCGTCCACATCGTGGAGGGTGAGAGTCCGACCGCCGCCGACGGCAGGACCCTCGCCGTGCTCGAGTTGTCGGATCTGCCCCGGCACCCCCGGCACACCCCGCTGATCGAAGTAATGCTGGACATCGACGCCAATCAGCTCCTGCACGTCAGCGTCCGGGAACTGCGTGGTCGAACCCGTGAACTACCAAAGCGGGCACGCGAGTTGACCGAGGCTCGGGCCGCCCTGGACTTTTCCGGCGTCCACTTCGCCAGTCCGGAGGCCGGACGGCTACGGGCAACGATCGCCAGGCTTGAGGCCAAGTACTTCACCGACCGGACCTGGCAGGTGACCGTAGACCGCGCCTCGATGACCCAGGCCGCCGAACTCCTCCGCTCCCCCCGCTGGCCTGCCGTACGCGAGCTCGCTCCGTTCGTCTGGGAGGCCCCGGAGACCTGAACCGGGGCCCGTGTCTTCGGTGTTCAGAAGGCGAAGGGCTGCACCGGCAGCGGGAAGGGGTCGGGCGTGAAGCCCTCGATCCGGTTCCGGACCAGCTCGGTCAGCCCGACGAAGCGGGTGACGCAGCCGAAGTCGGCCAGCGCCGTCGGCTGCCAGCCGGTGCCGCGCTCCCGGGTGGGGAAGCCCGGGTACGCCCGTAGCAGGGTCGCGATCTGCGAATTGAGCGTGGTGACCTGCCAGTTGAAGCCGAGCACCGACTCCTGTGCGGTCAGCGCGAGGTGGCCGGTGACCTTGCCCACGCTGTGCTCGTACGCGTCCAGGAGGTGGTTCACCGAGGCCAGCCAGTGATCGGCCGTCAGTTCCATCGGACGGTCGGAGAGCCCGGCGTGCTGCCGGGACCAGCCCAGCAGCGCCTTCGCCTCGCGGGCGAAGACGTCCCAGCTGGGCCGCTGGGTGCCGTGCAGGCGCAGCTCCACCGGGATCCCGCGCCCGACGGCGGGGTCCGGGTCGTGCTCGCCGTGCACCGTCGGGTCGAGGCCGGTCTCGTTCATCCCGCCGAACACCCGTTCCTGGTCGACGGCCGCGAAGTGGCCGAGGGCCGAGCGCAGGTACTCCTTGATGGTGACCTCGGCCAGGCCCTCCAGGTAACGCGAGTCGCCGTCACTGAAGCCCGGGATGATCCGGTCGCCGATCCGCTGCTCGATCGCGTCCGCATGGGTGTGCAGCGCGGCCCGTACGTCGGCGTGGAGCGCGTCGTACACGGTGCGCAGCGGGACCCGCGACAGCACGACCAGGTAGTTCTTCGGTTGCGCGGCGGCCTCCAGCTGCTCGGAGTCCGAACTCTCCGGCTCGGAGTCGGCCACGATGTCGGCGAAGCCGGCCACCTGGACGAAGACCAGGGCCAGGAACCCCTCGAACTCGGCCACGTGGTCGGGGTGGACCGCCCCCGGAGTGACCAGCCCGAAGCACTCCTGAGCCACCGCGTGGGCCCGCTGGGCGTGCTGCTTGGCCGAGTTCCCGACGTTGCTCTTGTCCCGGGCCGCGTCGCCGAGGGCGGTGAGCGCGGGGCCGAGCTTCTCGGGGGCGATGCCCACCGTGTAGTGGATCAGCATCCGCAGCTCGTTGTTCGGCACCTGGTACGTCCGCGGTGCGACCAGCGCGTCCTGCGGGAGTTGGACCCCGCCGATGGCTCGCAGCACCGCCGGATCGAACCGGGCCGTCGCGAAGGTCTCGTACGCGGTGGCTGTGGCCTGGCGCACCGCGGCGGACAGCGCCCGGTTGGCCTCGTCCTGGTACAGGTCATCCATCAACAGGGCCACCGCGTGCAGGCGTTGGTCGAGCTGCGCCTCCGCCTCCTGAAGCGTGCCCGCGTGCTGGTCGAAGTGCACCGTGACGAACTCGGCGTTCGAGTAGTCCACTTCCTGGTCCCCCTGCTCCAGGCTCCGCAGGTCGCTGACCAGCTTCAGCAGACCCGGCATCAGCAGGACCTCGGTGTCACCGTCCAGGTTCGACCCGTCCAGCGCGAGCAGCGGCCGGGCCACTTCGATCTCCATGCCAAGTGCCATGATCCCCCCCGGGATTCGTCGGAACTCGCCTACCGTGCAATGGCGTTGGCGGGCATCCTATCGACTGCCGGTATGCCCCGGAGGCCTTCCGGACGGACCGGTGAGAGTCGCCGCGAGCAGGGCGGCGGTCCTGGCGACCAGGGGTTCGTCAGCCGGAGCGGCGGCGTCCGGCTTGGTGGACAGCACGGCCAGCACGACCGGCGTCCGGTCCGGGGTCCAGGCGATGCCCACGTCGTTGGTGGTGCCGTGGCGGCCAGTGCCGGTCTTGTCCGCCAGCGCCCAGTCCGCCGGGAGTCCGGCACGGAACCGCGCGCCGCTGGTGGTGTTGCCGAGCAGCCACTCGGTCAACTGCCGCCGGTCCCGCGGCGCGAGCGCATCCCCGAGCACCAGTTTCGCGTGCGTGCGCCCGATCGCAGCCGGGCTGGTGGTGTCCGTCACCCGCCCCGGTTCGGCGGAGTTCAGCTCGGGCTCCCACCGGTCGAGCCGCGTCACCCGGTCGCCGACGGACCGGCAGAAGCGGGTGACCGCCGTGGGGTCGCCGAGCTGACGGAGCAACAGGTTGTCGGCCGCGTTGTCGCTGTAGTCGAGGGCGGCGGCGCACAGCTCGGCGACGGTCATCCCGTTCGCGAGGTGCTCGGGCGTGCCCGTGATCGGGGCGTAGCCCGATCCGGTGACGTCCTGCTCGGTGTAACGGATGCGCCTGGCGAGGAACTCGCCGTTCCGGTCGAGGTCGCGCAGGACGGCGGCGGCGGTGATCGTCTTGTGCACCGAGCAGACCGGGAACAGCTCGTCGGCGCGGTACGCCACGGTCCTGCCCGTGACCATGTTCCGCGCGAAGACCCCCAGCCGGGCGCCGTGCTCCCGCTCGAGATCGGCCAACGCCCGGGCCGTTCGATCGCCGCCTGTCGCGTGCGCCGTCCCACCCGTGGACACAGCGGTAGCCAGCGCGGCCCCCGTCGCCAGCACCGCGCGGCGGCTCGGCCGTCCTCCGAAGTTCTCCACGATCACATCCTCCTCCGTTCGACGACGATCCTTCGGAGAACAGGACGCTCCGGCAGCCCGATCAGTTCGGCTCACAGGTGACGGGCCGTCACTCATCCGACCGGAGGCCGTCAGCGGACGAGGACCGTGGCGAATTCCGACAGATCACCGGAGATGGTGACCTTGCCTACCGCCTCGGGCAACGGCAGGCGCTCGATCCGTCCGTCGGCCGGGCCACCGACGAAGGTCACCACCCTGATGCTCCGCCATCTTGACGTGGCTGGTCAGCGGGGTGGCGTGACCTCGTTTCGGGGTGCTCGTGCTGGTCGTGGGCGGCAGTCTGTGTTGTAGATCGTCCGGCGCGGTGGTGTTGCCGATGAGTTCACCCTCCTCGAACGGTCTACCCAGCGACAGTTCCGTTCTCGACAGGAGTGCCATGTCCACCATCCAGCCCGTGATCCTGACTGCCGACCAGGACGTTCTGCTCGGCTTCTATACGAAACTGTTCGGCGCCGAGGAGATCTTCCGGGTACCGGCGGAAGGCCCGGCCTTCTACCTCGGCCTGCGCATCGGCGACACCGACCTCGGGCTGGTGGCCAAGGAGGACCCGGGGACCGGGGCGGCGCCGCGGATCCTGCTCAGCATCGGTGTCGACGACGTCGACGCGACGCTCGCCCGGGTGGAGGCGCTCGGCGGCTCGGTCAGCGGCGGCCCCAACGACATGCCGTGGGGACAGCGCGTCGCCCACATCAAGGACCCCGACGGCAACCCGGTGAACCTCACTCAGCCGATCCCGGCCCGGTGACGCGGTTCCGGGGGCATGTGCTGATCGTGGGCTACCTGCGGTGGAGATCAATTGTCGGCAGCGACCTCTATGTTCGTCAGGACGAGCAGCGCGCGAAACAGGTGGGTGGCGCGGGCGGGGTCAGTCCGGAGCTTGGTGAGGATCCGCCACTTCTTCAGGTGGGCAAAGCCGCGTTCGACGGGGACGCGTCCGGCCGGAAGGACGCGGTTGGCGTCCTTCTGGCCGGGGGTCAGCTTGCGGGCGCGGGTGGCCTTGAATCCGGTGACGCCTACGGGGTTGTCCGGATCGTCGTCCAGGCCGAGGAATCCCAGGTCGGCCAGGGCGCCGAGGCCGGCGGCGCGCAGGTGGGCCGGCAGGTGGTCGCGGCGGGCGGCGGTGATGTCGTGGGTGCGGCCGGGCCGGGCAGCGGATATCCGGATCAGCCGGCCTTTCTCGTCGGTCAGGGCGAGGACGTGCAGGCCGTGACGGTGATGCTTGCCGGAGTAGTTCGGCCGGTTCGCCTTCAGGACGACCTCCCCGCCCCGCACCGCGATCTTCCTGGCCGCCGTGCGGGAGGCCGCCGGTCCAGCCCACCACAGAGACGATCTTGTGACTTCCCACAGACCGGACCGCCAACATGGGGGCGGATGTCCGTAAGCACCCGGAGATTGCCAACGCGAGTACCTGCAGCGGGAAACGGTCACTCCGAGGCTGGAAGGGGATCTTCACCGGGCCGGCTGTAAGTGACCTTGATGCTCCGGACGCCCGCTTCGCCGTCGGCCAACTGGCGCGCGTACCGTGCCAGTTGGTGGCGGAGCATGGCTGCTGCCTTCGGCACGTGGCGTGCCAGCTCGTCCCAGTGCAGGAACGACAGTTCGCTGGGCACCTCCACCAGGCCGGTGATCGCGTCCCAGAACTCCCAGTCCTCGAAAAAGTCCGTGGCAAGGTCGATCAGGCGCCAACGGGGGTCCATTAGTTCATCAACGGCCGGCGGCCGCACGAACCGCCTCCTGATCACAAGCCTCGAACTCCTGAAGGTTGCGCTGGGCCTTGACCAGCGAGGTCCTGTTGGCGCCGCCCGCCATGAACGGCCACCGGAACTGAACCGAGTCGTCTTCCCAGACGCAGACCGGGCAGATGACGTGCGAACCGGGCCACCCGTCCTCCACCTCAAGAGTCTGGCCCGGCACCCTGACCATCGGCGACTCGTTTTCGGGACACCAGGTCGGGCGCGCAGTGAATCAGCCCGCGCCGGACAGCCCGACGACGCCGACTGCCTTCTGGTCCATGCCGGCGCTGACGCCGATCGCCCCGACGACCGAGACTGCGGTGAGGCCGAGGGCCAGAGAGTTCTGGACCGCAGTGTGGCCGGCCAGGCGGAGGATGAACACCTCCTCCTCGTCCACCTCGGATGCGGGGCGGGAGCCGGCCCGGACGGAGCGCAGGAGTTGCGCGATGCGGCCCGGCAGCGAGCGCAACCTTGCCGCCGAGGACTGGGCCGTGGCGAGCCCGCCCGTGAGGTCCGGGGAGAGCGGGGCGGCAGGGGTGTCACCGCTCTGTCGCAGCTCGTTGGTGCGACGCCGCTGTCGTTCCACGTGGGAGTCGTTGTTCTCCAGCGTCCACAGGAAGGCGGGAACGAACAGGAAGAGGAAGCCCGCCAGCACCGTACCCACCGCGGCCCAGCGTTCGGGCGCGGACGCGGGGACGTTCGCCAGGACGAACTGGGGCAGCCAACCCAACGTCAGCCACAGGAATCCGAGCAGCAGGCAGTCCTGGGCCGCGTTGCGGGCGGGTGGATAGTCGGTGCGGTAGTACCAACCACCGGCTGCGTAGACAACGGCGGTGCCCGTCACCGTCAGCACGGCCGCCGAGACGAAGGCACCACCGAGCGCGGCGACGGCGAACCCCGGGACACTGGACTCCGAGCCCGGTCGGACGGCATCGGTCAACGACCAGTAACCGATGAATCCGACGGCCAGGAACACCGAGCCGGCCGCGCACTTCGCCGGCCACTGCAGTTGGCCGAGGTGCAGCCAGGCGCCGTTGCCCAGCACGGTCTGCAGGGAGAAGGCGGCCAGCAACAAGGCCTGTACGGCGGCCAGCCAGTCCCAGCCGTGCTTCCACGGGAGCACGAGCACCATCAGCAGGCACACGGCTGCTCCCGCTGCCAGGCACCACCACACGCCACCCGAGCGCACGTCCATGTCCACCGTCGGTCGGGGGTGATGCTTCTCCAGAGCCCGACCCACATCAACCAGGGCCGGCGCGACCAGGAGCAGAAGGACGACCGCCACCACGGCCGGGCCACGCACGCCGGGATGCGCCATTCCTGCTGCCCATCCCAGGGACGGAGCCAGCGCGATGGTGAGCGCCAGCATCGACATGAAGGCGGCGACCGCGAACCCGAGCAGCGGCCACCACGCCTTCTTGGCCACCGCGTACTGCTCCGCACCCGCCCCAGCGCCCGCCACGCTGCGGTCGACGTCGCCTTCGACCTCCATCAGCTCCTCGAAGTCCTTCTTGAACGACGGGAGGAACACGCCTCCGAGCAGCAGACCCACGACAGTCAGGATGAACCCGGCGGTGATGTAGCCGCGCCCTTGGTGGTCGTGGAGCCAGAGCGCGAATACGCACAGCGCTTCGAGGGAGGCACTGATCGCTCCGGCTGCCACATAGCGGGCGTTGAGCGGGCGGCCAGGAGAACAGGCCATCCGCAGGACCGCCGCCAAGGCGAACACGGCAACCGGGATCAGCACCGTCTGCAGAATTCCGAGGTCGCGAACCGACACCAGCAGGGTGAGGGCGGCGAACAACGCGCAGACACCCACGGCCTCCTGGCCGACCGCGTCATCACCCGGGCGGGCCGACCAGCTCAGCGAGAATCCGGCACCGAGGGCACCGACGAGCACGCAGTACACCAGGGCATCGGCCCGTCCGTGGACCGCCGAGAACGCCACCACCGCACCCGCGATCGCCGCTCCCGCCGCCAGCGGACCCGCGGCGCTCACCGGCCGCCCCCGAGTCGCCCACAGCAGACAGGCCGTCAGCGACACGGCAGCGAAACCGAGCACCGCGACGGACCCCGCCCCCGACGAGGTGCCGGCCGCACGGGCGGAGTCGATCCCGGCCAGCCAGGCGAAACCCACCGTGCAGCCCACCGCACCGGCCGCCTGCATCGACCTCAAGGGATCCGGGCCGTCGGACTCCGGCGGCTCCCCTTCGGCAGGGCGTTCGGCATGACGCAGCCTGCGCAGCACTTCCACCCAGAGACCCGCGAACAACGCACTGGCAGCCACCAGGAACACGGCGTGCCAGACGCCCGCCGTGTTGAGGTGGTGCGGGCGCGGGGCAGTCCAGTTCGACTCGGGCGACGGATCGGCCACCCACACCGCGATCAGAGCCGCACCGGCCACTCCTCCGGCTGCGGCAGCCAGCAGCGTCGGCCGGCGCCCGCCCGGCGGTTGCGACAGCTGCCCGATCCAGCCGATCAGACAGAACGCGAGGACGGGGAGGAGCAGCCCGTCCCCCCAGGTGGCGCTGCGAAAGGCAAAGAGGCCCGGCACGCCGTCGGTTCGCTCCCCGAACGCCCACATGAGCTGGAGCGGGACCCACCCACCGAGCAGGACCACCAGCGCACCCAGCAAGGGCAACGCGACCTTCCAGCCGGAACCTTGGCGTGCGTCCGCATCCACAGGCAGCCTCCACGAACCCGCCGCCGCAGGCCGCTCCTGCCGCAGGCGCCGTCCCTGGCAGGAGTCTCCCAGGGCGCGCAGCGTGCGGCCGGGGTTCAGCCCAAAGTCATACTGCTCAGCGTGTCCGCGAGCAGGCGCGGCGAGGGCCGACGTCGTCGCCGCGCAGTCCACCAGGTACTCCAGCGGCACTGTGCCCGGCAGCGAGCCGCGGAAGTGACCCCGGCACAACATCTGCTCAACTGTTCGACTGCCAGCCAGGTTGTGACCGGCGGGAGTGGGCAGGGATGACCACCCGTGGCAAGCGGTTTCCCTGGAGGTCATCGGTGCGGATAGCTGTCGCTCACAACCTGAGGTCGTCCGAGGGACCGGATCAGCGGGGGTTCACCTCCCGGCAGGAGCTCGACGACCTGCTGGCCTCGGTGGCCAGCCTCGGGCACTCCGTCGAAGCCCTCGAAGTGTCCGGAGCGCTCGCCGAGGTGGCCGGCGTTCTCGGAGCCAACCGTCCCGACCTGGTGTTCAACCTGGCCGAAGGCTGGAGCGGCCCGTGGCGGCAGTCGGCTTTCCCGGAACTGTACGAGGAGCTGGGCCTGCCCTACACCGGCTCGGGCCCCGGCGCGCTGGCGCTCGCCCTGGACAAGCACCGCACCAAAGTCACCCTGCGTCAGGCCGGCCTGCCGACCCCGCCCTCGGTGTTCCTGACCCCGGGCGCGGCGACGACGGAGCTGAGCGGTCTGCCGTATCCCGTCATCGTCAAACCGAACTTCGAGTCCTGCTCGAAGGGCATCACGGTCAACTCCCTTGCCCACACGCCGGAGGAGGCCGCCACGCTGGCCGCGGCCCTGCTCGTCGAGTACCCGGACGGGGTCATCGCCGAGGAGTACGTACCCGGCCGGGACATCACCGTCCCGTACCTGGCCGCAGCCGGCGGGCCCCTCCCCGTCGCGGAGACCACCATGCCCACCACCGCCGCCGCGGGCGGCACCTTCGACTACGACCTCAAGCAGGACCCGACCCGCTGGCAACACCTCAAAGTCCCGGCCCCGGTACCCGACGACATCGCCCGCCGGGCCCGCCACCTGACCGGACTGGCCGTCGACGCCCTCGGCCTGCGGGACATGGCCCGAGCCGACTTCCGCCTCGCCCCGGACGGCGGCCTCCACCTCCTGGAAGTCAACGGACTCCCCGGACTCCCCCGCGACGGCGCCACCCACCGAGCCTCCGTGGTGGCGGGCCTCGCCGCCGACAACGGCATGGCCGCCGCCATCATCGCCTCAGCCCTCACCCGCTACGCCGGCTGACCGAACGTCACCGGCCTCGGCGGCGTCTCGGACGCTGGCGGGATATCGACGGCTTCGGGCGCTCGCGCCGCTGGTGCGGAGGCTCCCCCTGCCAGCAAGATCGGATCGTCGTCATCCCCAGCCGGCCCACCGAGAGGCAGTCCGTACGTGATCACCGTGCACCTGAAGTACGAGATCGACCCCGACAAGCTGGCGGACTTCGAGGAGTACGGGCGCCGCTGGGTCAAGCTGGTCGACCGCTTCGGCGGCAACCACCACGGCTACTTCCTCCCGAGCGAGGGGGACAGCGACATCGCCTACGCGCTCTTCTCCTTCGGCAGCCTCGCCGAGTACGAGCAGTACCGCACCGCCAGCTTCACCGACCCCGAGTGCATGGCAGCCTTCGAACTCGCCCGGACCACCGGGTGCATCAGGCGCTACGAACGTCGTTTCCTGAAGCCCCTCGACACCGGCAAGTGACCGACGCCCTGCTGCTGCGGGGGCGTGCGGACTGACCTTCCGTCACCGCCCCGGCAGCGGGGAAGGGATGGAGCTCGCGATTCTGGACAGCCCGGGCCGGGGCGTCGACAATCTGACCATGACCGCTCCAGAGTTCCGCACCGCCCAGCTGGCGGCCAGGCCGTCGCAGGCCGACCGCGACCAGGTGCTGGACGTGCTCCGGGAGGGTGTCGGCAACGGGCAGCTCTCGCACGACACGTTCGTGCGGCGGATGGAACTGGTCCTCACCGCCAGGAGCCGGGCCGAACTGGCCACGGTGGTGGCCGACCTGCACTCGTACGGGCGGTTCGCCCGGGCGCTGCTGCGCGGGGTGGCCTGGCTGTCGGCGTTCAAGGTCCGGCTGGCGCGGACCTGGGAGACGGAGCAGCTGCCCGGTCTGCGACTGCCGGGCCCGGGTGCCGGGCGGCTGGTGATCGGCCGGCAGACCGGCTCGGGCCTTCGGCTCGGTGACGCCTCGGTGTCGCGCTTCCACGCGGAGCTGCGACGGGAGCCGGAGGGCTGGGTGCTCCAGGACCTCGGCTCCAGCAACGGGACGTACGTCAACGGGCTGCGGGTGGCGGGCGCCGTACTGGTGCGGGCCGGCGACCAGGTACGGTTCGGACGGCTGGCCTTCCAGCTGGTCTCGGACTGACGGAAGCTGTCCTTTGAGAATGGCGACGAACCGCGAGCACCCCACCGGATTCACACCGTGGCCTGACACCGCACCGGTCCACAGCGATCTCCTCGCGGTGAAAGCCCTCGTCTACGACCCGTGCGGGTTCACCTGCTCGCAGCCGGTCCCCGAAGCCGAGAGTGCCGCATACGCCGCCCACTCCTTCACCCTTGACGGACTGTCCATCCGGTTCCGCGCAGCCAAGACGACCCCTACCAAGGTCGGCCAGTTCGTCACCGTATGGAAGAGGTCCCCGGGCGGTCCCATCCAGCCCTTCGACGCAGCGGACCCCGTCGACCTCTTCGTCATCAGCACCCGCGACCGGCACCACCTCGGCCAGTTCGTCATTCCCATGGACGCGCTCCGCCGGCACGGTGTCGTGTCGGCAGAGGGTTCCGGCGGGAAACGCGCCTTCCGCGTCTACCCGCCCTGGGTGACCACCACCAACCGCCAAGCGGGCACGGCGCAGGCGTGGCAGCTGGACTACTTCCTGCACCTGCCCCGGGACGGGTCCATCGACTCCGCCCGCGCCCGAGGGCTCTACCGCCGGTAGGACGTCCTACCCGCGCGCGGGCTCCAGCACGAAGACGGGGATCACCCGGTCGGTCTTCAGCTGATACTCGGCGTACGGCGGATACGCGGCGACCGCGCGCTCCCACCACTCGGCCTTCTCGTCCCCGGTGATCTCACGGGCCGTCATGTCCTGGCGTACGGGTCCGTCCTGGAGCTCCACGTGCGGGTGGGACGTGACGTTGAAGTACCAGACCGGGTGACTTGGGGTGCCACCGTTCGAGGCCACGGCCGCGTACCGGCCCTCGTGCTCCACCCGCATCAACGGGCTCTTGCGGATCTTGCCGCTCTTCGCGCCGCGCGTCGTGAGGATGACGACGGGCAGGCCCGTGTCCCAGAGCGTCAGTCCCTGCGTGCCGCCCGAACTCTCGTACAGCTCGACCTGATCGCGCACCCACTGCACCGGATTCGGCTCGTACTCGCCCTCAAGAGGCATCGCGTTCACCCCGTCGTCGCGTCATGAAGTGTGGTGCCTCCCACGCCGCCCGGAGACACCTCCCAGCTGAAGCACCCTATCGGTGCCACCCGCGTGTTCGCGTCGGACGCGCGGTGGCCGTTCGGTGGCCTCACAGGAACATGCCGAGGCTGTCGGACCGGCAAGCCCGGTCCGACAGCAGCCGGTGTCAGGCAAGTGCGGCTCCGCCGTCGAGGGTGAGCACCGTGCCGGTCGCGTAGCCGTTGCTCAGGAGGTAGAGGTAGGCCGCCGCGGCCTCCTCGGGGTTGCCGACGCGCTGCACGGGGAGGCCGCTGCCGTGCGCTTGGAGGAAGGCCTCCGGGTCGGGCACGGTGCTGTCCCAGAGCTCGGTGCGGATCGCGCCGAGGCGGACCGCGTTGACTCGCAGGGGGGCGAGTTCGAGGGCCAGGGCTCGCGTCAGGCCCTCGACGGCTGCGGTGACGCTTGCGCCGAGGGAGGCTCCGGGGGCGGGCCGGGTGGCGAAGGCGCCGGAGGTGAAGGTGATCGAGCCGCCGGGACGGAGCTTCGGCGTCGCGTACTTCGCGGCGAGCAGGGCACCCCAGAAGCGGCGCTCGAAGAACGCTCGGGACTCCTCGGCGGTGAGGTCGGCGAGCGGCTTCAGCAGCAGGGACTCGCCCGCCGTGTAGACGAGGTGGTCGAACTCGCCGATCCGGTCGAAGAAGGCGGCGAGCGCGGCGTCGTCGGCGACGTCCAGCACGATGCCTTCGGCCGGGCCGCCGAGCTTCTTCACTGCCAGGTCGACCCGGCCCTGGTTGCTGGAGGCGACGACCACGTTCGAGCCATGAGCCGCTGCGGCCTGCGCAACGGCGAATCCGATGCCGGAGGTACCACCTATGACGACGACACGCTGGGTGTCCGCTGTGTTGTTCATGGGGAGGACGCTACGTGTCGCGAACGAGACACTGAATAGCCTGAAGTCTTGATTCCCTGTCTGATCGTCTCGCTATCAGCACGCTAGGGTGAACGCATGGACATACTCAGCGACACGCTCGCGGCCCTGCGCACCGGGCGTCCGTCCGTTGTCCGGACCGACGCGCGGGCGCCGTGGGGTGTGCGCTTCCAGCCCATCGCGGGAGCCGGGTTTCACGTCGTCGTCGAAGGACACTGCTTTCTCCTGCCGGTCGGCGGCGATCCGATAGCCCTGGGGCCCGGCGACGTCGTGTTCCTGCGGCGCGGCACCGATCACGCCATCTGCGACGCGGTCGCCAGCGAGTTGGTCCCCTTCGAGCCCGACCGCGTCGACAACTCCTCGCCGATCGGGCGTTTCACCATCGACGGCAAGGGCGCTCGCAGCGTGCTGGTGTGCGGGGCCTACCACCTCGACATCGACCGGCCGCATCCGCTGCTCGGCGACCTCCCGGAGGTCATCCACCTCCCGGCCGGCCCCGGTCGCCATCCGGCGCTGCGCTCGGCGGTCGACCAGCTCTGCGCCGAGATCCAGCGGCCTCAGCCGGGTTCGGACTCCGTGGTCACGGCGCTCGTCGATCTGCTGCTTCTCTACATCCTGCGGTCCTGGTACGCCGAGTTGCCCAGGGAGCAGACGCAGGGCTGGGCCTCGGCGCTGAACGACCCGTTGATCGCCCCGGCACTGAAAGCGATCCACGACGACCCCGCGCACCCGTGGACCGTCGAATCGCTGGGGAGCCGGGCCGGGCTGTCGCGCGCCACGTTCGCCCGGCGGTTCACCACGGTGGTCGGCGAGCCGCCGCTCAGTTATCTGACGACGTGGCGGATGGCCATCGCGGCGCGGATGCTGCGCGAGACGGTCGACTCGCTGAGCGCCGTGGCCGAGCACGCCGGCTACACCTCGGAATTCGCGTTCGCGAAAGCCTTCAAGCGGCACTTCGGCACCCCGCCCGGGGCATATCGGCGAGAGCGGCGGACGGCGCCGGCCTCGCTGTCGGTCTGACTGTCTTTCAGCGCGAGGTCAGCCGCCGAGGTGCCAGAGGGTGCCGTGGCCGGCGTTGAGGGTGGCGGCCAGCACGATCAGGTCGGCGGCGCCGAGGGTCAGGCCGAGGAGGGCTCGGCCCCGGCGGCGGGTGCCGCGGGTGAGGGCGAGGGTGGCCAGGACGAGGGCGCACGGGCCGAGCACCAGGTTGAAGAAGAGCAGGCCCAGCAGACCCAGGACGAACGAGGCGACGGCCATGCCGTCCACATCGCTACGGGTGTGCGTGCGGGTGAGGGTGGCGCTGTCCATGGTGGTGACTCCTAATCCGACTCGGGATTCAGTGGCGCCGGGCGCGGGCGAGCTGCTCGCGGACGGCGAAGGCGGACAGCCAGGCGACGATGGCGCAGCAGGCGGCCGCGAAGACCGGGCCGGAGGCGTGGACGGCGGCACCGCCCAGCACTGCCAGGGCGACGAGCACGGCTAGGAGTGACATCTGCGGGGCCTCTCGGTTCGGTCGGGTCTGCGGGGTGGCGGCATTCGGCGAACACTTGGGATGACAACTGTTCGCCGACTTCTCCACTCTACGCTGGCCAAAGTCAGCAAACAGTTGTTTACTGAATGACGTGAGTCACACCCTGGGGCCCAGGCAGGCCCAGAAGCAGCAGACCCGGCGCGCCCTCCTCGACGCCGGGCTGCACCTCCTGGAGGCGCAGAACCTCAGCAGCCTCGGCGTCCGCGAGGTCACCCGCGAGGCCGGGATGTCCCCGGCGGGGTTCTACCGGCACTTCCGCGACATGGCCGACCTGGGCGTGACGCTGGTCGAGGAGTCCCTGGCCAGCCTGCACGGGATGGTGCTGGCGGTGCTGGCCGGGCCGGACGACGCCGAGGAGCTGATCGACCGCGCGGTGGACGTCGTCGCCCGGCACGTCCGCGAGCACCGCGCCCACGTCCGCTTCCTCGCCCGCGAGCGGCACGGTGGCGTACGGCCGGTGCGCGAGGCGATCGGCGCGGAGCTGGCCCGGTTCGCCGACGAGGTCGCCGCCGCGCTGGCGGAGCAGCCGGTGTCGGAGGGCTGGAGCCGGGAGGACCTGCTGATGCTGGCCGAGCTGTACGTCGAGCACCTGGTCTCGACCGCGACGGCCTTCCTGGAGGTCCCCGAGGACCACCCCGACGAACTGCGGATCAGCCTGCGGGCGCGCCGCCAGCTGCGCCTGATCAGCGTGGGCCGCCGCCACTGGCGCGACTCCTGACGGAGCGTCGGGCCCGGCATTCGGCGTCCCCGACAGCCGTCGGTCGGCTCCTCCCGACAGGGCCGATGTGCGCGATCTCTTGGCCTCGGGCTGTCGACCAGGGTAGACATGGCATATGGCCCGTAATTCCGGTCGATCCCGGGCCCCGTCGGTCCCCGAGTCCCCCGGTCGGCGCCCGCACGGCGGACGTGAACGCCCCCCGGCACCACCGCAGCGCCTCCGGGCCGCGCTCAGGACGCGCAGCGTCGCGGGCCAGGTCTTCGTCCTGCAGGTCCTGATCGTGCTCCTGCTGGTGGCGGGCGCCGGGACGCAGATGGTGATCCAGGCGCGCCAGGACACCGCGACCGAGGGCCGGAACCGCTCGCTGGCGGTGGCCGAGACCTTCGCGGCCTCGCCCGGCATCGTCGAGGCGATCCGCTCGCCCGACCCGACCGCGGTGCTCCAGCCCAGGGCCGAGGCCGCCCGGATCAAGTCCGGCGTCGACTTCGTCGTGGTGCTCAACACCGACGCGATCCGCTACACCCACCCGATGCCCGACCGGATCGGCAAGAAGTTCGTCGGCACCACCGCCCCCGCGCTCGCCGGTGAGTCGATCACCGAGGAAGTGAACGGCACCATCGGCCACCTGGTGCAGGCCGTGGTGCCGGTCACCGACAGCGGCGGCCAGGTGGTCGGCATGGTCTCGGCGGGCATCAGGACCAGCCGGATCAGCGACAGCGCGGCGAAGCACCTGCCGATCCTGCTCGGCAGCGCGGCGGCGGCCCTGGCCCTCGCCCTGGCCGGTTCCGCGCTGGTCAGCCGTCGGCTGCGGCGGCA
This sequence comes from Kitasatospora gansuensis, assembly GCF_014203705.1. NCBI lineage: Bacteria > Bacillati > Actinomycetota > Actinomycetes > Kitasatosporales > Streptomycetaceae > Kitasatospora > Kitasatospora gansuensis. The sequence continues at coordinate 501,561 of NZ_JACHJR010000001.1, forward strand.
GACGCACGGCCTCGACCCGGCCGAGATGACCCGGATGTACGAGCACCACGACGCGGTGCTGCACGCGGTCCGGGAGGGCGTCCTGATCATCGGCGGGGACGGCCGACTGCTGCTCGCCAACGACGAGGCCAGCCGCCTGCTCGCGCTGCCCGCCGCCGCCGAGGGCCGGCACCTCTCCGAGCTGGAGCTGGACCGTCCGGTGGCCGCCCTGCTGCTCCCCGGACGGACCGTCACCGACGAGGTGGTGGCCTCCGGGGGCCGGCTGCTGGCCGTCAACGTCCGCCCCACCGACCGCGACGGCGGCCCGCCCGGCCTGGTGGTGACCCTGCGCGACTCCACCGAGCTGCGGGCGCTCTCCGGCAAGGCCGACCTGGCCCGGCACCGGCTCGAGCTGCTCTACGACGCGGGCCTGGCGGTCGGCAGCACGCTGGACGTCTCGCACACCGCCCAGCAGCTGGCCGGGGCGGCCGTCCCCGGCTTCGCCGACTACGTCACGGTCGACCTCGCCGAGGCCGTCCTGCAGGGTGACGAACCCGAACCGGGGGCCCGGATGCGCCGGGCCGGGCTGAGCGGCATCGGCGACCAGGCCCCGTTCCACCCGATCGGCGCGAGCGTCCCGGTGGTGCCGGGCACGCCGCGGGCCCGCGCCCTGGCGGCCGGCCGGTCGGTGATCGAGGACGACCTGACCGAGGCCCTGAACGCCTGGCGGGAGTACGACGCGCAGCGCGTGCTGAAGGTGCGGGAGCAGGGCGTGCACGCGCTGCTCGCGGTGCCGCTGCAGGCCCGTGGCGTGGTGCTCGGCATCGCGACCTTCTGGCGCGGCGGCGAGCGGGGCCCGTTCGACGAGGAGGACCGCTCGTTCGCCGAGGAGCTGGTCGCCCGGGCGGCGGTCTCCATCGACAACGCCCGCCGGTACACCCGTGAGCACACCATGGCCGTCACCCTGCAGCGCAGCCTGCTGCCGGGCAGCCTGCCGGAACAGAACGCGCTCGACGCGGCCTACCGCTACCTCCCGGCGCACGCCGGCGTCGGCGGGGACTGGTTCGACGTCATCCCGCTGCCCGGCGCCCGGGTGGCGCTGGTGGTCGGCGACGTGGTCGGGCACGGCCTGCACGCCGCCGCCACCATGGGCCGGCTCCGCACCGCCGTGCACAACTTCTCCTCCCTCGACCTGCCGCCCGACGAACTCCTCGGCCACCTGGACGAGTTGGTCAACCGGATCGACCAGGAACAGGGCACCGACGGCCAGGCCCCGATCACCGGGGCGACCTGCCTGTACGCGATCTACGACCCGGTCTCCCGGCGCTGCTCGATGGCCCGGGCCGGCCACCTGCCGCCCGCCCTCGTCCACCCGGACGGGACGGTGGAGATCGTCGACTTCGTGGCCGGACCGCCGCTCGGCCTGGTCGGCCTGCCGTTCGAGACCGCCGAGCTGGAACTGCCGGAGGGCAGCAGCCTGGTGCTCTACACCGACGGCCTGGTCGAGCACCGCGACCGGGACATCGACCTCGGCCTGGACCTGCTGCGCTCGTCCCTGGCCCGCCCCGGCCGCAGCCCCGAACAGGTATGCGACGACGTGCTCGGCGCCCTGCTGCCCGTCAACCCCACCGACGACATCGCCCTGCTGGTGGCCCGCACCCGGGCTCTGCCGGCCGAGCGGGTCGCGGTCTGGGACGTACCGCCCGACCCGGCCGCCGTCCGTACCGTCCGGGCCCAGGTGACCGCCCAGCTCGCCGACTGGGGGCTGGAGGAGCTGGAGTTCACCACCGAGCTGATCCTCAGTGAGCTGATCACCAACGCGATCCGCTACGGCGTCCCGCCGATCCAGGTCCGGCTGCTCCACGACCGCATCCTGATCTGCGAGGTCTCCGACCGGAGCAGCACCTCGCCGCACCTGCGTTACGCGGCCAGCACCGACGAGGGCGGCCGCGGGCTCTTCCTGGTCGCCCAGTTCGCCGAACGCTGGGGCACCAGGTACACCGGCAGCGGCAAGGTCATCTGGGCCGAGCAGCGGCTGCCCTGAGCGTGCCTGGGCTGAGCCTCCACACCGAGCCGCGTGTCACCGGCGGTCACGTTCCGTTGTTGCGTACCGTCAGAGCGGTGACGAACCGCCCCTGACGAGGAGACCGGCTTCCGTGGAACGCAAGTGGTGGACCCTGCTCACCGTCTCGGTGGCGACCTTCATGCTGCTGCTCGACATCACGGTGGTCAACGTGGCACTGCCGTCGATCCGCAAGGATCTCGACGCCAGTTTCACCGACCTCCAGTGGGTGATCGACGCCTATGCCCTGACCCTGGCGGCCCTGGTGCTGGCGGCCGGCTCGCTCGCCGACCGGCTGGGGCGGCGGCGGACGTTCGCCGCCGGGCTGGCGATCTTCTCGGTCGCCTCGCTGCTCTGCGCGCTGGCGCCGAATCCGACCTTCCTCAACCTGGCCCGCGCCGTCCAGGGCGTCGGCGGCGCGGTGATGTTCGCGGTGTCGCTGGCCTTGATCGCCCAGGAGTTCCTGGCCGGGCGTGAGCGCGGCATGGCGATGGGGGTGTACGGGGCGACCATCGGCGTCGCGGTGGCGATCGGCCCGCTGGTCGGCGGGGCGCTGACCGACTCGCTCGGCTGGGAGTCGATCTTCTACCTGAACGTCCCGATCGGCGCGGGGGCGATCGTCCTCACCTACCTGAAGCTGCGGGAGAGCCGCGACCCGAACGCGACCCGGGTCGACTGGCCGGGCGTCGCCACGTTCAGCGCCGCGCTGTTCCTGCTCGTGCTGGCGCTGGTCCGCGGCAACACCGAGGGGTGGGGCAGCGCGCTGATCGTCTCGCTGTTCGCCGGTGCCGTGGTCCTGCTGGCCGCGTTCCTGGTGATCGAGCGTCGGGTCGCCGAGCCGATGCTCCCGCTGGGGCTGTTCCGGCGGCACGCGTTCACCGGCGTGCAGCTGGCCGCCTTCGCGGTGTCGAGTTCGCTGTTCGCGCTGTTCCTCTATCTGACGCTCTATCTGCAGAACTACCTCGGCCTCACCCCGTTCCAGACCGGGGTCCGCTACCTGCCGATCACACTGCTCAGCTTCTTCGTGGCGCCGGTCGCCGGTGTCCTGCTGTCCCGGGTGCACGCGCGGTTCATGCTCGCCGTCGGGCTCGCGGCCATCGGCGTCGGGCTGCTGCTGATGGGCGGGATCAAGGCGACCGACGAGTGGACCACCCTGCTCGGCGGCTTCCTGGTCGCCGGTGCCGGGGTCGGCCTGATCAACCCGGTGATCGCGGACGTGGCCGTGAGCGTGGTGCCCAAGGAGATCAGCGGCATGGCGGCCGGCATCAACGACACCTTCCGCCAGGTCGGCATCGCGGTGGGCATCGCCGTCTGGGGCGCGATCTTCGTGGCCCGTGGCACCAGCAGGATCGGCGAGCTCACGGCGGAGGTCCCCGGTCTGACCGGGGACCTCCGCCGCGAACTCGCCGAGGCCGCCTCCTCGGGCAACCTGCCGCAGGTCCTCGCCGCGATCCCCCCGCAGTCCCGCCAGCTGGTCTCGGACGCGGCCCGGGCGGGCTTCCTGACCGGCTTCAACACGGTGCTGTTCCTCGGCGCCCTGGCCAACTTCATCGGCGCCGCGCTGGCCCTGTGGCTCGTCCGGGAACGCGAGATCGAGCGCCAGCGGCCGGAGCCGGCCGCGTCCTGACCCGACCTGACCTGTCGAAGGGTCAGATCCAGCCGCGGCGGCCGCCGACCGAGTGCAGCCACTGGTGCAGGTAGTTCGCCCAGTCGGTGCCGGCCGCCTCGGCGTGCGTCACGGTGAACGAGCGGAAGGTGTCGGAGCCTTCGGTGAACAGGCCGCCGCGCTTGTCCATCTCCAGCACCACGTCCACGGCGTGCTCGTCCGCGACGAACGACAGCTCGACCTGGGTCAGCCCCGGGTACTGCGGCGCCGCGAAGAACTCGATCTCCTGGTAGAACGGCAGCCGCTGCCGGGTGTTGCGGATCTGACCGCGCTCCAGGTCCGCGCCCTTGAAGCGGAACCCGAGCTGCCCGAACGCGTCCAGGATGCCCTGCTGCACCGGCAGCGGGTGCACCGCGATCGGGTCCAGGTCACCGGCGTCGACCGCCCGGTCGATCGCCAGCTCGGTGTGCACGCCGAGCACCATGCCGCGCAGCTGCTGCCCGCCGACCGCCGTCACCGGCGTCTCGAACGGCACCTGGAAGGCGAACGGCACCGCGTGCAGCGCGCCCTCCTTCAGTTCGAACGCGCCGCCGAGGCGGTGCTGCTGGAAGCGGATGTCCTGGTGGTGCTCGCTGTCGCCGCCCTCCACCTCGACCCGGGCCTGGAGACTGAGGGTCAGCCCCTCGATGGTCTGGTCGACCTTGCCGCCCTGGATCCGGACCTCGCCGCGCAGCGTGCCACCGGGCAGCACGTTCGGGTCCGCGAGGACCGTCTCGACCGAGGCGCCCCCGGCACCGAGTCCGGCCAGCAAACGCTTGAATCCCATCGCAGTTCCTCTCATCGGCCGCATCGCCGCCGACCAGCCTAGTCCCGCGCCGAGTCCCCGCTTCGACGGGCCCGCAGCCGGTACGTCAGCCGCGTGAGCAGGAACCCGAGCAGCCAGGGCAGCAGCGTGATCAGCCCGACGTAGACCAGCAGCGTGCCCACCAGGTCCGCCACGAAGGTCTCCTCGTCCCAGGAGTCCGTCGGCAGGATCGCGTTGACCGTCACGGTCACCACCGGCACGGCGGGCAGCAGCACCGCCGTCAACCGCGCCTTCCACCCCGGCTGCCGGGCGTACCACACCCCCAGCGCGCCCATCAGGAACGGCCCGCACAGCAACCACAGCACCACCGGAACGAAGAAGACCGCGAACCACTCGTCCGAGTACCCAAACATCATCACTGCCCCCAGGACTTCGATCCCCAACTCCCGTCCGCAGCCGACGATATCGAAGACGGCCGACGGAGCTCGCGGCAATTTCCGACGGACTGCCGGAACGGGCTGCTAGAATGGGGGTGTTGGCCTTCGGTGTGCCCAGTTGGGGCGTCCGGAGGCTTTTTTCATGCCTACCCACACCCTTCCGCCCGTGACGCCCGCCGTCACCGGCTACCGTGACCTGCTCCGCAACCTCGAGTTCGCCGGACTGTACGCCGCCTTCGGCCTGACGGCTGCCGCAAGTACCCTGTCGGGCTTCGCCCTTGCGACGCTGGTCGGCCGGCAGACCGGCTCCCCCTTCCTGACCGCCGTCAGCATGTACGGCGCCACCTTCGCCGCCGTGCTCGGGGCGCTGACGCTGATGTCGGTGGCGGACGGACGGCGGCCGCGCCGGACGCTCGTCCTGCTCCAGTGCCTCTCGCTGCTGGGGGTCGCGGCGCAGGCGATCCCAGGGCTGCCGCTGGCCGGCCGGTTCGGTCTGCTGCTGGTGCTCGGGTTCTTCCAGTCGCTGGGGACGGGCACCCGGATGGGGGTGCTCGCCGAGGTGGTGCCGGCTTCCGGCTATGTGATGGCCCGTTCGCTGATGAACATCACCTCGGGCGGTACGGCGGTGCTCGGCTTCGCCCTCGGCGCCGTCCTGCTGCGCGTGCTGAGCCCGCAGCAGATCTTCCTGCCGGCCGCCCTGCTGACCGCCGCCGGACTGGTGGTGCTGGCCGCGACCGTCCGGGAGCACTCGATCCGGCTGACCCGGCGCCCGGGGCTGCGGCAGACCTGGCGCACCAACGCCGCGCTCTTCGCCGACCCCGGGAAGCGGGCCCTGCTGCTGAACCTCTGGGTGCCGAACGGCCTGGTGGTCGGCTGCGAGGCGCTGTTCCTCTCCTACGCGCCGGACCACGCGGGCGCCCTGCTGGCCGCCGGTTCGGCCGGCCTGCTGGTCGGCGACCTGACCGTCGGCCGGCTGCTCACCGCCGCCCGTCGGCAGCGCCACGCGTACGGCCTGCGGCTGCTGCTCGCCGCCCCGTACCTGCTGTTCGTGCTGCACCCGCCGGCCGTGGTCGCGGTGCTCGTGGTGTTCGCCGCGAGTGTCGGGTTCGCGGCCACCCTTCCCCTTCAGGAGCAGCTGCTCGAGCTGACGCCCGATCAGGTGCGCGGCCAGGTCCAGGGGGTCGAGTCGGCGGGCCGGATGACCTGGCAGGGGCTGGGCGCCGCGATCGCGGGCGGCGCCGCCCAGTACCTCGGTCCGGCTGTCGCGATCACCGCCGTCGCGGTGGTCTCACTCGCCGTCACCATCGCCTCCCGCCCGGCCGTGCAGCGGGCCCGCCGTTAGAGCACGGGCCCGCTGCACAACGGTCACAGCACCGGGATGTCCACCTTCAGGACGAAGGCGTGCGGCGCGGGGTCGGCCGGGGCCTCGTACGTCAGGGTCGCGGTGACCGTGCTGCCGTGCGGGGCGGTCGGGCTGACCCTGACGGCGAAGCCGCGGTTGAGCCAGGACCAGGTGTTGCTGACCGTGTCGGGGCAGGTCGCGGTGGTGCCGTCGGCGGAGAACACGCAGGCCAGCCCCTCCGGCGCGGAGCTCAGGAAGGTGGAGCCGGGCGGCAGTTGGGCGACCAGGCGGCCACGCCATGGGTAGTCGGTGGACGGGCCGAGGTTGCGCTCCTCGACCTCGAAGTCGGCCGGGTTGCCGGGGGCGGCGGGCAGCGGCGGCCGGACCAGCGACAGGTAGGCGCCGGTGACCGGGGCGGCGATCTCGGACGTCCAGGTGGCGAGGTTGTCCGCCGGGTTCTGCTCACCGTCCCAGCTGACCTCGGCGGTGCCGCCGGGGTAGCTCTTCGGCCCGGCGAGGCCGCTGATGGTGCGTGAGCGCAGCTTGATGTGGCTGCACGTGTGCGGTTGGAGTCCCTCGGCGACCGGGACCCGGATCCAGTTCCAGCCGCCGTCGGTGGCCTCGCCAGTCTCGGGCGAGATCTGCATGCCCTCGTCCGGCGGCCCGTTGACCACCAGGGTGGCCGCGGTCTGCGGGGTCTCGGTCCCGTGGTTGCAGACCACGACCGTGAACGGCACGGTGGCACCGGGCGGCGCGGCCGGGTTGGGTGCGGCGACCGTCACCGCCAGGTCGCGGGCGTACGGCGGGCCGGACCGCGGGGACGGGGTGGCCTGGGCGGTGACGGGGACGAGAACGACCGCGAGGGCGGCGGCCAGGGTGGCGGGGATCCGCATGGGGTCTCCATCGGGACGGTCGCGGGCTGCACGATTCGGCGCCCACGTTCGTCCACGAAGCTATCCCGGTCGGCACGGCCCGGCCGTGCCGACGGCGCCGGTCGAGGCGGAGCTTTCGCCCTTCCGGGTGATACCTCGTCAGGCTGCCGCGGAGGGTGGTCAGATCGGCTGGGGTTCCAGATCCCGGCTGATCCGCCGCCAGCCGCGTGCGGCGACCGTGAGCGGGTGCTCCTCCCCCAGCCGCTGGACCAGCTCGACCAGCACCTCCGAGCGCAACCCGCCGGCCTCGTTCAGCCGACCGTGATCCCGGAGGGTGACCGCCAGGTTGACCTGACACGCGAGCGCGTCCGGATGGCCCGGGCCGTACAGCTCGCACAGGCCGGCGTGCGCGGACCGCTCCAGCTCCTCCGCCTGGTCGAAGAACCCCAGCTCGCCGTAGGCACAGGCCAGGTTGACCATCGCGTTCAGGGTGTACGGATGCTTCGGCCCCACTGTCCGGGTCAGCCCGTCGAGCGCCTGCTTGCCGTGATCGACGGCGCCCTGGATGTCGCCGTTGGCGCGCAGGTAGATGCCGAGATTGTTGGTGCAGGCCAGGGCGAACGGGTGCTCACCGCCGAGTAGTTGGCGGTACCGGTCGAGAACTACGGCGCACCGGTCGCGGGCGGCCTCCTGGTGACCGGAGGCCCTGAGGTCGGCGGCCAGGTTGAGGGCGCAGGCCAGCGCGTCGGGTGTGTCACGGGTACTCCGCGCCTGGTAGCGCTCGTCGGTGTCACCGGTGATCCGGTGCGCCTCGGCGAGCGAGCCGGCTCGGCGCAGCGAGACAGCGAGCGAGGTGGCGTTGCGCAGGCAGTCCGGATGGTCCGGGTCGAACACCGCGCCGAGCTCTTCCCTGAGCTGCCGGAGCAAATCGGCCGAGCCCTGGTAGTCGCCGAGTTCGCGCAGATCACGGGCCAGGTTCGACCAGGCGGCGAGGGTGTGGGGGTGGTTGGCGCCCCGGGCTACGGCGCGGTGTTCGAACGTGTCCCGGTCGAGTCTGCGGGCAGCCTCGGCGTGCCCTGCCAGCCGGAGGTCGATCGCCAGGTTGCCCGCCGCGAGCAGCGTGTGCGGGTGGTCGTTCCCGAACAACTCGCGGAACCAGTCGAGGACTTCACGGTCGAGATCCTGAGCCGCCTGGAATCGCCCGAGGGCCCGGAAGTCGGCGGCGAGCGCGGAGGCGGTCATCAGGGTCTCCGGGCGCCCCTCACCAAGTAGCTCCCGCTGACGCTCCAGAACGGCCTCGTCCAGGGCCCGTGCCCTGGTGTAATCACCCTGCGCGCGAAGCACGTTGGCAAGCTGGACGCGCAGCAGCAGGGTCTGCAGGTCGTCCGGCCCGTGCCGGTCGGTCCACGCCGCGTCCAGGCTACCGCCGAGGTCGCGGGCCTGGTCGAGCTCGTCGCGGTGCCACAGGTAGCGGACCCGGTCGATCATCAGCTCCCGGGTGTCCGCCTCACCACAGTCCTGCGCCTCGGACGGCACCAGGTGCGGCCAGATCCGTTCGAACTTGGGCCAGTTGGCCGGGTCGTCGATGCCGCCCAGGGCCGGCCGGGCACCGGTCAGGATGCGGTGCGCCAGGTGCATCGCATCCATCTGTGCGTACTCGTCCATCTCAGCGCGGACCGCCGCCCGCACCAGCTGGTGCATCTGGAAGCTGTTCCTGCTCAGATCCACCTTGGCCAGCCCGTACCGGCTGATCGTCTGAACCACCTTGCCCACCATGAACTTCTCGGTCAGCGTCGGATCGTGGAGTTCCAGCTCACGGGTCATCCGGTCGCTGAAGAGCAGGTCCATCGAGATCGGCTCGGGCGCGAGGAACGCGCAGAGCTGCAACAGCCGCACGGCGGCCGGGGACTGCTCGCGCAGCCGGGCGGCCGTGACGTTCCAGGTGGCACCGACGGGTTCCGGGTAGTCGGCCGGGCGATCGAGCGCGAACCCCCGGGTGGCCTCCTCCTGGAGCTGCTGCAGGTAGCTGTCCACCGGGGTGCCGGTGGTGTCCGGCCAGGCAGCCGCTACTTCCAGCGCCAGCGGCAGGTCACACAGCAGTTCGGCCACCCGGTCGGCATCCGGCCGGGACATACCTCCGACCCGGCGGCACAGGTACTCGACACTCTCGCCACGGGTGAACACGTCCACCACAATCTCGTCGGTCTGCCCCAGCCAGCTCTGGTCCCGCGAGGTGACCAGGATGTGCCCGGAACCACCGGGGAAGAACCGGGGTATCTGTTGCTGCCCACCGGCGTTGTCGAAGATCAGCAGCCAGCGCGGTGCCGGTTCGCCCCGGCGCAGCGCGTCCAGGACTGCCCTGGCCGACTCGCTGACACCGTCGCCGATCCGCAGCCCGAGCTGCCCGGCCAGCTCGGCCAGCCCGGTCGGGATCAGTTCGGCCTGCTCCGCGTCGATCCACCACACCAGGTCGTAGTCGGCCTTGAAGCGGTGCGCGTACTCCAGCGCCAGCTCGGTCTTGCCGACGCCGCCGAGCCCGAACAGCGTCTGCGGGGTCGGCAACACCACCACCGGCCCGCCGGGCAACTGCTCGCGCAGCTCCTCCAGCACCTTGGCCCGGCCGGTGAAGAACGGGTTCCGCTGCGGCACCGACCAGACGGATGGCTCACCACCGGGGTAGCGTGGTCCGCCGCTGGGTGCCTCCCCGAGCTCAGCATCGGTGACGTCCAGCGCGCGCAGCAGGACGTGTTCCGCCCCCGTCTCGTCGCGGTTGACCAGGTCGACCGGGTTCCTGTTGAGGAACGGCTCGGTCAGCCGGACGTCACCGATCCGGACCGGGACCGGACCGCGAGCGGAGCCGGAGGGGTCGGCCCCGGCCATCGACTCCCACAACGCCTGGGCCTGAGGGGCCCTCAGATAAGCGGCGGAGAGCAGCGCGACGGTCCGCTCGACGGCGCCCACCACTTCCTGGCTCCCGTACGGGCCGACCGTGACGTCCCGGCGGCGCACCAGGAAACCCGCCCTGGCGAGCAGCGACTCGATCCACTCCGCCCACATCCGGTCCTCCGGCGCATACGACAGGTGGAGGACCACGGGCAGCGGCCGACGCCGCCTGAAGGCCTCCACGTACCGCAGCCGCACCTCGTCGTTCATCAGCGGCAGCGCGGCGACCAGACCGCGCGTGATCACCCCGGTCAGCCGCTCGCAGGCAGCCAGCATCGAACTCTGCATGCCGACTCGGTCCCCGAAGGTGGCCAGGATCTGTTCGTAGGCGTAGAACGGCCGGTACGGGATCTCCACCGAGCCCCAGTAGGAGGAGAGTTCATCGGCCGTCAGACCGGCGGGCAGACCGTCGAAGCGGGCCCGGGCGAGCGTCCGCCCGGCGTCCGCCTTCTCCTTCTCGCCCTCGTCGACGCGCATCGGCACCGGCAGGATGCGGATCCCGAGATGCTCGAAACGCTCGTCGATGGCCCGGGCGATCCGGGAGGCGGCGTCGATGGACTGATCGCTCAGGGTGAAGCAGACCAGCAGTTCGTCGGGCAGCTGGAGGGTGCAGATGTCGGCGAGGTCGGACATCCCACTCCGGGAGTCGATCAGCACGTAGTCGTAGTGCCGGCTCAGGTCCTCCCTCATCGCATCGACGAACTCCGCCGAGGCCGGTTGCGTGAAGAACCGCACGATCTCGCCCAGGCTCGCGTCCGCCCGCCCGGCCGGCAGCAGGTCAAGACGCCCGCCCTGGGGGAAGCCGCTCCAGTCGATGGTGTGCGCGAAGCCCCGGACGCAGGCCGCACGGCGCAGCCACTCCGCGCGGGGCCGACCGTGTCTCCGCCGCGCCGTGTCACGGTAGTCGCTGAGCAGTCCGATGACTCCCCGGCCGTTCTCGACGGCGCCGGAGTCCACGAACGGCCGGAAGAACCGGTGCAGACCGGGTACCTCCAGATCCCAGTCGACAGCGAGCACCCGGTAGCCGTTCGCGGCCAGGATCCAGGCGCAGTTCGCCAAGGCGGTGGTCCGGCCGGTGCCGCCCTGGTGGGAGTAGAACGTGACGATCCGTCCGTCCGCACTCCGGGTGATGTGCTCCTCGTCCTCGGGGCCTTCGTCCTCATCCGTCTGCGGCTCGACGTCCCGCTGTTCCTCGCTCCCGCCCTCGTCCAGCGGCGGCGTGAAGACCTGCTCCTCCGTCAGATCCAGTTCGTCCGTGATCCGCCGGACGGTACGCTCGCCCTGCTCGTTGATCTCCGTCACGCGCCGCAGAGCCCGTTCGATGTCCTCGCCGACCGGGTCCTCCGTCGCTCCTGCTCTGGCCACCCCGTCGCCCACCGGCGGGCCGGGAAGCCCGGCGGTGCGTCCGGCCGTCTCCCCCTGGAGCAGCGCCACCATTTCGGTCAACCGGCCGACCTGGTCCAGCACTTGGGCGAGCAGCCGCTCCGCCTCGCTGCGCCGAGCCTCGGCTCGGACCAGCTCCTCCACCGCCTGGCGCTCCTGGGTGTGCGCCCGGACCAGCTGCTGCTGGGTCTCGAACAGTCTCGCGATCTCCTCGCGGTGCCCGAGCAGCGCGTTGCGCTCCTCGGTCAGCTCGCCCACCCGCTGCTGCAGTGCGTTCAGCATGCCCAGCAGCAGCATGACGATCTTGCTGCTGTTGTCCAGGGTCACCTGCAGCTCGTCCCGCTGGCCCTCAGCCTGCATCAGCCGCTGGAAGACGCTCTCCAGATGCTCCCGCTGCTCCTCCGCGTCAGCGGATCCGCGTCGTACCGGCGCCCGCTGCGGAGCGGGGTTGCGGGCCGCCTCCAGCAGGGTCAACGCTCGACGGAGATCACGCGGGTCACGACTGGTGGCCGCCACCACCGCTCGTACGAACGGCTCGGTGGGGACCCGGCCGCCGAGGTTCGCGCTCACGGTGGCCGGGGCCTTGCCGACCGCGTTCGCCAGCTCGGCCAGCGTCCTCCCGCTCGTCCGCACCAAGTGGCGGAGGAACTCCGCGAGTTCCTCCGCCTCCGGGTTCTCCGCCCGGACCGGCCCGAAGGGGCGACCGCCCCCGTTCCCCTGCGCCACCCGTCCCCCCGACACCGCAGATCGCTGTTCGGCATTATCGCCGAACAACCTCCGGTTGTTCAGGCTTCAGCAGGACCGGCCCGGACGAACAACGTCGATGAACCGACGAGCCTGCGACGTTCATCTCCACTGCTCACCCCGGCACTTGGAGACTTCGATGCCCCTGCTGACCCTCACCCCCCGCGTGCTCGGCAACCTGCAGCGCGTGCTGCTGGTGGCCCTGCTCGCCCCCGTCCTCGCGGTCATGGTGCTCGCCACCGTGCCCGCGCTCGCCGTGCTGCCGTTCCTCCCGGACGGCGACCGACGGACCGTCAGCCTCCTGAAGACCCACGCGACCACGGCGGCCGTCCTGCTGCGCGGCAGCCGGCCGGGCAACTGAACGTCGCCGTGACGCCGGATCAGCTCTCCTCGACCGCCAGCCACGCACCGAGCTTCTCCGGGTTGCGGACCGCCCAGATCCGGGTCACCCGCTCTCCGGTGACCTCGAACGCCGCCACCGTCACGGTGGTGCCGGTGTGCTGGGCGACCAGGCCGGGCACGCCGTTGACCGTCCGCTCCAGGAGTGTCAGCCCGGGGGCCTTGTCCGCGATGAAGATCAGGTACTCGGCGATGCGCTTGCCGCCCTCGATGGGCCGCAGGGCCGCGCCGACCATGCCGCCGCCGTCGGCGACCATCGTGGCGGCGGGGTCGAGGAGGTCGACCAGGGCGCCGATGTCCTTGGCCTCCCAGGCCTGCTTGAACTGCCGTACCAGACCGGCCTGTCCGACCGCAGGTCCCGCCGGCGCCGGCGCGGCGCCGACCCGCCGTCGGGCCGAGGACGCCAGCTGCCGACAGGCGGCGGGCGTCCGGCCGACCATCTCGGCGACCTCACCGAAGGGGTACCGGAAGACGTCGTGCAGGATGAACGCCACCCGCTCGGCGGGCGTCATCGACTCCAGGACGACGAGGAAGGCCATGTTCACCGACTCGTCCAGGGTGACCCGGTCGGCGGGGTCGGCCGACTCCGAACTGCCGCCGCCCGCCCGGCCGCTGAACCACTCCGTACGGTCGGGCAGCGGCTCGGGCACCCATTCGCCCACGTACCGCTCGCGTCGGGCCCGCGCCGAACCGAGCTGGTCCAGGCAGATCCGGCTGGCCACCGTGGTCAGCCAGGCGCCCGGTGTCTCGATGGCCTCCTGCTGCGCCCGCGACATCGCGTACCAGCGCGCGTAGGTCTCCTGCACGGCGTCCTCGGCCTCGGCCAGCGAACCGAGCAGGCGGTAGGCGAGGTTGATCAGATGACGCCGCTCACCGATGATCACGCTCAGGTCCGGCTCGGACCGGTCGTGCCCTGCCTCGGTCGGGGTGCTCATGGCTGCGGCTGCTCCTCGGCTCCTCGCGGACTCACCTCGTGGGCCCACGTCGTCGGACTACCGAGACACTACTGATCCACCGTCGGCCCGCGGCACGGGGGTCGCGGCGGATCCGACGTATCGTCATGATCGAACAGCGTGCGCGCGATCAGCGCGCACCGGAGCGAACAGGGGATGGTCACGTGATCGAGCTTTCGACGACACCGATGACCTGGGTGGCGGCTGGGGACAGCATCACCCAGGCCGTTCTGCACACCTACGGAGCCCGGGGCTGGGTCGAGCACGTCCACGAGCGGATCCGTTGGCAGCTGGACCGGCTGACCGACATCGTCGTCAACTCCGGTGTCTCCGCCTGGTGCGCCAGCGACGTCCTCGGTTCCTACGACCACCTGATCGGCCGGTTCGCGCCGGACGTGCTGTCGATCTCGCTGGGCACCAACGACGCCCGGGCCGGGCTGGCCGGCCTCGAGGTGTTCCACACCGACCTGCGGGCCATCATCGCCAAGGCCGACGGTGCGCGGATCGTACTCCACACGCCCGTCCTGACCAGCATGAGCGGCCGCGCCGCCCGTCCCGAACTGCCCGCCTACTGCCAGGCCGTCCGGGAGATCGCCCAGGACACGGGCGCGCTGCTGGTGGACCACGAGGCACACTGGCTGGCCCGGTTCCCCGACGGTGCCGACCCGATCCCGTGGCTCGACGACCCCGCGCACCCCAACGCCGTCGGCCACCTGCAGATGGCCAACCACACCCTGCGCACGCTGGGGCTGGGCGAGTTGACCGACGTGTAGGGAGGCGGCGAAGGCCCCCGGCCGGGGGCCTTCACGTGTCTACCGCACCAGGGCGTCGGCCGCCGCGAGCTCGCGGCGCTGCTCGCCGATCGCCTCGGGGTTCCAGCCGGGGCGGGGCACCGAAGCCAGCAGCAGCCGGGTGTACGGGTGTCGGGGCGCGGCCAGCAGGTCGGCTACCGGCTGGTGCTCCACCGTCCGGCCCCGGTACATCACCAGGGCCTCGTCGCAGACGTAGCGGACCACCGCCAGGTCGTGGCTGACGAAGACCAGGCCGATGCCGGTGTCGCGGCGGATGTCGGAGAGCAGGTTGAGCACCTGCGCCTGCACCGAGACGTCCAGCGCCGACACCGCCTCGTCCAGCACCAGGACGGCGGGCTCGACCGCCAACGCCCGGGCGATGGCCGCGCGTTGGCGTTGCCCGCCGGAGAGCTGCCGGGGCAGCGCGGCGGCCTCGCGGTCACCGAGACCGACCTGGGCCAGCAACTCCCGCACCCGGTCCGCCCGGGCCGCGCCGGACGGCGCACCGTGCAGGCGCAGCACGCCGTCCACCGTCTCGCCGATGCTCAGCCGGGCGTCCAGCGAGAGGTACGGGTCCTGGAAGACGATCTGGACCGCCTTCGCCCGGGCCAGCCGCGCCGCCCTGCCCCGGGTACGGGCCGCCAGCGGGGTGCCCTGCACCAGGATCTCGCCGTGGTCCGGGCGTTCCAGGCCGACCAGCATCCGGGCGGTGGTGGTCTTGCCGGAGCCGGACTCCCCCACGATGCCGAGGGCGCCGCCGGGGCGCAGCGCGAAGGAGAGGTCGTCGACCGCGACGACCGGCGTCCGGTCGCCCGGGTAGGTCTTGCGCAGGCCGCTCACCTGGAGCAGCGGGGTGGGTTCGGCGGTCAACGGTCCTCCTTGGCAGTCGAGTTGGCGATTTCGTCCACCCGGTGGCAGGCGACCAGGGCCGGTCCCAGCGGGACCAGCGGAGGCGCGGTCCGGTCGCAGCGCACGGGCTGCGCGAACCGGCAGCGATCGAAGAAGGCGCAGCCGGGTGCACTCTGCGCCAGGCTCATCGGCGTGCCGGGGATCGGCGCCAGCCGGGAGAGCTCACCGTGCAGCGGCGGCGAGGAGCCCAACAGCCCTGCGGTGTACGGGTGTCGGGGCCGGGCGGGCAGCTCGGCTGCGGTGCCGGTCTCGACGATCCGCCCGGCGTACATCACGTAGATCCGGTCGCAGGTGGCGGCGGCCAGGTCCAGGTCGTGGGTGATCAGCAGCAGGCCGAGGCCGTTGTCGCGTTGCAGCCGGCGCAGCACGGCCATGATCTCGGCCTGGGTGGTGACGTCGAGTGCGGTGGTGGGTTCGTCGCAGAGCAGCAGGCGGGGGTCGGCGGTGAGCGCTCCGGCGATCATGACGCGTTGCAGCATGCCGCCGGACATCTGGTGCGGGTACTGGCGCAGGTGCCGGGGCGGGTCGGGCAGGCCGACGGCGCTGAGCAGTTCGAGGGCCCGGGCCTCCGCCTCGGCCTTCGACCGGCCGCCGACCAGGCGGAGCTGCTCGGTGAGGAAGTCGCCGACCCGGCGGACCGGGTTGATGCCGGCCCGCGGGTCCTGGAAGATCATCGACGCCTGGCCGGTCCGCACCGCGCGCAGGGTCGCGGCGTCCGCGCCGATCAACCCGGCTCCGGCGACCCGGACTTGGCCGCCGACCCGGGCTCCCTCCGGCAGCAGACCGAGCGCGGCCCTGGCGGTCACCGACTTGCCCGAGCCCGACTCCCCGACCAGCGCGACGGCCTCGCCCTCGGCGACGCTCAGGCTGACGCCGTCCAGGATCGGCCGGGCCATCCCCGGCAGCGCGACACGCAGTTCCTCGTACTCAAGGATCGGCATCAGGATTCCCTCCCGGCGAGCCGGTCGCCGAGGTGTTCCCCGACGACGTTGAAGGCGACCACGACCAGCACGACCGCGACGGCCGGGACGATCGCGGACAGCGGCTCCCCCTGCAGGACGGCCGCCTGGCCCTGGTTGATCATGGCGCCCCAGTCGGGGGTCGGCGGCTGGACGCCGAGCCCGAGGAACGACAGCGCGGCCAGGTCGAGCAGCGCGTAGCCGAAGTTGACCGTCGACTGGGCCAGCACGGTGGGCATGATGCCGGGCAGCAGCCGGCGCAGGGCGACGAACACCGCCGAGTGACCCTGCACCCGGTACGCGGCGATGTACGGCCGCGCCTTCTCCTGCGCGGTCAGGCCGCGCACCAGCCGGGCGGTGTACGGCAGGTAGGCGACCGCCATCGCGAGCACCGGCGCGGTCAGCCCCTTGCCGAACAGGGCCACCGCGAGGATCGCCAACAGCAGGGCGGGGAAGGCGAACAGGATGTCCAGCACCCTGCCCACCACGGTGTCGACCCAGCCGCCGCGCCAGGCGGTGAACAGGCCGACCGCGATGCCGCCGAGGGTGGCGAACAGCACCACGGCCAGCGGGCCGACCAGGCTGGTGCGGGTGCCCTCGATCAGCGCCGAGAAGGTGTCGTGCCCGCCGCCGTCCGTGCCGAGCCAGTGCTCGGGGCCCGGGCCGGTGAAGTTCTCGCCCAGTTCGCCGTAGGTCGGGTCCTGCGGGGCGAGCCAGGGCGCGAACAGCGCGACCAGCACGAAGAGGGCGAGGACCAGGGTGCTCGCTCTGGCCAGCGGGCCGCCGCCGATCCGGCGCAGGGCACCGAGCAGGGCGCCAAGTGGACTGTTCAGCAGCGAAGTCGGGATGCTCACCGGGCTCCTCCGGCCGCGCGCACGCGCGGGTCGATCAGTGGGTGGAGCAGGTCCACCAGGGTGTTGACGACGACGAAGGCGGCGACCACCAGCAGCACGATCGCCTGGACCACCTGGAAATCCAGCTGGTCCACGCACTGCACCAGCAGCGAGCCGATCCCGGACATGCCGAACGCGGTCTCCACGATCGCGGTGCTGACCAGCATCCCCGAGACCAGCAGCCCGCCGACGGTGACGATCGGGCCGAGCGCGTTGCGCAGCACATGACGCCGGATCACGGTCCGCCGGGGCAGCCCCCGGCTGAGCGCCACCTCGACGTGCTCGCGCCGCAGTTCGTCGAGCATCGAGGACCGGGTCACCCGGGTGACCAGCGCCATGAAGGTGACCGACAGGGCGATCGCGGGCAGCGCGACGTGGTGCAGCCGGTCCGGCAGGTCGGTGCCGTTGCCGATGGTGGGGAACCAGCCGAGCCGCACCCCGAAGACCGAGCGCAGCACGATCGCCGCGACGAAGGAGGGCACCGCGGCACCGACCGTCACCAGCAGCAGCACCGCCGAGCCGGTCCGGGTGCCGCGCCGAAGGGCGCCGACGATCCCGGCGCCGACACCCAGTACGGCGATCAGCACGGTCGCCACCCCCACCAGCAGCAGGGTGGCCGGCAGCCGCGCGCCGAGCACCTCGCCGACGCTCTGGTGGAACAGGTACGAGCGGCCGAGGTCGCCGTGCAGCACGCCCTCCAGCCAGTGCCAGTAGCGCACCGGGAACGGGTCGTCGAAGCCGTACTGCTGACGGATCGCCAGCAGTTCCTGCGGGCTCGGACTGCGGCCCTTGACCAGGAAGCTCGCCGGGTCGCCGGGCGCCAGGTAGAGCGAGGAGAACACCAGGAACGAGGTGACCAGCAGGGTCACCGCCATCCCCAGCAGCCTGCGCGCCGCCGACCCGGCCGCCCGGAGCGCGGTGGCGGGCGTCATCCCTTGGCGCCGATCTCGGCGGCCCACGGGTAGTAGAGGTAGGCGATGGAGGGCTTGACGCCGGTGATCCGCTTGCCGAGGAAGACGCTGACCGGCTCGGTGTACAGCGGCAGCCAGGGCAGTTGGGCCATCGCGATCTGCTGGGCCTCCCCGGTGGCGGCGGCGTGCGCGGCCGGGTCGTAGGCGCCGACGGCCCGGTCGACGGCCGCGTCGAACTTCGGGTCCGACCAGCCGCCGTAGTTGCTGAACGCCCCGGTCCGCAGCGAGCTGTACATGTCCAGCGGGTCGGTGATCGAGGTGTACCAGAAGGTCAGGAAGAGGTCGATGCCCTCCCGCGCGGCCGGGTCGGTGAACAGCGCGGTGTACTTGTCGGCCGCGATGGTGTCGATCTCCGGCTTCAGCCCGATCGCGGTGGCGGCCTGGGCGACCGCCTGGGTGATGATGGTGGTCTGCGAGTCCAGCGGGCTGGTCGCGATCACCACCTTCTGACCGTTCACCCCGGCCTCGGCGGCCAGCGCCTTGGCCTTCGCGGGGTCGTACGGGTACTCGGGCAGCGCCTTGATCAGCTCGGCGGCGCCCGGTGCGCCGTTCCAGTTGTTCGCCGTCACCAGGGAGTTGGCCACCTCGCCGACCCCGCCGGCGCCGGCCTTGACGATGCCCTTGCGGTCGACGGCCATCAGCAGCGCCTGCCGCACCCGGGCGTCACCCAGCGGCCCCTTGAGGTTGTTGACCACCTCGGTGGCGACCGTGGTGTTCTGGCCGAAGTAGAGGGCGCCGCCCGGGGTGTCCTTCAACTGCGCGTAGGCACCGGCCGGGACCATCCAGCCGCCGTCCACCTCACCGGTGCGGAACGCGTTGACCCGGGTGGTCGGGTCGGCCAGGAAGACGAACTTCGCCTGCGCCGACCTGGCCTTCAGCTGGGGGTTCCAGTACTCGTCGAACCGCTTGAGCACCAGCGACTGACCGGAGGTCCAGGAGGCGAACGAGAACGGCCCGGTGCAGTTCACCCCCGTGCCCGGACTCCCGTACTCCTTACCGGACTTGGCCAGGGTGGCGGCCGACTCGACCACCCCGGGGCCGGCCGCCAGGTACTTGTTGAAGGTGGCGTCCGGCGCCTGCAACGTGACGGTGACCTCCAGCGGACCGGTCCGCTCGATCGACTCGACGTTGCGGTACTGGTTGCCCCAGACACTGCCCACCTCCGGGTCCAGGTTGCGGCGCAGCGAGGCGACCACGTCGTCCGCGGTGAGCGTGCTGCCGTCGTGGAACTTCACGCCAGGACGGATCTGGTAGACCCAGCTGGTCGGGGTCGGGTTGGCGAACGAGGCGGCCAGGTTCGGCGAGGTGGTCAGGTCCGGGTTCCACCGCAGCAGGCTCTCGCAGACGTTGGCGAGGATCTGGTTCGGCGGGAAGTCGAAGGAGTACGCGTAGTCGATCGTGGTCGGCTCGCCGAACAGCGACCAGGTGAACGAGTCAAGATCGCCGCCGGCGGCGGGCGTGGTGTCGGTCAGCCGGTAGGCGGCGCCGGTGCCGTCGGCCTGCTTGGCGGTGCCGCTGCACCCGGCGGCGGCGAGGACGGTGGCCACCGTGGCGGCGGCGAGGAGGCTGCGGGGTCTCATGGGGGTCCTTCGCGGGGGAGGAAAAGTGGGCGGTCAGGGAGCGGCGGTGAAGACGGCGCGGCCGTCGAGGTAGGTGCGCAGCACCCGGGTGCGGGCGATCTCCTCGGCCGGGTGCTCGAACGGGTCGCGGTCCAGCACGACCAGGTCCGCGTACTTGCCGACCTCGACCGTGCCGGTGACGTCGTCGAGGTGGTTCGCCCAGGCGCTGCCGGCCGTGTACGCGGTCAGCGCCTGAGCCAGCGTCAGGGCCTGCTCGGGGTAGAACGGCTCGCGCGGCTTGTGGTCCTCCGCGGCGTTCGGGGCGTTGGGCGCGTCCACCGGTACGGCCCGGTTGACCGCGACGTGGATGCCCCAGAGCGGGTTGGGGCTGCTCACCGACCAGTCGCTGCCGGCCACCAGCCGGGCGCCGGCCCGGTGCAGGTCCCCGAACGGGTACTGCCAGGCGGCACGTTCGGAGCCCAGGAACGGGATGGTCAGCTCGTCCATCTGCGGCTCGTGCGCGGCCCACAGCGCCTGGATGTTGGCACCGGCGCCGAGCTCGGCGAACCGGGCCAGGTCGTCGGGGTGGATCACCTGGAGGTGCGCCAGGTGATGCCGGTTGTCGTTCGCGCCGTTGGCCTCCCGGGCCGCGGCCAGCGCGTCCAGGGCCTGGCGGACGGCGCGGTCGCCGAGCGCGTGGAAGTGCACCTGGAAGCCCGCCGCGTCCAGCGCGCGGACGGCTTCGGTGAGCACCTCGGGGCCGACGAAGGTGAGTCCGGTGTTCTGGGTCGGGCAGCCGCAGCCGTCCAGGTAGGGCTCCAGCATGCTGGCGGTGAAGTTCTCCGCGATGCCGTCCTGCATGATCTTCACGGTGGTGGCGGCGAACCGTCCGACCTGCCCGCCGCGTCGGCGCTCCTCCAGTTCGGGCAGCTGCTCCAGGCCGCGTTCGCGGTCCCACCAGAGCGCGCCCACCACCCGGGCCCGGAGCGAGCCGTCCGCCGCCGCCCGCAGGTAGACCTGGTAGTTGTCGGGGTTGCCGGGGAAGGCGCCGATCATGGCGTCCTGCCAGCTGGTCACCCCGAGCGAGAACAGGTGTTCCTGCGCCACCAGCAGCCCGGCGTGCGCCTCCTCGGCCGTCGCGACCGGGACGTGCGCGGCCACCAGGTCCATCGCCCCCTCCTGCAGGGTGCCGGCCGGGCTGCCGTCCGCCGCCCGCTCGATCCGGCCGTCCGCCGGGTCGGGGGTGTCCCGGCCGACGCCCGCGAGCCGCAGCGCGGCCGAGTTCACCCAGGCGCCGTGCCCGTCCCGGTTGGTCAGCAGCACCGGCCGGTCCGGCACCACGGCGTCGAGCATCGCGCGGGTCGGGACGCCGCCCGGGAAGACGTCCATCGACCAGCCGCCGCCGCAGATCCACGGCGCCTCGGGGTGGGCCTCGGCGTAGGCGGCGACCGCCGCCAGGTAGCCGTCCACCGAGCGCTCGGCGGACAGGTCGCAGCGCAGCATCTGCACGCCCGCCACCGCCGGATGCACGTGGGCGTCCTGGAATCCGGGGACCAGCAGGCCGCCCGCGAGGTCGACCACCTCGGTGTCCCGGTCCACCAGCAGCCGGACGGACGCCTCGTCGGCGACCGCGACGATCCGGCCCCCGGCGACCGCCACCGCGGCCTCGATCGGCGCGGGGCCGGTGGCGGTGAAGACCCGGCCACCGACGAAGACGGTGTCCGCCCGCGGCCCGGTCCGGTCCGCGCTGTCCTGTGTCGTCAACGGAACTCCCCCTCGGCGGGCAGGCCCGCACGTCGTGTTGTTGAGGAGGAGTGAACGGCAGCGCAACACTGTTGTCAACGGTGTTGCGCCAACTCGTGGGCACATCGATACACTGAGGGCACTATGTCGAAGCCACCCGTGACTCCCGCCCGCAGCAAGCGCGTTGGCGCCCAGCTGACCCCCGAAGCGATCATCGACGCCAGCCTGCGGATCGCCGCCCGGGGCAGCGCCGACGCCTTCACCGTCCGACGCCTCGGCGAGGAGCTGGGCACCGACCCGACCGCGATCTACCGGCACTACCGGGACAAGGACGAGCTGCTGCTCTCGGTCGCCGACCGCACCCTGGGCGAGGTGCTCGACAGCATCCCGCCCGGCCTGGGCTGGCAGGACCGGCTGCGGGCGCTGGCCGACGGCTCGCTCGCGGTCGCCCTCAAGTACCCGGCCGTGAGCTCGGCGATGGCCAGCCGGACCACCCGGCGCGCCAACGAGTTCCGGGTGGTCGAGCTGATCCTCGGAGCCGTCCGCGAAGCGGGCCTGGACGGCGTCGACGCGGCCGTCCACTACCGGATGGTCGGCGACTCGCTGCTGGCCTACGTCGGCCAGCGGGCCGCCTACCTGCTCTTCGACCCGGAGGTCCGGGCCGGTGACGAGTCCTCCTGGAGCCGCGAGTACCGCCTGGTCGACGCCGAGGGGTTCCCGAACATCGCCGGCCTGGGCCGGGAGCTGGCCGAGGTGACGCACGACCAGATCTTCCACGCCCGGGTGGAGGCCCTGATCACCGCAATCGAGCAGCGGGCGGCGGCGGTCCGCCGGGGCTGACGGCGGGGTGACGGCGGGGCCGGTACGGGAGCCGGGCCCGGGGGTCCGGTCTGCACCAGGATGCGCAACACCGTTGACAACACCGGTGCGCGAGCGCTTCACTCCCCCTCGACTCGAAAAACGCGTCGGGCGCCACGCCGCCGCGCGAGCCTCTCCGAACTGTCTCCGCCTGCGGTCCCCCACTGACGCCGCAGGGAAGCCACCCTCCCGAGAAGAGGCACCATGGACCGCGTACCCTCCGACCGAGCCGGACTGCCCGAACCGCTGCGTGCGGTCTTCGCCACCCACGCCGAGGCCCGCCGGCGCGGCATGCCCGTCGCCGAGGTCGCCGGCGAACGGGCCGAGCAACAGCTGAGCCGACGTCAACTCCTCGGCACCGCAGGGGCGATCGCCGCCGCCACCGTACCCGCCGGGCTGCTCGCCCCGTCCCGGGCCGCCGCGGCCGCACCCACCGCGCCCCGGGTGGTGATCGTCGGGGCGGGCCTGGCGGGGCTGCGCTGCGCCCATCAGCTGTGGAACCGGGGCACGCCGATCGCCTCGACCGTCTACGAGGCGGACACCACCCACCTCGGCGGCCGCTGCTGGTCACTGCGCGGCTTCTTCGCGGGCGGCCAGGTGAGCGAGCACGGCGGCTCGTTCATCAGCTCGACCGACAAGGCCGTGCTCAACCTGGCCAACAGCCTCGGCCTGCAACGCGAGTACGCGAACGGCGGCGCGCTGGACTCCGGCGACTACGCCGGCTGGGTCAACGGCTCGCTCTACAACGGCAGTCAGCAGCAGGACGACTGGATCGCCGACGCTTTCGACGCGTTCAGCGCCTCCTACCGGGCGATCGGCACACCGCGCTACGACAACTACACCGCCGAGGCACACCGGCTCGACCAGCTGTCCTGTCTGGACTACCTCGCCGAGATCGGCCTGCCCGCCGACTCCCGGCTCGGCCAACTGATCCAGGCCCTCCAACTGCAGTCCGGCGGCGAACCGGGGCAGTCCTCGGCATTGAACATGATCGGCTTCCTCGGCGGTTCGAGCATCTTCGCCGGTGGCCGCGGCTTCGACGAGAAGTACCATCTGGTGGGCGGCAACGACCAGTTGGTGACGGGCATGGTCGGCCGGCTGCCGGCCGGCACGGTCCGGCAGGGGTACGAGCTGATCGCCCTGGCCCGGAACGGCGACGGCAGCTACACCTGCACCTTCGACCACTGCGGCAGCACCGTCTCGGTCCCGGCCGACCACGTGGTGCTGGCGCTGCCGTTCAGCACGCTGCGCAGGGTCGACCTGTCCCGGGCCCAGCTGTCCCCGCTGAAGCTGACCGCGATCCGGCAGCAAGGGATGGGCCAGAACGCCAAGTTGGTCACCCAGCTCACCCGGAAGACCTGGCCCGCCCTCGGGTACAACGGCATCTCCAACACCGGGCCGCTCGGCTACCAGACCGCCTGGGACGGTTCGGTACAGCTGGGCGAGGCGGGCGCACCGGCCCTGCTGGTCAACTTCCCCGGTGGCGACGGCGCCAGGGACCGGCTCACCGGCGCCGCGCACGGCCCGGCCCCGGCCGCCGACGTGAACGCCTTCCTCGCCCAGATCGAGCACGTCCACCCCGGCACGACGGCCGCCTACAACGGCCGGGCGTACGAGGACCACTGGTCGCTCGACCCCTGGCACCTGGGCGCGTACCACTACTACCGGGTCGGCCAGTACACCGCGTTCGCAGGCTACGAAGCCGTCCAGGAGGGCCGGATCCACTTCGCGGGCGAGCACACCGACGTGGACAACGCCACCCTCAACGCCGCGGTCCTCTCCGGCGCCCGAGCGGCGGGCGAGATCACGGCGCAGCTCTGACAGGCCGAATTCGGTTGCTTCGGGGTGGTGCCGCCGCTCTACAGTGACGGCCATGCGCCCTCAACTGAGCGCCGCCATCAGAGCGGTGTGGTTACGCCTGCCCTTTTCCATCCGAAGAACCGCTGCTCCGGGGGTGGTGTTGCGGCACCGGACGTCCCCACTGCTGACCCGCGGCTGCCGCGCCGACCGTCCCTCCGACCGGGGTGCGGCGTACATACCCCGCCTGCCGGCCTGACGCCCTTTCAGGGCAACTGTTACCGAGGGGTAGCCAGCGACGGCCGCAATGGCTGAGAGTGAGTCATTGAACGCGTACATTCACTCAGTTGCACCGCCTCGCACCCCGTCCCTCAGGGAGAGACCGTGAGAACCGCCAGGCCAGGCACCATCAGAAGACTCCTCACCCGGGCGCTGTGCGTCGCGGCCCTGCTGTCCGGCCTGCCTGCCGGGGTGGACGCGGCAGCAGCGGCGACACCGCAGACCGGCGCCGAGCCGGCCGCGTCCTGGACCGGCCCGCTCAGCACCCGGGGCCGCTGGATCGTGGACGCGAACGGCAACCGCTTCAAGCTGAAGTCCGGCAACTGGGAAGGAGCCCAGGGTACTTGGCTCGGCAGCGGGGACATCGGCGACCCCGCGAACCACATGCACGGCGAGCCCGGCCACAACATGCCGCTGGGGCTGGACCGGGTCCCGATGGCGAAGATCCTGGCCGACTTCCACGGGCTCGGCATCAACAGCATCAGACTCCCCTTCTCCAACGCCCTCCTGCACGACACCACCCCGGTCCCGGACGCGGCCGTCGCGGCCAATCCCCAGCTGCGCGGGGCCACCGGGCTCCAGGTGTTCGACGCGGTGGTCGCCGCGCTGACCGCCGACGGCTTCGCCGTGATCCTCAACAACCACACCACCAGCGCCCGTTGGTGCTGCGGACTGGACGGCAACGAACGCTGGAACAGCGGGCAGTCCACCGAGCAGTGGATCGCCGACTGGGTGTTCGTCGCCGAGCGCTACCGGGCGAACAAGCGCGTGGTCGGCGCCGACCTGCGCAACGAGATCCGCCGGGACGTCTGGGACGACCCGAACTGGGGCTGGGGCGACTCCCACGACGCGAACGCGGCCTTCGAGGCCGCCGGCAACCGGATCCTGCAGGCCGCTCCGGACCTGCTGGTCATCATGGAGGGCATCAACTGGTACGGCATCCCGCTCAACGGTCTCCCGCACGGTCGGCCGGTGCTCGCCCCCGTCCGCACCCTCTCCAACACCCTGATCAACTCGGGCAAGTTGGTGTACGCGGCACACTTCTACGCCTACACCGGACCGGCCAACAGCGGCGCGGGCAGCGGGCTCGGGGCCACCGACGACCCCCGCTACCAGGACTTCGGCGCCGCCGAACTCGCCCAGGTGGTCGACCGGGAGGCGCTGTTCGTCACCCAGTCCGGACAGCACTTCACCGCCCCGGTCTGGATCAGCGAGTTCGGGGCCGGCGGCCGCGGCTCCAACGACGCCAAGGAGCAGGCCTGGCTCCGCAACTTCACCGACATCCTGGTGGCCAACGACACCGACTTCGCGATCTGGCCACTGGTCGGCTGGACCAAGGACGGTGCACCGCTGGACAGTTGGGCGCTGCTCTCGTACGCCCCCGACGGTACCCGGCTGAGCATCGACGACCCCGGCGACTGGCGGGTCACCGACTGGCGCAGGCTGGTCGGCGCGCCGGGCCGCACCGGGCCGGTGGCCCAGGTCTCCCACTGGAACATGCTCAACCTCGACCACGGTGACTACGTGGTCTCGGCCCGGATGCTCGCGCTGCCGGACTGGGACTCCGGTGCCCGCAAGGGAAGTTGCCCCGACGGTCAGCGCCTGACCGGTCTCGGCCGCAGCGACAGCCGGGGCCTGTGCACCGACGCGGCGCAGCCCGGGGCCACCGACACTCCCTATCTGCGGGTCACCGACGAGCGCTACGTGACCGGGGGCGACTGGGCGTCCGGGTACAACAAGCTGCAGTGCCCGGACAACCAGCTCGTGGTGGGTTACAGCGTCCGGGGCAGCTCGATGGCCTCCCTGCTCTGCGCCCGGGCCAGCGCTCCGCTGCCCACGGCGGGCCGCAACGTGTGGTTCGACCACGGCGACAACCGTCCGGCCACCGGGGGTTCGTCCGGGAGCGACTGGGCCCCCGGCTACTACAAGGGCCAGTGCACCGACCAGGAGTACCTGGCCGGCGTCGCCTTCACCTGGAAGTGGAACCACGGCGGGGTGCCCGACGCCCTGCTGTGCCGCCCGCTGAGCTGAACCGCCGTCACCGGGGTGGCAGGCCGTCCGGCCTGCCGCCCCGATTCAGCTCAGCGCGCGCCGGTCGCGAGGGCCTCGATGGCGGGGACCAGGGCGGCCGGGGTGGGAAGGGCGTCGTTCTCGGCCCGGAGCCGGACGGCCGCCTCGCGGAGTGCCGCGTCGCCGATCAGCCGCGCGAGCAGCGGGGTGTCGACGTCCGCGGAGCTGGAACGCAGCGCGGCGCCGGTGCCGGTCAGGATGTCGGCGGCGAGGAAGTTGTCGGCGCCCTGGGGCAGCACCAGCTGGGGGATCCCGGCCTGCACGGCGGTCAGCGCGCTGCCGGAGCCGCCGTGGTGGATCACCGCGTCGCAGACCCGCAGCAGCTCCGCCAGCGGCACCCACGGCAGCGGGCGCACGTTGGCCGGAAGCGTGCCGAGGTGGCTGAGGTCGGCATCGCCGACGGCGAGCAGGAACTCGGCGTCGACCGACGCGGCGGCCTCGATCAGGCGGGTGATGGCGTGCACCCCGTCCACCTCGGTGACCACGGTGCCCAGCGTGACGGCGACCCGCGGCCGGGTGCCGCGGCGCAGCAGGTCGGCCGGGACCACGCCACCGCCGTTGTAGGGGATGTAGCGCATCCGCAGACCGCCCGCGTCGCCGCCGAGCGAGACCGGGACGACGTTCAGCGGAGTGGTCTCGGCCGGGGCGGCCACGCCGTGCGCCTCGTAGAGGTCGGTGAAGTGACCGGCCAGCCGGGCGGCCATGTCGAGGCCCGAGATGAAGCCGAAGTTCTGCAGCGCCGCCGGGATCTTGAGCTTGGCCGCGACCAGCTGGGCCGAGGCCAGGCAGGAGTCGTGGATCAGCAGGTCGGCGCCCCACTCACTGGCGGTGGCCAGCAGACCGTCCACGGTGGCGCGGGAGGCGTGCGCGAAGGCGGCGGCGGCCACGTCGATGATCTGATCCTGCGTCAGATCGGGCCTGGCATAGCGCGGTTGCTCGCCACTGGTGGCCACGAACGAGTCCCGGAGCGGCCGGCCGTCGCCGATCTCGACGATCGGGAAGCCGGCCTGCCGGAGCTGGTCCATCGGGCTCGGGCTGGCGAACAGCACCTCGTGCCCGGCCGCCCGCAGGGCCTGCGCGGTGGGCACCATCGGGAACACGTGGGTGGGCGCGGCCGGTCCGGTGAAGAGTATGCGCACGATCGTCTCCTGGTCGATAAAAGGTGGCACGGGCGGGGCCCGCACACCGTCAACTGACGGGTGGTCAGCTGATGTTCCCGGCACGATCGATTTCGGACGTTCTGCCGCGGGCCTTGCCAAGGAGGGGCCGGTGCGCTAGGCGCCCGGGTCGGGGCGGGCGGCCAGGATGCGGGTCAGCAGTCCGGTGAGGGTGCTCCGCTCCTCGGGATCGAGGACGGCGAACCACTCCTGCTCCCGCCGGGTCTGTTCGGCGAAGGCCTCCCGGACGGCGTCCTCGCCCCGGGCGGTCAGGGCCACGGCGACGGCGCGACGGTCCTCGGGCAGCGGGCGGCGTTCGACCAGGCCGTCGCGCTCCAGGGTGTTGACGGCGTTGGTGACGGCGGAGCGGGACATCGCCGAGAGTTCGGCGAGCCGGGCGGGCTGGGTCGGCCCGAGCAGCCAGAGCTTGAACATCAGCCGGAAGCCCGGGAGCGTCCAGCCGCGCGGGCGGTGGATCCGGCTCTCCAGGTCGGCGACCACCAGGTACGACAGGTGCAGCAGATGGTGCGCGAGCGCGAACGCCTCCGGGTCGGCCGGGGGCGGCATGCCCGCCAGGCGGTCGCGGGCGTAGTCGGCGTATCTGAGATCTGGTCGGTCCACAGGACAGAGTCTTGCGCATGGGCGGCCCGGTAGGAGATTGTTACGGCCATAACAATCTCCCCCAGGAGGGTGCTGTGCAGATCACCATCGCAGGCGCGGGCATCGGCGGACTCGCCACCGCACTCAGCCTGCACGCGGCCGGGTTCGAGGACGTCGTCGTGCACGAGGCGGCCCCGGAGATCCGCCCGCTCGGCGTCGGGATCAACCTGCTCCCGCACGCCGTCCGGGAGTTGACCGAGCTGGGCCTCGCCGAGAAGCTGGCGGCGATCGCCGTCCCGACCGCCGAACTGGCCTACTTCAACCGCCACGGCCAGGCCGTCTGGGCCGAACCGCGCGGACTCGCCGCCGGCTACCGCTGGCCGCAGTACTCGGTGCACCGCGGCCGGCTCCAGCTGCTCCTGCTGGACGCCGTCCGCGAGCGCCTCGGCACCCACGCCGTCCGGACCGCCAGCCGGATCACCTCGCTGCGGCACGACTCCGACCTCCTGGTCGGCGCCGACGGGATCCACTCGGCCGTCAGGTCCGCGCTCTTCCCCGACGAAGGGGCACCGCCGTGGAACGGGCTCGTCCTGTGGCGCGGCACCAGCTACGGCACGCCGTTCCTGACCGGCCGTTCGATGATCATGGCGGGCGACGGCACGCAGAAGTTCGTCGCCTACCCGATCGGCGACGGACGCCTCGTCAACTGGATCGCCGAGCAGCCGCTGGACGGCGAACCGCCGGAGCGCGGCAACTGGAACCGTCCCGCCGACCCGGCCGCCGTGGCCCGGCAGTTCGCCGACTGGACCTTCGACTGGCTGGACGTCCCGGGTCTCATCGCGGCCGCCGAAGCCGCGTACGAGTACCCGATGGTGGACCGCGATCCCCTCCCGTCCTGGAGCCGGGACGACGTCGTCCTGCTCGGCGACGCCGCCCACGCGATGTACCCCGTCGGCTCCAACGGCGCCTCCCAGGCGATCATCGACGCCCGGGTGCTCGCCCACTCGCTCGCCACCACCGGCGGCACCGCCGCGTACGAGGAGCTCCGCCGGCCGGCCACCACGGCGCTCCAGCTCGCCAACCGGCAACAGGGACCCGAGGTGGTCATGCGGCTCGCGCACGAGCGCGCCCCCGACGGCTTCGACGACATCGAGCAGGTCGTCCCGCTCGCCGAACGCACCGAGATCGCCGCCGCGTACAAGCGCACCGCGGGCTTCGACCCGGTGCTGCTCAACTCGCGCCCCTCGTGGAGCGTGCGGTGAAACTCGCCCACCTCGCCGCCTTCGACGTGCACCTGGACCCGGTGCTCGACCTCGGCGACTCGCACCGGGGCCGCCGCCGGGTCGTCAACATCGTCGGCGGGACCTTCGACGGACCGCGGCTGGCCGGGGAGATCCTCCCGGGCGGAGCCGACTGGCAGCTGCTGCACCCCGACGGCTCCGCCGAGATCGACACCCGCTCCACCCTGCGCACCCACGACGGCGCACTCCTCCACCTCACCACCAACGGCGTCCGGCACGGCCCGCCCGAGGTGCTCCGGAGGCTGGCCGCCGGGCAGGAGGTGGACCCCGGCGAGTACTACTTCAGGCTCTTCTGCCGCTTCGAGACCGGCGACGAGCGCTACCGCTGGCTCAACCACACCCTCGCCGTCGCCTCGGCCGCCCGCACCGGCAGCGCCGTCCGCTACACCGCGTTCGCGCTCACCTGAGCATCGAGTGCGCATACCTCCGGAGGAGGAGGGCGGATCGCCTCAGCGGCTGACTCGGGGTCAGCCACCGGCTGCCTACGCTGGCGGCGTGTACCGACTCCATACGTGGTTGCTCCGCCGTCCCGTCGTCGCGGACGGCGCCTGGGCGCTGGGGCTGTTCCTGCTGAGCGAGTGGGCCGGAGCCGGGCTCGGGCTGCTGCCGCTCGGCTGCCTGGTACTGGCCCGCTGGGCCGCCTGCTTCGGTTCTCCCCGGGTCTCGCTGGCCGGGCTGGCGGGCGCCCTGGCCTTCGGGCCGCTGGCCGTGGCCCCGGGAGTCGCCGACGGCAGCCTCGGCTACTTCTCGGCCGGGCAGTTGGTGCTCATCGCCGCAACCTACTCGCTCCCCTTCCTGCTGTGCTGGCTCTGGGGCCGGTGGTCACGGGCCCGCCGCGCCGAACTGGCCGAGCTGGCCCGCCGGGCCGCGACAGCGCGCACCGAACTGGCCCGGGAGGCCGTACGCGCCCGGATGGCCCAGGAGTTGCACGACGTCATCACCCACGACCTGACCGCGATGACCGTCCAGGCCGGCGGCGCCGAACACATCCTCTCCGTCAACCCCCGCCTGGCCGAGCAGACGGTCCGCGGCATCGGCCCCCAGGGCCGGCGCCTACTGGCCGAACTCGCCCGCCTGGAACGGGTGCTGACGCCCTCACCGACTCACCGGCCGCCGGGGCCCGACCCGATCTCCACCACCCGGGCCCAGTCGGGTGGCGAGTCCGGTACGTAGTCGGGGTCGTCCTCGTCGCAGGAGCTAGCCGGCCGTGGGCGGGGGAACAGGCCCACCACCGTCCGGCACGGAGGCCGGGAGCTCGGCCAGGGCGTCTGGCCATCCGTCAGAACCACGATGACATCCGGTCGTTGTCCGGTTCGGAGCGCTCGCGCGAAGCCGGCCCGCAGGTCCGTTCCGCCACCGCCCACCAGCGGGATACCCTCGGCGCGGCAGAGCGGGTGCACGACCCCGGCCGACGCGTCGCAGGAGAGCACGCTGACCAGGTCGCGACGGCCGCCCACCGCACGGGAGATCGCGGCAACCTCCCTGAGTGCGCTGCCCAGTTCGGCGTCATTGACCGACCCGGATGTGTCGATCACCACGGTGACCCGGGGCGGCCGGCGCCGCAGGATCGGCAGGACGACACCGGGTACGCCGGCCGACCGCCGGGACGGCCGGCCGTAGGTGTAGTCCTGGCCCGCGCCGGATCCCGAGGTCGCGGTGCGGATCGCCGCCCCCAGCAACTCCCGCCACGGCTGGGGTGCCTGGAACGCCTCCTCGGCCCAGCGCTCCCACCCCTGCGGGGCGCTGCCGGGCCGGCCGGTGATGCCCTGCGCAACCCGGAACCGGACCGCGTCGCGCTCCTGCGGGGTGAGGCCGTGCGCGCCGTCCGGTCCGAGCTCCCAGTCCCGTTCGAGTCCGTCGGCGCCGCTGCCGCAGTCCAGCCAGGCCAGGCCCTCGGTGAGCGGTCCGAGCCGGAACTGACGCAGGTAGTCCTCCATCAGCTGTCCGTCCGGCAGCCTCAAGTCCTCGGGCACGAAGGCACCTTCGGGGCGGACCAGTCCCTCGCCGAACGCGTCGTCGTTGATCTCGCAGTCCGCGGCGATGTTCATCCGCAGCCGCTCCCCCGGACCATGCAGCCCGCGCTCGCGGGCCACCCGGTCGCTGCGCCCGTGATGGTCGCGCAGCAGGTGCGACACCTCGTGCACCCAGACCCCGGCCAGCTCCTCCTCCGGGGTCCGGTCCACGAAGGCCGGCGAGACGTAGCAGCGCCAGTACCGGTCCACGGCCATCGTCGGCACCCGGCGCGACTCCACCACGTGCAGCGCGAACAGCGCCGTCGCCAGGTACGGCCGGGCCCGCGCGGCGTGCAGCCGGGCGGCGAACAGCCGGTCCCGGTCCAGGGTGCCCGGGGTCACCGGCCCGCCTGCGCGCCGACCGCGACCCGGGCCTGAACCCGGGCCGCCGTCCGGTCGGCTCGCTGGGAGAGCGACACCACACCGGCGAGCTTCTCGATGGCCGCCGGAACCGGCCACGCCTCGCAACGCAGCGTGGCCAGGGTGGTCGCGGGGACGACCACCAGATCCGGGGCCCCGGTCTCCAAGGCCCGGACCAGCAGCGCCCAGGCGGAGTCCCAGCGGTCCCTCGACGGCCGGTTGTGGACCGCTGCCACCACTCCGTCGAGCACCGCCTGCCGTAGGTCCCCTCGCTCGGGGAGCACGGCACCGGCCGGGTCGGCGAGCAGTTCCTCGGGGTCGGGGAGGTCCATCCGGTCCAGGCTCGCCAGCAGTTCCAGGCCAGGGCCGTCCCCCACCGTTCCCCTGACCAGCAGGGAGAGCACCTCCCTGGACGAGCCGGCCGCCGTCGCGAAGGCGACCAGACAGAGCGCCATCTCCCAGCTCCGGGGTGACGGCCAGGGGCCGCCCCGGCGGGCTTCGTTGGACGGCAGCCGGTGCACCAGCCCGGGGCGGGCGGCGAGCAGGCCGCAGACCGCGCGGCGGGCGAACTCCACTGATGCCGCCAGCCGTTCGGGATCGAGCCGGGGCAGCGTCGCCTGCGGCCAGGTGCCACCCAGGCCACGGACCACCACCTCGTGGTCATGGGTCCACTGCAGATGGACGAACCGGTTGGCCAGCGGCGGGCTCAGCTCCCAGCCGTCGGCCGCCGAGGCTCGCGGGTTGGCGGCGGCCACGATCCTTACCCCGGGCGGCAGTTGCAGGGACCCGATCCGCCGTTCGAGCACCAGTCGGAGCAGCGCGGCCTGCACGGCCGGCGGCGCGGTGGAGAGCTCGTCCAGGAACAGCAGCCCCCGGCCCGCCCGGACCAGGCGGACGGCCCAGTCCGGCGGAGCCATCGGGACGCCCTGCTCGGCGGGATCGTCACCGATGACAGGCAGCCCCGAGAAGTCGGACGGCTCGTGGACACTGGCGATCACGGTGGTCAGCGGCAGGTCCAGGGTGGCCGCCAGTTGGGTCAGGGCCGCCGTCTTGCCGATCCCCGGCTCACCCCAGAGCAGCACGGGCAGATCGGCGGCCACGGTCAGGGTCAGCGCCTCCAGTTGGCTGTCGGGGCGCGGTTCGGTGGTGGTGTCGCGGAGCAGAGCCAACAGCTCTCCGGCGACGTCGAGTTGAGAGGAATTGGGGTACCTGGGCATGTCTGATCACCTGTGGTGTGTAGGGAGCGGGGCGGGCAGAGCCCCGAGGTTCAGTAGGTCAGCGCGTGGCGCGGACGCGAGCGGCGCTCGGCGGACCGGCGGCCGTCCGTACGGTCACGATGGGGCCCGGGTCCGGAGCCGGCCAGGCCGGCCCGGAAGAGCCCGTAGCTGATCCGGCGGTGCGCGGCGGTCTCCAGTTCGTCCCGCAGATCGCCGCTGCGCAGCAGTGCGTCGGGGCCGAGCAGCCCTTCGACGACGGCCAGCGCACCGGCGATGTCACCGTGGTCCAGCCGTTCGCGGACGCCGACCAGGCAGTCCGGGTGACGGTGCGCCAGGTCGATCGCCTGCAGGCAGGGCATCGGGGTGCCGGACAGTGCGACCAGCAGCTCCTCGCGGCGGATCTCGGCCGGGTCGTGGTCCAAGGGGGCCAGTACCCCGTCGACCATGCCGATCCGGTGCAGGCTTCCCTGGCACTCCACCAGCTGCGGTTGGCCTGTCGGGGAAGGCAGTTGGGACGGTGCGGTCGGCGAGCGACCCGGCACCAGCGCCGAGGCGACCAGCGGGTGCAGCCGATCGGCCTCGATCAGTCCGGCGCGGAGCAGGTCGAGGTCGGGCAGCACCCAGGTCGCCGCGTCGGGCAGCACGGGCAGCCGGCGGCCGCCGCGATCCGGGGACGCCTTCGCGATCCGCAGCGTGGACGGGCCAGGGCCGTCCACGTCCCCGCCCAGTTCCAGGACCAGCCGGTGCCGGGCGCCGAGCCGCACGCCGACGGCACCGGCCCCACTGCTGGTGGACCGGCCCTCGGCACGGAGCAGGATCGCCGCCTCGGCCGCCCACCGGTCGACGGCACAGCGGTACCCCGGCGGCAGCAACCCCGCCGGCTCCGGGCCGGCGGGCGGCCCGACCGCATCGGCCCCCGAGCGAATCCGCAGCTCATCGGCCCTGCGCGCGTCCCAGAGGTGACGGTGCAGGTCGAGGCGGAAACGCCGGTGGGGACGGGGGTGCGGCGGGCCCCAACCGGCCGCCTCGGACTGAGAGCTGTCCCACAGCCCGAGGCTGATCCGCTGACCGGCGTCCGCCCAGGCGGGCGGCGTCCGGGCCACCAGGTGCACCGGACGGTCGCCGTCGGGCCCGGTGGCCCGGTACCGGGCCAGTTCGACGGTCAGACCTGGGCGCAGCAGCCCGTCCGGGGCGATCCTCGGCAGGTGCCAGCGCAACAGGTCGGGCGCCAAATGGCGTAGATCGGCCCGTACTTCGGCCATCAGTTCCCGGCCGTGGGTGCGCGCCAAATGACGCAGGCCGAAGTCGATGTCGACAGCTGCGGCGGCACATGCCCCGGCCCAGTCCCCGGTATGCCGGCGGGCGGTGGCAGCCTCGATCATGGTGGGCGGCACGGCGAACTCGCGCACGCGCTGCCAGTGGGAAAGTCGGGAATCCCCATTCGCGGTCCAAGTGAGCATCAGCACTCACCTTGCGCGGATGGGACCCCCGATCTGTGAACGGAGTGAGTAGTCATCGCGGATGACCATAGCGCCCCGCACTTCGATCTGCCAGGTCCTTTTTCCGGGCAGTTCCGGGCGGCGTACCGCGCCGTCGCCGCTCACGCCGCGCAGGGCGGCCACGCCGGCCCCGACGGACAGGACGATCACCAGTACTCCTAACTCGCCGGAAGGTAAAGGAAGTTCAACCACCGGATCGGACGGGCCACCGCCAACCTGTCACTTCTCAGCCATTTCTGACGCAGCGTCAAGCCGTTGCGGAAATCCGAGGCACGCCGCCATGGCAACCCGCCCGCCGGAAGATCACCCCTTGCAGTCGGACGCGCACAGCCCGGAGTCGATCATCGGTACATTTCCGCCCTTCTCGCCAGGCCAGCCCTGTTCACAGCTCCACCACGCCACCTTGAGGAAACAGCCTCAACAACCATTGTGACGACACATGTTCGAAGGTAGAGTCCCGGTTCGCCGAGCACCAATGAGCGCTCGCGAAGCATTGGCTGGGGCGGACATGTCAAACAATCGCGGCGCCAGCGAGGTCGCTTCCGACCTTTTTGACGCGTTCAGACAAACTACTCTTCGCTACCCGGATCACCCGGCGCTCATCCACCAAGGACGCGCCGTGAGTTATCGCCGGCTCAACGAGCTGGCGCACACGCTTGCCGCACGGCTGGGAGCCAATCCCGGCGTGGTCGCGGTACACGCGACACACACACCGGAAACGCTCGTCGGGCTGCTCGGCGTACTCGCGGCCGAAGGGGTCTACTGCCCCGTCGATCCGGCATTCCCGCCGCAACGGCAGCAGGCGATGCTGTCGGCGGTCGACTGCCGGACCGTGCTCGGCGCCGATCCCGGATTGGCATCCCAACTCGGGTTGAAATACCTGGAGTCGGACCATCTCGGGGTGGATTCGACAGAACCGGACCAGTCGGCGGAACTCACCGCGGGCCCACCCTCGGCCGACCCGACGGATCATCAGAATCCGTTAGCCATGGGCCAATTGGAAACAGACCCCGACATACCGGCCTACATCCTCTTCACCTCGGGCTCCACCGGACAGCCGAAGCCCGTCGTCACTCCCCGCCGGGCCATCTCCACCACCGTCCACTCGCTGCGCGAGCTGTTCGGTCTGACGCCCGCGGACCGGGTCCTCCAGTTCGCCTCGCTGAACTGGGACACCTGCTTCGAGGAGATCCTGCCCACCCTCACCACGGGGGCCGCCCTGGTCCTCGACGCCGAGGCGCACTCGGGCTCGTTCCCCCGCTTCCTGCGGATGGTCGAACGGGAGCGGATCACCGTCCTCGACCTGCCGACCGCCTTCTGGCACGAGCTGGTGCTCCACCTCACCGAGGACCAACTGCCGTTACCCGCCTGCCTCCGGCTGCTGATCATCGGTGGCGAGGCCGCGAGTCCGGCGCGGCTGGACGACTGGAGCCGCCTGGACACCGGGCGGATCCGGCTGCTCAACACCTACGGCTGCACCGAGACCACCCTGATCACCCACGCCGTCGACCTGCACGGCCCCGAGGCACCCTCCCCCGGTTGGAGCTGGGACGGCGGCACCCGGGCGCCGATCGGCCGCGCCCTCCCGCACGTCATCGAACAGATCAGCGAGCAGGGCGAGTTGATGATCGGCGGGCCCGCGCTCGCGCTCGGCTACCTCGGGCTGCCCGAGGCCACCGAAGCCAGGTTCACCGTCGTCGACGGCGAGCGCCGGTTCCGGACCGGCGACCGGGTGAGCAGCGCACCCGACGGCGTGCTCACCCACCAGGGCCGGCTGGACCACGAGATCAAGGTGCGCGGCATCCGGGTCGACCCGGCCGAGGTCGAGGCCCACCTCACCAGCCATCCCGGGGTGCAGGCGGCGGCCGTGGTGGGGACCACGCTGGCCGGCCGCTCCGCGCTGGTCGCCTACATCGTGCCGCGCACCCCCGCCACGGCCGGGACCCTGGACACCGACGTCCGGTCCTATCTGCACGGGCGGGTGCCCGGCCATCTGGTGCCGAGCCGGATCACCGTGGTCCCCCAACTCGTCCTCACCGCAAGCGGAAAGGTCGACCGCGCAGGCTCGCACCTGCGGCACGCAACGCACTGACCCAGCCCACTGACAGGTCAAAGGAGACCCTCGATGAGCGTTGACACCACCACTTCCGCCGGCTCCGGCGGCAGACCCACCAGCGCGGACGCCACAGCCGACGTCGAGGCGGCCGACGTCGAGAGCGTGGTGGCGATCTTCCGTCGGGTACTGGAGAGCACCGAGGTCGCGCCGGACTCCGACTTCTTCCTGCTCGGCGGCGACTCGCTGATCGCGACCCGGGTGCTGAGCGCGATCGCCCGCGGCCACGGCGTCGAGCTGACCTTCGACGACTTTGTGCTCGCGCCCACCCCGCAGGGTCTCGCCGAGCAGATCGCCGCTGCCCGATGACCCACACCCGCAGCGCCGTCGTGGTCGGCGCCGGACTGGCCGGGCTCACGGCCGCGACCGGGCTGGCGGACCACGGGATCGAGGTCACCGTCCTGGAGGCCCGCGACCGGGTCGGCGGCCGCACCCACGGCCGCCAGGTCGCGCCGACCGCCTGGATCGACGCCGGCGCCGCCTACCTGGGCAACCGGCACACCGAACTGCACGCCCTGATGGCTGAGTTGGGTCTCAAGACCACCCCGACCACGATGCAGGGCGCCAGCCGCTTCGCGCTCGGCGCCGAGCACGCCACCCGGGACGGGCGGTTCCCGCCGCTCAACGCCGTGGCCCTCGGCGACCTGTTCGAGCTGCTGGACGAACTCGCCGCCACCGTAAGGACCGAGGCCCCCTGGCTCACCCCGGACGCCGAGCGGCTGGACACCCTGACCGCCGCCGAGTGGGCCGAGCAGCACCTGACCCATCCGGACGCCCGGCTGTTCTTCCCGCTCTTCCTGGGCGAGATGATGGCCGCCGACCCGGCCGACGTCTCCGTCCTGCACATGGCGTTCTACCTGCGCTCGGGCGGCGGCCTCCGCTACCTCAACGCCTTCGAGGGCGGTGCCCAGCAGGACCGGATCACCGGTGGCGCCCACCAGGCCTGCGAGCTGCTGGCCGGGCGGCTCGGTGCTCGGGTACGGCTCGGCGAACCGGTCCTGACGGTCCATCAGGACCGGGACGGCGTCACCGTCCGTACGCCGCACGGCGAACACCGGGCCGACGTGGTGGTGATGGCGCTGCCACCGCTGCTGGCCGACGCCGTCGACTACCGGCCCGCCCTGCCGGTCCGCCGGGCGAGCGGGCGGACCGCCCGCGGCTGCGCGGTCAAGGTGAACCTGGTCTACCCCGAACCGGTCTGGCGCGACCACGGCCTCTCCGGCTGGTCGGTCAACGCCGAGGGCCCGCTGCTGTCCACGGTGGACGACTCCCCGGCCGAGGGCGGGGTCGGCGTGCTGACCGGCTTCGTCACGGGCGCCGAGGCACACCGGTACGCGGCGCTGCCGCCGGAGCAGCAGCGCTCGACGGCGGTCGGGCAGGCCGCCCGGCTGTTCCCGATGCTGCCGGAACCGATCGGCTTCCGGCTCACCGACTGGGTCAACGAGCAGTACAGCCAGGGCTGTTACGCCGCCCTGCTCGGGCCGGGCGACTGGCTCGAGCTCGGCCCGACGCTGACCACACCGCACCACCGGGTGCACTGGGCCGGCACCGAGACCAGCACCGAGTACTTCGGGCTGATGGAAGGCGCGATCCGCTCCGGCCACCGCGTGGTCGCGGAGATCCTCGCCCACCGCTAGGAACCACCTGAAGAACACCCGCAGAGCAGCCTCACCCGAACCACCCCGTTCTGCTGAGAGCCAGACCTCATCGACCAGTTCACCCGGCAGTCGTTCCACAAGAACGCACGCCGGGCGACTCGCACCGGGAGACCGCCATGAGCGATCAGAGTTCCATCGCACCCCTCGCCGCCCGGCAGCAGCTGATGACCGAACCCACCCTCGGGGCCGGCAACTTCCTGGACCACGCCATCGCGGTCAACCCCAATCGCGCGGTGCCGTTCGCCTACAGCCACCACACCGACCACCGCGGCGGCGTCGTACTGCGCGGCCACAGCCTGCTCGACCTCGCCGCCCTGCGCGACCGCTACGCCAAGTGGTACTGGGCGAACGGCGTCCGCCCCGGCGAGCCGGTCGGCGTGGTCGTCGGCGAGGGCCTGGAGCCACTGCTGCACTTCTTCGCACTGACCGCGCTGGGCGCCGTGCCCGCCCTGATCAACGACGCCATGCGGCACGACGTGATGGTCCGCTACCTCAACCACGTGGGCGTGGTCGGCATCGTCGCGGACGACCCCACCCGGCTCGCCGCGGCCTACCGGGAGGACCCGCGCTCGCGCCCGCGCTTCATCGCCATGGCGGCCGAGATCCAGGCCTTCGACGACGGCTCGGCCGAGCTCCCCGAGGTCTACCCGTACCGGCACGCGGCCGAGGACGTGGTCGCGCTGATCCACTCCTCGGGCACCACCGGCACGCCGAAGTCCACCATGCTGGCGCACCGTCAGTTCTGGGACGGCAAGCAGCCGCGGATGGTGCGCTTCCCGGCCGAGTCGTACGACCGGCTGATGTCACTGATGCCGCACACCCACGCGGGCGGGCTGAGCTACTTCCTCACCGCCACCCTGCTCGGTCTGCCGACCGTGGTGATGTCGGACTGGCGGCGGACGGTGGTGGAGCCCGTGATGCGGGCCTTCCAGCCGACCATGGTCGCCTCCTTCCCGCGCACCTTCGTCGAGTTGGCCACTGGCGAGCTGCCGGTCGAGGGTGCGGCCAAGGTGCACTCCTGGTTCAACACCGGTGACAGCGCGCACTACGGGCACATCCGCCGCCTGGTCCAGCTCGGCGAGCGGCCGGCCGGGCTGATCAAGCCCTGGCTGCTGCCGAGCGAGGCGGCCGACCAACCGGCCCTGGCCGGTTCGCAGTTCATCGACGGCCTGGGCTCCTCCGAGATGGGCATGGCGCTGTTCGGCCAGGTCACCTCACCGGAGAGCACCCGCAACGACCGGTGCGTCGGCAAGCCGCTCGAAGTGGTGCTCAGAGCCGCCGTCCTGAACGAGGACGGCGAGGAACTCCCGGACGGCACGGTCGGGATGCTCGGCGTGGTCACCCCGTCCCGGACCCCCGGTTACTGGAACAACCCGAAGCTCACCGGCACCTTCGAGCTGGCCGGCTACTGGCTCACCGGTGACCTGGCCCGCCGGGACGCCGAAGGCCGGTTCTACCACCTCGACCGCACGGTGGACGTGATCGACACCGCGAACGGCCCGGTCTACAGCCTGCCGATCGAGGAAGTGCTGCTGGCCGACTGCGGTGAGCTGGTGCAGGACTGCTCGGTGATCGGCCTGCCCGGGGCACCCGGCCAGGGCCAACGGCCGTACGCCGTCGTCCGGTTGCAGGCCGAGGCCGCGCAGAGCACCGCCGAGGAGATCCAGGAGGCCGCCAACAAGGCGCTCGCCGGGGCCGGTCTCACCGGGCTCGCCGGGGTGAGCATCGCCCGGACGCCGGAGGACTTCCCGCTCGGGCCCACCGGCAAGGTGCTCAAGCGCGAACTTCGGACCCGCTTCGCCACGCTCCTCACCGGCCGGTAGACCCGTGATGGGTCTCCAGCCGATCCGGCAGCCGTACCAGTACGTACGGACCGCGCTGGCCGAGCCGGACTGGCGTCGGCTGCCGGGCTGGCGCGACGTCACGGCGCGGCAGTGGCGGGACGCGCAGTGGCAGCGGGCGCACTGTGTGAAGAACATCCGGCAGCTGCGGGCGGTGGCCGGCGAGCTGCTCACCGACCGGTTCTACGAGGAACTGGCCGCCGACCAGGCCCAGTTCGCCATGATGTCGATGCTGCTTCCGCCGCAGATGCTCAACACCATGGCGCCGTACGCCCCGACCGATCCGGAGTCCTTCACCGAGGCGTTCTTCGCCGACCCGGTCCGCCGCTACATGCTGCCCGTACGCGCGGACCGGCACCCGCGGTGGCCGAGCCACCCGAAGTCCGAACGGGACTCGCTGCACGAGGCCGAGATGTGGGTGGTGGAGGGCCTGACGCACCGTTATCCCACCAAGGTGCTGGCCGAGTTGGTCTCCACCTGCCCGCAGTACTGCGGGCACTGCACCCGGATGGACCTGGTCGGCAACTCCACCCCGCAGGTCAGCAAGACCAGACTGGTGCTCCGGCCGGCCGACCGGCAGGAGCAGATCCTCGACTACCTCAAGCGCACCCCGGCCGTCCGCGACGTGGTGGTCTCCGGCGGCGACCTGGCCAACGTGCCCTGGCCCCAACTGGAGTCTTTCCTCGTCCAGTTGCTGGAACTCGGCTCGGTGCGCGACATCCGGCTGGCCAGCAAGGCGGTGGTCGGCCTGCCGCAGCACTGGCTGCAGCCGCAGGTGCTCGACGGTCTCGGCCGGGTGGCGGCGGTCGCGGCCCGGCGCTCGGTCAACCTCGCCGTGCACACCCACGCCAACCACGTGCAGTCGGTCACCCCGCTGGTCGCGGAGGCGGCCCGGGCGCTGCTGGACGCGGGCGTCCGGGACGTCCGCAACCAGGGCGTGCTGATGCGCGGCGTGAACGCCACCCCCGAGGACCTGCTCGACCTCTGCTTCGCCCTCCAGGGCGAGGCGAACATCCTGCCCTACTACTTCTACCTGTGCGACATGATCCCCAACTCCGAGCACTGGCGCACCTCGATGCACGAGGCCCAGCGGCTCCAGGAGGCGATCATGGGCTACCTGCCCGGCTACGCCACCCCCCGGATCGTCTGCGACGTACCGGACGTCGGAAAGCGCTGGGTGCACCAGGCGGTGGCCTACGACCGGCTCCGCGGCATCTCGTACTGGACGAAGAACTACCGCACCGAACTCGAGGTCCGCCAGGCCGAAGACGCCGGCCTCGACGCCCCGCTCGACCGGCGCCACCCCTACTACGACCCGCTGGACACCCTCCCCGAACCCGGCCGCGGCTGGTGGTCCGGGCAGCCCGGCGGGTCGTGCTCCCGAACCTCCGGAAGGACCCTCGGTGAACCCAACTCCTGAGAACGACACCGGCCCGCTGCGCCGGATGTGCTGGATCTTCCCCGACCGGGAGTCCACCCGGACGGGCGCGATGTGGAAGCACTACTTCTGGGACCTCTACGAGGAGGTCGCCGAGCAGCAGGGGATGAGCTGGACCAGGCACTCCCCCGACGCGGTGACGGTGGACGGCACGGTGCGCGGTGCGCCCCGGGTGTACGTGGACGACGAACTGGTCAGCCCGCACGACACCTTGTTCGTCACCGCGCTCTACTCGCTGCCCTACCAGTCGATGGACATCTTCAACCAGTACGCGCTGTACGCGGTGCTCGAGGAGGCCGGTTTCTACCTGCCCTTCCCGCCGAAGGTGTCGCTGATCGGCAACGACAAGCTGGCCACCCTGCTGCACCTGAACGGCTCCCCGGTGCCCCCGATCCCCTCGATCCGGATCGGCAGCGGCCGGGACGTCGGCAAGCACCTCTACGAGGTGGCGCTGACGAACATGACCTACCCGGCCATCGTCAAACCGGCCGGGTGGTGCGGTGGCGGCGGGATCAACCTGGCCCGCAGCTCCGAGGACATCCGGGGCCTGGCCAGCCTGGCCCAGGGCGGCGACACCACACTGGTGGTGCAGCCCTACCTGGGCGACGGCACGGTGGACTACCGGGTGTACGTCATCGACGGCAAGCCGTACGCCGTGCTGAAGCGGAC
This sequence comes from Kitasatospora gansuensis, assembly GCF_014203705.1. Lineage (NCBI taxonomy): Bacteria > Bacillati > Actinomycetota > Actinomycetes > Kitasatosporales > Streptomycetaceae > Kitasatospora > Kitasatospora gansuensis. The sequence continues at coordinate 543,780 of NZ_JACHJR010000001.1, forward strand.
CCCGGAGGACGGCTCGCCGGTGGCCAACGCCAGCCGGGGCGGCACCATGGAGTTCGCCGAGATCCCGGCCGAACTGGCCGAGGCCACCGCCTGGTTCGCCGAGCGGCTGCCGATCCCGTTCTTCTGCGTCGACTTCCTGCACGACGGCGAGCGGTTCTGGCTCTCCGAGCTCGAGCCCGACGGTGTGATCGCCCCGGACCTGGACGATCCGGACCGGACCATCCAACGCGGCATCACCCGGGCCCGGTTCGCCGCCTACCGGGACGCCCACGCCAAGTGGTGGGCCAACAGCAGCGCAGAGGCGGGCACGATATGACCGACTTCTCGCTCACCCCGGAGGCGGCCGAGCCGCAGCTCCGGGTCGCCCGGCAGTCGCTCGAACTGCTGCGGAGCGTCCCCGAGTTGGCGCCTCGCTACGCCGACCTCGGCCGGCTGCGCACGCTCGGCGACCTTGCCGCGCTGCCGCCGATGATGAAGGACGACCTCAACATCGCCCTGGCGCACCTGGAGCCCAAGGCCGAGGTCGGTGCCACCTGGCTGTTCCAGAGCGGCGGCAGCACCGGCGCGCCCAAGGTCGGCTACGCGCCCACCGGCTTCTACATGGCCGGGGTGTACGCGCGCTGGCGGCCGCTGGAGCGCGACGACGTCTTCGTCAACGCCTGGGGTGCGGGCCGGATGTGGGGCGCGCACTTCCTCGCCGCCGCGCTGGCCGACCTGTCCGGCTGCCAGGTGATCGCGGTGGGCTCGGTCACCAAGGACGAGTACGCCGACTGGCTGGCCTTCTTCGCGACCCGCAGGGTGACCGCGATCGGCGGGACGCCGAGCGTGCTGCGCCTGTGGTTCGCGAACGCCAGGGCCGCCGGGGTGAAGCTGCCGGCCCTGCGCAAGGTGCTCTGGCTCGGCGAGGCCTGGCAGCCCCAACTGGACGAGGACATGGCCGCGGTGGCGCCGGAGGCACGCCGCTGGGGCATGTTCGGCAGCACCGAGACCTGGGTGGTCGGCACCAACACGCCGGACTGCCCGGCCGACACCTTCCACACCCTGCCCGAGCAGCTGGTGCACGTCGACCCGGACGGACTGCTGGACTTCACCACCCTCAACCCGGAGATGCTCAACCCGGTGCTGCGCTACCGGACCGGCGACGCCGGGGAGTTGGTGTCCTGCCCGTGCGGCCGGCCGGGCCGGGCGATGCGGGTGCTCGGCCGCCGGGACAGCGTGGTGCAGGTGCGCGGCCTGGGGCTGCACGTGGACGAGATCATCGGCCGGGTGGAGCGGGAGCCGGGGGTGACCCGGGCTCAGATCCTGCTCACCCAGCAACAGGGCCGGGCCACCGGGGTCGACCTGCTGCTGCTCACCGGCGGCGGCGCGACACCCGACGTCGACCGGATCCGCACCGAACTGCTCTCCGCCACCTTCACGTTGAGCACCGCGTTCCAGCACGACCCGGAGTCCTTCCGGGTCCGCGAGGTCGACGCGCTGATCAGCAACGACCGGACCGGCAAGACCGCCAACCTCGTCGTCCGGGAGGACTCGTGAAGCCGCGCAGGCCGGTCTCGCTGGGACGCGGGTTCAACCTCTACTGGTTCGGACAGACCATCAGCACCGTCGGCGACCGGATCACGGTCTTCGTGGTGCCGACCGTGATGATCTTCGTGCTGCACGCCAGTGCCCTCCAGGTCGGGATCGTGGCGATGGCCCAGTACCTGGGCATCCCGCTGCTCGGGCCGATCGCCGGTGTCCTGGTGGACCGTTGGGACAAGCGCTGGACCATGCTGGGCTGCGACTTCGTCCGGCTGCTCGCGGTCGCGGTGATCCCGCTGGCGTACTGGCTGGACTGGCTGTCCACGCCGCTGCTGTTCGGCTGCGTGGCGGTGATCAGCGGTGCGACGATCTTCTTCACCGTCGGCTACCTGGTCGCCGTGCCCGCCGTGGTGTCCAAGGACCACCTGGTCCGCGCCTACTCCCGGCTGGAGGGCAGCCGTTCGGTCTCCGAGGTGGCCGGCCCGTCGATCGCGGCCGGTCTGTACAGCGCGCTCGGCGTGGCCGCCCTGCTGGTGGACGCGGCCAGCTACCTGGTCTCCGCGCTGTGCTTCCGCTCGATGCCGTCCTGGGGCGAGAAGACCGTCACCGAGGGCTCGATCTGGCAGCGGCTGACCATCGGCTTCCGGCTGAACTGGTCGGACCCGGTGCTGCGGCGGGTGGTGCTGGCGGCGGTGACGCTGAACTGCGGCGGGCCGATCTTCGTCACCGTGCTCCCGGTGCTCGCGTACCGGGGCCTCGGCGCCTCGGTGGCCGTCTTCGGCGCGGCCATGTCGGTCGCGGCGGTGGGCGCGCTGGTCGGCGCCGTGGTCGCCCCGAAGATCAGCGAACGGCTGGGCACCGGACGGACCTTGGCCTGGGCGCTGCTGCTGCACTGCCTGGTCGGCCTCGGTGTGCTCGCCGCGCCCACCCTGCCGACCGGCCCGGTGATCGCCGTGACGATGGGCTGCTACGGCTTCTTCATGTCCTGCATCAACGTGTGCAGCGCGCCGATCCGGCAGTCCCGGATGTCCGCCCAGCACCAGGGCGCGATGCACGCCGCGTTCCGGACCTTCACCTGGGGCGTCATCCCGCTGGCCGCCCTGGTCGGCGGCGTGGCCGTCACGCTGCTGACCGGCCCGCTGGGCATCCTGGACGCGGCCCGGGTGACGATGGCGGGCGGCACCCTGCTGGCGGCCTGCTCGTTCCTGCCCGCGATCGGGGTCCAACCACGGCTCGACGCGGCCGCCGAGGAGCAGGACCGGGCGGCCGGCACCGCCCCGGCCCTGGCTGACAGCGCGTCATGACGGCCGAACACGGGATCGTGCTGATCACCGGGACGTCCTCCGGTATCGGGCTGGCCACCGCCGTGGCCGCGGCCCGGGCCGGGTACACCACGGTGGCCACCATGCGGGAGCCCGGCCGGGCCGGGGCGCTGCTGGAGGCGGCGGGCCGCGCCGGGGTCTCGGTGGACGTCCGCCGCCTCGACGTCACCGACCCGGACTCCGTCGCCGCCTGCGTCGACGGCATAGAGCGGACCTACGGCCGGCTGGACGCGGTGGTCAACAACGCCGGCATCTCCAACTTCGACCCCACCATGGAGATGTCCACCATGGCTGCGCTGCGGGCCAACCTGGACGTGAACTTCTTCGGCGTGGTCGAGGTCAGCCGGGCCGCGATGCCGCTGCTGCGGGTCGGCCGCGGCCGGCTGGTGACCATCGGCAGCGTGCACGGGGTGGTCGGCCAGCCGTTCAACGAGGCGTACTGCGCCGCGAAGTTCGCCGTCGAGGGGTTCATGGAGAGCCTGGCGCCGGTCGCCGAGGCGCACGGCGTGCAGGTCTCGGTGGTGGTGCCCGGCTTCGTCCGGGACACCTCGTTCGGGATCTTCCCGGACATCAACCGCAAGACCGTGCAGGCCGCTTCGGGACCGTACGCCGGCACTTTCGCCGACTACGTCGCCTGGATCGGCAGTCAAGGCTGGGCGGCGGCTGGGCAGTTGGCGCAGGAGGTGGCCGAGGTGGTGGTCCGCACCCTGCGGGCCGAACAACCGCCGTTCCGCGTCCCGGCCAACCAGTGGGCCGCCGACTACCTGGCGGACAAGCTCACCGACGGGGACGGAACAGCCGTCCAGACTCTGGCCCGTACCTGGATCGGGCTCCCCTAGACCCTCCGACCGACAGGAGAGACAGTGCCCGCGAAATCACTGCAACAGCTGGTCGACCACGCCCGGACCCATTCGCCGTTCTACGCGGAGGCGTACCGCGACGTACCGCAGGTGGTCTCGCACATCACCCAGCTCCCCATCATCGACCAGACCGCCTTCTGGGAGGCGAACACCTGGCCGGACAACCGCCTGCTGACCGGGCCGCTGACCGATGCGGGCGTCTACAAGAGCGGCGGCACCACCGGTGTCCCGAAGCTCTCGGTCTGGTCCCGCGCGGAGCACGCCGACTCGGTGACCGCGTTCGGCGCGGGCATCGTCCGGGCCGGTCTGAAACCGGGTCACCGGGTGGCCAACCTGTTCTGGGCCGGTGAACTCTACGGCGGGTTCCTGTACATCGAGGGCGCCCTGCACCACGCGCCGGTGGACAACGTCCGGCTGCCGGTCGGCGCCGCCGCGTCCAGCGAGTACATCGTCGACCTGATCAGCGCCTTCGGGGTCAACGTGCTGGCGGGCGTGCCGATGAAGCTGGCCGCCGTGGCCGAGCACCTGATCGAGCGCGGCCAGGTACTCGACTCCATCGAACTGCTGCTGTTCGGCGGCGACCTGCTCTTCACCGACCTGCGGCCGATCCTGTCCCGGGCCTTCCCCAAGGCGGCCGTCGCCTCGGTCGGTTACGCCTCGATCGACGCGGGCCTGGTCGGCCAACCGGTGCCGGGCGAGGACGTCCGGGTGCACGAGGCCTTCCCGGACCGCACCCTGGTGGAGCTGGTCGACGACGTGACCGGTGAACCGATCACCACCCCGGGCGTGCCGGGACGGCTGCTGGTCACCAACCTGTTCCGCACCCTGATGCCGATCCTGCGCTACCCGGCGGGCGACCGCGCCGAGTGGGTCGACCCCGAGCGGCAGCGGTTCCGGCTGCTCGGCCGGTCCTTGGAGGGCGGCCGGGTCGGGATGGTCGCGATGCCGATCGAGGACGTCCGCGCGGTGCTGGTCGACAACGACCCGGACCACCACATCGTCGGCATGCAGATGGTGCACCGCCGTTGGGACGGCCGGGACGCCCTGATCCTCCGCCTCGGGTACGTCAACGAGCCGCCCGCCGAGCTGAGTCAGCAGCTGGTCGACGCCGTCTACGCGGCCCGTCCGGTCTTCCCCGCCGAGGTGGCGGCCGGCGCCATCCACCACCTCGGGATCGAGTGGGTGCCGACCTCCGAGCTGGTCACCAACCCGCGCACCGGCAAGCTCCAGCAGGTGCTGGACGAGCGCCCGCCCACCTGATCCGCCCGCCGTGCCCGCCCCGCCGATCCAGCGGGGCGGGCACGCCGGTCCGGTCAGTCGCTGTGCGGCTTCCCGGCCAGGATCACGCTCTGCCCGCGGAACTCCGCGACCACCTTCCCGGTGGCCTGACGGACGCTCACGTCGTAGATGCCGGTGCGCCCGGACCGCACCCGCTCCACCGCCTCGGCCACCAGCTCGTCGTCGACGGCGGCCGGGGCCAGGAAGGTGACCTGCGCCGCCTGCGCCACGGTGACCGGCCCGTAGCTGTTGCAGGCGTAACTGAACGCCGCGTCGGCCAGCAGGAACAGGTAACCCCCGTGCGCCATCCCGTGGCCGTTCACCATGCTCGCGGTCACCCGCATCCGCATCAGCGCCCGGCCGGCCGACACCTCGTCGAGGGCGATCCCCAGCGTCTGGCAGGTCCGGTCGCGCTCGTACAGCGCGGCGATCCTCGGCTGGCCCGTGAGAGCCGCTCCGACACCTGTTCCCATGATCTCCTGCCTTCCCCCTGCACAGCCCGACAACGGACAGCCCGACAACCGCGGCCCCGGCTAACCGTCGGCGAGCTGCTTGCTGTGGACCGTCGAGCTCCGACGGACCGTCATGCCCACCCGCTGGTACAGCGTCAGCGCGCCGGTGTCCGAGTGCGTCCAGAGCGTACAGCCGCTCCTGCCCCGCCGGTGGAACTCCCGGAAGGTGTGCTGGAGCAGCAGCCGGGCGATCCCCCGGTTGCGGTGGTCGCGCCGGACCGCGACCCGTTCGACGTACCCCTCCTCGGTGCCCGGCACGTCCAACGCGAGGACCGCGCCGACCAGTTCGCCGTCCGCGAAGGCCAGCGAGGACATCGCCGGGGCGAAGGTGGCCCGCTCGACGGCGAGGAGCGCCCACTCCTCGTACGACTTCCGCCGGGACTGCCACTCGTCGAAGGCGTCCTCGGTGAGCTGGTACACCGGGCGCTCGTCACCCGGCCGGAACGGCCGCACCGTGATGCCCGGCGCCGGCTCGGGGACCACCGGCTCGGTCGGCAGCCCGATCCCCAGCAGCCAGGCGGTGACCATCGGGTGGTACCCGTGGGCGCGCACCAGCGCCACGGCGGCCAGGTCGCCGTCGGGGACGGTCTGCGCCACCCACTCCGTACCCGCCTGGCGGGCCCGCGCCTCGACCCAGGCGAGCAGCGCGGAGCCGATGCCCAGACCCCGGTGGGCGGGGTGCACGTCCACCTCGGAGCGGCGGTTCACCCAGGCCCGGCCGACCAGTTCGCCGGCCGGACCGTGCACCAGCACGGTGTCCAGCTCCGGGACCAGCCCGGGGCGGGCGAGGTCGGCGGCGACGGTGTCGAGGTCGGTCTCGGCCGCTCCGTACAGGTCCTGCTCGCAGATCTCCACCAGCCGGTGGATCGCCGGGAGGTCGGCTGCCGTGGCGGGTCGGGTGCGGTATCCGGCGGGCAGGTCCTGCGGCGCGTGAGCTGACATGCAGTGCACCCTCCGCCATCGCGGCCGCCGCTGTCCACCCGATTGGCCCGGCCGGGCCGTCGCGTCGCACCGATCCGCACACCGGTTCCGCACCCGCCCTGCACCAGGCGTCCCATTCGCCTGCGACGGCGGGTGCCGGGTGGCAGCATGGTCCGGGTCGCACGTGCACATCTGATCGGGGCCCAGATGTTGACTGAATCGTCGGTGGTGTCAGCGGTGCCCGGGCCCAGCCCGGCCCGGCCGGACCACCAAGCGGACGCGAGCACCCTCACCGGCGGGTCCGCGTACGGGTTGCTCGGCGCCGACGTCCATGTGTCCGCCGAGGGCGTGCCGTTGTACCTGCTGGCCGACTGGCGTCGGCCGGAGCGGCTCGACGACGCCTGGCTGGCCGAGCAGCCGAGCCGGCTGCTGGACGCCGGGTCCGCCGTGGTCGGGTTCACCGGCCGGGAGCGGGAGTTGGCCGAGCTGAGGCGGTGGTGCACCGACGGGCCGCCGGCCGCGGCCCGCTGGCTGCACGCTCCCGGCGGGCAGGGGAAGAGCCGGATCGCCGGTCAACTGGCCGGGGAGCTGGCGGAGTCGGGCTGGCAGGTCGTCACCGCTGCCGAGGGCCCGGGCGCCGTCCTGCCGCCGCCGGGGAGTACGGATCTCCGGCCGGCCGGTGCCGTCGGCCTGCTGCTGCTGGTCGACCGGGCCGACCACTGGCCGCAGAGCCGCCTCGCCCGGCTGCTCGGCAACGCGCTGCTGCACCAGGCCGGTCTGCCGACCCGGGTGCTGCTGCTCGCGCGCGGCGCGGACGCTCCGCCACTGCTCCGGGACGCCTTCGCGGACCTCTCGCGGCAGACCCTGGCCCCGCTGTCGGCGACCGACCGGCTCGCCGTGTACGTGGCGGCCCGGGCCGCGTTCGCCGAGAAGTACGGCGTCCGGCCGCCCGCCGATCCGGTGGAGCTGGCGCACCCGGAGTTCGGGCTGACCCTGGCCGTCCAGATGGCCGCGCTGGTCGCCGTGGACGCGTACGCCACCGGCCGTCGGGCACCGGCCGATCCGGCGGGACTGTCCGTCTACCTGCTCGACCGGGAGCAGTTCAACTGGGCCCGTCTGCACCGGGGGCTCAGACCCGGGCGGTTCAGCTCCCCGCCCTGGGTGATGAACCGCACCGTCTTCACCGCCACCCTGACCGGACCTCAACCTGCGGGCACCGCAGCAGAGTTGATCGGCTCCCTGGGCCTGGACCACCCGACCGCCGCGCTGCTCGCCGACCACGCGGCCTGCTACCCGCCGCCCGGTACCGGCACCGCCCTGCACGCCCTGGCCCCGGACCGTCTCGCCGAGGACTTCCTCGCCCTCACCCTGCCCGGCCATCCGGCCGACCATCCGGCCCAGCCGTGGGCCCCGGCCACCGCCGCGGCGCTGACCCGGGCCGGCTGGCGGCCCGGACGGTCCGTCACGGTCCTGGCCGCGGCGGCGGCCCGCTGGCCGCACATCGGGCCGAACTGCCTGTACCCGCTACTGGACGCCGACCCTGGAACGGCGGTCGCGGCGGGCAGCCCCGGCCTCGCCCACCTGTCCGAACTCCCGGACATCACACCGGAGTTACTGGAGCAGGTCCTCACCCAGATACCGTTCCCGACCCCGGCCGACCTGATCCCTGGCCGGGCCGCCGTGCTGGTCCGCCTGCTGCCGCACCGGCTGGCCAGGACCGAGGATCCGGCGGTGCACGCCCGGATCCACGCCGAGCACGCCGGCCACCTGGCCGAGCTGGGCCGGGACGCCGAGGCGGTGCAGACCGCGCGGCGGACCGTACAGCTGATCGGGCATCTGGTGGCCGCAGCGCCGGGCCGCTACGAGCCCCGGATGGCGCGAGCGCTGGCCGCCCTGGCGGACCGGCTCGGCCGGGCCGGGCGTCCGGACGAAGCCGCCGAGGTCCAGGCCCGGGCGGTCGAACTGCTGCGACAGCGGCCCGACTTCGAACCGGGACTGGCCGCGGCCCTGGCGGCGCACGGCAACCACCTGGAACGGGCCGGCCGCTGGGGCGAGGCGCACCGGGCGAACCGGCAGGCGGTCCAGCGCTACCGCCGCCTGGCGGAGCAGGACCCCGCTCACCGGGCCGGGCTGGCCGCCGCGCTGACCGACGCGGCCGGGATGTCCCTGCGCGGTATCGGGACGGACGACGACCTCGACCCGGCCCGGGAGGCGGTGGCACTCTGGCGGACCCTGGCAGTCGAGGACCCGGACACCCACCGGCCGGCGCTGGCCTGCGCGCTGCTCGGCCTGCGCAACGACCTTGCCAGGGCCGGGCGTTGGGACGAGGCGGTGCGCGCGGGCCAGGAGTTGGTGGCGCTGCACCGGACGTCCGCGGAATCGGGCGGCGAGGCGCATGCCACGGCGCTCTCCGAGCTCCGCCGACTGCTCACCGCGGCCGGGCGGCCCGCCGAGGCCGTACCGGCCGGAGCCGAGGCGGTGACGCTCTGGCAGCGGCTCGCCGAGCGCGCCCCGGCGACCCACCGGGCCGCCCTGCTCGCCGCGCTCGACGGGCAGCGGCAGGCCCTGCGCGCGGCCGGCCGGGCGGCGGGCCCGGCCCCGGCCCCGGCCGGGCTCTGGTCCCCGCCGCCGGTGCCGGTCGAGGTGCGCGCCGCCGAGCTCGCCCAGCAGCAGGACTGGCCCGGCTACTGGGAACTCACCTGCGCCGCACCGGTGGTGGACGCCGTCCCGCTGGCCTCCCGGCTGCTCTCGGCGGGCTGGAGCCCGCCGGACCCCGCCGACCGGGAGCTGCTGGACCGGCTGACCGCGCTCGACCCGGACGAGGTGACGGCGGCCGCCACCCGCGCGGTCGCGGCGGCCACCGTCCGGCTGCCCGCCGGACTGCACCTGCTGGACGCCGACCACGTCTCGTTCGCCCACGGCAGCCCGGCGCTCGCGCTGGCCACGCCCGGCCACGGCACCCGGCGGGAGGTGATCGAGACCCTGGATCTCGCGCGGGACGCCCGCGCCACCCTGCACCAGGGCGAGGCCGGGCACTCCGCCGTCGCCTGCCTGGGCCCGGGCCAGGTGGTGGCCGCCCGCCGGGTCGGCGGGGACGACCCGCACTTCGAGCTGGTCCGGCACTCGGCGGCCGGACCGCAGCTGCTGGCGGCCGGCACGGCGGTGGCCGCCGCCCGGCTGGTGCCGACCGCCACCGGGTACGTGGCCGGGCTCCGGCTCACCCCCGGGGCGCTGGTGGACGACGGGCGGTCGGAGCTGCGGCAGGTCGGCCTGGAGCCGTGGGGGCTGGCCAACGCCGAACTGCTCGCGGTGGCGCCGGACGGTGACCGGCTGGTGCTCTCCGACGGCCGCCGGCTGGTCCTCACCGACACCGGCCTGCGGGGCGTGCTCGGCACGGCCACCGTCCCCGCCGAGTCCGGCCGGCTGCTCGACCTGACCTTCGCCGGGCCCGGCCGGCTGCTCGGCTCGGGTCGCCAGGGCGGCCTGACGCTCTGGGAGCTGGACGGCGCCGAACCCCGCCCGACCGTCCGGCGGGACACCCCGCGGCTGCGCAACCTGTTCGCCGTACCGGCCTGGCAGGTGGTCGGCGGGCTGGCCCCGAGCGAGGGGCGGGTGCACTTCTACGACCGGCGGAGTCTGGCCCCGGTGCCCGTACCGCCCCACCTGGCCGACACCGTCGAGTGGCCCCGGGTGCTGCGCTGCTCACCGGACGGCCGGTTCGTCGCGTACGCCGGGCGGCCCGTGGCGGACCCCCGGGACGGCTCCGCCCTGCTGCACGACCTGCACCACCCGGGCGCGCTGCTGCACCGGCCGCCGGGTTCACTGTCCCGGACCGAGTCGGCGGTGCTCGCCGCCCGCTTCCCCGGCGACCGCGACGTACGCGAACTGCTGCTCCTGGCACACCACTTGAGCCTGCGCGCCGCCGACCAGAACAGCCCGCGACCGTCCTGACGAGGTGAGTGGGGCGGACGGGGCGGTCGACACCGGGGCATTCAACAGGTCCACATCTCCACTCTCCCGGCTGGTCATACGAACGCCAACCAATCTGGAGAGACATAGGGCAGCACCGATCGCCACGCTCGACCCAAGCCCTGGGAGAACCCGTCATGGCCCCTGCTCTCAGCTCCCCCACTGTCGCCCGACCCACCGTCACCCGACCCGCCACCCGCTCCGGCGCCACCGCCGCCCCGGCCTACTCGGTCTCGCTGGCCACCGACGAGGCCGACGTCCGCGCGGCCCAGCGGCTGCGGCACGACGTCTTCGCGAACGGGATGGGCGCGGTCCTGGACACCCCGGTGCCCGGCCTGGACATCGACCCGTTCGACCAGTTCTGCGACCACCTGCTGGTGCGCGAGAACGAGACCGGCGAGGTGGTCGGCACCTACCGGCTGCTCCGCCCCGAAGCGGCGGTCCGGGCCGGGCGGCTGTACTCCGAGACCGAGTTCGACCTGACCAACCTGGCGGCCGTCCGCCCCGGTCTGGTCGAGGTGGGCCGGTCCTGCATCGACATCCGGCACCGGGACAACGGCGCGGTGATCAACCTGATGTGGGGCGGCATCGCCCGCTACCTGGTCGACACCGGCAACACCTGGGTGGCCGGCTGCTGTTCGGTCCCGCTCGCCGACGGCGGCGCCACCGCGGCCGGGGTCTGGGACACCATGGCCGCCCGCTACCTGGCCCCGGCCGAGTACCGGGTCACCCCGCACCGCCCCTGGGACCCGACCGGCGTCGCCCGCCCGGAGCGGAGCACCATCCCCGCGCTGCTCCGCGGCTACCTGCGCCTGGGCGCCTGGGTCTGCGGCGAGCCCGCGTACGACCCGGACTTCGGGGTGGCCGACCTGTACGTGCTGCTCTCGCTGGAGCGGACCGACCCGCGCTACCTCCGGCACTTCCTCTCGGCCGGAACGGGCGCGTGAGCGCGCCATGAGCAGCTGGCTCCCCACCGCGCCCTGTACACCGGAGAGTTGCCTCGCCGACCCGGGGCCGAGGGTCTCCGCCCCGCTGCGTCTGCTGCGCGGGTTCGGCAGCTTCGGTCCACTGCTGGCCGGGATCGCCGTGGTCGTGCTGACCCGGGGCTGGGGCCGGGTGCCCCGGCTGCGGGACGGTCTGCTCCGGCTCTGGACCAGGTCGGTCCTGGCCGGGATGGGCGTCCGGCTGCGGGTCGTCGGGACGCCCGCCCCCGGCGCCGTGCTGCGGGTGGCCAACCACATCTCGTGGCTGGACATCGTGCTGTTCACGGCCGTCCGGCCCGGGCCGATGCTGGCCAAGACCGAGGTCAGGTCCTGGCCGGTGGTCGGCGCGCTGACCGGACTGGGCGGGACGGTCTTCATCGACCGCGACCGGTTGCGTCAACTGCCGGGCACCGTCCGCGAGATGGCCGCCGTACTGCGGTCCGGACGGCCGGTCACCGCCTTCCCCGAGGGCAGCACCTGGTGCGGCGCGGCGGGCGGGCGGTTCCGCCCGGCGGCGTTCCAGGCGGCGATCGACGCGGGGGCCCCCGTCCAGCCCGTGACGATCCGTTACCAGCTGCCCGACGGCCGGCTCTGCACCGCCCCGGCCTACGTCGGCGACGACGAACTGCTCCCGTCCATCCGCCGGTTGCTGGGCACCCGGGGCGTGGTCGCCGAACTCGTCTTCCACTCCCCGATGCCCACGAACAACGGCACCGACCGCCGCCTGCTCGCCCGCCGGGCCCAGGCCGCCGTCGGCAGCCACCTCGGGGCCGACCACCGGGTCGACCGCCCGCACGTCCCCGCCCAGCAGCGCCCGCAGATCGCCGGGGCGGCCGCCTGGCGCTGATCCTCAGTTGCTCCAACTGCCCTAGCCGAACCGGCCGTTCACGTAGTCCGCCGTCCGCTGGTCGGCCGGAGCGCCGAACAGCCGGTCGGTGGGGCCCGCCTCGACGATCCGCCCCGGGGTGTCGTGGCTGGCCAGGAAGAACGCGCAGGACTGCGAAACCCGCTGCGCCTGCTGCATGTTGTGCGTGACGATCACGATGGTGAGCCGGCCCCGCAGTTCGGCGATGGTCTCCTCGACCCGCCGGGTCGAGGTCGGGTCCAGCGCGGAGCAGGGCTCGTCCATCAGCAGCACGTCCGGCGAGACCGCCAGCGAACGGGCGATGCAGAGCCGCTGCTGCTGCCCGCCGGAGAGCGAACCACCGGGCGAGCGCAGCCGGTTGCTGACCTCCTGCCAGAGCCCGGCGGCCTGCAGACTGCTCTCCACCAGGTGGTCCCGGTGTTCGCGGTCGGTCCTGATCCCGGCCAGCTTGAGACCGCTGGCGACGTTGTCGTAGATGCTCATCGCCGGGAACGGGTTGGGCCGTTGGAAGACCATGCCGATCCGCCGCCGGACGTCGGCGGGGCGCCGCCCGGCGGCGTAGACGTCGGTGCCCGCGAGCAGCACCTCACCGGACAGGCTCGCGCCGCGGACCATCTCGTGCATCCGGTTCAGGATCCGCAGATAGGTGGACTTGCCGCAGCCGGACGGGCCGATCAGCGCGGTGACCTGACCGGCCGTCATGCTCAGCGAGACCCGGTCCAGCACCTTGCGGTCACCGAACCAGGCCGACACGCCCCGGGTCTCGATGCCGTACAGCGAGTCGTCGAGCCTGGGCAGTACGGCGGTGTCGATGGCGTCGGTCATCCCGTTGGTCCTTCAAGTCGAGGTCAGCAGCGGTCAGTACAGATTGGGCAGCAGCGCGGCGGCGTTCTCGTAGCAGCTCCAGAGCAGCGCGCCGAGCACCGGCACCGCGCACAGGTAGGCCGCCCAGCGGTGCCAGAGCCGGACCGCGAGGGTGGTCAGCGTGACGCCCGCGAGCAGGCCAAGTCCCCAGAGCTGGAGCGCCGGCAGGGCGGCGCGGTCGGCGGCCAGCGCCTTGTCGGTGGGCCGCAACGTGCCCCGGGTACCGGAGTTGGGCTGCGGATCGCCGAGCAGCCGGGCGCCGACCATCACGGTCGAGGAGGAGATCCAGTCCGAGTCGCCGGTGACCAGCACCAGCCGGTTCTCGGCCTGGTCGGTGAGCGGACTGCCGCCGTCGCCGTGCTCGTTGACGGCGTAACTGGCCTTTCCCTGACCGGTGGTCACCTCGATCCGGTCGCCGTCCCTGAGCTCGCCGATCCGGGCGAACGGGGCGCCGAAGCTGACCCGGCGTCCGAACAGCACGCTGACGCCGCGCTGTCCCGGCAGCACGGTGTCCCGCCGGTGGCCGGGGCCGCGCATCAGGTCCCGTCCGGTGGTGCCCTCGACCACCACCGTCTGGCGCAGGCCGAGCGCCGGGATGTCCAGCACGGCGAGCGGTGCGCCGTCGGTGGTCGGGCCGGTGGGGGCGACCTGCTTGGCGAACTGGTCGCGCAGCGTCCGGTACGCGGCGGCCTGCGCGTGCTCCTCCTGCAGCCCGGACAGCGCGGGTACGAAGACGGCGAAGCCCAGCGCCAGTCCGGCCAACGAGCTGGCCGCCCAGCCCGCCTGCACCACCCGGCGGCGGGCCGCCGAGGCCGGCGGGCGGACGGCGGGCTTCACCGGCGCCGGACCGGTGGTGCCGACCGGCCGGTCCAGCGTGGGGGCGCTCATCGGGCCGCTCCCCGGTTGCGCCGCCGGGCGGCCAGCCAGCCGCCGAGCAGCGGCGGTATCGCGACCACGGCGAGCAGTTCGAGGGCGGTCAGCGTGCTGAGCAGCCACTCGTCCTGGCGGTTGCCGACCTCCACCACGCTCGCCTGCAGGTTGTTCGAGCCACCGGATCCGCCGGTGCCACCCGCGCCGCCCGCGCCGATCACCTGGCCGGTCTGCGGGTCGATCACCGGCGGCGCCGCGTTCGGGTCACCCCCGGTACCGCCCCCGGTGCCGCCCGCCGCCGGGTCGCCGCTCCCGCCGCCGGTCGAACCACCGCTGCCACCAGCGGAGTTGCCGCCGCCTCCACCGTTCCCGGCGGTTACCGGCTTGCCGTCCTTGACCACGCAGTCCAGCGGGGCGCCGGCTTTGTCGCACGGGCTCGGCTGCGGCGCGTTCACCAGCACGGTGAGCCGGCCCGAGCTGTCGAAGGTCGGGTTGGCGCAGTTGTCCAGCGTCTCCGCGTTCACCGGGCTGGCGTTGCCCGGGATGTGGCCGACCTGGAGCATCCCGCCGCGCACCAGGTTGCGCGGGATCGGCGAGTAGCCGAGGCTGTCGGCCTGCCCCTGCCCCGCGCACAGCACGTAGGAGATGAACCGGCTGAGCGCGTTGCCCTTGGCGTCGTTGAACCGGGGCGGCACCGGGTCGGCGGCGCCCTGCCGCGGCACGATCAGGTAGCTGTAGCTGGAGACCGGGTAGGCCCGGGGGTCGTTCATGTTGTAGACGCCGTCCAGGTTCTGCTGCAGGAAGTTCGGGTCGCTGGGCGGTGTCGCGTCGTCAACTCCCTTGATCCTGGCGGCGGTCAGCGCGACGGCGACGTTCGAGGCGGTCGGCAGCGAGTAGTACCCGGCGGCGTTCAGCACCTTGACGACCGGCCAGTTGCTGCGCTTGGCGAAGGCGTACTCGTCGTAGCCGATGGTGCCCACGTTGCCCGCGGACTTGATGAAGTTGGCCACGGCGTCGGAGCCGTTCTGCGCGGTCATCCGCGGGATGGTCGGGTAGAACTCGGTGTAGTCGCCGCAGCTGACACCGTTCCTCGCCTTGCAGTACTCCTCCCACTCGGCCTGGTGGGTGTGCTGCATCCAGCGGGTGAACTGGGCGGTGGCGCCGGAGCCGTCGGAACGGACCACCGGACTGATCTGAAGGCTCGGCAGCGCCCGGCCGTAGTCCTTGGTGATCGCCGGGTCGTTCCAGTTGTCGATCGTGCCGGTGAAGATCTTCACCAGGGTGTCCGAGGAGAGCCGCAGGTCGGTGACCCGCTTCCCGGCCACCACCAGGTTGTACATGAACGCGGTGCCCCCGGCGGTGACCGGCACGTACGAGTAGCCGTACACCGCTCGCTCGGCCCCGGCGGCGCCCGAGCCGCCGATCGCCCCGCTCGCGCCGGTGTCGGGCTTGGAGCGGAACGGGACGTCGGAGGCGGTGAAGTCGTTCAGCCCGGCCGCCCAGTTCTTCCGGCCGGCCGCCGAACCGGCCGGGTTGAAGTTGATCTGGATGCCCTGCGGCACCACGTCCTGGCGCCACTGGTCGATGGCCGGACCGGCCCAGCTGGAGCCGTCCGCGTTGAGCGAGGTCGCGGCGTGCGCCGGCGTCGCCCGGCCGAGCGCTGCCGAGGCGGCGAGCAGCAGCAGGACGAGCAGCACGGCGGCTGCGCGGTGCGGCCGGTGAGCGGATGCCCACGGCATGGGGACTCCTCTGGGGTGGTCGGTCGGTACCGGAGTGGAAGGGGTGGGTCTCATCGCGCGCGCCCGCCCGCGGCGTCCAGGGCGATCCGGCGGCGCTGACGGCGGCTCAGCTCCCCCGGCCGGTGGCCGCCGAGGACCCGGGCGGTGACGAACAGCACCAGCACGACGGCCATCAGGGTCAGCGCGGCGGCGAACGCCCGGGACTCCATGTCGGGGTAGGGCTGGCGGACGTAGTTCCAGATGTACAGCGGCAGGCTGACCTGCTGCCCGGCGAACGGGTTGCCGTTGTGGAACGCGGTCATCCCGGAGGTGAGCAGCACCGGCGAGGTCTCGCCGACGCCGCGCGCCATGCCGAGCACCACCGCGGTGGCCAGGCCGGGCCGCGCGGTGGGCAGCACCACGCTCCACACCGTGCGCCACTGGCTGGCGCCGAGCGCGTAGGACGCCTCCCGCAGGGTGCCGGGCACCAGCCGGATCACCACCTCGGCGGCCCGGGTGACGATCGGCATCATCATCACGGTGAGCGCCAACGAGGCGGCGAAGCCGCTCCGTTCCGCCCCGAGGGTGAGGATCACCACGCCGAGCACGAACAGCCCGGCGACGATCGAGGGCAGTGCGGTCATCGCCTCGACCAGGGTGCGCACCGGCCGGGCGAACCGGCCGCCGACCTCGGACAGGTAGACGGCGGCGGCGATGCCCAGCGGGACGGAGAACAGCGTGGCCAGGCCCAGCTGTTCGAGCGAGCCGATGATCGCGTGCAGCGCGCCGCCGGAGGTGATCGGGGAGAGTGCGGCGGTGGTCTCCATCGACTCGGTGAAGAAGTTCAGGTGGCTCGTGGCGCTCAGCCCGCGCAGCAGCAGGAAGCCGACCTGCTCGACGATCAGCCCGATCACCAGCAGGCCGGAGCTCCAGGCCAGCACCGTGACCAGCCACTCCCGGACCAGCCGGGCGTCCCACTGCAGGGCGGTGGCCCCGGCGAAGAAGGCCAGGAACAGCAGGTACCAGCAGAGCACGAAGCCGAACGCGCCACTGAACGGCAGCACCCGCTCGTACAGCAGCCAGTCCAGGCCCAGCGAGCCGCCCAACGCTCCGGCCACGGTGGCGAGTTCGGCGCGGGTGACGCCACCGGTACGGATCCGGGTCTCCGGTCCTTCCGTGGCGCCGGGGGCGGTATCGGCGGGGGTCTGCGCGAGGGTGTCGGTCATCGGCCGTGTCCTAGCTGCTCAGTCGGAGGTCGCCGCGCCGGAGCGCGAGCGGTTGATGATGACGCCGGCCGCCAGGTTGACCAGCAGCGTCAGGGCGAAGAGCACCAGTCCGGCCGCCATCAGGGCGGAGAGTGACAGTTCGTCGGACTCGCCGAAGCGCAGCGCGATCAGCGCCGAGATCGAGTTGGCGCCGTTCTCCAGCAGGTGGCCCTTGAAGACGAAGGCGGGCGAGATGATCAGCGCGACCGCGATGGTCTCGCCCATCGCCCGGCCGAAGCCGAGCATCACCGCGCCGATCACCCCACCCCGGCCGAACGGCAGCACCACCGTACGCACCATCCCCCAGCGGGTGCTGCCCAGCGCGTACGCGCCCTCCCGCTCGCCCTGCGGGGCCTGCGAGAACACCTCCCGGCTGAGCGAGGTGATGATCGGGATGATCATCAACGACACCACCACCCCCGCGATGAAGGTCGAGGAGGTGTACGAGACATTCACGTCCCCGCCCCTGACCTTGAGGAACGGCACCCGGTCGCCCAGGTGGTTGGAGGCCCACCGGGACAGCCCGGTGATCCTCGGCTGGAGGAAGAACAGGCCCCAGAGGCCGTACACGATGCTGGGGATCGCGGCCATCAGGTCGACCAGCGAGATCAGCACCCCGCGCACCCGGACCGGCGCGTACTCCGCGATGAAGACCGCCGTGCCGAGCGCCACCGGGACCGCGATCAGCAGCGCGACCAGGGCGATCAGCACGCCGTTGGGGAGCACGGCGGCGATGCCGAACTGGAGGGCGTCGGTGTTCCAGCGCTGCTCCGTCAGGAAGGACCAGCCGGTGGCCTTCAGCGCCCGGCCGCCGCGCAGCAGCAGGAAGAAGGCGATCAGCCCCATGATCAGGAAGACCGAGAGCCCGGCGGCGGTCAGCCCGGCCCGGAACAGCCGGTCGCCCGGGGTGACCGGTGCGCTGATCCGGCGCGGCCGATCCTGGTCCTGGTCCGTCGGGACAGGGGTGGCGATGGTCATGGCAGGGTTCTCCGCTGCGGTCGGAACGGGCAACTGGCGTGCCGGGCAGGCCGGTTCACTTCCGGCCGAGCAGCCGACGGACGCCCCCGGCGATCCGCCCGCCGAGATCGGTGCCGCTCAGCAGCAGCGTGGTCGGGCCGCCGACCAACAGCACCCCGCCGATCACCAGCAGCACCGGCAGCAGCAGCCGGGCCGCGCCGGCCCGGTCCTGCCCGGGTCGCCCGGCCGCCACGGGGGCGGCGGCCACCGGGGAGTTCGAGGCGGCCGGCGACTTGCCACCGGCCGGGGCGGCCACCGGAGCGGCTCCCGAACCACCGCTCGTACCACCCGAGTCGGTGCCACCGGAGGAGCCGTTGCTCGTGCTCTGCCCGCCCCCGGTGGAGCCACCGGCCGTACCCGCCGGGTTCACCGGGACGGGTACGGCCGGCTCGGCCACCGCGACCTGATTGCCCGGCAGGGCGGAGTCCTGTGCGGCGACATGAGCCGCGGCCGCCTTGGCCTGGGCCGACTGAGCCTCGGTCAGCGCCAGGAAGCCCGGCGCCAGCAGACCGGGCGCGGTGCCGTAGACCTGCCCGCCGCCCAGGTCGGTGGCCTGCCGGACGAACCGCGAGATCGCCCCCGCCTTGGCGCCGTCCAGGCCGCCGGTCGGCAGCATCGCGTACTGCACGGTGGTCAGCGGGTAGGCCGCCTTGGCACTCGCGAACGCCGATCCGGCTTCCCCGTACGGGAGTTGCTGGGTCCCGGTGACCGGGTCGGTGGTCATCACCGAGACCGCCGCCTGGAGCGCGCCGAGCGAGGGGGTGACGAACTCCCCGGCCGGGTTGGCCAGCGCCGCCTCGGGCAGCGAGTACGCCTTGGCCTGCCCCGCGTCCATGATGGCGAACAGCGCGCGCTGACCGACCGGCTGGGCCCCGCACTTGGGGTGGCTGCCGGTGTTGTCGATGTTCGGGTCGCTGCAGCTGGCCCGGCCCTCCAGCACGCTCCGGGCGACCTGGCCGAGCCCGCCGATCAGCGGGTTCCACTCGTACTGCTTCCAGTGCCCCGGGCCGCTGAAGTCCTGCGGCTGGAAGGTGTCGACCGGGTAGCCGGTGAACTTGGACCGCAAGTAGAAGGAGTTCAGCCGCATGCCCCACGGGTCCTTGGCTCCGCCGAGGAACTGGGCGGCCTCCGGGTCGGCGGCGATCCAGGAGGTGACCTGGTGGACCAGGTCGGAGGTGCCGCCGATCACCACGGGGGTGGTCTCGGCCTTGTTGCCGCCGGAGCCGCACTCCGGCCAGACCGGGCCGTTCACCACGTCCACCGGGTTGAGCTTGAGGAACTCCGGGTCCAGGAAGACGCACTTCGGGTTGCCGTCCACCGAGGGGATGGTGGCGCCGTACTGGAGGTCGTAGGACTGGGTCAGCAGCTTGGCCATCAGCCGGGCGTTCAACCGGAGTTGGCGGATCTGGCGACGGTTGGTGCCGTCGTCGATCACGTACACCACGGAGACCGCGGTGCTGCCGAGCGGCGCGTAGACGTACGGCCGGGTGGCCGGGGCGTGCTCGGCCCGGGCGGTCAACGCCACGTCGGCGCCCCGGCGTTCGAGGAAGGCGGCCCGGGCCTGCGGCTCGCCGCCGCCGAACACGTACTGCAGGTTGAGCGGCTGGTCACCGGCGCAGAAGCCGGCCCGCCACTGCTGCACCGCGCGGTTGGCCATCTCCAGGCCGGCCATCGCGAACTCGGCGTCGGCCGCCTTGCAGTCGCTCGGCGTGGCCGCGAACTCCAGTGGCACCACGGCCCGCTGGTTCCAGGCGCAGCTCTCGCCGGTCTGGTAGCGGCCGCCGGCGTTCTTCCGGAACGAGCCGTCCGAGGCGGTGTTGAAGAAACCGTCGCTGTCCGGCGAGTGGTCCTCGCAGTTCACCGTCCCGACCGGGGTCTGGTAGGCGCCGATCGAGTCGCCGCCGTACTGTGGCTCGACCACGATCGAGCAGGCGTGCGCGGCGTCGCAGCCCAGCGTCTGGCTCTGCTGGGAGGTCCACAGCTCGATCTCGGCCTCGCCGGTGCCGTCCGGCCGGGTGGCCGCGATGACCATGTTGGTCGGGAACTCGGGGGTGGTGGCGCCCTGCGCCATCTCCTGCTCGAAGCCCTTGGCCGGGTCGCCGTTGTAGACGGTGCTGCCGTAGCAGTCGGTGGGCTTGGGGTCGGTCCCCCGGCACTGGTAGACCCGGACCGGGTAGAGGATGTCGGAGGAGCCGACCACGGCCACGTCCACCGGACCGCCCCAGCTGAACACCGTGGGGGTGAAGCCGGACCAGCGCACCCGGACCCGCTCGTTGCCCAGGTTGCCCGCGTTCTCCAGGGTGACCGAGCCACGGTCCCCGGTGGTCCAGTCCTCGGGGTGCCAGACCGGCGGGCCCGGCACCGTCACACCGCCCGCCGCGTGCGCCCGGGGCACCGTACCGAGGCCGCCGGGCAGCACCGCCAGGGTGACCGCCACCGCCCAGGCGAGGGTCGCGGCCGCGAACACTGTCGCCCACCGCCGACGCGCGGAACTGCCCGGTCTGCGGAGCCTCATGGGGTGCCCTTTCGATGTGCCGATCACGGCCGTCCTGAACCGGACCCGGCCGGTCGAGACTCCGGTATTTCCCCATGTGGATATGACAGTTGATGACCATTCAGATGTATGAGACCCCAACTTGCCAGCGGGCGGCCTCACATGGTTCGGCCCGTGGCGCGTCCAGCGCGCCACGGGCCGTCGTCGCAACGGGTCAGGAACCCTGGGTGTAGCTCAGCGCGAACGAGCCGACCTGGCCGCCCGCGGTGAAGAACGAGGTGCCCAGCTTGCTGTCCAGGTACTGCGCACCCTCGGCGTCCACGGCCAGCCCGGTGGAGGTCAGCGAGCTGACCCCGGCGCTGAGCGCGACGGTGCTGTCGGTCGGCTCCAGCAGCGCGACCGGGGCGGTGGCGCCCAGCGGCACGCCGGTCAGCTGCCAGTTGTCGATGTCGAAGGCCAACTGCTGGAACAGCACGGTCTTCCCGGTCCGGACGTTGACCGCCAGCAGGCTGCCGCCGAGCTGGACGTTGCCGTAGTACTCCCGCAGCACGCCGGTCGCGGCGGTGACCGGGAAGCTGCCGGAGAAGCCCGCGGCGCTGTCGTACGCGGCGGTGCCCGGCGGCAGCGGCACCACGAAGATGCCCGCCTCGGCGCTGCGGCGCAGGAACTCACTGTCCTCCCGGACCACCGCGGTGCCGATCGAGGCGACCGGCACGGTGGCCGTCACCGCGTCGGGGGCGGCCGGGGTCTCGGTGGCGGCGGCGGTACCGGTCAGGCCGGTCAGCACGGTCACGGCGGTCAGCGCGGCGGCGCCGGCCAGGGCGAGCCGGGTACGGAGGCGGGTCATGTCGGGCTCCTTGGATGACGGGACGGATCTGCGGGGTGGGCGGGACGGCCCGACGGCCGGGCCCCTGCGGGCACGGCCGTCGGGTACTGCGGGGAACGGTGGATCAGATGGTGGTGGTGGTCCCGCAGGCCGCGCCCGGCAGGGCCAGGAAGCCGTAGTTGGTGATGGTGGCCGGGTGGGTGCAGATCCAGCCGGTGGAGCTGAAGACGTTCTTCAGGGCGGTGGAGTAGGTGCCCGGGGTGTTCCAGGCGGCGGCCCGGACCACGTTGTAGACCACCCGGCCGTAGGCGCTGGCCGCGAACGGGGCGTTGATGGTGTGGGCGGCGTTCACCGGGGCCACGCCGTTGATGTTGCGCAGGGTCAGGTTGCCCGGGTTGTCGGTGGGCGTGCCGTGGCCGCCGTACACCTGGCTGATGTTGTGCGCGACCGAGTAGGGGAAGATCGCGTCCACGTCGTCCAGGGCCGGGGTGGTGCCCGTGTTCTCCTGCGGGCCGCTGGTGACGCAGGCGCCCGGGGTGACCGGGGTGGCGCCGCCGATGGCCTTCAGGAAGAAGGTGCGGGTGCCCGAGCCGTTCTGCGGCAGGAAGGGCTTGATGGTGCCGGCGGTGCCGCCGACCGTGCTCCAGTTGGTGACGGTGCACTCGTAGATGCCCTTGAGCTGGGCGGTGGTGAGGTTCGCGGGGGCGTGGCCGCCGTTCTTGGCGGACCAGGTCACCGCGTCCTTGGCGAACGCGACGAACAGGTCGTCGGTGGTGTCACCGGTCTGCGGGCCCCGGGAGGACCGGGCGAAGTCGACGGTGGTGCTGGTGTTGTTGTTCAGCGCGGTGACGCCGGCGCTGGAGCCGTTCGGACGGGCGATGGTGGCCGCGCCGGTCTTCGGCGTGATGGTCGCGGAACCGGTCGGGTCCCAGCTGTACAGGCGGGGGGTGCTGGCCGGCTGGCCGACGATCGAGGCGTTGTAGTCGGCCGAGATCTGGGCCAGGTAGGTCGAGGTGGTGTCCGAACCCGTGCCGACCAGGTCGACGGCGTTCGGGGTGACACCCGGGTCGGCCTGGGCGGGAACTGCCGCGAGGGCGACGGTGGCGGCGGTGACCGCGACAGCGGCGACCAACTTGGCGGCGGTGTGGCGCATTTGGTGTTCCTCCGGTCGGAGTGAGCATCAGTGGTGCCTGCTCCCGACCGGGGCCCGGACGGGAGCACCGGCGGGCCGCACTCGGCGGCCGGCTGCCCGGCGGCTCAGATACTTGCCGGGCGGCACGTGCCGGTGGAAGGTCCGTCCGGCCCGGTCCGCTCCGGGCCGCCGCCCCGGACCCGGCCCGCTCCGGGGGTTTAGCCCGAGGCCGGGCCGGGTGACTCCGGCTCACCCGAGACTCCGTCAACTCCACCGCCCCAGTGGATCGTTCTTCTCCAGGTGGCGGTTCGGGGAGCGATCGGCAACCTGCCGGTCACCCGGCGCCGCGGACCGCGCGCAGGTGCTGGAGCATCGCCTGGAAGCTCGCCAGTCCCTGCCGGCACTGGTCCTGCCGCAGATAACCCCGGGCACTGCGGGCCACCGCCTCGCCCGCCGCCTGCCCGGTGCTGCGCACCGGCAGCAGCGCCGACCAGCCCCAGGAACGGTCGCCGCCCTGCTGCACCAGATAGCGCAGCGCGGCCCGCTCCACCAGCAACTGGCGTACCGCCTCGTCCAGTTCCGCCTCGCTCCGGTACGTCACCGCCGACCGGGCCAGCTGCCGTCCGTTCCCGGCCGCCAGCAGCCAGCCGACCCGCCCGCCGCCGAGCCGGACGGTGAGCAGCCTCGGGCCTCTCCGGGGGCCCGCCCCGGTGTCAGAACTCATCGCGCGGCACCGGGAGTTCGCCGCCCTCCGGGCGCTCCAGCAGCGCCACGAAGCGGCGGAAGGCGTTCTGGCAGGTGGCGTACCGCTCGTAGGTCCGGTGCGACCGGGCCTGCGGCACCCCGCGCGGTCCGGGCACCACCCAGATCCAGCCGATCCCGTCCCGGACGTGGGTGATCCGGGCCACCAGCCCGGGTGTCGCGCCGCGTAAGTTCTCGAACACCTGCCGAGCCTGCTCGGGGGTGTCGTACGCCGGGGCGGAGACCGCGACGATCCGGCCGTTCGGGGCCTTCAACGACCAGCGGTAGCGGCCGTTCACGTCCCGTTCGGCCTGCACCGAACCCCGGCGCGCCGGCCCGGCGACCCCGTCGTCGCGCACTCGCTGCCCTGCCATCCGCGTGCCTCCCCGTCCGCTCCGGAGCCGCCCCGGCAGCGCACCCCAAAGCTACGTGTGCACACGGGAGTAATTGAAGGCACAATCATCCTTCGGCCGGGCTGTTGGTCCCGATGTTCTCCCTCGTTCACACGTCACGGCCGGAAACTGACCGCCGGAAACTGACCGGGCGTCAGGCCTGCAGCGAGGCCAGGGTGAGCACCGTGATGTCGGACGGGGCGCCGACCCGGACCGGCGGGCCCCAGGCCCCGGCGCCCCGGGTGACGTAGAGCTGGGTGTCGCCGTACCGCTCCAGACCGGCCACCGTCGGATTGGCCAGCTCGGCCAGGTAGTTGCCCGGCCAGAGCTGCCCGCCGTGGGTGTGCCCGGAGAGCTGGAGGTCGACGCCGTACCGGACGGCGTCGTGCACGGTCACCGGCTGGTGCGAGAGCAGCACCGCCGCCCGCAGCCGGTCCCGGTCGCCGAGCGCCTGCTCGAAGTCGGGCCCCTGGCCCTGCGCGGTGCCCGCGAGGTCGTTCACCCCGGCCAGGTCGAACCAGGGCAGCTCGATCCGGTCGTTCTCCAGCGGCCACACTCCCAGCGAGCGGACGAACTCCACCCACGGCTGGGCGCCGGAGAAGTACTCGTGGTTCCCGGTCACGAAGTACGCGCCGTCCCGGGCCCGCAGATCCGCCAACGGGACGGCGGCCGGGCCGAGTTCGGGCACGCTGCCGTCCACCAGGTCGCCGACGATGGCGATCAGGTCGGGCTGGGTGCCGTTGATGGTGTCGACGATCCGCCGGGTGTGCGAGCGGCCGAGGATCGGCCCGAGATGGATGTCGCTGACCACCGCGATCCGGTAACCGTGCGCTCGCCGGGGCAGCTTGGCCAGCGGGACGGTCACCCGCTTCAGACTCGGCCCGCGCAGCACCCCGTACGCACCGTTGCCCACCACCGCTACGGCCGCCCCGGCGGCGCCGATCGCCACCGTCCGGGCCACGAACAGCCGCCGTGACGGGTCGTCGGGAGCGCTCTGGGCCTCGGGGGCCTTGGCCGCGGTGACCCGCAGCCAGACCACCCGGACCAGCTCGCCCACCAGCACGGCCATGGTCAGGTACAGCAGCACCGCCAGCCACAGGTACCCCGGCCAGGCCAGCCACCGCTCGGCGGCCAACGGCAGCACCCGGCCGCCGACCACCGCGCCGACCGACAGCAGCGGCAGCAGCACCGCCAGCACCGTCCCGACCCGCCGGTACCACCCGCCGGGCGCGGAGACGTCGCGGACCAGCCGCCGCCAGAGATACCAGTGCACCAGCGCGAGCAGGGCGAGAACCGTCAGCAGGATCGGCACGATGATCACCGCCCCAGTATCGGAGACCCCTCGTCACACTTTCCCGCCGGGGTCCGTCGGTGCAGTAACGCGCCGAAGTAACGCGGACTCACCGACGGAAGGACACCACCATGCTGACGAACCTCATGTACGTGACGCTCCAGGTCACCGACCAGGATCGTGCGCTGAGCTTCTACGCGGACCAGCTCGGCCTGGAGAAGCGCATCGACCACCCGGGCCCGGACGGCCGCTTCCTCACCGTCGGCGTCCCCGGCAGTGCGGTCGAGATCATCCTCTGGCCGCAGGCCGCGGCCCCGGGCCGGCCCGCCGGGCAGCAGCCGAGCGGCACGCCCGGCCCGGTCTTCCTCGAGTCGGACGACCTGCGGGCGGACTTCAAGGTGCTGCGCGACCGGGGCGTCACCTTCGACCAGCCCGAACCGGAGGACTACCCCTTCGGCATCCGGATCGAAGCGATCGACCCGGACGGCAACCGGATCTCCCTGCGCCAGCGTGCGGCCTGGCAGAGCCGCAGCGACGGCTGACCGTCCGCAGTCCCCCCGCGAGACCGCCGCCCGCCGTCGCCGTCGCCGTCGCCGTCGCCTAACCGTCGCTGTCGCCGGCGCCACCTCCGCCGCCGCTGCCCCGGCCCAGGCCGCGGCGGCGGTCCCGCTGGGCGCGCCGCAGCAGCTCACCCACCCCGACGGTCACCCGCGCCACCATCCGCACCCAGCGGGGACCGCCGCGGTCGGCCCACACCACGCACCCGCACCCGCCGAGGGCCAGCACCACGACACCGAGCACCAGGAAAGTCATCGCCCCACCCTTGATTCGTTCGTACGAGACCCGCCGATCCTCGCAGAGCGCGGCCGTCTCCCCCTCATCCCCACCGGAACGAAGCGTTTTCCGGTGACCGGTCGGTCGCACTGCGCAGCCCGCCGCTCCGGTTCCTGTGAGCCCGCCCACAGCGGCCGCGGCACCTACTGCCGCCGATAGTTGATAAACGTGAGGTAAAGGCGCCCACCCCGCCCCGACGGCCCGCCCGGGTGTCGGACCGGGCCGGAACGGCGCTGGTCAGCACGCAAATGGCCGACGAGGGGTTTGGCCGGAGTGCGGGTGGGGTACTGCCTCCCGAAGCGTCCGGCCGAGGCCGGGCGCGCTGCCGTGTCTACTACCGGCAGTCGTATCAAGGCTCATTGCCACCGCCGGAGCCGTCTGCCAATGATGTCCAGGTCGTAAGGCAGCAACCGGTCCTGCAGAGCCGGCCCGCCCTCCCCCGCCAGCCCCGTCTCACCACGGGGCGTCCCGGCCGTCCGAGTCCACGGCACCCGGGCCTGTTCCCTCCGAACACGCTTCGCGGTACCCGTGTGCCCCGTCCCGGCCCCGCCCGACGGAAGAGGTTGTCCCTCCATGCAGTTCCAGCAGCTGAAGAACCGCCGCAACGCCATCATCACCGGTGTCACCACCCTGGCCGTGGCGGGTACCGCCACCCTCGCCCTGGCGCTGCCGCAGGACGCCCCCACCGCTCAGGCCGCTCCGCAGGCCGTGGCCGCCTCCGCCGCCGCCAGTGCCGCCGCCGAGGCGCAGCAGGCCGGCGAGGCGCAGGCCAAGGCCCTCGCCGACGCCGCGAAGGCCCAGGCGGACGCGGACGCCAAGGCTGCCGCCGACGCCGCCGCCAAGGCGCAGGCCGACGCGGACGCCAAGACCGCCGCCGACGCCCAGGCCGCCGCGAACGCGAAGGCCGCCGCCGACGCCAAGGCGAAGGCCGACGCGGACGCCGCTGCCACCAAGGCCAAGGCCGCCGCCGACGCGAAGGCCAAGGCGGACGCCAAGGCGAAGGCCGACGCCGAGGCCGCCTCCCGCAGCCAGCAGCGCCAGGCCCTGGCCGCGCCGACCGGCTCGCCGAAGGAGATCGCCGCGCAGCTCGTGCCGGCCGGTCAGCTCCAGTGCTTCAGCAACATCGTCGAGCACGAGAGCACCTGGAACGTCACCGCGACCAACCCCTCCTCGGGTGCGTACGGCCTGGTCCAGGCCCTGCCGGGCTCCAAGATGGCCTCGGCCGGCGCCGACTGGCAGACCAACGCCGCCACCCAGATCAAGTGGGGCCTGAACTACATGAACGAGCGCTACGGCAGCCCGTGCGGCGCCTGGAGCTTCTGGCAGTCCCACAACTGGTACTGAGCCAACCAGTAGCGAGCCTCGCCGAAGGGCGGTCACCCCAACCGGGTGTGACCGCCCTTCGGCGCGTTCCCGCAGGTGGTGTTCACGCAGGTGGTGGGCGTGCGGTGAAGGTATCGGGCACGATGCTCCGGTTCTGCCCACCGTTCTACCGGTCTGTCCGCTTTCGCGCCTTTGCCTGACCGTGTGCACGCCCTTAGCCTCCCGCCCATGCACAACCCGCTGATCTCCGTCGTACTCCCCGTCTACGACCGGCACCACCAGCTGACGGACTGTCTGGACTCGCTGCTCGCGCAGTCGCTCCCCGATGTCGAGGTGATCCTGGTCGTCGACCGCTCCCCGGAGTCCCCCGAGCGGGTCGCGGCGGCGTACGAGCTGCGCGACCCGCGCGTCCGGATGCTCCGGCTGAACGCCGCCGTCGGCATCGGCCGCAGCCGAAACGCGGGCGCGGCGCAGGCCACCGGCGAGTACCTGCTCTTCCTGGACAGCGACCACCTGCTCGACCCCGGCGCGCTGACCGCGATGGCCGACCGGCTGGCGGAGACCGGGCCGGTGGACGTACTGCTGTTCGGGCACAGCCGGGAGCACGGCGGCAAGGTCTGGCCCGGCGGCTCGGCGCAGCTGCTGGCGGGGGTCGGCGGCGGGGTGTTCGGCCCGCTCGACCACCCCGAACTGCTCGGCGCGCCGCCGCTGGTCTGGGACCGGCTGATCCGCCGCACCGGCACCCCGGCGTTCCCGGACGGCCGCTACGAGGAGGTCCCGGTGGTGCACCGGGCGATGCTGGCTGCTGAGCGGATCGCGGTGCTGGACCGCGACTGCGTCCGGATCCGCCGTCGGCACACCCTGCACCCCACCGGCTCGCCCGGCGCCAGCCACTTCGACCTGTTCGACCAGTACCGGAGCAGCTTCGAACTGCTGGACGCCCAGCGGGAGCTGGCGCCGCTCCGGCCGTACCTGTTCACCCGGATGGTGCGGCACCTGCTGTTCGTACTGGAACTGGCCGGGTGTGTGCCGCGCGCCGAGCGCCCCCAGTTCTTCCACCGCGCCGCCGAGTACTACCGCACCTTCCTGCCCGAGGGCTACCGCCGCCCGGACGGCCGGGAGGGCCTGAAGTTCTCGCTGCTGGCGAGCGGGGCTTACCCGGCGTTCGAGGTGGCCAAGCTGGGGCAGATCGCCCGCACCGCGGTGGCCGGACGGCGCTGACGGCCGGTCAGACCTGCGCGGTGCCGCCGCCCTCGGCCATCGCGGCGGCGATCACCTTGTTGCTCGCCTGCCAGTCCGCCGCCGACCGCGCCGGCAGCGTGTCGCCCCACAGCGGCATGTCGCTGCCGCGCAGCTGGAGCATCCCCTCCGGCCGGGCGAACAGCCACCAGTGCAGGTGCGCGGCGCCGTCGCCCCAGCGGCTGATGTGCACCCGAGCGATCCCGCCCAGCGCGAGCACCGCACGCTCCGCGCGCTGCAGCATCGGCCCCATCTCGGCGGCCCGCTCGGCGGGCAGGTCGGTCAGGTCGTGGTGCGCCCGCGACCAGAGCAGCACCGTGCCGGGCAGCCCGTTCGGCTCCTCCGTCGTGCTCAGCCGCCAGTGCTCGTCGGTCCACAGGTAGGTCTGGTCGGCCCGGCCGCAGATGTCGCAGCTCTCCGGCCCGTCCTCGCCGTGCCGCGGCGGCTCGGGCAGCACCGGCCGCTCCAGCGCACGCACCGTCATCTCCCCCGCGAACGGGAAGGTCTCCCACTCCACGCACTCCGGCAGCTTCAGCTCCTGACCGAACGGCAGTCCGGCAACGTACGGGCTCGGCTCGACGTGATCATCGCTCATGCCCCCAGAGGGTGCCATATGACATCGCGTCACCTCCCACCGGGGTGACCCCGGCACTGCGATGATCTCCCCATGCCGAGCAGCGAACTGGCCCGTGCCCTCCGCCGCGAACTCCGCGGCGACGTCCGCTTCGACACCGCCGAACGCGCCGTCTACGGCTACGACGCCTCCAACTACCGGCACCCGCCCCTCGGCGTGGTCAAGCCCGCCGACACCGACGACGTCCGCGCCGCCGTCCGGCTCTGCCGCGAGTATGGCGTCCCGCTGGTACCACGCGGCGCGGGCACCAGCATCGGCGGCCAGGCGATCGGCCCAGGCGCCGTGGTGCTGGACTTCCGACGGCACGTCAACCGGGTCCTCACGGTGGACCCGGACGCCCGCACCGCCACCGTCGAGCCCGGCGCCGTGCTCGACCACCTCCAGCGGGCCGCCGCCCCGTACGGGCTGCGCTTCGGGCCCGACCCCTCCACGCACAGCCGGTGCACGCTCGGCGGCATGATCGGCAACGACGCCTGCGGCTCGCACACGATCGCCTGGGGCCGCACCGCCGACAACCTGCGCGCGCTCGACCTGCTGCTCGCCGACGGCACCGAACTGACCGTCACCGGCCCGCGCTCCCCCGCCGAACGCGCCGCACTGCGCGAACTCCCCGGCCGCGAGGGCGAGTTGCACCGCGCCCTGCAGGACCTGACGGCCGCTCACCTGGGTACGCTCCGCCAGGGCATGCCCGACCTGCCCCGCCGCACCTCCGGCTACGACCTGGACGCGCTGCTGCCCGAGCGCGGCTACGACCTGGCCCGCGCGCTCACCGGCACCGAGGGCAGCTGCGCGGTCCTGCTCGGCGCCACCGTCCGGCTGGTCGAGGCCCCCGCCGCGACCGCCCTGGTGGTCGCGGGCTACCCCGACGAGACGGCCGCCGCCGACGCCGTCCCCGCCCTGCTGCCGCTGCGCCCGCTCACCGCCGAGGGGATGGCCGCCGACCTGATCGCCGCCCTGCTCGCGGCCGGCCGCCGGCCGCCCGCCCTCGACCGGCTGCCCGACGGCGCCTGCTGGCTCTTCCTGGAAACCGGCGGCGCCACCCCCGCCGAGGCTCTCGCCGCCGCCCGCGAACTGGCCGACGCCGTCCGCCGCGAGCCCCGCGCCACCGTCACCGTGGTCACCGACCCCGCCGAACAGCGCCAGCTCTGGGCCGTCCGCGAGGCGGGCGCGGGCATCGTCACCCGACTGCCCGGAGGTGGCGAGGCCTGGCCCGGCTGGGAGGACTCCGCCGTCCCGGTCGAACGCCTCGGCGACTACCTGCGCGAGCTCCGCGCCCTGCTCGGACGGCACCGGCTGCGCGGCATCCCGTACGGACACTTCGGCGAGGGCTGCATCCACCTGCGGCTGGACTTCCCGCTGACGGAGCCTCAACGGCTGCCGGAGTTCCGGGAGTTCATGAAGCAGGCGGCCGACCTGGTGGTGGCGCACGGCGGTTCGCTCTCCGGCGAGCACGGCGACGGGCAGGCCAGGGGCGAGCTGCTGAGCCGGATGTACCCGCCGGAGATCATCGACCTGTTCCGCCGGTTCAAACGGATCTGGGACCCGGCCGGCCTGCTCAACCCGGGCACCGTGGTCGACCCGCGCCCGCTCGACGCCGACCTGCGCTTCCCCGGCCGGGACCTGCTCCCGCTCGCCCTCCCGTACGAGCGCGACGGCGGCAGCCTGCTGACCGCCGTGCACCGCTGCGTCGGCGTCGGCAAGTGCGTCGACACCAGCAGCGGGGTGATGTGCCCGAGCTACCTGGTCACCGAGGAGGAGCGGCACTCCACCCGGGGCCGGGCCCGGCTGCTGGCCGAGATGCTCCGGGGCGAGCTGGTCACCGACGGCTGGCGCTCACCGGAGGTCCGCGAGGCCCTCGACCTCTGCCTGGGCTGCAAGGGCTGCGCGAGCGACTGCCCGGTACAGGTCGACATGGCGACGTACCGCAGCGAGTTCCTGCACCAGCACTACCGGCGGCGGCTGCGCCCCGCCTCGCACTACTCGATGGGCTGGCTGCCGCTCACCCTGCGGCTGGCCTTCCCCCGCCGCCTGCTCAACCGGCTGTTCCGCTCGCCCGCCGCCGCCCTCCTCAAGCGGATCGGCGGGATCGACCCCCGGCGCGAGCTGCCGCCGCTGGCCACCGAGACCTTCGAACGCTGGTTCCGCCACCGGACCGCCGCCCCCGGCGGCCGGGAGGTGCTGCTCTGGCCGGACACCTTCACCAACCACCTCGACCCGGCCCCGGCCCGCGCCGCCGTCGAACTCCTCGAACAGCTCGGCTACACCGTCCGGCTACCCGACGGCCCGGTCTGCTGCGGCCTCACCTGGCACTCCACCGGCCAACTCGACGTCGCCCGCAGGGTGTTGCTGCGCAGCCTGGCCGCCCTTCCCCCCGCCCTCCCGATCCTCGGCCTGGACCCGAGCTGCACCGCCACCCTGCGCGAGGAACTCCCCCGCCTGCTCGGCGAGGCAGCCGGCGACGTCCCCGGCCGGGTGCACACACTGGCCGAGTTCCTCGACCGCGAGGGCGTCGAACTCCCCCGGCTGGACGGCGTCCGGGCGATCACCCAGACCCACTGCCACCAGCACGCCGTCCTCGGCACCGCGGCCGACCGCCTGCTCGACCAGCGCACCGGCCTCGACAACCAGGTGCTCGCCCCCGGCTGCTGCGGCCTGGCCGGGAACTTCGGCTTCGAACGCGGCCACTTCGAGGTCTCCGCCGCCCTCGCCGAACGCGACCTGCTCCCCGCCATCCGGTCCGCCGACGAGACCACCGTCCTGCTCGCCGACGGCTTCAGCTGCCGCACCCAGATCAGCCAACTAGGCGGCGGCCGCAGGGCCGTCCACCTGGCCGAACTCCTCCGCGACGCACTGCGCGAGCAGCGCGGATGACAGCCGGGCCGGGCAAGCGGATCGTGGACCTGGGAGCTACCGTACGCCCCTGATCGGAGGCACCCAGGATGCCCACGCCCGCTGACCACGCCCCTGAAAAACCCTGGGCCGCCCGGCCGGGCGTCACCCGGGACGCGGTGAGTCCGGTGCTCGGGATCGACGTCCCCCCGGAAGTCCGCCGCCTGACCGTGCCGGTCCTGTCCGGGAACCGCAGCCCGGTGCTGGTCGAGGTCGACCTCACCCGCGACCCGGACACCGAGGTGACCCGCACCGCCCTGCTGAAGCTCTTCACGGTGACCTTCCCTCGACACCCGAAGCCGGTCCCGGTGGCCGCCAGCTATCTGCGCTGCCTGCTCAGCCCGGTCGACATCCAGCGCCTGCTGGACCTCGACCGCGCGGGCAAGGGCAAGCCGACCATCTTCCGGGTCTGGCCGGACTACACCCTGGACGCCCACATCGACCGCTCGGTCGCGACCATCAAGGCCGACGCGGTGTCCCGCGCCTATGCCGCCACCGGCCGCGGCATCGTGTGGGCGGTCCTGGACAGCGGCATCGACGAGCACCACCCGCACTTCGCGACCGGCACCCTGGAGGGCCGGGTCAAGCCACTGCACCGCGACTTCACCGACCTGGTCGCCCGGGACCAGTCGGCGGCACCGGCCGACTCACCGCTGACCGACCCCGTCGGACACGGTACCCACGTCGCGGGCATCATCGCCGGCGAGCTGCCCGACGACACGCAGCCGCTGATCGGCCGCACCGAGCGCCAGCCGGACGGTCTGCCCCATTGGACCACCCGCGAGCTGAACGAGGACCACACGCTGGCCGGAATCGCCCCGCGCGCACAGTTGGTCAGTCTCAAGGTGCTGGCCCTGGACGGCGAGAATCTGATCACCTCTTCCAGTGCCGTCATCAAGGCGCTCTACTACATCCGCGAGACGGTCAACACCGGCGGCCAGCTGCTGGTCATCCACGGCGCCAACCTGAGCTTCGGCTGCACCTGGGACGCCCGCGACTACGCCTGCGGCCAGAGCCCGCTCTGCCGGGAGGTCAACCTGCTCTCCGCAAGCGGGGTGGTGGTCGTGGTGAGCGCGGGCAACGACGGATTCAGCAACCGGACACCCAACGAGGGCGGCGCGGCGAACCGGGCCGTACTGGCCAGCATCAGTGACCCGGGCAACGCCGCCGACGCGATCACCGTCGGCTCCACCCACCGGGACCGCCCGCACGAGTACGGCGTCACCTACAGCTCCTCCAAGGGCCCGACCCTGGACGGCCGCCTCAAGCCCGACCTGCTGGCCCCCGGCGAGCGAATCGCCTCCTGCGCCACCGGCGAAATGCGAAAGGCAATGGCGCCCGTGTTCCCGGCGAAGGTCGATCCCAGCACCATTACGACCTACGTCGAGGAGAGCGGCACCTCGATGGCCGCCCCGCACGTCTCCGGCGCGATCGCCGCCTTCCTCTCCGTCCGGCAGGAGTTCGTCGGCCGCCCACGCGAGATCAAGGAGCTGTTCTGCGCCAACGCCACCTCCCTCGGCCGCGATCGCTATCTGGAGGGGCACGGCCTGCTCGACCTGATGCGTGTGATGTCCAACGTCTGACACTGAGGAGTGAGTTGACCATGGCTGACCCGATCGCGGGGCTCCCGTACTGGGAGGTCCGCTTCGACCAGGACGGGCATCTGCTGGACGACGGCGGCCTGGTGGCCGGTCTGCCCGGCACCGGAGTGCACGAGCTGTTCGTCTTCTCGCACGGCTGGAACAACTCGGACACCGGCGCGCGCAACCTCTACCACTACACCTTCGACGAACTCTCGCACCAGATCGACCAGTTCGCCCCCGCCTGGCAGGGCAAGGTCGGCGTGGTCGGCGTCTTCTGGCCCTCGCTGCTCTTCCCCGAGGACGCCCCCGACACGCCCTCCACCCCGTCCACCCCCGCCGAACTCGCCGCCGCTCTCGCCCCCGGCCTCGCCGCCCCGCAGCAGAACACGCTTGCCCGGATCACCGACCTGCTGGAGCAACAGCCGCAGGACCCCCAACAGTTGGCGAACTGTCACGAACTGCTGGCCGATCTGGTCACCTCCCCCGCGCTGGCCGACGAGGACAAGGGCCAGCAGACCGTACTGACCAAGCCCACCGAAGAGGTGTTCAGCACCCTGGCCGGACTCGCCAGCGAACAGGGCGACGCCCAGGGCCTCCCCAATCCGTTCAAGCTGCTCTGGCGCGGCGCCCGCGAGGCGCTCCGCACCGCCAGCTACTACGAGATGAAGAACCGGGCCGGCGTGATCGGCCGGAACGGCCTCGGCCCGCTGCTCGGCAAGGTCGCGGGCAACGGCCTGCGGGTGCACCTGATGGGCCACAGCTTCGGCGCCCGACTGGTCTCCTTCGCCCTCCCCGGTCTGCCCGAGGGCATCGGCAGCCCGGTCGCCTCCCTGTTCCTGATCCAGGGCGCCTTCTCACACTTCAGCTTCGCCGCCCCGATCCCGATCGACCACGGCCATCAGGGCTTCCTGGCACCGTACTTCGACCGGGTGGCCGGCCCGCTCCAGTCCACCTTCTCGCTCGGCGACCGCGCGGTCGGCTGGTGGTACCCGGCCGCCTCGATGCTCAGCAACGAGGACGACCAGGCCGCCTCCGACCTCACCTACCGCTGGGGCGGCATGGGCCACGA
The DNA here is from genome assembly GCF_014203705.1 of Kitasatospora gansuensis. Classification (NCBI taxonomy): domain Bacteria; kingdom Bacillati; phylum Actinomycetota; class Actinomycetes; order Kitasatosporales; family Streptomycetaceae; genus Kitasatospora; species Kitasatospora gansuensis. Next base: position 578,192 of record NZ_JACHJR010000001.1, read on the forward strand.
CGGCTTCCAGCAGGACGGCGCCGAACAGTTCGACCTCCGCCCAGCAGGCACCGCGTACCCCCTGCAGGCCAGCCAGTTCTACCGGCTGCGCGGCGACGAGATCATCTCCAAGGACCAGTCCCCGTTCTCCGGCGCCCACAGCGACATCAAGCACCCCGAGGTGGTCTGGTCCGCCCTGGCCGGCGCCACCACCGGCGTACAACTCGCCGCCTGACCCGCCCCGCTTGCTGGCGCCCGGCCCAACTCGGGCGCCACAATGGCCCGGTGACTCTCACCCCCGCCGAGGCGGACAAGATCCTGGCCGACAACTTCGCCCCCTGGGTCCAGGCCCTCGGTCTCTCGGTGACCGAGACCGGCGACCGCCACGCCGTCCTCCGGCTCCCCTGGTCCGACCAGCTCGCCCGCGAAGGCGGCGCCCTCTCCGGCCAGGCCCTGATGGCCGCCGCCGACACCGCGAGCGTCATCGCCGTCTCCGCCGCCCTCGGCGCCTTCGGCCCGATGACCACCGTCCAGCAGTCCATCACCTTCCAACGCGCGGTCCTCGGCGCCGACGTCCTCATCGACGCCCGCCTCACCAAACTCGGCCGCCGCCTGGCCTTCCTCGACATCACCCTCACCACCGACGGCACCGAATCCCCCGCCGCCCACGCCACCACCGTCTACGCCTTCCCCGGCTGAACCCTGCCCTCCGGGCATCAGCCACCAGGGGCTCGGGGAACTGCGACGCCAACCTCGTAAAAGGTGATCCGTGCGTAGCTGGTCAGGAACTTTCGCCTTTTGCCCCGCACACCAGATCTCGTCGCCGTTCCCCGAGCCCCTGGACCGTAGCCCCGAAGCGCCTGCCGATCGTTCTACTCCGCGCAGATCGTCGTCACGAACTCCGCCACCCGCTCCTGCGGCAGCCCCCGCGCGATGTCCGCCTCACTGATCATCCCGACCAGCTTGTGGTCCGGGTGGTTGATCACCGGAAGCCGTCGCACCAGATGCTGCTCCATCACCCGCAGCACCTGCTCGACATCCTCGTCCGCCTCGACCACCATCGGCCTGCCCTGGGCGAGTTCACCCGCCGACACGGTGCTCGGGTCCAGGCCCTCGGCCACGCACTTGAGCACGATGTCGCGGTCGGTGAGGATCCCCAGCAGCTTCTGGTTCTCCCCGCAGATCGGCAGTGCGCCGACGTCGCGTTCCTTCATGATCCGGGCCGCGTCGGCCAGCGTCTGCTGCTCCGTGACGCACTCGGCTCCGGTGTGCATGATGTCACCCGCAGTGGTCATCGTCCCGCCTCCTACCCTCGGTTGCGCGCTATCCCCTTCACCCTGCACCGCCACCCGGGGACCCGCCACCCAGCAGCGGGTGGGCCAGCACCTCGTCCAGGTCCGGGAGTTCGAGCTGCTCGACCCCCCGTTCGACCCGAGGCGTCGGCTCCGCCGCAGCCGCCTCCACGTGCTGCTGCGTGGCACTGTCCAGGAACCGCAGCAGCTCCACCGGGAACGGCAGCACCAGGGTGGAGTTCTTCTCCGCCGCCACCTCCACCACGGTCTGCAGCAGCCGCAGTTGGAGCGCGGCCGGAGCCCGGCTCATGATGGTGGCCGCCTCCGCGAGCCGGGCGGACGCCTGGAACTCGCCGTCGGCGGTGATGATCCGGGCCCGCCGCTCCCGGTCCGCCTCGGCCTGCCGGGCCATCGAACGCTTCATCGAGTCGGGCAGTGCGACGTCCTTGATCTCCACCCGGTCGATCTGGATGCCCCAGCCCAGCGCCGGGCTGTCCAGCATGAGTTCGAGCCCCTGGTTGATCGGCTCCCGGTTGGCCAGCAGGTCGTCCAGCTCGCTCTTGCCGATGATCGAACGCAGTGAGGTCTGCGCCACCTGCGAGATGGCGAACTCGTAGTCCTGCACGTTCACCGTGGCCCGGACGGGGTCGACCACCTTGAAGTAGACGACCGCGTCGACCCGCACCGTCACGTTGTCCCGGGTGATGCCCTCCTGCGCGGGGATCGGCATCGTGATGATCTGGACGTTCACCTTCTTCATCCGGTCCATGACCGGCATCAGCAACGCCAGCCCCGGCTGCCGGATCTCCTCCCGCACCCGGCCGAACCGGAACACCACCCCGCGCTGGTACTGCTGCACCACCCGCACGCCGAGCCCGCCCAGCACCGCCGCCAGCAGGAACACCGCCAACACAGCGTCAAGAACGATCATCGCCGCCACCTCGGGAACCCTGACCGGACGGACCCGCAATCCACGCTACTCCGGCGCCACCATCCCGCCGCCCTCCCGCCACCGTCCCTAGGATCGACGCCATGCACCCCGCGCAGGCCCACCTCCTCCCCGACCTCGCCACCCTGGACCGGGAGGTCACCGAGTGCCGGGCCTGCCCGCGCCTGGTCGCCTGGCGCGAGGAGGCCGCCCGGGTCAAGCGCCGCGCGTACCGGGACTGGGACTACTGGGCCCGCCCGATCCCGGGCTTCGGCCCGCCGGACGCCGCGCTGCTGCTGGTCGGCCTGGCCCCCGCCGCGCACGGCGCCAACCGGACCGGGCGGATCTTCACCGGCGACCCGTCCGGCGACCTGCTGTACGCCACGCTGTACGAACTCGGGCTGGCCAGCCGGCCGACCTCGGTGGTGCACGGCGACGGCCTCGAACTGTACGGCGTCCGGATCACCGACCCGGTGCGCTGCGCGCCGCCCGACAACAAGCCGAGCACCGAGGAGCGGGACACCTGCCGCCCTTGGATCGCCCGGGAGTTGACGTTCCTTCGGCCCACCGTCCGCACCGTGGTGGCGCTTGGCGGCTTCGCCTGGCAGGCCGTCCTCCCCGCGCTGGCCGCGGCCGGCTGGGAGCTCCCCCGCCCCCGCCCGGCCTTCGGCCACGGCGCCCGGGTCACCCTCCCCGCCACCGACGGCGGCACCCCGCTCGAACTGTTCGGCTGCTACCACGTCAGCCCGCGCAACACCCACACCGGCCGCCTCACCACCCCGATACTCCGTGACCTGCTCGCCGAAGCGGCCCGCTCGGCCGGTCTTTAGGCCTCACCCCGCCCGCAGCAACTCCTCCAGCCGCTCCGGAGTGCAGCCGGCCGCCAACTGCCGCGCGTACAGCACCCCGTACTCGAACGGGTGCCCGGTCCGCGCCAGCTCCCGCAGCGCCTGCCGGGCGACCACCGCGTCCTGGTGCGCCCCCAGCACGTCCTGCACCGCCTTCATCCGCTCCACCAAGCCCACCGCCCCCGCCAGCCCCGCCGCCCCCGCCGTCTCGCCGAGGTAGCGCGCCCGCTTGGCGGCCTTCCTGGCCCGGTGCAGCGCCGCGTCCCGCTCCTCGCCGCCCAGACCCCGGGCCGCGCCGAGCCGGCGGGCCACCCGGTGCTCGGCCCGCCGCGCCAGCTTCCGGTAGGGCGGCAGCCCCGTACCGTCCGGCGGCCGGACCGACAGCTCGCCGAGCTCACCCAGCAGGGCCCGGTACCGGGGGCTGTCCAGCGCCGCCAGCACCTCGGGGCGGGCCGCTGCCGCCCGCCGCCGGGCCCACTCGTCCAGTTCGGCGGCGATCAGCTCGGGCCCGCACTCCGCGGGCAGCGTCCGCGCCTCGGCCACCAGCGCCGCCCCGAGCACCTCGGCGTCCCTGGCCGCCCCGAGCGCCAGCCCGAGCCTGCGCAGCTCGCCCGCCACCGGCTGGTCGGGGCCGCCGTACTCCCGCAGGGCGCTCCGCAGCCGTCGGCAGGCGACCCGCATCCGGTGCACCGCGTCCGGCGCGTCGGCCCGGACCAGTGGCTCCAGGCCGGCCAGTGCTGCGGTCTGCCCGGCGATCCGGGCGGCCAGCAGGTCACCGGTCGACGGCCGTCTCTTCGGCATCCCGTTCACCTCCGCACGGCTTCCAGGCTATGCCTGGCACCCCGACGCGGCCGGAAACGCCGACGCCGGGCCCGTCCGCAGGTGGGTACGGGCCCGGCTTCGAAAGGTCAGCCCAGCGACTTGCCGAAGCAGAGGCTCTCCGGGGAGTCCTTGTAGTAGCCGAACTTGGTGATCGGCAGGTACCCCTCGGAGCCGTACAGCGCGATCGCCTCCGGCTGCTCGGTGCCGGTCTCCAGGATCAGCCGGGTCAGCCCCGCCTCGGCGGCGGCCTGCTCCAGGTGCCGCAGTACGGTCCTGGCCAGGCCCCGGCCCCGGGCGCTCTCGGAGACGTACATCCGCTTCAGCTCGGCGTCACCGTCCCGGACGTCGTCCGGCCCGGCCTGCTTGACCCGCCAGCCGCCACAGGCCACCGGTACGTCGTCCAGGTAGCCGACCACGAACAGGCCGGCGGGCGGCTCGAAGTGATCCGGGTGCATCACCGTCAGATCGGCCTCGCCGTACCGCTGGACGTACTCCTGCTGGACCTCGGCCGCGAGCTTCTCCGCGTCGGGGTGACCGTAACCGGTGGTGCGTATCTCCATGGTCACCAAGCCTAAGGGCCCAGCTCAGACCTGTTCGAACCGGGCCACCAGGTCGTCCTTGCCGAACATCCGGGCCGTCTCGATCGCGGTCGGCGCACCGGCCCGCGGGTCGGCGGCGCCCTCCAGCAGGGCGGTGATCACCTCGGCCTCGCCCTTGAAGACGGCGCCGGCCAGTGGGGTCTGGCCCCGGTCGTTCACCCGGTCCGGGTCGGCGCCGCGGGCCAGCAGGACCCGGACCGTCTCGGCGTGGCCGTGGTACGCCGCCAGCATGACCAGGGTGTCGCCCCGGTCGTTGGCGAGGTCGGCCGGTGCCCCGGCGTCCAGGTAGGCCGTGAGCAGCGCGGCGTCGCCGGTGCGGGCCGCGTCGAAGAGCTTGCCGGCGAGTGCGATGACCTCGGCGTCCGGGGTCTGGGGTGCGGAGTCGGCCATGACTGGGCCCTCTCGGATCGGGTCGGTAGTGCCGTACCGCACCGTAGCGGACGACACGCGGTGGGGTGGGCCGAGCGGCCGTTCGGGCGAACTTTGCCGCTCGTACACGCCCCAGGCAGGCGGTTCGGTGAGATCCACCCGTTTGCCACGTTCCATCATCTATTACTTTTTGTCACGATTAGGGCACTTTCGGTTACGCCTTTTTCCTTTTTATGCGTCCCCGCCGTCCCCAGATCGAGGAGCAGTCGCGTGATTCTCTCCATCTCCGGCATCGTCCTGTTCGGCACCATCGCCTTCCTGTTCTTCCGGCGGGACGGCCTCAAGATCTCGCATGCGCTGGTGTGCGCGCTGCTCGGGTTCTACATCGCGGGGTCCTCGATCGCACCCAGCATCCAGGCGGGCGGCGCGAGCCTGGCCAGCCTGCTCGGCGGCCTGAAGTTCTGACGGCGGCTCAGTTTCCACCACGGCCCGGGTGCGGATCCCAACCGCCCCGGGCCGCACGCAACCCCCAACCCGTCCCGAGCTGCCCGGGGAGAAGTCCCGAATGTCCCTGACCCGCCATCTCAGCCGCGGCCGCGACCTGGCCCGGACCGCAGGCGACCACGCCTCCGACATGTTCGCCCCGCTCACCGTGATCGGCCGCGGCCTGCGGCACCACTCCGACTGGGTGAAGGCCCGCTGGGCCGCCACCCCGAAGGAGAAGCGCGGCCCGACCATCTTCCTGACCGCCGCCGGCGTCCTCGGCGTCTTCCTGCTCCCGCACGGCCCGCTGCTCGCCCTGGTCGCCCTGATGGCCAGCGCCGCCTGGGTCGGCCGCTCCCCCAAGGCCCCGCCCGCCGCGCCCGAACCGGACGCCGCCGACCTCAAGCTGACCGCGCTGTACGCCGCCCTGACGCCCTATCTGGCCGCGCCGGAGGAGCTCAGCCCGATGTACGGCCCGGACGGCCGCTACCAGGACGTGTTCAGCGGCTGGGAGTTCGACGATCAGGGCCGGCTGGCCGGTCTCGACCTCGGCTATCCGGCGTACTTCACCGACACCGAGCCCGCCGCCCGGGCCCGGGTCGAGCAGGTGATCCAGGGCAAGGCGGGCCGGTCCAGGGAGTACCGCTTCGACTGGGACGAGGAGTCCAACCGGCTCCGGGTCACCGCGCTCGCGCCGCTGGCCACCGACATCGCCGCCCAGCCCTTCGTCACCACGCCCGGCGAGATCGTGCTCGGCTTCACCGACGACCACGGCAGCCGCCGCACCATCCCGGTCACCCAGGACGGCGGCACCGTCCAGCAGCCGCCGGTGGTCTGGCGCACCGGCGCCCGCTCCTCCGAGCCGCACCTGCTGGCGCTCGGCTCGGCGGGTTCCGGCACCTCCACCCTGATCCGCTCGATCGCCCTGCAGGCGCTGCGGCACGGCGACCTGATGGTGATCGACGGGGCCGGTACGGGCGAGCACGCCTGCCTGGTCAACCGGCCCGGCGTGCACACCGTGGAGACCAGCCTGCACGGCGCGCTGGCCGCGCTGGAGTGGGCCGCCCAGGAGACCGAACGGCGGCTCACCGCACTGAACGCCGCCCGCCACCACGGCGTCGCCGCTCCCGAGGACGTCACCCGCCCGCTCTGGCTGCTGCTCGACCACCCCACCGAGCTGACCGAGCTGGCGCACGCCGAGGGCCGCCCGGATCCGCAGGAGCTGCTGGAGCTGCCGCTGCGGCACGGCCGGGCGGCACGCGTGACGGTGGTGGTCGCCGACGACCTGACCGCCTACGACCGGATCTCGCCGACCGTCCGGGCCACCACCCGGGCCCGGGTGGTGCTCGGCCCGACCTCCCCGGGCACCGCCGAAGCCGTCCTGGCCGCACCCCTGGACATCACCCCGGCCACCCAGACCCCGCCCGGCCGCGGCTACGCCCGGATCGGCGCGAGCGCCCCGGTCCGCCTCCAGGTGCCGGTCACCGTGGACCCGCTGGACGACGAGGCACCGGCCGCCCACCGGGAGGCGGTGATCACCCTGCTGCCGCACCGGGACACCAGGACCGAGGCGTCGGCCGTCGACCTCAAGGCCGACTCCGGGGTCCCCTCCGGCACCCCTGAAATGCCGAAAGAGCCCCCAGCGGTCCGCCCGCGTCCGGTGTGGTGACCCAGCAGCGGTAAGCTGGCGCGCCACCCGTATCCAGGGTCGCTCTCCGCACATTAAGTGACACACTGGGTGATAAATGCGTTCAGATGTGACAAATCGGGCGACGATGGGTACAAACAGTGGCGGTACGACAGGCGACGCATGTCCCGGGACGGGAATCTTCGTCGACGGCCGAGCGTTGACCGAACGACGATGACAGCGACCACTAGTCCTGTGGGCCATAAGCCCTGGAGGCACGATTCATGAGCGAGCGAGCTCTCCGCGGCACGCGACTCGGGGCCACTAGCTACGAGACCGACCGTGGAATTGATCTGGCTCCCCGCCAGACCGTTGAGTACGCATGTCAGAACGGACACCGATTCGAGGTTCCTTTCTCCGTTGAGGCGGAGATTCCCTCGGCTTGGGAATGCCGGTTCTGTGGCCAGGAGGCCATGCTGCTGGACGGCGATGTGCCGGAGGAGAAGAAGACCAAGCCGACGCGCACCCATTGGGACATGCTGATGGAGCGTCGGACGAGGGAGGAGTTGGAGGAGGTCCTGGCAGAGCGCCTGGCCGTACTCCGCTCCGGCGGGATGAACCTCGCGGTTCACCCTCGCGACACCCGCAAGAGCGCCTGACCCGAGGCCGCCCACCGGCGGCGACCGAACCCGAAGGGGCCCGAGCTTCTCCCGAAGCCCGGGCCCCTCGGCTTTTCCCGTCCTGACCGCTACAGCCTCAGCCGTTGATCGGCGGCCGGTAGTCGGTGTTCGGCCCGGACGGCTGCGCCGGGTCCACCACCTCGCCCTGGATCACCTTGCCGTCGGGCCGGTGGATCCGGATCTGCTCCTGCAACCGCACCGCGTCCGCCAGCGGGTCGGCGCCCACCGGCGCGGTCGAGCGCAGCGCGGTGGTGGCGAAGCGGCGGCCCAGGGCCCGCCAGAGCGCCCTGGTCGGCGGGAAGATCAGCGACAGGCCGAGCACGTCCGACAGGAAGCCGGGCAGCATCAGCAGCAGGCCCGCCAGCACGGTCATGCTGGTGCCGGTCTGCGGCTGCTGGGACTGCGGCTGCCTGCTCTGCTCGATCGCCGCCGAGATGGCCTTCAGCCCGGCCCGCTTGATCAGCCAGCCGCCCAGCAGCAACCCGCCGAGCAACAGCAGCAGGACGGCGAACCAGCTGGTCGCCTCGGCGACCACGGTCAGCAGCCAGATCTCCAGCACCAGCCAGGCGGCGATCAACAACGGCAGGACCCGCCGCACCCGGCCGCGCGGTGCCGAGGGGGCCGGGGGAACTTGCTGGCTCACGGTACGAATCCACTCCATCGTGGTGCCCCGATCCACCGCCCGACCGGCTGATCCGGCCCGGCTACTGGGCACCACCTGGCATAACGACTAGGACTCGGCCGGTGTTCCGACGCCCCGGCGACGGCGGAACGCGTCCAGCGCCACCAGACCGCAGGCCAGCAGCCCGGCCATCGCGAGCACCCACTCCGGGCCGGCGCCGACCCGGTCGGCCAGCGTCCTGCCGTCCCGCAGCGGGACGACGGCGCTCAGCTGAGCCGCCGTCAGCTCCTCGGTGTGCTCGGTCACCGTGCCGTCCGGCGCCACGATCGCGCTGATCCCACTGGTGGCGGCGATCAGCACGGCCCGGCCGTGCTCGACCGCGCGCAGCCGGGACATCGCCAGCTGCTGGTCGGGCTGGCCGCTCTTGGCGTACGTGGCGTTGTTGGTCTGCACGACCAGCACCCGGCCGCCCTGGTTGACGGTGTCCCGGACGATCTCGTCGTACGCGACCTCGAAGCAGATCACGTCGCCGATCCGGGCCGGGCCGAGCTGGAGCACGCCGCTGCTGGTCCCGGGGAAGAAGTCCCGGGCGACCTGCTGGAGCCGGGTGATCACCTTGGACAGCTGGTCCCGGAACGGCACGTACTCGCCGAACGGCACCGGGTGCTGCTTGGTGTACGAGGCGCCGGGGCCGGTCCGCGGGTCCCAGACGATGCCCTGGTTGAGCACGTGCTGCTCGTCGGGGCCGTTCACCAGCGCGCCGACCAGGACCGGGACCCCGATCGCCTTCACGGCGGCGTCGATCCGGCCGTACGCCTCGGCGTTGGTGAACGGGTCGAAGTCGGAGGAGTTCTCCGGCCAGATCACCACGTCCGGCCGCTCGGCCCGGCCGGCCGCGACGTCGGCGGCGAGCTGCTCGGTGGCCTTGGCGTGGTTCTTCAGCACGGTCATCGGGGTGCCGAGGAAGTGCATGCCCGGGTTGGGCACGTTGCCCTGGATCACCGCGACCTTGACGGTCTCGGCGGCGGCCGTCGGGACGGGCACCAGGTACCCGGCCAGCAGGACCGCCACCGCCCCGCCAGCGGCCAGCGCGGCGGTCAGCGGGGCCCGGCCCGGCCCCCGGCGCAGGCGCAGCGCGCCCCAGGCCAGCAAGGTGCCGCAGAGCGCGACCGCGAAGGTCACCAGCGGCGCCCCGCCGAGGGCGGCCAGCGGGGTGAAGGGGGTGGCGGTGTTGGCGAACGCCAGCCGGCCCCAGGGGAAGCCGCCCAGCGGCAGCCGGTCCCTGGCCCACTCCTGGGTGACCCAGAGGCAGGCCGCCCAGACCGGCCAGCCGGGCAGCCGGGAGGTGGCGGCCAGACCGGCACCCAGGGCCGCCAGGAACAGCGCCTCGATCACCGACAGGCCGATGGTCGCGTCCAGACCGATCACCCGCAGCCACCAGAGCAGCAGCAGGAAGAACGGCAGCCCGAACGCGAAGCCCGTCCACGCCCCCTGCCGCGCCGTCCGCCCCCGGGTCAGCAACGAGAGCCCGGCCACCCCGACCAGCGAGAGCGGCCAGAGGTCGTACGGCGGGAAGGCCAGCGCCAGCAGCAGACCGCAGAGCACCGCCAGCCCCGTCCGGGGCAGCCCGGCGACCAGCCGGACGGGCCGCCCCGCACGGGGGGCGGCGGGCTCCGGGTCGGGTGCCGTCACGGGGTGCTCCTGCTCGACGGGCAGTGCCATCTGCGCACCACCTCTCTGTCTGTGCAGGTCCATCCTGGTCGCAAGACAGTACCCCGGACCGTCGACACCCCCGTCGCCCAGGGTCCGGGGAACTCTGCCTCAGCCCACGCTGTCCGGGGCGAACCACTCCTGGCTGCCCGCCATCGCGACCAGCTCGGCCTCGGTGAGCAGCGGCGGGTCGGTGACCTGGACCGGGCTGTCCAGCGCGGTGATGGCGCTCAGCACGACCACCCGGTGGTCCGGGTAGACGATCGTGACGTCGAGGGAGGGGCCGTCCCACGGGGGGCCGCCCTGCTCCTGCTGGCTCTGCGAGCGCGCCGTGCTCACCTTGAGCACCGAGCGGTCCGGGCGGACGGCCGACCGGCAGGTGAAGCCGGGAAGTTCGGGTGTGGGGCACTTCGGGTTGGTGTAGAAGCCCGGAGTGCTCGGGTCCCGGGCCGGGTCGTGGGTGATCACCAGGAGGTAGCCCGGTCGGCCGTTGCGCTCCAGGGAGTAGTAAGTCCCTCGGGTGGCGCTTTGCGACGGGCCGGGCTCCGGCTCGTGCGACGGGCCCGACCGGACCGCGACCCGCAGGCCTGCGACGTCCCGGGGCAGCAGCGTGCCCACCGGGTAGAACCGGTCCTCCCTCGCCGACGGCACCTTGGCGGGCGCCGCGCCCCGGTCGTGGTGCAGCACCGGCAGGCTGCCCAGCGCTCCGACCAGCAGGGCGACGCCCGCCACTACGCCGACCGCCCGGCGGGTCCGGCGCCTGCGGCGGCCCACGTCGACCTGGGTCCGGATCGCGGCGGTCACGTCCCCGGCGGGGAACTGCACGTCGTCGAGCGCCCGGTCCAGCAAGTCGTGGAGGGAGTTGAGGTCGTTCATCCGATCCCCCATCAGGAAACCGCCCCGATCTTCTGCAGTAGGTCCTCGTCCGCCATGGCCCCGCCCAGGGTCGCCCGCAGTGATGCCAGCGCTCGGGCCGTGTGGCTCTTCACGGTGCCCTGGCCGATGCCCAGGACCTGCGCGGTCTCCGCCACGCCCAGGTCCTCCCAGAACCGGAGCACCAGCACCGCCCGCTGCTTGGTGGGCAGCCGGCGGAGCGCGGTGCGGACCACCACACCGAGCTCGAGGTCGCCGGGGCCGGCCAGGGCCTGCTCGGGCAGCTCGCCGTGCGGCTGCTCGCGGCGCCAGCGGCGTCGGCGGGAGCTGATGAAGGTGCTGTAGAGCGTCCGCCGGGTGTAGGCGTCCAGGCTGTCGATGCGGTCGATCCGGCGCCGGGCCAGGATCACCTTCACCAGCGTCGACTGCACCAGGTCGTCCGCCTCGTGCGCGTCCCCGCACAGCAGGTAGGCGCTGCGCAGCAGCCGTTGGTGCCGGCTGGCGACGTACTCGTCCAGTTCCTCTGGATCGGGTGCCACGGATCCCCCTCTTCGGGTCCCGCTGTCGAGACCTCACCCCTCTAGAGACCGAGCCACCGCCCCGGGTTGTCCCGGTCCGGGGACGAGTCTGCCCGCCGCCCCGGAGGACGGCGGGCAGACGGCGCGTACGGGCTCAGGCGGCGTGCACCGTCCGGCCCCGGACGACGGTGCGGAGGCAGGTGGGCAGCGGCTCGCCCGGGGTGAGGTCGGGGAGGCCGGGGGTGCCGGAGCGGGGGTCGGTGGACCAGCCGGCCACCCGGGAGTCGGGGGTCTGGACGATCAGGTCGGCGGCGGCCCAGATCGCGAAGCTGGCCACCGCGCCGGGGACCAGTACGCCGTCCTGGTCCCGGCCGATCGCCCGCCAGCCGCCCCGGGTGTGGGCGGTGAAGGCGGCCCGGACCGAGATCCGGTGCTCGGGGGTCCGGTGGAACGCGGCGGCCCGGACGGTGCCCCAGGGATCGAGCGGGGTGACGGGGGCGTCCGAGCCGAAGGCCAGCGGGACGCCGGTCCGCAGCAGCGCGGCGAAGGGGTTCAGCCCGGCGGCCCGCTCGGTGCCCAGGCGCTGGGCGTACATGCCGTCGGGGCCGCCCCAGGCCGCGTCGAAGGCGGGCTGGACGGAGGCGGTCAGGCCGAGCTCGGCGAAGGCGGCGACGGCCTTCTCGTCCAGTGCCTCGGCGTGCTCGATCCGGTGCCGCCGGGCGCGGACCCGGTCCAGACCGACCCGGTCGGCGGCGGCCCGGACGCCGTCCAGGACGGCGGTCAGCGCGGCGTCGCCGATGGCGTGGAAGCCGGCCTGCAGGCCCGCCTCGGTGCAGGCGACCACGTGGTCGGCGACCTGCCGGGCCGTCAGGTAGGCGGCACCGGTGTGGTCGGCGTCGGTGTAGGGGGCGTGCAGGCAGGCGGTGTGCGAGCCGAGCGCGCCGTCGACGAAGAGGTCCCCGGCCGCGCCCAGGGCGCCGAGGCGGCGGGCGGTCTCGACGCCGGCGGGGGCGAGTTCGCCCCAGTAGCCGAAGACCTCGGGGCCGGTGCCCTCGGCGGCCAGCGCGAGCAGTTCGGCGAAGTCCTGCTCGGAGGAGATGTCGGGGCCCGCGCACTCGTGCAGGGCGCCGATGCCCAGCGCGGCGGCCCGGGCCAGGGCGGCCCGCTGGGCGGCCCGGCGCTGATCCGCTGTCAGGTGGGCGAGGGCCGCGCGCCGGACGGCGTGGTGGGCGTCCCGGCTGAGCGGGCCTTCGGGGTGGTACCCGGCGCGGTCGGCCAGATCCTCCGTCAGCTCCCGCAGCGCGCTGGAGGCGAGGGCGGAGTGCACGTCGGTGCGGGACAGGTAGAGGGCGGCGCCACCGGCGGCGGCGTCCAGCTCGGCGAGCGTCGGCGGGCGGCCCTCGGGCCACTTGGTCTCGTCCCAGCCGTGCCCGATCAGCACGCCTTCGCCGGCGGCGGCGAAGGCCGCCACGGCGGCCAGCGCCTCGGCCAGCGAGGGGCAGCCGGTCAGATCCAGGCCGGTCAGCGCGAGGCCGGCCGAGGTGGCGTGCACGTGCGCGTCGACGAACGCCGGGGTGACCAGCGCGCCGTCCAGCTCGACCACCTCGTCGGCGGTCGCCGCGTACGGTTCGGCGGCGCCGTCGCTGCCGACCCAGGCGATGTGTTCCCCCTCGACCAGCATCGCGGTGGCGAACGGGTCGGCGGGGCTGTAGACGGAACCGCCGCGCAGCAGCACGGTCCGGTGGGTGGTGGATGCGCTCATGGGGCACAAGTCTGCACCCGTACGGGCCGGGCTCCGGCCGCAGGGTCTAGAGCTTGGGCGGCCGCGCCTCGTACGGGGTCGAGAGCACCACCGTGGTCCTGGTCGAGACCCCGGCCGCGCTGCGGATTCGGGCGAGCAGGTCCTCCAGGTCGCCCGGGGCGCCGACCCGGACCTTGAGGATGTAGTTCTCGTCGCCCGCGACGCTGTGGCAGGCCTCGATCTCCGGCAGCCCGGACAGCCGGTCCGGGGTGTCGTCCGGGGAGCTGGGGTCGAAGGGTTTGACGGAGATGAAGGCGGTGAGCGCCAGATCGACCGCGTCCGGGTCGATGATCGCCGTGTAGCCGCGGATCACCCCGCGCTGTTCGAGGCGGCGCACGCGCTGGTGCACCGCCGAGGTGGACAGGCCGGTGGCCTTGCCCAGGTCCGTGTAGCTCATCCGGCCGTCCTCGAGGAGCAGCTGAACGATGCGTTGGTCGAGATCCTCCACAGTGCGCAAACCTACTGCCCCGCGACCCCGGTCGGTGACAGCAGGGGGGCGGTCCGGCCCGCCACGGGTCGGGGGGCGCACGCTCCGGCACATGCCGCGCGAATGTGGCGAGCGCCACATGACGTGCATCACACTGCGTCCGGACGCAGGATTATGAGGCCCCGTCAGCGGGAAATGGTGCTCTTGGCCAGGGCCGACGTCGGCCGGGCCCGATCCGAGGGGGATCACATGCCTGCTGCCGAACAGCCCTCCCGCACCGTTGCGGAGGACGACGAACGCTTCGACCTCGACGACTTCCCGGGGGTGGACCCGGGCGAGCTGGAGACCTGGGACATCTTCCGGGTGCACTGCCCGGAGTGCGACCGTCCGATCGCCCTGCTCGGCGACGAGGACCGGCTGCCGCAGCACGCGGTGCTGCCGACCGCCTGGCACCCCTTCTCCCCCGCGCTGTGCGCCGGCACCGGCGCCCCCACCGACGACCTGACGGAGTGCGACTCGATCGAGCACGCCGCCGTCGAGAGTCTGGCGCTGGGCAGCTCCCCCGCCGAGTTCGACTGGCGCACCCACCCGTTCTCGCACGCGAGCGCCCCGGGCTCGGGCCCGCTGGAGCGCCGCTCGCGGGTCCCCGCCCAGCGCTCGCGGGCCGGCCTGGTCCGGCACTGACACCACCCCGGTCCGGCGCCCGCCGTCGGGCGGGCGCCGGACCGCCGGTCAGCGGCCGGTCAGGTGACGGCCGATCACCAGGCGCTGGATCTGGTTGGTGCCCTCGACGATCTGCAGCACCTTCGCCTCCCGCATGTACCGCTCGGCCGCGTAGTCCTGGGTGTAGCCGTACCCGCCGAGCACCTGGACGGCGTCGGTGGTGACCGCCATCGCGGCGTCGGTGCAGAACAGCTTGGCCATCGCGGCCTCCTTGGAGAACGCCATCCCGGCGTCCCGGCGGCGGGCCGCCGCGAGGTAGAGCGCGCGCCCGGCCTCGACCTTGGTGGCCATGTCGGCCAGCATGAAGGACAGGCCCTGGAACTCGGCGATCGGGCGGCCGAACTGCTGCCGGGTCCCCGCGTACTCCACCGCGAGGTCGAGCGCGGCCTGGGCCACGCCGATCGCGCAGGCGGCGATGCCGAGCCGGCCCGAGTCCAGCGCGGAGAGCGCGATCTGGAAGCCCTGTCCCTCCTCGCCGATCAGGCGGTCGCGGTCCACCCGGACGCCGTCGAAGTGGATCTGGGCGGTGGGCGAGCTGCGCATGCCCATCTTGTGCTCCGGCGGGGCGGCCGACAGGCCGGTGCTGTCGCCGGGCACCAGCAGGCAGCTGATCCCGCGTGCTCCGTCCACGCCGGTGCGGGCCATCGTGCTGTAGAAGTCGGCGTGCCCGCCGTGGGTGATCCAGGCCTTGGTGCCGTTCACCACGTACTGCTCGCCGTCCAGGTCGGCCCGGGTGCGCAGCGCGGCGGCGTCCGACCCCGACTGCGGCTCGGAGAGGCAGTACGCGCCGAGCTGCTCGCCGCCGAGCATGCCGGGCAGCCAGCGCTCGCGCTGGGCGTCGGTGCCGAAGGTGGCGAGCGCGTGGCAGGACAGCGTGTGCACGCTGACGCCGAGCCCGACGGCCAGCCAGCCGGCCGCCAGCTCCTCCAGCACCTGGAGGTAGACCTCGTACGGCTGCCCGCCGCCGCCGTGCTGCTCCTCGTACGGCAGCGAGAGCAGCCCGGCCTCGCCGAGGGTGCCGAACACCTCGCGCGGGAACCGGCCGGCCGCCTCGTCCTCGGCGGCGCGCGGCTCCACCTCGTTGCGCACCAGGTCCCGGGTCAGGGCGAGCAGCTCCCTGGCCTCCTCGCTGGGAAGCTGACGGTCCACGGGCTTGGCAGCGGCGGGGGTCATGACGGTACGTCGCCTCCTCGGTCGGGCGCCGGTCCCTGGGGGTCGGGGACGGCACGGCAGGTCGGCCAGGGGCGGCACCGGGTCGCGGTGAACGCCCGTTCACTGGGCTTGGCGATGTGAGTATGCCCGATACCGGGCGCGCCGTCACCGTCCGATTCGGCGCATCACCCGAACACCGGTGCCATCATGTCCGGCCGGGTCCGACCGTAAAGTGGGGCGATGACCCGATCCGAGCTGATTTCGCTGGCCACCGAGCTGCGCGCGCTGCCGCCGTCCTGCGGTCCGGTGCGGCTGGTCGCGGTGGACGGGCACGCCGGGTCGGGGAAGACCACCTTCGCCGCCCGGCTGGCGGTGGCGCTCGGCGGGGCACCGGTGGTGCACCTGGACGACCTGGCCACCCACACCGAGCCGTTCGGCTGGCCGGAGCGGCTGCGGACCCAGCTGCTCGACCCGCTGAGCCGGGGCGAGGACGCCGAGCACCGGGTCTACGACTGGGTGGCGCACCGCTTCGCGGGCAGCCGCCGGGTGCCCGCCGAGCCCGTGGTGCTGATCGAGGGGGTCGGCGCCGGGAGGCGCGAACTCCGGCCCCTGCTGGCCCGGTTGATCTGGCTGGAGCTGGACCAGCCGGCCGCCAGGGCCCGCGGCGAGCGGCGGGACGGACCGGAACTGGCCGAGTTCTGGGAGGGCTGGAGCCGGGCCGAGCTGGCCCACTTCGCCGCCGACCCGAGCCGTCCGTACGCCGACATGCTGGTGCACGGAGTCACCGGGCGGATCGTCCGGAGCACCCACGGTGAGCCTGTGCGATGCCCTTGACCTGGGCAGTCGTCAGGACTTAGGTTCTCCTCAGCGCGAAAGTAGTTGATCGCGCAACATTAGACGCGGCACCTCCGGCTTGTTCCCCCGTGAGCCGGAGGTGCCGTTCTTCGTGCCCCAACCACCGCCCGCCCGGCCGGATTTGACTCCGCGCGGCACCCTTCCGGATCAGCCCGGCGCCGGTACGATTCCTGGCAGGGGGTGCCTTCGGTGCACACGGCGGGGGGCTGAGTGACAGTGGACAGTTCCGGTACTGCGGGACCCGAGCGGCTGGCCGACCGCGCCTGGCTGCGCGGCATGGACGCCTATGCCGCCGGGTCGTACGCCCGCGCGGAGGAGGAGTTCCGCACCGCGGTCGAACTCGACCCGGGGATGGCCGACGCCTGGCTCGGCCTGCACGCGCTGCGCTGCGACACCGCGGGCGCGCTGCTCGCCATGCACCGCCACCAGAAACGATTCGGCGAGCAGCGGGCCAGGCACCGACGGCCGCTCAGTTCCTGGTTCTGGCTGGGCTGGTGGGTGCAGCCCGTGCTGGAGGACGGCCGCGACCTCGCGCTGGCGCACGCCTCGCACTGGCTGGACGGCCGGCACCTGGCCGAGCTGGACACCGCGCTGGCCGGCTGCCCGGAGCCGGAGCAGGACCCCTCGGTCCGCTTCCTGCACGCCTGCCGCTCCTACCTGCTCAAGGACTGGGAGCAACTCATCAGGGACACCGACCAGTTGCTCGACGACCAGCTGCTCGGCATCGAGGCCGGACTGTTCGCCGGGATGGCCCGGGTCCGGCTCGACATGTGCGCCCAGGCCCAGCACCCGCTGGCCGCCTCGCTGGCCCGCTGCCGGTCCGAACAGCCGCAGCGCAAGGAGCTGCGCTACTGGCTGGCCCGCGCCTACGAGGGCTCCGGGCGCAGCGCCGCCGCACTCCCGCTCTACCGCGCGGTGCACCGGGCCGACCCCGGCTTCATGGACACCGCCGCCCGGCTGGCCGCCATCGCCACCGAGGACGGGGTGCTCGACACCCTGGTCCCGGTGGACGACAGCGGCGGCGAACTCCCGATGCCCGACGAGGACTTCGTCCCGTTCTTCGAGCTCGACGAGACCCCGGCCGTCGCTCCCCCGGCCGCCGCCCCCGAGCCCACCCCGCTGCCGGTCCGGGCCGAGGCCCCCGTCGCGGCCGGGCCGGCCGACCGGACCGCGCACCGGTGGCACGGCCCGCAGAGCCTGGACGCGGCGCTCGCCGAACTGGAGCAGATGGTCGGCCTCGAACCGGTCAAGCGCCAAGTCCGGGCGCTCTCCGCGCAGTTACGGATGTCCCGGCTGCGGGCCGACCAGGAGCTGCCGGTGCAGCCGCCGAAGCGGCACTTCGTCTTCTCCGGCCCCTCCGGCACCGGCAAGACCACGGTGGCCCGGATCCTCGGCCAGGTCTTCCACGCCCTCGGCCTGCTCTCCGGCGACCACCTGGTGGAGGCCCAACGAGCCGACCTGGTCGGTGAGTTCCTCGGCCAGACGGCGGTCAAGGCGAACGAGCTGATCGACTCCGCGCTGGACGGGGTGCTCTTCATCGACGAGGCGTACAGCCTCTCCAACTCCGGCTACAGCAAGGGCGACGCGTACGGCGACGAGGCGCTCCAGGTGTTGCTGAAGCGCGCCGAGGACAACCGCGACCGGCTGGTGGTGATCCTGGCCGGCTACCCCGAGGGCATGAACCGGCTGCTGGCCACCAACCCCGGCCTCAACTCCCGCTTCACCACCCGGGTCGACTTCCCCAGCTACCGCCCCACCGAGCTGACCGCGATCGGCCGCACCCTGGCCTCCGGCGGCGGCGACGACTGGGACCGGGACGCCACCGAGGAGCTGGCCAGCATCTGCGCCCACGTGGTCCGCGAGGGCTGGATCGACAACCTCGGCAACGGACGCTTCATCAGGACCCTGTACGAGAAGTCCTGCGCCTACCGCGACCTGCGCCTCTCCGCCCTCCCCGGCACCCCGTCCCGCGAGGACCTGGCCACCCTCCGCCTCCCCGACCTGGTCCAGGCGTACGGCGAACTGATCGACGGCCGGAGCTGAGCAGAGGGGCCTCCCGGCACCGGCCGGGAAGCCCCTCACTCACGGCACCGCTAGGCGACCGCGCCCTTGGCGGGCTTGGGTGCGGCGACCTTCATCGGGGGCTTCATCAGCGCCACGACGGCCTTCATCGGCGGCTTCCCGACCACGGGAGCCGCGGTCTTGGCGCCCGGCTTCTTCGCCGCGACCACCGCCTTCATCGGCGGCTTCGGGAGCTCGTGGCCCGCCACCGCGGGAGCGGGCGCGGCCACGGCGGCCGGCAGCAGGCCCGCCGCCAGCGCGCCGCCCGCGAGGGCCAGCCTGGCTCGGTTGCGCCGCTTCGGCGCGGTGTTCCCGGTGGTGCTGTCGTCGTGCTCCTGGCGCGGTGTCATACCGGTCCCTCCCCATGGCCCGCAGCGGCGGGCCGACCTGCCGGAGCCCGGCGGGCTCCCTGCCCGAAGGCTAGGGGCCACGCCGGGCTCCGACAAGCAAATCCGTTGCGTGCCAAGCAGGTTGGCAAGAACAGAGCGGACTACACCGTCCGGTGGTCCGGGTCGTGCATCTCGCCGACCAGCTCCTCCAGGACGTCCTCCAGTGCGACCAGGCCCAGCGGCTTGCCGTCCTGGTCCACCACGGCCGCCAGGTGGGAGGCGGCCCGGCGCATCGCGCCCAGCGCGTCGTCCAGCGGCAGCTTGCCCGGCAGCACCGTCACCGGGCGCCAGAGCCGGGCCGGCATCGGGGCGTCCCGGTCCTCGACGTCCAGCACGTCCTTGACGTGCAGGTAGCCGAGCACGGCGCCCTCCGTGTCGACCAGCGGGAAGCGGGAGAACCCGGTCCGCACCGCGAGCTCCTCGATCTCGGCGGCGGTCACCGTGCTGCCGACCGTGACCAGCTGGTCGGCGGGCAGCAGCACGTCGGTGACCGGGCGGCCGCCCAGCTCCAGCGCGTCCTCCAGCCGCTCCTGGCGGCCCTCGTCGAGCAGGCCCGCCTCCTTGGAGTCGGTCAGCAGGTAGAGCAACTGCTCGGTGGTGAAGACCGACTCGACCTCGTCCTTGGCCTCCACCTTGACCAGCCGCAGCAGGCCGTTGGCGAAGGCGTTCAGGAACCGGATCACCGGGCCGAGCCAGCGGGCCAGCCGGTCCAGCGGCGGGCCGAGCCAGAGCGCGGCCTTCTCGGGACCGGCCAGCGCGATGTTCTTCGGGACCATCTCGCCGACCACCATGTGCAGGAAGACCACCAGGGCCAGCGCCAGCACGTAGCCGATCGGGTGGATCAGCTGCTCCGGCACGCCGAAGGCCTCGAACGGGCCCTCCAGCAGGTGCGCGATGGTCGGCTCGGCCAGCGCGCCGAGCAGCAGCGAGCAGACCGTGATGCCGAGTTGGGCCGCCGCCAGCATGGCGGACACGTTGGACAGCGCGTGCAGCACCGTGCGGGCCCGCTTGTTGCCCGCCTCCGCCAGTGGCTCGATCTGGCTGCGCCGGACCGAGATCACCGCGAACTCGGCGCCGACGAAGAAGCCGTTGCCGAGCAGCAGCAACAGCGAGGCGGCCAGTTGGAGCGCGGTCATCGGTCCTCGTCCTCGGTGTGGGTGTGCCGGTCGACCCGCTCGACCAGCACCCGGCTGGTCCGGTGGCGTTCGACGCCGAGCACGGTGAATCGCCAGCCCGGAAGTGCCGCCTGCTCGCCCGGCGCCGGCAGCTTGCCGAGCAGGTCGGAGAGCAGGCCGCCGAGCGTCTCGTACGGCCCCTCGGGGGCGTACAGGCCGATCGCCTCCAGCTGGTCGGTCCTGGCCCGGCCGTCGGCCTCCCAGACCGGCAGACCGTCCTTCGGCGGCAGCTGCCGCAGTTCGGGGGTGTCGGCCCGGTCGTGCTCGTCCTGCACCTCGCCGACGATCTCCTCGACGATGTCCTCGATGGTCACCACGCCGGCCGTGCCGCCGTACTCGTCGACCACGATCGCCATCGGCTGTTCGCGGCGGAGCTGGTCCAGCAGCAGTTCGGCGGGCAGCGTCTCGGGCACCAGCAGGGCGGCGGTGGCGAGTTGGGCGACCCTGGTGTGCGAGCGGCGCTCGGCCGGCACCGCCAGGGCGTCCTTCAGGGTGACCGTGCCGGTGACCTCGTCCAGGTTGTCGGCGTAGACCGGGAACCTGGAGAAGCCGGTGGCCCGGGTCAGGTTGAGCACGTCCGAGGCGGTGGCGTCCCGCTGCAGGGCGGTCACGTCGACCCGGGGGGTCATCACGCTCTCGGCGGTCAGGTCGGCCAGGCTGAGGGTCTTCACGAAGAGGGTCGCGGACTGTTCGTCTATCGCGCCCTCCTTCGCGGAGTGCCGGGCCAGCGAGACCAGTTCGGCCGGGGTACGGGCGTGGCCGAGCTCCTCCTGCGGCTCGATGCCGAGGGCCCGCACCATCCGGTCGGCCGAGCCGTTCAGGAAGCTGATCAGCGGGCGGCAGGCGGCGGAGAACAGCCGCTGCGGACCGACCACCGCGTACGCGACCTGGATCGGGCGGGCGATCGCCCAGTTCTTCGGCACCAGTTCGCCGACCACCATCTGGAAGACGGTGGCCAGCAGCATGCCGACCGTGACCGACACGCCGTGCGCGGCCGCGTCCGGCACCCCGACGGCGATGAAGACCGGGCTGAGCAGCACGGAGAGAGCCGGCGAGGCCAGCATGCCGACCACCAGGGAGGTGACGGTGATGCCGAGCTGGGCGCCGGAGAGCTGGAAGGAGAGCTGGCGGAGCGCCTTCAGGGTGCTCTCGGCCTTGCGGTCGCCGGTGGCGGCGGCGCGTTCGACGGCTCCACGGTCCACCGTGACGAGGGCGAACTCGGCGGCCACGAAGAGGCCGTTGGCGAGGATGAGCAGCACGGCCGCGAGCAACAGCAGCCAGGCGGTGATCACAGTGCCGCCTGCCTTCCGATGATCGGAAGCGAGGCGGCGCGGGTACTACCGGACGGATCGTCCATCGAGGTGGGGAGTCACTCCTCTGGTCGTGGGTGGACAGGATGGGGCTTTGCCCCGGCTTTACCAGCGTAAACGATATCCGTACGAGGATAAGGAACCTGTTCGGCCCCTCAGTTCCGCGCCACGCCGTGGTCCTCGACCAGGTCGCGCAGCGCCCGGGCGGCCCGGACGGCCTGCTCCCGACCGCCCGCGGGCTGGATGCCGACGGCGGCCAGCGAGGTGCCGTCGGCGAGGTCGAGCATCACCCAGGGGTCGCCCTGACGGAAGTTCACCCGGACGATCTGCGGCCAGCTCAGCCGGTGCCGCCGGACGAAGTTGACCACCGTGACGCCCTCGGCGTCGGCGCTCACCCGGGGGCGGGCCAGCATCAGGCCGACCGCCGAGAACAGCAGCCCGCTGACGAAGATCGCCACCCGGTCGTTGAACTGCCAGTTCGACGGCAGCGCGAAGGCCAGCGTGCTGAACAGCACCATCAGCAGGGCGCAGATCCCGGCCAGCACGGCACGGTTGCGGCGCGGCGCCCAGGTGACGGGCAGTTCGACGGGGCTGGACACGGGGCTCTCCGGAGGGCGTCGGGACACACGAAAGCAGGGCGGAGCCGGCGTCAGCCGACCCCGCCCCGAAGACTCGTCAGAGCCGGCAGGCGTGGATGTTGGTGACCAGGATGGCCCGGGCACCGATGCTCCAGAGGTCGTCCATGATCCGCTGGGCCTCCTTGCGGAGCACCATCGAGCGGACCGCGACCCAGCCCTCGGTGTGCAGCGGGGAGACGGTCGGCGACTCCAGGCCGGGCGTCAGGGCGACGGCCGCGGAGACGTGCTCGGCGCGGATGTCGTAGTCCATCAGCACGTACCGGCGGGCCACCAGCACGCCCTGCAGGCGACGCAGGAACTGCTCGACCCCGGCGTCCTCGCCGGCGCCCTTGGGCCGGATCACCACGGCGTCCGAGACCAGGATCGGCTCGCCGAAGATCTCCAGGCCCGCGTTGCGCAGACTCGTGCCGGTCTCCACCACGTCGGCGATCACGTCGGCGACGCCGAGCTGGACCGCGGTCTCGACCGCGCCGTCCAGCTTGGTGACGGTGGCCTTCACGCCCTGCTCGGCCAGGTGCTGCTCGACCAGGCCGGTGTAGGAGGTGGCGATCCGCAGCCCCTCCAGGCCCGCGACGTCCTCGACCTCGAAGCCGACCGGCCGGGCGAACCGGAAGGTCGAGCCGCCGAAGCCGAGCGCGAGCACCTCCTCGGCGTTGGACGCCGAGTCGAGCAGCAGGTCGCGGCCGGTGATGCCGATGTCGAGCCGGCCGGAGCCGACGTACACCGCGATGTCACGCGGGCGCAGGAAGAAGAACTCGACCTGGTTCTCCGGGTCGACCAGCACCAGTTCCTTGGGGTCCTTGCGCTGCCGGTACCCGGCCTCATGGAGCATCTCCGCCGCGGGACCCGAGAGCGAACCCTTGTTGGGAACGGCGATGCGCAGCATGAGAGGTGAATCCTTCGCTGTGGTGGTGAAAGGGGAGAGCGGGAGGGTGGTGTTCAGAGGTACTTGTAGACGTCGTCGAGCGTCAGCCCGCGAGCGACCATCATCACCTGAAGGTGGTAGAGGAGCTGGGAGATCTCCTCGGCCGTCTCCTCCTCCGACTGGTACTCGGCGGCCATCCAGACCTCGGCGGCCTCCTCGACGACCTTCTTGCCGATGGCATGCACGCCCTGCTGGACGAGCTGCGCGGTACGGGAGGACGAGGGGTCGCCGGTGGCGGCCTTCTGCTGGAGCTCGGTGAACAGCTCCTCGAATGTCTTCGAAGCCATGATGGGCTCACCTTACGGCTTGCGGGCTGACGGACGGTAAACAGTCCCGGACCGTGGACAGTCGTTTGGACGCCACGGCCCTCGGGACCGACCGGACCTACCGCCAGGGCTCGGAGACCGAGCGCAGCGCGGCGGCGGTGGCGACGGCGGCGGTGACCGCCTCGTGGCCCTTGTCCTCGGCCGAGCCGGGCAGGCCCGCGCGGTCCAGCGCCTGCTGCTCGTTGTCGCAGGTCAGCACGCCGAAGCCGACCGGCACGCCGGTGTCCACGCTGACCTGGGTGAGGCCGAGGGTGGCGCCCTGGCAGACATAGTCGAAGTGCGGGGTGCCGCCGCGGATCACCACGCCGAGTGCCACCACCGCGTCGTAGCCGCGGTCGGCGAGCTGCTTGGCGGCCACCGGCAGCTCGAAGGTGCCGGGCACCCGGACGATGGTGGGCTCCTCGATGCCGAGCTCCTTGAGGGCGCGGTGCGCGCCGTCCAGCAGGCCGTCCATCACCTGCTGGTGCCACTGGGCGGCGATCACCGCGACCCGCAGGTCGGCGCAGTTCTTGAGGGTCAGCTCGGGGGCTCCGTGGCCGCTCACGTGGTTCTTCCTGTCTCTCGGAACACTCGGAAAGGTACGTCTGGAAAGGGTGTCAGGAGTTCTGGTCGAGCCACGGGAGCTGGTGGCCCATCCGGTCGCGCTTGGTGCGCAGGTAGGCCGCGTTGTGCTCGCCGGGCTCGATCTCGACCGGCCGACGGTCCGTCACCTTGAGGCCGTGCTCGGTCAGCGCCGCGATCTTGTCGGGGTTGTTGGTGAGCAGGGTGAGGGTGTGCACGCCGAGGTCGGTCAGCATGTGGGCGCCGATGCTGTAGTCCCGGGCGTCGGCGGGCAGACCGAGTTCGAGGTTGGCGTCCACGGTGTCCCGGCCCTGCTCCTGCAGCTCGTACGCACGCAGCTTGTGGGTCAGGCCGATGCCCCGGCCCTCGTGGCCGCGCAGGTAGAGCACCACGCCCCGGCCGGCCGCGGCGACCTGGGCCAGCGCGGTCTGCAGCTGCGGGCCGCAGTCGCAGCGCAGCGAGCCGAACACGTCGCCGGTCAGGCACTCGGAGTGCAGCCGGACCAGCACGTCCTCGCCGGCCGGCAGCTTGCCGTCCGCGCCGAGGCCGCCCGCGACCAGCGCGATGTGCTCCACCCCGTCCAGCGTGCCCTTGTAGCCGATGGCGGTGAACTCGCCGTGCACGGTGGGCAGTTGGGTGACGGCGGCGCGGGTCACGTGCAGCTCGGTGCGGCGCCGGTAGGCGATCAGGTCCTCGATCGAGATGATCGCCAGCTGGTGCTCGCGGGCGAACGCGACCAGCTCGGGCAGCCGGGCCATGCTGCCGTCGTCGTTGACCACCTCGGCGATCGCGCCGGCCGGGGGCAGCCCGGCGAGCCGGGCCAGGTCGACGGCCGCCTCGGTGTGGCCGGGACGGACCAGCACCCCGCCCTCCACCGCGCGCAGCGGGAAGACGTGGCCGGGGCGGGTCAGCTCACCGGGCTCGGTGGCGGCGGTGGCCAGCAGCTTGACGGTACGGGCCCGGTCGGCGGCCGAGATGCCGGTGTCCACGCCGTCTCTGGCGTCCACCGAGACGGCGTACGCGGTGCCCTTGCGGTCCTCGTTGACGGCGGTCATCGGGGGCAGCTTGAGCCGGTCCAGCTCCTCGCCGGTCATCGGCACGCAGATCACGCCGGAGGTGTAGCGGATGGTGAAGGCCATCAGCTCCGGGGTGGCGGCCGAGGCGGCGAAGATGATGTCGCCCTCGTTCTCGCGGTCCTCGTCGTCCACCACGATGACCGGGCGGCCGAGCGCGATGTCGGCGATGGCCCGCTCGACCGGGTCGAGCGCGAAGGCGTCGTCGATGAGCTGACGGATGTCGGACTCGGGCTGGGTGGTCATGCCGAAACTCCCTGCAGGACGGCCGCGTTGGCGGGACGAGGGGTGCGGGTACGCAGCCACCAGGCCCGCAGGCCGAGCAGCACCAGCACGAAGTAGATGGCGTAGGTGATACCGGAGAAGGTGTAGCCGCTGGAGAAGGCGAGCGGGACGCCGACCAGGTCCACGGCGATCCAGGCGAACCAGAACTCGACCCAGCCCCTGGCCTGGGCCACCATCGCCGCCAGCGTGCCGACGAAGATGTAGGCGTCCGCCCACGGGCTCCAGGAGAGTGAGGGGTAGGCGAGGAAGATCCCGGCCACCGCGACGGTGGCCAGTGCGGTGCCGCCGATCAGCGCGAGCCGCTCCCGGGCGGTGGCGAACCTGACCTCGATCTCACCGGTGGAGCGGCGGCCGCGCTGCCACTGGGTCCAGCCCCAGACGGCGGCGACGATCACGATGCCCTGCTTGCCGATCAGCCCGGTCAGGTGGGCCGACAGGTAGGCGCCGATCAGCACCACGGCGGAGAGCAGCTGGACCGGCCAGCTCCACACCGAGCGGCGCCAGCCGAGCGCGAGCGCGGCCAGGCCGAGCAGGTTGCCCACCATGTCGGTCCACTTGACGGACTGGCCGAATATCGAGAACGCGGTTTCGTTGAGCCAGTTCACGAGGCGTCCTTGGCGATGGTGTCGGGCAGGGTGCGGGTGTCGAGCAGCCGCTCGACGTACTTCGCGAGCACGTCCACCTCGAGGTTGACCGGGTCGCCGATGGCCTTGGTGCCGAGGGTGGTGAGGGCCAGGGTGGCCGGGATCAGGCTGACGCTGAAGCTGTCGATCGCGGCGTCCACCACCGTGAGGCTGACGCCGTCCACGGTGATCGAGCCCTTCTCCACCAGGTAGCGGGTGATGGACTGCGGGAGCGAGAAGCGCAGCACCTCCCAGCGCGGCAGGCCCTCGGCGTCCAGGTCGCCCGGTTCGCGGGAGAGCAGGGTGCCGGTGGCGTCCACGTGGCCCTGGACCAGGTGGCCGCCGAGCCGGGCGCCGAGCGCCATCGCCCGCTCCAGGTTGACCCGGGAGCCGGGGGCGAGTGCGCCCAGGCTGGACCGGTGCAGCGTCTCGGCCATCACGTCGGCGCTGAACTCGCCGGTGGCGGACGCCAGTTGATCAGGGGTGTCGACGACGGTCAGGCAGACGCCGTTGACCGCGATGGAGTCGCCGTGGCCGGCGTCGGAACAGACCACGGGGCCACGCAGGCGGATCCGCGACGAGTCGCCGATCTCCTCGATGGAGACGACCTCGCCGAGCTCTTCGATGATGCCGGTGAACACCCGGGTTCTCCTCGCGCTGAGAGCGCGGACTCCGGGGCGGCACTGGGAGATGACACGACGAACGGCGACCACCGGGTACGCAGGAGGGTGCTCCCGGAAAAGAGAGCTCTCGCCTGACGCACGGCTCTTTGGGGAGAGCCGTGGCACCGCTGGTTACCACTCGCCCGCGCACGCCTCCCATCCGGACTTTAACCGTCGGTCCAGGAATTTCACCTGATCAACCGGCCGCTGGCTGCGGACGGGTCGCGGACTGTAACCGCCGGTTCGGATTTTCACCGACCCCGGAGTGCGCTGAACGTCACTGCTTCTACTGCCGTCATTCTGCCACGGCCCGCAAGGGGGCCGGGAGGGGGCGGCTCTGTGTCCTGCTTCACTACGTCAGGTCGATGCCCCGGGGAATACCGCAAGGGTGGTAGGCAGACCGGGCACGGGCAGCCGGGTGGCGTGCAACTGCCCCCCGTGGCGGGAGAACTGACCGTCCGCCGTCGGCTTCCGGGCGGTGGTCACGTACAGCGTGCGCAGGTCCGGGCCGCCGAACGCGCAACTGGTCGGGTGCGAGACGCCGACCGGCAGCACCGTGTCCAGCTCGCCGTCGGCCGTGTAGCGGTGCAGCACGCCGCTGCCCCAGCGGGCCACCCAGACCGCGCCCTCGGCGTCCACCGTCAGCCCGTCCGGCAGCTCGGTGACGGCGAACGGGCGCCGGTCGCGGATGCTGCCGTCGGCCGGGTCGAAGTCGAACACGTCGATCCGGCCGGTCGGGGTGTCGGCCCAGTACATCCGCCGCCCGTCGGGGCTCCAGCCGAGGCCGTTGGAGATCGAGACGCCGCTCACCTGCTCGGCGGCGGTGTCGCCGTCGATCCTGAACAGGCTTCCCCGGCGGGAGAGTTCGCCCCCGGCCATGGTCCCGACCCAGATCCGTCCGGCCGGGTCGGTCTTGGCGTCGTTGCACCGGTCGGCCGCGCCGAGCGGCACCGGGACGGTGTGGCCGTCCTGCTCCACCCGGTCCTGCCGGACGGTCGCCCAGCCGGTCGCGGTGGGCAGCACGGCGGTCACCGGCGCGGTCAGCTGCTGCGAGCTGCCGTCGGAGCTGTGCACCACCCCGCCGGGGATGTCCACCCAGCGCAGGGTGCCGGTCCGGGGGTCCCAGGCCGGGCCCTCGCCCAGTTCACTGACCCGGTCGTCGATCGGCTTCATGGCCCGCCCCGTTTCGTTTTTCCGGGAAACTATCAGGGCCACCCCCTGCCCTCAAGATCCTTGCTCGGCTAGCGTGGGGGTACGTGACCACACCAACGGCCTTCGAGGCCCTGCAGACCGGCGCGCTGACCGACCTCACCCAGCTCCGTGAGCTGTACGAGCACCCGGGCGAGCACGCCCGGCGCAAGCAGGTCGACCACCTGCACGACGCCGCCCGCCGCCTGATCGGCTGCTCCTCGCTGGTGCTGATGGCCAGTACCGGCGCGGACGGCAGCTGCGACGTCACCCCGCGCGGCGGGCCGCCCGGCTTCGTCTCGGTGCTCGACGACCACACCCTGGCCATCCCCGACGCCACCGGCAACAAGCGGCTGGACAGCCTGCACAACATCGTCGCCACCGGACAGGTCGGCCTGCTCTTCGTGATCCCCGGCCGGGACACCACCCTGCGGGTCAACGGCCGCGCCTGCGTCTCGGCCGACCCCCAGCTGCTGACCCAGCTCACCGCCATCGGCAAGCCGCCGCGCAGCGCGGTGATCGTCGGTGTCGAGGAGGTCTACGGCCACTGCCCGAAGGCGTTCCTGCGCGGCGCGGCCTGGAAGCCCGAGCAGTGGCTCGCGCCGGACGCGGCCCCCAGCTCCGCCGAGGTGACCCTCTCGCACCTGCGCGACCCCTCGCTGACCATCGAGATGATCGAGCAGAACGAGCGCGAGGCGCTGCTCTACCGCTACGAGTGAGCCCCTAGACGGAGGCGTGCTCCTGCTCCTCCTCGTACAGCCGGGCCGCGATCGACTCGATCGCGCGGTCCAGGCTGGCCCGGTCCTCGGGGTCGGTGACGTCCCAGTCGTCCAGGTGGTGGCCGAGCCAGCGGCGCCAGGCCTCGGAGAGCCGGTCCACTTCGGTCCGGCCGGCCGGGGTGAGGCCGAACCGGCCGTCCTCGGCGGTGGCGTAGCCGCTCCGGACCACCTGGTCGAAGGCCGGCTCCAGGACCTCGCCCGGCAGGTGGTGGGCGAGGGCGATCGACTCCACGTCCGCGCCGCCCGCGAACCGGCCGCGCCAGTAGATCTGGCCGAGTGCCCAGGCCGAGGCGGGCGGCAGGGTGCTGCCGGAGTCGGCCAGGATCTGCTTGCCGACCCCGGGGCGGCCCTTGGCCTTGCGCAGCAGGTTCGCCAGCGCCCGTTCCAGCTGCTTGTCCGCGTCGGCGGTGTCCGGTGCGCCGAAGCCCTCGCCGAGGTCGGAGGCGGCCGCCCTGGCGCTGTCGCGCAGCGGGACCTCCTTGAGGAACCAGGCCACCAGGAAGCCGACCACGGCGACCGGGACCACCCACTGGAACACGTAGTTGACGGTGTCGGCGTACGCCGCGATGAACGGCGCCGCCTGCTCGGGCGTCAGCGCGTCCAGCCCGGCCGGGCTGGCGGCGGCCCCGGGCGGTACGCCGGGCTGCGCGGCCGCCGCGTCGGCCAGACTGGGCGTCAGCCGGCTGGTGAACAGGGTGCCGAACACGGCGGTGCCGAACGAGCTGCCCAGCGTCCGGAAGAACGTCACGCCCGAGGTGGCGGTGCCCAGTTCGTGGTACGGCACGGTGTTCTGCACCGCGATGGTGAGCACCTGCATGGCCAGCCCGATGCCCAGGCCGAAGACGAACATGTACAGCGACTCCAGCCAGACCCCGGTGTCCGGGCCCATGGTGGACATCAGCCAGAGGCCGACCGCCATCACCCCGGTGCCCAGGATCGGGAAGATCCGGTACCGGCCGGTCCGGCTGACCACGATGCCGGAGAGCATCGAGGTGCCGAGCAGCCCGACCACCATCGGCAGCGTCCGGACGCCCGACACGGTGGCCGAGACCCCGTCCACGAACTGCAGGTAGGTGGGCAGGTAGGTCATCGCGCCGAGCATCGCGAAGCCGACGATGAAGCTGAGCACCGAGCAGACCGTGAAGACCGAGTTGCGGAACAGGTGCATCGGCAGCATCGGCTCCTTCGCCCGGAGCTCCACCAGCACGAAGCCCACCAGCAGCAGCACCGAGCCGACGAACAGCCCGATGATCACCGCCGAGTCCCAGGCATACTCGTTGCCGCCCCACTCCAGGCCGAGCACCAGCCCGGAGGCACCGAGCGCGACCAGCACGATGCCCGCGTAGTCGATCACCGGCCGGACCGCCGCCTTGACCGACGGGATGGTCGAGGCCGCCATCGCCACCATCACGATCGCGATCGGCACGTTGACGTAGAAGCACCAGCGCCAGGACGCGTGGTCGGTGAACAGCCCGCCCAGGGTCGGGCCGACCACGGTGGTGACACCGAAGACCGCGCCCAGCGCGCCCTGGTACTTGCCGCGCTCGCGGAGCGGGATCACGTCCGCGATCAGGGCCATCGCGGTGACCATCAGCCCGCCGCCGCCGATGCCCTGCACCGCGCGGCCGATGATCAGCAGCATCATCCCGTTCGCCGCGCCCGAGACGATCGAGCCGACGACGAAGACCACCGCGCTCACCTGGAAGACGATCTTCCGGCCGAACAGGTCGCCGAACTTGCCGACCAGCACGGTGGCCACCGTCTCGGCCAGCAGATAGGCCGTCACCACCCAGGCCATGTGCCCGCCGCCGCCCAGGTCGGCGACGATGGTCGGCAGGGCGGTGGAGACGATCGTCTGGTCCAGCGCGGCCATCAGCATGCCGAGCACGATGGTGGCGAAGACCACGTTGGTCTGACGGCGGCTCAGCGCGGGTGGCGCCTTGGGTGTGTCGGCTACTGCGGTGGCGGACAAGCTCCCGGGCCTCCCGAGTCGGCGTACAGGTACCCCAACCCTTGGCCGCGCCGGGAGCCGGCGCCACCGCAGACGGCAGGACGGGTGACGGGGTCTCAGGCGACGGGGTCTCAGGCGGACGCCTGCTCCGCCATCGCCGCCTCGTCCATCCAGACGTACTCCCACTGGTGGCCGTCCAGGTCCTGGAAGCTGCGGCTGTACATGAAGCCCAGGTCCATCGGGTCGATGGCGGGCCGGCCGCCGGCGGCCATCGCCTTGTCGACCCGCTCGTCCACCTCGGCCCGGCTGTCCGCGCTCAGCGCGGTGATCACCTCGGTGACGGCGTTCGCGTCGGCGATCGGCTTCCTGGTGAAGTCCTTGAAGCGGGCCTCGGTGACCAGCATCGCGAAGACGGTGTCGCTGATCACCAGACAGGAGGCGGTCTCGTCGGTGAACTGCGGGTTGAACGAGTACCCCATCGCCTCGAAGAACGCGATCGACTTGTCGAGGTTCTTGACCGGGAGGTTGACGAAGATCATCGTGGGCATCGGAACGGCTCTCTTCGGTACGGTGCTGACGGTCGCTCAGCCGGCCGGCCGGGCAGTACCGAGCCTGGCACCGCGCACCGTCGGCGTCTCCTGGAGCTACTGCGGTCAGGCGAGCTGGGCCTCGAGAGTGGTCTGCAGCCAGTGGTGGGTGGCGCCCATGGTCGGCTCCGGCGAACCGGTGACTTCGGCGGTGAGCTTCCAGTAACGGACCATCACCGGGTCGGCGCTCTGCGCCAGTACGCCGCTGAGTTGCCGCCGGAAGTCGGGGGTGTCGCGCAGTCCGCGCGAGTCGGCGTGGGCGGCGACGAAGCAGTCCAGCGCCTCGGCACCCGGCGGCCGGTACGCCAGCAGGTCCGTCCTGGCCAGCGCGTACGCCTCGCCGAGACCTTGGTAGAACACGGCCGGGCGGTAGCCCTCCTCCTGCTGCGGCACCGGGCGGCAGTCGTTCCGGCAGAAGGCGTCGGCCATTGCGTGCAGCCGGGCGAAGGCCAGCACCTGACCCGGGGTCGGATCGACCGGGGGCTGCGGCACCGCCTCGTCCAGGATCGAGGAGAGCAGCCCGGCCGGCAGCCGGAGCGGCAGCAGTCGGCGCCAGAACCGGGCCAGCACCTCGGTGTTCGGCGGGGTGCTGATCGCGCCGATCAGCCGCAGCCGGTCGGCCCGCTCCTCGCCGGTGCAGTCCCGGAGCAGCTGGAGCGCGGACTCCCGCCAGCGCAGCGCGGTCAGCTGCGAGCCGAGCTCGCGGAGCTGCCCAGCGATCACGTCCTCCAGCACCTCCTCCCGCTCCAGCACCCGGCCGACCTCGGCGACCGGCAGGTCGAGGGTCCGCAGCGAGCGGATATAGGCGAGCCGGTCCAGCGCCTCGGGCCCGTACCTGCGGTGGCCGCCCGAGCTCCGGGCGGCCTCCGGCAGCAGGCCCTGGTCCGAGTAGTAGCGAACGGTCTTGACGGTGGCCCCCGCGCGCTCGGCGAGTTCTCCGATGCTCCACATGCCCCCAGGATGCCATCTCTCTTGAATCTCCCTCAGGGGGAGCTCCTACCTTACGGACCACCGCCCGGGCAGCCGGGCGGGCAACAGGAGGAGAGAATCATGACCGCGTTCGTGCTGGTGTCGGAGAGCTTCACCGGGGGCTGGGTGTGGCAGGACGTGACCGAACGGCTGCTGGCCGCGGGTGCCGAGGTGTACCCGGTGACCCTCACCGGCCTGGGTGGCCAGGACCAGGCCGGGCCCGGCACCGACCTGGAGACGCACGTCGCGGACCTGGTCCGGCTGATCGACGGGGTGGCCGCGCCCGAGCTGGTGCTGGTCGGCCACGGCTACGGCATCCACCCGGTGCTGGGCGCCGCCGACCGCCGGGCGGAGCGGATCACCCGGATCGTCTACCTGGACGCGGGCCTGCCGCAGGACGGCGACGCGGCCCTCGC
The DNA here is from genome assembly GCF_014203705.1 of Kitasatospora gansuensis. NCBI lineage: Bacteria > Bacillati > Actinomycetota > Actinomycetes > Kitasatosporales > Streptomycetaceae > Kitasatospora > Kitasatospora gansuensis. The sequence goes on from NZ_JACHJR010000001.1 coordinate 610,418, forward strand.
CCTGATCGCGGACCCGGCGGTCCGGGAGGAGTTGCTGCACCCGACCGACAGCGGCTGGGCGATCGCCCCGCCGGCCGCCGACGGGTGGCAGCACTGGGGCAGCGTCGAGGGCCTCTCCCCGGAGGCGCTGGCCCGGCTGACCAAGCTGGCCGCGCCGCAGCCCCGGGGCACCCTGACCCGGCCGCTCGAACTGACCGGCGCGGTCGCCGCCGTGCCGACCACCGGGATCATCTGCACCGCGAGCGGGCTGAGCATCGCGGTGATCGAGCAGCTGGTGGCCGCCGGGCCGCCGCAGTTCCGGGTGCTGGCCGATCCCGAGGTGGGCTTCTTCGAACTGGCCACCGGGCACTGGCCGATGCTCTCCGTCCCGGCCGAGCTGGCCGAGACCCTGCTCAAGGCCGCCGCCGGTGAGGGGCACCGGATCGCCCCGCCGACCGATGAACTGCCGGTGTTCCTGCGCCCGTTCCTGCTGGACCTGCCCGAGCGGCCGCGCGAGCGGCTGGACCGGGTGGACCTCTACCTGCCCGAGGGCGAGGGACCCCACCCGGCGATCGTCTTCGTGCACGGCGGCCCGATCACGGCCGACCTGCGGCCCACCCCGCGCGACTGGCCGGCGTTCGTCGGCTACGGCCGGTACGCCGCGAGCCAGGGCGTGGTCGGGGTGACGGTGGATCACCGCCTGTACGGGCTGGCCGACTACCACCGGGCCGCCGAGGACGTCGCGGCCGCGGTCGAGCTGGTCCGGGCCGACCCCCGGGTGGACGCCGACCGGGTCGCGGTGTGGTTCTTCTCCGGCGGCAGCCTGCTCAGCACCGACTGGCTGGCCGCGCCGCCGTCCTGGCTGCGCTGCCTGGCCGCCAGCTACCCGGTGCTCGCACCGCTGCCGAGCTGGGGCATCGTGGACCCGCACTTCACCCCGACGGCCGCCGTCGGCGGCGCGGAGCGACTGCCGGTCGTGCTGACCCGGGCGGGCCTGGAGTCGCCCGAGATCGCGGCCACCGTCAAGGAGTTCCTGATCACCGCCGAGGACGCCGGAGTCGAGGTCGAGGTGGTCGACGTGCCGAACGGCCACCACGGCTTCGACGTGCTCGACCACACCCCCGAGTCGGTGCAGGCGCTGGAGCTGGCGATGAACGCCGTACTGACGCACCTGCGGCGCTAGGGCTTCTCCTTCGGGTATAGCTGGACACCGTCCGTCGGAGTCGAGGAGAGGTTGCCGCCCATGCCGCTGCTGGAGCCGGACCCGGAGGCCCTGCGGCCGACCACCCTCGCGCCGCCCGCCCACGACCGGGTGGACGCGGGCCGGGCGGGCGGCACCCCGGCGGGGCTGCGGGACGGTCTGACGGCCCTGCTCGGCCCGGGCAAGGTGCTGAGCAAGGTCTCCGACCTGGTGAAGTACGCCTCGGACGCCAGCCCGTACCGGTTCGTGCCGCAGGTGGTGGTCGTCGCCGAGTCGGTGGCGGACGTGTCGGCGGTGTTCGGGTACGCGCACCGGCACGGGCGGCACGTGGTGCTCCGGGCGGCGGGTACCAGCCTCAACGGGCAGGCGCAGGGCGAGGACATCCTGGTGGACGTCCGGCGGCACTGGGCGGGCATCGAGGTCGAGGGCGACCGGGCCAGGATCAGGCCGGGCACCACGGTGGCCCGGGCGAACGCCACGCTGGCCCGGCACGGGCGGGTGCTCGGCCCCGACCCGGCCAGCGCGATCGCCTGCACGCTGGGCGGGGTGGTGGCGAACAACTCCTCCGGGATGACCGCCGGGACCACCCGGAACTCCTACCGCACGCTCGCCTCGCTCACCGTCGTGCTGCCCTCCGGCACCGTCGTGGACACCGCCGCCCCGGACGCCGACCGGCTGCTGGCCGAACGTGAACCCGCGCTCTGCGCCGGGCTGTTGGCGCTGAAGGCGGAGATCGAGGCGGACCCCGCGCTGGTGCGGCGGATCCGGGCCAAGTACGAGATCAAGAACACCAACGGCTACCGGCTGGACGCTTTTCTGGACGCCTCGACCCCGGCCGCGATCCTGCGCGGGCTGATGGTGGGTTCGGAGGGGACCTTCGGCTTCATCGCCGAGACGGTCTTCGACACCCTCCCGCTGCACCGGCTGGTCTCGGCCGCGCTGCTGTTCTTCCCCTCGCTCCGCGCGGCGGCCGCCGCCGTCCCGCGGTTCAACGAAGCGGGCGCGCCGGCCGTGGAGTTGATGGACGGCAACACCCTGCGGGCCTCGGCCGCCGTGCCGGGCGTACCGGACGACTGGGCCGGACTGCCGAAGGAGACCGCCGCGCTGCTGGTGGAGTTCCGGGCCCCGGACGAGGGGGCGTTGGCGGCGGCTGAGCAGGTGGCCGCCGGGCTGGTCGAGGGGCTGCCGCTGATCGCGCCGGTCGCCTCGGCGACCAACGCCTTCACCCGCGACCCGGCCACCGTCGGCGGGTACTGGAAGGCCCGGAAGGCTTTCGTCACCGCGATCGGCTCGGCCCGCCCGCCGGGCACCACCCTGATCACCGAGGACTTCGCCGTCCCGCCGTCCCAACTCGCCGACGCCTGCGAGGCCTTGCTCGCGCTCCAGGCCGAGCACGGCTTCGACGCCGCCGTGGCCGGGCACGCCGCGCACGGCAACCTGCACTTCCTGCTCGCCTTCGACCCGGCCGACCCGAGCGACCTGGACCGGTACGCCGCCTTCATGGCCGCGTTCTGCGAGCTGACGGTGCGCCGGTTCGACGGCTCGCTCAAGGCCGAACACGCCACCGGCCGCAACGTCGCGCCGTTCCTGGAGCTCGAATGGGGACCGCAGGCCACCGAGTTGATGTGGCGGACCAAGCAACTGATCGACCCTCAGGGCATCCTGGCGCCGCAGGTGGTGCTGGACCGCGACCCGGGAGCCCATCTGCGCGGACTGAAGACCATCCCCCGGGTGGAGCCGATCGCCGACCCGTGCATCGAGTGCGGCTTCTGCGAACCGACCTGCCCGAGCGGTGACCTGACCACCACCCCGCGCCAACGGATCGTGCTGCGCCGCGAGTTGATGCGCCAGCCGGCCGACTCCCCGGTCGGCGCCGAGCTGCTGGCCGCGTACGGCTACGACGCCGTGGACACCTGCGCGGGCGACTCCACCTGCCGGCTGGCCTGTCCGGTGGGCATCGACACCGGCGCGCTGATGCGGGAGTTCCGGCACCGACGGCACTCGCCGCGCGAGGAGCGCGCCGCCGCGCTGGCCGCCGAGCACTTCGCCGCGGTGGAGCGCTCCGCCCGGCTCGCCGTCGGCGCGGCCGGGCGGATCGGCGACCGGCTGCTGGAGACGGTGACCGGCGCCGCCCGACGGGCCGTCCGGCCCGATCTGGTACCGGCCTGGCTGCCCGGGCTCCCGGGCGCGGCCGAGCGCGCCATGCCGCCGACCACCCGTCAGGGCGCCGCCGCCGTCTACTTCCCCGCCTGCGTGAACCGGATCTTCGGCGAGCCGACGGGCCATCAGGGCCCGACCCTGCCCGAGGCGCTGGTCGCGGTCTCGGCCCGGGCCGGAAAGCCGGTCTGGATCCCGTCCGACCTGGCCGGCAGGTGCTGCGCCACCATCTGGCACTCCAAGGGCTACGACCGGGGCAACGCCGTGATGGCCGAGCGGATCGTCGAGGCGGCCTGGGGCTGGACCGGCGGCGGCCGATTGCCGCTGGTGGTGGACGCCTCCTCCTGCACGCTCGGCATCGCGCACGAGGTGGTCCCGTACCTGACCCCGCACAACCGCGAACTGCACGCCGCGCTCACGGTGCTGGACTCGGTCGTCTGGGCAGCGGGCCTGCTGCCCGACCTGACGGTGCTGCGCACGGTCGAGTCGGCCGTACTGCACCCGACCTGCTCGATGCGGCACCTCGGTGACGAGGAGCAGCTGCGCGCGGTCGCGGCGGCCTGCGCGGACGAGGTGGTCACCCCGGACGACGCGGGCTGCTGCGCGTTCGCGGGCGACCGGGGTCTGCTGCACCGGGAGCTGACCGAGTCGGCCACCGCGCGCGAGGCCGCCGAGGTGACGGGCCGTGAGTTCACGGCCCATCTCTCGGCGAACCGGATGTGCGAGGTCGGCATGGAGCACGCCACCGGCCGCCCGTACCACTCCGTGCTGCTGGAACTGGAGCGGGCCACCCGGCCGTAGCACGTTCGTGGATATGGCCTGTCTACCTGCGGGCCTGACCGGGCGTCTGAGGACGGATCACCCCGAGGAACTCGGCCTGCTCGGTGATCCGCGCCGCCACCGCCGCCCCGAGCCCCGCCACCAGCAGCAGGCCGATGCCGTTGAAGGGGTGGCGGTCCGCCGTCCCCAGCACCGCCGGGAGCGCCAGCGGCAGCAGCGCGACCGCCCCCGCGAGGACCGCGCCGGACAGCGCGATCCGTAGCTGCAGGTAGGCGAGGTAGTCCGCCGTGTTCGGGCCCGGCCTGATGCCCGGGACGAACTGTCCCTGCCGCGTCAGGCGGTCGGCCGCCGCCACCACGTCGAGCCCGGCGATCGACGCGGCGAAGGTGAAGCAGGTCACCAGGACCAGACACCCTGTCAGATACCAGGGGCTGCCGGGCCGCAGCGCGGCGGCCAGCGCCTGCAGCCACCCCGCACCCGGCCAGCTCCTGGCCGCCAGTGCGGGCAGCACGAACAGCGCCGGCGCGAGCCAGACCGCCGGGCCGAGCCCGATCCGGTCGAAGGCGATCGGCAGGTACGTGGACGCGGCACCGCCCGGACTGCGGCCGACCATCCGCTTGGCCCGCTGCACCGGGACCCGGCGCTCGGCCCTGCGGGTCAGCACCGTCGCCGCCGCCACGATCGCCCCGACCGCCAGCACCAGGGCGAGCACCCCGGCGAAGGCCGGCCCGCCGAAGGACGCCCGGAGGCTCCCGAGCTGACCGGGGAGGACCGCGAAGGCCTGGGTGAGGAACAGCACCGACGGCCCGCTGCCGACTCCGTGAGTGGTGATCAGCTCGCCCAGCCTCATCACCAGCACGGTGCCGCCGGTCAGGCAGACCGTCAGGGCGAGCAGCGTGAGCCCGCTCCGGTCGCGCAGCACTCCCGCGCCCGGGCCGACGTGCCCGCCCGCCGCCGCCAGCACCAGCAGCGCGCCCAGCAGGCCGCCCACCCCGGCGGTCAGCACCCGGGTGAGCCGCTCGAGCCGGACGGCCCCGGCCCGCCCCTCCCCGCCGAGCGCCGCCAGCCGCGGGCCGGCCCAGACGAGCAGCAGCAGGACCACCTCGGCGAGCTGCCCCGGCACCACGCCGAGCGCGAGGACCGACATCCGCTCCAGCCCACCGCCGGTGAACAGCGCGGCCAGGCCGTGCAGTTGGTCACTCCGCCCGGCCTCGGCCGCGGCGAGCGCGGCCACGTCCACCCCGGGCAGCGGCAGGCTCTGCCCGAACCGGAACACCAGCACCGCGCCGAGCGTGACCAGCAACCGCCGCCCGAGCACCCGGGCCGGGGCGCTCACTTCTCGCGCTCCCGTCCCGCCCGCTCCAGCCGCTCGCGGGCGGTGGCGCCGCGCCGTTCGATCGGCAGCACGCCGGTGGCGGCGGCCAGCCCGTACGGCGGCATGTCCCCGTAGATCGTCTCGTAGGAGCCGGGCGGCACGATGTAGGTCTCGTGCCAGATCCCCACGTGCTGACCGGACTTCTGCTCGACGCGGTTGATCATCGCCCAGGCCCTGCGGTGCCGCCGGTCGGGCGCGGCGGCGTACGCCAGCAGCTTCTCCTTGGACTCCCAGTACTGGACCAGGTAGTAGGTCCGCGGTGAACCGCTGAGCATCTGACAGCCCAACAGGCCGCTCTCCTTGTCCCGAGAGAGCTCGCGCAGCATCCCGGGCATCGAGACGGCGACGGGCAGCCAGCGGTGCACCGCCCAGAAGTGGTTGATCCGCATACCGAGCAGGAAGAGGACGACATCTCCCTCGGCTGCGGCGGTGGTACGACCGGGATTCGGCTTGGCGAACACGGCACCCCCCTGGTGACCGGGGCGGCACTGTCGCGGCCACCCATGGTTGGATAGTCTGACTATTCAACAGACGGGATAGTGACACTATTCAATGAAGGGCACAAGAGGATGCGGCTTGCCGATCTGAGCGAGCAGAGCCAGGTCTCGATCGCCACGATCAAGTACTACCTGCGCGAGGGCCTGCTGACGCCGGGTCACCTGGTGCACACCACCCAGGCCGAGTACGACGAGTCGCACCTGCGCCGACTGCGGCTGGTCCGCGCGATGATCCAGGTCGGACGGATCCCGGTGGCCACCGTCCGCGAGGTGCTGGCCCAGGTCGACGACGACTCGCTGAGCCGCACCATCCGCCTCGGCGCCGCCCTCTGGGCCCTCCCCCGGGCCGCCGAACCGGAGCCGGACGACCCGGCGGTGATCGCCGCCACCCGGGAGGTCAACCGGATGCTCACCCGGCTCGGCTGGACCGACGCGGCCGAGCTCGGCCAGCTCTCACCCGTCTACCGCGAGCTGATCACCTCGGTGGCCTCGCTCAACCGGCTCGGCTACCCGCTGGACGCGGACGACCTGGCCCCGTACGCCGAGCAGATGGAGCGGACCGCCGTCCACGACCTCGACCGGATGGAGCGGCACGACACCCCGGTCGAGCAGGTCGAGTCCGCCGTCGTCTCGGCGGTCCTGTTCGAACCGGTCCTGCTCAGCCTGCGCCGCCTGGCCCAGGAGCAGGAGGCCACCCGCCGCTTCGGCCTCTGACACCAGCCCTGAGACTCGGCAAAAAAAGATCGGCCGCCGATGTCGAGAACCCGCGATCGCCTCCGACGTAGGGGTGACGGCGCGCCGACGGGGTGCGCGGGCAGAGAACGGGACACCACCATGGGCAAGCTGATCCACTTCGTGCACCAGTCGCTGGACGGCTTCATCGAGGGGCCGCAGGGCGAGTTCGACTGGCCGCTGATGGGCCCGGAGCTCTCCGCCTACTCGCACGAGCTGACCGGTGGCGACAAGGTGTTCCTGTACGGGCGGGTGGTCTGGGACATGATGGCGGGCTTCTGGCCGGAGGCCGAGAAGTACTCGACCCACGAGCACGACCTCGCCTTCGCCCCGATCTGGCGGGCGGCGCCCAAGGTGGTGGTCTCCCGCACCCTGGAGAAGGCGGACTGGAACACCCGGGTGATCGGCGAGAACGTGGTCGAGGAGCTGACCGCGCTCAAGGAGTCCGGCGTCACGCTGCTGCTGTTCGGCGGCTCGAACCTCGCCGCCCACCTCACCGAGCACGGGGTGATCGACGAGTACCGGGTCTTCGTCCACCCGGTACTGCTCGGCGGCGGCAAGCCGGTCTTCCAGCCGCAGCAGCAGCGGATCGGCCTGGAACTGGTCGAGTCGCGCGTCCTCGACGAGCAGGTGGTCATGCTCCGGCACCGGCGCACCGCCGGCTGACGGTCCGTCGACATCCCGCGGGGTCGGTGCGAGGCTGGTGGACGTGTTCCGTCACTCCGAGCGTCTCCGGCGGCTGGCCGACCGGGACGGCGTCACCGTCCACACCGCCGACCGCACCGGCCCGCCGGATGAGTGGACGGTGCGGCTGACGGCGCCGACCGGCCGGACCACCGCTGCCTGGGCCTTCCGGGCGCCCGGCGACGAACCGCCCCGGGTCGGCGACGTCCTGGAACAGTGGCTGAGCATCGCGACCCGGCACCACCCGATGCTTGCGGTACCCGAACCCGTCCGGTCCGCGCTCGCGGCCGACCTGGGGGCACTGCTCGGCGACCGCCTCCCGGAGTACCTGGCCGGCCTCGGCCGAGCCGAAAGATCAAGCTAGGTTGGGCCCTGACGGTGTATCCGAAAGGGAGGGTGACCATGCTCGACGGTCTGGCAGACCACTGCGCCGAGGCGCTCCGCGCACACGGGTGCCCCTCGGTCTCGGTCGCGGTGGCCTCGCACGGTGAGGTGGTCCTCGCCGAGGCGTACGGCCTGGCGGACGTCGCCGCCGGGGTCCCGGCCACGCCCGGCACGGCGTACGGGCTGGCCTCCGCCACCAAGCCGGTCACCGCCACCGCCGTCTGCCTGGCCGCCGACGACGGGCTGCTGGACCTGGACGCCCCGGTCCCCGGCAGCCACCGGTGGCCCGCCCCGACGGTGCGTCAGCTGCTGCAGCACCGGGGCGGCTTCGCGGCCCACTACGACTTCCACTACGGCGAGGGCGCGGGCCCGATCGACGCGGACCACTACGCCGTGCTGTTCCGGGAGCCGGGCTCCGGGTTCGAGTACGCCAACCTCGGCTACCAGGCGCTCGGCCGGCTGCTGGAGGAGGTCACCGGCCGATCGCTCGCGGAGTTCGTCCGGGAGCGGGTGACCGAGCCGCTCGGGCTGACCGGCTGGCACCTCGGGCCGTCCTGGCCGGGCCCCACCCCGGCGGCGGTCCGGTACACGCCCGACGGCCGCGCCTACCCCGGGCGCTGCGCCACCAGCCACCCCGGGGCCACCGAGGGCTGGGCGACCGCGACCGACCTGGCGCGCTTCGGCCAGGACTACGAGCGCCTGCTGAAGCCGGAGACGCTGGCGGCCGTACGGGCCGGCCTCCCGCTCAACCCCCACCTCGGGTACGGGCTGGGCTGGTGCGTGTCCTCCGGCGACGGGCCGGTGGTGCAGAGCCACGGCGGCGGCATGGGCGGCGTGGCGGCGATGCTCGCCACGGTGCCGGAGCAGCGGCTCTCGGTGGCCGTGCTGACCAACAGCACCGACAAGGCGGCCCGCGACTCGATCGTCAGGTACGTGCTGACCGCCCTGGTCCCGGGGTACACGGACGAGCGGATCGCCCCGGTGACCGAGGACCCGGCCCGCCCGATGGACCTGCCGCCGGGCCGCTGGACGGGCACCGTCGGCACGCCGGAGGGCGAACTCCCGCTGACCGTGGAGATATTGCCGGACCGTACGGTACAACTCCGGCTGAGCGACGGTCAGCAGGCCACCGCCCCGGCCACCGCCTCCCGGGCGTACGACCTGCGGGCGCACTTCCCGCTGCAGCTGCCGACCGCCGACGCCCGGATCGGCAGCCCGCAGCTTGGTCTCGAACTCCGTCTCGACCAGGGCCGGTTGACCGGCGCGGCCCGTACGTTCAAGAACGGCGACGGCGAGGGCCTGCTCGGGAACTTCCTCAGCCACCCCTGCGAGCTGAGGCCATAGCTACCGCACTCCGCGCGGCGTCCGGCACCACCAGGGTCCCGGTGGGGTCGGCGCCGAAGGAGCGCAGCAGGCTGTGCCGGACCCGGCCGTCCAGGACCCGGGCGGTGGCCACGCCCGCTCGGACCGCCCGCAGGCAGCCCTCCATCTTCGGCACCATGCCGGTGGTCAACTCCGGCAGCAGGGCGTCGAGTTCACTGGTAGTCAGCCGGGTGATCAGCGAGCCGGGGTCGGGCCAGTCGGCGTACAGGCCCGCCACGTCGGTGAGCATCAGCAGGCGGGTGGCGCCGAGCGCGATCGCCAGTGCGGCCGCGGCGGTGTCGGCGTTCACGTTGTAGACGTGGCCGTCGGCGCCCCGGGCGATCGAGGAGATCACCGGGATCCGACCGTCCGCGAGCAGCGCCCGCAGGGCGCCCGCCTCGACCTGGACCACGTCGCCGACCAGCCCGATGTCCACCGGCTCGCCGTCCACCACGGCGTACCGCTTCACGGCCGTCATGGTGTGCGCGTCCTCGCCGGTCATGCCGACCGCGAACGGGCCGTACGCGTTGACCAGCCCGACCAGCTCGCGCTGGACCTGACCTGCCAGCACCATCCGCACCACGTCCATGGTCTCGGGCGTGGTGACCCGCAGACCGGCCGTGAACGAGGACTCCAGGCCGAGCCGCCCGAGCTGGGCGCTGATCTGCGGGCCGCCGCCGTGCACCACCACCGGGTACAGACCGGCCTGCCGGAGCAGCACCACGTCGGCCGCGAAGGCGGCCTTCAACTCCTGGTCCACCATGGCATTTCCGCCGAACTTGACCACCACGATGCTGCCGCGGAACCGCTCCAGCGACGGCAGCGCCTCCAGCAGACCGACGCGACTGCTCAAAGCTCCCCCAAGGCAGACATGGACCGACCGAAGCCGGTCAGGTAAGGCTTACCTTAGCTGCTGTCGGCGTGAGTCGTCACACCGTCGGTTCCATCCAACGCGCCGCGAGCGGCCCGAGGATGGCCGACAGAAGAACACCGGCGGGACACCGGCCTGCTGTTCACCTTGACCAGGCCGTAACCGGTTTGCCCCCGGCCGGGCGAATCGCGATGATCGAGCCGAGCTACGACCGTCGGACGAGCGTTCCAGCGCCACCTGAGTCGTGACCACCGACCACCCGGGAGATGTCTGTGAACACCGAACTGTCCGAAGCCTGGAGCCTGTTCGACTCCGGCGACCCGCAGGGCGCGATGCGGGCCCTGCGCGCCGCGGCCGACGGGCTGCCGTCCGCCGAGCTTGCGCCGCTGGCCGGGCGGCTGGCCGCCGCGGCCGGCTACGACGACCTGGTCGAGGCGGCGGCCGCGCTGGCCGGCCGTCCGGACGGGGCCGCGCAGCTCTACGACTTCGGCTACGCCTGCATCGAGCGCGGGGTCTCCCAGCTCGCCGTCCCCGCCCTCCGGCAGGCGCTGACGGTGAGCCTGAGCCGGCCGCCCCGTCGGCGCCTGTTCGGCCGCGGCCGGCCCAGCCCCCGGCAGGTGCTGCTGGAGCTGGCCGTCGCGCTGGAGGACGGGCAGCGGCACGCGGAGGCGGTCACCCTGCTCCAGGAGCACGACCGGCTGACGGCGGACTGGCCGGACCGCTACCTGCTGGTCCACAACGCCCTGATGGACGGTCGGCTCGACCTGGCCCGCCAGGTCTTCGGCTCGCTCGGCGCACCGGACGAGGACTGGGACGAGCCCGCCGACCGGATCCGCCGCACGCTGGCCCGGGCCACCGACGCCACCCCCGCCGACCGGCAGGACCTGCGCGGCTGGCACTACACCCTGACCGGCGGCCTGCTCACCACCCTCTCGCCGTACGGCTTCCAGGCCGGGATGACCGGCCGCTGGGCCTACCTGCGCGACAGCTTCGAGTCCTGCCGCCACGGCCTGGACCGGCTGCGCGCGGTGCTGGCCGCCACCGGCCGTACGCCCGCCTCGGTCGCCCTGCTGCCGGACCGCGGCAGCCACGCCCTCGGCCTGGCGGCCGCCCGGCTGCTCGGCCTGCCCGCCGCGCCGTACCGGCCCGGGACGCCGGGCGCGCTGGTGGTGGCGTACGACCTGAACAACTGTGACCCGGAGCTGGTCGCGGAGCTGTTCGAGCGCGCGCCCGACGAGATCCTCTACGAGCACGCCACCTGCTGGACCGACTCGCCCGCCGTCTCGGCCGACATCTCCACCCTGCTGGCCCAGGTGGCGATCGCCCCCTGGGAGTCCGGCATGGCGTTCACCGAGGACGGCGAGCCCAAGGACGACCCCGCGGACGAGCGCTCGCCTGAGCAGCTCGCGGACGCGATCCTGGCCGACGCGGCCGAGCCGGACGAGGGCGACGGCGAGACCCCGGCCGACCCGGAGCAGGCTCTCACCGCCTTCGCTGCCCGGGTGAACGGCAGCTGGCTCACCGGCTCCCGGGACCGGATCCGCTCCGCCGGGCCGGTCCGCAGCTCCAGCTTCGGCTGACCCCGACGGGCCTCAGCTCGCCAACCGGCCGAGCAGCGACGCGAGTTGGGCCCGTTCGCCGTCGGTGAGCGGGGCCAGCACGTCCGCCTCCACCGCCGCCAGCTCCTCGGCCAGCTCGGCCAGCAGGGCGCGGCCCGCCGGGGTCGCCGAGACGTTGATCCGGCGCCGGTCCGTGGCTGACCGGGTGCAGGCCAGGTAGCCCTGGCTGCCCAGGTCGTCGACCACCTTGACGATGTCGCTGGGGTTGATGTCCAGCCGGGTGGCGAGTTCACCCTTGGAGAGCGAGCCCGCCGCCACCAGCGCCTCCAGCACGGCCACGTGCCACAGCCGCAGCCCGCGCCGCGCGACGCTGGCCGTCAGGCTGGCCCGCGCGGTCCGGCCGGTGCTGGACATCAGATAGGTCGTCAGACCGAGCAGCCGGGTCATCCGGGCCGCCTCAGGCGCAACGCGGGCCTGCCGGCCGACAGTTCGACATTCATGGTTAGGCAAGGCTAACCTGACCATGGAACCACGTCAACGCCCGCCCCGCTCCCTGATGATCCGTCACGAGGACCGGCCCGGTGCCCTCGGCACCCTTGCCGGCAGCCCGACCACCCGCGCCGCCATCCGCCCCATCACAGACGCCCTGCCGTCGTCGGTCCGGACGCTCGCCGTCCTGGCGCCCGGGGGCACAGCCCTGTGCGTCTCGGTGCTCGCCCTCCCCGGCCGACGGGACGGGATTTACCTGAGTGGTGGGTGAGTTCGAACCGGTCAAGGCGATCCGCCACATCATCAAGGAGCAAGGACTCGCCCGCCGCGACTGCCCTGTCAAGGGCTAAGGGCTAAGGGCTAAGGGCTACTGGCGCCGGTAGCGAACCGGCTGCTGCAGGCGCTGCAACTCACCTTCCCGGCCTCGTCCATCACCGCCATGCGAGGGGTGTCACTCCCACCCGCCGAGCCGGAAGCCTTCTAACCTCAGGCGGTAAGTATTCAAACCAATCGCCGAGGTGACACTATGGCACCGGATGACCCCACCGCCAATTGGTCGGAGCCGGAGCGCAGGCTCCATGCCGACGTCCTCGCCGGACGGCCGACCGTCCTGGGAAGCGGCGACGCCAGATTCGGCGGGGGCTGGGGCCCGGAACGAACGATCCGCGGCGAGGTGCTCCGCCGGCTGCTCACCGACGCGGGGCTAGCGCCCAACCTGGTTCGGCTTCGCCTTGGCGGAGCCAGAATCACGGGCTTGCTGGACCTCGAAGCGTCCACTCTCAACGGCACCCTTGAGCTGACGGGCTGTCATGCGGATGAGGCAATCAACCTTGAGCAGGCCACTGCCCAAGGGGTCTACTTGGAGACCTGCTCGCTCGCCGAGCTCCGTGCGGCACAGCTGCACACCGTGCACAGTCTGACCCTGAGGGACACCTCCTGCGGGCGCATCCGGCTGACCGAGGCCAAGATCGATGGGCGGCTGGTACTGCGCGGGGCCACGGTGGCGCCGGCCGGAGATGTGAAGTACGCCCTTGACCTGGCTGGAGTTTCGATCGGCGCCTACGCCTCGTTCTCCGACCTGACGGTTGCGGGAACCACACATCTCACCGGAGCTCACATTGGTGGCCGGCTCAGCCTCCGAGGAGCACAGCTTCGGAACCGAGGCGGGCAGGCGCTGCTGGCCCTCGATCTGGAGGTGCGGGAGACTGCACTGCTCGACCGGGGATTCGTCTCCGAAGGCAGCGTCGATCTCACCGGCTCGGTCATCGGCGGGTCGCTCGAGCTCAGTGGTGGCACCTTCGAACACGCTGGGGCCACACCCGCGTTGGACCTGGCCAGGATCACCATCAAACAGAACATGCTCTGCCAGGACGGATTCACCGCGCGCGGGCGGGTGCTGCTCGCAGGGGCGACCATCAGCGGGAACCTCATGTGCGACGGCGGCCAGTTCCTCCACCCCTCGGACACGGCGATCGATGCCGCTGGCCTCACCGTCGGGCGGGACGTCTTCCTGAGACGGGCCCAGTGCGAACAGGAGACCGACGGGGCCGCTTTCCTGGCGGAGGGGAAAGTGCTGCTGGCCGACGCCGTCATCCACGGAACCCTCGACTGCCGTGGCGGTACGGTCACGCAGACTGGCACGGGAGAGGCTGCCCTCAACGCCCGGGGAATGAAGGTGACCAGAGACCTCCTGCTCGGCCACGGCTTCAGCGCTGCCGGAAAGGTCGACCTGGTCGGTTCAGAGGTCGGGGGACGCGTTGTTCTCAGCAAGGGTGCGTTCCACAACCCCGGAGGAGTAGCCATCTCCGCTCGGCAACTCATCGTCAGAACCAGTTTGCTGCTGACGGACGATTTTCTCGCACACGGCCAGGTCGACCTGTCGGGCGCCTTCGTCGCCGGGAGACTGGTGGTCGGCGGCAAGATCTACAGCCCGGGCGAGGAGGCGCTGATCCTGGACCGGGTACGAACAGGGCAGGACGTGGAGTTCGAGTCGGGCCTGCTTGTCGAGGGAACGCTCTGCATGCGGATGGCGCAAGCCGGCGCGGGGCTCACAATGAAGTCCCCGAGCCTGAGCCAGGGGCGCGAGGGCCTGGCACTGACTCTGCGGGGAACGGTGATCGAGGGGGCACTAACCCTGGTCTCCATCGAGTCTTTGGAGGGCCGGGTCGATCTGCGCCAAGCGAGAGCCCAGACTCTGATCGACAATCCGAAGTTCTGGCCCGACCGCAACGTGCTGTTGGCGGACTTCATCTACCAGTCCCTCGCTGACATCGACACCCTGGCGGTGGACACGCGGATCAAGTGGCTCACGCCGCCGGATCCGGACGGCTACTCATCTCACACGTATCAGCAGCTCGCATCTGTCTACCGCGCGGCAGGACGGGACGACCGGGCCCGGAAGGTCCTCTACGCCGGCAAGAAGGCGCGCCCGGTGCACGGCTGGGCAAAGGTCGGATCGAAACTGCTGCGCTACACCGTGGGTTACGGCTACTACCCGGCACTCTCACTCGTCGTTCTCGGGCTGGCCGAGATCGCGGGATGGATCTTCTTCTCGTTGCAGCACGAAGCCCTCAGACCTGCCGCCGCGCTCATGTCCGCCTACGGCAGTGCCACGGAGGCCAAGGTCCACTTTCAGCCGTTCCTCTATACCCTCGACCTCCTGCTCCCGGTGGTGAGTCTGGGCCAACGTGGCATGTGGCTCCCCCAGGGAGCCGCCAGCTGGGTGGTCGCGGCACTTACGGTCCTCGGATGGGTACTGGGAGCCGTACTGGCCTATGGACTCGGCACTGCCTTTCAGCGCCGGTCGAGCTGAGCGGCAGGAGCCTCGCTCCGTCTCCAGCCAGAGACGCCCGCACCGGCCGCAACCACGGCCTGGCCGTCACCCGGGTCCGCACCGAGGACGGCCGGGAGCTGGGCGCCACCGAGTCCCTCACCCATATGGGCAGCTACCTCGCCGAGCGGCCCTGACCGAGCACCGGCTACCAGGTCCGCACCCGGGCCGCGACGGCCCGCGCGACCAGGGCGTGCGCCACCAGCGCGGCGCCGATTCCGGCCACCACGCCGAACGCGGTGGTCGGGATCAGGTCCCAGCCGGAGGCGCCGGGGTAGGCGTCCGTCCAGCGGTCGATCCGCAGCGCCGCACCGACCACCGCGCCGGCGGTGACCACGCCGAGCACCGCGAGCCGGGTGGCCCGGCTGTACGCGGGGGCGGGCAGCGGCGCGACCCGCTCGGCGTCGATCAGCCGCAGTTCGCGCACCAGGTACCAGCCGAGCCCGGCCAGCGCGACGGCCGAGGAGCCGTACTGCAGCACCGTGAACAGCGGCTGACCCGCCAGCCGCCACTCCGCCAGGAACGGCAACAGCCGCACCCCCGCCCGGTCGTGGTGGGTGAAGGCGTCCCAGCCGACGTGGGTGGCCGCGCCGATCGCGCAGGACAGCAGCAACCAGCCGGTCTCCCTGGGCAGTTCGGACCGGGGACGCTGCGCGGCGGTCAGCCGGTCGGCCGCCCAGGCCCAGCGCACCGGCAGCAGCGCGACCAGCGGCGCCCGCAGCAGACCGTGCCAGAGCAGCACCAGCAGCGCGGCCAGCAGCACGTCCAGGGTGGGCACGCCCCACCAGGAGTGGGTCTGCTCGCCGAAGCCGTACAGCTCCGGGGCCAGCGAGGCGAGGAAGTAGGGGAGGTCGGGGACGAGCGACCCGGCCACCAGCCCGGAGGCGATCAGTCGGCCTCGGCCTCGCCCCTGGGACAGCAGGGGAAGGATGGCGGCGGGGTGACTGAAGGTGAACGGCACGGCCATACCGTACCCAACTTGCCTGGTCAGCCCAAGGGGTGAAGCCGGATTACCTTGTTCCGGAACAGCCTCCGGAACAGCCGGAGGGCGGGCCGGAGTTCCGGCCCGCCCTCCGTCGGATCAGAAGTTGATCATGTGCCCGGCCAGGCCGTGCACGGCTTCCTTGACGGCCTCGCCCAGGGTCGGGTGGGCGTGCACGTTGCGCGCCACCTCGTGGACGGTCAGGTCCCACTGCTGAGCCAGCGTCAGCTGCGGGAGCAGCTCGGTGACCTCGGGGCCGATCAGGTGGGCGCCGAGCAGCTCGCCGTGCTTGCCGTCGCTGATCACCTTCACGAAGCCGACCGCCTCGCCCAGGCCGTGCGCCTTGCCGTTCGCGGTGAACGGGAACTTCGCCACCTTGACGTCGAAGCCGCGCTCGCGGGCCTGCGCCTCGGTCCAGCCGAAGCTGGCGATCTGCGGCTGGCAGAAGGTGGCGCGCGGGATCATCACGAAGTCGAGCTCCATGGTCTCCGCGCCCGCGATGGTCTCGGCGGCCACCACGCCCATCGCCTCGGCCGCGTGAGCCAGCATCAGCTTCGCCGTCACGTCGCCGATCGC
Source organism: Kitasatospora gansuensis (assembly GCF_014203705.1). Taxonomy (NCBI): domain Bacteria; kingdom Bacillati; phylum Actinomycetota; class Actinomycetes; order Kitasatosporales; family Streptomycetaceae; genus Kitasatospora; species Kitasatospora gansuensis. The sequence goes on from NZ_JACHJR010000001.1 coordinate 626,876, forward strand.
GAAGATGTGCGGCACGTTGGTGCGGCCCCGCGCGTCCACGTCGATCGCGCCGCGCTCGGTCAGCGCGACACCGGTGCGCTCCAGGCCGTAGCCGGTCACCCGGGGCGCGAAGCCGATCGCCTGGAGCACCTTGTCGGCCTCCAGCACCTCCTGCTGCCCGTTCCGCGAGACGGTCACCTTGACCTTGGCCGCCGGGTCGCTGTCGTCGATCCCGTCCACCCGGGTGGAGGTGAGGATCTGGATGCCCAGGCGGCGGTACCGCTTGGCCAGCTCGGCGGAGACCTCGACGTCCTCCAGCGGCACCGGCCGGTCCTGGAACTCGACGATGGTCACCTTGACGCCGTAGTTGTGCAGCACGTACGCGAACTCGACGCCGATCGCACCGGCGCCCGCGATGATGATGCTCTCCGGCAGCGTGTCGGTGAGGATCTGCTCCTCGTACGTCACCACCCGCTCGCTCAGCGAAGTGCCGGGCAGCAGACGGGTGGTGGACCCGGCCGCGATGATGCAGTGGTCGAAGGTCAGCGTCTCGGTGCCGCCCGCCGTGAGCGCCACCGACAGGGTGCGGTCGTCCAGGAAGGTGCCCCGGCCGTTGAACTCGGTGATGCCGTTCTTCTTCATCAGGTAGTGCACGCCGGCCGCCCGGCCGTCGGCCACCTTGCGGCTGCGGCGGTGCGCGACCCCGTAGTCGAAGCTGACCGTGCCGTCGACCTTGATCCCGAAGGTGTCGGCCTCCTGCTGGAAGATGTGCGCCAGCTCGGCGTTGCGCAGCAGCGCCTTGGACGGGATGCAGCCGACGTTCAGACAGACGCCGCCCCAGTACTTCTCCTCGACGACCGCCGCGCGCAGGCCGAGCTGGGCCGCGCGGATCGCTGCGACATAACCACCCGGGCCGGCCCCGAGGACGACGAGATCGAAATGCGTGCTCATGTTTCCTTCTCCGTGCCAAGTGCGTCTGTGAGGGTGAACCGGGTTCGGTGCCAACCCGTGGGGTCAGCCTGACACACCGGCGGTCGGCGCTTGCGGGCCAGGGCCGCCATGATCGCCGCGACTGGATCCGGACCTGCCCGCACCGCTTGTGCAGAGGAGCGGATCGGCGGTACGGACCACCCCCGACTGTGCTGGAGTGGCGCCAACACTTCACGGGGGAAGGACGTTTCCGCATGTCCGAAAACATGTCACGCCGCAACCTGCTGGGCCTCGGCGCCGCCGTCGGCACCAGCGCCCTGCTCGGCGCCACCCTGCTGGGCTCCACCGCGCACGCGGCCGACCGGACCGGCGACCGTTGGCCGGACGAGTTCGCGCTGCCCAACGGCTTCCGGCCCGAGGGCATCGCCATCGACTCCCGAGGCCGGGCCTACTTCGGCTCGCTCGCCGACGGCGCCGTGCACCGGGTCGACCTGGCCACCGGCCGGGGTACGGCGTTCAGCGCCGGACCCGCCGCCGGCACCCCTTCGCTCGGAATGAAGGTGGACGGCCGCGGCCGCCTGTTCGTCGCCGGTGGCCCGGGCGGCGACGCCCGGGTGCTCGACACCAGGACGGGCGAAACACTGGCCTCGTACCGGCTGGCCGCCGGGGACGACACCTTCGTCAACGACGTGGTGCTCACCCCCGAGGCCGCCTGGTTCACCGACTCCTCCCCGGCGGTGCTGTACGGGCTGCCGTTCGGCCCCGGCGGGCGGCTGCCACGCCCTGACCAGGTCGTGCACCTGCCGCTCACCGGCGAGTTCGACCAGGCGCCGGGCACCTTCGGCGCCAACGGCATCGAGACCACCCCCGACGGCTGCGCCCTGCTCGTGGTCAACATGACCACCGGCAGCCTCTTCCGGGTCGACCCGCGCAGCGGGGACGCCCGGAAGGTGGACCTCGGCGGGGAGAGCCTGACCCGGGGCGACGGCCTGCTCCGGCAGGGCCGCGAACTCTTCGTGGTGCGCAACACGATCAACGAGATCGCGGTGCTGCGACTGGACCACACCGGGCGCAGCGGCCGGCTGACCCGCCGGATCACCGACCCGCGGTTCCGGATCCCGACCACCGTCGCGGCCCTCGGCAACCGGCTCTACCTGCCGAACGCCCGCTTCGACACCGAGCCGCTGCCGGGCACCGACTACAACGTGGTCGCCGTCCCGCGCGGCTGACGCCGGGCTAGGCCGGCCCTCGGCCCCGCCCTCGATCCCCGACCCACCGGAGTCACCGGCCGTCCGGCGTAACCCGTGGGCCGGGGATCGGTTGTGCTGGTACGGAGTGCGGGCACCGGTTCCCCGCGGCGAGTCGGCACGGAGGTACATCAGCAGTGAGCAGTGAACGTGGTACCAGGAGCGCCCCGGTGGCGTTCCCGTCCCAGGGCAACGGCAGCGCCGGTCAGCGGGCGGCCGCCCAGATGCTGGGGCTGCGCGACGTGGTGCTCCCGGCGGCGGTGGTGACGGCGGCGGTCGAGCTGCTGGCCGAGCGCCTCGACGACCCCGACCCGGTGACCCGGGAGGCCACCGCGGTGGTGGTGGCCCGGCTGCGGGCGGCGGTCTCCGCCTGACGGGCCGTCCGCTCGTACGTACCCGGGAACGAACCGTCAGGTGCACGAGCCAATCCGACCCCCGGCACGCGGTCAACCCCTGCCCCGCGGCCAGGGGTCACCTGGTCAAGTAGCAGGGGGGCACCCCTCGTTGACTGGGTCGCGTGCCCTTGGCATGGTCGAATGTCACAAGGCGGCAACGGCGACCGGAGGGCTTCCCTCCAGCGCGTCGTACCCGGTCCCGCCCCTCCCTCCCACACCCCCTGTGAAGGAGCGCCGAGCCATGCCCGGAACCAGTCCGGCCTTCTGCGTCCTGGTCGGCCCCGACTACGCAGGCAAGTCCTCGGCGCTGTCCCGGCTGCGGAGATCCGACCTGCCCTGGCGGACCCTCTCGGTCGACGACGACCGCCTCGCCCCCGAGCACGCGCTGCTCGCCCGGCTGCGGCGTGACGTGGTCCGCGAGGTGGCCGGGCAGGCCGGGGCCTGGTCGCCGGACTTCCTGGTCACCATGCTGCAGACCGCCGTCGTCCACCTGCGGGACCGGCTGGCCGAGGACCCGACCGCCCCGGCCGTGATCGACTCGTACTACTACAAGCTGCTCGCCAAGGCCCGGCTGGCCGGCGCGGACGGCAGTGAGCTGCTCGGCTGGTGGCGGTCCTTCCCGCAGCCCCGCCGGGTGCTCTACCTCGACGTGCGGCCCGAGACCGCCTGGCGCCGCAGCCGGGGCGGCGCCGCCCTCAACTGCCTGGAGTACTACGGCGACCGGCCCAGCTGGGACGGCTTCCGCCGTTACCAGAGCGACCTCGCCAAGACGATGCACGACGAGATCTCCCACCTTCCGGTCACCGTGATCGAGCAGCAGGACGACCCGGACCTGACCGCGGAGTCGATACGAAAGGTGCTCGCAGATGAACTCGGCTGAGGCCTGGCAGGACCCCGACCGCCTGCTGCGCTACCGCGAACGCGTCTTCCTGGAGCGGGCCCGGCTGCGCACCGCGCTCGCCGACGCCGACGGTCACCGGCGCCGCGTACTGGCCGACCTTCTGGAGTTCAACTCCGGTACCCAGTACGGAAAGCAGCACGGCTTCGACCGGATCCGCACCCTGGACGACTTCCGCAAGGCCGTCCCGGTGCAGGACTACTCCACCCTCGGCCCGTGGATCGAACGGGCCGCCGCCGGTGAGCCGAACGTACTGACGGCCGATCAGCCCGCCGTGTACTTCACCAGCAGCGGCACCACCGGGGCGCACAAGAAGATCCCGGTCACCCCGCGCTTCATGCGCACCACCTTCTTCCCGTTCTACTTCGCCGCCTGGGCACCGCTGCTCGAACACTTCCCCGACGTGCTGGACCGGCCGGACGCCGTGCTCAACCTGAAGCATGACCCGCTCTCCGCACCGCCCACCACCGGCGACGGCCGGCCCCATGTCGGCGCCAGCCAGGTCGACTTCGGGTCCCGGTTCGGCGAACCGCTGTCGGCGGAGCCCGGCACCGGCGCCCCCTGGGCTACCCTGCCGGTGCACGTCGAGCCCGGGGCGCACCTGGAGCGGATGTACCTGCGACTGCGGCTCGCGGTGGAGAGCGACGTGCGCTGCGTGATCGGGATCAACCCGGCGATGATCGCGGCCCTGCCGTACCAGCTCGACCTGTGGTGGCCGAGGATCGTCCAGGAGGTCGCCGACGGCACCCTGGGCGGCGTGCCACACCGCGCGCCCAACCCCCGCCGGGCGGCCGAACTGGAGCGGCTCGCCGCCCGGCGCGGCACCGTCCGCCCGGGCGACGTCTGGCCGCACCTGCGGGCGCTGTTCTGCTGGACCACCGGGCTCGCCTCGCTCTATCTGCCCAGGCTGCGCGAGGAGTTCGGCGCCGGGGTGACGGCGCTGCCCGCCCCGGTGGCCGCCTCCGAGGGGCCCACCGGCGTGGCCCTGGACCGGCACGGCAGCGCGGGCAGCCTGGTGGTGACCGCCGCCGTCCACGAGTTCGCCGACGCCGACCAGGACCTCGGCCCCGACACCGCCACCCTCGATCCGCGGGAGCTGGAGGTGGGCCGCGACTACCACGTGGTCTTCAGCCACGTCGGCGGCCTGTACCGGTACTCCGTCGGCGACGTGGTCCGGGTGGTCGACCGGGTGGACGGGGTGCCCCGGGTCGAGTACACCGGCCGCAGCACCCGCTCGAACGCGGCCGGTGAACGCCTGCGGGACGGCCAGGTCACCCGGGCACTGGCCGGCGCGCTCGACCGCACCGGCCTGGAGCTGCGCAACGTCGCCTGCCGGGTCAGGACCCAGGACCCCTCTCCCGCCTACGAGTTCGCGATCGCACCGCGCACCCCGTGGAGCACCGAGGAGACCACCCGGTTCGCCGCGCTGCTTGACGAGGGCCTGCGCGCCGAGTCCGCCGACTACCGGGCCGCCAGGTCCGGGCCCGGGCCACGGCTCGGCGACCCGACCGTGCTGCGGCTCGACCCGGACGCCTTCCTGCGGGACTGGCAGCACACCGTCGGCACCGGAATCCGGCCGACCCAGGTGAAGGACCGGCTGTTCCGGCAGGACCCCGAGCAATGGAACCGACTCACCGGCCGCCCGGCCGCCGAAGGGAAGCCCGCATGACCACCGCGCCCGACACCACGTCACCTGACACCGTCTCGGCTGAGGCCACCTCACTCGCCATCGCCGCGCTGGACGCGGTGGAGCGCACCTCGCTGCTGACCGCCGCCCTGCGGGCCACCGAGACCCAGCGCGCCGACCGCCTGTACGAGGACCCGTACGCCGCCGCCCTGGCGGGCGAGACCGGTCTCGGGCTGCTCGCCGCGGTCCGGGCCGCCACCTTCCCGCCCGCCGGGGCGCGGACGGTGCCGAGCACGCCCGACTACAACGCGATCCGCACCCGGTTCTTCGACGACTACCTCCAGGCGGCGGCCGCCGACCCGGAGACCACCCAGATCGTGCTGGCCCCGGCCGGGATGGACTCCCGGGCCTACCGCTTCGACTGGCCGTCCAGGGTGCGCTGGTTCGAGGTGGACCGGCCGGCCGTGCTGGCCTACAAGGAGCAGCAGCTCGGCGAGTTCACCCCGCGCGTCGACCACCGCCGGGTGGCCGTCGACCTGACCTCGCCGGACTGGGAGGAGCAGCTCATCACGGCGGGCTACGACCCGTCCGTCCCGTCCACCTGGCTGCTCGAGGGGCTGCTCTACTACATCCCCGAGGCCGACACCCACCGCATCCTCCAGCGGGTGGCCGCGATCTCCGCGCCCGGCAGCCGGATCGCCGCCGACATCGTCAACGCCGAAGCGCTGACGCACCCTCAAATGAAGGCGCTGCTCGACGTGTTCGCGGGCTGGGGCTGCCCCTGGCTGTTCGGCAGCGACGAGCCCGAGGCGCTGTTCGACACCTACGGGTACACCGCCGAGGCGGTCCAACCCGGCGAGTCCGGTGCCGACTTCGGCCGCTGGCCCGACCCGGTGCCGCCGCGCGAGGAGCGCGGAGTGCGGCGGGTATTCTTCGTCCACGGGAGGCGGAACTGACATGCCGACCGTCGTGATCGCCGGGGCCGGCATCGCGGGCCTGGCCGGCGCGCTGGCCCTGCACGGCACCGGCCACCGGGTCCTGATCCTCGAACGCGGTGACGCGCCGCCCGAGGCGCCGGGGCAGGAACGCCCCACCGTGCCGCAGGCCGTACACTCGCACACCCTCACCTCGCTCGGCCTCCGGGTGCTCCGCGAACGGGCGCCCCGGGTGCTCGACGCGCTGCTCGACGCCGGCGCCCAACTGCTCGACCTGACGGCGGCGTTACCCGCGGCCGCCACCGACTCGGGACCGGAGCCGGGCGACCAGGAGCTGGTCGCGCTGGGCTGTCGCCGCAGCGTCCTGGAACTCGTCCTGTACCGGGCGGTCCGCGCGCTGCCCCGGGTCTCGATCCGGCACCGCAGCACGGTCGAGCGGCTGGAGCTGGACGACCATCGCCGGGTCCGCGCCGTGTTCACCAGCACCGGCGAACGGCTGGCCGCCGACCTGGTGGTGGACGCCACCGGCCGCCGGGCCGCCCACCGGGCCTGGCTGATCGAGGCCCGGATCCCGGCCCCCGACGACCGCACCGCGCCGTCCGGGCTCACCGGCTACACCCGGTTCTACCGCCTGCTCGGCGAGGCACCGGCAGGCCCGCCCAACCGGGGCAACGCGGCGGGCGGCATCTGGGACCACTACGCCGCGGTCCTGCACCCCGCCGACGCCGGGACGTTCTCCGTCGCGCTGGCCACCCTGCCCGGCGACCACGAGCTGGCCGGGCTCCGGACCGAGGCCGGGTTCACCGCGGCCGCCCTGGCCTCGCCCGAACTGGACCGCTGGCTGGCGCCCGGCGTCAGCGCCCCGATCTCCCCCGTCCACGCCATCACCGTCCCGCCCAACTCGCTGCGGTCGGTGGCGCTTTCGAGTCCGGTCGACGGGCTCCACCCGGTCGGTGACGCGGCCTGCCTGACCAACCCGCTGTTCGGCCGGGGCATGTCGCTGGCGCTGGCCCACGCCTTCCGGCTGGCCGATCTGCTCGCCGTCTCCACTGATGCCACCTTGGCGGCCGGTCGACTCACCGAGGAGCTGTACCTCCCCTGGTACGAGCAGTCCGCCGCGGCCGACCAGGCCCGGATCGCCCGCTGGCGGGCCGTCCGGGACGGCGTCGTGCCGCCCGTTCCGCCAGCGCCGTCCGGTACGGGCGTCGGCCTCGCCGAGATCGCGGCGGCCGCCGCCACCGACGGCGTGGTCTGGCGCGGTCTGACCAGAATGCTGATGACGCTGGCCACCCCGGCCGAGGTGCTGGGGGACGAGAAGTTCCTGGCCCGGGTCCGGCAGGTCGCACCGGCCGTTCCTTCGGCTCAGCGGGCGCCGACCCGCGCCGAGCTGGTCCGGCTGGTCGGGGCGGCGGCGACGGGGGCGGGCCGGTGACCGTCGATCTCCTCGCGGCTCCGCCGGCCGCTCCGGCCACCGCGGCCGTCCGCCGACGGGTCCTGCTGGCACCGATCACCATCACGCCGTCCAAGCCGCTGACCCCCAGTCACCTCAAGGGACTGCTCTGGACGGACGTGATGTACCGGGCCACCCGCCCGCTCGCCGACGTGCACTACCGCTACAGCCACACCACCTACCACCCCACCGAACAGACCCTGGGCTTCTGGGAGTTCCTCGACCGCACCCGGGGCGACGCCGACTACCGGAGCCTCACCGAACAGGAGATCGGCGACCACTACGTGGCGTTCCGCGCCGCCGGGCAACGTGCCTCCGCCGGTTCGCTCCGGCCGTACGCCGACGCGGTCGAACAGGGCTGGGTGCATCCCGCCAGCGCCCGGATCCTGGACCTGTGGTCCGAGCAGTACCGGGCGCTCGGCCTGCACGACCCCGGCCTGCGGGCCCACCAGCCGCCGGGCCTCGGCCTGGACGAGATGCTGGCCGGTCTCGAAGCGCGCGGCATGTGCCTGGACCACCGCCGGATCGACGGCCCGGTCCACCTCGACCTGACCCGGCACGGGCTGCCGCTGCGGCAGATCGTCACCCCCGACGGACGGCCCAACTACCTGGCCTGCGCACTGCGCGAACTCGTGCCGCTGGCCGGTGACTTCGACGAGATCGTGCTGCTCTACGACCCCGAGCTCGACCCCGACTACCAACTGCTCGAGCGGGTCCTGACCGCGCTCGGACCGACCGTCCGGCGCGTCCCGGTCGGCCGGGTCCCGATCGACGGCTCGATCCGCTCCGCCCGGCACGGCGGCTGGGGTCACCACCACACCGGTCCGCTGCTCGCCGCCGCGCTGGCCGAGTACGACGAACCCGCCGTCCGGCTCGGGATGCGGCTCTACTTCATCGCCGTCCTCGGGCCCGGGCAGGAGCAGTCCTTCCGCCCCGAGCTGCTCCGCCAGTGCCTGGGCCGGGCCCAACGCCTGCTGGCCACCGGGGAATCCGCCGACCGGGCCGTGCTGGCCGGCCGGCTCGGCCGTCACCGGCGCGACCACACGTACGTCGACCCGTACCGGCTCACCAGCTCGCTGCTCGGCAAGCGCGCCGCCGCGCCCGGCCCGGAGCTGCTCACGGAGGTGTTCCTGTGAGCCCGATCCAGGAGCAACTGCTCGACCAGGCGAGCCGCCGGGTCCGGTCCGCCCGGCCCGACCTGGCCGAACGCTTCGACCTCGGCACCCTGGCCGGCCTGCTGGACGCCCAACAGGCTGTCACTTCATCGGCCGAGGAGACGCTCGTGGTGGCGGTGGTCCACCGCCTCGAACTGGCCGAATGGGCGCGCGCCACCTGCGAGTTCGCCTTCGCCCTCGACCCCGCCGCCGGCGCGCGCTGGCGCCGCTCGTTCACCCGCACCGTCTTCCTCGCGGGCAACCCGGCCAACCTGCGGGAGCGCTTCCGGTTCGCCCACGTGGCCGCGGGCTCCACCGCTGCCTGGACCGCCCCCGGCCCGGGGTCGAGTGCCACCACACTGCGCCGGCTGCTCAAGCTCCTCGACGCCCCGGCCGGGCCACCGGCCCGGCCGGACACCCTGATCCAGCTGCCCGGACCGCCCACCGCCCGCCACCGCGACCTGTACCTGGCCACCGAGGGGTGCACCCTCGCCGAGGCCCTGGTGCACCTCAACCACGTCCTGGTGGAAGCCGTACTGGACGGCCTGCTCTCGCCGGGCGACCGCTTGACACTCCGTCAGGTACCGCGCCTGATCGGCATTTCCACCCCCTTCGCCGCTCTCCGGGTGGTCACCGAACCGCACCACCCCGACCGGCTCAAAGCCGCCGCCGGCCTCACCGAGGAGACTCCCGTTGTCTGAGACGACAACCGCGCCACCGCTCACCCGGACCGTCCGCCTCGGCTACCACGGCTCCGCCGAGGTGGCCCACCGGATCACCGCGCTGGCCGCACTCACCGACGTCGCGGTGGAGTTGAGCCAGTACGACATCGCGGACCCGTTCCGCGGCCTGCGCCAAGGGGAACTCGACGTCGCCATCGTCAAGTTCGGCCTGCGTGAGCCGGATCTGGCGATCAGCCGGGTGCTCGGCTGGGACGCCCGCGCGGTGGTGGTCGGCGCCGAGCACCCGCTCGCCGCTTTTGCCTCCGGCTCCGTCTCGGTGGAGGACGTCGCCGAGTACGAGGCGTTCCACTGCCCGGGCCTGCTGCCCGGCTACGTCTGGGACGAGGTGGTTCCCCCGTACACCCCGGGCGGCCGCCCGATCGTCCGGCGCCACCAGGTCGACGCCATCCCGCAGATGCTGGCGCTGGTCGCCTCCGGCGTCGCCGTCCACCTCTCGCTGGCCTCCCTCGCGGACATCGCGCCGCCCACCATCCGGGTCGTTCCGGTGCACGACCTGCCGCCCGCACCCGTCGCCCTCTGCTGGCACCGTGGCACCGATCTCCCGTTCCACGTCCGGAAGTTCATCACCAGCGCGGAAGCGGAGGCGTCCCGATGAGCACCACCAAACCCCCCGTGGTCCTGCTGCACGCGCTCTCGCTGCACTCCTCGATGTGGGAGCACCACACCGAGGCGCTGCGGGCCAGGGGGCACCAGGTGATCGCCTTCGACCAGCGCGGCTTCGGCTCCGCCCCGCTCGGCACACCGGAGCCCACCCTCGACGTGGTCGCCGACGACCTGGCCCAACTCCTGGACGCCCAGGGCCTGGCGCAGGCCGTACTGGTCGGCTCCTCGATGGGCGCCTATACCGCGATGGCCTTCCTCGCCCGCCACCCCGGCCGCACCGCAGGACTGGCGCTGCTCTCCGCCCGCGCCACCGCCGACAGCCCCGAGGCACTCGCCCAGCGGCTGCAGTTCGCCGCCCTGATCGAGGACGACGCCGCCCGGCCGACCGTCATCGAACGCACCACTCCCCTGCTGGTCGGCCCCGCCGCCCGGGAACAGCAGCCCGACCTGGTGACCCGACTGCTCGCCGACGCCCGCGCCGCCGATCCGCAGGCCCTGGCCTGGGCCCAACGCGCCATCGCCGCACGGCCGGACGCCACCGCCACCCTGCGGGCCACCGACGTGCCCGCCGTGGTGATCGCGGGCGCGGACGACGTACTGGTCGGCCCCGACGAGTCCCGGCACACCGCCGACTCGCTCCCCCAGGGCCACCTGGTCACCGTCCCCGGCGCCGGGCACCTCCAGCCGCTGGAGTCCCCCGCCGCCGTCACGGCTGCCCTGCACGAACTCCTGGACCGGATCGAGGCCGCCGCGTGCTGACCGAGGACCACCAGCGCTGGGGCCACCACTCCTCGACCGGCCTGGGCTTCACCCACCACACCATCGTCGACACCCACTTCCGGGCCTGTCGCGAACCGTACCTCGCCCTGCTCGCCCAAGCCGGCCTGCAACCCGGCTGGCACGTCCTCGACGCGGGCACCGGCACCGGCGACTTCCTGCCCGCGATCGCCCAACTCCTCGGCCCCACCGGGCGGATCACCGCCCTCGACCTGGCCCCCGAGAACGCCTCGCTCGCCGCCTCCCGCTTCCCCTCCTCCCAGCTAGGGCTCCCTCTCGACGTCCGGCAGGGCTCCGTCCTTCAACTCCCCTACCCCGACGACTCCTTCGACGCCGTCTGGTGCTCCAACACCGTCCAGTACCTCGACGACACCGAACTGGCCACCGCCCTGGCCGAGTTCACCCGAGTGGTCCGCCCCGGCGGCCTGATCGCCGTCAAGGACCTCGACGCCCACCTGATCACCGCCCGCCCCAGCGACCCTTACCTCTTCACCGACTTCTTCCGCCTGGCCGGTGCCACCCCCGGCTACGCCCGCCAACTCCTCCGCACCCGCGACCTCTACCGCCACCTCCGCACCGCCGGCCTCACAGCCGTCCACCAACAGGCCGTCCTGATCGAACACCACGCCCCACTCACCCCCGACGCCCACACCTTCTACACCACCGCCTGCACCCAACTCGCCCACCAGGCCAGGGCCCTGGACCTCCCCGAGACCTGGCTCGACTACCTCCGCTCCCCCGAAGACCCCGCCCACCCCCTCAACCACCCCGACGCCTACATCAGCGAGGGCAACGTCCTCGCCACCGGCCGGGTACCCGGCTGAGCTGCACCGTTGAGTCGGGCCGCGTATTCGTCGGTGACGATGCTGCAGGTGCACCAGTCGCACGCCGGGAGCGGGCGGAGACCGTCGCTTAGGGAGGGGGCACCTGGACACGCTCTAAGCGTGGGCGCCGACGGTGATCGTGCCGATGGCGAGAGTGGGCCGGGCCTCGATGACGGTGCCGATGCGCTGGGCCTGTTCATCGAGCTGCTTGTGCTGCCGGGCGGTCAGCTCGCCGAACGGCTCGACAGTGATGGCGACGGTCCTGCCGGTCTTCTTCTGGTGCCAGACTCCCGCCACGACGCCGTCGACCAGGAGCACGGGGTAGTTGCCCGCCTGTCCTCGGGCCAGCGCACGGTCCCATGCCCGGCCGGGAAAGAGCAGTTCCCTGGGCTGCGAACCGACCGCGAAGGCGTCGAAGTGCGGCAACAGCACGACACCCTGAGCCGGGTCGCCGAATTCGGTGTCTCCGTCGGCGACCCAGGCACGGGCACCTTCGAGTGAGACCTCGGTGAGCTCGCTGTTCTCGAACAGGCGGCGCGCCCAGCCCGGAGTGGTGGCCAGCCAGCGGGCGAACTGCTGGGGCGTGGCGGGTCCGTACGCGTGCAGGTAGCGCCCCAGCAGCCAGTCCATCGCGTCCGCGTGCGGTGCGGGAGTGAAGCCGGGCAGCCAGCGGGCGGGGTTGGTGTAGGTGACCTTGCGGCCTCTGTTCGGCCCGAAGCACAGCACCCCCCGATGTGCGGCGATCTCGGTCATCTGCCGCCAACGCGGCCACTTCGTCTGGAAGGCCGGTACGACCGGGTCGACAGCCCAGGAACCGACTCGGTCGCCCAACGCCTCGGTCAACTCGTCGACGGTCAGCTCCGCGTCGGCGAGGATGACCCCGATCGCCGTGACGAGCTCCTCGGTCTGCTCCGCCGTCACCCGCACGTCAGCCGCGAACCGGCTGCCTGCCGTGAGCCCGCCGAGCGCGCCGCACCACCGGGCCAGGTCGGCGGCGGGCAGGAGATGGACCGTGCCGCGGGGGCCGAAGGTCTTGACCAGACTGTGGTCCGACCACAGCGCGTCCAGCACATCCGTGCGCGTCGCGCCGGACAGCCGCAGCCCGATCGACACCTCGGCAGCCGACAAGACCTGCGCGTGCGCGCCGCACATCGCACCTGCGGCGGCGGCCGGACCACCATGCGCCAGCGGCGGCGTCAGCCCATGCCGGCGCAGCCGCCGCCCACACACGTTCCTCCACGTCAGCTCCACGGACAGGTTCCTCCATGCGTCGGTGTTCTCGAAAGAGCCGAAGTAGCCGCCTTGTGGTGTCCTCGGCCAAGCGCGCTCACCAACCACGCTATGCACCATTGCGGACAGCTGGCGTCCTAGATGCTGGCACCTGGACGGGCTAACGCCCCCGGGGCGCCTGCGGGCCACGGAGCGGCAGCATCCGGCTGAGCACGAGGTTGGTGGTCGTGCTGCCGAACTGGGCCAGGGCGTCGACGAGTTCCTCCAGGTGGGACATCGAGGTGGCCGCCACCTTCAGGACGTAGCAGTCGTCGCCGGTGGTGCGCAGGCACTCCAGGATCTCCGGGCGTTCGCCGATCAGGCGGCGCAGCGGTTCGTGCCGGGTTCCGGGGTACTTCAGGCGGATCACGGCGAGCACGGCGTGCCCGGTCCGCTCCAGGTCGACCTCCGCCCGGTAGCCGGTGATCACCTGGGCCGCCTCCAGGCGTCGGACCCGTTCCGTGGTCGCCGAGGCGCTCAGGTTCACCCGGCGGGCCAGCTCGGTGAAGGCGATCCGGCCGTCCTGCTGAACTTCCGTCAGGATCGCCCAGTCCGTCGCGTCAAGACTCTCGGTCATCCGCTCAGATTACCGGTGAATCCACGGGCGAACCGCCGCTGAACAGGCAGGAATCCCTTCTGGCGGCGGACCAGCGCTGGCTAGGCTCGACGGTGTGAAGATCGGCGTGAACGTCCTCAATTTCGGCCCCGGCACCGACCCGGGCGCCCTGCGCAGTTGGGCCCAGACGGTGGAGGGCCTTGGCTTCGACCTGTTGATGGTCTCGGACCACGTGGCCATCACGCCCGACGTCGCCGAGCGCTATCCGGCACCTTTCTACGAACCGTTCACCACCCTCTCCTGGCTGGCCGGCCTGACCACCCGGGTCCGGCTCGGCACGACGGTGCTCATCGCGCCGTACCGGCATCCGCTGCTGACCGCCCGGATGGCGGCCAACCTGGACGAGTTGAGCGGTGGCCGGCTGGTGTTGGGGGTGGGGGTGGGCTGGGCGCGGCAGGAGTTCGCCGCGCTCGGGATCCCGTTCGAGCGGCGTGGCCGGCTGACGGACGATCACCTGCGGGACGTCCGGGCGGCCTGGGCGGACACCGCCTCGTACGGGGACCGCCGGATCCCGGTCTGGGTCGGCGGTAACAGCGACGCGGGGCTGCGCCGGGCCGTACGGCTCGGGGACGCATGGCATCCGCTCCGCTGCACAATGCCGTGGCTGCGCGAAGCGGCCGTCCGACTGGCGGAGTCGGCGGCGGAGCAGCGGCTGCCCGTGCCCGCCCTGGCTCCCCGGATCGCCCTCAGGATCACCCCCGCACCGGTCACCGGGCCGCAACGGCTCGCCGGTGAGGGCACCATCGACCAGATCATGGACGACCTCGACCAGCTGCGGCGGATCGGCGCCGAGACCGTCGTCCTCGACCCGTACCAGGGCGACCCCCGCGAGACCCGACGTCCGCAGACGGCCTGGCAGGCGCTCGCCACGGTGGCCGCCCACCTCGACCCGACGACCCGCACCGGAACGGAGCAGTCATGACCACGCCGGAGGACCACACCCTGCTCCGACGGGCCATCGCCCTCGCGGCCACGGCACGCGAGGGCGGTGACCCGCCGTTCGGGTCACTGCTGGCGGCGCCGGACGGGACGGTGCTGGCGGAGGCGCACAACACCACCCGCACCGACCGCGACATCACCGCGCACCCGGAACTGAAGCTGGCGCGCTGGGCCGCGAGCGAACTGGACCCGGCCACCGCGGCGGAGACCACGATGTACACCAGCTGCCAGCCGTGCGGGATGTGCGAGGCCGTCATCCAACAGGCCGGGCTGCGGCGGGTGGTGTTCGCCCTGTCGAACGATCAGCTCCTGGACATCCGGCCCGGCAGCGGCCGGCTGCCGGTGCCGCAGGACGGCCCCGCGCTGCTCGACGAGGTACGGGCCGTGGTCGAGGGGTACTACAGGTGACGCTCAGGGAGCGATCGGCAGCTGCCGCTTGTGCTCGGTGAGCCGGTAGCGGCGGACGATGATCTCGGCGGCGGCCTCGCCGACCGGCTTGCCCTCCAGGAAGTCGTCGATGTCGTCGTACGTGACGCCGAGCGCGTCCTCGTCGGGCAGGCCCGGGTTCAGGGTCTCCAGGTCGGCGGTCGGGGTCTTCCAGACCAGCTCGGCGGGCGCGCCGAGTGCCTCCCCGAGGGCGCGCACCCGGCGCTTGGTGAGGCCGGTGAGCGGGACCACGTCGGCCGCGCCGTCGCCGAACTTGGTGAAGAAGCCGGAGACCGCCTCGGCGGCGTGGTCGGTGCCCACCACCAGACCGTCGTGCGCGCCCGCCACCGCGTACTGCGCCACCATCCGCTGCCTGGCCTTGATGTTGCCGTGCACGAAGTCCTGGTGGCGCGCGTCGCGGAAGACCGTGCCACCGGCCAGCGCGGCGTCCAGCGCGGCGTCGCCGGCCGCCTTCACGTCGACCGTCAGCACCCGGTCGGGCCGGATGAACTCGAGCGCCAGCTGCGCGTCCTTCTCGTCGGCCTGGATGCCGTACGGCAGCCGCATCGCGAAGAACGTCGCCTCCTGCCCGGCGGCCCGGACCCGCTCGACCGCCAGCTGGCACAGCCGGCCCGCCGTCGTGGAGTCGACGCCGCCGCTGATGCCGAGCACCAGGGAGCGCAGCCCGGTGGAGGTCAACCGCTCGGCGAGGAAGGCCACCCGGCGCTCGATCTCCTGCTGCACGTCGAAGGACGTACCCACCTGGAGATCCCGGGCGATCTCCTGCTGCAGGGAAGTGGACGCCAGGTCGGTCACGGTTGCTCCTAGATCGGGCCCGCGCGGGCGGGGTCGGCACGCACCGCCGGGCCGGGCGGCCCCGGGCGCGTACAGGGACGAAAAGCACTCTAGAGGA
Organism: Kitasatospora gansuensis; assembly: GCF_014203705.1. Lineage (NCBI taxonomy): Bacteria > Bacillati > Actinomycetota > Actinomycetes > Kitasatosporales > Streptomycetaceae > Kitasatospora > Kitasatospora gansuensis. Next base: position 642,601 of record NZ_JACHJR010000001.1, read on the forward strand.
AGCCCGCGACGGGCCCGACGACGCCGCCTCACCTGCGCGGCCTCGACTCCCGGGCAAAGTCGGTTGCCCGGTGTCGGCGGCGGCCCTACGGTCGGGGCATGCCGACCGACCCGACGTCCTCTGCCTCCACGGCCCCGCTGCGCGAGCGGCTGCGGGCGGCCCTCCCCGCTGCGATGAAGGCCCGCGACAAGGTGGCGACCAGCGCGCTGCGGTCGGCCCTCGCCGCGATCGAGAACGCCGAGGCGGTCGACGTCCCGGCCGGGGGCGGCGGTTCGGGGTTGGCGATCGAGCGGATCGCCGTGGGCCTGGGCACGGCCGAGGCCGAGCGCCGGGTGCTGACGGAGGCTCGGATCGAGCAGATCGTCCGGGCCGAGATCACCGAACGCGAGGCGGCCGCCGCAGGCTACGACCGCACCGGCCCGGCCGAGCGGGCCGCGCTGCTGCGGGCGGAGATCGCCGTGCTGTCGGCCCAGGTCGGGTAACTCCAAGGCCCCGAGACCTCGAAGGTTTGACGATCACTCACCCCTTCCATCACCCTTTCACTATTCCAATAGTGAAAGGGTACTACTCGGATGCACCCAGCCCGACTCCTCCGCCACCCGACCGCACTGGCCTGGACCCTCGCGGCGGCCTTCGCCGCCGCCTACACCTGCGTCGCCGTCAACCGCCACCGCCGCGGCCTGACCCAGGCCTACGACCTGGGCATCTTCGAGCAGGCGGTCCGCGCGTACGCCCAGGGCAACGCGCCCGTCGTACCGCTCAAGGGGCCCGGCTTCCACCTGCTCGGCGACCACTTCCACCCGCTGCTCGCGGTGCTCGCCCCGGCGTACCGGGTGTTCCCGACCCCCGTCACGCTGCTGGTCGCGCAGGCGTTGCTACTCGCCCTCGCGATCGTCCCGCTGACCCGGTGGGCGTACGAGGTGGGCGGCCCGCGGACCGCACTGGTGGTCGGGTGCGGGGTCGGGGCGTCCTGGGGCATCGTCAACGCAGCTGCCGACGACTTCCACGAAATCGCCTTCGCCGTACCGCTGTTGGCCTTCGCGGCCACCGCCCTCGGTCGGGGCCACCACAGAGCCGCCGCTCTCTGGGCACTGCCGCTGCTGCTGGTCAAGGAGGATCTCGGACTGACCGTCGCCGCCGTCGGCGCACTGCTCGCGCACCGGGCCCGCCGAGCCGGACGCAGCCCAGGAGCGGGGGTCGCGCTGGCCGCCGGCGGGGTGCTCGCCACGCTGCTGACCGTGCTGGTGCTGCTGCCCGCCTTCAACCCGCAGGGCAGCTTCGACTACTGGCACCAGCTCTCGGACGCCGGCCGGGACCGGCCGCTCTGGTCGGCCGCCCTCCATCTCGGCTGGCCTCCGGTCAAGTGGCTGCTGCTCTTCCTGCTCGCGGCCACCGCCGGGTTCCTCGGCCTGCGCTCACCGCTGGTCCTGCTCTGCCTGCCCACCCTCGGGTGGCGGCTCGTCTCCACCAACTCGCACTACTGGGGCGTCAGTTACCACTACAGCGCGGTCCTGATGCCACTGCTGTTCGCCGCCCTGGTGGACGCCCTGCGCCGGGCCGGACCGCTGCGCGCCCGGCGTGCCCTCGCGGTCAGCGCGCTGGTCGCCGTCATCACCCTGCCGCTCTACCCGCTGCACGAGGTCGTGATGCCCGAGGCCTGGAGGACCTCACCTCGACTGGTCGCGACCCGCTCGATGCTGGACCGAATACCGGACGACGCCCGGGTGGCCGCCTCCAACCGGCTGGCGGCGCAGCTGACGGCCCGTACGACGGTGACGCTGGTCTGCCGGGACGACGGACCGGCGCCGGACTGGGTGGCGGTCGACCTGACCGACCCGAGCGTCAAGGCCCCGTGTGCGATCACCGACACCGTCCGGATGCTCGCGACGTACGAAGAGCGGGGCTACCGCCGACTGGTGGAGCGGGACGGCCTGGTCCTGCTGCGCCGCGACTGACCCTCCCCCTGTTCGACTTGACCGCGGCGAAGCGGTCCGCCACTATTCCACTACTTCACTAGTGAAAGGTTGATTAGCGCTTGATCGAGTACCGCATCGAGCGGCGCAGCGGCGTCTCCACTTACCAGCAGATCGTGCAGCAGACCAAACAGGCCCTGCGGCTGGGCCTGTTGCAGCCCGGGGACAAGCTGCCGACCGCCCGCGAGGTGGTCGAGCTCACCGCGATCAATCCCAACACCGTGCTGAAGGCCTACCGCGAGCTGGAACGCGAGGGGCTGGTGGAGCCCCGGCCGGGGCTCGGCACCTTCGTCCGACGTTCGCTCGCCCGGCCGGAGGCGGCTGCCGACGGACCGCTGCGCGCGGGGCTGGTCGGCTGGGTGGACGAGGCCAGGGCCGCCGGACTGGAGCGCGAGGACATCGCCGCGCTGATGGCCTCCGTGCTGGAGCAGCGTTTCGACACCGGGGTGGCCCCGGCCGCAGCACCGAACGAGAACAAGGGGAGGAACGAGTGAACTCGACGGACAGTCAGTCGGCGCAGGGGGGCCTGGCCCTGGAGGCGGTGGGCCTGGGCCTGCAGCACCAGGACGGTTGGGCGTTGCGGAACTGCGCGTTCGAGCTCCCCGTCGGGCGGGTGTGCGGGGTGGTGGGGCCGAACGGGGCGGGCAAGAGCACCCTGCTCGCGCTCGGCGCCCGTCTGCTCACCCCGACCGAGGGCGAACTACGGGTGCTGGGCGAGTCCGGGGACACCCCGGAACTCCGGCCCCGGGTCGGCTTCGTGGCCCAGGACAAGCCGCTCTACCCGAGCTTCACGGTCGCCGAGACCCTGCGACTGGGCCGCGAGCTGAATCCCCGCTGGGACCAGCAGCTCGCCCAACGGATCGTCGATCAGGGCGAATTGAGCGGCAAGGCCCGGATCGGCTCGCTCTCCGGCGGCCAGCGCACCCGGGTCGCCCTGGCGCTGGCGCTCGGCAAGCGGCCCGAACTCCTGCTGCTGGACGAGCCGATGGCCGATCTCGACCCGCTCGCCCGGCACCAGCTGATGGGCACCCTGATGGCGGAGGCGGCCGAGCACGGCACCACCATCGTGCTCTCCTCGCACGTCCTGGCCGAGCTGGACGGGGTGATCGACCACCTGCTGCTGGTCCGGTCCGGCCGGATCATGCTGGCGGGTGAGCTGGACGAGCTGCTGGACGCCCACCTGCTGCTGACCGGCGGCGGCGACCCGGCCCAACTCGCCGGGCACACCGTGGTGGAGAGCCGTTCCACCGGCCGCCGGACCACCGCCCTGGTCCGTACCGGCACCAACACCGACGCCACGGACGCCTGGGAGAGCAGCCGCCCGAGCCTGGAGGACCTGCTGCTCGGCTACCTCCGCTCCCCGTCCCCCGCCGACACCACGACCAGCACGTACAGCGAGGCCGCCGCATGAGCACATCCGTCCTCACCAAGACCGAGCCCGAAGCCGGCCCCGGAGCAGGGCCGAAGCGCACCGCCCCCCGCCCGACCGGCCTGCTCTGGCTGGCCTGGCGGCAGAGCAGGCCGGCCGTCCTCGTCCTGGCGGTCGGGCTGCTGCTCGCGACGGCTGCGCTGCTCGTCACGCATTTCGCCGTCTCCAGCACGGTGGAGACCATGCGCGCGACGAAGTGCTACTCCCCCGGGGCCTGGGACCGGGAGAGCTGCTACGCCCTGGTCCAGAAGGTGGAATGGTCCGCCACCCTGTACCTCGACGTGCTCCAGCCGGCCCTCACCTTCCTGCCGCTGCTGATCGGGATGCTGCTCGGTGCCCCGTTGGTGGCCCAGGAGTTGGAGCGCGGCACGCACCGGCTGGTCTGGGTGCAGTCGGTCACCCCGACCCGCTGGCTGGCCGCCCGGATCGGCGTGCCGATGGTGGCCGTCACCCTGACCACCGGCGCGCTGGCCCTGCTGTCCAGCTGGGTGTGGTGGACGGACATCGTTCACTCGCCGGCGCTGTTCGACCCGCCGTTCCAGGGTTTCACCTACCCGGTGCTGGGGCCGGCACTGCTCACCTGGTCGCTGTTCAGCTTCGCGCTCGGCCTGGCGGTCGGGCTCTGGCGGCGCCGGACCGTTTCCGCCATTCTGCTCACCGGCCTGCTCGGACTGGTCGGCATGGGTGTGATGCGACTGCTCCGGCCCGCCCTGTACCCGGTGCTGAGCGGCTTTCAGCCGTTCGACCGCGTCCACGGCGGCTTCGCCCAGCCGACCAACGCCTGGCTGGTGGAGTCCGGCCCGGTCCTGGCGGACGGCACCCGGCAGGCCACCTTCTGCACCAGGGACTGCGACAGCCTCACGGGCTGGTGGGGCGAGTACCACCCCGCCTCGCACCTGGTGCCGATCCAGCTGATCGAGTCCGGCATCCTGCTGCTGCTCACCGCCGCGCTGGTCACCTGGACGGTCCGCCGGATCGGACGGCCCGACAGCTGACCGAGCGCGGCGGCGGCGGTCAGCCCAGCACCGGGCCCGGGTACGCGAGGGCCAGCCGCTGCCGGACCTCCTCGGCGGTGCAGGTGTACCCCTGACTGCCCGTCGACTCCAGGGCGTAGCCCGCCAGCAGGCAGCCGAGCCGGGCTGCGGCCTCGTCGTCGAGACCGTCGGCGATCCCGGCCACCAGCCCGGCCCGGAACGCGCCGCCCGCGCCGCTGGTCCCGCCGCCGTCCCGCCGCTCGGTCAGCGCCGCCGGCACGGCCACCGAGGGCCGGTCGCCGTAGTCGATCCAGGCCCCGTCCGGGCCCAGGGTGGTGACCCAGCAGCCGACCTGCCGGAGCACCTCGGTGGCCGACCAGCCGGTGTGTTCCAGCAGGTGGGCCCGTTCCCGACGGTTGGTGACCAGGTGGGTGGCGCCCGCGAGCACCGCCTCCGCGCCGAACGCGGCCAGCTCGGCGCTCCGTCCGGTCGGGTCGACCAGGAAGGGCAGCCCGAGCCGTCGGCACTCCGCCGCCCGGCCGGCCATCACCTCGGGATGGGCAGGGCCGAGGAAGACCAGCTCCGCGTCGTCGGCCCAGCCCGGCGGGGCCTCGGTCTCCTCGGCCTGGGCGCCGGGGTGGAAGGAGGAGATCCGGCCGTTGGCCGCGTCCACCGTGCTGGTGAGGCGCGCGGTGGTGAGCCGTTCCGAGACCAGGACCGCCGAGGTGTCGACCCCGACCCGGTCCAGCCGGGCCCGGTAGGTGCCGAAGTCCCGGCCCACCGCGCCGAGCAGCAGCGGCCGGTGGCCCATTCTGGCCAGGCCGTACGCGACGTCGGCGGCCACCCCGCCCTCGTGCACCCCTAAGTCGTCCACCAGGAAGGAGAGCGACAGGTGCGCGAGCTGATCCGGTAACAGCAGGTGGGTGAACTGCCCCGGAAAGGTCATCAGGTCGTCGATCACGATCGGTCCGGTGACGGAAATTCTCATGGGAACCGCCTCGCGAGAGAAGGAAGTTGACGAACTGTCAGAGTACCCACAACACCCAGCCCAGCAGCAGCAGATTCGCCGTTCCCTGCGCGACGGCGCAGGCCAGCGCCGAGCCCGTCCAGGCGCGGCAGACCCCGAGCGCGAGGCCCATCACGAAGACCGACGGGAGCACCCCGCAGATCACCCGGGCGTTGAACGGCTGGAGCCCGTAGTCACCGAGGTGCACCAGCGCCCAGGCGCCCGAGCTGACGGCGATCGCCGCCACCCCGCCGTGCGCCCGCTCGACCGCGCTGTACAGCACGCCCCGGTAGCAGACCTCCTCGACCAGCGGCACCAGCACGCCCATGCAGAGCACCATCGCCACCGCGCCGACCACCGGCGCCCCGGGTGCCAGCTGACGGAACAACTCCGGCACCAGGGCTGCCCAGTTGTCGGTGCCGCGCCCGAACGCCACCCGGGAGACCGCCATCGTGTCGGCGTACGCGAGCACCACCAGCGCGGTGCCCGCCACGGCCGGCCAGGGCCGGAACCGGCGGACCCCGGCGGCCGCCCAGTCCCGCCGGTCCAGCACCAGCAGGGCCAGCGCGCTCAGCCCGACCGAGAGCACCATCAGCGGCAGGGTGAACGCGCCGCCGATCCGGACCGCGGCCAGCACCGCGTACAGCCGCACGGCGGAGTCCACCGGCGCCGCGCGGTGGTGCGTCCGCACCCGGTGCACCGTCCGCCGACGGGTGCTCAGCGGCAGGGGCATCGCGGGCTCACCCGGCCTTCGCCGGGCTCGGACGCCGCCGCAGGGTCGGCATCCACCAGTTGTAGCGGCGGAACAGCAGCAGGGTGGCCGGCACGAACAGCATCCGGATCAGCGTGGCGTCCAGCAGGACGGCCAGGCCGAGGCCGACGCCGTACTCCTGGAGCATGATCGTCGAGGACAGTGCCATGGTGCCCAGACTGCCCGCCATCACCAGCCCGGCCGCGTTGATCACCCGGCCGGTGTCCACCACCGCGCCGATGGTGGCCGCCTCCTGGTCCGCGCCGCCGCGCACCAGGTCGCGGACCCGGGTGACCAGGAAGATCTCGTAGTCCATCCCGAGGCCCATCATCAGCACGGTCAGGAAGATCGGCAGGTCGTCGATGATCGCCCGGTCCAGCCAGAAGTGGAAGATCAGCACCGTCAGACCGATCGCCCAGACGTTGCTCATCATGATGGTGAGGATCAGCCGGATCGGAATCAGCAGCGACCGCAGCGCGATCACCAGCATCACGAAGACGCCGACCGAGACCAGGCCGATCATCTGCCAGAAGCTGTCGGTGAGCGCGGCCCCGTACTGGCGGTCCACCTGGGTGGCGCCGCCGACCTCGAGCCCGCCCACCTCGGTCGCCGCGGCGGCCACCGCCTGCAGCCGGTCCACGGTCTCCACCGCGGCCTCCGAGTACGGCGGGTCGCCGAGCTCGACCACGATCCGCAGACTGCCGTCGTCGGCCAGGTAGTCCCGGCGCAAGTCGGCGGGCAGGGCCGCCACCTGGTCGGCGGGCAGCGGGGTGCCGAACGGCCTGGTCACCGCGTCCACCCGGGCCACGCCCGGGACGGCGGCGATCCGGTCGGTGAGCCCGGTGACCAACCGCTGTCCCTGTTCGGTCAGTTGCCTCCCGGTCACCACGCCGGCGGCCGGCCGCGCGACGATCAGCGTGGGCAGTACGGTCGCGTTGCCCCACTCCTTGGCGATCAGTTCGAAGCCGGCCCGGGAGTCGGTGGCCGGGCTGAGCGCCACCGGGTCGGCGGTGGACCGGTGTTGGGCGGTCAGCACGGCGAACGGGATCGTCACGACGGCGAACACCAGCACGATCGCCACCCGCCGGCGGCGGGCCAGGTCGGCCGCGCGGGCCAGATGGCGCCCGAGCGCGCTCTCGTGCTCCAGGTCGGACAGCGGGCGCCGGCCGAGGGCGAAGAACCGGTCCCCGAGCAGGGTCAGCAGACTGGGCGTCAGGGTCAGCGCGGCCAGCAGCACGATCGGGATGCCGATCAGACCGCCGTAGCCGAGCGGCGGGATCCAGTCCACCGGCGAGAACAGCGTGGCGCCGAAGGCCAGCACCACCGCGACCGCCGCGAGCAGCATGCTCTCCCCCGCGTGCGCGGTGGCGTGCACCGCCGCCTCCCGGGGCGGCCGCCCGGCCAGCCGCTCCTGCCGGTACCGGGAGGAGAGCAGCATGCTGTAGTCCACCCCGGCCCCCAGCATCACGAAGTTCATGATGGTGATGGTGAACTGGGTGAGCGTCACCCCGTGCCCGAGCGCGAACAGCGCGGCCTGCGAGACCGTGGTCGCCAGGCCGATCGCGAGCAGCGTCAGCACGGCGGGCACCAGGGCTCGGAAGAACAGCAGCAGGACCACCAGGATGATCGCGTACGCGACCGTCTCCATCAGGGCGTTGTCGTCCTCGGCCTGCTTGTACGTGTCGTGGATCAGCGCCAGTTCCCCGGTGACGTGGGTGGCCACCCCGGGACCGGCGTTCGCCGCCTCGGCCGACTCCTTGACGGCGGCCCGCAGCCAGTCCACGTCCGGGTCGTGCCCGGCGCCGCCGGTGAAGCTCACCGAGACCAGGGCCGCCCGGCCGTCCTCGGCCACCAGCCGACCGACCGCCTCCGGCGGCACCGGCAGCGGGAAGGCCCGCCAGTCGGCGCCCCGGACGAACTTGCCCGCCAGACCGGTCAGTTCCTGGTCTCCGGCCGCCACGGCCGCCTTGGCGAGCGCGGTCAGCCCGGCCGGGAGCTGACCCGCCGTCACCGCCGCGTCCACCGCCGCGCTCCGCGCCGCCGGATCGGCCGGTACGCCCTGCTGGTCCAGCCGGGCGCGCAGCCCGCGCAGGAAGTCGGCGGTCAGGTCGCGGTACAGCGTGTACGCGGAGGAGGACTGCCGGACGTCACCGGTCCGTACCCGCTCGGCGATCCTGGTGTCCAACTCGGCGAGCAGTGACCGCAGTTCGGAGGAACGGACATCCGGGGCCGCGATCACCACGATGGACTCGCGCTGCGAGCGGTGCGGGAAGGACCGCTCGATCAGCTGGTCGGCACGGGCACTGCTGGTGCCGGGGACGAGCTTGGACGCGCCCTGCTTGGTGAGCACGTCGTTGAGCTGGGAGGCGAACGGGAAGCAGACCGCGATGACCAGCACCCAGACCGCCAGCACGGTCTTCGGACGGGCGGTGAGCAGCCGGGCCATCCGCAGCAGCCGGGACTGCATCGGGCCGTGCGCGGTCTCCGGTGGAGCGGGAGCGATGGTGCCGGTCATGCGCTGCCGACTCCCTTGCGCTGTGCCTCGGAGGAGCCCTGCGCCGCGGTCGAACGCGGGATGCCCGGGCTGCGGCCGGTGACCACCACGAAGGTGTGCCGCAGCTCCAGCGAGCCGTGGCGGGCCACGTGTTCGGCCAGACCGGAGCGGATCAGGTCCAGCGCGTACTGCTCGCGGCTCTGGTCCACGGCATCCTTGAAGCCCGCCGCGGCACCGGAGCGCTGGACCCACTCCAGGGCCGCCTCGGGGGTGTCGGCGGGGAGCACCTGGTGCCCGTCCCGCTGGATGTCGACGGTCAGCCCCGCCTTGGTGAACCAGCGCGCCACGGTGGCGGCGTCCTTCGGCAGGCTGACCCGGATCAGTCCGGTCAGCAGGGACGGGTCGGCGGCGAAGACCTTCTCCAGCTGGGTGATCAGGGTCTTCAGCGCGTCTCCCCTGGTCTCGATCACCACCACCTGACCGCCGGGCCTGAGCACCCGCTTGACCTGCTCCAGCAGCCGGGCCGGCTTGCTGTAGCAGATGGCCCAGCCGATCACCACCAGGTCGGCGCTGGCGGTCGGCCTGGACTGCAGGAACTCCTCCATGTCGCCTTCCTCCAGCGACAGTTCGAGCTCCGGGCTGTACTGGACCTCGGGCTCCACCTTGGCCCGGGCGACCGCGAGCATCCCGGGCGACTTGTCGACCGCCCGCACCGATCCTCTGCCGCCCAGCCGTCGGACGATCTCATGGGTCAAGTGACCGGTTCCGCAGGCGAGTTCGAGTACGTCGTCGCCGGGGGTGATCAGGGCCTCGTCCAGCGCGGCCAGCGAGTGGACCCCCATCACCGGGCTGAAATAGGTGTCGTAGCTGGGGCTCGCGGCGTCGTAGTCGGGGGTGGGGTCCGCGTGCGTGCGGCTGATGGTCAGACGCAGGGCGCGGGCGGCGAGTCCGATGCGACTCATGGCTGGCTCCTTGGCTCGGGTCGGGACACGGTCGGGTGCTGCGAGGTCAGGTGCTGCGAGGTCAGGTGATGCGAGGTCAGGTGCTGCGGGTGTTCAGGTGGTACGGGTCGGAACGCGAGGAGCGAGGTCCGCCTCGCAGGCGGCGGCCGCCAACAGCAGCAGCCCGTACGTGCTGGCCAGCCCGCCGGCCACCGCCGCCGTCAGCGCCGGTGCGGCGGCCCCCGCCACCGCTCCGGCCAGGGCCCCAGCGAGGGCGGCCCGGCCGGCGAACCGGGCGGCGGCTGCCCCGGCGAACACCGCGACGGCGACCACCGGGCCCACCACGAGCGGGCTGTCCAACGCGACCGCGGCCGGCACACCGCAGCCGACCAGCAGCAGACCGACGGCCGACCAGGGCCCGGCGGCCCACGGTGCGGCCGCCCTCGGTGCGGCGGGACGGGACCGCAGGACCAGCAGCAGCGCGACCGCCACCGCGAGGCCGAGCAGCGCCGCCCCGCACCAGGGCCGGTCCGGCGAGCCGGGACCGCCCGGCGTCAGCCCGGCGCCCAGCAGGGTGCCCGCGCTGCCCGCCGCGACGAACGGCCGCAGCAACCCGGCGGGGCCGGGCCGGCCCGCGGTCACGACCGGTGCGGCGCGCTGGCCAGCGCCGGGCCGGCCGCGAGCTCCGCGAGCCCGGCGGTCTCGTCGGAGCCGTCGGGCTCGTCCGCGCCCAGGAACATGTCGGCCTCGGCCGCCAGCGCCTCCAGCACCCGGTCCAGGTGGTCGGTGGTGTGGGTGGCCATGAAGCTCAGCCGGAGCCGGGGCGAGGCGGCGGGCGGCAGCACCGGGTTGGTGTAGACACCCCGGTCCACCAGACGGCGCCACAGCAGCAGCGTCTCCACCACTCCCCTGGTCCGCAGCGGCACCACCGGGGTGCTGCTGGCACCGGAGCTGACGCCCAGTCGGGCCAGGCCGCGCCGGATGTAGTCGGCGTTCTCCTGCGCCCGCTCCGCGCGCCAGGGCTCGGCCCGCAGGATCCGCAGGGCCGCCAGCGCGGCGGCGGCACTGGCCGGGGTGGCGGAGGCGCTGAAGATCAGGCTGCGGGCGTGGTGCTTGAGGAAGTGCACCACCTCCTCGCTGCCGACCACCGCCCCGCCGAGCGAGGCGAGCGACTTGCTGAAGGTCACGGTGATCAGGTCGACCTGGTCGGTGAGGCCGAAGTACGAGGTGGTGCCGCGTCCGCCGTCCAGCACGCCCAGGCCGTGCGCGTCGTCCACCACGATCCGGGCGCCGTACCGCCGGCTGGTCGCCACCAGCTCGGGCAGCGCGCAGAGGTCACCCTCCATCGAGTAGACGCCGTCCACCACCACCAGCCGCCCGGCACCCTCCGGGGCGGCGGCCAGCCGGCGGCCCAGCGCGTCGGCGTCGTTGTGCCGGAACCGGCGGAGCTTGGCGCCGCTCAGCACGCTGCCGTCCACGATCGAGGCGTGGGCGTCGCTGTCGGCGAACACCATGTCGTGCCGGCCGGCCAGCGCGCTGATCACGCCCAGGTTGGCCTGGTACCCCGTGGAGAAGACGGCGGCGGCCGGCTTGCCGTAGAAATCGGCGAGCTCGGCCTCCAGCAGGTCGTGCAGGGCGAGGTTCCCGTTCAGGAAGCGGGAGCCGGTGCAGGAGGTGCCGTACAGGTCCAGTGCCTCGGCCGCGGCCTTCTTGACCCGGGGGTCGGAGGTCAGTCCGAGGTAGTTGTTGGAGCCGCACATGACCAGCTCCTGGTCACCCAGCGTGACCGTGGTGCCCTCGTGGCCGGTCAGCGGCAGGAAGTACGGGTAGAGCCCGGCTGCCATGGCATCACGGGCCGATCTGTAACTCGTCACTTTGGAGAAAATGTCCACCAGAGATCCCTCGGATTCAATGAGCGGAAATTCGGCATGTCGGGCCGGTGTATTTTTCTCGAGCCACAGGAATGACCCGCCCGGGGGCAGCCGGAGGCGGGGCGTGGCGAAATGGCCGACGGGCCGATGGAAGTCCCTCGGGCGGTGGCCTGCGCGGCGCTGCGCGACTCGCCCTGGAGGGCAGGAAGGTGCGGGGGTCGGTCACCGGGATCCCCGGTGCTCCTGACGCCCAGCAGTGAAGCGGTGCTGACGATGGCTCAGTACTGGCCGCGCCGTGGCGCCGGCTGGAGCAGACATCGTGCGGTCCGCATGGTCCGCATGGCTTGCATGATCCCCCGTGGATGACGACAGCGTTCCCCCGACGGCCGACGGAATGCCGGCTGCCGCTTTCGTTCATCGTGCAATTGAATCTTCAGGCGGATCCCCCGGGCATCGAACAATCGCTCCGGGCGGGGCCGAGGAAACGTAAACACGCGCCATTCCGAGCTGTCAACCCATCGTCTCGGGACGAACAATTTCGACCTCGAACGCGCCGCTCCGCTCTGCTAGCATGGGACCGACCGTCTGGACGGTCCGCAACTGTACGAGAGGGAACCACCCGTGCGTGATCAACTGCTCGACGCCGTGGAACGACTGCTGGTGAAGGACGGGGTGGACTCGGTTCGCCTGGACGCGGTGGCCGCCGAGGCCGGCGTCAGCAAGGGCGGGCTGCTGCACCACTTCCCCAACAAGCGGGCGCTGGTCCAGGGCGTGGTCGGGCGGCTGGCCGACCGGTTCGAGGCGGTCCTGCCCGGTCCGGACGCACCGGCCGGTGCCTACTCGCTGGCCTGGCTGGACGCCAGCATCCCGCCCGAGTCACCGGCCGGTGACACCAGCGGCGCCTCCCAGGTACCGGTCGCGCTGCTCGCCGCGGCCGGTGGTCCCGAGGTGCTCGACGTGCTGCGCGAGCGGTACCTCGGCTGGCAGCAGCGGCTGGAGCAGGACGGCCTGAACCCGGCGGTGGCCACCCTGGTCCGGATGGCGGTGGACGGCTGGTGGTCGGCCCGACTGATGGACCTCAGCCCGCCGCACGACGCCCTGCACCGCGAGCTGCGTGAACTTCTGGTGAATCTGATCCGGGACAACGGGGGAGAGACATGACGGCCTATCTGCTGGTGGGTGCCGCCATCGGCGCCGAGGTGACGGCGACGCTGGCACTCCGGGCCTCGCACGGCCTGACCAGGCTCATGCCGAGCCTGGTCGTCGCGGTCGGCTACATCGCGGCCTTCGTGCTGCTGGCCCAGGCCCTCAAATCGCTCAACGTCGGCCCGGTGTACGCGATCTGGTCGGGCCTCGGCACGGTCGGCGCCCTGATCGGCGGGGTGGTCGCGTTCAACGAGCCGATCAAACCCGCCACCGCCGCCGGGGCGGTCCTGGTCGTCCTCGGGGTCGCCGTGATGTACCTGGGCGGCGGCCTCGAACACGAGTGACGGCGGGCCGGCTTCACGACGAGGGAGAGACGGATGAACGCCGACGGACGGATCCTGCGGCTCACCAAGGCGTCGATGGCGGTCACCGACATCGGCTTCCTGCTCTACTGGGCGGTCACCCTGCTCGCGCTGGTGCCCGCCCGGTACGCGTACAAGGACTACGAGAACCCGGTGCTCAGCGCCTGGAACTACTCCTTCGTGCTGCTCGACGTGGCGGCCAGCCTGACCGGCCTGGCCGCCCTCCGGCTCAGCCGCCGGGGCGGCCAGGCCGCGGCCCTGCCACTGATGCTGGTCTCGCTCGCGCTCACCAGCACGGCCGGGTTGCAGGCCATCGCCTTCTGGGCGCTGCGCAACGACTTCTCGCTGACCTGGTGGCTGCCGAACCTGTTCCTGCTGCTCTTCCCGCTCCCCGGCGCGGTCCTGATCATCCGTCAGCTGACGGCCGGCCACGGCAAGCAGGTCTAGGCCCTCTCTTTCGGGTCACGTCGGATAGCGGGCGGCGTTGGGGTGCGTGGCTCGGCGGTGCCGAGGAGGGAGCCTGATGCAGCGCATCGGCGACCGACGAGAAGCCGGCGAAGGGCCCCTCCTGCCCGATGCCGGGCAAGGAGGGCGCGTGCCCCGGCGGCGCCCGCCCGGCGTGATCCGAAAGAGAGGGCCTAACGTCAGGACAGCTCCGCCAGGCCCGCCACCCGGTCGTACGACGGGACCTCGGCCCGCACCGGCCGCCCCGCCCGGACGTCGTCCAGCACACCGAGCGCCGCGCCCAGCGCCGCCCGGTACAGCAGCGACCCCAGGCTGACCCGGCTCACGCCCAGCTCGGCGAGCTCGGGCAGGGTGAGGCCGTTCGGCGAGTGGAGCACGTTCAGCGGGACGTCGATCCCGGCCAGCACCGCCGCGATCTCCGCCCGCTCCGTCAGGCCCGGCACGAACACCCCGTCCGCACCGGCCAGTTGGTAGGCGTCGAGCCGCTGCACGGTCTCGGCCTGCCGACCGCCCAGCCAGTGGGTGTCGGTCCTGGCGTTGACGAACAGCCCCGGCACGGCGGCCTTCACCGCCGCGATCTTCGCGGCGTGCAGGCCGACCGGGGCGAGCGTACCGTCGGCGCGGCCGTCCTCCAGGTTGATGCCCACCGCCCCGGCGGCGGCCAGCTCCCGGGCCAACTCCGCGACCTCGTCCGGGTCTTCGCTGAAACCACCCTCGACGTCCACCGACAGCAGGAACGCGCCACCCCCGAGCCGCCGGGCCAGCCGCAACGTCTCGGCCCGGGTCGCCCCGGTGCCGTCCGGCAGCCCGCTCGCCGCCGCCACCCCGAGACTGGTGGTGCCGATCGCCGGGAAGCCCCGCTCGGCGAAGAGCGCCGCCGAGGCGTGGTCCCAGGCGTTCGGCAGCAGCAGCGGTGCGCCGGCGCGGTGCAGCGCCGCGAAGGCTTCGCACGGCTCAACTTCCTGCTGCGGAGCGAGGATTCCGGCAGCCAGCGCGAGCGCCTGCTCCCGGCCCGGGCAACGCCTCGGCGCACCGCCGAAGGTCAGGGCCGACGGGCCGGACCGGAGCGGGTCGAACCGGTCGGGCTCGGCGAAGAGTCCGGGATCCCGGTTGGCGGCGGCCAGCTCCAGCAGCACCAGATCGCCCTCGGCGACCGGCACCCCGGCAACCAGGGTCGGCCGGACCGCCACCCGCCGCATCACCCGGACCGGCGGGTCGTGCCGCAGCGTCTCGGTGAGCAGCGCCCGCACCGAGCCCGAACCAGCCGGTGCCGTACGGGTGTTGTCGACCAGTGTGCCGGTCGCCTCGAAAGCCTGCAGCAGCAGGCCGATCCGCTGGGCGGCGGTCTCCCGGTCCGCCCCGCCGACCCGGGGCAGCAGCCAGGCCACCGCCGCGTCGGCCGCCGGATCCGCACCGCCGAAGTACGTCCGCGCCGCCGTGCCGACCGCGGCCGCCACCGCGTCGGGCTCGGCCAGGCCCATCACCTCGGCCAGCGCCCGGACGGCCAGCACCCGGGCGTCGCCCTCGGGCCCGGCGGCGGCCGACCGCCGCAGCGCAGCCGGGTCGAGCCGCGCCAACTCGGCCTGTACCAGCGCCCGTCGGCGGGCGTGCTCCGCACCGCTGCTGAACCGGGCCACCGTCGCGCGCAGCCACGCCATCGTGCCGACCGGGCCGGATTCGGCGGGCAGCGGGCCCAGGTGCGGGTCGGCCAGGGCGGCCCGGACGTCGGTGTACCGGTCGAAGCGGTGCTCGGTGCTGTTCATACCCCGCAGGCTAGGGCCGGGACGCTTCGGCCGCCGCCGAACTGTGCCCGGGGCATCATGGAGGCATGTCGCTCGCCGAGATCGCCGGACTGCTCGCGGACCGTACCCGGGCCGCCTTCTGCCTCGCCCTGTTCGACGGCCGGGCCTGGACCGCCGGGGAGCTGGCCCGACACGCGGGGGTCTCCGCCTCCACCGCGAGCGAGCAGCTGTCCCGCCTGATCGCCGGCGGTCTGCTGACCGAGGAGCGCCAGGGCCGCCACCGGTACGTCCGGTTGTCCGGCCCGGCCGCTGCCCAACTGATCGAGAACCTGGCCTCCTTCGCCCCGGACGCCGCCGGCCCGGCCAACCTGCGCGAGTCCACCCGGCTCGGCGCCGAGGCCCGCGCCCGCACCTGCTACGACCACCTGGCCGGACAGCTCGGCGTGAGCGTCGCGACCGCCGCGCTGGACCGCGGGCTGGTCACCGAGGAGGCCGGGCTCGCGGTCACCGAACCGGGCCGCCGCTGGTTCGCCGACCTGGGCATCGACCTGTCGGCGCTGCGCGGCTCCCGTCCGCTGCTGCGCACCTGCCTGGACTGGACCGAGCGCCGCAACCACCTGGCGGGCGCGGCGGGCGCCGCCCTCTGCGCCCGGGCCCTCGACCGGCGCTGGGTCGAACGGATCGGCTCGGGACGGGCGTTGCGGATCACTCCGGAGGGCCGGACGGCCTTCCGGGACCTGCTCGGCCTCGACCTGACCGCCGCCTGACGACCCGACAGCTGGGCGGCCCTTCCCTTTTCCCCTGAGGAACTGCACTGTGGTGACGCGGATCCGTCGGACGGGGTGGGTGGTTTGGGCGATCAGCACGACACACAGAACAGGATCAGCCGGAGCACCATCCACGGCAACGTGTTCATGGGCGGCATCATCACGCTGGTGACGGGCCCGAGACAGCGCCTGCTGGTAGCCGTGGTGTGCGTGCTGGCCCTGCTGGGCGGCGGCACGACGTACTGGGCGCTGCACGCGAGCGAGACGGGCAGCGACCCGGTACTCAGCGCCCGCTACGATCCCGAACACGGTGGTGTCGGCGCGACCGCAGTCGTCCCCAGGGTCGTCAAGCCGGCCGACCTGCCCACCGTCGCCGACTGCGGCGCCGTCCGGACCTGGTCGCACGCGCAGGGCGGTACGGATGTGGGAGCGTCGCCACTCACCGTCTCGATGGTCGGTAACGGCCACACCGTGGCGATCGAGCAGGTGCGGGTGGCCATCGTGGGCGAGCCCCGCGATCCCGTGCCCGGCACGGTCGTGAACTGCAACGAGCAGGGAGTGGGCAAGAAGATCGACATGGGCGTCGACCTGGACTCCAGCAATCCGATCGCGCTGATCGGGGCCGCCGGACCGGTGTCGTTCGCCCCGTACTTCACCGACAAGTACCTCTACCTGGAGAACCAGAAGCCCGAACTCGTCAGCCTCACGGTGCTCGCGGCCCGGCACAGCTACAACTACGTGGTCATGGTTGAGGGCTCGGTCGACGGCAAGCGCCACACCTGGACGCTGAAGGACGGTGATCGCCCGTTCCACATCTCCGGGGTGCGAATGGAACGTGGCACCGAACTGTCGACCCAGGGGAACGGCTGGGAGACCACCTACGGCAGAGGCGCCGGTGAGCGCATCCGTTGCAACCCCTGCGTCGATCAGGACGAACAGCGGATCCCCGGCACCGCGGTCGCCGTCGCTCCGGCTGGTTACTCCTTCACCTCCACACCGGGGGCCGATCCCACGGCGCCACTTGCCCCGCCGAAGGAGCGACCAGCCGCGGTGACGCCGCCGCTGACGGTCGACGAGCACGACGCGGAGTCCATCGCGATCGCCTGGGCGGTCACCTCAGGCAGCTTCGACGCGTCCCGTGGCGACACGGGACCGGCGGCCGTCCTTGGCCGGGTCCGTAGGTATCTGACGCCCGAACTGGCCGCCGCCGGCGGCGGGTTGAACGCGTGCTCGGCGCACGGCTCGGCCTGGCCCGCCGAGCTGACCGCCCACCGGGGCTGGTCGGTGGTCATGCACGCGATCGCGAGACCCGTAGAGGGCCACGAGGGTCCGAGCGACCTCACCGCTGCCAAGGTCGAGCTGGAGGTTCCCGTCAACTGCGCCTACGTCGCGGAGGACGGCTGGTCCCGGATACCCAGAGGGGGGCTCACTGCCCGCCTGCAACTCCAACGCGGGCCCGACGGCCGCTACTTGATCTCCGACATCGGCGAGGTGAAGTACGACTTCCCGGCGCTGACCGACCAGCCTTGACACCCGCCGTCAGGGCAGCTGCTCCAGCTCGATGCCGAAGTGTGTCCGGTACGCGGCCAGCGCGCCGGCCTCGTCGAGCTCCTGCCCGGTCCGCGAACCGTCGGCGGCGGTGCGGATCAGCCTGGTCCCGCTGAGCGTGATCCGGCCACCCTCCGCCAGGCGCGAGCAGGTGACGGAGCGTCGGAAGTGCGAGTCCGGCGAGGTGGCCTGCCACCAGCAGGTCGGCACGAAGTCGGTCAGCTCGTAGGCCCGCTGGTCCAGCCGGTACTGCGGCGCGCCGTTCTGTCGGACGTCGAGCTCGTCGCCGTGCGGGACGATCGTGAACACCCCGGCGGGATCGGCCTGTTCACCGCGCTCGTCCAGCCGCAGCGGCAGCTCGCTGAACCGGCCGAACCCGACGTCCGCCAGCCAGACCTCCCCGTCCAGGTCCACCCGCAGCGCCATGTGGTCGAACGGCGGCCCGATCCGTTCCGGCCCGAACACCCGCGCCGCCAGCAGGGTCACCCGGAAGCCGAGCGCACGCAGCAACTCGGCGAACGCACCGTTGAGTTCGTAGCAGAACCCGCCCCGGTGCCGCTCGGTGATCTTCGCCACCAGCGCACCGGGCTCGAGCACGATCGGCTCCCCCAGCCGCACGCTCAGGTTCTCGAAGGGGACGGCCTCCAGGTGCGCCCGCTGCAGCTCGGCCAACGCCGCCCGGTCGGCCCGGCCGGGTCGCGGCAGGCCGATCCGGGCCAGGTAGGCGGCCACCTGCTCATCGGTCAGGACACTGGGTGCTGAGACATGATCCACACCGCCCATTCCACCCGACCCCACTGACACGAGCAAGTCCCGGCCGGCTCAGCCCTGACGTCCAGCCGGTTCCGGCCGGCCGGGGTGATCCGGGCCCGGAGCGAACGGCGGTCGTGCCGGTCCTGGACCCGCTCCAGTCCGGACCCGCAGCTGCCGCGCGCCGCCCCGGAGATGCCGGGACGGCGCGCGCCAAAGGGCGGACGTCAGTTGGTGATGATGCCCGGGTCCGAGAGGCCGGGCGCGCCGGTCTCGACGTGCCCCGCCAGCCGTCGGACGAAGTCGGCGGTGCCGGCCGCGGTGACCGTGACGTCGTACCAGTTGCGGCAGCCGCTCAGGTCCACCGGGACGGTGACGGTGGCACCCTTGCGGACCGTGACGGTCTGCGGGGTGCCGCCGTAGGCATTGGCCACGGTGAGCCGGGCGTCGGCGGTGGCGGCGTTGGTGAGGGTCAGGTCGAGGTTGCCGGTGGCCGCGTTGTGCCGGGCGGTGACCTCGGGGCCCGCCGTCTTGCCGGGGTTGCGGAAGCGGCGCAGGAAGCCGTTCGGGCCGTGCACCGTCAGATCGGTGACGCCCTTGGAGTACTTGGTGTCCCAGGTGTCGGCGATCGTCTTGCCCGCCTCGGTGGTGTAACTCCACGGCGCGTCCGTGCGGTTGGCCGAGGTGACGTAGAAGTGCGCACCGGCCGCCGCCCCGCCGCTGAAGGTCAGCCGGTACTTCCCAGCGCTGGTGTCCGCCGAACCGTCCACGTACGGCGCGTACTTGAGCGGGCGGGTCGGCCGGCTGCCCGGCTCCTGCTTGGGCATCGTGCCGACCGCGGGGGCGGGCGCCTTGAAGTCGGGGTGCCGGTCCCGGTCGGGCGGGTAGTACCCGGCGGTGGGCGGCAGCGCGACCGGGGCGGTCGAGGTCCGGGCGAAGTCGAAGGCCGCGGTCAGGTCGCCGCAGACCGCCCGCCGCCAGGGCGAGATGTTGGGCTCGGTAACCCCGAAGCGCCGCTCGATGAACCGGATCACCGAGGTGTGGTCGAAGGTCTCCGAGCAGCTGTACCCGCCGGTGCTCCACGGCGAGACCACCAGCATCGGCACCCGGGGGCCGAGACCGTACGGACCGGCCACGTAACCGGTCTTGCCGCCGAAGTAGTCCAGCGCGGTGGAGACCGTGGACAGACCCTGGGCGCTGCCGGACGGCGCGTACGGCGGCACCACGTGGTCGAAGAAGCCGTCGTTCTCGTCGTACGTGATGAACAGCGCGGTCTTCGCCCACACGTCCGGGTTGGAGGTCAGCGCGTCCAGCACCTGGGAGATGTACCAGGCCCCGTAGTTGGCAGGCCAGTTGGCGTGCTCGGAGAACGCCTCGGGCGCGACTATCCAGGACACCTTGGGCAGCCGGCCGGCCTGCACGTCGGCGCGCAGCTGGTCGACGTAGCCCTCGCCCGCCTTGGCGTTCGTGCCGGTGCGGGCCTTGTCGAACAGCGGGTTGCCCGGCTGGGCGTTGCGGTAACTGTTGAAGTACAGCAGCGAGTTGTCGCCGTAGGTGCCCCGGTAGGCGTCGTTGATCCAGCCCCAGGAGCCCGCCGCGTTCAGCCCGTCGCCGATGTCCTGGTAGACCTTCCAGGAGACCCCGGCCGCCTCCAGCCGCTCCGGGTAGGTGGTCCAGCCGTACCCGGCCTCGGCGTTGTTGAGCACCGGGCCGCCGCCCGTGCCGTCGTTGCCGGTGTGGCCCGACCAGAGGTAGTAGCGGTTCGGGTCGGTCGAGCCGATGAACGAGCAGTGGTACGCGTCGCAGACCGTGAACGAGTCGGCGAGCGCGTAGTGGAACGGGATGTCGTCGCGGGTCAGGTACGCCATCGTGGTGGCGGTCTTCGCGGGCACCCACTGGTCGTACTTGCCCTTGTTGAACGCCTGCTGGCCGCCGGCCCAGTCGTGGTTCAGGCCCTGCAGGAACTCCATCCCGAGGTCGTCGCCCGGCGGCCGGAACGGCAGCGTCACCTTGCCGCCGCTCGCCTGGTTCCAGACCGACTTGCCGCTGGGCAGGGTGACCGGACGGGGGTCGCCGAAGCCGCGGACGCCCTTCATCGCACCGAAGTAGTGGTCGAAGGAACGGTTCTCCTGCATCAGGACGACGATGTGCTCGACGTCCTGGATGGTGCCGGTGCTGCCCTGGGCCGGAATGGCGGCGGCCCGGGCGATGCTCTCGGACAGCAGGGTGAGCGCGGACGCGCCACCCGCGAGCTGGAGGAAACGGCGACGGTTGAGTTCAGCCATGGGTGAGTTGACCTCTGCGAGTGAGGGGCGGGCAGTGGGCGACCCCAGAGAAGCGGCTCAGGGGTACCTCCTGGCGGACTTGTCATGTCTGCCCGCCGTACGTCAGGCGAACGCCTCACCCAGTTGTCCGGCCAACTCCGGCTGCGCGACCGTCAGGCCGCGCGACCGTCAGCTCCAGCGGTAGCGGCGGCGCAACGCGTGCACCACCAGGTCGAACCGCGCGCGGTCCAGCGCGCAGGCCTCCCGGCGCATGCCCCGGTCGTGCACCCGCATCACCCGGTCCAGCGCCACCCAGGAGTCGCGCCCCGAGCGGTCCCAGGGGCCCGCGCCGATCGGCACCCAGTCGGCGTCCCGGTCGTGCCCCTTGCTGGAGAGCATGACCGCGAGCAGAGTCCCGCCGGGCTCGCGGGCCACCACCAGCACCGGGCGGTCCTTGCCCCGGCCGTCCCGCTCCTCGTACGGCACCCAGGTCCAGACGATCTCGCCCGGGTCGGGGTCACCGTCGTGGTCCGGGGCGTACTCGGTGTGCACCCGGCCCACCTGGTGGGCTTCGACCTCCACGGTCGCGGACGCGCCGAAGCGGCCCGGGGTCTGCTCGTCCTGCTCGGTCAACTCGGCCATACCCGCAGGCTAGTCACGCCGGTCCTGGCCGTTCAAGCTGTGCGGGACGCGATTCGGGGCCGACCGCCCGGCAGCCGCCGAAAAGGGGTTGGGCGGGGCGTCGGACAGCTGATACGGTCCGGGCAACCGCGAAGCCGCAACCAGGAGGTGAGTCCCGTGTCCGCAGTAACCCATGGGTACTCCCCCAGTCCTTCACGGTTGGGCGACTGACGCAGGCGTCGCCCGGAGTGCCCGAAAGCAGAGCACTCCGAGAGGCAGACACCCATGAACACCACGCAGCCCACCCCCGGCCCGACCGGGCACCCCCTGACGGTCCTTCAGGTCTCCGAACACCAGTGGCACGCCGTGCAGGACGACCGGGTCGTCGGCCGCGCCGACGCCTGGCAGAGGCCCGACGGACGCACCTTCGTCAGCACCGACGCCTGGGACGGCGCGGTCCTCGACCGGCTCACCGCAGCCGCGGCCACCGGCCTGCCGACCCCGCTGTACACCCTGGTCGACGAGAACGACCCCGATCTGTTGGCGAGTTGGCAGCGGGCCGGCTTCACACTCCACCGCCGCGAGTGGCAGTACGCCGTGCCCACCGATCCGAACAGCACGGGGCTGGACGCCCTGCGGCCGCCATCGGACCTGCGCATCCTGCCCGCCGGCCAGGCGGCGGAGGCGCCGCTGCGCGCACTGGACCGCGTGATCCGTGCGGAGGTCGCGGCCGGCGCCGGCTGGCAGACCATGCCGGCCGAGGTCATCCCGCTCCCGGACGGGGTCACCGTGCCGGACCCGTCGAAGTTCGCGGTGGCCGTCCAGGCCGGCCGGTACGTGGGCCTGCTCCGGCTGGCCCCGGTGCCCCGGCAGCCCCGGATCGACCTGATCGCCGTCCGGGCCGACCACCAACGGCAGGGCGTCGCGAGGGCGTTGCTGGCCCAGACGCTCGGCTCACTGCACCGCTCCGGAGTCGCCACGGCGACCGCCGAGGTCAGCGAGTCCAACCACGCCGCACAGCAGCTCTTCGAGCGCATCGGCGCCCGACGGGTCGGCGGGAACCTGGAGTTGGTCCGCCGCTGACACCCCACCAGCTCACCCCACGTCCGAACAGAGTCGAGGAGACCGTATGCCCAAAATTTCCAAGGGAATCGAGATCGACGGCACCATCGTCGAGTGCCTGCGCAACGCCACCTTCAAGGTGGAGCTCCAGAACGGGCACCAGGTGCTCGCCCACATCAGCGGGAAGATCCGCAAGCACCACATCAAGGTCCTGCCGTACGACAAGGTGCTCGTGGAGCTCAGCCCGTACGACCTGACCCGTGGCCGGATCCTGTTCCGCTACCGCTAGCCGTGAGCGGGGCCGTCACCGGCTGAGGTGGCGGCCCCGTCAGTCCCGGACCCAGCCCCGCCGGTGGGCCTGCCAGCCGAGCTGGATCCGGGTGTCGGCCCGGACCAGCGCCATCAGCCGGCTGATCCGGCGCTGGACGGTGCGCAGGCCGAGGCCGAGCTGCTTGGCGACCGCCTGGTCGGTCGCCCCGATCAGCAGCAACGAGAGGATCCGGCGGTCGAGTTCGTCGGGGCTGCCGCCCGGGGCGGGCTCGGCCAGCAGAGCGCCGTCCTCGTCCCGGCCGAGCGGGTGGGCCCACTCCCAGGTCTGCTCGAACAGTGTCACCAGCAGCCGGACCAGCGCGGGGGCGCGCACCGAGAGCACCACCGGCTCGGCGCCGTCCCGGACCTCGGAGAGCGGCACCAGGGCCCGGGCCCGGTCGGCCACGATCAGCTTGCCGGGGACCTTGTCCACCACCCGGACCTGCTGGTCCCGGTCCAGCGCCTCGAACAGGGCCTCCACCGACTCGGGGGTGTCCAGGGCCTGCCGCTCCAGCACCACCCGGTAGTTGACGCCCCGGGCGACCGCGTCGGTCTCCGCGCCGGTCGCGTCGGCCCGGACCACCTGGTGACGGCCCGTCACCAGGGCGAGCAGCTCGGTGGTGGCACCGAGCTGGAGCTGGGCGACCCGGTGGCCGACGGCCGCGTGGCCGGTCACCACCTCGACCAGGTCTCGGCGACTGTGGTCGGCGGCGGCCACCCGGTACGCCTCGGCCAGTGCGGCGGCGGACAGTTCGGCCTCCCGCAGGGCGTGCCGCTGGCCGGTGAGCAGCGCCTCCAGCGCCACCGACGGCGGCGCCGCCGCGAACCGGGCCGAGCCGTCGGCCTGCGGGGCGATCAGCCCTCGGGTCTGCAGCAGCACCAGGGCCAGCCGCGCCTCGGTCACCCCGGTGCCGCAGCCCGCCGCCAACTCCTCGGCGGTGGCGGCACCGTGTGCCACCAGCCGGCTGTAGAGCCGCTCGGCCCGCTCGTCCAGCCCGATCGCCGCCAGCATCGACGCGCCTCCCTCCTGACCCGGCATCAGCCGTCACCGCTTGGCGGGTACCTGCCCAGGCGGTGATCCGCCAGGCACATCATGACCGGTCAGGGCCCCGTTCTGCCAGGCTCACCGGCCAGATCATCGACACCCGAGGAGTGTTCATGGCATTGCCGACCCGCGTCCGTCGGGCGCTGGCGGTCGCGGTCGCCGGTCTGCTCGGCAGCACCGCGCTGACCGCCCCACCCGCCGCCGCAGCGACCGGCCCCGGCCTCACGGGCGCGACCGCGCCCGCGTCCCGGCACACCGTCACCCTGATCACCGGCGAGAAGGCCGACCTGGTCACCGACGCCGCCGGCCGGTCCCGGGTGTCCCTCCAGCCGGACGAACAGGGCCGGATACCCGTCCACTTCACCCGCCAGGTCAACGGCGACCAGTACGTCTTCCCGCAGCGGGCCGCCGCCGCGCTGGCGGCGGGCTCGGTCGACAAGGCGCTGTTCAACATCAGCGCTCTGGTCCGCCAGGGCTACGACGACCAGGGCGCCAAGGCCCTCCCGGTGATCGCGGTCTACCGCGACCAGCAGACCGCCGACCTCAGCGCCCCGGCCCGCAGCCGGGCCGCCGGGGTGAAGTCGCTGAAGGCCGTGCACGGCGTCGCGTACCGCGCCGACAAGGCTGCGGCGAACCGGACCTGGGACACCCTGGTGGACCGGGCCGGCAACGGCCGGGACGGTCTGGCCAAGCTCTGGCTGGATCAGAAGGTCAAGGCCACCCTGGAGTCCGAGACCGGACAGATCGGCGCCCCCGCCGCCTGGGCCCTCGGTCTCGGCGGACAGGGCGTCAAGGTCGCGGTGCTGGACACCGGCATCGACGCCGACCACCCCGACCTGGCCGGCCGGGTGCTGGACGCCCGCAACTTCACCTCCGAAACCACCGGGACCCCCGACACCGACGTCCACGACGCGGTCGGCCACGGCACCTTCGTCGCCTCCGAGATCGCCGGCACCGGCGCCGCGAGCCAGGGTGCCCAGCGCGGCGTGGCCGCCGAGGCCGGGCTGCTGGTCGGCAAAGTGCTGGACGACTACGGCTCCGGCACCGACTCCCAGATCATCGCGGGCATGCAGTGGGCCGTCGACTCCGGCGCCGACGTCGCCTCGATGTCACTCGGCAGCGCCGAACCCACCGACTGCACCGACCCGATGTCGGTGGCCGCGCAGAACCTGGCGAAGAGCTCGAAGACGCTGTTCGTGGTCGCGGCGGGCAACCTCGGGCGGTACCAGTCGGTCTCCTCGCCCGGCTGCGCGCCGGACGTGCTGACCGTCGGCGCCGTCGACTCGGTCGACCGCACCGCCTCGTTCTCCAGCCGGGGTTCGGTCACCGGCGTGCACACCCTCAAGCCGGAGATCGCCGCCCCCGGCGTGGACGTCACCGCGGCCGCGGCCGGCGGCCGGGGCGTGTACGCGTACACCGCGATGTCCGGCACCTCGATGGCCACCCCGCTGGTGGCCGGGGCCGCCGCGCTGCTGAAGCAGCGTCACCCCGACTGGACCGCCGACCGGCTCAAAGCCGCGCTGGTCTCCTCCGCCGACCCGACCCTGGCGGGCGACGTGCAGCAGATCGGCGGCGGCCGGCTCCGGGTCGGCCAGGCCGTCCGGCAGACCGTGCTCGGCTCCCCCGCCGTCGGCTTCGGCCGGTTCGGCTGGCCGCAGGTGAAGGCCGACACCCGCACCGTCCAGCTCCCCTACACCAACACCGGCGACGCGCCGGTCAGGCTCCGGCTGACCGTGCAGCGCACCGACGGTGACGACGACTCGGCGATCGGCTCACGGATCGTCCGGCTCGGCCGGGAAAGCGTGACCGTCCCGGCGGGCGCCACCGTGCAGGTACCGCTCACCCTCGACCCGACCGCCCGGCTGACGGGTGGTCAGTACGGCGACGTCACCGGCCGGGTGCTGGCCACCGACGAGGCCGGGCGCACCGTCTCGACCCCGTTCAACGCCTACGTCGAGCCGGAGACCCTCTCCGTCCGGGTGAAGCTGACCGACCGGGACGGCCGCCCGGCCACCGGCGACACCGGCAGCTCGGTGGACCTGATCGACATCAGCCAGTCCACCGGGCAGCGCGCCGCTCCGGACGCCAACGGTGACATCACCCTGCGGCTGCGCCCCGGCGTCTTCTCGCTCACCGGCTTCGTGGTCACCCCCGACCACCGGGACGCCACCGGTGAGGCCGCCCCGCGCTCGGTGGCCGCGATGGCGATGCCCGAGTTCCGGCTGACCAAGGACACCGTGCTCACCCTGGACGCCCGCAAGGCCGACCGGGTCGAGGTCCGCGCCGACCGCACCGTGCGCACCCTGGACGCCACCCTCGAACTCTCCCGCTGGTGGGGCGACAAGTGGGTGGACGCGATCGGCGCCCGGATCGGCAACGCCCCGGTGGAGCTGTACAGCTGGGGCTCCGGCAAGGCGAGCACCGGCGGCTTCGAGGCCGGCAGCTACCTGCGGCTCGGCGCCCCGCCGGTGGTGTTCACCGGCGCCGGGGTGACCCTGGAACCGAACTACCTGCCGTACGCCGCCGAGGCGCACCTGCCCGCCGCCGGTTCGGCCGGACTGGTGGCCGCCCGCAGCGCCTCCGCCGCCGACCTCGCGGCGGCCGGGGTCACCGGACGGCTGGTGCTGCTGCCGGACGACGGCACCGACGCGAACCAGGTGAGCGCCAACGCCCAGGCGGCCGGAGCGGTCGCGGTGCTGACGTACCGTCCGACGCCGGGCTCGTTCCGGAAGAACGACATCAGCACGCAGGCCCCGGTCTTCCAGATCACCGCCGACCAGGCCGCCGAGCTGACCGCCCGACTGGCCCGGGGCACGGTGACCCTCGACTGGGTCTCCACTCCGGACAGCCCCTACGTCTACAACCTGGCCTTCCACGACGCCCAGCAGGTGCGCGGCAGCCAGCGGCGCACCGTGCGCGACCGCGAGCTGGCCACCGTCACCGAGACCTGGCACTCGCTGGGCGCCGCGACCCACATGTTCGAGTACGCCGACGCGGTCCGGCCATGGAACCCCTACGCGCAGATCCCGGCCTTCCAGGGCCTGGTCGCCGCGCCGCTGACCCGGACCGCGTACTACACCGCCGACGACGGGCAGTGGGCGCACGCGGTGCAGAGCAGCTGGCCGTTCGCCGAGTACCTGACGGACCTCAACCGCTCCTACCGCAAGGGTGAGAGCCGCACCGAGGAGTGGTATCGGGGCGTGCTGCGCCCGACCGCCGGCACCGGCACCGACGGGGCCGCCCGGCTGGTCGGCGAGCGGCAGGGCGACCGGATCGGCGTCGACTTCTCCCGCTCGCTGTGGAACGACGCCGACCCCGACCACACCGGCACCATGTCGAACTTCGGCGACGCCGCCGGGGTGGAGCTGCTGGCCGACGGCACGTCACTCGGCGAGTCCTGGTACGGCCCGTTCAACGTCTGGGAGCTGCCGACCGGCGACGCCCGGTACCTGCTGAGGCTCACTCAGCAGCGGTTCCACCACCGGGACGTCTGGCAGCGGTCGAGCGCGGTGCGGACCGAGTTCTCGTTCCGCTCGCACGGCGATCCGGCCGTGTACTCGCAGGCGCTGCCGCTGCTCTTCCCGTCCTACGACCTGCCGGTGGACGCGGACAACACGGTGGCGGCCGGCCCGCTGCGGATCGGCCTGTCCGCCACCGGCCAGGCCGGATGGACGCCCGGACCGCTCGGCTCGGCCACCCTGGCGTACTCCTACGACGACGGCAGCACCTGGACGCCCGGCACCCTGACCCGTAGTCAGGGCCGGTGGACCGCCGCCGTCGACCACACCGGCGTGGCGGCGGGCACCAAGGTCGCTCTGCGGGTCACCCTGACGGCGGCCGACGGAGTGTCGGTGACCCAGACCGTCGCCGACGCGTACGCGGTGCGGTGAGTCGTCGTCAGTAGCCCGCCGCCCTGATCAGGGCGATCCGCTCCAGGGCTTCCTGGAACGCCTCCGGCATCACCCTGATGCCGGAGGCGTAGGGGTGGTCGATCTGCACCACCAGCCAGATCGAGAACGCGAAGACCCCGCCCACCACCGCTATCGCGACCAGCCCCCGGGCCCCCTTGGGCCAGCCCAGCAGCACCAGGAAGACCACCGACAGCACCGCCGCGCCGGCCAGCGTCAGCAGCAGGAAGGCGGGGGCGCCGTCGTTGGCGGTGGCCGTCCGCACCCGACGCTGCGTCAGCAGCGCGGCCATCGCGTCGTGCGCGTCACCGGCCGCGAGCGCGGGCACCTCGGGCGGCAGGTCCTGGACGATCCGGTGCATCCGGTACGGCGTGCCGAAGGTCCGCACGTCCGTCTCCTCCCGCTCCAGCTGCGCCCACTCCACCTCGATCACCTGGTGCAGGTACGCCTCGGCCTGCTCCCGGAGCTGCCGCCCGGCCGGCTCCGGGAGCCGCTCGGCGGCCAGGTAGACGTCGACGGTGGCCGCCGCCTCGGCGTAGTTGGCCTGCCGCGCGGTGGCCAGCGCCCCGGTCGAACTGACCAGCAGGAACGCCATCGTGACGACGAAGAAGGAGAACACCGCGCCCGCCGCGGTTCCGACGGCGGGCCCGGTGTCCGGCAGGCCCCGACGGTGCAGGACCACATGGCTCAGCCAGGCCAGCAGCGCGGCGGCTCCGGCGGCGGCGAGCGAAACGACCAGCGCGGACAGTGCCATCCGGGCTCCTCGGCGATCGAGCGGTCGGCCCGTCAGACCGCCGAGGCGGCTTCCTCGATCAGGTCGGCGACCGGCCCGGGCAGTGAGGCGAGCGAGGCGTGGCCCGCGCGCAGCTCGACGGTCTTGCGGGTGCCCATCCGCGCGGCCATCCGGCGCTGGTTGTCCGGATGGATCATGTGGTCCTCGGTGGAGACCTGGTACCAGCTGGGCTTGGCCCGCCAGGCCGGGGCGGTGACCTCGTCGCCGAAGGTGGAGGCCAGCGGGGCCTTCTGGGTGACCGCCATCACCAGGGCCTCCTCGGCGCTCAGGTCCTGGCAGAAGCTCTCGTGGAACTTCTCGGGCTTGACCCACAGGTAGCCGTCGGAGTCCGGAGCGAGGTTCTCGAAGGCGGCGGGCGGGAACTCCTGGGTGATCGCTCCGGGGCTCTCCCCGGCGTCGGGGGCGAACGCCGCGACGTAGACCAGGCCGACCACGTTCGGCAGGTCACCGGCCTCGGTGATCACCGCGCCGCCGTACGAGTGGCCCACCAGCAGCACCGGCCCGTCGACCTGACGGACCATCCGGCGGGTGCGTTCGGCGTCCTCCGCGAGCGAGGTCAGCGGGTTCTCCACCGCCCGCAGGTCGGTGAAGCCGCGCCGGTCCAGCTCGACGATCACCTTGGCCCAGTGGGCGGCGCCGCCCCAGAAGCCGTGGACCAGGACGATGGTGGGCTTGACCGACATGCCCTGCCTCCAGGGTGCTCCGGGGAGGCCCGGAGCCGGGCCCCACAACCGTGAGCGACGATACCGACACCTACCGTGACGCGCCCGGCAGTGGCGGCAGCAGCGGGTCATACAGCCAGGCGTGGAACAGCCCGTCCAGCGGCGCGCTCGCGTAGCGGTCGGCGTGCGCGGTGAAGTCGAGCGTGGAGACCACCCCGTGACGGTGCCTCACCGCCCAGTCCTTCACCAGCCGGAAGAAGGCCTCGTCGCCGAGCTCGCAGCGCAGCGCGTGCACGGTGAGCCCGCCGCGCTGGTACAGCCGGTCGTCGAACATCAGCTTCCGGCCCGGGTCGCCGAGCCGCAGGTCCTGCGGCAACCCGGCCAGCAGGGCGTGCGCGGCGGCGGCGTGCTCGGCGGCGGTGCGGCCGCCCGCGTGCTCGGCCCAGATCCACTCGGCGTACTTGGCGAAGCCCTCGTTCAGCCAGATGTGCCGCCAGTCGGCGATCGTGACGCTGTTGCCGAACCACTGGTGGGCCAGCTCGTGCGCGACCAGCCGCTCGGAGGTCCGGCTGCCGTCCAGGTGGTTGGTGCCGAAGGTGGCCAGGCCCTGCGCCTCGACCGGCACGTCGAGCTCCTCGTCGGCCACCACCACCGCGTACTCGCCGAACGGGTAAGGACCGAACAGCTCCTCGAAGTGGTGCATCATCCAGGCCTGCCGGCCGAAGTCGATGGTGAACTCGGGCACCAGCCGGGCCGGCAGGTAGGCGGTCTGCGGCACCGTCCGGTTCGGCCGGGGGGTCGAGGAGCCCTCGATCAGCCGGACGGTCTGGTACTGGCCGATCGAGACCGTCACCAGGTAGCTGGCGGTGGGCGCGGACTGCTCGTACACCCAGGTGGTGCTGGAGGACCGGGTGGTCTTGGTGAGCAGCCGGCCGCTGGCCACCACCGTGTACGGGGACGGGGTGGTGACCGAGATCTGGTAGCTCGCCTTGTCCGCCGGGCGGTCGTTGCACGGGTACCAGGACGAGGCGCCGATCGGCTGACTGGCCACCAGGGCACCGTCCGTCAGTTCCTCCCAGCCCAGGCCGCCCCACTGGCTGCGGACCGGCTTCGGGTTGCCGGTGTAGTGCACCTCGACGGTGAACGCCGCCCCGGCGGCCAGCGCCTTGGCCGGGCGGATCCGCAGCTTGCCCGCCCGGTGGGTGTAGTGCGCGGCCTTGCCGTCCACCAGCACCCGGCCGATCCGGAACTCGGCCAGGTCGAGCGCGAACTCGGCCAGCGCCGCGCCGCCCGCCACCGCGCTCAGCCGGGCCGAGCCGCCCAGGCGGTTGGGCCCTGGCCGGTAGTCCAGCGCGAGTTCGTAGCGGTGCACCCGGTAGCGGGCGTCCCCGTGGGTCGGGAAGTAGGGGTCGACGCCGGGAGGCGGCACCTGCTTGGGACTCACGGGTCGTACGCTCCTGCGTCTGTGCCTGCCGGTCCGTCAGGACTGCCAGGATTCGATCGGGTTGCCCAGCCAGCGGGTGTCGGCCGGGACGGACTCCGCACGCATCACCAGCGAGGCGGGCCCCAGGGTGCTGCGCGCGCCGACGGTGCTGCCGGGCAGCACGATGCCGCCCGGGCCGAGGGTGGCTCCCTCGTGAAGGATCACAGTATCCATCCGCATGATCCGGTCGTGGAAGAGGTGGGTCTGCACGACGCAGCCCCGGTTGACGGTGGCCCCGTCCCCGAGCGTGACCAGGTCCGCCTCGGGCAGCCAGTAGGTCTCGCACCAGACGCCCCGACCGACCTTGGCGCCGAGCGCGCGCAGCCAGAGGTTGAGCACCGGCGTGCCGGGCACCGCGCCGACCAGCCAGGGCACCGCGAGCACCTCGACGAAGGTGTCGGCCAGCTCGTTGCGCCAGACGAAGCCGCTCCACAGCGGGTGCTCGACGGCCCGGAACCGGCCGACCAGCAGCCACTTGGCGGCCGCCGACACCAGACAGGCCACCAGCCCGACGGCCAGCAGCACCACGCCGGAGAGCAGCGCGGCCAGCAGCACCGAACCGGCGGCGGCCAGCTGGGCCAGCCCGGCCAGGGTCAGCGCGCCCAGCGCGGCGGAGGCGAACACCGGCACCAGCCGGCAGACCTCGACCAGGCCCCGGGCCCAGAGCAGCCGGGCCGGCGGGTCGTAGGTCAGGCTCTGGTCGGCGGTGTCGGCCGAGCGGGGCAGCCGCATCGGCGGCATGCCCAGGTACGAGCTGCCCTTCTTGGCCTTCTTCGGCGTGGCCGAGAGCACCCCCACCAGCCCCCGGTCGGGCACCGCCCGGCCGAGCGCGGTCATCCCCGAGTTGCCGAGGAAGGCCCGCTCGCCGATCTCCGCCTCACCGAGCCGCAGCCAGCCGCCGCCCAGTTCGTACGGGGCGATCAGGGTGTCGTCGGCCAGGAAGGCGCCGTCCCCGACGGTGGTCAGGCTGGGCAGCGCGAGCACCGTGGAGACCTCGGCCCGGCTGCCGATCTTCATGCCGAGCGCCCGCAGCCAGTACGGGGTGATCAGGCCCGCGTACAGCGGGAAGAGCGTGCCCCGGGCCAGGTCCATCAGCTGACTGACCGTCCAGGCCTGCCAGCCGATCCGGCCGTGCAGCGGGTGACTGCCCGTCCGCAGACCCAGGCTCAGCAGCCGGACGCCGGCCAGCAGCAGGGTCGCGTACACCAGGCCGTAGGCCAGCGTGGCCGGGACCAGCGCGAGCAGGGCGCCGGTCAGCGCGGTGCCCAGGCTGTCACCGGGGTGCACGAAGCGGCTGACCACGAGCAGCGCGGCCAGCGCGGAGAGCACCGGCAGCAGGCTCAGGCCGAGGCCGCTGGCGCCGTACGCCGCGGCCCAGCGGGCCCGGCGCGGTGGGCGCTGCTTGGGCCAACTGCGCTCCGCCTTGCCGAGTTTGACGGCGGGTGCGCCCGCCCAGCGCTGGCCGGTGGGGATCTGGCCGGTGACGCCCGAGCCGGGTGCGACCTGGGCCCGCTTGCCGACCCGGGCGCCGGGCAGCAGGGTGCTTCGGGTGCCGATCACCGCGCCGGAGCCGACCCTGACCTGGCCGACCTCGAGCCGGTCGCCGTCCAGCCAGTAGCCGGACAGGTCGACCTCGGCCTCGATCGCGCAGCCCCGGCCGAGCCGGAGCAGGCCGGTGACCGGCGGCAGCGAGTGCAGGTCCACCTCGGGGCCGATCCGGGCGCCGAGCGCGCGGCCGTAGCGGACCAGCCAGGCGCCGGACAGCGCGGTGGCGCCGGAGACCTCGGCCAGCCGCTCGGCGGTCCACAGCCGCAGGTGCATGCCGCCGCCGCGCGGGTAGCTGCCGGGGCGCAGGCCGCGCAGCAGCAGCCGGGCGCCGCCGGCCGCGATCGCCAGCCGTCCCGGCGGGCTGAACAGCAGCAGCGCGCCCGCGCCGACCACCCACCAGGAGGCGGTCGGCGCCCACGGGTAGCTGCCGAACCAGGCCAGCGCGTTGCCCAGCGCCAGCAGCCCGACCGTCCAGCGCAGGCCGACCAGGGTGAACAGCGGCAGCAGCAACAGCGTCTGCACCACCTTGGCCCGGGTCGGCACCAGCGCGATGGTGCGGGCGGCGCCGTCGCCCTGGGCGGAGCGCTCCAGGTGCCGGGCCAGCTTGCGCAGGGTGGGCTGCTGGTAGATGTCCAGCACGGCGGCGGCCGGGTACCGGCCGCGCAGCAGGGTGGTCAGCCGGGCCGCGGCCAGGCTGCCGCCGCCGATCGCGAAGAAGTCGTCCTGGGCGCTGCCGACCTGGACCCCGAGGATCTCGGTCCACTGCTCGGCCAGCCAGGCCTCGGTGCCGTAGAGCTGTTCGCCGGGCCCGCCGGTGGTCAGCCCCGGCAGCGGCCAGGGCAGCGCGTCCCGGTCCACCTTGCCGGAGGTCCGGGTCGGCAGGCTCTCCACCGGGGCGAGCAACGGCACCAGGGCGGCCGGGAGTTCGGCCCGCAGCTGCTCGACGGCGGCGGCCTGGTCCCAGCCCTCCTGGGTGACCAGGTAGCCGACCAGCAGCTGGTTGCCGCCCTTGGCGGTCCGGACCGCCGCGGCCGCGCCGGCCACCCCGGGCAGCGCCTGGAGGGCGGCGTCCACCTCGCCGAGCTCGATCCGGCGGCCGCCGAGCTTGATCTGCTCGTCGCCCCGGCCGAGGAAGACCAGCCCCTCGGGGTCGGCCTGCACCAGGTCACCGCTGCGGTAGGCGCGCTCCCAGCCGAGCGACTCCAGCGGGGCGTACTTCTCGGCGTCCTTCTCGGCGTCCAGGTAGCGGGCCAGGCCGACGCCGCCGATCACCAGCTGGCCGGTGCCGCCCATCGGGACGGGCTGCCCGGCCTCGTCCACGACCGCCAGCTCCCAGCCGTCCAGCGGCAGGCCGATCCTGACCGGGCCCTCGCCGGTGAGCAGCGCGCCGCAGGCGACCACGGTGGCCTCGGTCGGCCCGTACGTGTTCCACACCTCACGGCCCTCGGTGACCAGGCGCTGGACCAGTTCGGGCGGGCAGGCCTCACCGCCGAAGATCAGCAGCCGGACCTCGATCAGCGCCTCGGCGGGCCAGAGCGCGGCCAGCGTCGGCACGGTCGAGACCACGGTGATCTCCTGCTCGGCCAGCCAGGGGCCGAGGTCCGCGCCGCCGCGCACCTGCGAGCGCGGGACGGGCACCAGGCAGGCGCCGTAGCGCCACGCCAGCCACATCTCCTCGCAGGAGGCGTCGAAGGCGACCGAGAGCCCGGCCATCACCCGGTCGCCCGGGCCGATCGGCTCGTCCTGCAGGAACATCGCGGCCTCGGCGTCCACGAAGGCGGCGGCGTTCGCGTGCGTGACGGCGACGCCCTTCGGCTTCCCGGTGGAGCCGGAGGTGAAGATGATCCAGGCGTCGTCGGCCGGGGTGGGCCTGACGTTGGGGCGGCCCGTGGTCGGCCGGCCGGTCACGGTGAGCGCGCGCCCGGCGCCTAGCACGGCGGCGACGGCGGCCTCGCCGAAGACCAGCTCGGCCCGCTCGTCCGGGTCCTCGGCGTCCACCGGGACGTACGCGGCACCGGCGGCGAGCACCGCCAGGATGCAGACGTAGAGGTCGTTGCTGCCGGACGGCACCCGGATCCCGACCCGGTCACCGGCCCCGATCCCGGCGGCGGCCAGCCGGCGGCGCACCGTCTCCACCTCGGCGGCCAGCGCCCGGTAGCTCAGCGTGCTGCGGCCGTCGTCGAGAGCGGGCTCCTGCGGGTGCGCCCGGGCGGTGTCCTCCAGCACGTCGAGCAGGGTCCGGGTCGCCGGGGCCTTACCCGCCGAGAACAGCGCTCTCTGGTCCTGCTCGGTGGAGATCTCCGTCGTCACAGCCGTGTGCCCCTCGTCCGTCTCCCCCGTCCATGACCGATGCCAGGCCCTGGGGGGACTGCGCCGCACGCCCCGATCGGACGCCGCGCTCCAGGCCGAAGCGGACAACCCAACCGATGGTAGCCCGGTGTCGAACCCCTTCGAAGGGGCCCCAACTCACCCGACTGGCCCAATCCATCGGATAACTGACGAACCGTCAGTGACGGCAAGCGGCTAAAGGGACCGGAATTGACGGACCGTCAGATGATCTGACGGCCCGTCAGGTCGATTTGGACACTGTGACCCATGCCACATCCTGGCGGGCGTGTCGCCCGCAATGCAGGCCACTCAGGCGCCGGCCCCGTGCGGGAAGGCCCGATCGAGCAGCTCCGACAGACTGCGGCGCTCGGCAGCGGCGAGCTGCGCCAGGCCGGGCAGGCCGGTGATGATCTCGGCCCTGATCCGCCGGACGGCGGCCTCGCCCTCCGGGGTCAGCAGCACCGTCTTGACCCGGCGGTCGGCCGGGTCGGGCTCCCGGCGGAGCAGGCCGCGCGCCTCCAGCCGGTCGACCAGGCCGGTGACGTTGGAGGCGTCGCAGCCGAGCAGCTCGGCGAGGGCCCGCATCGGCATCGGCCGGCTCAGCAAGCTGAGCAGCTTGCCCTGGATCAGGGTGAGGCCCTGACTCCCGGCCACCACGGCGAAGCTCCGGTAGTAGCAGGCGGCGGCGTGGGCGAGCTGCTCCATGAGCAGCTCGGGGCCAGGGCTGGGACCGGGCGCGGGGGCGGTGGTCGGTGCGGTCGGGTTCATGGGCCCAGTCTAGGCCGGATTACTTGACATCCTCAATCATCGAGGTCTACCTTCGATTTATTGCTTGATGAGTTCAACCATCTACCTCATCAAATCTTTCTGCTCTGGAGCACCACCATGAAGGCCATCACGTACCGCACCTACGGCAGCCCCGACGTCCTGGAGTTCGGCGAGGTCCCGCAGCCCAAGCTCGGCCCGGACGCCGTCCTGGTCAAGGTCAAGGCCGCCTCGGTCAACCCGGTGGACTGGAAGATCCAGGCCGGCTACCTGGACAGCGTGATGGACGTGGTCTTCCCGGTCATCCCGGGCTGGGACGTGGCCGGCGTGGTGGAGCAGGTCGGCGTCGCCGTCACCGAGTTCAAGGTCGGCGACGAGGTGATGGGCTACGTACGGGAGGACATGGTCGGCCGGGGCACCTTCGCCGAGTACGTCGCCGCGCCCGTCCGCACCCTCGCCCACAAGCCCGCCGCCCTGGGCTTCGAGGCCGCGGCCGGTCTGCCGCTGGCCGGGCTGACCGCCTACCAGGCGCTCACCAAGGCGCTGGAGGTCAAGCCCGGCGAGACCGTGCTGGTGCACGCGGCGGCCGGCGGCGTCGGCTCGCTCGCGGTCCAGATCGCCACCGCGCTCGGCGCCCGGGTGATCGGCACCGCCAGCGAGCGCAACCACGAGTTCCTGCGCGGCCTGGGCGCCGAGCCGGTCAGCTACGGCGAGGGCCTGGCCGACCGGGTCCGCGCGCTCGCCCCCGACGGCGTGGACGCCGTCCTCGACCTGGTCGGCGGCGACGCCCTGCAGGTCTCCCCCGAGCTGCTCGCCGCCGGCGGCCGGCTGGCCTCGATCGCCGACGGCGCCGTGCTCGCCCTCGGCGGCCGGTACGTCTTCGTCCGGCCCGACACCGCCGACCTCACCGCACTGGCCGAGCTCGCCGACCAGGGCCTGCTGACCGTCGAGGTGGCCGCCACCTTCCCGCTGGAGCAGGCCGCCGACGCCCAGCGGCTCAACGCCGAGGGCCACACGCGCGGCAAGATTGTCGTCACTGTCGCCTGAGACCTCTGACCGGGCGTCAGGGCGGGTCCCACCACCCGCCCTGACGCCCGCCCGACTCCCCCGGAGCACGATCACCATGACCACACCTTCCGCCGCCACCGTGGTGGCCGGTCTGCGCGCCACCTTCGCCACCGGCCGGACCAGGCCCCTCGACTGGCGGCTCAACCAGCTCGCCGCGCTGCGCGCGCTGCTCACCGAGCAGAGCGAGGCGTTCCAGCAGGCCCTGCACACCGACCTGGGCAAGGGCCCGACCGAGGCGTACCGCACCGAGATCGGCTTCACGGTGCGCGAACTCGACCACACCGTCGAGCACCTGAAGCAGTGGCTGGAGCCGAAGGCCGCCGCCGTGCCCGCCGTCTTCCAGCCGGCCGAGGCCCGGGTGGTGCGGGAGCCGCTCGGCGTGGTGCTGGTGATCGCGCCCTGGAACTACCCGCTGCAACTGGCACTCGCCCCGCTGGTCGGGGCCCTCGCGGCCGGCAACACCGTGCTGGTGAAGCCGAGCGAGCTGGCACCCGCCACCTCCGCCACGATGGCCCGGCTGCTGCCGCAGTACCTCGACCCGGAGGCCGTCGCGGTGGTCGAGGGCGCGGTGCCGGAGACCACCGCCCTGCTTGAGCAGCGCTTCGACCACATCTTCTACACCGGCAACGGCGCGGTCGGCCGGATCGTGATGGCCGCCGCCGCCAAGCACCTCACCCCGGTCACCCTGGAGCTCGGCGGCAAGAGCCCGGTCATCGTCGACACCGACGCCGACCTGGCCGTCACCGCCCAACGCCTGGTCCGGGGCAAGTTCCTGAACGCCGGTCAGACCTGCGTCGCCCCGGACTACGTGCTCGCGGTCGGCGACACCGCAGCCGAACTGACGGCCGAGCTGGCAACGGCGGTGCAGGAGATCTACGGTGACGATCCGTCAGCCGACCCGGAGTACGGACGGATCGTCAACACCCGGCACTTCGACCGCCTGACCGCACTGCTCGCCGACGGCCGCACCGTCACCGGCGGCACCCACGACCGGGACGCCCGCTACCTGGCGCCGACCGTGCTGGCCGACGTCTCCCCCGAGGCGCCGGTGATGCGGGCCGAGATCTTCGGCCCGATCCTGCCCGTACTCCCGGTCCCCGACCTGGACGCGGCGATCGCCTTCGTCAACGAGCGCGACAAGCCGCTGGCGCTGTACGCCTTCACCGAGTCCGACCTGACCAAGCAGCGGCTGGCCGAGGAAACCTCCTCCGGCGCCCTGGTGTTCGGCCTGCCGGTCTCCCACCTGGCCGTGCCCGAGCTCCCGTTCGGCGGAGTCGGCGAGAGCGGCATGGGGCGCTACCACGGCGAGTACTCGATCGACACCTTCAGCCACACCAAGGCCGTACTCGACAAGCCCTTGCACTGAGGGCAACCGTTCAACGGCTCGTCCCTGGTGAAGGATCGAACGGGCGGTCACACCTACCCGGCACTGACCGCGATCCGGACCCTGCAGGCGCGGCTCGCCGCCGCCGGCCGGTCGCTGGACGTGCTCTGGGTCGGGACGGCCGACGGCCTGGAGGCGAGGGTGGCGCCGGCCGAAGGGATCCCGTTCGTCTCGGTGGCCACGGGCAAGGTGCGGCGGTCCGCCAACCCCCTGAAGATGATCTCCGCGGCGAACGTGAAGGACATGGGCCGGGTGCCGCTCGGTGCGGCTCAGGCCCGGTCGATCATCGCGGACTTCCGGCCGGACGTGGTGCTGGCGACCGGCGGGTACGTCGCGGTGCCGGTCGGGCTGGCGGCGAAGGTGTGCGGGCGCCCGTTGGTGGTGCACGAGCAGACGGTCCGGCTCGACCTGGCCAACCGGGTGCTGGCCATCGGTGCAGATCAACACGGTGGTGCGGGACATCCTGCCGTGGCTGCTGACCGGTGCCAACGTCATCCACCAGTGCGGCCCGAACAATGTGGCCGACCTGGCCGGCGTCACCGCTGCCCTGCCGCCACAGCTGGCCGCTCGTTATCTGGTGACCGGGTATCTCGGGCCTGAGCTGCCCGACGTCCTGGCGCTCGCCGACGTGGTGATCTCGCGCAGCGGCGCGGGCACGCTGGCCGAGCTGACCGCGCTCGGCAAGGCCGCGGTCTTCATCCCGCTGGCGAGCTCGGCAGGCAACGAGCAGGCACACAACGCCCGCCACCTCCAGGAGGCCGGTGCCGCCGCCGCACTGCTCGGGGACGTCACGCCGCAGGCGCTGCAGGCAGCCCTGGCTCCCTTGTTGGCCGACCCGGTCCGCCGGGCGGAAATGGCGGCACAAGCCCGTACCCAGGGACGACCTGACGCGGCGGAGCGGCTGATCGACGTGCTGCTGTCCGTCGCCGAGCGACGGTAGGCGGTTGACGACGACACGGGCCGCTCGAACAGAAACGGCCCGGGGCGGGTGCCTCGGGCCGTTGCGTAGGGGCTGTCAGCGGGACGAAGTCTGCGTGAGCGGCAGGGTTTCCAGATCGGCACGCGCCTTCACAGCTTGACGGGTCGTCACCTGCTGGATCATCAGGACCGCCAGAGCCGCAGCGACAACGCCGACTACATCTTCATAGAGCGAATAGCCGTATGAGCCTGTCCCGAGCTGAGCGGCAACCGCACCACCGATCGTCTTGGCGAGCCAGGCCACCCACCAGGCGTTGATCAACCACGCCCCGCCAACGGGCGAGTTCGCGCGCCAGATGTCCAGTGCGATCCGGCGCGGAATCCACCACATCGCCCCGGGGATGAACCATGCACCGACGGAAAGTCCCGCCGAATACCTATGTGTTCCGGGTGCAAAGAGCTCGGCATTGAGCCGACAGCGCCGGAACCAGCAGAGGAACACGATGATGGTGGCGATGAACAACGGCATGGAAATCGGTACGAACTGCGTGAAGAAATGTGACCGGGTGCCGCCGGCAACCGCCACGGCGAGCTGCCCGGCGGTCTGGACAACGATCAGCGCCTGCGCGGCCAAGGCCAGGCGCCTGGGATCGGCTACCGGCCCGCCATGGGCCAGGGCGCGCGGACGCGGCTCGTCACTACCGGCTTCAGCGTTCACTACAGGCCCCTGCCAAACACACCTGCGGTGCTGGTCACGCGCAGAGTCGCCTGAAGAATAGGGGCACGTGTTCGAACTGTCCACGCGCCAACCTGCCGGACGGCACCGCCCGCCTGGCCACCGAGCCCCGTTGAGCGCGCGTCCCGTGACGGCGGGCGGAGTCCGAGGGCAACCAAGCCCGCACCTCGCTCGTCCTCCCCTGTGAGGGACAAGCCGAGGAGGCAGGTCATGAGACGCCTGATCGCACTTCCCATGGTGGCCGTACTGCTGGGCGGCGGGGTGGCCGCGGCCGCTCCCGCCGCACCGGCCGTCACCACCGCCGCCGTTTCGTGTCCGACCGGCTGGGGCAGTCTGCCCGAGGACCGGACGGCGCCCGACGCCCGCTCGCTGGTGAACGTCCGGACGGGCGCCCACCCCTGCTTCGACCGGATCGTCCTGGACGTTCCGGGCAGTTCGGCCGGCCACCCGGTCGGGTACCACGTCCGCTACGTCGACACGCTGTACCAGGACGGCTCCGGACAGCCGATACCGGTGCGCGGCGGAGCGCTGATCGAGATCGTCGCCCAGGCGCCGTCCTACGACGTCACCACCGGCACCGCGACCTACCCCGGCCGGGCCGGGCAGCCGCTGCCCGGGGTGGACCTGACGGGCTACCGCACCTTCGTGGAGGCGAAGTTCGCCTCCAGCTTCGAGGGGCAGACCCAGCTCGGGCTGGGGGTCCGGGCCCGGCTGCCGTTCCGGGTGTTCCAGCTGGACGGCCGGCTGGTCGTCGACGTGGCGCACAGCTGGACCGCCACCGCCTGAGCCGCAGCGTGACCGGCCGTCAGCTGCGGCCGGTCACATAGCCGCCGTCCACCCGCAGCACGTGCCCGGTGACGAAGCCCGCCGTCGCGAGGTAGCGCACCGCCTCGGCGATCTCCGAGACCTCGCCGACCCGGTTCAGCAGCGCCAGGCCGCCGTAGGCGTCCACCTCGCTGCCCTCGTGCAGCGGCGTCCGGACGATGCCCGGGGCCACCAGGTTGACCCGGATGCCGTCGGCGGCCAGTTCGGCGGCCAGACCGACCGTCAGGGCGTGCACACCGGCCTTGCTGACGATCGGGGCCGTGCACGGGAAACCGGCGATCGCGTGCTCCACCAGTACGGTGCCGATGTTGACGATGCTGCCGCCACCGCCCTGCCGGCGCAGCTGCCGGACCACCGCCTGGGTGGTCAGATAGGTGCCCTTGAGGTTGCCCGCGAGGAAACCGTCCAGCTCCTCCTCGGTGACCTCGGTGAACGGCTTCGCCGCGAACGTGCCCGCGTTGTTGACCAGCACGTCCACCCGGCCGAACCGCTCCACCGCCGTACGCACCAGGGCCTCGCCGGTCGCCGCGTCGCCGATGCCGCCGCTGACGGTGGCCACCCGCTCCCCCGCGCCGAGCTGCGCGGCCGCCTTGGCCAGCCGCTCCGGGTCGCGTCCGTTGAGCACCACGTTGGCGCCCTCCGCCAGGAAGGCGCGGGCGATGTCGAGGCCGATGCCGCTGGACGAGCCGGTAACGATGATCGTACTGGTTTCAGACATGGTTGATCCTTCGTCAGGTTTTCGCTGGGGTGATACGAGAACCGTACGAACACCTGAGCCATAACTCCACGACCGATTCCCAAGTCAGTCATAATCCCTTGTTATGGACGTCGATCTGCGTGACCTCGAACTCCTCGACACCGTGGCCGCCACCGGCACCCTGACCGCCGCCGCCGAGCTGCTGTTCGTCAGCCAACCCGCGCTGAGCCAGCGGCTGACCAGGCTGGAGGGTCGGCTGGGCACCCAGCTGTTCGACCGTCAGGGGCGCGGGCTGGTGCCGAACGCGGCCGGTCAGCGGATGCTGCTGGCGGCCCGTCAGGTGCGGGCCGAGATCGACTCCGCCACCCGGGACCTGCGGGAGATGCGGGACGGCCGGGACCGCCGGGTACGGCTGGCGGTGCAGTGCAGCACCACCTTCCAGTGGCTGCCGCCGGTGATCCAGGGCTTCCGCGCGCGGTGCCCCGGTGCCGAGGTGCGGATCGAGTCGCTGCCCGCCGACACCCTGATCACCGCGCTGCTGGAGGACCGCCTCGACGTCGCGCTGATCACCAAGCCCGACCCGCAGATGGACCGGCTCCAGCTGACCGCGCTGTTCGACGACGAGATGGTCGCGGTGGTCCCGGCCGACCACCCCTGGGCCGCCCTCCCGCACCTGACGGCCCGGGACTTCGACGACGCGCACCTGGTGCTCTACGACCTCTACGACCCGAACCGGGTGCCCAGTACCCCGCTCCCGATTCCGCACGGTGCCAGGCCCGCCCGGATCACCACCATGCCGGTCATCACCGACCTCCTGATCGAGATGGTGGCCGGCGGT
Source organism: Kitasatospora gansuensis (assembly GCF_014203705.1). Classification (NCBI taxonomy): domain Bacteria; kingdom Bacillati; phylum Actinomycetota; class Actinomycetes; order Kitasatosporales; family Streptomycetaceae; genus Kitasatospora; species Kitasatospora gansuensis. Next base: position 684,074 of record NZ_JACHJR010000001.1, read on the forward strand.
CAGGGCGCCACCGTCCTGCCCCGCTGGGTGGCCTCGCCGTACGTCGGCTCGCACGGCCTGGCGCTGATCCGGGTCGGCGTCGAGCCGACCATCCGCACCTGGTACTGCGCCACCCGCCCCGGCGTCCGGCCCGCCCTGGTCGAGGCCCTGGCCGCCGAGCTGACCCGGCAGTTGCTCCGCTAGCACGGCCGGCGGCGACCACCACAGCAGTGATCGCCGCCAACCGTCCTACCGGGTCGCGCCCTTCGTCGACACCGCCACGTACTGCACCCGCATCGGGTGCCCCGGCTCGGTGGCCGGGGTGACCGCTCCGCCGAGGGCGGTCGGGAGGTTACCGCCGACCGCCACGTTCAGGATCAGGAACAGGCCGTGGTGCACCGCCTTGTCCCAGGTCGCGGGGTCCATCTGAGCGGCCGTCACCCGGTGGTACTCGCGGCCGTCCAGGTACCAGCGCACCTGCTCCGCACCGGCGGTGAAGTCGACCTCGACCGCGTAGGTGTGGAAGGACTTCCGGCAGTCGGTGCACGGCTTGTCCCCCGAACCCAGGCCCTTCGGCTCCTGGCAGGGGCCCCCGTCCAGGGTGCCGCAGTGCATCGTGCCGAACACCGAGTCCCGGCCGTTGACGTGCTCCATCACGTCCAGCTCGCCGATCGCGGGCCAGCCCGTGTAGCCGTCCCGCAGCCCGGCCCCGAGGGTCCAGAAGGCGGGCCAGTACCCGGCCGCGGCCGGGCCCGTGACGTCCGGCAGCGCGATCGAGGCCTCGATCCGCATCACCCCGCCGGGCGGCGGGGTCAGGTCGGAGCGCCTGGACTCGATCCGGCCCGAGCTCCACCGGCCGTTCTCCCGGGTGGGCACGATCTCCAGTGCGCCCTGACCGTCGAGCCGGACGTTGGCGGCGGAGTCGGTCATCGTCTCGATCTCACCCGTACCCCACTGCGGGGCCGGGCAGCCGGGGTAGCAAGTCCCCAGGTCGTACTGCCAGTTGGCGGCCGACGGGCGACTGCCGGCCGGGCCTTCGAAATCGTCCCGGAGCAGCTGGGTCCAGCCGTCGGCCCCGGGGGTGCCACGGGCGGGCAGTGCGCCGGACTCGGTCAGCAGCCGCTCCAGCCGGGCCGTGAGCACGATCGCCGCGACATTGGTCAGGTGCGCGTCGTCCCGGTAGAGCAGGATCCGCTCCAGTACGGCCGGGCAACTGCGGTCCCCGCCGGGGCAGATAACCGAGTTGACCTCCACCGACCGCAGGTCCGGCAGCCGGCCGGCCGCGATCGCCTGCGCCAGCGGGTCGGGCCACTGCGCCTGGTCGCGGCCGAAGGCGCAGGCCGCCGGGTCCTCGGTGTGACCGGAGACGCAGGCCGGGATGTCCATGCCGGGGACCGGGGTGTCCTGGAGGTAGACGATCGGCACGCCCAGCGCGCGCAGCGGCTTGAGCGTCTTCTCCCAGGCGGCCAGCAGGAGTTGCCGGTCGTCGGTGTAGCGGTTGAGCGAGGAGACCACGATCAGCCGGGGCTTGGGCCCCTGCTGCAGCCGGGTCAGGGCGGCCGCCCGCCAGCTGTCGCACTCCCGGTAGGTCCGGCCCAACTGCGGGTTGATGACCGTGAGTTCCGGCAGCGGGCAGCCCTGCTTGACCAACTCCTCCAGCGCCCACTGCCGTTCGGCCGCGATCGCGAGCAGCGGGGAGAACCACTGACCGGCGTGCGAGTCGCCGAGCAGCACGATCCGGTCCGGGCTGGTGGTGGCGCCGAACAGGCAGGCCGGGCTGGTGACGGCGGTCGGGGCCACCTCGCACTCGCCGTCCGGCGGGAAGTCCTTGCGCGCCTGGGCCGCGTCCGGGACCACCGGACCGCCCTTCAGTGCTGCGCCGGTCTTCGCCAGCAGTGAGGTCCCGTCGGCCGCGCCGGGCGGCAGGCCGAGGGTGTCCACCGGTGCGGCGGGGCCGAGCAGCCGGAGCGTCCCGGTGCCGACCACCAGGGCCAGCACCACCGGGACGACCATCGCCGCGAGGCCCAACGAGAGCCCGCGCCTGGGTAGTTCGGAGAGGATGTGACTGCGCCGGAGCGGCTGCTCGACCCAGTGCAGCGCCGCCATCGCGGGCAGCGCGGCGGCGGCCGTCAGGGCCACCTTCACCGGCCAGTCGAGCGCCCCGAACCTGGCCTCGACCAGCACCAGCACCGGCCAGTGCCAGAGGTAGAGGTTGTAGGAGAGCCGCCCGATCGCCCGGGGCCCCCGGGCCGACAGCAGCCGGTCCACCCCGTACCGGGTGGCGGGCACCGGGGTGACGCCGCTCCGGTCGGGGGTGCCCGCCAGGATCACGGCGGCGGTGGCCAGGGTCGGCACCAGCGCCGCGTACCCGGGGTAGGGGGTGGTCGCGTCGTAGGCCACGGCGGTCCAGCCGATCGCCAGGAGTCCGGCCCAGCCGCAGACCACCCGGAGCGGACGCGGGCCGGGCAGCTTGTGCCAGGGCAGCAGCGCGAGCAGCGCCCCGATCCCGAACTGCCAGATCCGGGACGGCGTCCCGAGGTAGGCGAGCGAGACCGAGCTGTGCGTCCAGTACAGCGAGAGGCCGAAGGAGCCGACCGTCACCACCCCGGCCAGCAGCGCCACCGTCGAGCGCACCGCCCGGCCGCGCCGGGCCGCCCGGGCGGCGAAGAAGACGATCGCGGCCAGCAGCGGGGCCCAGCCGAGGTAGAACTGCTCCTCCACCGCGAGCGACCAGAAGTGCAGCAGTGGGCTGTGCTCCCGCCCGGCCGCCAGGTAGTCGGTCTGCTGGGCGACGAAGCGCCAGTTGCCGACCGACAGGGCGGCGGCCAGCACGTCGTACTCGAGGTCGGTGCGCCGCAGCGGGACGGTCAGCCAGGCGCCCGCCAGGGCGACCGTGCCGAGCACCAGCGCGGCCGAGGGCAGCAGTCGGCGGGCCCGGCGGGAGAAGAACTCCCCCAGCCGGATCCGGCCGGTGGTGATCGCCTCGCGGACCAGCAGACTGGTGATCAGGTAGCCGGAGATGACGAAGAAGACGTCCACGCCGACGAATCCGCCGGCCAGGCCGGGGACGGAGGCGTGGAAGGCGAGCACCGCGAGCACGGCCACGGCGCGCAGGCCCTCGATGTCGGGGCGGAACCCCTTGGGCGTCCGCTTCGAGGGAGCGGGCGCGGACGGACCGGGAATGGTGTAGGTCTCCGGACGCAGGTCCGGAACCACGGTCGAGGACATCGGTGTGACGACCTTTCAGCCCAGCCAGGGCAGCATCGGGCTGACCCAGCCGGAGGCGAGCAGAGCGGTGAGCACGAGGACGGCGGTGGCGGCCAGCGCCTCCGGCCAGCGGCGCGGCAGCATGCCGTTGGCGGCCCGCGCGGCGGCCCGCGCCTCGGCCCGAGCGGGATCGGCGGGGCGCAGTTCGCCGATCAGGTCCCGGATCAGCGGGATGCCGATCTGGCACTGCACGGCGAGGTAGAGCCCGAGGCCCCAGTTCGGGGCGACTCCGTTGCGGGCGACGGCCAGGGCCAGACCGACCCCGGCCGCGCCGACCGAGGCGCAGAGCCAGACCAGCGAGACCACGACCACCTGGCGGGCCAGCCCGCCCGGCTTCGCCCGGCCGGCGCCGGTGGGCACCCAGGCCGCGCTGCGGCCGCGCAGGGTGTGCCAGAAGGCGGCTCCCGCGGCCACGCTCATCAGCACGTTGGAGCGGATCACCTCGACCCGCCAGCGGGTCCGGCTGATCCGGGGCAGCAGGACGTGCCAGAGCCAGAGCGGCGCGAGCAGCGGCAGCACGTGCCAGGGCCGGATCTGGTCCGGGTACCAGAACATCATCACCAGCGGCGGCAGCGGTGCCGCGAAGATGTTCACCGCCGTGGCCAGGTAGCCGACGATGCCCTCGTAGAAGCACAGCCGCATCCGCCAGGGCGCCCGGATCCGCTTGAGCTCGGGCGTGCTGAGCAGGTGCAGGTTGCCCATCGCCCAGCGGTACTGCTGGTTGACGAAGGAGGCCAGGTTGTCCGGCGAGGTGCCCTTGGCGACCAGCACCGGGACGTACAGGGTGCGGAACCCCTGGGCGTACAGGGCGAGTCCGGTGAACAGGTCCTCGCTGTGCTCCAGCTTGGCGAAGCCGTCGGCCGCGTCGATCGCGGTCCGCCGGTAGACGGCGTTGCTGCCGCAGCAGATGGCGGCGTCACTGGCGTCCCGGGACGGCTGGATCCAGCGGAAGAACCACTCCTGGGCCGAACCGGCGGCGCGCTGGATCCAGCCCATCGTCTCGTCGGTGTCGAAGCACTGCGGGCTCTGCACGATGCCGATCCTGGCGTCGGCGAAGTACGGCACCAGGTGGCGCAGGAAGTCCGGCCGGGGCGCGAAGTCGGCGTCCAGGATGGCGATGTACTCCGCCGAGCTCAGGGTGAGCGCGTGGTTCAGGTTGCCGGCCTTCTTGAGGTGGCCACGGTTAGGCCGGACCACGTACTCGTAGCCGAACTCGGCTGCCAGGCCCGCCACTTCGGTCCGGTCGCCGTCGTCCAGCACCCAGACGGTCAGCGCGCCCGGCCAGTCGATCGCGGCGACCGCGCGGTAGGCGTTCTCCAGTACGTCCAGCGGCTCGCCGCAGGTCGGCAAGTACAGGTCCACGGTGGGCAGTTCGGCCGGGTGCCAGGCGTTCACCAGCACCTCGTGGGACTGCCTGGTCAGCCGGCGCTGGCGCAGGCTGTTGACCGAGGAGAGCGCGAGCGCGACCAGGTTGAGGCCGAGCACCGCCAGGAAGGCCCAGAGGGCCGGGGTGCGCAGCGAGAAAGTGAGCATGGTCGCCGCGGTGAACACGAAGGCCAGCGAGGTGCAGATCAGCACCCAGCGGCGTTGCGGCCCGAAATACCAGTAGAGCTCCTGATCGGAAGGAGGTTGAGGAAGGTGATGCACAGTCATGAGGCCCCCACAGCCGCGTCTCTGACAGCAGACTGGGGTCACAGTAGCGCAATTGGTATAGACCATTGGACCATGACCAAGGGGTGGATGGTCCGCCCGGCCGGAGTGCCCACGGCCGGTGATCATTCGAGCGGCTCGCCGGTCCATGGCGGATATCAGCAGGTCATCGCCGGATTAACAGTCCGCCAACTTCCGCCCGGACGGCCTCCCGGGCCCGTCCGGCCACCACCGCCGTTCGCATGCCGTGCATCTCACGACGGCAGACGTTCATCCAACCGCCGCCGGACGAAACACGACGGCCCGCCCACCCGGGCGGGTGAGCGGGCCGAGAGGTGACGGCTGATCAGTAGGGCTGGACCAGGACGTGCGCCGCGCCGGGGATGCCGACCTTCAGCAGCTCGTCCTCCTCGGGGGTGGTCGGGGTGCCGGTCTCCTGCTTGAGCACCGCTCGCGAGATGTTCTGCACCCACATCGCGCGCGGGCGGCGGCGGGCCTCCCAGGCGGCGAGCGCGGCCGGGACGTCCTCGGCCGCGTCCAGGGACTGCGCCAGCACCAACGCGTCCTCGACCGCCATCGCCGCGCCCTGGGCGATGTGCGGGGTGGAGGCGTGCGCCGCGTCACCGGCGAGCACCACCCGGCCCACGGACCAGGGCTCCTCGACCGTCACCTGGGAGATCCGCGAGTAGACCACCGCGGCCGGGTCGGTGACCCGGGTGAGCGCCTCGGCGACCGGCCCGCCGAAGGCGGCGAGCCGCTCGGCCAGCTGCTGGTGCGCCCGCTCCGGGTCCGGCCGGAAGTCCTCGGACTCGGCGAACACCGCGCCCAGGTACATCAGTTCCTCGGTGATCGGGGTGAGCAGCGCCTTCGCGGTCCGGTCACCGGTGCTCATCACCACGCCCCGCACCTCGCTCTGCCGGGGCACGGTGACCCGCCAGTTGGCGAAGCCGGTGTACTCGGGCGCGTAACGCTCGCCGTACAGCCGCTGCCGCAGCGGGGAGCCGATGCCGTCGAAGCCGACCACCAGGTCCCAGCGGGCGGTGCTGCCGTCGGACAGCGTGACCTCCACGCCCTCTCCGTCGTCGGCCAGTTCGGTGATGGTGGTGCCGAAGCCGATCTCGGCCCCGGCCGCGACGGCGGCCGCGCCGAGCACCGCGGCCAGGGCGGGGCGCGGGATGCCGTTGCAGGCCGGGGCGTCGGCCATCCGGGGCTGCGGGATCTTGGCCAGGGTGTTGCCGACCGGGTCGTTGATGGTCAGGGTGTCCCACTCGAAGCCCGCCGCCAGGCAGTCGTCGAGGACACCGAGCTCGCGCATCACGTGCAGCGCGTTGGAGGGCTGGATGATCCCGACGCCGAGGGCGTCCAGCTCGCCGCGCAGCTCGGCGACGCGGACCAGGTGGCCACGCTGGGCGAGCGCGGTGGCCAGGGTGAGGCCGCCGATGCCGCCGCCGTGGATCAGGACGCGCAGGGGTGTTGCCATGTCAGGTCTCTCCGGGGGAGGTCGGGCAGCCCGGCGGGTGCCGGGCCTGAGGGGCGGTCAGCCGACGAGGGCGGGGGCCATCAAGTGGTCGACCAGGGCCAGCAGCGCGTCCCGGCCGAAGGCCCGCTCGCGGACGTCACCGATCAGCAGCGGGATCCCCGGGTCGAGGTCGAGGGCGGCCCTGATCTCCTGCGCGGTGCGGGTGTTCCGGCCGTGGAAGCAGTTGATCGCGACCACGAACGGGATGCCCCGGCTCTCGAAGAAGTCGATCGAGGCGAAGCTGCTCTCCAGCCGCCGGGTGTCGGCGATCACCACACCGCCGAGCGCCCCGTTGACCAGGTCGTTCCACATGAACCAGAACCGCTCCTGGCCCGGCGTGCCGAACAGGTAGACCACCAGCTCGGGGCTGATCGTGATCCGGCCGAAGTCCAGGGCCACCGTGGTGGTGTCCTTCTGCCCGACGCCCGAGAGGTCGTCCACCCCCTCCCCGGCCCGGGTCAGGTACTCCTCGGTCCGCAGCGGGGCGACCTCGCTGACCGCGCCGACCATGGTGGTCTTGCCCACGCCGAAGCCGCCCGCGATCAGGATCTTCACGGCGGCCTGGGCCACCTGGCTGTCTGTCATCTCACTCACAGGGTGTCGCGACGGGCCGCGCGGCGGGGGCCGGCGGCCGGTCGGTGGGGCGGGAAGTGAAAGGGGGTCAGAACCACGATCAGAGCCGCCGCAGGCCCTCGCGTACGGCGGTGAGCAGTCCGAGGTCCGCCCGGCCGCCGACCGCGACCGCGAGCGGCGCCCGCGCGAGCAGCAACCCCTGGGCGACCAGGTCGGCGACCAGGATCTTCGCCAGCGAGACCGGCAGCCGCAGTTCGGCGGCCACCTCGGCCAGCGCCGCGGAACGCCGGCAGCGCTCCAGCACCACCCGGTGCTCGGGCTGCAGCCCGCGCGCCGACGGCCGGGCCGGGGCGCCGAACTCCTCGCCCGGCTCCCGGACCGTGGTCAGCACCGTGATCAGGCTGAAGTCGTCCCGCTCCGGGGCCGTCCGGCCCCGGGTCACGGTGTACGGACGCACCATCGAGTCGGCCGCGTCCTCCTCGGCCTCCTCGGCCACCGGCTCCCGGTACCACTGCGGTGGCCGGGTCACCCCCGACCACCACCACGGGCCCCGAAGGCGTCGAAGTCGCCGCGTTGCGGCGTGCTGAGCTTCTGGCCGACCTGCTGCACCAGCTTGTGCATGGCCAGCGACATCACCTCGGCGTCGACGTCCTGAGAGGCCGTCACCGCCAGGTGGGTGCCCTGGCCGGCGGTGATGACGAACAGCCACAACTCGGCCAGTTCGACGATGACCTGGTGCACCGGGCCGCCGTCGAAGAGCTGGCCGACACCGCGGGCCAGGCTCTGCTGCCCGGTGGCGATGGCGGCCAGGCGCTCCGCGTCCGCGCGCTCGACGGTCCGCGAGTGGCTGACCACCAGGCCGTCGTCGGAGAGCAGGACGGCGTTTCTGGTCCCGGACACCGAGTCCACGAGGCCGTCGAGCAGCCAGTCGAGATCCTGGTGGGTGGCGGTGGTGCGCGTCATGACCGGTCTTCCGTCGTAGGGATGGGCAGATCCTGCCCGGGGAGTTCCTGCCCGGGGGGATCGAGCGGCGCCGCCGGGTTCTCCCGGGCGGCCCTGGACCGGCGCTGGAACGCTCCGATCGCCGCTCCGGCCCGTCGGGGGGCCGGTCGGAGCAGCGGGTTCTCGTCCCAACGGGGCGGCTTCGGGCGGCTGTTCGGCTCCTCCGGCGCGAGCCGCAGCTCGTCCACCAGGCTGGCCTGACGGACCCGGCGGGGCAGCGGCGGCTCGGCCTCCGGCTCACCGGAGAGCCCGGACTGCTGCTGGTACGGCAGCCCGCTGTAGCCGTGCTCGACCGGCGGGAACGGGTCGGCGGCCGGGAACGGGTCCGCGGCGGGGAACGGCACGGCCGGCGGGAACGGGTCCGGCTGCGGGAACGGGTCGCCGTACAGCTCGGCCCGGTACGGCCCGTCCTGCCTCGACTCCGGCCCGCCGTACGGCAGTTCGGCCACCGGCCGGTACGCCTCACGGCCGCCCTGCCCGCCCCGGGGCAGCTCGGGCGCGGTCGCCCTGGCCAGCGCCTCGCCCCGCGCGCGGGTCGGCAGCACCTCGGCGGACGTGGTGTCCGGCACCGGGTACACGCCGGGCGCCGCGACCAGCAGGGTGTCCGGCAGCAGCAGGATCGCCCGGGTGCCGCCGAACGCCGACTGCCGGAACTCGACCCGCAGCCCGTGCTGGGCGGCCAGCCGGGCGATCACGTGGAAGCCGAGCCGGATGTCCTCGGTCCTGGCCAGCACGTCCAGCCGCGGCGGATGGCTCATCAGCTCGTTGGCCGCGGCCAGTTGCTCCTCGTCCATGCCGAGCCCGCGGTCCTCGACCTCGATCGCCAATCCCCGGCCGACCGCGCCGGCCCGGACCTCCACCGGAGTGGGCGGCGGCGAGAAGGTCAGCGCGTTCTCGACCAGCTCGGCGACCACGTGCGCGACCGGGCCGACCGCCCGCTCGGACAGCCAGGGGCTGCCGTCCAGGTCGAGCACCACCCGGGTGTAGTCCTGCACCTCACCCTGGGCGGCGCGCAGCACGTCCAGCACCGGGACCGGCTTCCGCCAGCGCCGGTGCGGGGTGCCACCGGCCAGGATGACCAGGTTCTCCTCGTAGCGGCGCAGCCGGGCGGTCAGGTGGTCGAGGTCGAACAGGCCCTCCAGCACCTCCGGGTCCTCGTGCCGCCGCTCCAGCTCGTCCAGCTTGCGCAGCTGCTGACCGATCAGCAGCTGGGTGCGGCGGGCGATCCGCTGCAGCAGCTTCTCGAAGCCGCGGTGCTGGTCGGCCTGCCGGACGGCCGCCGCGATCGCACTGGCGCGGGCCAGGTTGAGCGCGTGGCCGAGCCGGGCCAGCTCGTCCCCGGCGCCCCGCGGCTCCTGCTCGATGGCGGCCGCCTCGGCCTGCGCGTCGATCTGCTCGCCCTGGGCCAGCCGTTCCACCACCTCGGGCAGGCTGCGCTCCAACTGCTCGGCCTGCTCCTGGAGTTCGGTGATCCGGCGGCGCATCGAGCGGGTCAGCCGCCAGGTGGTGACGATCACCGCGATGACCGCGAACAGGCCGATCACGCTCGTGAGCACCACGGTCAGCAGCAGGTGGGTGATGGAGCCGAGACCGACCTCGACCACCCCACTGGTCCGGCTCTCCATCAGGGCGACCAGCTTGGGCGTCAGCTGGTCCATCGCCTGACGCCACTTCTGCTGGTTCGGCGCCAGCGCCACGGTGCCGGCGCCGTCGGCGGCGGTGGGCTTCAGCAGGGACTGCTCGACCTCGGTCTTCGCCTGCCAGGCCGGGCTGTTGACGATCTCCTGCCACATCGCCGTCTCACCCGGCGTCAGATAGGGGACCACCTCGGTGCCGTACCGGAACGGCTGCTCGTGCAGCGCCTGCTGGACCTGCTGGTAGTCCTGGACGGAGAGCCGTCCGGCCGGCCAGCCACGGGCCAGCAGCGCGTCCGAACGGGAGATCATCTCCTTGCCCCAGAACAGGGCGACCAGCGGCTGGGAGATCGTGGTGACCTTGCCGTCGTCGACGTGGCTGAGGGCGCCGAACAGCCGCAGGTCGACCGCGATCAGATCGGTGTAGTAGCGGTAGACGGTCGCCTGCCGGTCGGCCGCGCCGCCCTCGTCCACGGCGGCCCGCTGGGAGTCGAGCTGCCCCATCGCCTGCCGGGCCTGGAGCACCGCTTCGCGCACCTCGGCGGGCGCGTCGTCGGCGGTGACGCCGGACAGCTTCTGGAAGGTGCTGATCGCCTCGTCCGTCTTGCGCCGCTGCTCGCGCAGCTGGTCCCGTACGGTGCCGGGCCGGGCGATCGACTCGGCGCTGAGCCGGCGCTCCTCCTGCAGGTTGTAGTACACGATGTTGGACGGCTGGCCGGCCTGCTGGGCCAACTGCCCCTGGGCGGCCATCCGCTGGAAGTTGACGAAGGTCTCGCCCGTGGTCGCCGCCCAGAGGGCGGCGAGCGCGAGACCGGGGACGATGGCCAGGATCAGCAGTGCGGACCGCAGCGAGAGCCGGGGGCGGCGGCCGGACCGGCCACCTCGCCGAGCGGCTGTGGGGGGCGACGGCTCGGCCGCCTCCCCCTGCTTCGTTGGGGCGATCCGCCGAGACGCACGCGCGCGCAGGGCATTCTCCTTGGAGGCGGCGGCGGTCTCGGAGGACCGACCTTGTCCGGTTCGAACGGTGACGGATGGATATTAGTCATATCGAATAACAACCACGAAACCTCGGACCGAAGTTCACGGGCCGTCACATCCCGGCCACCTCCCGTTCACCCACCCGCCGGGCCCACCCTCCCGCTCCCCCAACGGCCTTCGGGCATCGGCCGCCTCGACGCCCGCCCTCAGCCGCCGTCACGGGGAGTGGCCGCCGCGGCCCGGGCGAGCAGCCCGTCCACCCGAACCGACTTCGCCAACGTACGAAGCAGAACGGTCACATTCGGTCTCTTGTGGTCCTTTGCCCCGGCGGCCGACCCGGCTCCGTAATCATGATCCTCAGAAGCCGTCGGACGGTCTGGGGGGATCAAACTCAGTGGCTGCTACGCCGCGCATCACGCTGCCGTCCCACGGCCAGCGGCGCTGACGCACGACACGACCCGTACGAAGAAGCGGCCGGCCCCCGCCAGGGGTCGGCCGGTTCGTCCTGCGCGCCTTGGCAGTGAACTCGCGCCCCGGCAGGCCCGGCGGGCGCCATTCCTCGAGGAGTAGTCATGCCCGATCTGGAAGCACCACCCGCACCGCAGCTGAGCCTGTCCACGCGGGCCGCCAGGCAGCTGGCCACCACCACCAAGTCCGAACCGCAGATGCAGGGCATCACCTCCCGCAACCTGCTGCGGGCCATGCCCTGGGTGGACGTCACCGCCGGCACCTACCGGGTCAACCGGCGGCTCACCCTGCGGACCGGCGCCGGCCGGGTGCTCTTCGTCCAGCAGGGTGCCGACCAAGTCCGGGTCGTCCCGGCCTCGTTGGACGCACTCCCGGCCCTGCGCGACTACCCCGACCAGGACGTGCTCGGCGAGATCGCCGCCCGGTTCGAGCCCCGGCACATCCGGCCCGGTGACCTGCTCGCCGAGCAGGGGCAGCCGGTCGAGGCGGTCTTCCTGATCGCCCACGGCCGACTGGAGCGGATCGTCGCCGGGAAGTACGGCGAGGCCCAGCTGCTGGGCGTCCTCACCGACGGCGCCCACCTGGGCGACGAGGCCCACCTGAACCCCGGGGCCGCCTGGTCGGCCACCCTCCGGGCGGCCACCGACGCCACCGTCCTGGCCCTGCCCTGGGCCGCGTACCGGGAGATCCTGGACCGCACCCCCTCCCTGCAGGCGCACGCCGACGCCTTCCGGGCCCGCGCGAAGCGCGCCGTCAACCGCAAGGGCGAGGCCGAGATCGAGCTGAGCTCCGGCCACCACGGCGAGCCGCCGCTCCCCACCACCTTCGTCGACTACGAACTCGCGCCCCGCGAGTACGAGTTGTCGCTCGCTCAGACCGTGCTCCAGGTCCACACCCGGGTCGCCGACCTGTACAACGACCCGATGGACCAGCTGCAGCAGCAGCTGCGGCTGACCGTGGAGGAGCTGCGCGAGCGGCAGGAGTACGAGATCGTCAACAACCGCGAGTTCGGCCTGCTGCACAACGCCGCCTACGAGCAGCGGATCTCCACCCGCAGCGGCCCGCCCACCCCCGACGACCTCGACCAGCTGCTCGCCATGCGCCGCTCCACCCACGCCTTCTTCGCCCACCCGAAGGTGATCGCCGCGTTCTTCGCCGAGTGCAACAGCCGTGGCCTGTACCCCGATTCGGCCGAGGTCAACGGACGCCAGGTGCTGGCCTGGCGAAACGTTCCGTTCTACCCCTGCTCCAAGATCCCGGTCTCCGACACCCACACCTCCACCATCATGGCGATGCGCTTCGGCGAGAAGGAGCAGGGCGTGATCGGCCTGCGGCCGAAGGAGCTGCCCGAGGAGGTGGAGTCCGGGCTGAACGTCCGCTTCATGGGCATGAACCAACAGGCCGTCATGCGCTACCTGGTCACCGCGTACTTCTCCGCCGCCGTGCTGGTCCCCGACGCGCTCGGACTGCTCGAGAACTGCCAGATCGGGGCGGCGGCGTGATCGGGCCCACCGACCTGCAGCGCCTCCTGCGCGGCCCGAGCGGCCTGGGCACCCAGAGCCTCTACCTGACCCAACTCCCGGCGGACGCACCGGAGCCGGAGCCGGCCGCGCAGGGCCGTCCGGCGCCCGGGGACCCGGTCCCCGGCCTGTACCACCACCCGGTCGCCGAGCCCGACCCCGACCGGGTCGAGGAGGTCAGCCGGCGGATCAAGACCTGGGCCGTGGAGGAGGTCCAGCTCTTCCCGCCGGAGTGGGAGGACCAGTTCGACGGCTTCGCGCTCGGCAGCTACATGACGACCTGTCACCCCGACGCGCCCACCGTCGACCATCTGATGATCGCCACCCGCCTGATGGCCGCCGAGAACGTCCTCGACGACACCTACTGCGAGGACCACGGCGGCTCCCCCGTCGGCCTCGGCGGGCGCCTGCTGCTCGCGCACACCGCCCTCGACGAGCTGCACACCACCCCCGAGTACCGGCCCGCCTGGGCGGAATCCCTGCAGGCCGACGCCCCCCGCCGGGCCTACCACTCCGCGATGCGGTACTTCACCGAGGCCGCCACCGCGTCCCAGGCCGACCGCTACCGGCACGACATGGCCCGGCTGCACATGGGCTACCTCGCCGAGGCCGCCTGGAGCCAGACCGAGTACGTCCCGCAGGTGTGGGAGTACCTGGCGATGCGTCAGTTCAACAACTTCCGGCCCTGCCCCACGCTCACCGACACCATCGGCGGCTACGAGCTGGCCGCCGACCTGCACGCCCTGCCGGCCCTGCAGCGCGTCATCGCGCTCGCGGCCAACGCGACCACCGTGATGAACGACCTCTACTCGTACACCAAGGAACTCGACAGCCCCGGCCTGCACCTCAACCTGCCCGTGGTGCTCGCCCAGCAGGAGCAGCTCACCGACCGCGAGGCGTACCTCAAGGCCGTCCGGATCCACAACGACCTGATGCACGCCTTCGAGGCCGAATCCGCCACCCTCGCCGCCTCCTTCCCCGCCCCGACGCTGCTGCGCTACCTGCGCGGCTTCGCGGTGTGGGTCGACGGAAACCACCACTGGCACCGCACCAACACCTACCGCTACACCCTGCCCGACTTCTGGTAGCCCGACCCCCGGCAGCTCAACTTCCGGCAATCCAACTTCTGGTAGCTCAAGAGGAGAACCCCCATGACCACCACCGTTCCCAACGCCGCCATCCCCGCTCCCGCCACCAGCTACCAGGGCGACATCGCCCGCTACTGGGACCACGAGGCCCGCCCCGTCAATCTGCGCCTCGGCGACGTCGACGGCCTCTACCACCACCACTACGGCATCGGCGACGTCGACCACGCCGCCCTGGAGGCCGGCCCGGAGAGCGAGCGCGAGGAGCGGCTCGTCACCGAGCTGCACCGCCTGGAGTCCGCCCAGACCGACGTCCTGCTGGACCACCTCGGTCCGATCCGCGCCGACGACACCCTGGTCGACGCCGGCTGCGGCCGCGGCGGCTCCATGGTGATGGCTCATCAGCGCTTCAACTGCACCGTCGAGGGCGTCACCCTCTCCGCCAAGCAGGCCGACTTCGGCAACCAGCGGGCCCGCGACCTCGGCATCGACCACGCGGTCCGCTCCCGGGTCGCCAACATGCTCAACATGCCGTTCGAGACCGGCCAGGCCGCCGCTTCCTGGAACAACGAGTCCAGCATGTACGTGGACCTCGAGGACCTGTTCGCCGAGCACGCCCGGGTGCTCGCCGTCGGCGGCCGCTACGTGACCATCACCGGCTGCTGGAACCCGGTCTACGGCCAGCCGTCCAAGTGGGTCTCCCAGATCAACGCCCACTTCGAGTGCAACATCCACTCCCGCCGCGAGTACCTCCGCGCGATGGCCGACAACCGCCTGGTCCCGCAGACCATCATCGACCTCACCCCCACCACCCTGCCCTACTGGGAGCTGCGCGCCACCTCCTCCCTCGTCACCGGCATCGAGGAGGCCTTCATCAACTCCTACAAGGACGGCTCCTTCCAGTACCTCCTGATCGCGGCCGACCGGGTCTGATCAGACAGCCGTGGCCCGCTCCCCGTCATCGGGGAGCGGGCCTCCGGCGTTCAACGTCAGCGCTGAAGCGCCGAGTTGAGCGTCTGCCACAGGGGCTTGGTGCTGTAGGGCAGCATGTCCTCGGCGTAGTACCACCAGAAGCAGCCGCCGACGTAGTACGGCAGGTCGAGCTTCAGGCCGTAGTAGTAGTTCAGCATCGACTGCGCCGCCGCCTGCGTGCCGCTGGTGGCGGCGTCGGGCAGGCCGACCTCACCGAAGCCCAGCTTGGCGTTCGGGTAGAGGGTGTGCAGCTGCTGGAAGTACGAGGTCCAAGTGGCCGCGCTGGGACGGATGTTGTTGCACTGGCCCTCGTAGTAGCTGAGCGTCACGTAGTCCAGGCCGTTGCGCATGTCCTCCGGCACGTACTGCTTGGTGAACGCCAGCGGGTCGAGCTCCGACGGGCCGTTGCCGCAGCCGATGTCGTAGTAGAGGGTCAGCGCGCTGCGCTTGCCGGCCGCCTCGACCTGGCGGTAGGCGTCGGTGATCTTGGTCGAGACGTCGCCGTAGCTGCCCAGCCAGTTCCCGTTCACCTCGTTGCCGACCTCCCAGAGGTCCACCTGGTTGCCGAAGGCGTTCAGGTACTGGGCGACCCGGTCGTGGTACGCCTGGGCCGAGATGTTCTTGACGTACTCGGAGTCCAGGATCTCGCCCATCAGGTAGCTGACCGGCTGGAGCTGGTTGACCGCCGAGGTGTACGAGCTGGGGCTCTCGGTCTCGTCGAAGACGATCCGGGTGGTCGGCATGTGCGCCAGGTGCCTCGACGAGTCCACGATCGCGGCGAGGTTCGACACGTCGTCGACGGTGACGCCGTACAGCGGGTCCGGCAGCGCGCGCATACCGGCGGGGGGCGCGGTGGTGGGCGACGGGGTCGGCGTGGGCGTCGCGGTCGGCGTGGGCGTGGGCACCGGGGTGGGTGTCGCCGTGGGCGTGGGGCTCACCGTCGGGGTCGGGGTGGGGCTCGGCGTGGGGGCAGGCGTCGGCGTGGGCGCCGGGGTGGGCGTCGGGGCCGGGGCCGGGGCCGTGCCCACGGTCAGGGTGTGCGTGGGGAGGTTGTGCCAGCGGCCGTCCAGGCCCCGCCAGCGGCCGAACTCCGTGTACGTACCGGCCGGCAGGCTCCGCGCGCCGGTGGTGATCG
The DNA here is from genome assembly GCF_014203705.1 of Kitasatospora gansuensis. Taxonomy (NCBI): domain Bacteria; kingdom Bacillati; phylum Actinomycetota; class Actinomycetes; order Kitasatosporales; family Streptomycetaceae; genus Kitasatospora; species Kitasatospora gansuensis. Next base: position 699,856 of record NZ_JACHJR010000001.1, read on the forward strand.
TCACACCGCTCGGGCAGATCTGGACGTTCCGGGCCGCGTTCGGGAAGTCGAGACGCTGGCCCGCCGCGTTGCGGACGGCGACCCCGACGGTGTCCGCCGTGAAGCAGCGCGAGGAGTGCACGGTGAGCGAGGCCGTGACCGAGGGGCCGGCGACGGCCGGAGCCGGGCTGATCCGGTCCTCGACGACGCTTGGGCCGCTGGCGGAGGCCTGGGTACTGACGAGGAGGGGGATGGCGAGCAGGCCGGCTGCGGCGACCGCGCCGACCCGTACGTGGGTGGCAGAAATGCGCATGGACAGGTCCTCTGCGACGCCTGCGAGGTGAGCTGTCGGGTTCGGGCCTGAGGTCGGCCCGGCCGCCTGTGGGAGCGGCTTCACCCCGAGCCTGCAGCCTCCGCGTACGCGCGGGCGGACGGGGGCAGCAGGCAACTGACCTGGTTCCCCCGCTCCCGTCCGTATCGGTGCTCGAGTGACCGCCGACGGGTGGACGGGATTCGGCGTCCCACCGGCGAGGCCCGCACGGAGCGGGCGACTCGAAGAGGCTAACAGCCGCCCCGACGCGTACAAGACAACGAGCGGCGCTGTAGCGCAGCTCACAGACGCCCTCCGACGTCACCTGGTACTGCCGCGATCCGCGCAGCGCCTGCGGGGTGCTGCGCGTTGCCACGCAGCACCCCGCATCAACCGACCGTCACCAGTCCGAGTTGGTCGCCCCCAGACTCAGCAGGACCTGGTCGAAGGTGTTGCCGTCGTTGTCGTCGGTGTACGAGATCGCGAGCGCGCCGAACGGAGAGGAAGCCACCGCGACCTGCTCCTGCCGACCGGCCGTGACCTGACTGACGGACTGGGCCGGCAGCCGGCCGGCGAAGGTGCCGTCGGGGTTGAGGCCCCGGGCCCAGACCGCCGGATCGGTGCCGGCGACGCTCCAGCCCACCACGGCGTCGCGCTGGTCGTCGATGCCGACAGTGGGGTTGCCGGCTCCGGCGACGCTGGAGATCTCGACCTCGGCCGAACCGGCGGTGCCGGTCGCGGTGAACGACCGGGCCCAGACGCCACGGGTGCCGGTGTGATCGGACTCCCAGGCCACCGCGAAGTCGCCGTTGAAGTCGGCGGCCACTGCCGGGCGTTGCTGTTGCCCGCCGCCGAGGCTGTTGGCACTGCGGCGGGTGAGTGCGACAGTGCCGTTCGCCTTGGCCAGCTTCACCAGACCGATCTGGTAGAAGCCGTTGCCGTCGGTGTCCTCGTCCCAGACCACGACGGCGTCACCCGAGGCGGAGGTCGCGACGTCGGGGTTGTGGTGCGCGCCGCCGGCCGCGTTGACCGTCACCTCGTACGCCTTCGTCGTGGTCCCCGTGAACCCGGCTGCCTTCACCGTCGCCGCCGCGGTGCCCTGGATGTCCTCCCACACCACGGAGAACGCGACCGCGGTGGCGCTGCCCGGCGCGCCGTCCGGATCGACCGCGACGCGCGGATGGATCTGCTGGCCGCCGGCGCTCGCGTTGGCCTGACCGGAGCCGAGGACCGCACCGGCCGGGGAGAGCACCCGGTAGGTGATGTTGTAGAGCCCGTTGCCGTCCGGGTCCTCCGCCCACACGACGACGGCGTTGCCCCGGTCGTCGAGCCCCACGTCGGGCTGGAGATGCCGCCAGGCCACGCCCGCCGTCCCACCGGCCGAGAGCTTCTGCTCGTAGGCCGAGACGCCGTTACGGTACATCCGCACCCAAACGTCGCTGTGCGCGTTGTCGCCCGGGTTGGTCGAGTCGCGGTCGTCCTCCCAGACCACCGCGACGTCGCCGAGGCGGTTGGCCGCGACCTGGGCGGAGTCCTGGTCACCGGTGGAGTCGCTGTTCGCGGTCACCCAGGACGAGGGCCCCGCCGCCGAAGCCGGAGTGACCAGGGCGAGGACCGCGGCGAAACCGGCGACGGCCGCGCCGAGTACGGAGAGCCTACGCATCGGCCAACCCCGGCTGTCCGTCGTGGATGACAAAGGTCCGGGCGGTGGTCGCCGCCGCGCCGTGCTCGGTCACCGTCGCCACCGACCGGAAGTCGGCGGTGAGTTGGGACGGCGTGATGTGCGTACGGACGTAGCCGCGCTGGTTGGAGTAGAAGCGCAGATGCGGGTTGAGCGATCCGTTCGGGATCGTCGTGGTGGTGCTTCCGTTGCCGCCGCTGGTGATCGAGGTGCAGACGAGCTCGGAGCCGATGGTCGCCGACGACGGATCGGCGTAGTCGGCCTTGAGGTCGTTGCCCCAGGACGCGTGCACGTCGCCGGTGAGGACGACCGGGTTGCGTACGGCCCGGTCGATGATGCCCTGCTGGATCCGCGCCCGGCTGGCCCGGTACCCGTCCCAGGCGTCCATGTTCATCGCACCGGAGGAGTTCACGTTCCGGGCGAAGAACACCTGCTGCCCGATCAGGTCCCAGGTACCCAGGCGCTGGCCGAGCCCGTCCAGCAGCCAGGACTCCTGGGCCGCGCCGGTGATCGAACGGTTCGTCAGATCGGCGTCGGCGCAGACCTTCGTCCCGTCGCCGCAGGCCTGGTCGTCGCGGAACTGACGGGTGTCGAGCATGTGGAACGTGGCGAGCGTGCCCCAGCGGACCCGGCGGTAGAGCTGGATGCTGTTGCCGGCGGGCGTCGCGGCGGCCCGCAGCGGCATGTTCTCGAAGTAGGCCTGGTACGCGGCGGTGCGCCGCGCGGTCCACTGAGCGGCCGTCAGCACGGGGCTGCTGTCGGCGCGGACCATGTTGGCGTAGTTGTTCTCCACCTCGTGGTCGTCCGGCACCACCAGCCACGGCGCGATCGCGTGCGCGGCCTGCAGGTCCGGGTCGGTGCGGTAGAGCGCGTAGCGGCGGCGGTAGTCGGCCAGCGAGACGATCTCGCTGCCGAGGTGCTGGCGCACACCGCCGGTGCCGGCGCCACCCTCGTAGATGTAGTCGCCCAGGTGCAGGATCAGGTCGGGGCGGTCGTCGGCCATCCGCCGGTAGGCGGTGTAGTAGCCGCTCTCGTAGTGGGCGCAGGAGGCGAACGCCATCGTGAAGTCCCGCCCGACGGTGCCGATCGCCGGCGCGGTACGGGTCCGGCCCACCGGGGAGATGAACCCCTGGGCCCGGAACCGGTAGTAGTACTCCGCGTCCGGCGCGAGTCCACCCGCCAGCACGTGCACCGAGTGGGCCTGGGCATAACGGGCGGTGACCGTACCGGAGTTGACCAGGGTGGTGAAGTTCTGGCTGGTCGACACCTGCCAGTCGACGGCGACGTCGGCGTTGGGCATGCCGCCCTGACCGTCCGCGTTCGTCGGCGTGGGAGCCAGCCGCGTCCAGAGCACCACGCTGCTGTCGTCCGGTTCCCCGGAGGCGACACCGAGCATGAAGGGGAAGGGAGTGGCGGCGGCGGCCGACGGCTGGGCCAGCGCCCCGAGTTGGAGCGAGGCGGCGCCCGCGGTGGTGAGCCCGCCTAGGATGAATATTCGGCGACTGAGGTTGCTCATGGCCGGTCATCATCGTGGACCCAGATGAACTCCCGCCCTTACGAGGGGGGCGGTCAAGTGACTTGGCAGCGACGCGACTTGACGAGTGTCCGCCTGTTCCGACGGCTACCGCACGAAGGTGATCGGGTACCGGGACGTACCGCCGTCGAGCAGGTGGTCGTCACACCCCTTCAGGAAGCGGTCGAAGAAGGAGCCCACCAACGCCCGGTCCGCCGCCAACGCCCGGCGCGGGTCGACCGTCCCGACCACCGCGGCCAGCGTCGCGGCCGGCACCCGCCCGGCCAACTGCGGCAGCAGCGCCTCTGCGTCGGTGAACGAGGCGTGCTCGGAACCGACCAGTGTGACATCGGCCTTCCAACCCCGCTGGTGCTGCCAGAACGACACCCACGACGGTTCGCCGTGCACATCGCCGGCCTCGCGGCCCGAGCTGCCCATCAGCAGGAACGGCCGGTCCAGTCCGTGCAGCGCAACCTCGCTCAGGTTGGTGCCGTCGGGCCGCACGCTGTACTCGAGAGTGCCGTCCATGTTGACGCCCGCCTTGATCCGCGGATCGCCGTACATCATGTTCGCCGTGGTGAACCCGCCCGCGGAGTGCCCGAACATCCCGATCCGGTCCAGGTCCATGCCCTCGGCCAGCCGGCCCGGCAGGCTCGTCAACCGGCCCAGCACCAGCCCGATGTCGGCCTGCCGCGCGGCCATCAGCTTCGAGAAGAACGCCAGCGTCGTACCGTCCTGGTACGCCTGGGCCCACGCCGCCAGCACCGTCGCGTTCCCGACCACCCGACCGTCCGGGAACTGCGTCGCCGGCGCCTCCCCGGTGTGGTCGACGGTGACCACCACATAGCCGCGCGAAGCGAGATCCTCGACCAGCGACACGTTCCAGTCCCGCGAATCCCCGGCCCCGGGCGAGTACAGCACGACCGGGAAGCGGCCGGGCGCCATCGCGGCGTCCTGCACCGAATGCGTCCTGGTCGCCGCCCAGTTCACCAGACCGGCGGGCAGCTGATTGCCCTCCTCGACCGCCGCACCGACCGCCGTGGCCACCGCCGCCGGCAGCTGACTCGTGAACGGCCGACCACCGGTGTGCACCGCCGGGTAGATGACACTGACCATCAGCTCGCGATAGGACCGGCCGGGCACCCACGGATCCGCGCGCCCGTCGTCGACGAGCCGGAAGACCGACTCCCCGGTGGCGTAACGCCCTTGTGGCGCGGGGAGCGTGAGCGTCAGCCCCTTGGAGAGCTCGGACAACAGCGCCGGTGCGGTGTGCGAGGCGGTCCCGGCCGAAGCCGGCACCGCGGTCGACACGGCAAGGCCGCCAACGACGATTCCGACCACAGCAGCGGCGACGAAACGAGAGCTGCGCACGGAAGGCTCCTTCGGAGAGGGCGTTCGGACACCCCGATCCTCGCAAGGCACCATCTCATCAGCCATCGTGCTACCCGGCGTCTCCCCCTTCGAGGAAGCCACACCCCCGCACGGTGGCTAACCCCCGAACGGTCCCCAGCCCGGGAGTGACGCTACGTCAGCCACTCGCCGTCGACCATCAGATCCCGTCCTGCCATCTCGTTGACCTCGCGCCAAGCCTGGATCAGTTCCGGCCGGATGCGGAAGTACGGGTAGTTGCGCCCCTTCCGGGGGTCGAACCCGGTCTTGGCCGCGAACGCGTCGGCGACCTCGTCGGTGATCCCGTCGGCGACCACCGCGGACCCTTCGATCAGGACCACGTCGCGGGTCGGCCCGATCGTGAGTCGGACCCGGCCGCCGGCCTGGAGATTACGGGCCGTGGGGTTGCCGGCCGACGTCGAGATCAACAGCGTCTCGCCGTCCCAGAGGAACGACAGCGGCACCAGATACGGCGTACCCGCTCGGTCGGCGGTGGCCACCCAGGCATCGACGTCTTCGTCGAGGCGGCGTCGGGTGTCCTGCGTGCGCTGCGCGAGCGTTCGAGGCGGGGCGGTCATGCGTCTGTTCTCCTGATTTTGATACGGGTGAAGAAGGTCGGCCACGCGGTGCCGTCGTCGAGATTAGCGAGTCGTCACTTCTGTCGGCCGGGCGGGAGCCCGCAGGAGGTCTCGCCAGTAGGCGGGCCAATTGGCCAGCGCGAGGACGCCCATGATGATGAGGTGGGTCGGCGCGGCCCAACTCTCCGCCGCCGGGTCATGGTTGACGATGTGGGTGGTGGCCGCGCCGGTGAGCACGAACATCAGCGTCACGGCGCCCAGAAAGCGTGCTCGCTTGTCGGGGATCACCAACAGGACGGCGGCCGCACCTTCCAGCGCACCAACCACGAAACGCATCCAGGCCGGGTAACCCCAATCGACGAACTTCGCGGAGTACGCCGAGCTGAACATCGTGTCGCCCGGCCAGTACTTGGTCACGGCGCCCAGCGCGAACTCAAAGGCCAGGAACCAGTACAGACCGGTCATGATTCGCTTCGACAACACTTGTCCCTCCAGAAGGAATTGGGCACGGTCAGGCCTCCGCGCGGCGATGGCGATGCCGCGCGGAGTCTTTGCTTTCTGCTGGGTCAGCCCCGCAGGGTGGCGATGGCCTTCTCGATCCGCCGCTGCCGCGTCTCGGGCTTCTTCGCGCTCTCGACGGCGCGCACGTGCTCGCGCTTGTGGCTGTACGCAAGGTTGTCGTACGCGGCGCGGGCGACCGGGTCGTCGTCCAGGGCCCGGGCGAAGTCCGGGGGTTCGACGACGACGCGCGGTTCGGTGTCGAGTTCCAGCTCGACCTCGACCTCCTCGCCGATCGCGACATCCGCGGCCTGCCGGTTGGCGTTGCTGAGGCCGATCAGGTGGCGGCCGCGCAGGATGGCGACCCGGCTCTGCCAGGAATGCCCGTTGACCGTGATCGTCACCGGCGGCCGCGCGCCCCCGCCGAGCGCTGCCACCACCTCGGGCGGAACCTCCAGGCCCCGCATGGGCTCGGGTGGCTCGACGTGGGACCGAAACTTCATAATCTTTCTCCTGCCTGTTCTGTGCGGTACGAGATCGCGGCTACTCGGCGTAGGACTGGTCAGTTGCCTCCCAGGCGAACCCGTCCGAGTCGGTGAAGGCATCGGCGGTGCCACCGAGGACGATGCGGTGCGAACCGGTGCCCTCGACGGGGACGCCAAGGTCCTTGGCCAGGGCGCGGCGCTTGTACAGCGCCAGCGTGACGGAGCCGGACTGGCCGGGGGCGAACTCGGTGTACTTGCCACCGAAGCTCTTGGCCACGACCAGACCCTGGCCGACATAGAACTGCTTGGTGGCCTTCACGTCCTCGACGCCGATCAGCAGGACGACCTGGTCGATCTCGCGGGTGGCGGGCCCGGTGTCCTTCTTCGCCGAGGTCGCGATCTTCCAGATCGTCCCGTCCGGGGCCTGGAGGACGCCGCTGTATCCCCACAGCGACTTCGCGGCAGGCTTCAACACCGTGGCGCCGGCGTCCACGGCCGCGCCGAAGAAGCTGTCGACGGTGGCCGGCCCGGAAACCGTGAGCGCCAGGGTGAAGCCGCGGAATCCGGTGGAGTGCGCCTCGGACGCCCGAAGGCGTACGTGCGTGTCCACGCCGAAGGCGCGGTAGAAGCGGCGAGCCGCCTCGAGGTCGGCCACCTCGAGGGTGACGGACGCGAGGGACGTGTGGGCTGCGGTGGAAGCGGTGGTTGCCATGACCATCACGCTAGGGGCTGGACGGCGGCCGGGGCTTCTCGATTCCTGACCGGTCTTGCGAACGGCCTGTCTCCCCGCAGGGGGAGACAGGCCGTCCACTCGCCGCTCAGCTCTCGCGGTGCGCCCGGCGGCTGCGCTACGAGGCCGACCAACTGCGGCAGCAGCGTGCCGACCTCACCGTGAGTGGTCGCCTGGGCCGTAGGTGGATCGGGGCTCAGTACGCCGTTCCGTCGGCGCGCTGGCCGGGCGAGCGGGGCAGCGAGCTGATGGTGTCGTGCTTGACCCAGCTGCCGGTCGCCGAACCGTCAGGGCTTCGGTTGATGGACACCCCGTCGGAGTTGGCCTGGCTTGAGGAGTAGCTCATCGACTGGACCGTCGCTCCGGCCGAATCCCGCAGGATCACCTGGTCACCGCTGTTGGACAGGTTGAGGCCGCCGGTGCCGGCTGCCACCGCCACGATGCCACCGGGGATTGCGGAGGCCGCGCCGAACACGGTGATCGCCTTGCCGGGCTGCAGCGTCGTACCGGCCGCGAACGTGTGCCGCACCGCCGACCCGTCCGCGACGGTCCAGCCGGCGATGCTGACGGCCGTGCCACCGGTGTTCACGATCTCGATGGCCTCACCGGCGGTGCTGCTTCCCGGTTCGTTGGCCAGCACCTCGTTGATGATGACGTTGGCGGGTCCGCCGCCACCGCCGAGGACGAAGTCGTAGCGAGCCAGCACCGGGTAGTGGTCGCTGGTCGTCGTCGCGTAGTTCGGGACATAGGCCTGCGGCTGGAAGGCGGTCGCCGAACCGGCGACGTACTTCGCCTGCACCTCGTTGGTGGTGAGCTGGTGGTCGATGAAGTCCGGATAGCCCGCCGTCGACGGCACGCCGGCCAGCGACAGGGCCCGGGTCGGGAACGTGTAACGCGCCGGGTCGTTCACGAAGTTGGCGTAGGGCGAAGCCTTCCCGGGTGCGATGGAGGTGTCGACGTCGTCGTTCCAGTCACCGATGACGAAGACGTTCTGCGTGGGGTAGGTCGTGTCGAGGTAGGACTTGAGGGCCTGCGACGCGGGGTTGCGCAGGTTCCACGCATCCTGGGTGGCCCCGGACTTCGCGTGCAGGACGATGAAGACCAGGTCCCGGGTGACACCGTCGAACGTGCCGCGCAACGTGAACTCCACCGGCGGGCGGCCGGCGAAGTTGCTGTTCTGGTTGGCCAGGACGACCTTCGCGCTCACCAGGGTGGCCATGCTGGAGCGCCACACGAGGGCGACCTTCTGCTCGGTGTCACCGAAGTCCGAGTAGTACTGCGCACCGTTCGTCACGATCGGGTCGTTGGCCACGACCCCGGTGTACCCGGGCAGGCCCGCCACGAGCGTGTCGAACGCCGAGGTGCTGACGACCTCGGAGAGGCCCCACACGTCCATGTCGAGGCCCGCCTTGACATCGTGGACGTTCTGCTGCTGAAGCGCCTCGTCGGTCGGGCCGAAGTCCGGCGCGCCGAACCACTCGACGTTCCAGTTACCGACGTCGAGCTGCGTCGGCGATCCCTGCGACGGAATCGAGGCGGCGGCATTCGCCGCAGGGACGGTGGTGAGCGTTGCCAGCGTCACGGCGGCGGCCAAAACCCCTATGAGCGCGCGGAGCCTGAGTTTCATCGACAGGAGACCCTTCCGAGTTGGCGTTCGGAACCGGCCCGCAACCATGCCGTTGGCGGGCTGGGGGAAGTGTCCCGGCCCGGCCCTCAGGCGTACACCGCGCATGCAGCCACGTGTGGGTGAACATTCGACTGCCGGGCCGATCGACTGCCGGCCGCCATGCGGGTTTCGCACCGGGCCTCCGGCCCGGGGCGCTAGCAGAGCGGGTGCCGCCGGCGGCGGGCTCGGGAGGGTGACGGCCCTTCAGCTGATCACCGTTCAGGTGATGCGGCAGCGACGCGACACGAACGGGTGAAGCAGGCCGTGTCGCCGCCGGCGGACCGGGGGCGGTGGAACACTGATGGTGCACGAAACACCGGTAACCCAGGGTGATTTGGCAAGGTCACCCGCCGGTTCCCGGAACTTCTTCGCGTGCGTGCCGGGCTGACTCAGGTCGCACGGTTTCGGCCCGCACCAGGACCTTGAAGCGCCCCTATGAGAGGAACCCTGTGGCCATCGGATCTCGGCTGCCGCGCGGCTTCGCCGCCGTGAGCACCGTCCTGCTCTCCCTCGCCGCCGTCCCGTTGACGGCGTCCAGCGCCTCGGCCGCGACTCCCATCTGCCTGAGTGGCAAGCTCCAGTACGACTACCAGTCCGCCGAAGCCGGCCGGGGCAAGCCCACGCTGACCAAGCCGGTCCGCAACGCGAACATCCAGCTGTGGGGCAAGGAGAAGTCCACCGACGCCCCGCGCCAGCTCACCGCCGACTACCAGTACACCGCCGTCGCCGACGGCGGCTTCAACCTCTGTTACACCCCCACCACGACAGCTGCGATGAGCAGCATGTGGGTGCGGTTCAGCGCCGAGAGCACCCGGTTGTGGAAGGTCAGCGACACCACCGGCACCGCCTACACCTACGACTCGCCCGTCCAGAGCAACGTCGCCGCCGGCACGGCCCTGGGCACCCTCAAGCCGTCCAACGCGCGGGCCTGGCACGCCTTCGACACTCTCAACCTCCTGTGGTGGGCGCGCAACAACCCCGTCAGCTACTGCTGGTCCAGCCACGAGGCGAACAACGCCTGCACCGAACTCAACGTCCGGTGGACGGCCAACTCGGCCGACGGCCCGTCCTACGACCTGGCCAACACCGTCCACCTCGCCGCCACCGACCCCGACTCCGAGCACACCGTGCTCCACGAGGCCGGCCACTTCTTCCAACACCGCCTGTACAACGGACAGTTCCCGGTGGTAACCGGCTGCAATCCGCACTTCATCGACCAGGCGAGCTCCGCCAGCTGCTCCTGGACCGAGGCGTTCGCCGACGCCGCAGCCGCCTACCTCCTGAAGGACTACCGCTACGTGTGGCCCGACGGCGGCAGCCAGAGCTTCGCCTACACCACCGGCTGGCACACCGGGGACCAGGTCCAGGGCAACGTGGACGGCGCACTGCTGGACCTGTGGAACAACCTCGACGGCGGATGGGACCGCACCATCAGCATGCTGACGGCACGTCAGCCCGCCACCTTCGCCGACTACTTCAAGACCGGGCGGCCCACCGCCAACCCCGTGCTCGCCACCACCGGCAGCGCACTCACCTACCTGGCCGCCCACGCCATCGACTACGGCCCCACGATCGTGGGCGACGGCCGGACCCACGCCCTCACCAACGGCGGCGGCCTGGCCCTGGAACGCTCCGACCAGTGCGGCGCCTCCGGCAGTTCCCCCGCCGTCCTCGCCACTTACGACGCCACCCGCGCCAAGCAGCGGTGGACGCTGCGGGCGGAGGCGAACGGCACCACGAAGCTCATCGACGGATGCCCGGACGCGCTCGTGCTGACCGCGCCCACCACCTCCGGCGGCCAGGCCACCCTACGGGCCGTCAACTCCTCCAACCCGTGGCAGGACTGGAAGGTCACCCAGAACAGCAGCGGCACCTACACGATCACCAACCCGGCGACCGGCTACTCCCTCGACAGCGCCCCCGTCACCCCCGGCGCCGCCGTCACCGCCAACCCGACCGGCAACGCCAACACCCAGAACTGGGCCGCCCTCAACTGACCACACCCGGCCCCACCAGGTTCTCGACGTCATCAAGACCGAGAGCTGATCGGTGGCCAGCGACCCGACAGCAGGCGGAGCCGGTCGGCCTACCGACCGGCTCCGCCCGCGGCCGTCCCATCGGTGTTCGACTTCCCGCACGAAGGCCCACCGTCACGACGAATCAGCTCTGGGCGAGGTTCTTGTTGGCGAAGTCCCAGTTCACGACGTTCCAGAACGCGTCGAGGTACTTCGCGCGCGCGTTGCGATAGTCGATGTAGTAGGCGTGCTCCCACACGTCGACCACCAGGATCGGCTTCGCGTCGGTGGTGAGCGGCGTCTCGGCGTTGCTGGTGGTGACGATGGCGAGGGTGCCGTCGGTCTGCTTGACCAGCCAGGTCCAGCCGGAGCCGAAGGCACCGGTCGCGCGCTTGGTGAACTCCTGCTTGAAGGTGTCGAAGGAACCCCACTTCGCGATGATCGCGTCCTTGACAGCGCCGTCGGCCTCGCCGCCGCCGTTCGGTGACAGGGAGTGCCAGTAGAAGGTGTGGTTCCAGTGCTGTGCGGCGTTGTCGAAGAGGGGGCCCGACGACTTCGCGATGATTTCTTCGAGCGTCTTGCTCTCGTTCTCGGTGCCCTTGGTCAAGTTGTTCAGATTCGTCACGTAGGTCAAGTGGTGCTTGCCCCAGTGGAAGTCGAGCGTCTCCGACGAGATGTGCGGAGCGAGTGCGTCCTTGGAGTAGGGCAGCTCCGGGAGGGTGAACGAGCCCATGTTCGGTCCTTCGATCGTAGGAGGCCAGCTCTGCTTGCCGGATCGCTCCGACCAGCACAGCCGATCATGACATGACCGAACGAGCTCAACTCTCCTATCCGGAAAGCCGGTTGTGTCCCGCCTCCCTCCGTTACCATCCCGCCCGTCGAAGCCAGTTGGCGGGCTGGTCGTCGAACGACTTGCCGGCCAGCACGCCGCACTCGGTCCGCTCGGTCAGGGAGTGCTCGCCCTGACGGGTCGTCTGCGTGGCGAGGAAGTTGTGGCCGGTGTACGCGTACGACTTCTCCGCACCCGAAGAGCTCCGGTGCCTCCTGTCGAGACCTTTCACTGGTCGGCCGACATCATCAGCAACAGGCCGCAAACGCTCCACTTCACCTTCGCGATCCTCACCCGCGACGGTCAGGTGGCCGGGTACTGCGCCTGGGACCCGTACGTTTTGCTCAAGGGCTGAGCGGAGTCCGGGGCGAGCGGGACAGGGCGGGCCGGCCCACTCACGACCGGCCGCCGCCCGCGCCGGTGGCCGGCGGGCTGGGGGCCAGGAGGTTCAATGTCGTGCCTGCCGGTTCACACAAACCGGTTCGACGAACGCTCAGTGGCGGGTGGTGGGCCGGTCGTCGTAGTCGGTGGTGCCGGCGTCAAGCAGCGAGGTCCCGGCGGAGTGCTTCATGTGGGCCGGGGCCAGCAGGCGCAGCACGTGATAGCCCGTCAGCACGATCAGGGTGCCGAGGGCGATGCCGCTGAGTTCGAAGGTGTCGGTGAAGGTGAGGGTGACGTTGCCGATGCCGATGATGACGCCCGCCGCGACCGGTACGAGGTGCAGGGGGTTGGCCAGGTCGACCCGGTTGTTGACCCAGATCTGGGCGCCGAGCAGGCCGATCATCCCGTACAGCACCACCGTGATCCCGCCGAGCACTCCCCCGGGAATCGCGGCGACCACCGCACCGAACTTCGGGCAGAGGCCGAACAGGATCGCGAAGCCGGCCGCACACCAGTAGGCCGCCGTCGAGTACACCCGGGTCGCGGCCATCACGCCGATGTTCTCCGCGTACGTGGTGGTAGCCGGGCCGCCGACCGCCGTCGACATCACGGTGGCGGCGCCGTCGGCCATGATCGCCACACCCATCCGGTCGTCCAGCTGATCACCCGTCATCTCGCCCACCGCCTTCACGTGCCCGGCGTTCTCCGCGATCAGCGCCACCACCACCGGCAGGGCCACCAGTACCGCCGACAGCGAGAAGCTGGGCGCGTGCAGCGTCGGCAGGCCGATCCAGTCCGCGCTGCCCACACCCGACAGGTCGAGGCGCCAGTGGTCCGTCACCACACCCGCGCCGTTCGCCGAATGGATCCGCCCGAAGACCCGGTCCAGCCCCCACGAGATCCCGTACCCGAACACCAGCCCGAGGAAGATCGCGATCCTCGACCAGAACCCCCGCAACGCCACCAGCGCGAACCCGGTGAAGAACATCGTCAGCAGCGCCGTCCACTGATCCTGCGGCCAGTACGTCCCGGCGGCCACCGGCGCCAGGTTGAAACCGATCAGCATCACCACCGCACCGGTCACCACCGGCGGCAGTACGGCGTGGATGACCCGCGCCCCCAGCGCCTGCACCGCCGCACCGCACGCCGCCAGCACCGCGCCCACCACCAGCAGCGCCCCGGTCAGCGTCGCCGCGTCACCGCCCTGCGTCTTGATCACCGCCGCCACCCCGACGAACGACAGGCTGCTCCCCAGGTACGACGGAATCCGACCCCCCGTCACCAACAGGAAGAAGACGGTCGCCACCCCGGACACCATCACCGCGAGGTTCGGGTCAAGACCCATCAACACCGGCGCCACGAACGTCGCCCCGAACATCGCCACCACGTGCTGCGCCCCGAGCCCGACCGTCCGCCCCCAGGACAGTCGCTCCTCCGGCCGCACCACCGCCCCGGGCCGCGGACTCCGGCCGTCCCCGTGCAGCGTCCACCCGAAGCCCGCCATGGTCATACTCCTCCTCCGCAGGTGCCCGAACGCGGGCAGAACAGAGGATCAGCTGATCACGCCCCCGCACCCACGCCAAACCCACCACACCGGACGGGTGCTGAGCGAAACCGGTGGTGTCCCACCTCGGGGCCCACCGGGTTGCCCTCGTTTCACCGCTTCCGTGGCTACGGTCGTCTCATGACAGATGCACGAGCGTGGCTCCGGACCAACAACGGCGTACTCCTGCGAGCGGACCGGATCATCGCGGTCCAGGTGGCCCAGGGCCGGCTGGAGGTCATGATCGACGGCCCCGACCAGTACGCCCACCGCCACGAGGTCGCCCACGGGGACAGCGAGCAGTGGATCGCCGACGCCCCCGCCGAACTCGTCGCCACCCTCGAACGGGTCCGTACCGGCCTCACCCCGGACCTCACCGCCATCGTCGTCACCGTCACCGACGAGACCCCCGACTCCACCGTCGTCCACTTCGAGCAGACCAGGCACCACCTCGACGGCAGCTCCGACAGCCCGGAGCTCTGACTTCAGCCCGCAGGGTCGAGCCATCTCGGCGACCGCACCCCCGGGCCACCCCACTCCTGACCACCCGCCAGAAGCCTGTGCGGTACGCCGTGCTGACGTCCGCTTCGACCCGTGCGCGCGGTCCTGGGTCCCGAACTGGGAGGTCGCCGGGCTGCCTCCCTACCGGAACTCATCGGGGACCTGGCTGGTCCTCTCCATCCACGCTGCGTCCCCCGGCCAGCCGCCGTACCGCCTCGTCGATGTTCTCGCCGGTCTGCTCCGTCTCCTCCATGTAGAGCCGCCCCCACACCACGGATCCGGCGTGGACGCCCATGACGGTCACCCCTCTCATGTCGAGCGGGGACCCGTCCAGCCGGGTGCCGTGCCAGTGCCACTCGGCCCACTCGACGCCTTCGGTCACCGCCGTCCTCAGCAGGTCCGCCCGGATGTCGGGCACCTCGTGGAAGAACGCGGACCAGTTCGTCCGCACCTGCTCCCGGCCGCTGAACTCCCGGGCCGGGTGGGCAGGTTGGGTGCTCTGGTAACCGGAGGCGAAGCACGAGGTGAACGCGTCCGGATCGTGCGCGTTGATCGCCTGACGAAGCCGCTCGGCCAGCACTGCCGTCTCCCTTGCTCGGTCGCCCTGACTCGGACAGGCCGCTACGCCCGTGCTGCCCAGCCTCGGGGCCGCCGATATCAACCGCTATCGCAGTGCGCCATTGGCGGGACGGGCCGGGGCCGGACCGAACCTGCCCGGGGCCGGCTCGGCGGGCCCTGCCATGATCGGATCATGCCGCTCAAGGTCGCAGTCCTCGCCTCGCACACCGGAACCAACCTCCGCGCGCTGACCAGCGCGGCCGGGCAGCCCGGATGCGAGTTCACGATCGCCCTGGTCATCAGCAACAACAGCACGTCCGGTGCCCTGACCCACGCCCGCGAACTCGGAATACCCACCGTTCACCTCTCCGGCCGCACCCACCCCGATCCGGCCGAGCTGGACCGGGCCATGTTCGACGCCCTGCACGAGCACCGCATCGAACTGGTCGTCACCGCCGGCTACATGAAGAAGATCGGCCCGGCCACGCTGGACGCCTTCACCCACCGCATCCTCAACGTCCACCCCTCCCTCCTGCCCCGGCACGGCGGACCGGGCATGCACGGCCTGCGCGTCCACGAGAGTGTCCTCGCCTCGGGCGACACGGTCTCCGGCGCCTCCGTGCACCACGTCACCGCCGAATACGACGAGGGACCGGTCATCGCCCGCCACCAGGTCCCGGTCCTCCCGGGCGACACCGCCGAGACCCTGGCCGAACGAGTGCTCGGCGCCGAGCACGTCCTCCTGCCGGCCACCCTCCAGGCACTCGCCATCGACCACATCGACCAGGCCGGCTGAGTGAGGGTCAACCCGCGTCCACAGCTGCCTGACCCGTAACCGCGACCCTCACCGAGGCGCTGCCGGCCGGTCTGCTGCCCGCGGTGAGCACCGGTCTGGGCGTGACCGAGTCCCGCGCCGGACTGCTGATCACCGTGTACGCACTGGCCGCCGCCGTCACCGCGATACCGATGACGGCCTGAACCCTGATCGTGCCCCCCGCACCCTGCTGCTGGCCCTCCTGCTCGGCTTCGCCGCCACCAACGCGGTGACGGCGGTGTCCGGGAACTTCGCCCTGACGCTGGCTGACGGCCGCGCTCGCCCGCCGCGACGGCTTCCCCTCCCCCGCCCGCCTGCGCGAACGCGACGCCGCGTAAGAGGGACAGTGGGGCCTCCTGGACAGCCTTCGGGCCCCAGGAGAGCCCGCTCCGCAGGACACCCGCCACCATCACCGTCTGCCACGTCCCTGACACGTAATTCGTTTGACCTGACCATGCGTCAACGCTGCACTGTGGCGGGACACCACGAGCCGTGGTGCCGCCATCCCGGGGAGACAGCAGCAGCGATGGAAATCCGTTCCACGACCGACCAGGACCTCGACCTCTTCGTCGACACGCTCCACACCGCGTTCGGCCGCTTCCCGGAGACTCCGGCCGAGGGCGGCACCGGGGTCTGGTGGTCGGCGTTCGAGATGGACCGCAACCTGTTCGCCGTGACGGCGGACGGGCGTCCGGTCGGCACCGTCGGCGCGTACTCCTTCGAGCTCACCCTCCCCGGTGGGATCCTCGCCCCGGCCGCCGGGGTGACCGCCGTCGGCGTGCTGCCCTCGCACCGACGCCAGGGCGTGCTCAGCGCGATGATGCGGCATCAGCTCACCGAGCTGCGGGCCCGCGGGGAGTTCCTCTCCGTCCTGCTGGCGTCCGAGGCCACGATCTACGGCAGGTTCGGCTACGGTCCCGCGACCTACACGTCCCGCCTGACGGTGCCTCGCCACCAGGCCGCCTTCGACCTTCCCCGGGCGGGCGCGGCAGTCGGCGCGGACACCGGTTCGGTCGAGGTGCTGCGCCGCGCCGAGTGCGGCGAGCTCCTGGAGGAGGTCTACGACCGCTACCGCCGCGCGCAGCCCGGCGCGCTGTCCCGGCCGCACCGCTGGTGGGCCGCGGGCGCGGGGCAGGCCCCGATCTCTCCGGCGCCACGCTACGTCGCCGTCCACCGGGACACCGAGGGTGTTCCGGACGGGTACGCGAGCTACTCGCTCGGCGATCCCGACATCTTGACGGTCGACGAGACCATCACCACCGACGATGCCGTCTTCACGGCCCTGGCCCGGTTCCTGCTCGGGCACGACCTGGTCTCCAAGGTCGTGTTCAAGCACGTCCCGCCCGGGCACCCGCTGCGCTGGCAGCTCGCGGACTTCCGGGCCGGCCAGGTCGGCGACGACGGCGACTGGCTCTGGGTACGGCTGCTGGACGTCCCGCGTGCGCTGACCGCGCGCGGCTGGTTCACGGACGGCGAGCTCGTCCTCGACGTCGACGACCCGTTCCTGGGCGAGCGCGGCCGCCACCTGCTGACCGTCCGGGACGGCAAGGCCGACTGCGTCCCGACCGACCGGGAGCCCGACCTCTCCCTGGACGTACGCGACCTCGGCTCGCTCTACCTCGGCGGCACCACCCCGAGCACCCTGGTGCGCGCCGGACACGTCCGGGCCCACCACCCGGGCGCGGCCGCGCTCGCCGACGCCCTGTTCCGCGCCGAGCGCGAGCCGCACTGCCTGCACTGGTTCTGAAACGATGGGCGCAGTCCGGAGGGAAGACAGGAAGGCTGGGCCCATGGTTTCGGTAGTGCAGAACGTGGCGATCGACTGCGCGGACGCCTACGGGTTGGCCCGGTTCTGGAGCGAGGTGACGGGCCGTCCGATGGATCCGGACGCCGGACCGGGTGACCGGGAGACCCAGGTGCTGCTGGCGGAGGGCCCGGTGCTGTACTTCAACCAGGTGCCCGAGCCCAAGACGGTCAAGAACCGGATCCATCTGTGTCTGCGCCCCGAGACCTCGCGCGACCAGGAGGTGGACCGGCTGCTCGGGCTCGGTGCCACGCTCGTAGCCGACCGCCGGAATCCCGACGGTTCGGGCTGGGCGGTCCTTGCCGATCCCGAGGGCAACGAGTTCTGCGTCCTGCGCAGCGACTCCGACCGCGCCGCCATGGATTCCTGACGCCCGGTCAGGCGGGCTGCGGTCCGCGGTCACAGATCAGGGCGGCGACGGCGGCGACCGGGGGCCAGGTCCACTGACCGGCCCGGGCGAGCAGGAAGCTGCGGCGGGTGCCGGCCTGCGGGTCGAGGCGGCGGAAGGCCACGTCCGTACGGTCGCGCTCGATGCCGGACTCGGCCAGCAGCGCCACCCCCAGGCCCGCGCCGACCAGGCTGTTCACCAGGTGCAGGCTGTCCATCCGGTGCGGGATCCGGGGCACGAAACCGGCCATCGCGCACACCCGGTGCACCAGCTCGTCGTCGTCCGAGCCACGGGAGTTGGCGATCCAGCCGGTCTCGGCGAAGGCGGCGAGCTCCGACAGCGCGACCGGCCGGTCCGCGTCCTGGTGGCCGGCCGGTACGGCCAGGTACAGCGGCTGCTCCTCGAACAGCCGGGCGCTCAGTTCCGACGGCCACGGGTGCGGCACCAGGCTGTAGTCGTACACCACGCCGAGATCGGCCTCGCCGGACCGCAGCAGCTCGGCGGTGCCCTCCGGCTCGTGCTCGGACAGCTCCAGCTCCACCCGCGGATGGAGCCGCCGTAGTCGGGCCGCCATCGGCAGGACGACCGGCTCCACCGCCGTGTAGAAGCTGGCCAGCCGCACCCGGCCGGCCGGGTCCGCGCCGCCGCGCAGCTCGGCCGTCGCCTCCTCCACCGCCGCCAGGATCCCCACCGCGCGCTCCACCAGCCGCGCACCGGCGGGCGTCAGCCGCACCCGGCGGCCGACCGGCCGCAGCAGCGGCACGCCGACCTCCTGCTCCAGCACCGCCATGTGTTTGGAGATCGCCGAGGTCCCGTACCCGGTGTGGTCGGCCACGGCCGCCATCGTGCCGAGCCGGTCCAGCTCGACCAGCAGGCGGAGCCGGGTGAGGTCAGGCAGTCGGCCGAAGGGTTCCATGAGGCAATCGTCCACCAATAGTGGCTGATCGGTCCACCAATAAACCGTGGACGGAAACAGCCGGCGGGAGATCAAATGGCCGGGTGACCGCATCGACCTCAACCTCGTCCCCCACCTCCACGCGCCAGGCCGTCGGGACACCCGTCCGGCGGCCGGTGCCCGGCGCGGTCCTCGTACTCGCCGCGATGGCCGTCCTGCACACCGGCAGCGCGCTCGCCACCGAACTCTTCGACTCCATCGGCCCGGCCGGCACCACCTGGCTGCGGATCGCGTTCGCCGCGGTCGTCCTGCTCGCCTGGACCGGCCGCTCGCTCGGGCCCGCGCTGCGCGCCGCGTCCCGGCGGGACCTGATCGCCACCGCGCTGCTCGGCGCCGTCAGCGCCGCGCTGATGCTGCTGTTCTCCGAGGCGACCGCCCGCGTACCGCTCGGCACCGCCACCGCGCTCGAGTTCCTCGGCCCGCTCGCCGTCGCCGTCGCCGCCTCCAAGCGCCGCTCCGAACTCGGCTGGCTCGCGCTCGCCGCGGTCGGCGTCCTGCTGCTCACCTCGCCCTGGACCGGGGCGGTCAGCGGCGCCGGCGTCCTGTTCGGACTGGCCGCAGCCGCCTGCTGGGCGCTGTACGTGATCGGCACCGCCCACGTCGGCAGCCGGTTCACCGCCCGGCACGGCCTGGCCCTCTCGCTCACCGTCGCCGCCGTGGTCAGCGCACCGTTCGGCGCGCCGGCGGTCGCCGCCGACTTCGACTGGGGCGTGATCGCCGCCGCGGCGGGCATCGCGGTCCTGATGCCGCTGCTGCCCTTCCTGCTGGAGATGACGGCCCTTCAGCGGATCGGCAAGACCACCTACGGCACCCTGGTCGGCCTCGAACCGGCCATCAGCCTGCTGGCCGGGCTCATCCTCATCTCCCAGATCCCGACCGCCGTCCAGGTCTGCGGCACCGTCCTGGTGGTCGCCGCCGGCATCGGCGCGGCCCGACGAACACGGTGACGGCCCGTCAGACGCTACTCGGTACCGGCTCCGGCGCCGCCGCGCGCGGGAGCAGCAGGGGAGTCGCCAGCAGCAGCACGCCCGCCAGGCCGATCGCCGTACCCGGGCCGAGCAGGCCGCCCAGTACGCCCCAGAGGGCGGTGAGCAGTGCGGTGGCGGCCTTGGTCGTCACCGCCCAGGCGGACAGCGTGCGGGCGACCCGGTCGGTCGGGGTGCGCTCGAGGCGGTAGGTGGCGTGGACGGGGTTGAAGACCCCGCAGCAGAAGATCAGCCCGAGTTCGACGCCCATCACCAGCAGCAGCCCTCCGCTGCCCGGCCCCACGAAGGCCAGGCCGACGGGCCAGAGCGCGCGCAGCGCCCCGGTCACGACCAGCACCCGGTACTGTCCGAACCGGGTGACGAACCGTCGGGCCAGCCGCGAACCGAGCAGCCCGCCGATCGACGGCACGGCGAAGGCGAGGCCGTACTGCCACGGTGTGAACCCGAGCCGGCCGAGCATCAGCACGGCCAGCAGCGGCTGAGTGGCCATCACCAGCCCGTTGAACAGCGCGGTGTTGAAGAACAGCGGACGCAGCGTCGGGTCGGCAAGGAGGTACCGCCAGCCGTCCAGCAGGTCCCCGGCCCGCAGCCGCGGGGCCTCCCGGCGCGCGGGCGGCGGCTCGTACCCGCGCGTCGCGCGCAGGCCCAGGGCCGAGAGCAGGTAGCTGACCGCGTCGGCCGCCACCGTCGCCACCGGGCCGAGGAGTCCGATCGCCGCGCCGCCCAGCGGCGGTCCGATGATCGTGGTCGTCCAGGCCGTGGACTCGAACCGGGCGTTGGCGACGAGCAGGTCCTCGGCCGGCAGCAAGGTCTTCAGGTACGCGCCGGAGGCGGCCCGGAAGGTGATGTCGGCCGCCGCGACGACCACCAGGACCAGCAGGAGCTGGAGGAAGGTGAGCATGCCCAGCGCGAACCCGACCGGGATCGTCAGCAACGCCGCGCACCGCACCAGGTCCATCGCGATCAGCACCGGCAGCTTGCGGCGGAACTCCACCCACGGACCGAGCGGCACCGCCACGGCCGCGCCCACCGCGGCCCCCACGGAGGAGAGCGCGGCCACCTCGGCCGGTCCCGCGTGCAGCACCTGGATGGCGATCAGCGGGAACGCGCCGAAGGCCAGCCAGGTGCCAAGCGCACTGGTCCCGTACGCGCCCCAGAGCCACCCGAACCGCCGGCCCAGCCGGTGACCGCTCCTCATACCGATGCCCCTCGCCGCTCACCCGCACAACCGATCCGCGATCGGCAGCAAGCAAAGCGAGTGCCCTCACCTGGGGTCAAACAACCTCGGAGCCATCAGCTACAACCAACGGTTGTTCCCCTAGGGTGTCGGCATGGATCTCGACACCGTCCGGACCTTCGTCGCCGTCGCCGACGCGGGGCAGTTCCAGCAGGCCGCCGCCGAGCTGACGGTCACCCAGCAGGCCGTCTCCAAGCGCGTCGCCGCGCTGGAGCGCACCCTCGGCGTGCGGCTGTTCACCCGCACCCCGCGCGGCGCCGGGCTCACCATCGACGGGCAGGCGTTCCTGCCCCACGCCCGCGAGCTGCTGCGCGTCGCCGAGCGCGCGGTCGCGTCCGTGCGCACCGGCCGGCGTCCGCTGCGGGTCGACGTGATCGCCTCGCGCGTCGCGCCGTCGGGACTGCTGCGCGGCTTCCATCGCGCGTACCCCGACATCGAGCTCGACGTGGTGATGCTGTTCGACGTCGAGACGGCCGTCGCCGCCATCCGGTCCGGTGAGATCGACGCGTCCTTCCGTGCCGTCGGCGTGCCGGGACGGCCCCTGCCCGAGGACATCGAGTCCGTCCGGGTGCTCGACGAACCGCTCCAGCTCCTCACCGGCCCCGCCCATGCGCTGGCGGGCGCCCGGTCGGTGCCCCTGGCTCAGCTCGCCGGGCACCGGATCTGGATGCCCGGCATCGTCCCCGGGACCGAGTGGGCCGCCTACTACGACGACCTGGTCGCCGAGTTCGGCCTCACCATCGAGGCGACCGGCCCCAACTTCGGCTCCGACGCCCTCCTCGACACCATCGCCGACACCCCGGCCCTGGCCACCTTCATGGGCGAGCACACCCGGCTGGTCTGGCCCGCCGGCCACGGCCTGCGCCGCATCACGGTGACCGACCCGACCCCCGTCTACCCGCACTCGCTGCTCTGGCACCGCGACAACCCCCACCCGGCGCTGACCACCCTCCGCACCCATCTCACCGCCCCGGCGAACGGCCACGACGTCCCCGGAACCTGGACGCCGGGCTGGGTCGCCCCGTAGCCGATCCCCCGTCAGGCCGGCAGCCGCTCCTCGAACCACGCCGCCACCTGGGGCAGCGCGAGCCGCCGCGAGGGCGAGTGCTCGACCGTGCCGACGTCCGTCAGGGTCACCTGCGCGCCGTGCTCGGTCAGCGCCTGTGCGCAGTGCTGCGCATTGGACAGGGCCACGTCGCGGTCGCCGCTCGCCGCGTACACCCGGACCGGCACGCGCGGCGCCCAGTCGCAGCTGGAGTCGCTCGCCTCGAAGGCGGCGAGCAGGCCGCCGGTGGGGTGCAGCGCCCAGTCGATGCCGTGCGGGGTGAGCAGCTGCTGCGGGGTGTCCGGCAGGCTCTGGAGGATCTCGCTGTCCGAGTGGGTGCCGTCGAACAGGGCCTCCACGGCCTGGTCGTACGGGGCCTGGAAGAGTTCTGACGGTGTGTCGTACAGGTGGTGCAGCCGGTTCATCGCGGTGAGCCAGTACGCGAAGTAGTAGACGGCGACCTTGGGGTGCAGCGTGCCGTCCAGACCGGCCGGCGCCTCCGCGTCCCGGGTGGCGTACGGGCCGCTCACCGGTGCCAGTGAGCCGAGCCGGAAGTGCCGGTCGGCGCCGGACTGCAGGGCCCGGCCGAGCGCCATCGCGGCCGGACCGCCCTGGGAGAACCCGGTGACCTGCACGCGCGGGTCGAGCCGGTGGCCCTGACTGTGCGCCACCGACCGGGCGGCCCGCAGCAGGTCGACCGACGCCGTGACCTCGGAGGCCAGGTCGCCGTACGGGTGCGGACCCGGGCCGAGCCCGAGGCCCAGGTAGTCCGGGGCGGCCACGGCGTACCCCGCGGCCGCGAACAGCGCCGAGTCCCCGTGTACCGCCGGGTTGACGGAGGGTGCCTGGGCCCGGGCCGCCATGGTCCCGTGCTCGTACACCACCACCCGCAGGTCGTCCCGGCCCCGCTCCGGCAGGCTGACCAGGCCACTCGCGGTGGTGAGGCGGCCGTGCTCGTCCGGGGTGCGGTAGACCACCCGGTAGTGCGTCACCCCGTAGCGCGCAGCCCGGGCCGGGTAACCCCTCCCGGCCGCCTGGTCGGCGGCGGCCTGCGGGGAGAGCTGCTCGACGGTCTCGACCGATACCAGGGTGCCGCGCCAATTCCCGGGCGCGGTCGATTCGTTGTCCCCGGGAGCGGCCAGGGCCGGACCGGTGGCGGCGGCCAGGACCGTCACCAGAGCGGCGCCGGTGGCGGCAAGTCGGCGTGTTTTCAGGCTGGTTGCATTGGTCTTCATGGGAACCACCCTGCCCCGACGGCCTCCTGATGATCAATCAGGGACCACCCTGGCCCACCCCTGAGCCGCCTCCTCCGCCCGGCGGACGACGACATCGAGCCCGCCCGCTCAGATCCCGCCTGCGGACCCGTACCGACCACGGTGTTAGCATCCGCCGAGTCCGAACGGAAGATCGAAAAGGCGAGGCCCCCATGCAGGACAGTGGCACGAGAGCCGCGCGGCGCCGCAAGCTCACCATCGGTGCGGCAGGCGGGCTGTGCCTGGTGGCGCTCGCCGGTGGCGCCGGGCTGCTCCTGTCGAACTCGCACCACTCCGCACCGACCGGCGCCGGGAGCGCCCCAAGCCCCTCGGCCACTCCCACACCGGGTGAGCCGGCCCCGGCGAGTCCCACGCCGTCCGTACTCGTAGTGTCGGCTGACAGCCCATCACCCTCGGAGACAGCACCAGCGAGCAGCAGCCCGGCCGTCGCCCCGAGCACGACACCGCCCGCCGCCACCAGAACGGCCGCCCCTCGGCCATCCGCGAAGCCGGCCACCAAGCTGCAGACCAGCATCCCGCCGCGACCGGCCCTCACCCTCCCGGTGCCACCGACGTCCTGCCCGCCGTGGCAGATGGCCTCCTGGGACGGCTGCCACCCGCTGGGCCCGGTCGTCACGATGCCGTACCCGTCCCCTTCACGCTGAGCGCTCGGACGGCCGCTTCACAGGCTGCATCGTCCGGAGGGTAGGCCGAAGAGCCAGTGCTGCCCATCCGGTGCGGGTGGCAAGGTACCGGCGATCAACTGCGCCATCGCCTCGCCCAGTTCGACCAGCGGGGCGGCAGCGATGTGCCCGGCACCGCGCACGTGAAGGGTCAATCCGTCCAGGACATCCCAG
This sequence comes from Kitasatospora gansuensis, assembly GCF_014203705.1. Taxonomy (NCBI): domain Bacteria; kingdom Bacillati; phylum Actinomycetota; class Actinomycetes; order Kitasatosporales; family Streptomycetaceae; genus Kitasatospora; species Kitasatospora gansuensis. The sequence goes on from NZ_JACHJR010000001.1 coordinate 723,851, forward strand.
CCGGCCACCTCGCCGGAGCTGACCCCACCCCGTGCGGTCAGCCGCGAGCCGGCCTGCTGGACCCAGGACAGCAGCTCCGTCCGCTGGTCGGCGCCGAACTCGTCCAGCACCACCGCGAAGTCGCTCGCGAGCGCGGCGTTGACGCGCATCCGCTGGATCAGCTCACTCCGCCAGGAGGGCTGATCGTCCTCAGCTGATGCCTCGGCAACCTCGATCGCTTCGGCGAAGAGGACCCCGAGAGCGACGTCGTAGGCCAAGAACTGCTCGTCACCGAAGCAGACAACCGTCGTACTGCTCATTCCGTCTGCTCCTCGGCGGCCGGCGAGTATTCGGTCCGAGATTTCCAGCCCGCCGCCACCGAGGGCAAACCCATTGTTCAGCGACCCCACCTCACTACCGGAGCGGTCCGCACTCATCGATCAACACGGTCGGCGCCGACAGGAACACGTCGGCGTCAGCAGGGCCGTAGGCGACGTTGAACGTATCCAGCCAGTACGACCAGTCCCGGATCCCCGCCGCACTGCTGAAGCGGTAGTTCAGCTGCCACCGGACCCACTGCTGCGGAAGGAGACGCACAGCCGGAGGCCTGCGAGGCCGAGGCGGCAGGCCGAACAACGGATCCACCCGGGGCAGCACGCGCAGCCGGCCGTCAGCTTCGCGGAGGCCGAGGGCGACACCGCGCAGCGCCTCCCAGCTCTCGCACGGCTGGAAACCACCCTCCTCCCGCATGCGTACGACGTGCACAGCCGACACCCGGTCCTTCGGCACGACGAAGCCGGCCGGGGCCGCGTTCCTGCGTGCAGCTGCTTCCCCACCCCGGGACTGCTTCGTCCAGGACGTTCTGACCCACTGAACCGTGATCTCCAAAGTACCGACCTCCGCGCCGAGGCTAGCGTGGGTCCGCCACCTGGAACGTCGGCCCCCGATCAGCTGCGGGGCGGCCGGGTCGGGCGGAGAGTGGAGGTATGGCTCTTCCGAACTACGGGGTCGCGATCGGTACCTTGCACGACTTCACCCGCGACCCGATACATGACTTCGGCCAGTGGTACCACGGGCACCTGTTCCTGGACACGCCCGTCGGTGTCTACCAGTCCGCGCTCGACGTGGATGCGCCCGGCAGTGTGGGGGTCAGCTACCGCTTGGTGGACGACCTGCGCAGTGCCGACATCGCCGCGCTCCGGGTCCGGCCGGACGGCTTCCATCACTTGCCCTCCTCGCCCACCTCCGGCGCGCTCGACTACGTCCGGAGCCCGCTGCTGCGCAACCGTCTCTGGTTCGAGTGGCTGGCCGCCGTGACCGACCGGGCCCACCAGGTGATCGCCCCGCATCCGCCGGGCAGCCCGATGTTCGGCCCCGATCTGGCCGACCGCCTGGCCACGTCGGTGCAGGGGCTGCGCCGCCGGATCACCGGGCTCGGGGGGCTCGACTGGGCCCGCCCGCACCTGCGGTTCTTCCCGTGGATCGCCAGTGACGGCGACAACGCCCTGGACGTGCTGGTCCCGCACCTCGAGGCCGCCTCCCGGATCTACGTGTTCGGGCAGAGCTTCACCACCGGACTCGGCGTACACGACGTCCACCTCAACCAGGGTGACCCGGTGGGCAGTCAGTGGTACGTCACCAACGGCATCTGGCAGGACGGCGCGGTGATGTGCGAGCGCCCCGACGGCCAAGTGGTGGTCTGGCAGATCAAGTTCAACACCCAGACCCTCCACACCGACGATGCCGGGCATCCCCGCTGACCGGCGCTACCGCAGCAGCCACTTCCTGGTCAGTTCCATGACCTCCGCCCGGCTGAGGCTGCCGTGGTCGGCGGCGATGAAGTGGTAGCCGACCCGCAGCGAGAAGCTGATCATGCAGCGGACCTCGACGTCCTCCGGGTCGGGGCAGAAAGAGCCGTACAGCGAGCGCAGGTACGCCATCCGCCGGTTGTCGACGCGGCGGAGCCGCTCCGCCACCGCCTCGTCACGCCGGGCCCAGTCGCGGATCGCCAGGTCGGCCGCGACGCTCGTGGTCGGCCCGCCGCCGGACGCGGCGATCGCGAACAGCCGCTCCAGCCTGGCCCTGGCATCCCCGCCGCCGCTCTCGACCTGCGCGATCACCGCCTCGGTGACCTCGCGCTCCCAGGTGTCGAGCATCTCGGTGAGCAGCGCGTCCCGGTTGCCGAAGTACCCGTAGAAGCCGCCCTTGCTGACGCCGAGCGCCTGCGCCAACGGCTCGATCCGGACGGCCTCGGGGCCGCCGGCGGCGAGCGCCCGCAGCCCCTCCTCGATCCACTTGCCGCGTGGAGTGCGGATCGTCGCGCCCATGGTGTGTCGTCGTCCCTCACGCCCGGTCGATCTGTACGGAGCCGTACAGATCGGTGCTAGCCTCCATCTATACGGCATCGTACAGATAGGGGCCACTCATGAGACTCCCCCGTACCGCGTACACCTCCCGCCCGTGGCGGATCCACGAGCTCACCCACGACTTCCTGGTCGAGGACGTCTGGGCGCTGCCGACGCCGGGCGGTCCCGACGACCTCGCGCGGCTGGTGCGCCAGTTCGCGGACGGCGACGGGTCGGCCGTCTCCTCCCCGGTGCCGCGGCTGCTCTTCGCGGTCCGCTGGAAGCTCGGGGCGCTGCTCGGCTGGGACAAGGCCGACGCCGGTCTCGGCACCCGGGTGCGGACGCTGCGGGACCGGCTGCCCGCGGACCTCCACGAGGGTCCGCGCGGGCCCGACCTCCGGTCGCTGCCGTTCACCTCCGTCTACCAGACGCACGACGAGTGGGCGGCCGAGAGCGCCAACCGGACCATGCACGGAGTGCTGCACATCGGCTGGGTCCCGGACGGGGCCGGCCGCTACCGCGGCCAGATGACCGTCCTGGTCAAGCCGAACGGGCTGTTCGGCGCCGTCTACATGGCCGGCATCAAGCCGTTCCGGTACCTGGGGGTGTACCCGGTCATGCTCCGGGCGATCGGACGCAAGTGGCAGGAGACTGCGGCCGAGAACACGCGGCCCTGAGCGCGTCGCGCTACCGGCCGCCCGCGCCGTCCAGCAGTTCCAGGACCGGTGCCAGTCCGGCCGGGCGCTGATCGACCGGCAGGTGGTCGACGAACTGCACCGGGCAGCCCAGCGCCGTCGCGCCACCGTCCTTCGTACGGTCGTCGCCGACCATCAACACGTCCGCCGCTGCCAGGCCGAGAGCGTCGCAGGCCACCCGGAAGATCTCCGGTTCGGGCTTCTGGACGCCCACCTCGAAGGAGAGCAGGTAGGCGTCGACCAGCTCGTCCAGGCCGTACGCGCGGAAGACCGGCCGCAGGTCCCAGCCGATGTTGCTCACCACGGCCACCGGGATCCCCCGGCTGCGCAGTTCACGCAGCGTCGGCTCGACGTCCGGGTAGGGCTGCCAGGCGGCGGGCGTCATGTGGCGGTCGTAGAGCGCCCGTTCCAGCTCCGAGGTGGCCAGACCGGCCTCCCGGAGCAGCCCGGTGTAGGCGGCGCGGTGCTGATCGGCACTCAGGTCCCGCTCGTGCCACAGCACTTCGAGGTGCGCGGGCACCCGCAGCGGCTCCGCTCCGCCGGGCAGCGCCCCGTACTCCGTCAGCCGCCGCGCCCAGTCCGCGAACTCCTCGTCGGCCAGCGGCAGTCCGGCCTCGGCCAGGATCGCCGCGAGCCACTCCTCGGTGGACTCGATGCGGAACAGGGTGCCGGAGAAGTCGAACATCACGCCCTTGATCATGCGGCGATCATAGGACCGCCAGGCCGACTGGCACGAGCTCTCGGGCCTCGCGCTCCGCGACGGCCCGTCAGGCCTTCTTGACCACGCTCGACTTCAGCTGCATCGGCCCGAAGCCGTCCACCTTGCAGTCGATGTCGTGGCCGTCCACCCCGTCGACCAGCCGGATGTTGCGGACCTTGGTGCCCGCCTTGATCCCGGACGGGCTGCCCTTGACCTTGAGGGCCTTGACCACGGTCACGGTGTCGCCGTCGGCGAGCACGTTGCCGACCGCGTCCTTCACCACCCGGTCACCGGCGGCGGCGCCCGCGTCGGCAGCGGCCTCGTCGCGGGCCCACTCGTGGCCGCACTCCGGACAGACCATCAGGGCGTCCATCTCGTAGGTGTACTCACCGGAGCACTTCGGGCACACGGGCAGGTTCTCGCTCATGTGACCAGAATATCCGAGGCCGGCCTCCCCCTCGGCCATCGAAACCGCAGGTGGGAGCCGCCCCGGGCGGGGCCGAACGCCCAATGGCAGGATCTTGCAGGAACTGGTCATTGCAGCCGCCGCACCGACGGGAAAGGCTGAGGCCATGAACCCCGCACCCACCGCCCTGGCGCACCTGGTCGTGATCCCGGTCTTCCCCGGCGTCAACGCCCTGGACGTGACCGGACCGGCCGAGGTGTTCACGCTGGCCGGCCAGCTGCTGCCGCCGGGGCGGGCCGGGTACGAGGTGCGGGTGCTCGCCGAGCGGCCGGGCCCGGTGCCGACCTCCTCCAGCATTCCGCTGTATGCCGGGGAGTCGCTCCGAGAGCGACCGGAGCGACCCGACACGCTGCTCGTACCAGGGCGGGTGGACGTGGGCCCGGACGGTCCGGTGCCCCGGGTGGACGCGGTGGTGGTGCAGTGGCTGCGCGAGGTCGGGCCCCAGGCCGGACGGGTGGCGTCGGTCTGCGCGGGCGCGCACCTGACGGCCGCGGCCGGACTGCTGGACGGTCACCGCGCCACCACGCACTGGGCCACCGCCGCACGGCTGGCCGCCGACCACCCGGAGGTCGAGGTCGAGGCGGACCCGATCTTCGTCCGCTCGGGCCGGATCTGGAGCAGCGCGGGCATGACCGCCTCACTGGACCTGGCCCTGGCGCTGGTGGCCGAGGACCACGGCCACGACCTCGCCCTGCGGGTCGCCCGGATCATGGTGATGTACCTTCAACGACCGGGCAGCCAGAGCCAGTTCAGCGTCCCACTGTCCCAGCAGGCCGGTACCCGCGAAGACGTCGGCGAGCTGCGCCGGTGGATCGGCGAGCACCCTGACGGCGACCTGTCCGTGCCCGCGCTGGCGTCCCGGCTCGCGCTGAGCGAACGTCACTTCGCGCGGGTCTTCCAGACCGAGACCGGTACGACGCCGGGAGCGTTCGTCGAGCAGACCCGGCTGGAGACGGCGCGCCGACTGCTGGAGCGGACCGACCACCTGCTGGAGGAGGTCAGCCGCCGCTCCGGCTTCGGCTCGGTCGAGACCCTGCACCGCGTCTTCCGTGACCGCCTCGGCACCAGCCCGGGCGAGTACCGGCGCTGCTTCCCGGCGGCCCGCTGAACCCCCTCTGACCCACTCCCCGGCGCCGAGGCGCCGGTCGTCCCCGCATGCCCAGAACGAGGAGAACCGGCCTTGAAGATCACTGTCACGCACATCGGCACCGCGACCACCCTGCTGGAGATCGGCGGTCTGCTCCTGCTCACCGACCCGGCCTTCGACCCCGCCCCGGCGGAGTACCGGCGCGGCCCGGTCGTCCTGCGCAGCACCGCGGGTCCCGTCCTGTCGCCGACCGAACTCCCGTCGTTCGACGCGGTGTTGCTCAGCCACGACGAGCACCCCGACAACCTGGACGCCACCGGCCGCGCCCTGCTGGCGGACCACCCCGTGTTCACCACCGTCAGCGGCGCCGGCCGGCTCGGCGGGCAGGCCGTGGGCCTGGCCCCGTGGGAGACCCGCACGCTGACGGTCGGGGAGCACAGTCTGCGGATCACCGGCACCCCCTGCCAGCACGGCCCGGTGGGCGACGTGACCGGCTACGTGATCGAGGTGCCGGGCGAGGAGGAGGCCGTCTACGTCTCGGGGGACACCGTCTACTTTCCCGAACTGGACGAGATCGGCAGGCGGTTCACGATCGGCACCGCCGTGCTGCACCTGGGGGCCGCCCGGGTCACGGGCTTCGGCGACGACCTGATCACGATGGACGGGGCGCAGGCCGCCGCGCTCACCCGCTCGCTCGGCGCCCGGCGGGTCGTGCCGGTCCACTACACCTCGTGGGAGCACTTCACCGAGGGCCGGGCGGAGGTCGACGCCCGGTTCGCCGAGGCCGGGCTGGCGGACCGTCTGCACTGGCTGACCCCCGGCCTCCCGGAGCTGGTGGGCGGCGACACCGTACGGCCGGTCAGCAGCTGACGATCCGTCCGCCCACCCGCCCGGTCAGCCCACCGGAACCCGGTCCCGCTTCCCCGCCGTCGCCGCCGCGGGGGGCGCGGGAAGGTGGGCGCCCTCGATGTCGACGTCGGGCACCAGGCGGTCGAGGGCCCGGGGCAGCCACCAGGCGCGGCGGCCGAGCAGCGCCATCGCGGCGGGCACCAGCGCCATCCGGACCACGAAGGCGTCGATCAGCACGCCGAAGGCCAGCGCGAAGCCGATCGACTTGATGATCGGGTCGTGGTTGAAGACGAAGCCGCCGAAGACCGCGACCATGATCAGCGCGGCGGCGGAGACCACCCGCCCGCTCCGGGCCACGCCGTGCACGATGGCGGCGGCCGCGTCCCCGGTGTGCTCGTGGTGCTCGCGCATCCGGCTGACCAGGAAGACCTCGTAGTCCATCGCCAGCCCGAACAGCACGCCGATCAGCAGCACCGGCAGGAAGGCGGTGACCGGTCCGGCCGAGGGGATGTCGAGCAGACCGTTGAGGTGGCCCTGCTGGAACACCCAGACGGTGACGCCGAGCGAGGCGGCGATCGAGAGCAGGAAGCCGAGTGCGGCCTTGACCGGGACCAGCAGCGACCGGAAGGCGATGGTCAGCAGGATCAGGGCCAGGATCACGATGATGGCGACGAACAGCGGCAGTGCGTCGGAGAGCTTGTTCGAGACGTCGATCGCGGCGGCGGTGGCACCGGCGATGTAGAGGGTGCCACCGGTCCGGTCGACGGCGGGCGCGTTCTCCCGCAGGCGGTGCACCAGGTCGGTGGTGGCCTGGGCGTCGGGGCCGGTCCTGGGCACCACCGCGATCACGGCGAGGTTGCCGCCGGGATTGGTGACCGGCGGGGCGACCGCCGCCACGCCGGGATCGGCGGCCAGCTTCTTGCCCAACTCCCCAACCGTGGCGGCCCGTTGGTCGGCGGCGATGCCGCTGGTGTCGACCACCGCGGCCAGCGTGGCGTTGAAGCCGGGGCCGAAGCCCTCGGTCAGCAGCCGGTAGCTGCGGTGCTGGGTGCTGTCGGCCGGCTGGGAGGCGTAGCTCGGCAGCCCGAGGCGCAGGTCGCGGGCCGGCAGGGCCAGGGCCAGCAGGCCGATCACGCCGACCAGCAGGACCACCAGCGGCCGCCGGGTGACGAGCCGGGCCCAGGCCAGGCTCCAGGCGGCGGGCTTACGGGCGGGGCCCTCGGACGTACCAGCGGTGCGCGGACGGCGGGCCTTGGGCCGCAGCCGCTCGCCGAGCAGGCTCAGCACGGCGGGCACCAGGCTGACGGCGACCAGCACCGCGAGCAGTACGGTGCCGGCGGCGGCCAGGCCCATCACGGTCAGGAACGGGATGCCGGTGACCGCGAGCGCGGCCAGCGCGATGATCACGGTCGCTCCGGCGAAGACCACCGAACTGCCGGCTGTCGCCACCGCCCGCGCGATCGAGTCGTCGAGGTCGGCCTCGGGGTCGGCGAGCTGCTCCCGGTGGCGGGCGATGATGAACAGCGCGTAGTCGATGCCCACCGCCAGACCGATCATCAGGGCGAGCACGGTGGCGGTGTTGGTCATCTCCAGGAAGCGGGAGGCGAACTGAACGCCCAGCACACCGATCAGCACGCCGACGGCGGCGGTCAGCAACGGGAGTCCGGCCGCCACCAGCGAGCCGAGGGCGAGCGCCAGGATGACGAAGGCCAGCACCACGCCGACCACCTCCGCCGGGCCGCCGACCTCGGTCTTGGGCTGCATGGCTGAGCCGCCGAACTCGACTGCCAGTCCGGCGGATCGGGCCGGGTCCATGGCACGCGAGAGGGCGTCCTTGGCGGTCTGCGGCACCTCGTCGGCCGCCACGCCGAACCGGACGTCGGCGTAGCCGATCCGCCCGTCCGCCGATATCGCCCCGCCGTGGGCCGGGTCCAGGACGGCCACCACGCCCGGCAGTTGGGCGGCGGTCCGCAGGCCGTCGGCGATCGCCGCTCCGGCCGCGGGCCCGGTCAGCGTGCCGCCCTCGGGAGCCGCGAACACCACCCGGGCCACCCCGCCCGCCGCGGCCGGGAACTGAGCCTCCAACAGGTCCTGGGCCTGCTGGGACTCGATCCCAGGCACCGAGAACGCGGTGCTCGGCTTGCCGTGCAGGGTGATCCCGAGGCCGCCGACCACGGCGAGCAGCAGCAGCCAGACGGCCACCACCCGGCCCCGTCGGCGGATCGCCCAGCGCCCCCATGCGTACAGGCGTGACGCCATGTCGATGCCCCTCTCTCGTCCCGGCGGCCACCCCCACGGGCCACCGTCTCACTACACTCTAAGGCAGAATTGCAGTCGAGTGTAATTTAGCCGTCGCTGGTAAGATGCGGCCATGACCACTGACGGCCTGCGGACGACGGACGGCCTCCGGGAGCGCAGCAAGGCCCGGCGCCGGGAGGCGATCGTGCGGGCCGCGTACGAGCTGTTCGCCGAGCGGGGCTTCGAGGCGACCACGATCGCCGACATCGCCGAGGCGGCCGAGGTCTCGCCGCGGACGGTCACGCTGTACTTCCCGTCCAAGCTGGAACTGGCACTGTCCCAGTTCGAGTCCTTCGCCGACCGGCTGGCCACCGCACTGCGGCAGCGGCCGCCGGGCTGGACCATTCTGGACGCGCTGGAGCACTGGCTGCGCCACGAGTTCGCCGACCGCAGCGACCTCGACGAGCTCACCGACCGGATGCTCGACGCCAATCCCCAGCTCGAGGCGGCCGGCAGTCTCCGGCTGGCCGAGGTGATCCAGGACGGCGCCCGGATGTTCGCCGAGGAGCGCGGCAGCGCACCCGACGCCTTCGGCCCCCGGATGGCCGCGGCAGCGGCGGCGGCGATGGTCAGCGAGCTCTGCCACCACCCGCAGGAGGCGAACATCGACACCGCGATGGCCTTCCTGCGCGCCGGGGCCGCCACCCTGCCCTGACGCCGACTCGAGTGACGCGCTGACGGGTGACGCGCTGACGTCCGGTCAGGCCTTGAGGTAGGCCAGCACCGCCAGCACCCGGCGGTGGCCGCTGTCGCTCTGCGGCAGGTCGAGCTTGAGGAAGATGTTGCCGATGTGCTTGCTGACCGAGCGTTCGGTGATGAACAGCGTCCCGGCGATGGTCGGGTTGTCGAGGCCCTGCGCCATCAGGCCGAGCACCTCGCGTTCGCGCTGGGTCAGCGTGTCCAGCGGGTCGTGACGGCTCATCAGCTGGGAGATCACCTCGGGGTCCAGCGCGGTACCGCCCGCGGCCACCCGCTCCAGCGCCTCGCGGAACTCCTCGACCCGGGCGACCCGGTCCTTGAGCAGGTAGCCGACGCCCGCCACCCCCTGGGCCAGCAGCTCGGCGGCATAGCTCTCCTCGACGTACTGGGAGAGCACCAGCACGGGCAGCCCGGGCAGCAGCCGACGGGCCTCGATCGCCGCCCGCAGGCCCTCGTCGCGGAAGCCGGGCGGCAGCCGTACGTCCAGCACCGCCACGTCGGGACGGTGCTCCAGCAGCGCGGGCAGCACCTCGGGGCCGCTGCCGACCACCGCGACCACCTCGTGACCGACGGTCTCCAGCAGCAGGACCAGGCCCTCCCGGAGCAGGACGTTGTCCTCGGCCATCACGATCCGCACGGCAGTACCACCTCGAGTGTCGTTCCGGCCCCGACGGGGCTGTCGATCCGGGTCGTTCCGTCCAGCGCGGCGACCCGCCGCCGGACGCCGGCCAGGCCGCTGCCCGCCTGCGGGTCGGCCCCGCCGCGGCCGTCGTCCCGGACCGTGATGCGCAGGCTGCGGCCGGCCTGCCGGAGCGACACCTCCGCCCGGGTCGCGCCGCTGTGCCGGGCAATGTTGGTGAGGGCCTCGGCGACCACGAAGTACGCGGCGGCCTCGACGGCGGCGGGCGGGCGCCGGGGCAGGTCCGGGAGGTCCAGGGCCACCGGGATCGGGCGGCCCGCCGCGAGCGAGCGGATCGCGCCGTTCAGCCCCCGGTCGGACAGGATCGGCGGGTGGATGCCCCGGATCACCGTACGGAGCTGGGTGAGCGCCTCCTCCACGCCGGTGCGGGCGTCCAGGAACAGCTTCCGCGAGGCGTCCGGGTCCTGCTCGAACACCCGGTCGGCGAGGCCCAACCGGAGGGCCACCGCGACGAGTTGGGCCTGCGTGCCGTCGTGCAGGTCCCGTTCGATCCGGCGCAGCTCGGCACCGTGCGCCTCCAGCGCCTCGGCCCGGGAGACGGTCAGCTCCTCGATCCGGCGGCCGGCGTCGGCCCTGGAGGTGGACAGCAGGGCGGCGGCCAGCCGGGCCTGCAGTCGCATGCCGATCGGGGCCAGCGCGTACAACAGCCCTGTGCAGAGCAGGATCTGAGCCGCCGTCAGGCCGATCGCCCGGGGCCAGTCGGTGACCGGGACGCCGAGCATGTCGATCGCACCGGGCGGGGCCGCCCACCACCACAGCGGCACGGTGAGCGCGACGGCGACGCTCAGGCAGAGCCCCAGCACCAGGGTGCCGACCACCGTCCCGAGCAAGCCGTGCACCAGCATCCAGCTGATGTCCCGCCAGGTGCCGGCATCCCGGATCAGCCGCGAGGACCGGTACATCAGGTCGCCCTCGACCGGCGGGTAGTCGCCCGGCACCGGCCGGCCGAGCACCTGCCCGGCGCGCCGCCGCTCGACGTCGGCCAGTCGGCGCAGCGGCCGGACGGCGGCCGGCAGCACCGGCAGCCCGAACATGGTGAGCAGCACCAGTGGCAGCAGAACGTAGCCGGCCAGCGCGGGAACGGCGGTGAGCAGCCCACCCACGAGGTGGACCGTCGCGCGCCGCGCCCCTGCCTTCAGCTTCATGATTCCCAACCGTACGGCAGGCAAAGTCGCACGTCACGGGGGCCCTCCCCACCTGAGGGGTGTAGCGCGCTACACCCCGGATCGGGGGGTCTGTCCCGCTGCCCGCGACCCCTGCTCCTGACTACGTTCGGTAGCGAGCCGAAGAACGAAGAACTGCGAGGAGCGGGGCAGCATGCAAACGACGACGATCCAGGCGACACCGTTCGCCGTGTCGATGGACCAGGTCGGCAAGGACTACGGCAAGGTCGCCGCGCTGGACGGGGTGAGCTGGGGATTCCGTCGGGGCAGTTTCACCGCGATCATGGGGCAGTCCGGGTCCGGCAAGAGCACCTTCCTGCACTGCGCCTCCGGCCTGGACCGGCCGACCAGGGGCACGGTGCGGCTCGGTGACATCGACCTGGCCGGGCTGAAGGAGGCCGAGCTGACCCGGCTGCGCCGGGAGCGGATCGGCTTCGTCTTCCAGGGCTACAACCTGGTGCCGTCGATGGACGTCCGACGCAACATCACCCTGCCGCTGTTCCTCGGCGGCCGGAAGGCCGACGAAGGCTGGCTGGAGGAAGTGGTGCACCGGGTCGGCATGGCGGACCGGCTGCACCACCGGCCGTCCGAGCTGTCCGGCGGGCAGCAGCAGCGGGTGGCGGTGGCGCGGGCGCTGGTCACCCGGCCGGAGATCATCTTCGCGGACGAGCCCACCGCCGCGCTCGACCCCCGCTCGGCCGGGCACGTGCTGCGGCTGCTGCGCGAGGCGGTCGACCAGACCGGCCAGACCATCGTGCTGGTCACCCACGACCCGGCCGCTGCGGCCTGGGCCGACAGCGTGGTCTTCCTCGGCGCGGGCCGGATCGTCGACGAGCTGGTCGCGCCCACCGCCGAGGCCGTGCTGCACCGCTGGGACACGCTGTGAGGCGCGGGATCGCCGCCGGGGTGGCGGCGGCGCTGATGTTCGCCGCCATGCTGGTCGGTTCGTTCGGGGTCCTGCTGGAGTCGGGGCTGCGGGCGCACGGCCAACTCGACCGGTACGCGGGGGCGGTGGCCGTGGTGGCCCGGTCCCAGAGCGTCTCGCACACCACCGGTAGTGGGGAGTCGAAACAGACCGAGACCCGTCCGCTGACCGAGCGGGCCCGGATCCCCGACGCCGAGGCCGAGGCCGCCAGGCTGCGGGCGGTGCCCGGGGTGACCGGCGTGGTCAAGGACGTCTCGGTCCCGGTGGTCGACGACCGGGGGCGGCAACTGACCGGCCACGGCTGGGAGTCCGCCGCACTGACCGGCGCCCCGCTCGGCTCGGGACGCGCGCCCGTCGGCGACCGCCAGGTCGTCCTGCCCGCCACCGATGGGGCCACGGTCGGCGCCACCGTCCAGCTGCAGACCGACGGCGGGCCGCAGCCGTTCACCGTCTCCGGGCTGGTGAACGGGGGCGGCGACGTCTACTTCAGCCAGTCGTACGCCGCCGCGCTCAGCGGCCACCCCGGCAGCGCGGACGCGCTGGTGGTGCTCGGTGGGCCCGGCACCTCGGTGGCGGCGCTGCAGCAGGCCGCCCCCGACCGGGTGGTGGCCACCGGGGCGGCCCGGGGCGACGTGGAGCACCCGGCCGTCCCCGCCGCCCGGGCGGATCTGATCGGCATCTGCGGGTCCATCGGCGGCGTCGCCCTGATGGTCACGCTGCTGGTGGTGACCTCGCTGCTGGAGATGTCGGTCCGGGACCGGGTCCGCGAGCTCGCGGTGATGCGCGCCGTCGGTGCGACGCCCCGTCAGGTGCGCCGGCTGATCGTCCGGGGCACGCTGAAGGTCGCGGTGCCGGCCGCCGCCGTCGGCGGGGTGCTTTCGCTGGGCAGCGGGGCGCTGCTGCACCGGCTGATGACCAGTCGGGGCGGGCTGCCCCCGGAGCTGGCCCTGACGCCGGGTCCGCTGCCGGTGGTCGGCGGGATGCTGGTCACGGTGCTCGCCGCCGTCGGCGCGGCCTGGCTGGCCGCGCGGCGGGTCTCCCGGATCCGTCCGGTGGAGGCGCTCGGCGAGGCCGCCACCGAGCCGACCCGGCTGCCGCGCTGGCGGATGGTCACCGGTCTGGTGTTCCTGGTGCTGGGTCTGGCGATGGCCGCGGTGGCGTTCACCCTCGGCGGGCAGGCGGCGGTGGCCGCGATGAGCGGCCTGGTGATGTCACTGATCTGGGCCACCGCGCTGCTCGGGCCGTGGATCGCCCGGGGCGGGATCCGGCTGCTCAGCATGCCGCTGCGGCTGGTCTCCCCGGTCTCCGGGCGGCTCGCCTCGGACGGGGCGCGGGCAGCGGCGGTCCGGATGGCGACGGTGATCACGCCGATCGCGCTGGCGGTCTCGTTCGGCGCCGGCCAGCTGTTCGTGCAGACCTCCGTGGTGAACGCCACCCGGGTCCAGGCCACCGTCGGGCTGCGCGCCGACCAGGTGCTGGTCTCGGACGGACCCGGCATCCCGCACCGGGCGTACCAGGCCGCCCAACAGACGGTCGGTCAGGCCCCGGTGACGGCGGTGAAGCGGACCACCGTGGTCAAGGTGGTGGGCAGTCAGCTCCAGTCGCTGGCCGCCCAGGGCATCGAGGGCAGCACCGCGACCCTCGACCCCGACGTGACGTCGGGTTCACTGGCCGGGCTGGCGCGGCCGAACACCGTCGCGCTCGGCGCCGACGTCGCGGGCGGTACCGAGGTCGGCACGACCACCTCGCTCCGGCTCGGCGACGGCACCGAGATCCACCCCGAGGTGGTCGCGGTCTACGGCAGCAGCCTGGGCTTCGGCAGCGTGCTGCTGCCCCGCGCCGAGGTCGCCGCGCACAGCACCGACGCCGCCCTGGACGACTACCTGCTGGTCGGCGGCCACGCCGACCTCAAGGCGGTCACCGACACCTTCCGGGGCGTGCACACCACCTCCGCCCCGGCGTACGGCGAGGCGCTGACCGAACGGGCCAGGCAGAGCGGGCTGGTCGGGCTGCTCGCCTCGGCCGCGATCGCCGGGTTCATCATGATCGGCGTGGTCACCACGCTGGCCGTCTCCACCGCCTCCCGGCGCCGCGAGCTCTCGCTGCTCCGGCTGGTCGGGGCGACCCGCCGTCAACTGCTGCGGATGCTCCGGATGGAGACCGCCGTGGTGGTCGGCACCGGCACCGTGGTGGGCGCGCTGGTCGCGGCGGCCACCCTGCTGACCTTCGGCGGCGCGGTCACCGGGCTGGCCACCCTGGCGATCAGCCCGGCGCTCTGCGCGGGCATCGTGGGCGCGGTGGCGGTCGCGGGTGCGGCGGCCGTCCTGCTGCCGGCCCGGGGGCTGCTGCGCGGGGGGTCGCCGAAGATCGACTGAGGTCCCGTCACCCGTGGGCACCGTGCCGGTACGTCCGATCCCCGGACGTACCGGCACCAATCGTTCCACTTGCGCCCGGCGGCCCGGCTCCCGCAGGACGGGCCGTCAGTTCGACCAGTGATAATCCGTTGAACACACAGCACTCGGGGCGATAGGCACTCCCTTCGGGACGGTCATCGGGCTGCCCGGCGGAGTCCGCGAACACAGGTGAGAGGGCCGTACCATGACGTTTTTCCGGTGGAGATCGCGCGACCGGAGCGTGCCGCCCGCGGTCGATCCCGCCTACGGCAACGAGACCCTGGCCCTGATGCTCCGCCAGGCCGAGGCAGGCGACTGGCTCGCCCTGCGCGCGAGCCTCACCGCGATCCAGGACCCGGCCGAGTTCACCTGGATGGTGGCAGGGGTGTCGGAGGTCGGCGGGATCGAGGAGTGGATCCCCGAGGCGGCGAGCGGTGAGCCCGACTCGGCGCTGCCGCTGCTGCTCTCCGGCGCCCGGCAGGTGGCCTGGGCCTGGGAGGCCAGGACCAGGGCATCCTCGCAGCACGTCTCCGAGGACCAGTGGAAGGTGTTCCGGCAGCGCCTGGAACTCGCCGAGCAGCAGCTGTTCGAGGTGGCCGAGCGGGAGCCGGAGTGGCTCGCCCCCTGGTACTTCCTGCAGATCAGCGGCCGGGGCGCATCGGTGGACAAGGAGGCCGGCCGGATCCGCTTCGAGGCTGCCGTCCGCCGGTGCCCCGGGCACCTGGGCTCACACCGGGAGCGGCTCCAGCAGCTGTGCGCCAAGTGGGGCGGATCGCACCAGGAGATGCACGCGTTCGCCCGCAGCTCGATGCTGGCGGCGCCGCCCGGCAGCCCGCTCGGTGAGCTGGTCGCGCTCGGTCATCTGGAGCACTGGCTCGACCTGCCCTCCGGCGCCGACCGCTCCTACCTGACCAGCCACGACGTGCTCTCGGACCTGCGCGAAGCGCTCCGCCGCTCGATCCTGCACCCCGACTACGTCCGCCCGGTCGGCTGGCAGTCCGCGTACAACACCTTCGCCATGGCATTCGCCCTGGCGGGCGAGACCTGGACCGCCCGGCAGCTCTTCGAGGCCGTCGGCAGTACCGTCACCAGCTCCCCCTGGCGGTACCTGAACGGCGACGACCCCGCCAAGGCGTTCACCGCACTCCGGGACCACTGCGCGAAGTAGGTCCGTCCCACCCTGATCCGCCCGCACCGACCGAAAGAGCCAGCACCGGTGTCCCCTTCCGAAAGCCCCACGGCCGCCCACACCTTCCAGGTGGACCTGCGCGGCCTGGTGGACCTGCTCTCGCACCACCTCTACTCCAGCCCGCGGGTCTACCTGCGTGAGCTCCTGCAGAACGCGGTGGACGCGATCTCCGCCCGCCAGGCGCTCGACCCGGCCTCGCCCGCCACCATCACCGTGGTGGCCGACGGCCGGCTGTCGGTCACCGACACCGGGGTCGGCCTGACCGAGGCTGACGTGCACACCTTCCTGGCCACCATCGGCCGCAGCTCCAAGCGGGACGCCGACGGGCGGCTGGACGGGGCCGGACTGGCCTCCGCGCGCGGGGACTTCATCGGTCAGTTCGGCATCGGCCTGCTGGCCTGCTTCGTGGTGGCCGACGAGATCACCGTGGTCACCCGCTCCGCCGCCGCCCCGGACGCCCCGGTGATCGAGTGGCGCGGCAGCTCGGACGGCCGGTACACCATCACCACCCTGCCGTCCGCCGCCAAGCCCGAGCCCGGCACCACGGTCACCCTGGTCCCGCGCGCGGACGCCGCCGAGTGGACCGCGGCCGGCCAGGTGGTCGAACTCGCCCGCC
The DNA here is from genome assembly GCF_014203705.1 of Kitasatospora gansuensis. Lineage (NCBI taxonomy): Bacteria > Bacillati > Actinomycetota > Actinomycetes > Kitasatosporales > Streptomycetaceae > Kitasatospora > Kitasatospora gansuensis. The sequence continues at coordinate 739,955 of NZ_JACHJR010000001.1, forward strand.
ACTACGGCAGTCTGCTGCGCCGTCAGGTCACCGTGGTCGACGGCCGCGGCACCGCCACCACGGTCAACGTCACCGCACCCTGGGCCGCACACCACGGCTCTCCGCTGGCCCGCCGGGACGCGCTGACCGCGTACTGCCGCTCGACCTTCGACTTCACCCCGCTGGACAGCATCGAGCTCGACCTGCCGCTGGTCGGCCTGCGCGGGGTGGCGTACGTGCTGCCCGACGCCGTGCCGCCGTCCCGCCGGGCCGGGCACCGGGTGCACCTCAAGGGCATGCTGGTCTCCGACCAGGCGGACGAACTGCTGCCGGACTGGGCCTTCTTCGTCCGCTGCGTGGTGGACGCCGACAGCCTGCGGCCGACCGCCTCCCGCGAGGGGCTGTACGCGGACGAGACGCTGGCCGCCGTCCGGGACGCGCTCGGCGCCCGGATCAGGGACTGGCTGACCGGCCTGTCCGCCAGCGACCCGGCGCTGCTGCACCGCTTCATCAGCGTGCACCACCTGGCCGTCAAGTCCCTTGCCAGGCACGACGACGAGCTGCTGAAGATGCTGTTGCCGTGGCTCCCATTCGAGACCACCGACGGCAATGTCACGCTGGACGAGTTCGCCCGCTCGCACCCGGTGATCCTAGTGGCCCGTACCGTCGAGGAGTTCCGTCAGGTCGCCCCGATCGCGGGTGCGGCCGGGCTCGGCGTGGTCAACGGCGGGTACACCTACGACCGCGACCTGGTGCACCGGCTGCCGGAGATCCGGCCCGGCAGCTCGGTGGCCGACCTCGACCCGGGCACGGTGACCGCGCACCTGGACACCGTCGCCCCGGAGGCCGAGCTCGCCGCGGCCGGCTTCCTGGCGATCGCCCGCGAGGTGGTCGGCCGGTTCGACTGCGACGTCGCGCTGCGCTCCTTCCACCCGGCCAGCGCCCCGGCCCTGCTGCTGGACAACCGGGAGGCCAGGCACGAGCGCACCCGGGCCCAACTGGCGGACGACGCCGACGGGTTGTGGGCCGACATCCTCGGCTCGCTGCGGGCCGAGGTGCCGCGCGCCCAGCTGGTGCTGAACCACCTCAACCCGCTGGTCCGCCGGGCTGCCTCGATTGGCCACCGGGAACTGGTGGTGACGGCCGTCGAGGCGCTGTACGGGCAGGCCGTGCTGCTGACCCGCCGTCCGCTGCGGGCCAGCGAGAGCGCGCTGCTCAACCGCTCGTTCATCAGCCTGCTCGACCACGCCATGCTCGGCCACGAGGCGATCGCGCCGCAGATCACGCCGCAGGAGGAGTCGTAATGCTGGACACCCAGGACGCCGTACTGGAGGCCCTGCGGGCCAACGACGGCCTGCCGTACGGGCGGCCCCGCACGGTCACCGCCGAGGAACTCGTCGCGGCGGCCGAGCAGTTCGACGACCCCGCGCTGCTGGTCGCCGCGCTGCTCGACCTGATGGAGGCGTACGAGTACGACGGCGAGCAGCGCAAGTCCCCGGTGGTCTTCGCCCGGGTCCTGCAGCTCTGGGACAAGAACCCGGAGGACTTCGACGAGTGGGCCGCGCGGCAGGTGTTCTGGCGCTTCAAGTGGGTGGCCTCCGCCCTGCTGAGCGTTCCTGACGTGCCGTTGACCGCCGTGCGGCGCTGGCACACCGAGATGCGCGACCGCTACCTGGCCGCCGGGCACGGGCTCCAGCCGTACTACGCCCAGCGGTTCCACCTCGCCGCGCACCTCGGGGACGACCGCCCCGAGACCTTCGAGCTGTGGGCCGGACGGGGCCGGACCGAGTACAGCGACTGCTTCGCCTGCGAGATCCGGGCCCAGGCGATCCACCACGCGCGCGGCGGGGACGACGCCCGGGCACTGGAGGTGTGGCAGCCGGTCTTCGACGGGCACCGCACCTGCGCCGAGGAGCCGTACACCAGCCACGCGCACGCGCTGCTGCCACTGCTGCGGCAGGGCCGGACCGAGGAGGCGGTCTCCAGCCACCTGGTCGGCTACCGGTTCGCCCGGGGCAAGTCCAGCACCGCCGAACAGATCGGCCTGCACCTGGAGTTCTGCGCGCTCTCCGGCAACGAGGCGCGCGGTCTTGAGATCCTGGCGGAGAACCGCGACCTGTTCGGCGGGCACGGCGACCCGCTGGCCCGGCTGGAGTTCCTGGTCGGGGTCGAGCTGCTGTGCGCCGGGCTGGCCGAGCGCGGGCACCGGGAGCTGACGGTCAGTGGGCCGCCCGGGACGAACTGGACGGTGGACACGCTGCTGGCCCAGGTCCGTTCCGAGGCAAAGGAGTTGGCGGACCGGTTCGACGTCCGCAACGGCACCGGCGCGGTCGGCGCCCGGCGCCGGCAGCGGCTGGCCCAGCGCCCGCTGCTGACCGAGCCGCTCGCCCTCGGCGTGCGGGCCGCGGCCGTACAGGCGTCGGCACCGACCGCCCCGGCCGACCGCCCGCCGGTCGAGCCGGTCCCCGAGGACCTGCGGGGTCTGGTGCTGCGGGCCCGCACGCTGCGCACCACCGGGCACCCCGACAGCGATCTGCTCTGGCACCGGGTCGGCGAGCTGATCGGCGCCGACGACTACGTCCACCCCGAGGACCCCGAGCTCGGCACCCTGGACCGGCTGGCGGCCGAGGTCGCCATGCAGCGGGCCTTCGACGCCGCGGAGGTGGACGACCTGGAGCTGTCCCGGGCCGAACTCACCGCCGCGCAGGCCGGGTTCGAGGCCGCCGGACTGCCCGCCCAGGTGCTGGCGGTGCGCTCCAGGCTGCTGGTCCTCGGCCTGGACCAGGACGGCTGGGCCGCCGACTGGGCGGCGCTGGAGGGCGTGCTCACCGAGAGCGAAGCGCTGTACGCCACCGACCCGGCCGGACCGGCCGACGGTCATCTGACCGTCCTCCAGTGCCACGCGCTGGCGGCGCACCGGGAGTTGATCGCCGCACTGCCGGAGCCGCCCCAGGAGCAGGCCGAGCGGTTCGACACCGTCGTGGCCCGCTACCGGCGGGAGAGCGAGGCGCACGGCAACAGCCGCCGGGTGGCCACCTCGCACCAGTACGTCGCCGACGCGCACGCCCGGCAGGGGCTGACCGACTCCGCCGAGGCCGAGCTGCGGCAGGCCAGGGAGCTGCTCGAACAGGCCGAACTCCCGTGGCTGGAGCCCCGGGTGCTGGTCCAGCTGGCCCAGCTCGGCTTCCTGCGCGGCGAGCCGGGCGATGGCGTCCCGCTGCTGCACCGGGCGCTGTCCGAGGCGGCCCGCTGGGGCGAGACCTCCTTCCCCTTCGGGCCGACGTACGCGCTGCTCGGGCACGCCTGCAAGCACCTCGGGGACACCGGCGGCGCGATCCGGGCGCTCTCCGAGGCCGCGGCCAGGTTCGACCGGGCCGGTGACGGCGCCGAGGCCGCCCAGGTCCGGCTGCAGCTCGCGGAGGCGCTGCGGGAGAGCGGCCGGCTGCCCGACGCGGTCGCCGTCCTGGAGTCGGTGCTGCTCGCGCCGGACGCCGCCGAGCTGGACGAGCGGCTGCGGGCGCAGGTCCGACTCGACCTGGCCCGTGGGCTGTTCACGCTGGGCGAGCACCGCGCGGCGGCCGAGGAGTACCTCGGCCTGGCCGACGCGGTGGCCGGCTGGGAGGACCAGGACACCCACACCATGGTGGCCGGCGAGGCGACCGTCGCGCTGGCCGAGGCCGGTCTCTGGGAGGCCGCCGGCACCGCCCTGGAGCGGACCCTCGCCTCGCACCGGACGGCGCCCAGGACCGAGCAGGTGCTCGCGGTCCTGCGCGAGTTCGCCCGGCTCACGGTGGCGGCCCAGGGCCCGGACGGGCTGCCCGTCGCGCTGGAGCGGCTGGCCGAGGCCGAGCGGGTGCGCGAGCAGGCCGGGCAGGACGGCGAGGAGCTGCCCTTCTGGCAGCTGGACGCCGCGCTGCACTACGAGCGAGCCCGGGTGAACGCGATGGCCGACCAGGGCGAACCGGCACTGGCGGCCGCCGAGTTGGCGATTGCCGGCTACCAGGCGGGCGGACCTGACGGTGAGCCACCCCGGGCCGAGGCGGTCCGGCTGGCCGCCCTGGTCGAGGGGCGCACGCTCGGGCGCACGGATGCGGCCCGGGCGCGCCTGGCGGCCGGCATCCAGCGCTGCCAACAGGCCGGACTGACCGAGGAGGCCCGCGAGTTGACGGCCGTTCGGGACCGGATGGCCGAGAACAGCTGATCCTCTGTCTGCGCAGCACCGAAGGTCCGTGCCCCTCCGGGCACGGACCTTCGGGCTGTCAAGACCCGGGCCGGGTGGACGTTTGCGCACTCTGGAAGAAGTTTCGGGCGGTCCGACCTGGGCAGTCTGGTGCCCCCGACGCGAGTGCAACCCTCGCATCGCTCCCCCGGAGGTCCCATGACCGAGCTGCTCAAGCCAGCCACCACCGCACAACCCAGAGGACTTCTGGACCAGTTGAACGGGCCACATCACCGGGCCGCCCTCAACGTCTTTCTGTTCATCGTCATCGCCCACTGGGCCGAACACCTCACCCAGGCGTACCAGATCTGGGTGCTCGACTGGCCGCTGCCCAAGTCCAAGGGCATGCTCGGCCTGGCCTACCCCTGGCTGGTCACCTCCGAGTGGATGCACTACGGCTACGCGCTGATCATGCTGATCGGCCTGTTCACGCTGCGCCGGGGCTTCGTCGGCCGGAACCGGGCCTGGTGGACAGCAGCGTTGGTGATCCAGTTCTGGCACCACATCGAGCACCTGCTGCTCTTCGTCCAGGCGCAGAGCGGGCACTTCCTGTTCGGCAAGCCGGTGGCCACCAGCCTGCTCCAACTGGTGTTCCCCCGGGTCGAGTTGCACCTGTTCTACAACACCGTGGTGTTCCTGCCGATGGTGATCGCGATGTACCTGCACCTGCGGCCGAACGCCGCCGAGCTGGCCGAGTCCAGCTGCAGCTGCCATCCCGCCGAGCGCCAACTGGCCGACGCGTGACGGTCGTTCCGGAAGGCCCGCACCGGTCCGGTGGACCGGTGCGGGCCTTCCGCTTCCAGATGGCGGCCGGGCTCGGCCTGCTGGTCGTCCTGCTGCTCTCGCTGGCCTGGGTGAGCTCGGCGGAGCCCGTCCGGCTGTCCGCCGCCGCCCCCGCCGACGGCAGCGCGGTCCAGACGGCGCCCGGCGAGGTCGTGCTGACCTTCGGCGGCGACCAGGGCATCGAGGCGGTCTTCCTGCGGGTGGCCGCCGAGGGCGGCCAGGAGGTCAACCGGGGCCCGGCCCGGGTGGACGGCCGCCGGGTGCTGGCGCCGGTCAGGATCACCGGCCCCGGCACCTATCTGACCACCTACCGCCTCACCCTGACCGGCGGCGGCGAGGTGTCCGGCGTGACCGCCTTCAGCGTCGGGCCGCCCGGCAGTGCCCCGGCCGCCGCCCAGGAGGAGTCGTCGCCGGGCCACGAGCACGGCTTCGAGGGTCCGATGAACGTGGCGCTGCTCGCCCTGGACGCCGTCCTCGTGGTCGGCTCCCTGCTGCTGGTGCTCCGCCGGCCCCGCCGCCGGACCCCCGGACGCTGAGCGCACAGCGCCCCGGCGGGGCGCGCGATATGCCGTGCGCGCCCCGCCGAGACCCCACCGAGACCCCGGTGCTACTCCGTGTGCAGCACCCTCGCGATGGTCAGCCGCGCCGCCGACCGGGCCGGGACGTACGCGCCGAGCACCGCGATCACCACCCCCGCCAGGGCCAGCAGCAGGAGCTCCGGCAGGTGCCAGACGTCCTTCATCGCGGCCGGGAAGTCCACCGACCCGACGTTGTCCACCAGCACCCGGTGCGCGACCATCCCGAGCGGAATGCCGACCAGCCCGGCCAGCAGGCCCAGCACGGCCATCGAGGTCACGAACATCACCGTGACCTGACGCGGCGTCATCCCGATCGACTTCAGCATGCCCAGGTCGCGACGGCGTTCCCTGGTGTTCAGCAGCACGGTGTTGAAGACACCGAGCGCGGCCACCACGGTGAGCAGCACGGTGAAGACCGAGGAGAAGCTCACCACGGTGTCGGCGGCCAGGTTCCCGTCGTCCACCACCCCGGGGTAGAGGCCGGGTTCGGCCGCCCGGACCGCGTCGAGGTACGCCTGCACATCCGTCCCGGGCTTCAGCCGGACGTCGTAGAAGGCCGCGTGGGCCGCCGGATCGAGCTCCTGCAGGGTGGCCCAGGTCGAGGACAGGAAGCGGGGGTCGCCGTCGATGGTCTTCCCGACCACGGTCGCGGACGTCTGCCGCCCGTCCAGCCCCAGGGTGACCCGGTCGCCGACCGCGAGACCGCGCTGGCTCAGGAAGGACGGCGAGGCCGCCAGCTCCCCCGCCCCGGTGGCCGGCCGGCCCTCGGCGATCTGCCGGACGGCACCCGGGTCCTGGTCGCCCCGGACGAAGAACCCGGCACTCGGCTGCTGGTACCCGGCCAGCGTGACCTGGCTGATCGCCTGCGCGTCCACCCGCTCCGCGCCGGGCAACGAGCGCAGCAGCGCCTCCATCTGAGTATCAGTCAGCTTCGGTTCGGTCTGCTCGAACGCGGCCCGCCCCACCCGGATGTCCAGCCGGACCCCGCCGTCGCTCCGGCCGGCCTCCGCGTACTGCACCATGGTGCTGGTCAGCCCCGTGGTCAGGGTCACCGTGGTGACGCCGAGCAGGATCGCCGCCACCGTGAGCGCGGTCCTGGCGGGCCGGGCGAACGGCTGGCCGAGCCCCAGGCTGACCGCTCGCGGCAGCCGGGTGCCGCCGAGCGCCCGCTGCACCCGCAGCCCGCGGCCGGAGCGCGGCGCGCTCCCCGCGCTGATCGCCTGCGCCGCCGAGAGCCGGTGCGCCCGCAGCGCCGGGAGCAGCGCGGCCACCGCCACCAGCGCGGGCAGGCCGAGCAGGCAGACCAGGTACACCCAGGGGCTGACCTCGATCACCGCCGTCCCGCGCATCACCCCCTGGAACGCCACCCGCAGCACCGGCTGCGCCAGCGCCGCGCCGAGCAGCGTCCCCAGCACCGCGCCGATCACCGCGGGCAGCGAGACCATCGCCAGGTACACCGCCACCACCTGGTTCGGGGTGAACCCGAGCGCCTTGAGCACCCCGATGTGCCGGAAGCCGGAGACCACCGCCCCGCTCACCACGTTGGCCACGATCAGCGCCGAGACCAGCAGGCCGAGCACCCCGAACAGCGCCATGAACGGCAGGTACGCCTTGGCCGTACCGGAGAACGCCTCCTCCAGCGAGGCCGAGGACCGCGCCGCCGTCCTGGCCTCGGCGGGCAGCCCGGCCGTGGCACTCGCCAGGCCGCCGGCCAACTGATCCGCCGACCCGGCCGCGTCGAAGCGGTAGAGCATCTGACGGGAGGTCGGGTGCAGCGCGGCCATCTGCTCGGGGGTCACCCAGGCGTCGGCGGAGCTGCTCATGCTCGAGTAGACGCCGACCACGGTCAGTTCCGGGCCGTCCACCAGCTGGACCTTCGACCCCATCAGCTCGGGGTGGACCAGGTCGCCGTCCGTGTTCAGCACGATCTCGCCGGGCGCGGTCGCCCAGCGGCCGTCCCGCAGCTCCGGCCGGTCCACCGGACCGCCCGGGTCGGCCCGGCCCACCACCCGGAACGCGCCACCGCCCACGCCGGGCAGGGTCTTCACCAGCCGGGTCGTGACCTGGTCGAACGGGCCCGCCGCCGCCTCGACCCCGGGTCGGCCCGCGGTCTCGGCGAGCTGACCGGCCGTCACCTTGCCGGCGTCGAAGAGCACCGCCTGATGGGCACCGTGCTGTTTCTCGAACGCCCGGTCGAAGGGGTTGGAGACCGCGTCCAGCAGCCCGAGGGCCAGCAGCACGGTCGCGGTGGAGCAGAACACCACCAGTCCGATCACCAGCGTCTGCAGCCGGCGCCGCTGCACCGCCGCCCGCGCGGCCCGCCACACCGCGCTCATGCCTGCCGCCCCAGCGCGCGCTCGCGGGCCACCCGGCCGTCGGCGAACTCCACCAGCCGGCTCGCGCAGCGGTCCGCCAGCTTCGGGTCGTGGGTGACGATCAGCAGGGTCTGGCCGATCTGGTTGAGGTCGATCAGCAGGTCCATCACCTGCTCGCCGGAGCGGCTGTCCAGCGCGCCGGTCGGCTCGTCGGCCAGCAGCAGCGCCGGACGGTTCATCAGCGCCCGGGCCACCGCGACCCGCTGGCGCTCGCCGCCGCTGAGCGCGGCCGGGTAGGTGTTGCGGCGGTCGGCGATGCCGAGCTCGTCGAGCAGTTCGAGGGCGCGGTGCCTGGCCTGCTTGGCCGAGGTGCCGGTGAGCTGGGCGGCCAGCGCGACGTTGTCCAGCGCCGGCAGGTCGTCCAGCAGGTTGAAGAACTGGAAGATCATCCCGATCTGCCGCCGCCGGAACAGCGCCAGGCCGGTCTCGTTCAGCCCGCCCAGGTCGTGGCCGTTCACCCGCACCGTGCCCGCGCTCGGCCGGTCCAGGCCCGCCACCATGTTGAGCAGGGTGGACTTGCCGCAGCCCGAGGGCCCCATCACCGCGACCGCCTCGCCCGCCCGGATCTCCAGCGACACCCCGTCCAGGGCCTTCAGGTCGCCGTACTCCTTGTGCACGCCGTCGAGGTGCACGACGACCTGCCGGTCGCTGTCGTGATCAGTAGTCATGACCGGAAACCTACGAGCCGCAGCGGGGCGGGAGCGTCCCTCCCCGGGTGTAATCCCGACGGCCCGTCATCCCACGGATGTACGGCGCTGCACCGGCCGGTTGATGCCGATCATGACCGGACCTGCGAGGATGCTCGGGTGTGGGGACCGGGAACTGCTTGGTTGACGGCCGCGCTGGTGGCCACGGGGGGCACCGCCGGCTGGCTCGGCCTTGCCCTGGTACGGGCCCGTCGACGGTACCGGACGGCGCTGGAGCAGCGCGGCTGGCTGCTGGAGCGCGAGCGGGCCAGCGCGGCCGACGCCGCCGTGGACGCGGAACGGACCCGGATCGCCGGGGAGCTGCACGACATCGTCAGCCACAACGTGAGCCTGATGGTGGTTCAGGCCGGGGCCGCCCGCGAGGTGCTGGCCACCCTGCCGGACCAGGCCGCCACCGCGATGGCCGCCGTGGAGGCGGCCGGGCGGGACACCATGACCGAACTGCGCCACCTGCTGGGCCTGCTGGCCCCCGCCGCCGACGGCTCGGACTCCGCTCCGGCGGGCCCGCTCACCCCGCAGCCCGGCCTGGCCGGACTGAACCGGCTGGTGGACCGGATCGCCTTCGCGGGCCTGCCGGTCGAGGTCCGGATCTCCGGCGAGCCCCGGCCGCTGCCCGCCGGGATCGACGTGACGGCCTACCGGATCGTCCAGGAGGCCCTGACCAATGCGCTCAAACACGGGGACGGAGTGAAAGCCGAGGTGACGGTGCGTTATGCCGACCACAGTCTGCGGGTCGAGGTGCTGAGCACCGGGTCCGGAACGCCCGCCACCACCCGCGCCTCGGCCGACGGGGCCGGGCGCGGGCTGCTCGGCCTGCGCGAGCGGGTCGCCGTCTACGGCGGTGACCTGGACGCCCGCCGCCGCCTCGGCGGTGGCTTCCGGGTCCGCGCCCGGATACCGCTGGACCGGCCGTGACCGGGCCCCTCGCCGGCCCCCGGGTGGTGATCGCGGACGACCAGGAACTGGTCCGCACCGGCTTCCGGATGATCCTCACCGCCCGCGGCATCGACGTGGTCGGCGAGGCCGCCGACGGTGCCGAGGCGGTCGCGGCGGTGCGGCAACTGCGGCCGGACGTCGTCCTGCTGGACATCCGGATGCCGGTGATGGACGGTCTGGAGGCGGCCCGCCGGATCCTCGCCGACGCCCCCGACTGCCGGGTGATCATGCTGACCACCTTCGACCTGGACCACTACGTCTACACGGCGCTGGCCCTGGGCGCGAGCGGCTTCCTGCTCAAGGACGTCACCTCCGAACACCTCGCCAACGCCGTCCGCCTGGTCGGCACCGGCGACGCCCTGCTCGCCCCCTCCATCACCCGCCGCCTGGTGGAACGCTTCGCCGCCGCGACCCCCGCCCCGGCCACCCCGGCCGTCCACCGCGACCTGGCCCAGCTGACGGCCCGTGAGCTCGAGGTGCTCACCCTGATGGGCGGCGGCCTCTCCAACGCCGAACTGGCCAGGACCCTGACCCTGAGCGAGGCCACCGTGAAGACCCACGTGGCCCGGATCTTCGCCAAGCTCTCACTCCGCGACCGCGCCCAGGCCGTGGTCGTCGCGTACGAGACCGGCCTGGTCGCCCCGGGCGGCAACGACCTCTAGACGAGTAGATCCGATGTGACGGTGGCCGAAGTCTCATGATCGCGCGGTTGAAGGGCCGGCCAGACCGATCAGGCCAATCACCTCGCGGTTATGGTTTGGTGGGTCCACCGAGGTCATGAAATGGAGGGGCTCATGACGGTCGAGCAACAGTGGCTGCTGGACGAGACTCCCTGGCCAGAGCAGGCCACCCTGGCTTACGGCGAGTTGGTGGAACTGACGACGCCGCATCCGCCAGTTCCGAGTCTGGGTTGGCTCGGGCCGGAGATCGTGGGCAGCCGTGGTGTGGTCGTTGGGTGTGTCATCAAGCAGGACGAGCGCGACGGCCACGTCGGGCCGATCTACTCGGTGGAGACCGAGGACGGCAGTCCCTGGGGGCTACGGCCGGAGTTCCTGATCCCCAGGGGACGACTCCATCCCGACATGCCGCCCCGCTATCGCAGCGACCTGCCCGACGGAACCCGCGTCCGAATCCGCACTGAGTCGGACTCACCGAGCGAGACGACGGAAGCTGTCGGGGAGGTCGCCGGGGTCTGGTGGACGACGTCCTTGGAGCCACCGAAGGGCTACATCGTGCAGGTTGGCGACCACGAATACTGCGTGACCCCAGAGCAGGCCGAGGTCCTCTGACTCGGCGAGAGCCTGCCTGCGGTCACTGCCGGATGCCGTCAGTGGTCGAACGCGATCAGCGAGCGCGTGACGGGTGCGCCGGTCCGGTTGTTGTGCCAGATGGCGGTGGCCATCGCCAGGACTCGCTGGGCCACCCGGATCGCGACGCCCTCGAAGGTCCGCCCGCCGTGTTGTTCCAGGTCGAGCTGCCCTTTGAGGGTGTCGTTGACCGACTCGATCAGCTGGCGGACCTTCTTGAGCATCGGCTCGCCGAACCGCTTCTTCTCGCGTTTGAACGAGGGCCGCAGCAACTCGACGCCGAGCTCGGCGAGTTCACGCTCGAATGTCTTCGAGGCGAAGCCCTTGTCCGAGATGAGCACCATGCCCTCGCGGCGGGCGACCAGCTCCGCATCGACTTCGAGCATCGCGGCCAGCACCTCCCGCTCATCCAGCTTCGGGTTCGCCAGCGCCCACAGGATTGGCATGCCGGCCGGCGTGCACACGAGATACAGACGAAGGCCCCAGAAAAAGCGGGAGTGAGAGGCGCAGTAGCCGTAGCCGGCCCAGCCCGCCATGTTCGAACGCTGGACGGTCGGGCGCGACATGCCGCACGGCACCGGCGTGGAGTCGGTGATCCACACCGTGTCCGTCCAGAAGTCGCTATCCCGGGCCAGTTCCCGGATCACGCGCTTTACCAGCGGCAGTGCCGAACGGAGTCGCTTGTTGTAGCCCGCGCGCTGGGGAAGGTACGGGAACATGCCGGACAGGCGCTTGTGCGCGTAGCGCAGCCAGCGGGCCTCGGAGTGGTACCCGAGCAGGGCCTGGGCCACCGCGAGGCAGACGAGTTCAGAGTCGCTGAGCAGGGGCGGGCGGCCCAGCCATCGCGTTCCTCCGATCTCGTCGTCGATCTTCACGTAAAGTGCGGTCAAGAGGGTGTTCAGGTCGGTCGTCACAAACTGATCTTGGACGCCCTCGACCCTTTGGCGGGACCGAACTTCGGATCTACTCGTCTAGGTCCCGCGGCGAACCTTCGACGCTCTCACGGAGGCGGCTGACTTCGGCGGTCAGTTCGTCCACGCGGCGGTTGAGGGCCTGAATGCAGACCAGGGATACGCCGAGACCGTCGACGACGGGGATGGTGGTGTCGTCCCGGTTGAGGCCGAAGGCGGCGTGCCAGTCCTGGGCCATCGGCCCGAGGTGGCGCACGTCTTCGGGTTCCCACAGGTAGCGCCAGGTGCTGACGGGCAGCGCGGCCACGGTCTCCAGGACCGCATATCCGTTGACCGCGCTGCCCGGGGCCGCAACGCCACGCTCCCGGGCGCTGCGGTCAGCCGTCCGGGAGCGGCGGCGGAAGACGCGCACCGCTACCGGCTCCAGTCGACCGGGACGACGTCCTTCTTGAGCCCACGGTCGCTGAAGAGAAGGCTGCCGTCGTCCCCGACGGTGATCGCCCCGTGCGCGCTGGCCGGCGTGTGGACGCCGTCACCGAGCAGCACGGCGTCGTAGCCGGCCAGCAACTCCTGGGCGGTGCCGGGGCCGAGGTTCTCCGGCGCGGAGATCGCGGCGATCCCGCTGTAGTTCGTGTAGGCCGCCCCCAGCAGTCGACCTCCGGTGGTGTGGAACTGAACCTGCACGCCCCGGATCGGCTCCCCGGAGACGGCGTCGACGACGGTCGCGCTGATGTTCTCCAGCTGCATCTGCGTGAGGTTCAACGACCCCTGGCTGGCCGAAATGTTGACCGGCTGCAGGCGGTGGCACTCCGCACTGCTACAAGGCGAGTCCGCCGGGGTCACCGCCGACGCGAGGGCGCCGCTCCCAACGCCCAGCGACACCAGCGTCGCTGCCATCACGGTGACGGTCTTACGAGCCAAAGAGGCCATGTCCACTCCAAGTTGAATAATTCCACGCGTTCCCACAGCGCACCGCGGCCTGGATGAGCGGGGCACGCGTGCGGCACGCGACGAGGGCCGCCCTCGCTCGGGCGACGCAAAAAAGCGTATGAGCAGCGGCCCGATCCAGCCGTACACCAACCAGGAGTTCCCACAATCTGATGAGCAGTCAACAATGCGGTGACGAATCTGACACAGTGCCAGCCATCCACGCCGAGGGATGGACCTGATGCTGAGCCCACCGTACGTTTGAACATGTTCAAACTAGGAGGCATTATGAGCTCACCTGCTCAGAGCGAGCCAACCGTCAGCCCATCCGCGTCCCTGACCAGCCTGACCAGGCGCGTGACCACAAACCGGACCTTGCTGAACGTCGCCACGACGATCGCCGCCGCACCGCCCGTGCTCATCACCATGGCGTTCCTCGTCTCCGCCCCCGACTACGTCCACGAGATGAGTACCGCCCTTCAGGGGGCCGGCGTCGCGGTGCTGGTACTCCTCGTCGCCCGCGGCGCGAATCCCCGCCGCGCGGCCGCCTTCAGGATGGAAATGCGCTGGCTCGCACGGGCGGCAACGCGCTACCTCGCCATGTGTGCGACACCGCTGCTACTGCTGCTGTCCGCAGCGCTCCTTGTTCCCGGCTCTCCAGACCAGATGGGCTTCGTGGAGCTCACCGCCATCACCACGCTCTGGACCGCCGGCCCCGCGCTCATCGTCCTCCTCTGGATCTCCCGCCGAGCAGCCAGCGGCAAACACGCACGCACGACCGTGGCCGTACTGATCAACGCCCTCCCAGCGCTGCTCCTGCTCGCCGGATTCCTGCCGATCATTCTCTTCGTCACCCTCCAAGCGGTCTACGCCGTGCTCTGTATGCCAGGCGCTGACGCTTCCGGGCATCGCCTTGAACCTGTCCCCGGATTCGGCAACGACACGGGCGCCGCGCCGCAATAGACCGTCCACCACGCCAGCCCCAGGGCAACGGCCGTGCCGGACGCTCGTGAGCTGCTGGTGCCTATGCTCTCCGTGGCTTGCGCCGCTTGCCTCGGCTGCCGTTGGGCCTGTTCCGGTCCTGCTCCAGCATCACCGCGTCGAACTGGGCCTTGCTGGTCACGGCGCGTACCTCAGGTACGAGCGTGGTGGCGGTCGAGCGCCACGGGACGGCCGAGGCCCAGCCGACCAGGGGCAAGGTCTCGTTGTAGTGCGGAGCGAACTGCGCGACGGTGATGGTGGGCATCCGGTAGTCCAGGCTGCGGACGTGTGCGGTGAACGCCTCGGGCAGCGACACGTGGTGGGTTTCCAGGTAGTGCGGGAAGTCCTGGCGCCACAGCCATGCCCCGTCGGTCACCAGGGAGGAGCATCCCGGGGAGTTCCGGTGGACAGCGCCGGTGATGACATCGCGCCCGGCTTCCGTGACGTCGATCAGGACGTGGCCGGCATCCAGGTAGGCCACCAGGCCCGCCTCATCCGGCTCACCGGCGGGCCGCACGGCATAGCGTATCGATCCGTTCGGCTGGCCGGGGCGGCTGTCCAGTTCGTCGTAGAAGCCCAGCAAGCCCAGCACTGCTTCTCCTCCGAGCTTTTCCATCCCTGCCAACACGGGCCACCGCTGATCATCAGCGAGTGAAGACAAACGATCATGCGGTGGCCGCAGAGCACAGCGTAGACGCTGCCCGTTGGCAGGAAACGTTCGAGGGCCTGATGCAAAGCTTCGCGAGCAGCTTCGCCCGGGTCAGAGCGTCAGGACCAACCGGCCGGGCAGGCCGCCGGCTTCGGCTCGACGGTGGGCATCCACGGCCTGTTCCAAGGGCAGGACACCCGCGACGCGGGTGGTGAGTTCGCCGGTGGCCAGTCGCTTCAGGATCTCCTTCAGCTGGGCGCCGTCGGGTGTGCCGTGGACGGCCGATACCTGGATGCCGCGGGCCGGGGCTGGGACGCGGGCCTGGGTGGCGGAGACGAAGCTGCCGTTGTCCCGCAGGGCGGGCAGCAGTGGGTCGCCGAGCAGCGCGGTGTCGAGGATGCCGTCGACACCGCCCGGGGCCAGGCGCAGGACGTGGGCGGTGATGCCGTCCGGGGCGCCGCGTGGGACGGTGTGTCCGGCACCGAGTTCGCGCAGGTCGTGCTCCTCCGCGGTGCCGGTGAGGGCGATGACGTGCAGGCCGCGGGCGGCGGCGTGCTGGACGGCGAAGCGGCCCACGACTCCGCCCGCGCCTGTGACGAACACCGTTGAATTGTCCGGGAGTTGGAGCAGGTCGAGGGCTTGTTGGGCGGTCTGCGCACTCAGCGGTACCGACGCGGCTCGGACCAGGTCGACGCCCTCGGGCACGGGGGCGAGCCAGTTGGGGTCGACGCGCACGATCTCCGCGTAGGTGCCCTGGCCGGTACCGAGCTCGAACCAGGGCAGGAAGCCCGCGACCACCGTGCCCGCGGGCAGGTGGGGTGCGTCGTCGATGAGGGTGCCGGCGAAGTCGAAGCCGAGCACGAAGGGCGGGGCCAGCTCACCGAGCCGGCCGGCGGCGGCCCCGGAGCGGATCTTCAGGTCGGCCTGGTTGACGGTGGTCGCGGCCACCCGCACCCGCACGAGACCGGCCTGCGGCTGCGGGGTCGGTCGCTCGGAAAGCCGTAGGACTTCCGGGCCACCGTAGGCGGGGACTTCGACGACACGCATGGGGACTTCCTCTCCGACGTGCTGGTCAGCTGGGTGCGGGGCGGCCGCTGAGGCAGTAGGTCTGCGGGGGTGCGCACTTGGGGATCAGGTAGTGGTGGGCGAGGGCGCCGAGTGCGGCGCCCAGCAGCGGCGCGGTGAGGTACGCCCACAGCGCCACCGTGTTCCCGGAGACCAGGGCCGGTGCGAACTGGCGGGCCGGGTTGGCCGCCCCACCGCTGACCGGGCCGAGCAGCGCGATGATCACGCCGACCGCTCCTGCCACCGCGTACGGCATCGGCCGGACGAACTCGGGATGGACCAGGAAGAACCCGGTCAGCAGGGTCATCGCGGCGAAGCTCACCGCTTCCAGGGCGAAGACCGCCAGAGGGGCCAGACCCGGGGAAGGCTGGGCCAATCCGTCGCTGAGGGCTGCGGCATCCAGCACCGGCCCCCAGGCCAGCCGGGCCAGCACGGTACCGGCGAGCGCGCCGAGCAGCTGCGCCACGGCGTACGGGAGCACGGCGCGGCCCGGGAAGGCGCGCATCAGCCACAGCGCGACGCTGACCGCCGGATTGAGATGGGCACCCGACCGTCGGCCCGGCGGGCTGAGGATCAACCCGAGCAGGAGAACGGCGACCACAGCCCCGATCACGGCCAGCGCCAGGTTCAGGTCGGCAACGTACGCCGGGGAGGCCGGGTCGAGCAGCCAGCGCACCGCCGTCACCACGACGAACATCAGGACCGCCGTCAGCGCGAACTCCACCACGGCGTACCGCCACGGCGACCCCGCCGGCCCCGGCACCCGACCTGGGCGCCGGTGGACTGCAGCCGATGGCTGGTTCAGCCCCACGTCATCTCGCCGGTGGCGACCTGGCTGCCGAGCTCCAGCGCGACCCCCAGTCCCAGGCCCCGATAGCGCCGCCGCATCGCCTCCTGCAACGCCGCCGCGTCGGCGGCGCCGGCCAGCTCCTCCTCGAACGCCGCCAGGTAGGCGCGGGTGGCGGAGACGACCGAGGCATCGGTGGGAGCACCCGGCGCCGCATGGCCGGCGACCACCAGGCGCGGCCCGAGCGCCTCCACCTGCGCCAGGACCTCGTCCCACGCCGCCCGCTCCCCGGCCGTGGGCGAGTCCGCGGTCCACGCGTGCAACCCCGCCCACAGCAGCGCGCCGCCCAGAACCGCCCGCTCCTGGCCCTGCCACACGTACTCGGTGCGCCACACCAGGTCCCGATGGCCGCCGCGGACCTCGAAGACGTGCCCCTCCAACTCGAAGCGGTCCGACCCCAGCAGCTCGGGGATCACCACCTCCGTCGCCAGGTTCGCCCCCAGGAGGGCCCAGGTCTCGAGCTTCGCCTTC
Organism: Kitasatospora gansuensis; assembly: GCF_014203705.1. Lineage (NCBI taxonomy): Bacteria > Bacillati > Actinomycetota > Actinomycetes > Kitasatosporales > Streptomycetaceae > Kitasatospora > Kitasatospora gansuensis. The sequence continues at coordinate 756,690 of NZ_JACHJR010000001.1, forward strand.
CAGGTCGCCTCGATCTTGGCCAGCGTGGCGGGGGTGCACACCACCCGCACATCCGGGAACGCCTGCCGGATGACCTGCAGTCCGAAGTAGTAGTCCGGGTCGGCCGCGCTGACGAACACCGTTGTCAACCGCTTCCCCGAGTCGATGACATCGGCCAGCACCCGATGCTGCTCGGCAAGCGTGAACTGACCGTCGATCAGAAGAGCCTCACGCTCCCCGGTCACCAGCACCGACGTCTTGTACATCCCCGGCTCCCCGGCGGTATGCACGCTGTAGACCAGCTCGGACGGCATCCAGGCCCTCATCTCCACACCGACCCACACACGGCGAACACCGCGCAATGACCCCAAATCATCCCATCTGTCCATGCGCCGGACCCGCCCGCCGCGCTGACACCCGGCGCCCGCGACAAAAGTCTTGTGCCGCCCCGCCGGGGTGCCCAATACTCCCTGTCAGCGCGCCTGTCAGGGGCAGATCACCCCAAACTGCCGCCTTTCTGACTGCGCCTCACGGCCCCACCCCGACATGGGCACTCCCAGGAGGAGATCAGTGAGGATCAAGCGCACCACCCCCATCAGAAAGACCGCGAGGCACACCCGAGTCCTCGCCGCCACCATCGGCCTGCTGTCCGCCACCGCGGTCGCCGCGCCGAGCGCCATCGCCGCTCCGGCCCCGTCCTTCAGCCCGGATCGGCTCGCCGCGGTGAGCGAGACCGTGCTGGGCGCGGACGTCGGCGGCACCGCGTGGTACGTGGACCACCGCTCCGGTCGCGTCGTCGTGACCGCCGACAGCACCGTCTCCCCCGCCGCACTCGCCAAGATCAAGAAGGCGGCCGGGGCGGACGCCGGGGCACTCAGGATCCAGCGGGCTCCCGGTACGTTCGCCCCGCTGCTGGCCGCCGGCAGCGCCATCTACGGTGGTGGCTACCGCTGTTCGCTCGGCTTCAACGTGGTCAGCGGGAGCACCTACTACTTCGTCACCGCCGGGCACTGCGGCAACGTCGCCGGCGCCTGGTACACGACGTCCGGCCAGAGCACGCCGATCGGTGCGACCGTCAACTCCAGCTTCCCGGGCAACGACTACGCGCTGGTCCGGTACGACAACGCCTCACTGAGCCACACCGGCGGCTTCTCCTCCGCGCCCGACGCGTACGTCGGCGAGTCGGTCAAGCGCACCGGGTCGACCACCGGCACCCACGGCGGCACCGTGACGGGCCTCAACGCCACCGTCCACTACTCCGGCGGCGGCACCGTCAAGGGCATGATCCAGACCAACGTCTGCGCCGAGCCCGGCGATTCCGGCGGCCCGCTCTACGACGGCACCAAGGCGCTTGGCATCACCTCGGGCGGCAGCGGCGACTGCCGTACGGGCGGCACGACCTTCTTCCAGCCCGTCAACGAGGCGCTCGCCAAGTACAACGTGAGCGTCTTCTGACCCACCGGGGCCCGGCCGTACCCGCGCGCACGGCGGGTACGGCCGGGCCCCGGCACTCGTCGACGGACCACATCAGGTGAGGCTGCCGGGGACCCGGCGGCCCGGAAGGAGATCCGAATCATGCCCAACACGACACTGAGACGGTTCGGCCTCGCCGTCGGTACGGCCACGGCCGGCGCGGGCCTGCTCGCCGCGCTGGCGGGGCCCGCCGCCGCGATCAACTCGTACAACTCCCAGCCCGCGCCGGAGCGCACCGAGGTCGGGGCGCTGGTGGTGCAGTGGGACGACGACGGGAGCCCCGCCACTCCGGACCGGGTGGACTGGATGTGCTCCGGCACCATGGTGGACCGCGACACCTTCCTCACCGCCGCGCACTGCACCAGCGACTGGCCGGCCGGTGCCCGCTACTACGTCTCCCTCGGGCAGGACGTGCAGTCCGCGCTCGACGCCGCCGCGGCCGCGCACCCCGGTGACCCGGCCGCCGTCGCCTCGGCGGTCGCCGTCGAGGGGGTCGCGCACCAGGACCCCGCGTACCCGGGCCCGGCTGCCGACCCGCACGACATCGCGGTGATCCAGCTGCCGGCGCGGGCGGTCGCCGCGCGCTGGACGTTCACTCCGGCCGCCCTGCCCACGGCGGGCCAGCTGGACGGGCTCGGTCCACAGGGCCTGAACGTGACGTCCTTCCAGGTGGTCGGCTACGGCACCCAGGAGGCGCAGCGTGGACCCGGCGGGCAGACCCACCCGGGCGGCGGCGTCCGACTCAAGGCCCCCGTGACGTTCAACGCGCTGAACGCACCGTGGGTGCGGCTGGCGATGACCGCACCGCAGGGCAACGGCGGCGCCTGCTACGGGGATTCCGGCGGGCCGAACTTCGCCGAGATCGGCGGGCGGTCCCTGCTGGTCGCGACGACCATCACCGGGGACGGGCCCTGCTACGCGACCAACGTGTCGTACCGGCTCGACTCTCCGGCCGCACGGGCGTTCCTCGCACCGTTCGTCGCGCTCCCCTGACGGGGGTTCACCAAGCTCATGAGGACAGCTCCGACCGCCGGAGAATCCGGTGGCCGGAGCTGTCCCCGCACCCGTTCGGCGCCCTGGAGCGGGAGCCTTACGGCGCGGTGACCTCGCGCGTCAGCTTCGACTGCCACGGACACCAGGTCGAGCCGGGGAGCAGCGCGCCGCCGACCTCGTTGAGGTGGGTGTCGACGTAGGAGATGCTCGCGTCGCAGACCTCCATCGCCATGCCGAAGAAGGACACCGAGTTCGGGGCGATCTGGTACTTCCAGGGGCTGTTGTACCAGGCCGGGGTCTTGACGACCTTCCCCATGACGCCGACGTTCTCGGTCTCCACGCCGCTCAGGATGTTCCGGGCCTGCTGGATCTTCGCCGAGTCGGTGAGCTTGAACACGAAGGTGTCCGTGCCGTCGGTGAACTCGAAGAAGGCCGAGGACGAGGCCGCCGTCGTACCCGTCGCACCCGCGGCCTGCACCGCCTGGGCGGGCTGCGCCAACGCCAGGGCGAACATCGAAACCGCCGCGAGACTACCGAACTTGGTGATGGTACGTCGCATTACTGAGACCTCCGGTATCGGTCGGGCCGTGATCACGACCCGTCTGCACCGAACCGTAAGCAGCAGTTGCCCGAAAATTGCCGGATGTCTCCGAGGAGTGCCCGGGAGGACACTTCGTGGCCGCCCCATCGGGAAGATACCGGTTCGTCCGACGGTCCGTCAGATGAGCCTCCGACCTGGCCATATCCGTGGACCGGCGGTCGAGTTGGCGACCTTCAGGATTGCCCGCAAGGGCACCCGGGGGCCTTCGAATGCTGCCTGATCGGGCCGATTCCCGCTGGACGGCACGGCACCCGACGGATGGTCAGGAAGATGTTCCAGGAGGCCAGCACACCGAACACTCCGCCGACGAACTTCAAACGTGTCGTTCGTGACCCGACGGGTCTCAACCTGCCTCGGAGAGCTGCCCGGTGGCCCCGACAGCCGCCTCGCGAGCGTCGAGCAACTCGTCCCAGTGCACCCGGGTCCACTCACAGGCGACGTCCATCGGGCCCAGCAGACTGCGCCCGACCTGGGTCAACTCGTACTCCACCCAGCGAAGTTGCCCGGGACGCTCGGTCCGGACGATCAGCCCGTCGCGCTCCAGCACGCGCAGCGAACTGGTCAGCACCTTGGCGGTGATCCCGCGCAGCGGCACCCGCAGCTCGGAGAACCGCCGCGGGCCGTCCTCCAGACAACGGATGATCATCCCGCCCCACTTGTCACCGAACCGGATCGGCGACAGGTCGGACGGGCAGACCGGGTCGAACATCTCGGGGTCCAGTGGTTCTCGCACCGGCCCAGCCTAGACCGGGCGCTCACCCCGGCTGGTATCCCGGAGGTAACCAGGCCCGGGGCTAGCTTTCCTGACGGGTCGCCGACCGGGCGGCCCACCGACGGAAGGACTCCCCCATGAGCAGCATCATCGTCTTCGGCGCGGCCGGCCGGGCCGGGCGCGCGATCACCGCCGAGGCCCGCCTGCGCGGCCACCGGGTCACCGCCGTGGTCCGCGACCCCGGCGCCCACCCGGAGTTGGCCGCCGAGGGCGGCCTGACCGCCGGTGACGTGACCGACCCGGCCGTGGTGGCGCGGCTGGCCGCCGGTCACGACGTGGCGGTGGTCGCGGCGTACGCCCCGGTGCCCGACTTCTTCGCCACCGCTTCGGCCGCCCTGGTCGAGGGGCTGACCACGGCCCGGGTGCCCCGGCTGCTCTCGGTCGGCCTGGCCTCCGTGCTGCCCACCGCCTCGGGCGGCCTGCTGATGGACACCCCGGGCTACCCACAGGAGTACCGCGACTTCTACCTCTCGCACGCCGCCGGCACGGAGGTGCTGCGCACCGCCCCCGACACCCTCGACTGGCTGGTGGTCAGCCCCTCCGGCGACTTCGACCACCAGGGCACCCGCACGGGCGGCTACGCCCTGGCCCCGGCCGACGCCGAGGACCGGATCTCCTACCCCGACCTGGCGGTGGCACTGCTGGACGAGATCGACCGGCCGACCCACCACCGCACCCACCTCGGCGTCCGGAGCGAAGGCTGACTCCGGCTCCCCGTCGGGCGTGATCCAATCGGAGGAGCGGGGCATCCACCGACCGACCGACGCCCCGCCGACTCCGAAGGAGTACGAAATGAGCCCGCTGGCCCTGCCCGGCCCCCTCGTCGACGTCCACTGGCTGGCCGAACACCTCGACCACCCGGACCTGCTGGTGCTGGACGCCGGGGTGGGCGACCACCGGGGCGAGCCGCTGCCGATCAGCGGGGCCCGGGTCTTCGACCTCGACGGCGCGCTCTCCGACCACGCCGACCCCCGCCCGCACACCATGCCGAACGCTGCGCAGTTCACCGCGGAGGTGCGTGCGCTCGGTGTCAACGACCGAAGCACCGTGGTGGTCTACGACGGCGCGGGCGTCTACTCCAGCGCCCGGGCCTTGTGGATGTTCCGGGCCATGGGCTTCGACCGGGTCGCCGTGCTGAACGGCGGGCTCCCCGCCTGGGCGGCCGCCGGACTGCCCCGGGCCGCCGTCACTTCGGTCCCGGTGGCGGTCGGCGACTTCACCGCCGCACCCCGCCCGGGGCTGTTCGTGGACAGCGCCACCGTGCTGGCCGCGCTCGCTGACGACTCCTCAGCGGTACTCGACGCCCGGACCCGGGAACGCTTCGCGGGCACCGCCCCGGAACCCCGGGCAGGGCTGCGCGGTGGCCACATGCCCGGTGCGTTCAACCTGCCCTTCGGCGAGCTCCAGTCCGCCGGGCACATGCTGCCGCCCACCGAACTGCGCGCTCGCATCCACGAGTTGACGGGCGAGCGAGAGCGACTGCTGTTCAGCTGCGGCTCCGGCGTCACCGCCTGCATCCTGACCCTCGGCGCCGAACTCGCGGGCTACCGCGACCTCGCGGTGTACGACGGCTCGTGGAGCGAGTGGGGTCTGCCGTCCGAGCTGCCCGTGGTCACGGGTTCCTAGACGCCGGCTCTGAACAGCGTCAGGCCTTGCGGATCCGGTCGCCGATCTCCGGCCTCGCCTCGAACCCGGCCGCCCTGTACGTGGCGACACCACCGACGTTGGAGCTCGGTGTGCACACGCGAACGCTCGACGAGCCCAGCTCCCGCAGCGCGGCCGCCCCGGCGACGGTGATCGCCCGGCCGTATCCACGACCGCGGTGGTCCGCGTGGACGCCCATCGGCTCGACCAGTCCCGGCTTCCCCGGGCCGGCCGACCAGACCGTCACCACCGCCGCCGGGTTGCCTTGGTCGTCGTAGGCGCCCAGGCAGCGGGCGTCGGCATGGAACGGCCCCGCCGACATCGCGTGCCAGTACGCGCGCGTGGGCCGCGAGGTGTCGAACGCCGACCGCAGGACGTCGGCGAAGTCCTGCGCCTGCTCCGGACCGATCGCCTCGATCCGTACGCCGGGGTCCTCCACCTCGTCCGCGAGGTCGCGGAAGAGCGGCGTCCACGGCTCGTCGACGCCCCAGTCGTCCTTGGTCAGCAGGTCGTGAAGCAGCAGTCCCAGCGGCGCCTCGACGGACACCGCTCCGGCCGGCAGCACGCCGCGCTCAGGCAGCGAAAGGTCCTCGACGAGCCGCCGCGCCAACTCCTCGTCCCGGAAGGCGTCGGGAGCGACCGTCATCCGCAACACCGTCGGCGAGTCCTGCATCCCGACGGCGAGGATCCGTCCGCCCCGGCTCCAGGTCCGAACCACCGCGGCCGTCTCAGCCGTTCCGAACCGGTAGTTCCAGCCGATGTCCCCCGGATGCAGCTGCATCGGCGCTCCGTCGTACTGCCACTCCCGCAGCGCGCCCATCGCCTCGCGTACCCCGCCTGCGGTCGGCGTTCCCAGCACAATCGTCATAGCCGGGATCTGACACCCCCGTCCCGGAAACCTGCAACCCATTAACCGGCTCACAGACAGCTCTCCCGGTGCGGCCCAACCGATCCCCGCCGGCTGCGGGGCGTCGGCCTCCCTCCACTGCGGCAGCGGTCCGCAAATCTCTGACTTGGCTGCGCATATTTCCATCATTGCATAGCAAGAACCTTGCTATCGGCGGCGCGAGAGCTCTACTGTCGCCTCACCCTCCCGACGCGCAACCTCCCACCAGAGACGGGCACCTGATGTCACGGAACATCACCAGAGCAGTCGCCGCACTGACCGCCACCGTCATCGGCCTGAGCCCCGTGCTCGGCGGCACCGCCTTCGCCGCCGAGCCACACGCCCCCGCGCCCGTGCTGACCCGCGCCGGCCTCGACCCGGCGCTGGTCGCGGGCCGGGGAGCCAGGGTCGACTTCGCCGAGCAGGAGGCGGAGCGTGCCCTCACCGACGGCACCGTCCTCGGCCCCGACCGGACCGCGTACACCCTGCCCGCCGAGGCGTCCGGACGGCAGGCGGTCAGGCTGACGCCGGGTCAGTACGTGGAGTTCGTCCTGCCGAGCGCGGCGAACGCGATCACCGTCCGCTACAGCATCCCGGACGCGCCGAGCGGCGGCGGCCTCACCGCGCCGCTCGACGTGACGGTGAACAGCCGTGACCGCAGCACCATGACGCTGACCTCGCAGTACTCCTGGCTCTACAACCAGTACCCGTTCTCCAACGACCCCAACTCCGGTCTGCTGCACCCGGACTGGTGGATCACCGAGTGCTCCTGCGTGCCCGCCGCCACCACCCCCGCCCCGGTGATCGGCACACCCTTCCGCCCGAACCACTTCTACGACGAGCAGCGCCTGCTGCTCGGCAGGAAGTACCGCGCCGGCGACCGAATCCGGCTGACCGTACCGGCCGGGAGCACCGCCGCGTGGACGGTGATCGACCTGCTCGACTCCCAGCTGGTCGCCGCACCCAAGGTCGAACTCGCCGCCGCCAACGTGCTGTTGTTCGGTGCCGACCCGACCGGCCGCCGGGACTCCGCCGACGCGATCGACCGGGCGATCGCCTTCGCCCGCCGTACCGGCCTCAAGGTCTATCTCCCGCCGGGCAGTTACCAGGTGAACCGGCACATCCTGGTCGACGACGTGACGATCGTCGGCGCGGGCAGCTGGTACACTGTGGTGAAGGGCCGTCAGGTCGACCTGGCCACGCCCGCGCCGGACGGCTCGGTGCACACCGGGGTCGGCTTCTACGGCAAGGACGCCTCGGCCGGCGGCAGCCGCAACGTCCACCTCGCCGACTTCGCGATCGAGGGCGACGTCCGCGAGCGGGTCGACACCGACCAGGTGAACGCGATCGGCGGGGCGATGAGCGACTCCACGATCTCCGGGCTGTACCTGCACCACACCAAGGTCGGCCTCTGGTTCGACGGCCCGATGACCAACCTCAGGGTCACCGGCAACGTGATCACCGACCAGATCGCCGACGGCCTCAACTTCCATACCGGCGTGACCGGTTCGGTGGTGTCCGACAACTTCGTCCGGAACACCGGCGACGACGGCCTGGCCATGTGGTCGGAGCGGGTCGGCAACGCGGGCAACACCTTCGACCACAACACCGTGCAGTCCCCCGTGCTGGCCAACGGCATCGCGCTGTACGGCGGCACCGACAACACGGTCTCGAACAACCTGATCGCCGACCCGGTCCGGGAGGGCAGCGCGATCCAGGTCGGCTCCCGGTTCGGCGCCGAGCCGTTCACCGGACAGCTCCGGATCAGCGACAACACCACGGTACGGTCCGGGACTTACGAGCTGAACTGGAAGATCGGCCTCGGTGCGCTCTGGTTCTACGCCCTGGAGCGCGACATCGCCGCCGACACCCGGGTCACCGGCAACGCCTTCCTCGACAACACCTACAACGCCGTCATGCTGGTCGCCGACTGGCCGGTGAAGGACCGTTACTCGATCACCAACCTGCACTTCAAGGACCTCCGGATCGACGGCACCGGCACCTCCGTCCTCAGCGCCCGGGCGGCGGGCTCGGCGACCTTCGAGAACGTGGACGCCCGCAACGTCGGCGCGGTCGGGGTGAACAACTGCGGCACCTTCCACTTCACCCCCGCCGGCTCCGAGTTCGCCCTCACCGACCTGGGCGGCAACGACGGCGGCGGCACCACCGGCGCCTGGCTGGCGCCCTGGGAACTCCCCAACACGATCACCTGCGACGACCGGCCACCCGTGGTCGCACCCCCTGCGCCGTCCCCCTGGTGAACGGGCAGCGCACGGCGCCCCTGTGGAGGCCGTCGTGCTGGACGGTCTCCGGTTGGTCAGGAGTTGAGTCCGGCGTCTCGGGCCAGGAGAGCGGCTTGGACGCGGTTGGTGACTTCGAGGGTGGTGAGGATGCGGCTGACGTGGGCTTTGACGGTGCTTTCGCGCATGGTGAGGCGGGTGGCGATGTCGGCGTTGGTGGCGCCTTCGGCGAGGAGGACGAGGACGTCGCGTTCGCGGGGGGTGAGCTTGTCGAGGCGGGCTTGGGCTGCGGTGGCGTGGGGCTGGTTGGTGGCGTGGTAACGGTCGATCAGGCGCCGGGCCGCGCTCGGATGGAGCATGGCCGACCCGGCAGCGACCAGGTGGACGGCGCGCAGGATCTCGGCGGGGTCGGTGTCCTTGAGGAGGAAGCCGTCGGCGCCCGCGGCGAGGGCGTTGTAGACGTACTCGTCGAGGTCGAAGGTGGTCAGGGTGATCACCCTCGGCGGGTGGGGCAGGGCGCGCAGGCGGGCGGTGGCGGTGATGCCGTCCATCCGGGGCATGCGGACGTCGACGAGGGCGACGTCGACCCGGTGGGCGCCGGCCAGTTCGATAGCCTGGAGGCCGTCGGCTGCCTGGGCGACCACGTCGATGTCCGGGTCGGTTTCGAGGAGGTCGGCCAAGCCGAGGCGGACCAGGGCGTCGTCGTCGACGATCATGGCGCGGATCATGTGGTGGTGCCGTTCTGTGCGGTGCTGCCGGTGGGGTGGGGAACGCGCGCGGTCAGCCGCCAGGCACCTGCTCCGGCGGGGCCCGCGGCGAGCCGGCCGCCGAGGGCGGTGATCCGTTCGCGCAGGCCGACCAGGCCGTATCCGGAGGCGGGGGTGTCCGGGCTGGGGGCGCCGGGGGTGTTGGTGACCTCGACGAAGGTGGCGGGCGGGCGGTAGTCGATCCGCACCGTCACCCGGGACCCGGCAGCGTGCTTTCGGGCGTTGGTCAGTGCCTCCTGCACGACCCGGTAGACGGCCAGCCGGTGGGTGGTGGGCGCCTGCTCGGGGGCGCCGTCGCAGGCCAGCTCGACGTCCTGGCCGGCAGCCCGGGCCTCGTCGACGAGCTCGCGCACCTCGCGCAGGGCCGGTGCGAGCGAGGAGTTGTCCCTGGCTGCCGCAGGGTCGTGCAGCGCGCCCAGGACATCGCGCAGGTCGGCCAGAGCCTCGACGGAAGCGGTGCGCAGGAGGGTGAGCCGTTCGGCGACGGGCGCGGGCAGGGTGTCGCTCTTGGTGGCCAGGACGCCGGTGTGCAGGGCGATCAGGCTGAGGCGGTGGGCAAGGACGTCGTGCATCTCGGTGGCGATCCGGGAGCGTTCAGCGGCCTGGGCGGCCTCCTCGCGCAACTGGGCCTCGACGCGCAGGTGCTCGACGTCCGCCGACAGCGCCGCGACCAGGCGTCGGCGGTTGCCCAGCCACAGGCCGGTGGCCACCGCCAGCGGCTGCAGCAGCAGGACGGAGGTGTAGCTCTGCGCCGACCACAGGGAGGTGGCCCGGACCCCGAGCAGATTGGCACCCAGCGCGCCGACCGCACACCCCAGAGCCACCCTGGCCCGGGCGTCGACGGCGAGGTCGAAGAGGGCGAGCAGCATCAGCGGCAGTATCGGCCAGCCCCACCAGGCGGTCGCCACCGTCACCACCACGGGCGCGACGGGCCACCGGAGCCGGGGCACGAGCAGAGCCGCCGCACACACCAGCGCCGCGATGGCGACCGGAACCAGGTAGCGGTCACGGTCGATCGAGACGGCGTTCAGCACTGCTGCCAGCGCGCACACGGCCACCAGAACCGTCCGCCCGACAACCGCCCACCTGCGCCTTCCACTGCTGCTCACCCTGGCCATGCTAGGCAGACCGGTCAGCCGTTACTGCCGACGATCCGCCATGGCCATCCCCTACTTTCGTCGGTGAACGACGTCGCACAACGACTGGTCCGAAGCCTGGCGCCGCTTCCTAGCGTCGAATGCATGAACAACTGGACGCACCTCAGTGACCGAGCCCCGGCCGAGCGCCACGCCGGGACGTGGACGTTCCTCCTCGAAGCGGCCCGCGACCTGCGCACCACCGGCGCTGTCGCCCCCAGCGGCAGAGCCCTCGCCCGGGCCCTGGCAGAACCGGTACGGGCGCAGGCGCCCCGGCCGCTGGCCGTCCTTGAGGCGGGCGCCGGGACCGGTGCCGTCACCCGCGCCCTGATCCCCCAGCTGACCCGCGGCAGCCGGCTGGACATCGTCGAGGCCAACCCCCGCTTCACCGACAGGTTGCGCCACCTCGTCGCCTCGCACCCAGCTCTGGTGACCCGGCCCGCGCGAGTGGACGTCCACCAGACGCTCGTCGAGGACCTGGACACCGACGTGCGCTACGACGTGATCGTCTCCGGGCTGCCGCTGACCAACTTCGCCCCCGAGCAGGTCGAACGCATCATGGCCCGCTACCTGGAACTGCTGCACCCCGGCGGCACCCTCACCTACTTCGCCTACCTCGGCACCCGCCGGGCCCGCGCTCTGACCGCCTCCCGGACCGAAGCCCGCCGCCACGCCGCCGTCGACGAGGTCATGGCCGGCTACCGGCGCACGCTCGCGACCGGACGGTGGAGCGTGTGGGCCAACCTCCCGCCCGCCCACGTCTGGCAGCTGCGCAAGCCCTCCGTCACCGCCGACGACGTACCGGATCTCGCTGTCGGGGCGCGGCGGTGAACCTGCTGTCCGGCCTCTTCGGCCATCTCTCCCCGGCGGTCGCGTACACGGTGGTGGCCGGGGTCGTCCTGGCCGAGTCCGTCCTGCTGACCGCGGTATTCGTCCCCACCCTCACCCTGCTGTTGACCGCCGGCGCACTGGCTCGCACCGGCCAGCTGAGTCTGCCCCTGGTCGTCGCCTCCGCGGCCGGCGCCGCAATCGCCGGTGACTTCCTCGCTCACCGCACCGGATGGCACCTCGGCAAGCGCCTCAGAACCGCCAGGATGGCCCGGCGTATCCCGGCGGCTGCGTGGCAGCGGGCTGAGACGCTGATGACCCGTCATGGCGGACGGGCCGTCTTCCTGGCCCGTCTGCTGCCGATGGTCCGCACTCTCGCCCCGCACTTCGCCGGCGCCACCCGCCTGCCCTACCGCCGCATCGCCCCCTACAGCGTCACCGCCGCCTGCCTGTGGGCCACGCTCGAAGCCGGCATCGGCTACAGCGCCGCGACCTCCCTCCAGCGGATTCTCACCGTGGGCGGCCCCGCCCTGGCCGTGGTCGTCCTGACCGCTCTCGCCACCACGCTCTGGTGGCGGCGCTCCCGGCACTCCGCACGACGTGCCGACGCCTCCCGACACGGTCACTCCGGCCGCCGGGGACGAGGCCCCGGTGCGCTGACCACGCCTGCCGGGAGTCCCACATTCGGCGGCGGGAAGACCGGTCGGTCTAGGATCGGCCGCTCATGCGGTGGCGCTCCATGGCTGCGCCGCCGATACACGGGGGAGGCAGGTCGTGGACGTGGCACGCAGGATTGTCGGACGTGATCATCTGGCAGGCGTCGCGCGAGCGGCGCTGGGAGCCGAGCACCGCCTCGTCGGCGTGTCACGGCTCCGAGGCGGCAGCAAGAAGGGCGTCTACCGCCTCACCTTCGACGACGACTCCACCGCGATCGTCTACATCTGGGACGACGCCGAGAACTACTGGCCGACGACGAACGCCCCCGACGCCGAGGACCATGCCGACCCGTTTTCGCACGCCTCCGGGATCGAGCTGTTCCAGGCCGCTCACCAGCACCTGACCACCCTGGGCATCCGTACGCCCCGGATCCATCTGGCCGACCGGAGCAGGACCCACTACCCGGCGGACATCGCGGTGGTCGAGGACGTCTCCGGAGAAAACCTGGAGACACTGCTCGAACAGAACCCGCGCAGCGTGGAGACCACCCTGTCGCGACTCGCCGAGGCACTCGACCTGATGCGGCGGCACACCGCACCGGGCTTCGGCAAAGTCGCCCTGATCGACAACGGCGGCGTCTCCCACGGCCGCTCCTGCGAGCAGGTGGCCCTCGACCGCGCGCTCGGAGACCTGGCCGAAGCCTCCTCGCGCGACCTGCGGATCGCGAGTGTCCGTGACCACGTCGAGTACGCGTTGCGCAGCCTGGCCGACCCGGTGCGTCCGCGCTCGGAGTACGGACTCATCCACGGAGAGCTCGGACCGGACCACGTACTGGTGGACCGGCACGGGCAGCCGGTTCTCATCGACATCGAGGGCCTGATGTTCTTCGACGTCGAGTGGGAGCACGCCTTCCTGCGCATCCGCTTCGGCGAGCACTACCAGCGGCTGAACAGGGGCGGACTCGACGAGCAGCGCCTGGCCTTCTACACACTGGCGATGCGCCTGTCACTCGTCGCCGGACCGCTACGACTTCTCGACGGCGACTTCCCCGACCGCGACTTCATGACGGGGATCGTCGAGTACAACCTCCAGCAGGTGCTTGCCACTCTGTCCGGCTGACGGGTCGCGCCAATCTCCACGAGCTCATCTCCTACCGGATCGCCAAGCACCTGGGCCACCAACTGGCGCTCTCCGAAACGGGGTTGATCGCCCACGGCGGAGCCGACCTCGAGGGCCCGGCGTCAGGAGTCAAGCGACGCCCCGACGTGATGATCTTCCCCGAGGGCCCCCGGTACAGCACCCGCCGCGAGTTCCGCTTCGGCGAGACCGTCCAGCTCAGCACGTACGAGATCGAGAACCGATGGCGCGACACGTCCGGCCAAAGCGAAACACCCTCAGCACACGTGCGCTCTACGGCAACGAGAAGCTCCGTCCGCCCTTCCCTCCGGCCGCACCCTGACTAGCGACGCCGCGCGAACGACGGGGCACCGACGTCCGCACCCCACCCTCGGGTGGCCCCGGAATGTGCAGCCTCGCGCCGACTACGCCTGAGCCTCCGTCACCGACCACGCGCCGACCCGGGTTCGCGAAGCCCGGCGAGCCTAGGCACGTCCCTTGCGGCGCAGGCGGGCCAGGAGGATGCCGCCGACCGTCATGGCCAGGCCCGCGGTCAGGGCGATCCCGACGAGGGGGACGGGCGTGCCGGTGGACGCCAGCTCAGGTTTCGTGCTCGGAAGTGCGGACTTCAGGGCCGCGGGCTGAGGCGGGGCCGGCTGATCCGGGGTCGGCGGTGCGGGCGGGTTCGGAACGGGCGGGTTCGGGACGGGCGGGTTCGGGACGGGCGGGTTCGGGACGGGCGGTGCGGGCGGGACGACGGAGGTCCGCGTGAAGGTCGCGGACATCGTCGTGTCCCGGTCGAGCGTGAACTGGTGCACCGGCGTCGTCGCGACGACGTCGCGCGTCGTGGGGCTGTTCCCGCTGTTCCAGCCCGCGAACTGCCAGCCCGGGGCCGGGGTGGCCGTCAGGGTCACGGTGGAGCCGCACCGGTACGGCGCCGAGCGGTCAACCGTGACCTTCCCTCCGTCGGTCGGCTGCGCCTGCAGGGTCAGTGCGCAGTCGATCTGTGCGTACCGGGCTTCCAGAGTGGAGTCGGCGTCGACGGTGACGCTCACCGAGGTGTCCGTGTCCGCGAGCGGAGTGCCGTTGAGTGACCAGCCGACCAGCCGGAAGTTCGGGTTCGCGGTGGCGCTGGCATGGACCAGGGAGCCCTTGGTGAACGGGCCGGGCACGTCCACCGTCGCGCTGCCGCCGGCGTCCGGCGTGGACTTCGCGGTCAGGCGGCAGTAGACGGCCGGGGTCTTCTCCGGCTGCATCGCTGCCACGACCGCCGCGTTCTTGCGGATCATCCGCACCGCGTCGGAGGGCTGCGGCGCGGAGTCCGGTGCGCCCAGGGGCTCGCCTTCGTAGCTCGCTTCAGCGTCGGAGTAGTGGTTGATCCGCTCGCAGCCGGCGCAGCCGCCGGGGTACGCCATGATGGTGCGCCACTTCTTGCTCGGCGGGATCCAGCCGTGGGCGTACGGGTACTTCCCCGGCTCGGGCTCGGTCACCCAGTCGTGGTCCAGGCCGAGGTTGTGGCCCAGTTCATGACCGAGCGTGAGGTTGGGGACGTAGGAGATGTTCATCAACAGGATCATGCGCTTGGCGCTGGACGGCTTCGGGTCCTGGACGAAGGATCCGACGCCCGTCCCGATGCTCTGGAACACTGCGACGTCGTCCGCCGCGTACTTCGTCCACAGGTCGTTGTCCGACGCCCACTGCCGGTACACCCCGAGGTCGTCCTGCTCGGCCGGCAGCCCTGGCTCGTCGGCAGCCGGGCCGGCGTACACCAGACGGGCGCGCACTGGCAGCTTGCTGTTGACGAAGCCCCGGTTGGTCAGGTCCACGCCGAGCTTGGCCTGCGCCTTGACCTTGTCCTCGCCACCGGCCTTGTCCGCGGCCTCCTTGGTGTAGAAGACGGCCATGTCGATGGTGTTCACGTCCTTGGCGCCCTGGCAGTCGGCCGACGCGTCGTCGCGTACGGACGGGCTTGCCGTGGTGCCCTCGGGTCGGGGCGCCGCGACGGCTGGATCGTCCGGCGGCTCCACCGCGTCGTCCGGTCGGCCGGAAGTGCCCTCGCTCGCTGCCGGGTTGAGTTCCTGCACGCGCACGGTGCCGGGCGACGTCGAGGCCAGTGCGTAGGTGTGGCCGCCGGTGGAGATCTGCGCGGCCACCTGGGCCGAGGACCCGTCCGGGCCCGAGCACAGGGTGTCGAAGTGGAAGTCGGCTGACCCGTCCGGGTCCCCCTTGACCTGCGCGGCCCAGTCGACCTCGCCCGTACGCCCCCGTCGCACCTGACCGCCCGTCACCTCGACCGTCACGTCGGGGAACAGCCTCAGCGTGGTCTCCGGGTCGTGCTCTGCGGTCTGTGCCGGGCCGCAGAGCAGAGCGCGGACCTCGGCGAAATTCCAGGAGATGTCCGCCGACCGCAGCGTCAGGCCCGGTCCGTCGGCATGGCGGCCCGCCGGAGCCCCGGCCGACGCCTTCGGGGAGGCCATCGACGGCGCGGTGGCAGTCGCCAGGGCCATGACCGCCAGAGCCAGCAGGCCGGGCACTGCCACCGGTCGCCTCACACCACCACGTGATCGCATGTCACGAAGCTCTAACACACAGTCAGGACCACGCTGGTCATTGATGTCACCGATTCCTCACACTGGCCTACTCCCGACACCCGGCCGGATGCCGACGGGCCGAGTCGCTCTCCCGAGGGAGCGCTCGGAAGTGCCCGCAGAAATACTTCGAACCCACCTGCAACCTGCGGCTGCCCTACGCGTCTGTAGGGATGAGAGCACAAGAGCGGAACGCGGCCGGGGGCCGGGGCTCGGTGCATGCTCGCCAACTCGCCGACCGTTTCAGCTCCTTGGGGGAGTCACGCCATGCGTGCGTCCGTTAACACTCGTTTTGCGAAGTTTGCTGCACTTTCCGCGACCGCCGTGCTGACCGCCGGCCTCTCCGTCCTGCCCGCCGACTCGGCCTGGGCCTGCGGTGACGAGACGTCCGCCCCGCCGATCGCCGACTCCCTCGATGCCCGGCACGCGACGGACCCGACCCTCACCTTCCTGGCGCCGCTTCCCACCACCATCACCCGGGGCGGCCCTCCCGTCGAGATCGACATCGAGCTGTACAACGGCACCGGCTCCGCGTACCGGCATTTCGCCCCCAGCTTCGCGCTCTTCAACCGGTACGCCGGCGAGTTCAACCCGGAGGCGAACCTGCGGCCCGAGTACCTCGTGGTCGAGGTCATGGACAAGGGGCAGTGGCGGAACCTGACCCTCGCGCGGGGCTGCGACCCGACCGTCTGGGCCAACACCGCCGTCGTGGGCGCTCCCTTCGGCGACAGCCTGAAGCGACGTATGCAGTTCCGAGTGACTCTGAAGGCCGATGCCTCCAAGTACCTGGAGCAACTGCAGGTCTTCTCCGTCGAGAAGCTGCACTACCTGAAGGTGATCCACCCGGACGCGCCGGTCACGTCCACCCCGGGCGCCACCGCCTCGCCTTCGCCCTCCCCCAGCACCGCCCCGGCCGCGCTGAAGCAGGGCACACCCACCGCCACACCCAGCCCGGTGGCCACCCCGACCCCTGCCGCCGTCACCGTCACCGAACGGCCCACCGCCGCCGTCACCGAACTCGCCGAGACCGGCAGCAGCACCCCGAACACCTTCCTGCTCGTCTCCGCAGCCGGCTTCGTCGCCTTCGGCACCATCGTGCTCCTCGCCGTCCGCCGCAGCTCGCGCCGCTGAACTCGCCTACCGTCCACCGTCATTCGTCTTCTCGGGGAACCCCATCATGCGCATCACCCGCTCCGCCGCCACCGTCCTCGCCGCCCTCACCCTCGCCGTCGGAGTACCGGTCGCCTCCGGCGGTAACACCGCCTGGGCCGTCTGCGGCCTCGACCTGAAGAGCCCCTGGCCGGGCCAGCCGCGCCCGCCCAAGCACCAGGGCGAACTGCAGGTCACCGAACTCAAGACGTCGCCCACCCAGATCACGGCCGGCGGGCCCGCTGTGGAGATCCCGGTGCGAATCACCAACCGCACGGACGCGGCGTACCAGGAGGTGGAGCCCTCGATCGGGCTCGGCCACTTCTATGACAACAGCATCGACCTGAAGCTCGAGGACGTCCGGGTCTCCTGGAAGAACGGCACCGGCGGCTGGCACAACCTGGAGCTCCAGCCGGGCTGCACCCGAGGGATCGTCAACGAGGACGAGGCGCTGCCAATGCTCGCCCTCGACAAGGGTCAGTCGGCCGACCTGACCTTCCGGATCGCCCTGGTGTCCGGCGTCCCGAAGGCCCTCGACACCCTCAACTACTCCATCGGCGCTGCCACCCAGGACCGCAACGACGGCGGAATCGGCGGCAAGCTGACCGTCAACTTCCCGAAGCCCACCCCCGCTCCGCCCACCGCCGCTCCGACCACTCCGCCGGTGGCCCCCGCAGCCGCCCCGGCCACTCCCACCGCCGCAGCCACCCCCACGCCCACATCCACATCCACCACACTCGCCGAGACCGGCAGCCGGACCCCCAACACCCTGCTGATCACCGCCGGCATCGCACTGATCGCGATCGGCACCGCCGCCCTCCTGCTGATCCGGCTCACCCGCCGCACCCGAACCCGGGGCTGAGCCAACACACCTACGGCAGAAGGAGGTTGACGTCCCCGAACTCGTGCCACAAGTACCGCCCCCGGACTGCCTCCGCGTAACACCGCTCCAACAGCGCCCGCCCCGCCACCGCCTCCAGCAGGTGCAGGTGCGAGGCACGGGGTTCGTGCCAGCCGGTGAGCAGGCCGTCGACCGTCCGGACGCCGCGGGACGGGGTGATCACCAGGTCGGTCCAGCCCTCGGCCGGGCCCAGCCGGCCGTCGGCACGGACCGCCGACTCGAGGGCCCGAACAGCCGTGGTGCCGACGGCGATCACCCGGCCGCCGCTGCCGCGAACATGGTTCACCAGGGCGGCAGTTGGGCCTGGCACGCGGAACCACTCCGGGTACGGCGCCTCGTGCGCCTCCGGCGAGGCGACGCCGGTGTGCAGGGTGATCGGGGCCAGCAGGACTCCCCCGGCCACCAGCCGGGCCACCACCTCGGGGGTGAACGGCCGGGCGGCGCTGGGCATTTCGCTGCTGCCCGGCTGGTCGGCGAAGACCGTCTGGTACGCGGCGATCGGCCACTCGCGGTCCACGTAGCCGTACCGGATCGGCTTGCCGTACGAGGCGAGGTACTCGGCCGGCGGGGTGGGCAGGGCAAGCCGGGCGTACCACAGGCGCGGCGTGTGCGGTGCTGTCAACTCGGCTCTCCCACCTGCCGGGAGGGTGATCGGCAGCCCGGCCCGGGCGGGTGAGAGTTCGAGCGGGAAGTACTCGGCCGCGCCCGTGGTCGGGCGGCGCAGCTCGACCAGGTGGTGGCCGCGCCGGTCCGGTCGGGCGGAGGAGAGGTGGAGGATGACCGGGGTGCCGTCGGGGAGGCGGCCCGGCAGGGCGGCGGGCAGGGTGGCCGAGTTGTTGACCACCAGGAGGTCGCCCGGTTCGAGGGCGGTCGGCAGGTCGGTGAAGAGCCGGTGCTCGGTGGTGAGCGCGCTCCGGCGGCCGACCAGCATCCGGACGCCGTCGCGGACCAGGCCGCGGGCCTCCGCCGGTGCCCGGGCGGAGAGTTCGGCCGGGACGGTGAAGTCGAATCCGCTCTCCAGCGCGGTGGCCATCTCAGTGACTCCCCGTCAGGGTCTCGGCCAGGTAGCGCCCCGAGGCGGGGTGCCGGGCGATCAGGGCCAGGATGCCGGGCACGGCGGTGTCGGCGGGCAGCGGACGGTCGGAGATGTCCTCGCCGGGGAACGCCTCCTGGTACATGTCGGTCCGCATGTCGCCGGGCTCGACCACCCAGACCCGCACCTCGGGCTCCTCCAGGGCCAGTACGGCGGAGGCGTGGTCGAGTGCGGCCTTGCTGGCGCCGTAGCCGCTCCAGCCGACATACGCCTCGCGGGCCGCGTCCGAGCTCAGGTTGACGATCGAGCCGCCGTGGTGCCGCAGTTGGGGCAGCAGCAGCTGGGTGAGCGCGATCGGCCCGAGCACGTTCACCTCGAAGGTCTCCAGCAGGCCCGGCAGCGGGAAGTCCGCCAGCGCGGGCATCGGCGCCCCCGCGAGGTCGTACCCGGTCAGCGTGCCCGCGTTGTTCACCAGCAGCGCGGCGCCGCCGAGCTTCTCGGCGGCCGCGGCGAGCCGCTCCCGGTGGTCGTCGTCGACCACCGATCCCGCCAGTGCGGCGACCTCCGTGACGGCCGCCAACTCGGCTTCGACTACGGCCAGATCGGCAGCGCTACGGGCAGTGATGACCAGCCGCCAGCCGTCCCGGGCGAGTGCCCTGGCCAGCTCGAGACCGAGCCCCCGGGAGGCTCCGGTGATCACGGCGACGGGAGCGGAAGCGGTTCCTGCGGTGGTGATGTCCATGCCTTCACTCTCCGCCCGCCCCGCCCCCGCCGAATCGGCCGTCGGCCGGTCCCGCACCCGGCCGTTCGACCTAGTGCGCCGGTCCTAGCCCTCAGCTACAACGCCGGGTCGGCCTACTGCCCGGCCGAGCAGCTCTCCCCGACCGGCTCCGGCGAGGTGTGGCTCGGGGCCGGGGCCACGCCGTTCCTGGTCCAGCTCACCAGGGCGTCGAAGGCCGTCACGAAGCAGGACTGCATCGGGCGGAGCCGGTACGTGTCGGCGGCGACCAGGGCGTCGACGTGGGTGCCACCGGTGATCCGGTAGTAGCGGTGCAGGTCGGCCCGGCCCGCCTCACCGACCATCCGGTCGTAGACGTCGCCGCTCTTGGTGATCGGCAGCAGAGCGTCGAGGGTGCCCTGGATGGAGATCAGCGGCTTCCCGATCCGGCCGCTCAGCGAGACCCGGCCGACCGCGTCGTGCACCTGCTGCGGACGGGCGGCGTAGTCGTAGTCGGTGTCGCAGCCGGCGCCCGTGCCCTCCGGGCAGAACGGGGTGCCGGCCTCGGTCGCGCCGTCGTACTCCGGGTCCAGCTCCTCCCGGATCACCCGCTGCAGGGAGTCCCACTGGGTCTGGTAGTTGATGGGCCACAGCTTCTCGGAGCCCTCCGGGTACCCGGCGGCGTACATCGCCTCCAGCGCGCCGGGCTCCTTCCGGTCCAGCCGGGGGTAGGCCCGCAGCGCGGGCGGCAGGTTGCTCAGCAGGTTGGGCTCCTCCTTGTTGATCATCAGCCCGTTCCAGTCCACGCCGCCGGAGTAGAGCTGCGGGAAGTGCTCGATCTGCCAGCGCACCAGGTACCCGGCCGCCGAGAGACCGGCGGCGTAGGTGTGGCTGGGCGCCCGCCCGTAGTGCCTGGCCGCCGCCAGCTTGGCCGCGACGGTCAGTTGAGCCACCCTCAGGTGCCACTCCATGATCGCGTCGCCCGGCCGGTCGCCGTCCCGGTAGAGCTGCGGCCCGGTGTTGCCCTTGTCGGTGGCGGCGTAGGCGAAGCCCTTCGCCAGCACCTGGTCGCTGATGATCTGGTCGTTGGCGTACTGCCGCCGGATGCCGGGCGGCCCGGCGACCACCAGGCCGCCGTTCCAGTGCTCGGGCAGCCGGATCACGAACTGGCTGTCGTGGTTCCAGCCGTGGTTGGTGTTGGTGGTCGAGGTGTCCGGGAAGTAGCCGTCGAGCTGGACGCCCGGGACGCCCGAGGGGTTGGCCACGCCGGCCGCCTGGAGGCCCTTGTAGTCCCTCGGGTCGGTGTGACCGCTGAGCTCGGTACCGGCCGTGGTCAGGTCGGCCAGGCAACTGGCCACCAGGCGCTCGGCGCCGGGCACCCACGGCCGGTCGGTCTGGCAGCCGCGGCCGACGGCACCCGCGTGGACGGCCGGCACCAGGGCCACCGTCAGCAGGGCAGGTACGAGGGCGACGAGACTGCGCCAACGTCGGGACATCGAGAGCTCCTTGGAGTCGTGCTGCTGGGGATGCCCCTGACGCTAGGCGGCGGGCCCGGGCACCGAGGAGTGCCGAACGGCCACAGCTCGGGACGGAGGGCACATGACCTCCGGCCAACATCCCGGCCGGTCCGCCCTCTCCGTCCACCAGGTCGCATAGGGTGCCGGTCGGACCACCACAGTGAGGGGCACTCAGATGACAACCGACAGCACCGCCCGCCCCGTGCCGTGGATCCCACCCGTGCTGTACGCGGCCGTGCTGGCCGGTGGGCTCTACCACGCCGCCGTCGCCGAGGAGGCGGCCCACCCGGGCCGGGTCGCGGGCTTCGTGGCCGGACTGGCCCTGCTGCTCACACTGGAACTGCTGGAACGAGGTCGCCAACTCGCCTCAGCAGCCGTACTTCTGACGGTCCGCCTGCTCCTGTTCTCGGCCGTGGCCGCACTCGACGGCTCGGGCGTCTCCCGGGCCCTGTTCGTGCTGGTGCCGTTCAGCGCGTACTTCGCCTTCGGCCGCCGGGTCGCACTGCTCACCGGCGCGGGCTGTGTCGCACTGCTGCTCACCGGGTACGGGCTCTGGGTGCCGCACTGGTGGCTGCGGTCGGCGTACGTCTCCGACCTGCTGATGTTCGCGCTGGCGCTGGCCCTCGCACTGTCGATGGCCGCCGTCGCGGTCGGCGAACAGCAGGGCCGGGCCCGGCTGGAGCGAGCGCTGGCCGAGCTGGAGCGGTACGCGGCGCAGGTGGCCGAGCTGTCGACGGCGGAGGAACGCAACCGGGTGGCCCGGGAGATCCACGACAGCCTGGGGCACCATCTCACCGCCGTGGCCGTCCAGTTGGAGAAGGCCGAGGTGTTCCGCGAGCTCGACCCGGCGGCCGCCGCCCGGGCGGTCTCGGACGCCCGCTGGTCGGCCGGGCGGGCGCTCACCGAGGTACGGGAGTCGGTCAGCGCGCTGCGCGAGGTCCGGCCGTTCTCGCTCTCCCGCGCTCTCACCGACCTGGTCCGCCATCTCGGGGACGACCGGCTGACCGTCTCGCTCGACCTCACCGGCGACGAACTCACCTATGAATCGCGGACGTTGACCGCGCTCTACCGGGCCGCACAGGAGGCGCTCACCAACGCCAGGCGGCACGGCCGGGCCACCCGGGTCCAGGTCGCGGCGGAGTACGGCGAGAACTCCGCCCGGCTGGTGGTCACCGACAACGGGGCGGGCTTCACCGTCGCCTCGGCCGACCCGGGCTCCGGGTCGGGGCTGCGCGGCATGCGGGAACGGGTGGCGGCGCTCGGCGGCCTGGTCGAGGTCCGCGACCGCCCCGCCGACGGGCCCACCGGCGTGGTGGTCACGGTGACCGTGCCGCGCGTGCGCCGCGCGGCGGAGCTGGTCCGATGAGCGCCGACCCGCAGGTCCGGGTCCTGGTGGTGGACGACCAGGACCTGGTCCGGGAGGGGATCGCCTCGCTGCTGGACATCCAGCCGGGCATCAGCGTGGTCGGCACCGCCGCCGACGGCCACCAGGCCGTCGACGCCGCGGTGGCCCACCGGCCGGACGTCGCGCTGGTGGACATCCGGATGCCGGGCCTGGACGGTATCGGGACCGTCGAGGCGATCACCGCGAGAGTGCCCGGCTGCCGGGTGGTCATGCTCACCACCTTCGACGACCAGGAGTACGTCGCCCGGGCGCTCCGGGCGGGCGCGGTCGGCTACCTGCTGAAGAACCTGCCCTCGGCCGAACTCGCCCGCGCGGTGGGCCTGGTGCACGCCGGGGTGGCCCAGTTCGACGCCTCGGTGATCAGCCGGCTGGCCACTGCTCTGGCCGCTCCGCCACCGCCGGCACCAATGCCGCCGGCGCAACAGGCACTGACCGCACGAGAGTTGGAGGTGCTCCGGCTGATCGCCACCGGCGCCGCCAACCGCGAGATCGCCACCCGCCTCTACGTCAGCGAAGGCACCGTCAAGAACCACATCTCCCGCATCCTCGGCCGTCTCAACCTCCGCGACCGCACCCAGGCCGCCCTCTACGCCCGCGACCACGGCCTGCTCGAATAATGGACGGCGCATCCGGAGCATCGCTGATAGCTTCCGTCATGTGCCGAAGCTGAATCAGATCATCGCCGTCGAAAAAGGCGTCAAGTCCAAGTCCTTCCAGGAGCTGACCCAGGCTCACCAGGACCTCCAGAAGCCCGCGCTGCTGGCCGGGATCGCCCGGACCTACCAGCCGAAGGACGAGGAGGGCGAGCAGCTGCCGCCCGAGTCCACCCGGGTGCAGGTGAAGGCCGAGGACGTCCTGCGCAGCACGGCCGCGACGCTGACCCGGCTGTTCGACGTGACCGCCACCAAGGACCGGGCGAACCGGACGGCCGCCGCGGACGTGGTGGTGGACGGCGCCGTCCTGCTGGCCGATGTCCCGGTGCCCTACCTGCTCTTCCTGGAGAAGCAGCTCACCGACCTCTACACCTTCGTCCGGAAGCTGCCGGTGCTGGACGCCGCCGAGTCGTGGAACCTCGACCCGTCGACGGACTCCTGGAAGACCGACGCGGTGCGCACCATCCGCACCAAGAAGGTGCCGCGCAACCACGTGAAGGCCGAGGCCACCGAGAAGCACCCGGCGCAGGTCGAGGTGTACTACGAGGACATCCCGGTCGGCTACTGGACGACCGTGAAGTTCTCCGGTGCGCTGCCGGCCCGGCGGGTCAACGAGCTGACGGAGCGTCTGGAGAAGCTCCAGCAGGCCGTCAAGTTCGCCCGCGAGGAGGCCAACAACACCGAGGTCACCGACGAGCGGGTCGGCGACGCGGTGTTCGGCTACCTGTTCAGGTAGCCCCATGATCGCCCCCCGTTCGAGCGGGGGGTGCGCTGAAGAGCGCAAGCTGAAACTGATGTTGAAGCTGACCACGGGATGACAGTGGGGGTTCGAATCCCTCCCCCGGCACCACAACGGGCCGGGGTAGCCCAAGCGGCAGAGGCAGTCCCATGAATCTCAGACTCTCGCTCCAGTCTCAGTATTCGCCGCCGATCACCGGATCGACCGGGCGCGGACGATCATCGACGGATGCGGGTTCAAGTCCCGCCTGTGCCTCTGACCGTGGCACGGTAGTTCAACGGGAGAACACGTCGATCTCAGAATGATCCGCACCCTTCAACGTGCCGGTGTGTGCAATTGGGTGGCATCTCAGGGGCCCGGGGGCTGGATACGTCCCCGGGTCCCGTCACGTCCGGGGCCGATGTTAACGCTCACAATCGTACGTAAGGAAACCATAAGCAAACGGTCACGGACTGGTGAAGGCTCGATGAATAACGCTGCGACTTGACCTGTACAAGGCGAGCCTTGCCTTGCCCGCCACCGTTGTGGTCCCCGCCACAGCGGTTCCCCCGTTGCCCCCATGGAGTCCGTCGATGTCCGTCATCCCCAGCAGCACAGTCGACTCTGCCCGGCCCTACCTGGTGGGCCTGTCCCGGATCGCGATCGGCCTGCTCTTCTCCTGCCACGGCGCCGCTTCCCTGTTCGGCGTCCTCGGCGGCACCAAGGGCGGCGGCACCGTGGAGGCGCTGTCCTGGCCCGGCTGGTACGCGGCCGTGATCCAACTGGTCGGCGGCGTCCTGGTGTTGGTCGGCCTGGGCACCCGGACGGCTGCGATCGTCTGCTCCGGCTCCATGGCGTACGCGTACTTCAGCGTGCACCAGGAGGTCGCCCTGTGGCCGATCCAGAACGGCGGCGTCGCCTCGGCGGTGTACAGCTGGTCCTTCCTGCTGATCGCCGCCACCGGCCCGGGCGCCCTGGCCCTTGACGGCCTGCTGGCCCGCCGCTCGGCCGTCGTCAGCACCGAGTCGGTCACCGCCTGATCTGCCCTGCCCGCCGGTCCGTTCGACCGGGCACGACGGTGCGCTGCGAGCCGGTGGTCATGCCCCGGCTCCAGCCGCCGCACCGAAGAAAGCCGCCGCACCGAAAGCCGCCGCACCGATCCCGCCGGGCACATCGCAGTCGGTGCTACTCCCACTCCCAGCGGATGCCGACCTGGCCGGGCTGCTGGTCGGGCGAGAGTACGTGGGCGCTGGCCGAGGCGCCGATCCAGAGCTGTTCCCGCCGCCGGTCGATGTCCTCGCCGGGCGCGCGGTCGTAGCGTTCGCAGTGTGCGGGCACGGCCGCCGGGTCGAAGTGCACCTGGAGCACGTACTCGCGTACCGGCACGGCGAAGCGCCGCCCGTAGACGGTGGTCGGGCCACCCGGCGGGATCTCGACCTCGTACTCGAAGACCGTGCTGTCGCCCAGGCCCAGCGGGCGGTCGAGCATCAGCTCGGCCACGACCAGGCCGATCTCCGGGCGGCGGCGGATCCGGCCGAGCCGGGCGTGCCGGACGGCGGTGATCTCCGGGCAGCCCGTCGCTCCGTCGTCCGCCTTGTGCACGACCAGGCACCGGGCGACGCCGCTGACGGTGGCCCGGACGACCTGACGCATCCTCAGCAGGTTGCCGCGCCGCCGGGCGTCCACGTAGTAGGCGTCATGGATGCTGAGCCGTTCCAGCTCGCCGATCGGCGGCGCGTCCAACTCGCTGAAGACGTCCGAGATCTGCTGTTCACCGGGCCAGACGTCCTCCAGCTGCAGGTTGCCGACGGCCGGGGCGGCGGCCCAGCGGCCGCGCGGGCGGGGTGGGCCGAGCAGGGTGGAGAGGCCGGTGTGCGGCAGGCCGAGCAGTTCCTCCAGCAGGTGGACGGCGTGCAGCGAGGTGGCCCGTTCGGGTTGGCTGCGGCCGCGCCGCCAGTAGCTGAGTGTGGTGACGCTGACCCGAACACCACCGATGGCGAGGGCGGCCCGGATCCGGTCGAGGCTGAGGCCGCTCGCCTCGACGGCAGCGTTCAGGGCCTCGGCGAAGCTGCCGGCCGAACCGGTCCTGGCCGGCGGCACGGCGCCCGGGAGGGTTGCCCGCTGCTCGACCAGGCGGAGCCTGCCGGCCTTCTGGGGGTGTTCTGAGCCCATCCGGATACCTTCCCCACCAAGCGAGTTCGGCGGGACCGGCCCGCCGCCGGCATGCGCTGGGAGTTGCGTGACCGAGCTGGGGGAACCCCACCCACGACGTGAGGCTACGTCATCGATCGCGGGCATGACAGTGACCGCGACAAAAGTGGTCAAAGCTTGTAGATCTTGAAACACTGCGGAAACATCGCCGCCGGGGCGGGCCTGTAAGGCCCGCCCCGGCGGTGCTGCCGCGTCAGGCGCGCGAGAGCGAGGGGAGTCAGGAGGTGGCGACGGAGGCGTCGTCGATGACGAAGCTGGTCCGCAGCGAGGAGTCCTCCACGCCGGTGAACTTCAGGGTCACCGTCTGCCCGGCGAAGGACGAGAGGTCGAAGGACTTCTGCACGTAGCCGGACGCCGCGTTGGCGTTGGAGTAGGTGGCCAGGGTGGTGGAGCCCGCCTGGACGGTCAGCTTGTCGAAGGCGGTGGTGCCGGTCTCGGCGGTGTCGATGTGGACCCAGAAGGAGAAGGTCGCCTTGCAGCCGGCCGGGATGGTGACGGCCTGCGAAAGGCTGTCGGTGTGGGCGGAGCCGTAGCCGTCCAGCCAGGCCTTCCACGAGCCGGAGTGGGCGGCCTGGGAGGTGCCGTTGTCGACGATGCCGGTGGAGGCGGTCCACGGCGTGGCGGTGCCGGTCTCGAAGCCGGCGTTCCCGAGCAGCTGGGCCGGGGTGCAGGTGCTGCTGCCGACCGTCCAGGTGAAGGAGGCGGAGCCGGTGGCGTTGGTGGTGTCCTTCGCCGTCACGGTGACGTCGAAGCTGCCGGCGGTCGTCGCGGTGCCGGTGATCAGGCCGGTCGAGCTGACCGACAGGCCGGTAGGCAGGCCGGTAGCGCTGTAGGTCAGGGTCTGGCCGCCGGCGCTGTCCGAGGCGCTGATCTGAAGGCTGACGGCGCCGCCGGTGGCGGTGGTCCGGTTGCCCGGGTTGGTCACCGTCACGACGTTGCCGGTCGAGGTGCCGCCGAGCAGCGCGGTGCTCAGCGTGTCGGCTATCGGGCTGCCCCAGCCGGTCACCTGGTCGTAGCCGGTCTTGGTGGAGAAGTCCTGGTTCTTGCCGGTGACGGTGTCGTGGAAGGTGGTGCCGTAGCTCGCGCTGTTGGCCACCGTGTACAGCTTGGGGCTGGCCTCGCCGAGCACCGGCTTGCCGGCCGCCTTGGCCTTCTGGTTGACCAGTGCGGCGTAGCCGGACCACAGCGGCGCGGCGGCGCTGGTGCCGCCGTAGACCTGCCAGCCACCGGTGGTGAAGATCGCGAATCCGCTGGCCGGGTCGGCGTTGGACGCCACGTCGGGGACGGTGCGCATGGTTCCGGTGACGCCGGTGCCGGTCTGCCAGGACGGCTTGGCGAAGACCGTGGAGACGCCGCCGCCGGCGGTGCTCCAGGCGCTCTCGGAGGAGTAACTGGTGCCGGAGACCTTGAGGTTGGTGCCGCCGACGCCGGTCTGGTGCGGGCTGGACGCCGGGAAGTCGACGGCCTTCACGGTGGAGCCGCTGGTGGAGCGGGTGCAGTCACGCGAGCCGTCGTCGCCTGAGGCCGAGAAGATCGAGATGCCCTGCGCGGCGGCCTGCTTGAAGGAGTTGTCGACCGCGGTCATCGAGGAGGCGGTGGTGTCCGGCTCGCAGGAGCCCCAGGAGATCGAGATGACCGAGACCCGGTTGTCCGCGACGATCTTGGCGGCCATGTCGATCTCGCCCTGGTCGCTGTTCGGGGCCTCGTAGACCAGCTGGGTCGCCTTGGGGGCGACGCCGCGCACGATCTCGCTGTCCAGCTCGACCTCACCCTGGCCGCCGCCGGGCGCCGAGTCGTAGTTGGCCCCGTCAACCGAGACGGTGGAGACCGCCGGCCCGGAGAGGCCGTACTGGGTGTCGTAGGTCGTGAGGTTGGCCGACTTGTAGCCGTCGAACTCCCAGAGGGCGACGGTCGTTCCGGTACCGTCCGCCCCCATGCCGTTGAGCTTGTAGGCGCCGTCGTACTGGCTCGGGCCGAAGCCGCTGGGCGTGGCGTTCGGCGTCGCGTTCGGCGCCGTCTGCGACTGGGGCCGCGCCAGGCGGGTGGTGCGCACGGTGTGGTTGTTCAGGCCGGAGACGCCCTGGACGACATCGGCGAGGTCGGCCGGCACCGAGGCGGCCGCGTCGTTCGCGAAGAACGTCCGCTGTTGCTGCGGGTCGACGTAGGCGCTCTCGTGGGTGCCGAAGGCCTTGGCGATCTGCTCGGCGGTGCCCTGGGCGTTCACCACCTGGCGGTTGTCGCTGACGTTCGCGACGGTCAGGCCCTGGCCCTTCAGGAAGGTCTTCACCTGCTCGACGGCGGCCTGGGTCGGGCCGTACAGCGCGGTGAACTGAGTCGGCGTCAGGTACTTGCCGTACTCGGCCGTGCCCGGCGTTGCCACGGCCGCGAGGAAGCGGTCCAGCTCGGCGGTGTTGCGCAGCTTGAGACTGACGGCCACCGAGAGCTGCTGGTCGGCGGGCACGTCGCCCTTCTTCTCGGAACGGGCGACCGCCGGGGTGACGGTGTTCGGCAGCGCGACTCGGGGGGTGGCTGCGTTCGGGGTGGGAGCGGCCTGGGCGGCGGTGACTCCGAGCGAGATCGCGGTCAGCGGCAGGACGGCAAAGGCTGCCGCCAGGGCGAGCGGGCGGGGGCGCACGGGATCCTCCTCTGGCCGGCATGTGGGGGCCGGCAGGGACTACACGTTCCGGGATCGAAAACGCTTGCTAGAACATCCCAGAACCCGTGCGCCGATTGACCAATGGTCAAGCAATTCATTACTAAAGAACAGTCAAGTGTGGACGGGGAATTCAGAAACAGAATGGATGCCGATTCATACAGTTAAAGGCTTCCTTCACGCCGTTCCCACAGGTGGCGGGGTTGATGGGATGCGCCCTGGGCCCAGCACGCCGGCCACCCCGACAGCCCACCGAATTCCCGCCCTGAGCCCGGGAAAACCCGCCCGCCCGGCAAGCCCGCCGCGCGGAGCTGCTGCCGGAAATGCACCCCGGGCGGCCGCGCGCCCCCTCGGCAACTCCACCGCGCCGGGCTACCATCGGACGATCCGACCGGCTCGCCCGCGAGAGGCTGCACCCGCCATGACGATCAGTGAGACTGTGACGGTCGACCAGGTGATCGATCGGATGCGGCAGTTGCAGGCCTCCCTACCGCCCGGTGACGGTGTGGCGGTCTTCAACGGCATGTACCTCACCGTCACCGAGCTGGTCCAACAGCGCCTGGGGGCGTCCTACTTCGACGATCCGGCGGCGATGGCCCGACTGGACGCGGTGTTCGCCGGGCGCTGGCTGGCGGCGGTGGACGCGGTCGCCCGGGGTGCCCGACCGACGGCCTGCTGGCGGCCACTGTTCGAACTGCGCGGCCACCGGGGCATCCACCCGCTGCAGTTCGCCCTGGCCGGGATGAACGCGCACATCGAGCACGACCTGCCGCTGTCGGTGGTCGACCTGTGCCGGGAGCTCGGCCGCGAACCGGCCGAGGTCGAGGCGGACTACCTGCGGATCAACGCGCTGCTGGCCCAGGTGGAGGACCAGGTCAGGGACGAGCTGCTGCCCGGGCCCGAACAGCTCGACCTGGCCGACCCGCTGCTGCACGTGATCGGGGTCTGGAGCATCGACCGGGCCAGGGACGCGGCCTGGGCCAGTGCCCTGGCGCTCTGGGAGCTGCGCGAACTGCCGTTCGTCGGACCGGCGTTCAGGACCGCACTGGACGGCTCGGTCGGCATGGTCAGCCGGGCGCTGCTCACCCCGCTGAACGGCCGTGGCCGGCTCCCCGCCTGAGCGGTGAGCCGGCCACAGCCGGACGGGACCCGGACGGGACCCGGACGGGACGGGGATCAGGCCCAGCTGGAGTGCAGCGGCTTGCCCTCGGCGTACCCCGCGGCGCTCTGCACGCCGACGATCGCCTTCTCGTGGAACTCCTCCAGGCTGCGCGCACCCGCGTAGGTGCAGGAGCTGCGGACGCCCGCGATGATCGAGTCGATCAGGTCCTCGACGCCCGGACGGGCCGGGTCGATGAACATCCGCGAGGTGGAGATGCCCTCCTCGAACAGCGCCTTGCGGGCGCGGTCGTAGGCCGACTCCTCGGAGGTCCGGTTGCGCACGGCGCGAGCCGAGGCCATGCCGAAGCTCTCCTTGTACTGGCGGCCGTTCGCGTCGGTGTGCAGGTCACCGGGCGACTCGTAGGTGCCGGCGAACCAGGAACCGATCATCACGTTCGAGGCACCGGCGGCCAGCGCCATCGCGACGTCGCGCGGGTGGCGGACGCCACCGTCCGCCCAGACGTGCTTGCCGAGCCGGCGGGCCTCGGCGGCGCACTCCAGCACGGCGGAGAACTGCGGGCGGCCGACGCCGGTCATCATCCGGGTGGTGCACATCGCGCCGGGGCCGACACCGACCTTGAGGATGTCCGCACCGGCCTCGACCAGGTCGCGGACGCCGACGGCGGAGACCACGTTGCCCGCCACGATCGGGATCTGCGGGTCGAGCCCGCGGACCGCGCGCAGCGCGCTGATCATCGACTCCTGGTGGCCGTGCGCGGTGTCCACCACGAGCACGTCCGCACCGGCCTCGATCAGCGCCTTGGCCTTGCCGGCCACGTCGCCGTTGATGCCGACGGTGGCTGCGATCCGGAGCTTGCCGGCCGCATCGGTGGCCGGGGTGTAGAGGGTGGCGCGCAGCGCGTTCTTGCGGGTCAGCAGGCCGACCAGCTTGCCCTCGGCGTCGACCACGGGGGCAAGCTTGCGGTGCGCCTCGTTGAGCTTCTCGAACGCCGCGTGCGGGTCGATGCCCTCCTCCAGCAGCACCAGGTCGCGCGACATCACCTCGGAGAGGCTGGTGAACCGGTCCACGCCCTGGCAGTCGGACTCGGTGACCACGCCGACCGGCTTGCCGCCCTCGACCACCACGACCGCGTTGTGCGCGCGCTTGGGGAGCAGCGACAGGGCGTCCGCGACGGTGTCGCCGGGAGCCAGCGTGACGGCGGTGTCGTGCACCAGGTGGCGCTGCTTGACCCAGCCGATGACGTCGGAGATGACCTCGGTGGGGATGTCCTGCGGGATGGCCACCAGGCCGCCGCGACGGGCCACGGTCTCGGCCATCCGTCGGCCGGCGATGGCGGTCATGTTCGCCACCACGAGCGGGATGGTGGTGCCGCTGCCGTCGTTCGAGGAGAGGTCGACGCCCTGCCGGGAGCCCACGGCGGAGCGGCTGGGGACCATGAAGACGTCGTCGTACGTAAGGTCGTAGGCGGGCGACATGTCGTTCAGGAAGCGCATGAAAAGGGCTCTCTGGCTGGGAGAAGGTAGACCTCGGGTGCGGTTGCGGTCTGACCGCCGGGCGCACTCGGGCGCCCCGCACCCAACCGTCAATACTCATCGATACCCCGGTCGAAAGCCAGTTCACGCGGAATCCTTGATGATCCGCACAAGCTCGCCCGGGTGGCGTAGTCGTCTTGCTGTAGGAACCTACAGACGGAGGGCCTAGTAGCCCTTCCAGTGCGAGCCGTAGCCACGGGCCGAGGCCATCTTGTCCATGCCGCCGTAGACCGCGTCGCAGTAGCGCGAGCTGGCGATCAGGTTGTCGACCGGGTTCCGGATGTCGGTGTGACCGGACAGCGCGTACGTCTTGAAGGTCGGCTGGATCATCTGGGTCAGCCCGATCGAGGGGGTGCCGGCCTTGGCGTTGGAGTCCCAGCCGTTGACGGCGTTCGGGTTGCCGGTGGACTCGGACATCGCGGTCGCGCGCATCGCCTTCGCGGACGGGACGGGCTTCCCGGCGGCACCGAGCACGTCGCGGGCCTGCTGGATCCAGCCGTCCAGGTTGTCGGCGTAGACGGGGGCCGCGGGCGCGGCCGGGGCGGGCGCGGCGGCCGGTGCGGCAGCCGGTTCGGCGGCCGGGGCAGCGGCGGCGGGCGCGGCCACCGGCTCGGTGGCGGGGGCGGCGACCGGGGTGACCGGCTG
Organism: Kitasatospora gansuensis; assembly: GCF_014203705.1. Taxonomy (NCBI): domain Bacteria; kingdom Bacillati; phylum Actinomycetota; class Actinomycetes; order Kitasatosporales; family Streptomycetaceae; genus Kitasatospora; species Kitasatospora gansuensis. The sequence goes on from NZ_JACHJR010000001.1 coordinate 788,628, forward strand.
CGCGGCGGCGGGCTCGGCCATGGCCTGGCTGATCGGGAGGATCGCGGTGACCGCGATCGCCCCGGCGACGCCGATGCCGAGCACCTGGTTGGGCAGCCGGTCGTACCGTATTCGGACCTTCGAGATGGTGAACGCACGCATGCCGCAGTACCTCCGTGGTGGGGGGAAAGTGGGCGCCGCACTCGGGGCGCGCTTTCGAGACTGCGGGACGGAACGGGACCGGGCAAGCACCGGCAGCGGCATGACGCACGCCACATTTGACAGCAACTCGCGCTGGCAGCAGCCGAACTGACGGTCCGTCGGCAGTGGTGACGGCCCCACGGTGAAGAAGGTCACGTCCGCCGACGGTCCCCACTCCTGGTGCCGAAGGTCACTTGCCGGAGCCGCTGTCGGTCGGTGTTCCGTGGTAGCGGCCGCTGCTGCGGTGCCACTCGCGGTTGCCGGCCAGCCAGGCCTCAAGCCCGGTCAGGAACAGCCCCAGCTGCGGCGTCGCGAACCTCGTCAGGTCACGGCACTGGGCGTCGAACCCGGCCATCAGCTCGTTGTGCAGGTTCACTCCCCGTACATGCGCCTCCTCGAACGAGCAGCCCTCCTCCGCGGCGATCGCCTCGCGTACCCCGAACTGGAAGACCCCCGCGCCGGACTCCTTGCGCGCCGAGTGCAGGTCGTTGACCAGGACCGTGATCAGCCCGGCCAGCTTCACCGCGCGGCGCACCGGCGGGTGGGAGTAGAGGTCGTGGGAGAGTTCGTAGCCGTCGACGATGTCGATGAGGGTGGTGCACGGGGTGAAGCTGTTGGCCTGGCGCGATCCGAGGTACTCCCAGACCGGCGCGACCTCCTTGCGCATGTGCCAGTTGGACTCCTGGGCCATCGCGACGAACAGCGCCAGGTCCTCGTGCCGGACCCGGGCGACCTGCTGGGGTGTCGCGTACCGCGCGGTGTGGTCGATGTAGTCGCGCAGCGCGACCAGGACCGGGTCGGCCTTCATCGCCTGCTCGGTGTGCCGGTCGTAACGGTCCGTCAGGAACGGCCGGTCCACCGCCGACATGGCCACGGACAGCCGCCGGGCGACCTGGTCGAGGGTGGCGCCGGCCCGGACGTCGTCCACGTAGTAGTCGTCGAGCGCGAACAGCGCCGCCATCGACTTGCCGGCCAGGAACAGCCGGTCGCGGTCGTCGGTGTTCGGGTGCGTCAGCATGGCGTACCGGCCGAAGTCGCACTGCTCCAGGTAGTCGAGGTGGCCTTCGTACAGGCCGATCCGCTCGGCCCAGGCCAGCAGCATCGCGTTGATCTCCCGGCCCAGCGGCTCGTCGACGCGGAACGGGGCGCAGCCGTCCAGCCCGTCGCCGTCGCGCGTCACCGCTCGGCGCGGGCCGACCAGCCGCGCGGCGGCGGTCCCGAGACCCGACGGCCCCGGCAGGCCCGTCCCCCGCCACCAGCCGGCCCGCACGTCGCCCCGCAGGTCCACGCCCATCAGCTGCCCCCTCGAAAAATAGTTCGCCGCGGCGACACGGTCAGCCGGCGGGCCGCCCGGCTTCGGCAAGTCCGGACAGCAAGACCGTACGGATACACACCACTTCGTACTCGTCACCCTCCGGCAAACCCCCCGTACGAGCGGAACCGAAGCTCTCCGGCACGACCCGCGCGCCCACGGGCGCAGTCCGGCGGCATCGGCCGAGGGCCGCACCTGACGCAGCGTGGGCCCGGCCGTCGGCGCGGTGCCGACGGTCGGGCCCAGCTGTGGTCACCGGCGGACGAGACCCGCCGGAGGGCCGGTCAGGCGATCGAGAAGTCGTCGCCGTAGACGCTGCCCTGGCCGTACCAGCCGTGCAGGTAGACGGTGACGGTGCCCGAGGCGCCGGTGGTGAACGGGACGGTGAGCTTGGTCCACGTGGTGGCGTTCGGCGTCCAGGTGCTGGCCGTCGCACCGCCGCTCACGCCGACGTAGGCGTAGCTGCCCTGGACCCAGGCGGTCAGCGTGTAGCTGGTGTTGGGCGCCAGCGTGACGCTCTGCCCGCACTGGCCGGTCTGCGAGCCGGTCACCGCCGCCTGCAGCGACTTGGTGCCGCTGTGCGCCGGGGTGGAGACCACCGCGCCGCCGGGCTGGCAGGTCCACGGGGCCGGACTGCCGGTCTCCAGGCCGCCGTTGACCAGGCCGGTCGGGTTGCCGGTGCCGGTCACCGTCAGGGTGTAGGTGGCGGTGTGACTGCCGGAGGCGCCGGTGGCCTTGACCGTCAGCGGGTAGCTGCCTGGCACGGTCGCCGCCGTGGTCGAGACCGACAGCGTCGCCCCCGAACCCGCCGTCACCGTACCGGGGTTGACCGAAGCCGTGACACCGGCCGGAGCACCGGTGACGGTCAGCGCCAGGCTCTGCGCCGCACCCGAAGTGACGGCGGTCGAGATGGCGGCCGTGGCGGAGGAGCCCGCGACCACCGAACCGGCGGTCGGCGCGGCGGTCACCGAGAAGTCGTTGGCCGGGGTGGTGGTCCCGCTGGTGTAAGGCGCGAAGATCCGGGAGAAGTCCCAGGTGCCCTGGCTGATGCCGGAGCAGTTGTCGGAGCCCTTCGTGCCGACGCAGCCGCCGTTGTCGCGTTGGAGCGCCCAGAACGAGAGCGTGTTGACGCCCTTGGAGAGCGCCCAGTTGTAGACCGTGGTGGCGTTCGCCAGAGTGAAGGTCTCGGCCGGACCGAAGTCGTCGATGCCGATCATCTCGATGATGCCGATCGAGCCCCACAGCTGCGCCGGGGTCCGGCTCGGGTAGAGCTGCGCCAGCTGGTTGTACAGGCCGGTGGTGGCAGTCTGGGTGTCGGTCGCCATGTTGTGCGCGGCGTTGTCGTAGTAGTCGAACGTCATCTGGTTGACGACGTCGATCCGCGCGTTGTTGGCGATCGCGTTCCGCAGTACGGCGAGCCCGTTGTCGGCCAGCCCCTGGGTGGTGGTCGGCAGGGTGTAGGAGAACTGGATCGACCGGCCGTTGGCCGCCGCCCAGTCCTGCACCAGCTTGATCGCCTTGTTCCGGCGGTCGATGCCGCCGCTGTTGGTCAGCGAGTTGTCCTCGATGTCCAGGTCGATCCGGCTGATCTCGTACGTCGTGATGACCTTCTCGAAGGCCGCCGCGATCTGGTTCACGTCGGTGCAGCTGTCGGCGAGTTCGGTGCCGGTGTTGTCCGCCGTGTAGCCGCCGAAGGACGGGATGACGTCCCCGCCGTTGGCCCGGATGGTGGCGATGTCGGCGCCGAATATCGACGAGGAGACCGGCATCGCGGTGTCGCCGTTCCAGAGCGGCGTGCAGGAGCCCTTGGTGGCGGTCTGCAGGAAGGCCATGGTGAGGTTCTTGGCGCCGGACTGGGCGGCCAGCGCGGCCGGGCTCTCGCCGGTCCAGGCTTCGAAGTACGGGGCGAAGATCCGGGTCGGCAGCGGGGTCGCGGCCTGGGCGGCGGCGGTGCCCGCCGTCAGCAGGCCGGCCGAGGCGGCCACGGTGGCAAAGGCGGCCACCACGGCCCGGACAGATCTACGGAGGCGCATGGGTTCTCCAACGGGCGTGTCGGTGTTGGTGGTTGGTGACACTTGAGCAGCCCGGCCGAAGCCGTGGCGAAGTGCCCGCGCCAGAGTGGTACCGGGGCGGGAACGGCGGTGCAGGGGGCACGGTCGCCGTACGGGACGGGGGTGGTCGGGAGTTGGGCAGGGCAAGCCCCGCCGGCCGGATTCACACCCCCACAGCGCATCCCGGTCGGATGGACAACGCTTATCGTTGGACTAGACCACCTGTCTGTCAAGAGTCCTAATAGTTCGTCACCAAAGCCTTTACCGGCGCTTGCCCTGCCCACTACCTTCGGGCAGCGAACGGCCGACGGACCGTCAGAAACGGTCCGTCGGCCGCGTCCTGCTCAGCGTCGGCGGCTCACCACCCGGGCCCCGAGGCCGAGCAGCAGCAGAGCGAGCGAGCCGAGGGCCCAGCGCCGGGGGTCACTGCCGGTCACCGGCAGTGGCGGCACGGGCGGCACCGGCGGCTGCGGCGGCTTGCCGAAGGTATTGGTGACGGTGATCCGGTCCTCGGCGCTGCCGCCGAGCAGCAGGGCGTGGGCCGGGTCCCCGTGGTCGACGGTGACGGATTCGGCGCCCGCGCCGTCGGGTTCGGCCAGCCAGCACGCGGCGCCGGCCGGCAGCGGCTCGGGCAGGTCGTCCACCGTCCTGGCCTGACCGGGCCGGAGCCGGTACGGCCGACGGTCCACCAGCACGATCGGGTCGGCCCCGGGGCCGGTGACCAGTCGGCAGCTGAGCTCGACCGCGAACTCCCGGTCCGCGACCAGCCCGGCACCGGGCCCGGCGGCCTGCTTGAGCAGGACCAGCGAGGCCGGACGGTACTCGTTGACCGCCGTGACGGTGAGGTCGACGGCTTCGGCGGTGACCTCGGCGGCGTGCTGCTCGTCCGGGTGCGAGACCGTCACCGAGCTTGCCCCGCTGGCCAGTTCACCGGCCCAGCAGCGGGTGCCGGTGAGCAGCAGCTCGGGCAGCACGACGGTGCGTCCGGACTGGACGGTCACGGTGCGGTTAAGCGTGTCCTTGCCATCCCGGCGGCAGATCACGTGGAGCTGGAAGGCGGCGTCCCGCAGGTACCCGGTCTCGGCCAGCGGACCGGTCAGCTTCTTGGCCAGGGTGATCCGCCCGGCGTGGAAGGTGTTGACCAGTTCGGCGGTGGCCAGGTCGGTCGTCCCCTCCTTGATCACCACGCTGCGGACCGGTTCGGCCGGCACGTCGGCGCCGCCGTTCGCGGTCTCGGTGACCGTGCAGAGCGCGCCCACCGGCAGGCCGTCCAGCTGCCCGGACAGCCGGTCGGGACCGGTGAGTTCGAGCTCCCGGGTGACCACGGCGGTCCGCCCGTTGAAGTCGCAGGAGACCGCGAACCTGAACGGCCCGTGCGCCAGTGCGGCGCCCGCGCCGGTGACCTTCTTGCCGACGACCAGGGAGCCGACCGCGAACTCGTTGGTGATGATGACGGTGGCCGTCCCGCCGCTCGGCGCGGGGCTCAACTGCACGGCCGCGCCGACCGGGACCTCCGGGTCGACCCGGTCGGACCGGGTGAGTTCGTAGCGGACCCGGGTGGCCCCGCCGGTACCGGTCTCGTCGACATCGCACCGGCTGCCCTGCGGCAGCCCGCTGACGGCCTGGGAGCCGTCGCCGGTGAAGATCAGCTCCTGCGGGAAGCCGGGCAGCCTGGTCCCGTTGAAGCCGCAGTCCACGGTCACCTTGAACGGCCCCTGACCGACCGTCACCGCCGCCTCGCCGGTGACCCGCTTGGCGACCAGCAGGTCCTTGCGCGGGTACTGGTTGCCGATCTCCTCCTGCTGCCAGACGGTGGCGTCGGCGGCCCGGGTGACGGTGACCACGACGGCGTTGGCCTCGCCCTGGTGGTCGCTCTGCGCGCCGGCCGAGTCGGTCTCCCAGAACCGGCAGACCGCACCGACCGGGACACCGCCCAGCTCGAACGGCTTGTCCGGGCTGAACTTCACGCTGCCGGCCCGGACTTCGACGTTCTCCCCAGCAGCGGTGGTGAGCAGGCAGGAGTACGCCAGACCGAACGGCCCGATGGCGACCCCGGCCGGCGGGTCGAGCACTCGCTTCAGGAGCCGGACGTTGCCGAAGACCAGCCCGATCCCGGCCTTCGGCGGCTCGGTCACCGGCAGCACGGTGGTGGTCCCGCCCACCTTGACGGTCTCGGTGTGGGCGAAGGAGTTCCAGGCGACCGAGGGGAAGCCGGGCACGGTCAGGTCGGCGGGAGCCCGGAACGGCACCGTGAAGGTGACCGCGGCCCCCGGCGCCAGCCCGGACGGGAACGCGACGTCGGTCTCGAAGGCGGTGGCCCGGTTGGTGTCGGTACCCCAGGAGGCGTCCTTGCAGGCGCGCTTGGGGGTACCGACCTTCCGCCCGCACGGGTTTCCGGTGCGGGTGTACGTGAGGTCGGCCGAGCCCGGGCCGGTGAACACCACCGGCCCCGCCAGAGTCGGGACGCTGTCCCACTCGGTGCCCCGGGGCTCGTCGCCGAGCAGGACGCCGGTGTCCTTGGGCGCCGGGAAGACGTCCAGCAGTTGCAGCGAACGGGCCGGTTCGGTACCGGTGTTCTCGACCCGGATCAGAAAGGAGAAGTTCTGGCCGGGCCGGGTCAGCGCCACGCACGGGTAGCGGGTGAACACCGTTCCGCTGACGGTGAGTTCGGGGCAGCGCGGGTCGCCGGCCGGGACCGGGGCACCGGTGTTGGCGTCCTGGTAGCCGAGCGAACGGTCCCCGGTGACCCACTTGGCGGCGTCGAAGGAGACACCGGAGCGCGAGGTGACCTGGGCCGAGGAGGTGCAGAAGGTGCCGGTGCCGTAGCGCGGGTCGTCCACCACGGTCCCCAGCCGGGGCGAGCTCGGGTCGCAGTTCACCTTGGGCACGGTGTCCGAGCCCGCGCCGAAGACGTTGGTGATGGTGGTCCCGGCCGCCACACCGCCGTTCAGCTTGACCTGGTAGCCGACGGTGACCTTGCTGTTGGGGAAGAGTGTCCAACCGGGGAACCGCCAGACCAGTTTGACGATCCGTCCGTCCGCGTCCCGGACCGGTTCGAAGGTCACCTTGGCCGGCTGGGACGCGCCCGGCCGCTGGACGTACCGCAGGGTGTACGGAAGCCCGTTGTCGCCCTGGAAGGTGTCGTCGAAGCGCAGCCCGGCCGGGATCTCGTCGACCACCACCGGGTCCGGCACGGGTGCGGTACCGGTGTTCTCGACGTGCAGGTTGAACGGCGCGACCGAGCCCGGGCTGAGCACCGTACTGGCCGGCTCCTTCTCCACCCGGATCCGGTTGGTGCCCTCCTGCACGGCCAGCGAGGCCGTGCTGTCCGGGATCGGGAAGGTTCCGCCCGGCGGCTGCAGGGTGCTCTCCCCGGCCGCGCTCGCGGTGTTCGCCAGCACGTCCGGGATCGGGGTCCCCGGGGCGGAGCGCAGCCCGCTGCGCGGCTTGACCACCAGACAGACGCTGCTGCCCGGGCAGTCGCCCCAGGTCGGCGGTGCGGTGGCGGGCAGGATGCCGTACCCGCCGGCCGAGTTGGTGAAGGTGACCCGGACGCCCTGGATGTCGGCCGGGTCCACCCCGGCCGGGAAGCCGGGCTTGGTGTCGCCGGTCGGGGTGCCGTTGACGAAGACCGGTGGGTTGGCCCGGCAGCCGGTGGTGCAGACGTCCACCTGCACCCGGTCGGCGCCGTTGGGGAAGGTGATCCCGGCGAGTGCGGTCACCGTGACCGCGTCGAAGAAGTCCGGGTCCGTGTCGGTGACGATCAGTCGCTTCAGGCCGACGTTCCCGCTGTTGAGGGTGGTCAGCCGGAGCGTGACGTCCTGCGGGGTGATGCCGGTGACCGGGCGCAGCACGGTGCCGGGGGCCAGCGTCTTCTGCAGCGAGGCGGCGGCCTTGGCCGGCTTCACCTCGACGGCGGGCGAGCAGCTCGGGCTGCCCGTGGCCGCCCCGTTGACGGTGACGGCGGCGCAGTTGGTCAGCGTGCCGGAGGTGACGCCGGGCCGGAGCCGGACGGTGACGGTGGCCCGCATGAAGCCGCCCGGCGGGATGCCGTCCGGCTCGGTCAGCCGCACGCCCTTCGCCCGGGCGAGCAGGGCGCTGTCCGGCGGCACGTACGCCACCCACGCCTTGACGCTCGGGTCGTAGAGCTCCAGGCCGAGGTGCAGGGTGCGCGGGTTGCCGTCGGTGGAGACCGCGACGATCTCCAGCTGGTCGAACGGGTTGCCGGCGGCGAGTGGATCGGCCGGGTCGGTGACCCGGACGTTCGGCTGGGTGACGTTGCCGGTGTTGCTGTAGCCGAGGCTGAAGGTGAGGTCCTGGCCGGGCGGGATCTCGGTCCAGGACGAGGACTTGAAGCCGTTGCCCTCCGGGTTGCGCTCCTGCACCTTGAGCGCGGCACAGTCGGTCACGGCGGCCGAACCCGAGCCGTTCGACGGGTTGGCGGCGGAGGCGTCCGCGCAGTCCAGCACGCCGTCGGTGGCGTCCTGGGCGGTGACCTTGTCGTTGAGGGTGCCGTGCACCGAGAGCCTGCCGACCGCTCCGGGCTGGATGCTGCCGGCGCCGCCCTGCTCACCCCGGTAGGTGACCGAGATCCGCTTCGGCGGACTGCCGGCCGGGCAGCCGGTGGCCGAAAGGGTCTGCGAGGCGGGCGGGTTGACGAGGTTCACCGGGGCCGGGGTGGAGCCGTCCCGGCAGGTGACGGTGAGTTGGGCGGTGGTGGCACCGGGCGGGAAGTCGACCTTCAGCTTGTCGGCGTCGAACTTGTCGAACTCGGTGGCGGCCGAGTCGGACGGTTCGGTGACGGTCAGCGAGGAGACCGGGAACGGCGAGCTGTTCTTCGCGTTCAACTGCGCGGTGGCGCCGGACTTCTCGCCCCGGACCACGGTCCCGTTCTGGGTGAAGTCCCCCCGGTTGTCCGGGAAGAACAGCTTGTCCAGGTCGACGGTGGCGAGGTTGGGCAGGATGTCGTGGTCGGTGCAGGCGGGGATGCCGACGATGGTGTACTTGCTGGCCGCGTCCTTGACCGCCGAGTCGGCGCAGTTGCGCACCGTCTTGCGGGTGGCCGGGCTGATCTGGGCCCCGCTGGTGCGCTCGGTGCGGCGCAGCTTCACCTGCATCGGCACGGTGCCGCCGACGGGGTCGTACGGCAGGGTGCTGCCGGTGGAGTTGGTGAACTCGAAGCGTACGCCGGTGACCTGACCGGCCGTCACCCCGGCGGGCAGCGTGAGGCCGGGGCCGGCGGTCGCGGTGCCGCGCACCCACTCGCTCTCCGCGCACTTGCTGCCGGGCGGCTTGGTGCACACCAGCACGGTGACCCGGTCCGCCCCTTCGGGCATCCGGGAGACCGGGCCGAGCGAGACCAGGTCGAAGTTCTCGTACAGGGCGGCGGTCTCGTCCTGCACGTCCAGCCTGCTCACGCCGTCGACGGTGGCCGAGGTGTTGGCGGCGCCGAGGGTGATGGTGGAGACGCCGTCGCTCTGCGCCACGTCCGAGCCCGGCTGCCAGCTCTTGGTGGCCTTGGCGTCCAGCAGCTTCGGGACGGTGACGGTCTGGGTGACGGTGCCGATCACCTGACTGGCGTTGTCGGCGCCGGCCGTCGCGGTGTTGGTGACCGAGTCGCCGTCCTCCAGCGGCCCGGTGGCGGGGACCCGCATGCCGATCGAGACGTCCGCCGTGGTCCCGGCGGGCAGGCCGACCGATCCGGCCGGGTTGGGCGGGGAGGCCAGCGGGCTGCGGAACTCGATCCGCAGCTTGCGGGTGGCCGGGTCGTAGGTCACCAGCTGGGTCGGCGTGGACGGCGGCAGCGAGGTCATCTCGAACTCGGGCGGCAGCACGTCCTCGATGTGGGCGTTCACGCAGGAGACGCTGAGCGAGGAGCAGGACAGGGTCAGCTTGTACGAGAAGGCCGACCCGGGCACCAGGGGGTTCGGTGCCCCCTCCACCGCCTTGCCCAGCGACATCACCGGCCCGGCGGCCACCGCGGGCGGCACCCCGAGCAGGGTGGCCGCCAGGCTCAGGACGGCCGCGACCGCCACCGCCCACGGCAGCCGACGACGTCCCGTACCGGTGAGAGACCCCACGACCGCTCCGTTGTTCGACCGACCCGACACTCAGTCACACTAAGTGGAGATACGATCACTCTCGGCCAGGCGCCGCCGAATGCCGCTCCGACGGAGCAGTGACAGCCCGTCAGCGCACCGCGGCCACCAGGGAGTCGCTGACGGAGCGCCAGGCGACCCCGGCCTCGCGGAACCCGGCGTCGAGCAGGCGGGCGGTGTGCCAGTCGGCCGGGTGCACCGCGCCGTCCTTGTGGTCGCGGTAGACGGCCGAGCGGGCGGCCACCGGCTCGGCGAGCAGCGGGTCGGCGGCCGCGGCAGCCCACCAGCCCTGCCAGTCCTGGACGCCCTCGGCCAGCTCACGCTCGCGGCGGCGCTGCTGGAACGCCTCGTCGGCGGCGCGCAGCAGCGGGATGTCGGTCTCGGGGGTGTGGTCGGCGTTCAGGAACAGGCCGCCGGGGCGGACCAGCCCGGCCAGGTCGCCGTACAGCCGGAGCAGGTCGGGGGTGTCCAGCCAGTGCAGGGCGGTGGCGGTCAGCACGGCGTCGTACGGGCCCTCGGGCAGCGCGGCCGCCCACTGCGGGTCGCGCAGGTCGGCGGTGACCAGCGTGATCCTGCTCTCCTCGGCGAAGTGGCCGTGCGCGATGGTCAGCAGCGCCGGGTCCAGGTCCACCCCGACACTGACCGCCGCGGGGAGCCGGGTGAACAGCCGCTCGCTGATGCTGCCGGTGCCGCAGGCCAGGTCCAGCACCCGGGGCGCGGGCCCTGCGACCGCCTCGACCAGGTCGAGCATCGCCCGGAACCGCTCCTCGCGGTCGGGCATGTACCACTCCTGCTGGCGGTCCCAGCTGCGCTGCCAGGCGTTCCAGTCGTTCATGTCCGCTCCCTCGGTAATGACTGCACTGGCTCTTCGTCCGTTACTCAGCTTAGGGAGCGTCGGGTAACCGGCGCAAGCACCTTCAGGCCATTACTTTTCGGCCGAGGTTTGGCCGCCCGCTCCGCACTCCGTAGAGTTCGACCGTTAACCAGGTAGGTCGGCAAGGAAGCAGTGCGGTAATGGCGGGCGAGACCCAAGGCACCGAAGAGCAGATCGAGTACGGCCCGGGCATCGATCCCGAGCGGCTGGAGCTCTGCCTCAGCGTGCTCGCCGAACTGGACGAGCTGGACGTCGACCACCCGGACGCGATCACCGTCCGGCAGGCCGTCGGCGGGGTGTTCCGCACCCTCAAGCAGCGCCGCCGCCAGGAGACCCGGGCCCGGAAGACCGCGCACGACCGCGCCGTGACGGCCGCCACCGCGACCGGCGCGCCGGGCCGGATCGACGACGAGACGGCCGGGGCCTTCGGCCTCACCACCGTCACCACGACCGAGATCGCCGGAATACTCGAGCGCCCGCGCTCCTGCTACACCTGCAAGCAGCGCTACAGCGAGGTGGACGCGTTCTACCACCAGCTCTGCCCGTCCTGCGCGAAGACCAACCGGGCCCGCCGGGACGCCCACGCCGACCTGACGGGCCGTCGGGCACTGCTCACCGGCGGCCGGGCCAAGATCGGGATGTACATCGCGCTGCGGCTGCTCCGGGACGGCGCGCACACCACGATCACCACCCGGTTCCCCAACGACGCGATCCGCCGCTTCAAGGCGATGCCGGACAGCGCCGACTGGCTGCACCGGCTGAAGATCGTCGGCATCGACCTGCGCGACCCTGCCCAGGTGGTCGCGCTCGCCGACGAGGTGGCCGCCGACGGGCCGCTGGACATCCTGATCAACAACGCCGCGCAGACCGTACGCCGCTCCCCCGCCGCCTACCGCGAGCTGGTGCTGGCCGAGAACGCCCCGCTGCCCGCCGGTGAGCTGCCCAGCTCCACCGTGATCGGCAGCTTCGGCAGCGGCAGCGTGGACCGCCCCGCGCTGCCCGGCCAGGGTGGCCACCGCGAGCTGATCAGCGCCGAGGACGTCACCGCGCTGGCCCTGGTCAGCGGCTCCGCCTCGGTCGAGCGGATCGCGGCCGGCACCGCGATCGACGCGGGCGGCCTGGTGCCCGACCTGCACGACTCCAACAGCTGGGTGCAGACCGTCAGCGAGGTCGACCCGATCGAGCTGCTGGAAGTCCAGCTCTGCAACTCCACCGCCCCGTTCATCCTGGTCAGCAAGCTCCGCCCGGCGATGGCGGCGGCCAAGGCGCGGCGCAAGTACGTGGTGAACGTCTCCGCCATGGAGGGCCAGTTCAGCCGCGGCTACAAGGGCGCGGGCCACCCGCACACCAACATGGCCAAGGCCGCGCTCAACATGCTGACCCGCACCAGCGCCAAGGAGATGCTGGAGACCGACGGCATCCTGATGACCGCCGTGGACACCGGCTGGATCACCGACGAGCGCCCGCACCCGGACAAGATGCGACTGGCCGAGGAGGGCTTCCACGCCCCGCTCGACCTGGTCGACGGCGCGGCCCGGGTCTACGACCCGATCGTCCGCGGCGAGCTGGGCGAGGACCTGTACGGCTGCTTCCTCAAGGACTACGCCCCCTCCCCCTGGTAGGAGTTGACGCATCGTGGGCCCCATGCTGGGAGCGGGCGTGATCGTGCCGAGCACCGACGGCCGGGTGCTGATCGGCCGTCGGATCACGCCCGGCGAGTCGCCCACCTGGAGCCTGCCCGGCGGCAAGGTGGACCACCCGGGCGAGTCCTTCGAGCAGGCCGCCGCCCGGGAGTTGGCCGAGGAGACCGGCCTCGTACTGCCGGCCGAGCAGATGCGGGTGCTGGCCGTGCTGCTCGACCACGGGCTCGGCCGGCCCCGGCTGACCGCCGCCGTGCTGGCCCCGCCGTGCGACCTGCCCGCGCTGGTCACCGAGCCGCACGCCTGCGCGGGCTGGGAGCGGGTGCCGGTGGACGCGCTGCCGGAGCCGATGTTCTACCCCTCGGCCCAGGTACTGGCCAGCTGGCTGCCCGACTACCAGGCCCCGCCCGGCACTTGGGCCTACCGGACGGCCTGATCCGACACCGCGGTCGCGAGGTCCGTCAGCAGCGCCCCGCCCGAACCGTCCACCGAGCGCTGGGTGTTGGTGAGCACCGCCACCCCGACGCCGGCACCCGGGTCGAAGCCGACGAAGGACGAGAAGCCCCCGGTGGCGCCGTTGTGCCAGAGCTGGAGGTGCCCGCCCTGACGCGGGTGCAGCCGCTGGCCCATCCACCCGAGATGGATCCAGGAGAACGGGTTCAGCCGGTGCTCCGGGGTCCGGCTGAGCGCGATCGCCTCGGCCAATGGTCCCTGCTCCGGGGCCAGTTGGGCCCGCAGGAAGGTGACCAGATCGGCCGCCGTACCGCGCAGCCCGCCCGCGCCCGCCAGCGCCGCGAGGTCCCAGCCCGGCACCGGACGGGCCCGGCGGTCGTGCCCCTGCGCCAGTTGGCCCGGATCGGCCGGAGTGACGGCGGTGTCGGTCAGACCGAGCGGTGCGCTGATCCGGCCGGCGATCAGCCCCTCGTAGTCGGTACCCGCCCGACGGGCCAGCGCCAGGCCGAGCAGCCCGGCCCCGAGGTTCGAGTAGCGGAACCGGCTGCCCGGCACGGCGCCCAGCTTGGTCCGCCGCAGGGTGCCGAGCAGCACCGGCTCGGCGAGCTTCGCGTACGGGTCGGGGCGGCCGGGGTTGAGCAGGGCGGGGAGCAGCATGCCGTGCGGCAGCCGGGGCAGTCCCGAGGTGTGCTGGGCGAGTTGACGCAGCGTCACCGGTACGCCGCGCCGCTGCAGACCGGCGGCCTCGGGGAGCAGTTCGGCGAGCGGCTGGTCCAGTTCGACCAGGCCCTCGGTGACCAGGGCGGCCAGCGCCAGCGAGGTGAACACCTTGCTGACCGAGCCCAGTTCGAAGACGGTGTCGGCCGTCACCGCACCCGCCGCGCGGACCTCGGCCTCGCCGTCGGCCAGCGCGGCCACCACCACCCCGGCCCGCCCCTCGGCCAGTTGGTCCGCCGTCCGCTGCGCTGCCCCGCCCAGATCCACCATGGGGACCAGGCTAACGCCGCTGCGCACCGCCACCGCGCCGGTCCGGCCACCGCACGTCGTACACCCAGCCCAGCCGCTCCCACCAGGCGATCAGCCGGGCGGTCGGGTCGGGCTGGCCCGCCAGCGCGCCGTGCCGGGCGCTGACCGGGTCGGCGTGGTGCAGGTTGTGCCAGCCCTCGCCGAAGGTGATCAGGGCGACCCAGCGGATGTCCCTGGACTGGTCCCTGGTTTGGTAGTTGCGGTCGCCGAAGGCGTGCGCGACCGAGTTCACCGACCAGGTCACGTGGTGCACCACGGCGTATCGGACCAGCCCTGCCCAGAAGAAGGTGGCAGCGGTCGCGGACCAGTCCCGGGTCCAGGCCAGCGTGACCAGCGCGGGCAGCAGCAGCGAGAGCGCCATGGTGGCCGGGTACCAGCGGTCCAGCCGCCGGACGTCCGGGTCGGCGAGCAGATCCGGCGCGTAGCGCGGGCAGTTGGAGCGGACCGGCGAGGAGGCGAACCAGCCGACCTGGGCGTGCCACATGCCCTTCAGCAGCGCGCGCCGGTCCGTCCCGTACCGCCACGGCGAGTGCGGGTCGCCGGGCTGGTCGGAGTGCTGGTGGTGGCGCCGGTGCTCGGCCACCCACATGGTGACCGGGCCCTCCATCGCCAGCCCGCCCGCGATGCCGAGCGCGATCCGCAGCGGGCGGCCGGTCTTGAACGAGAGGTGGGTGAAGTGCCGGTGGTAGCCCGCGGTGATGCCCATGATGGAGACCACGTACATCACCGCCCCGAGCAGTACGTCCCGCCAGTGCAGGCCCCAGCCCCAGGCGGCCGGGACCGCGACGGCCAGCACCAGCAGCGGCAGCAGGACCAGGGTGACCAGGTAGCCGGCCCGCAGCGGGGTGCTCACGGGCACGGTGTCCGGGAGCGGTTCACGGCGCAGCGGCCCGATGGTCGACGTCATGTCAGCTCTCCTCAGGGACAGCGGGTGAAGGCGAGCACCGCGTTCTGCCCGCCGAAACCGAACGAGTTGCTGACGGCGGCCGTCATCCGGTGCGGGCGCGGCACCTTGGTGACCACGTCCAGGTCGCAGGCCGGGTCGGGGGTGTCCAGGTTCGCGGTGGGCGGGATCAGCTGGTGCTCCAGGGCCAGTACGGTGCAGACCGCCTCGATCGCCCCGGCCCCGCCGATCGCGTGGCCGATCGCGCCCTTGAGCGCGGTGACCGGGGGCGGGCTGCCGAAGACGGTGTGCAGCGCCCGGGCCTCGGCCGCGTCGCCGTGCGGGGTGCCCGTGCCGTGCGCGTTGACGTGGCCGATGTCGGCCGGGTCGAGACCGGCGTCGGCGAGCGCGCCGCGCAGCGCTCGGGCCGCGCCGTCGCCCTCCGGGTGCGGGGCGGTGACATGGTGTCCGTCGCAGGAGGAGCCGAAGCCCGCCAGCTGGGCGCGGATCCGGGCTCCCCGGGCCCGGGCGTGCTGCTGACGCTCCAGCACCAGGACGGCCGCTCCCTCGCCGAGCACGAAACCGTCCCGGTCCCGGTCGAACGGCCGGGAGGCGCCCGCCGGATCGGCCGACCGGCGGGAGAGCGCCCGCATCTGGGCGAAGCAGGCCGAGGTCATCGGCATCCGGGCCGACTCGGCGCCGCCCGCCAGCACCAGGTCGCAGGTACCGGCGAGCAGCAGTTCACGGGCCACCCCGATCGCGCTGCTGCCGGAGGCGCAGGCGGTGCTGACCACCAGGTTGGGGCCGAGGGCGCCGAGGTCGAGGGCGATCTCGGCGGCCGCCATGTTCGGCAGGCTGCGGGACAGGGCCAGCGGCGAGACCTTCTCCGGCGCACCCGCCGCCAGCCGGTCGAACTCGGGCTGCCAGCTCTGCATGCTGCCGATCCCCACCCCCATCACCACGCCGACCCGGGCGCCGTCCCAACTCCCGCTGTCCAGACCGGCGTTCGCGGTCGCCTCACGGGCGGCCAGCAGGGCCAGCACGGTGAACAGGTCGAGCCGCCGGGCCAGTCGGTACCCCAACAGCTCCTTGGCGTCCAGCTCGGGGACCCGGCAGGAGAAGTCCACCGGCAGCCCGGCCAGCTCCGGATCGGCGGCCGCGAACGACGTCCCGGCGCAGAGGCCGTCCCAGGCCGCCTGTACCCCGACGCCGCTGGGTGCGAGCAGCCCGAGCCCGGTGACCGCGACCGCCTCCCGCCTCAACAGAGGGCTCCACCCGGGGAGGTGACGGACCGACAGGACAGAACAGCCACAAAGAAGCACATGAAACGTCATTATTGGTCACATTCGGACGCATCCGAACGGAGCACACCCCGCGCCGCTCCGAGCTACACCCATCCGGGTGCACCGCTCAGCCGAGCCCGGGGCAGCATCCCGGGTCACCCCGCCACGACGGCCACGGCGGCGGCGTGCCGGGCCAGCGCCGCGGCGGCGACCCGCAAGGACGCCGCCGCGGCCGCGCAGTTCCCGGCCTGCTGGTCGAGCGCCGCGGTGCAGGAGGGCGGGGCACCGGGCAGTACGGCCAGTGCCGCGGCCTGCACCGTCAGCTCCTTCCCTCGGGTCTCGAGCCGCTCGGCGTCGGCCTCCAGGGTGGCGATCAGCCCCTGCAGGCGGTCGCTCTCGGTTCCGAGGACAGTACTCATGCCAGGTTCTCCTGATCGGTGGTCAGCGGGGCAGGATCGTCCCGCCGCTGCGGCGGGCCAGGTAGCTGGGGGCGGTCATCACGAACAGCGGCCGGGCGCCCTGCAGCCTGAGCTCGCGCAGGTGCCGGGTGAGCGGGTGGTCGGCCTCGCCGACCCGCAGCCTGGCCCGGGGCGCCGGGTGCAGCCGCATGCCGCGCTGGACCCGGACCATGGTGCGGACGGTGTTGTCGTCCGGCCGCCCGTACAGCACCGAGTCCACCTGCGGCACCCGGCCGGACGGGCCGATCGCCCCGGTCAGCTCGACCAGCGGCCCGCCGTGTTCGGGGTCGCGTGCCAGCACCTGGATCCGGCGGTCCGCCACCGTCACCTCGACCTGCGCGGCCACTCCCGGCTGACCCCAGATCTCCCGGCCGACCGCCAGCGCCTCGGGCGTGGTGACCAGCAGGTCCACCACGTGCCGCCCGGTCCGGCGGACGTCGGCGCGGCGCAGCAGGTCGCGCAGCACGTCGTACGGACGGGGCCGCCAGAGGTCGTTGACCAGCACCGCCAGGCTCAGTTCGGAGTACGGCCCGAGGCTCACCACGCGGTGCTCGTACCCGGTGAGCGCGACCAGTGCCTTGTGCCCGGCCCGGGTCGGCCGGAGCCAGGAGAGCTCGGGCAGCACCCGGGCGGCGGCCTCGGCGTCCACCGCGAAGATGGCCACGGCGACGCTGGAGTCGTAGTAGCGGACCGGGAGTTCGGCCGGCCCGGCCGAGGTGACCACCGGCGTGGTCGGCACCGTCATGAAGGGGTAGCCCTGCGGCGGGTGGGCCCGGTCCTTCAGCTGGTACGCCTGCGAGCGGACCACCGGGTGGCGGTAGTCGGCCAGTTGACGGTCGATGTGCTCCCTGGCCTCCGGCAGGTCCTGCTCCAGGTTGGCGATGTACCGGGCGATGGTGTGGCACTCCGGGAAGCCGTGCGAGGCGTCGGTGTAGTCCACCTCGTACCACTCCGGATGCGGGTTGAACACCGAGCCGGTGCCCCGGCCGTCCAGGATCGGCACCAGGTCGTGCTGGTTGGTCACGGTGGCGACCCAGGTGTCCGGGTCGGCCGGGGTCTTGTTGTCGATCGGGGAGCCGACGCAGACGATGTGGGTGACCTGGTAGCGGGTGCTGAACTCGACGTCCTGGGCGAGGTTGATCAGGCAGATGCCGCCCTCGCTGTGGCCGATCAGCGCCAGCTCCGCGCCGTCCGGGATGCCGTGCCGCTCCATCGCCTGCCGGAAGCCCCTGGTGTACGGCGACTCGGTGCTGAACAGGTTGTTCCAGGCGCCGACGAAGTCCTGCGGGGAGTCGTTGCGCGGCTGGCCCGGGGCCATCCCAGGGGCGTGCAGCACGTACCGCACGGTGCCGTCGGGGGCTCGGACGTCCTGGATCAGGATCCGGCCGTCGTTGACCAGCACCGCGATGTTGCGCAGGAAGCCCATCAGGGTGCCCGACTTGGCGATCTGCGGCTCCTCCAGCGGCGAGAGCTCGACCGGGTCGGCCGCGCCCTCGCCGACGTCCAGCGCCGAGAGGTGCCGGACGTCGATGCCCTTGAGCGGGTCGGTGGCCAGATCCCGGCCGGTGGCCAGCGCCCAGCCGGCCGCGTCGTTGCCCGGGTCCTCGTCCAACAGGGCCCGGATCGCGAAGAGTTCGGGCATGATCGGGGTGAGCGAGGAGAGCGCCTGCTGACTCCCCCGGTCCTTGACCAGCGCCCGCAGGGCGCGCAGCGAGGCCAGGTCGCGGTCGGCCACCACCGCCTCGGTCAGCCGCCGCATCCCCGGGTCGGCCAGCAGCTCCGGGTGCTCCAGGGTGGTGGCCGCGATCCGCAGCCGCAGCGAGGAGACCGCGATCAGCGCCGCCAGGCTCTCCTGGCCGAACACCTCACCCGCCTGGCCGATCCTGCGCATCACCCCGTCGGGGGCCTTGACCGCGAAACCCAGACCCTGACGGCTGGTCAGCGCCCGCACCAGCGCCCACTGGACCGGCAGGCCGGTCCCCGGATGGCGCAGCGCGGTGGAGGTCAGCGCGGGATGGGCGAGCGCGGCGGTGGTCCTGGCCGAGATCTCCAGCACCTCCTCCGCCGCCCGGACGATCTCGCGGGCCCGGTCGCGCAGCTCCAGTTGCGCCGCGCGTATGGAGTCGGGCTGCGGTCCGTGGTCCGGGTGTCCGTGAGCCAGGTGCTCGTGCATCGGGGAAGTCCTCACCGTCGGGGCCTGTGGTGAGTCTCTGTCAGCTCCGGTGCGGCCGCACCCCGGCCGGGCACGCTGCGTGACCGCCCGTTTCCCCCGGATGCGCCACGCCCGGGACCGCACTCGAATGTGTCGAGTGTCCCCTCGCCCCTCGATCACCAGGCGGTCCCTCCCGTGAGTTTCCTCGCCGTGTACGACGCGGTCCCGCCCACCGAACCGGCCCGGCAGCTCGCCGTGTTGCGGCAGCAGCTGGCCACCGACCGGCCCGGGCTGTTCCGTGAACTGCGTTCCGAGCGGCCGGTGTTCAGCACCCCGGCCGGGGTCTTCGTGACCCGCTATCCGGATGTGATGGAGGTGCTCTCGGTGCCGGAGGTGTTCACCGTCGGCGCCTACGGGCCGACCCTGGAGGCCGTGCTCGGCGCCCCGCACATCCTGTCCAGGGAGGGCGCGGACGTGCACTGGCTCGAACGCGGATACGCCCAGGTGGTGCTGGCCGCCGAGGACGCGCCCCGGGTGCGCGAGCTCACCGCCCGGATCACCGGCGAGGTGCTGGACCGGGCGCAGGCCGGGGCCGAGGAGCGCGGCGACAAGACCTTCGACCTGATCCAGGACTGCACCGCCCTGGTGGCCGCCCGGCTGGCGGTCGAGTACCTGGGGTTCACCGGGATCGACCCGCGCGAGCTGCACGACCTCTCCCGCCAAGCCCAGTGGGCCGCCTTCGCCAACCCGTTCCAGGATCCGGAGGTGCACGCGGCCGGTGTTGCGGCGGGCCGTGCACTGCACGACCTGGTGGCGGGCGTGATCGAGCGCCGCCGGGCCGCGCCCGAGGGCCCGGACGACGTGCTCGGCCGGATGCTGCGGACCGCCCCGGCCGAGCTCGGCTACGACGACGAGCGGATCAACGCCAACCTGGTCGGCTTCCTGATCGGCTATCAGCAGAACACCGCCCAGTGCGGGGCCACCGCGCTCAAGGAGCTGGCGCTGCGCCCGGAGGTGCTGGCCGCCGCCGAGCGGGCCGCCGCCGATCCCGACCCGGCCGCCTTCGACGAGTACGTCTGGGAGGCGCTGCGGTTCCACCCGTTCGTCCCGTACACCCCCCGGCTGACCGTCCGCGAGCACGTACTGGCGGCGGGCACCCCGCGCGAGACGGTGCTGCCGGCCGGCAGCGTGGTGCACGCCTGCCTGGCCTCGGCGATGTTCGACGAGGAGGTGGTCCCGGAGCCTGACACCTTCCGCCCCGGCCGCCCGGCCCAGCACAACCTGGTGCTCGGCCGGGGCGCGCACGACTGCGTGGGCAAGTACGCCGCCCGGGTGATCCTGCCCGAGCTGGTCCGGCAGGTGCTGCTGCGGCCCGAGGTCCGGCCGCTGCCCGGCGAGGAGAACGCGCTCGACTACGCCGGGACGCCCTACCCCCAGCACTACCGGGTGACGGTCGGTCAGACCGTCGGAAAGGACTGACCGCCGTGACCACCACGCACCCCGCCTCCCGCCCCGAGGCCCCCGCCACCGCCCACCCGTCGGCCCCTGGGCAGCCGGGCCCGCGCGACCGGTCCAGGGACGGGCTGCGCAACCGCTTCGAGGGCCATCTGCTCTCGCACTACGGCCCGCTCTGGCGCCGGGTCGAACGGCACCACCGGCTGCACCGGGTGCTCAACGCGGCCCTCACCGACCAGGCCGTGCTGAAGGCGCCGACCCGGCCCAACCCGCTCAGCACCCGCTCCCCGTACACCTCCTGGGTCTCGCTGACCGACCGCTCGTACGTCGGCCGCCAGCTGCCCCCGGTCCAGCCGCGGCTGGACCGGCCGGGCCCGGAGCAGGCCGCCGAGCTGTTCCGCCGGACCGGGCCGACCCGGCCCTGCGAGCGCTCCAGCGCGCTGCTGCCCGCTTTCGCCCAGTGGTTCACCGACGGGTTCCTGCGCGGCCACGGCGCCACCGGCGACCCGCGCCGGACGGACTCGCCGCACACCCTGGACATGGCCCAGCTGTACGGCGCGAACGAGGAGATGACGGCCTGTCTGCGCAGTTTCGAGGGCGGGCGGCTGAAGTCCCGGCTGATCGGCGGCGCCGAGTTCCCGCCCGCGCTCTGCTCGGGCGGGAAGATCAAGGAGGAGTTCGGCGCGCTCCGGCCGGTCCGGTTCCAGGAGGTGCCGCCCGAACGCCGGGACAGCCTGTTCGCCTGCGGCGGGGACCGGGTGCACGCCCACATCGGGCCGATGGCGATGAACGTGCTCTTCCTCCGCGAGCACAACCGGGTGGCCGACGTGATCGCCAAGGAGCATGCGGGCGAGCTCGGTTGGGACGACGAGCGGATCTTCCAGACCACCCGGAACATCCTGGTGGTGATGATGATCCGGCTGATGCTGGAGGAGTACGTCAACCACCTCACGCCGTACCGGTTCAGGTTCATCCTCGACCCGGTCCGCACCGACCGGGGCGTCTGGCACCGGGAGAACTGGGCCACCATCGAGTTCAGCCTGGTCTACCGCTGGCACAGCCTGATCCCGTCCGGCTACACCATCGGCGGCCGCGAGGTCCCGCTGATGGACACCATCGCCGACGGGCAACTGGTCGTGGACCGGGGCCTCGGCCCGCTGCTGGACGACCTCTCCACCCAGCCCGCCGGCCGCTCGGGCCTGTTCAACACGGACCCGCTGCTGCTGCCGATCGAGGCCGCCAGCATCCGGGTCGGCCGCGAGCTCCAGCTCGCCTCCTACAACGAGTACCGGGGTTTCTACGGCTTCCCCCCGGTCACCGACGTCCGCCAGATCTCCGGCGAACCCGAGGTCCAGCAGGCCCTGCGGGACACCTACCGCAGCATCGACGACCTCGACCTCTACGTCGGCCTGTTCGCCGAACAGCCGGGCCCCGGAGCCCTGTTCGGCCGCCTGCTGGAGCGGATCATCTCGGTCGACGCCTTCTCCGAGGCCCTCAACAACCCCCTGCTCGCCCCCCGCCTCTTCACCCCCGCCACCTTCACCACCACCGGCCTGCGGATCATCGGCGGCACCCGCTCCTTCTCCCAGCTGGTCCACCGCAACCTCCCGGAGACCGAGGGGCAGCACTACACCGTCTCCCTGGGACGCAAGGCCTGAGGACTGTCAGTGGTGGGCGGGAAACTGGAACACATGGACGACGAACTGCTCCGGGGCCGGGTCTACGGCAGCGACCACGAGGATGCCGGGCCGCGGGTCGGCCGGGTCTACCGCGAGCTGGTGGCCGGGCCGTTGGACGGGCTGCTGCTCGATGTGACCGGGTGGAGCGGCGAGCAGCTGGCGGTGGGGGCCGCGCTGCCGACCGAGATCGGTGCGTACGGGGCGGGCGGCCGGGCCCGCTACCGCCCCCGCCCGGGTGACCCGCTGCGGTGGGACTGGGGCGGGGACACCCGCTGACCCGGGCACGGCGGTGCCGCGGCTCGTCCCCCTCGACGAGCCGCGGCACGTTCTAAGGGGCCGTCACAGGCGCTGCCAGAGGGCCGGCACGATGGGCGGCTCCCAGCCGGTCTGGGCCGTGTGACCCTGGATGCAGCGGTAGCTGACGCCGTTGTAGGTCACGACGTCACCCGCCTGGTAGGTGGTGCCGGCCGCCCAGGTCCCGGTGCCGGGACCGCTGCCGACCACCAGCGAGTAGGTGGTGCTGTGGGTGGCCGAGCCGGTGCCGGTCAGCGTGATGCTGTAGGTACCGGCGGCCGTGGAGGCGCCCACCTGGAAGGTCGCCGTCGAGGACGAACCTGCCTGCACCGAGGACGGGTTGAAGGTGACGGTGACCCCGGCGGGCACACCGGAGGCGGTCAGGCCGACCGTCTGCGCGCTGCCCGAGGTGACGCCGGTGGACACGGTCGCGCTGACCGAGTTGCCCGGAGTCGCGTTGCCGGTGGCCGGGTTGACCGCGATGGAGAAGTCGTTGGTCGGGACGGTGCCGCCGACCGAGGTCTTCCACAGGGTGTACGCGACGCCGTCCGCACTGCGGTTCAGCACGGTGGCACTGACGTTGGAGGTGGTGTCGCAGGACTGGTGGTAGCAGGAGTCGTACGCCCGGCCGGAGGTACCGCCCCACTTGGCGGCCTGGTTCGCGGTCTTGGTGGCGCTGGCGCCGGCTGCGTAGCCGGAGGTCGGGATGCCGGCCTGCTGGAAGGAGTAGTCGTCCGACCGGCCCTGGCCCTCGACGTTCTCCTCGGGCTGGAGGCTCAGCGAGTCCCAGTACGCCTTCATCGGCGCCGAGGTCGTGGAGTTGAGGTTGTTGATGAAGTAGCCGGCGTTGGGCGAGCCGACCATGTCGAAGTTGTAGTAGCCCTTGATCGCGCTGCGCTGGGCGGAGCTCAGCTGGCCGACGTAGTGGGCGGAGCCCTGCAGGCCCTGCTCCTCGCCGGTCCACCAGGCGAACCGGACGTGCCGGGTCAGGGTCGGGTTGGCCTGGGCGAGCGCCAGCGCGTTCTCCAGCAGCACCGCCGAGCCGGAGCCGTTGTCGTTGATGCCGGGCCCGGCCGCCACGCTGTCCAGGTGGGCGCCGAACATGGTCACCTGGTCGGTCGGGCCGCCCGGCCAGTCGGCGATCAGGTTGTTGGAGACGTAGCTGCAGGAGGTGCAGCTCTGCTCGGAGACGGTGTAACCGGCCGCCTGCAGCTTGGCCTTGACGTACGCGACGGACTGCGAGTGCCCGGCCGAGCCGGCCCGCCGGTTGCCGCCGTTCTGCGAGGCGATGGTGTTCAGCTGGGTCAGATGCGCCTGCACCTGGGCCACGTCGATGTCCGGCGCGTTGCCGCCGGGGTTGCCGCCACCGCCCACCGTCAGGGTGTACTGCGCGGTGTGGGTGACCGTACCGGTGCCGGTCACCGTGATGGTGTAGCTGCCCGCCACCGCCGTGGCGGCGGCCGCGAAGGTCACCGTCGAGGCCGAACCGGCCTGCACCGACGAGGGGTTGAAGGACACCGTGACACCGGCCGGCGCACCGGAGGCGGTCAGGTTGACCGTCTGCGCGCTGCCCGAGGTGACCGAGGTGTTGACCGTCGCGGTGGTGGAGGCGCCGGGCTGGACCGAACCCGCGGTCTGATTGAGCGTCAGCCCGAAGTCGTTGTTGCCGGTGGGCGTGCAGGTCGGGTCACCGGCCTGGGCCGGCACGCTGACCGCGTCCCAGGCCGCCTTGGCCCGGGTGAAGTAGCCGCAGCTGGGGTCGAGGTTCTTGGCCGCGGTCAGGGTCGCGGTCCGGTACTTCTTGTAGGTCATCCCGCTGGTCTTCAGCAGCATGCCGCCGTAGAAGATCTTCCCGGCGTTCTGGATGCCCAGACCGGTCACCGAACTGCTGTTGCAGGTCGGGCTGGTGGGCTTGCCGCCACCCGGGTTGGAGCCCTCGGCGAGCAGGTAGAACCAGTGGTTCAGCGGGCCCGCCGCGGCGTGCTCCTCGGTGTTCGGGATCGAGGAGGAGTAGCAGTTCGGGTTCCCGCCGACCTGCGAGGGGTTGTACATCACCCGGATCGGGCCGTTGCCCACCAGGTTGATCATCTCGCCGACGGTGTAGTCCGGCGCGTCGTACGGGGCGCTCTCGTTGGCGTACGCCTCGGTCAGCGCGCCCATGATGTCACCGGTCGCCTCGCCCAGCCCGGCCTCGTTGCTGGCCGCCCCGCCCGGGGTGTACTGGTCGATACCGTGGCCGAACTCGTGGCCCACCACGTCGATCGCGGCGATCCACTCGTTGGCGTTGTTGTGGCCGATGGATATCGAGGAGCCGTCCCAGTACGCGTTCACGTCGTTCAGACCGACCTTGACCGGCCAGCTGCCGCCGTTGCCGTTGTGGCCGTTGCGGCCCAGCCAGTCGCGGAGCATGTCCCACTCCTTCTGCGCCGCGAACATCACGTCGGCGCAGCCGGTCTCCTTGCTGGTCGCGCTCCCGTTGCCCCAGCTGTCGCTGGACTTGGAGAACACCGAGCCGCTGGAGTAGTCGGCACAGCTCAGCCCGGGACGGCCGGGGTCGCGCAGCGAGTAAGTGCTGCCGGACGCAGTGGTGTTGATGGTCTGCGTGCCGTTCCACTTGCTGTTGATGGTGCCGGCATGGACGTCGTCGTAGCTGTCCAGCACCTCGCCCGAGCGGGCGTCCACGAAGACGTGCAGGGTGCTGGGCGCGCTGGCGGTCCGGCCGGTCAGCACGGTCTCCCAGGCCAGCTTGGAGCGGCCGCCCTTCACCCGGACCACCAGGCGGGCGGCCTGCACCCCGTCCACGGTGGGGAGTTGGGCCCGGGCGGTCTGCTCGGCGGCGGCAGCGGTCACCTTCGGCGTGGTCGGCACGCCGACCGCCCCGGTGGACGCCGACTGCACGCTGCGGATCCGGCCCTGCCCGTCGGCGAGCACCACGGCGTCACCACCGACCACCGGGAGCCCCCGGTAGGTCCGCTCGTACGCGACGGAGTAGAGCCCGCCCAGCCACGGGGTCACCGCGTGCCGCTCGTAGCTCTCGCCCGGGCCCTTGGCCAGGGCGTCCAGGCCCGCCGCGGCCGCCTGGTCGGCGGCGGAGACGGCGGCGGCCAGCGCGCTCGGCGGAGCGACGGTGGTCGGGGCCGGGTTGGGCGCGGCCCGCGCGGCCGTGGTGGCGGCGAGCAGGCCGGCCAGGACGGTCAGGGTGGTTCCTGCCGTCAGGATTTTTCGTCTCATTGCGAGGCTCCTCGGACGTGGGGGTCCTCGAACGCGGACGGCATGCCGACGGCACGCTCCACGGGCCGCAGCGGGGGGCGGCTGAGCGGTTGTCAGCGTTCGGGTGCCGGAACCCTCACACGCCGTCATGCCACGGTCAACGGGTCCCGTCGGCCGTCCGTGCAGTTGGCAAGTTCTGTCAAGCTGCGGTTTTCGCAAAGAGGTTGAGACCACGTCATGTACGGACGGGGCCCTCGTCGAGTACCGTCCAGATACGCGGAGGGATCGCGGAGAGATCACGGAGAGCGCGCGAAGGACCCGGGGAGGCTGACCGTGCACCGGACCGACACCGGCGCCACCCTGGTCGAGGACGCCCCCGCCGCGGGTACGCCGGCCGCCGACTCCTGGCGGGCGTTCGGCGAGCGCCTGCGGCACTGGCGGCGGCGGGCGGGGTTCACCCAGGCGCAGCTCGCCACCGAGATCGGCTACGACCACACCGCGGTCAGCCGGCTCGAACACGGCACCCGCCGGGCCACCTCCCGGGTCGCCGACCACCTCGACCGGCTGCTGGCCGCCGGCGGCGATCTGAGCGCCGCCTGCCGCCGGGCGGAGCAGGGGGAACGGAGCGGACCGCCCGTCCCGGCCGAGCTCACCCGCCCGCCGCTGCCCGGCGCCGCCGCCGACCAACCCCCGCTCCCGCTACCGCTGTTGGTCGGCCGGCCACCGACCCGGCTGCCCGACTACGGGATGCTCTGCCCACTGCACGGCGCGGTCGGCTGCGAGGTGCCCGCGCCCGCCGACCTGGCCGCGCTGCACCTGGCGTTCTGCGCCGCCGACCCGCTGACCGCACCGCCGCTGGACACCGACACCGCGCACGCGCTGGCCGGGCTGCTCGCCGCCCACCTGCGGGCCGGCGAGGCGCGCTCCCACCCGGACACCGCCGTCGCCGTCGAACGCACCCTGCGGGCCGTCCTGGCCCGGCTGCCCGGCACCCCCGCCGGGCGGCGGCGCCCGCTGGTCCGGCTGGCCGCCGAGTACGCCCACGCGGCGGGCGTGCTGCGGATGCAGCAGGGCCGCAACGCGACCGCGATGGCCTGCTTCGACCGCGCCCTCAGCTGGTCCGAACTGGCCGACGACCCCGCCACCCAGGTGGCCGCGCTCAGCGACATGAGCACGCTGGCCCGGCTGGACGGCGACCCGGCCTCCGCGCTCGGCTACGCCCGCGAGATCGGCCGGGCCGCCCCGGGGCGGCACTGGGCCGCCGCGATGTCCCAGGTCGGCCAGGCGCGGGCGCACGCGCTGGCGGGCGACGTCCGGCAGACCCTCCGGCACATCGGCCGGGCCCGGCTGCACCTGGACCACATCGGCGCCCGGGACGAGTCCGACGCGCCGTGGCTCTCGATCGCCTCGATGCAGCTACGGGTCGAGTCCGGCGCCGCCGCCGCACTGCGCGACGCCGCGGCCGCCGTGGACAACCCCCGGCTCGCGCTGCGCGCGGTGAGCGCCGCCCGGACCGCGCTGCACCTGCTCGGGCCACACCAACTTCCGTCCGCCCGGCTGCTGTTCACCGTCCGGATCGCCGACTGCCACGTCTGCGCGCACGACCCGGGCACCGCACTCTCGCTGCTCGGCCCCGCCCTGGAGCACACCGCCCCCGGGCTGCCCGCGCTGGTCGGCCACGAACTGCGCGGCCTGCGCGACCGGTTGGCCGCACACCCCGGGCGACGCCCCGAACTCACGGACACCGCCCGGCGGTTGACCGAACTGGCGCCCTGACACTCGCCGTCAGCCGGCCGCGGGCTGGGCCATCGCCTGCCGGACGGAGGTCATGCAGGGCCCGCAGAAGCTCTCCGCCTGCACCAGGTCGCTGCCGGACACCGACGGTGCCCCCAGCAGCCGGCCGCACAGGGACTTCGCGTTGTCGTCCTTGGTGATGACGTGCCACAGCAGCGAGGGCTGCTCGACAGCCGGGTCGTGTTCGGCCCACATCTGGTACATGGTGGCTCCCGGATCGTCGGGGACTCGGTCACTCTCCATGCAACTGCCGATACCGCGCCGGGGCCACCACGCCAGGGCCGACCGGGTGGCCCCGGCCGCTCAGCTCACCTCCGGGTGCACCCGGTGCAGCCCCCGCCGGTCGTAGTAGGTCGTCATCCCGAAGCCGAACAGCAGCGCGGCGACCGTGGCGATCGCGATCATCACCCAGGCCCGGGTCAGCCCGGCGCCGGCCTGCGCGTCGAAGTACAGGATCGACCTGACCCCGTCGCCGAGCTGGCGCATCGGCTCGAACACCGCCAGCGCCCGGTAGAAGTCGGGCAGCGCCTGCAGCGGGACGGTCGCCCCCGAGGACGGCAGCGAGAGCGCGATGAAGATGAACATGCTGATCAGCTGGCCGATCCCGCCGAACGCCGCGACCAGCGCCTGCACCCCGAGCCCGACCGCCGCGCTGGCGCAGACCGAGAACACCCAGAGCAGCGGGAGGTGCGAGGCGTCCATGTCCAGGATCACCACCGTGGCCAGCATCACCAGACTGGACGTCAGCACCGCCAGCACCACCGACATCACGCTGGTGACGGCCAGCGTCCGGGTACGGCTGATCTGCACCAGCGGCAGCTGGGTCCGCAGCGGCCCCAGCTCGCTGGCCGCGTAGCCGAGCGAGACGTCGACCCCGTTGCTGATGATGTTGGCGCCCAGGAAGCCGCAGAGCACCAGCAGTAGCGAGTAGTAGAAGGCCGTCAGCCCCAGCCCGCTGTGCGTGCCGATCGGGTGGCCGACCTCGACCGCCACCGCCAGCGGGTCGGCCAGCAGCAGGCGGGCCGCGTTGCTCGCCGCCCCGCCCTGGGCCGCCGGGAGCGCGGTGAGCGTGCCGCCGAGCTGGCGGGAGGCCTGGTGGGCGGCCGCCTGGGAGATGGAGGAGGCGAGCGAGGAGGCCAGACTGCCCACCCCGGGGTTGGTGAGCACCAGCATGGTCGGCCGCGCCGGGTCCGCCTGGGCGCTCGCGCCGAGCGCGGCGACGGCCGAGGTCAGACCGGCGGGTGCCTCCAGCACCCCGTACAGCTTGCCGGAGGACAGCTCCTTCATCGCGTCGGCCCGGCTCAGCACCCGCCAGGAGACCTCCTCGGCCGGGTCGGGCGCGGCGGCGATCCCGGCGGTGATCCGCTGGCCGAGGTTCTCCGGCTTACCGCCGAGCTCGGCGCCCGTGTCGGAGTTGACCAGGCCGATCGGCAGGCGGTGCAGGTCGCCCCGCGGGTTGATGATGCCGCCCAGGTAGAGCAGCGACAGCAGCAGCGCCACCGATCCGACGATCACCGTCGGGAAGGCCCAGACCTTCGGGTTGCGCAGCACCTGACGG
The DNA here is from genome assembly GCF_014203705.1 of Kitasatospora gansuensis. NCBI lineage: Bacteria > Bacillati > Actinomycetota > Actinomycetes > Kitasatosporales > Streptomycetaceae > Kitasatospora > Kitasatospora gansuensis. The sequence continues at coordinate 817,028 of NZ_JACHJR010000001.1, forward strand.
GCGGTCACCTGTGGCGGGGGCTGGTCCGTGGTCATGACACTCCGTCAACGTCGGTCGGTCGGCCCCCACTGCACGCTAACCGCGAGCGGCCCGAACGCGGCGGAGCCCCGCCCGGCCGGGCCGCGCCCTGACCCGTCCGGCGGTGCGGCGAGGGTCACCCGGCGGGGACGTACGCGGGGGTGAGCCGCCCGGCCACGGTCAGCAGGCTCGGCAGCATCCGCTCGGCGTGCTCCGCGTAGCCGCGCGGCGAGGGGTGGACGCCGTCGGGGCCGAGCAGCTCGGCGGCCCGGTCCCGGAACTCGACGCCCGAGGACGGCGCGAGCACGGCCCCCACCCGTTCGGCGGTACGGATCTGCAGCCGGGCCAGCCGCTGCGAGCGCCGACCCGCCACCCACCGCACCGGCGCCCGCATGCCGGGGGCGTACCCGGGGTTGGGGCACGGCACGACGACCGTCTGCCAGCCGGCCTCGTGCAGGCCCCGCACCAGTTGGGCGAAGCAACGGGCCGAACGGCCGAGCGGCACCGGGAGCAGCGCGTCGTTGCCGCCGACGATCAGCACCGCGACGCCGGGACGCAGCTTCCCGGCCCGCAGCGCCTGGAGCTGGACGCCCCGGGTGGTGGCACCGACCCGGGCGAACACCCGGAGGTCCACCGGCAGTTCGAGGGTGTCGGCCAGCGCCTGGGACAGCCTGGCGCCCAGGGTCTCCTCCCGACGGCCGGCCCCGAGGCTCTGCGCGAGCGAGTCACCGAGCATCAGCAGGCTGACCGGCTGCGCCGGGCCTGCGAGCTCGGGTCCGTACCGGCCGTCAGCCGGCGGGACGGACCAGTCGGTGGGCGGACGGTGCATCAGCAGGTGGCTGTAGCACCGGGCGACGGCGAGCCTGGCCCGCCCGAACGGGCCGGCGCTCCGCCGGCCGGTCCGCGCGGGCCGGGGCCCGAGCGACGAGGCAGGCGCGGCCGGGACAGGGGTGGCGGGCATGGCGGGGCTCCGATTCGCGCGTACGGGATGGGGGTCAGGCGGCGGTGAGGACCACGGCCGCGTTCTGGCCGCCGAAGCCGCTCGACACCGAGACGGCGGCGGTGACGGCCACCCGGCGCGGCACCTTGGTGACCACGTCCAGGTCGATCGCCTCGTCCGGCCGGTCCAGGTTGGCGGTGGGCGGGATCAGCTGGTGTTGGAGCGTCAGGACGGTGAGCGCCGCCTCGATCGCCCCGGCCGCGCCCATGCTGTGGCCGATGATGCTCTTGTTGGCGGTCACCGGCGGCGGGCGGTGGAAGACCCGGTGCAAGGCCGCCGCCTCCGCCGAGTCGTTCAGCACGGTGCCGGTGCCGTGCGCGTTGACGTGCCCGATCTCGTGCGGCGCCAGCCCCGCGTCGTCCAGGGCCGCCAGGACGGCCCGGGCCAGGCCCTCGCCGTCCGGGCAGGGCTTGGTGAAGTGGTACGCGTCGCAGGAGGAGCCGCGCCCGGCCAGGTAGGCGCGTGGGCGGACGCCGCGCGCCCGGGCGTGTTCGACGCGTTCCAGCACCAGCACGCCCGCGCCCTCGCCGAGCACGAAGCCGTCCCGGTCGGCGTCGAACGGCCGGGAGGCGCCGGCCGGGTCGTGGCGGCGCCGGGAGAGCGCGCGCAGCTGGTCGAAGGCGGTGGCCACCATGGTGGCCCTGGCACTGTCCGTGCCTCCGGCCAGCACCAGGTCGCAGGCGTCGGCCCGGAGCAGGTCGCAGGCGAGGCCGAGCGCGGTCGTGCCGGAGGCGCAGGCGGTGCTGGTGACCAGGCTCGGCCCCCGGGCGCCGAGGTCCAGACTCACCTCGCCGGCCGCCATGTTGGGGATGCTGCGCGGGAGCATCATCGGCGAGACCCGGTCGGGGCGGCCCTCGTTCAGCCGGGCGTACTCCACCGGGTGGGTGGCCGCACTGGTGGCGCTGACACCGAGCACCACGCCGACCCGGGTGCCGTCCCAGCGCGCCGGATCGAGCCGGGCGTCCGCGACCGCCTCGCGGGCCGCCAGGACGGCCAGTTGGGAGAACCGGTCGAGCCGGCGGCTGAGCCGTCCGCCGAGCAGGCCGACGGCGTCGAACTCCTCGACCCGGCAGGAGAAGTCCACCGGCAGGCCCGCCAGCCCGGGGTCGGTCCTGGCGGTCGGCGTGCCGTGGCAGAACCGCTCCCAGCTCGCCGCCGCGCCGAACCCGGCCGGGGTGATCATCCCGAGCCCGGTCACGGCCACCGCGCGGGTGTTCACCTGGCGGCGCCGACGACGGCGGCGTCGGCGAACGCGGCCAGCTCGCCGAGGGTGCACTCGGGCCTGATGTCGGTGACGGTGACGCCGAGCCGCTCCTCCACCATCAGGGAGAGCTCGACCAGCGCCAGGCTGTCGAGCGCGAGGGAAGCCAACGCGGCGTCGGGGCGGACGAGTTCGGGCGAAACCTCGAACTCGCTGACCAGGCAGTCGCGGATGATGCCGTAGGACTCGGACATGCGGGGGCCTTTCACTTGACGGAGGGTCGAACAGCGAGCGAGGGACGGTCGGCCGGGGAGCGGGCATCGGCCGGACCCCGTCCGGGCAGCCGGTACCAGGCGAGTGCGGCGGCGAGCAGGGCGACCGTGCCGCCCACCACGGCGGCGTCGGCGAGCCCGGCCACGAACGCGGTGCGCGGGTCGGGCCCTTCGGCCACGGCGGTGGCCAGCACCGAACCGAGCACCGCCACCCCCAGCGTCGAACCCACCTGCCGCGTCGCGTCGTTGAGCGCCGAGCCGACGCCCGCCGAGCCGGCCGGGACCGCACTCATCACCAGTTCGGTGGCCACCGGCGCCAGCAGGCCCGCGCCGAGCCCGGAGACGGCCTCGAAGAGCAGCACCGGCGGGTCCCCCGAATCGGCGCCGAGACCGGCCAGTTGGACGAATCCGGCGGTGATCAGCAGCAGGCCGTCGGCCACCGGCACCCGGGCGCCCAGCCGACGGGCCAGCACCGGCCCGAGCACCGCGCCGATCGCCAGCCCGAGCGACAGCGGGACCATCCGCAGTCCGGCCGACCACGCCGACAGCCCGCGCACCTGCTGGAGATACAGCGTCAGCAGGAACATCGCACCGAACATCGCGAAGGACATCAGCGCGAGCACCAGCGTGGCCGGCCAGACCGGGTCCCGGCGCAGCAGGCCCACCGGCAGCATCGGCGCCGCGCAGCGGATCTGCCGGACGGCGAAGCCGGTGATCAGCAGCGCCGCCGCGCCGAACGCGCCGAGCACCTGAGCGCTCGTCCAGCCCCGGCCGGGCGCCTCGATCACGGCCCAGACCAGCGCCAGCAGCCCGGTGCTGGAGAGCAGCGCACCCGGCCAGTCCAGCGGTTCCCGGTGCGGTGCCCGCGACTCCGGTACGGCCGGCAGGGCGGCCAGCAGCACGACCGCGGCCACCGGAACGTTCATCCAGAACGCGGCCCGCCAGTCGTAGTGGTGCACCAGCCAGCCGCCGACCACCGGGCCGAACAGCGCGCCGACGCCCGCCACCGCGGCCCAGATCCCGATCGCCCGGCGGCGGTCCACCGGGTCGGGCAGCACGTACACGATGGTGGAGAGCGTGGCGGGCATGAATAGCGCCGCGCCCACGCCCATCCCGCAACGGGCGGCGACCAGTTGGGCCGGGCTGTCGCCGGTGCAGCCCAGCACCGAGGCGAGCGCGCAGACGGCCAGCCCGGTGACGAACGCCCGCCGTCTGCCGTAGCGGTCGCCGAGCGCACCGGCGGCCAGCACGCAGCCGCCGAGCGCCAGCGCGTAGCCGTCCACGATCCACTGGGTCTCGGCCAGGGTCGGCCCGAGATCGGCCCGCAGGTCGGGGATCGCCACGTTGAGGACGGTGAAGTCCAGGCCGATCAGGAACAGGGCGGCGCAGACGACGGCGACCGCCGCCCAGGCCCGACGCCGGGTCACCGGCGCGTCTCCGTAGGGCACGCGGGCCTCAGACCGACAGCTTCAGCGGCTGGTCGCGCCGCTCGAAGCCGATCCGGTAGAGCGTCGTGGCGCCGCGCAGGAACGTCACCTCTGAGGCGCGCAGATAACGCCGGTAGCGCCGGTAGCCGTCCTCACCGATCAGCCGGACCGCCTCCTCGCGGGCCCGCAGCAGCCGACCGGACCAGGAGGCGAGCGTACGGGCGTAGTCCTCGGCCGAGGCGCTGAGCACGGTGAGCGAGAAGTACGGGTCACAGGCGGCGGCGATCTCGGCGAGCCGGGGCAGCTGAGCCCCCGGGAAGATGTCCGTGCCGACGAACTCGCCCACCGGACCGCTGCCGTCGGCGACCCCGTCGTACGCGATGGTCTGCAACGACATCCGCCCGCCGGGGCGCAGCCAGCCGTGGCAGCGCTCGAAGTAGTGGGCGTAGACGGCGAGCCGCTCGGCCCGGCTCATCCCGGCGGTGGCGAAGTGCTCGAAAGCGCCCACGCTGACGATCGCGTCGTACGGCCGCTCGGTGCGGTACTCCTCCCAGCTCTCCAGCCGGCCCTCGACGCCGGGCAGGCCGAGCCGCCCGAGGTAGTCGTGCTGGGCGCGCGAGATGGTCAGGCCGACGGCCTCGGCCGCCCGGCCGGTGGCGACGGCGCGGACCAGCAGGGACCCCCAGCCGCAGCCGACGTCGAGCAGCCGCGCGCCGCCGCCCGGCTCGGCTCCGACCAGGTCCAAGTGGTGGTCCAGTTTGGCCAGTTGGGCCCGGTGCAGGGCGGTGGCGTCGGGCTCGCCGGGGGCGATGCCGTCCCAGCGCGCCGCCGTGTAGGCGAGCGTCTGGTCGAGCCAGAGCGCGTAGAAGTCGTTGCCGAGGTCGTAGTGGAACTCGATGTCGGTGGCGCTGGTACCGACGGTGGCGACGGTGGTCATGCCTCTCCCGTTCGACAGGTGGGGGTTGCGGTCGGAGTGCGCCGGGCCCGGACGGCGAGCGCCTGGGCGCGCCGTTCGACGAAGCGGGCGGCACGGGTGTCGGTCCGTCCGAGGTGTTCGGCGAGCCGGTCGCGGGCCTGCTCGCCGGCCGGTCCGAGACCGGTCAGGTCGAAGATCCGCAGCGAGCGGAGCAGCGGTACCAGCACCTCGTCGTGATGCACCCTCAGGTCGTAGACGCCCGCGACGGCGACCTCGGCGGCCATCCGGTCGAAGCCCGGCATGCCCTGGCCGGGCATGGCGAACTCGTGCACGGTGCGGTCCAGGACCGCCAGCACCGGGTCGGGGTCGATCTCCAGTGCGGCCCGCAGCAGTTCGCGGTAGAAGACCATGTGCAGGTTCTCGTCCTGGGCGATCCGGGCGAGCAGCCGCTCGCAGACCGGATCACCGCTTAGCCGCCCGGTGTTGCGGTGGCTGACCCGGGTGGCCAGCTCCTGGACGGCCGCGTAGGCGACCACCCCCAGCACACCGGCCGGCTCCGGCAGGCTCCCGGCGCCGACCTGGGCCATCCGGGCCCGCTCCAGGGCGATCGGGTCGACGGCGCGGGCGGCGTGCAGATAAGCCCGGATGGCGGCGGCGTGCCGGTCCTCCTCGGCGGTCCACTGATGCAGCCAGGCGCCCCAGACACCGTCCCGGCCGGTCTGCGCCCCGATGATCCAGTGGTAGCCGGGCAGGTTGTCCTCGGTCAGCAGGTTGACCACCAGCGCGGAGCGGACGGCCGGAGCCAGCGCCGACTGCTCCGGCCGCCACGGTTCACCGCCGAGCGGGCCGTCGAAGTCGCGCCCCTGCCCCCACGGGATGTACTGATGCGGAAACCACTCCCGGGCCGAACCGAGGTGACGATTCATCAACTCTTCGGCGACGGTCTCCAGTTCGACGAGCCAGGGGACCTCCGGCTCCGCAGTGATCTTCACGGGCAGTGATCGTCTCCGAACTCACCGCGATCACGCAAACCGACGTCACCCGTTCGGGGTCGGCCGCCGGTACCGAATCCGCTCCGCGCGCGCGAGCCGGAGGGGCGGCGGGACACTGGAATTCCCGTCCCACCTCGCTCGACACCGTCGCCCTGGAGGTCCCATGGACCCGCAAGCGCTGACCACGGCCGCCGAACCGGCCGCCCTCGCCGGCTACCTCGCCGGGCTGCCGCAGCCGGCATCGGCCCACGAGCACGGGCCCGCCCGGAGCGTCCGGGAGGACGAGTACCAGGGGCACCGGATCGTCATCACGACCAGCTACGAGATCACCGTGGACGGCCGGCCGCTGACCGCGCACATCGGTGTGTCGAACGACGGCGAGGTGCACTGCCACGCGCTCCCCGCGTACCAGGTGCTGTCGGCCGTCGACATCGTCCGGGCCCTGATCGACAACTTCCCCGACGACTTCCCCGCGGCCGGCGGCGGGGGCGGGGACGACCACGGGAGCCACGGCGGCCATCCCGGTCACGGAGAGCACGGGGGTGGCTGAGATGGCCGTCGTCCGCACCAACATCGTCACCGACACCGCCGCCCGCGACGCCTACGTCCACGGCGTGAACCTCCTCAAACGGGAACGGACCACGCTGAGCACCACCGCGTTCGGCATCCCGGGCGGGCCCGCGCCGGTCCGCACCTACGACCTGTTCGTCATCTGGCACCACCTGGCGATGACCTCGCCGGTCCCGCCCGGCGGCGACTGGATGGTGCGCAACGGCGCCCACCGGGGCCCGGTGTTCCTGCCGTGGCACCGCGTCATGCTCGGGCTCCTCGAGGCCAACCTCCAACGCGTGCTGGCGGAGCCCGACTTCGGACTCCCGTACTGGGACTGGTCGGCCGACGGCTCGCTCGCGGCCCCGCAGTCCGCGCCGATCTGGAAGCCGGCCTGGATGGGCGGCCAGGGGCAGCCGGTCACCACCGGTCCGTTCGTCTTCGACGCCGCCGATCCGGACAGCTTCCGGGTCCGAATCGAGACCACCCCGAACGTCACGCTGCGGCAGGTCGAACGGGGCCTGCGCCGGGCGTTCGGACGGCCCACCGGCTCGCCCACCCTGCCCACCGCCGCCGACCTGGGCCGCGCCTTCGACACCAGGCAGCCCCCGGCCGGCGACCCGGATCTCGCGACCTATGACTTCACGCCCTGGAACGCCGGTTCACGCGGCTTCCGCAACCAGCTCGAAGGCTTCCGGGGACCGGGCCTGCACAACCAGGTGCACCGCTGGGTGGGCGGCGACATGGGCCCGGCCTCCTCCCCCAACGACCCGGTGTTCTTCCTGCACCACTGCAACGTGGACCGGATCTGGGAGGGCTGGATGCACCGCCACGGCCGCAGCTACCTCCCCGGCATGAACGCCTCCCCCACCCTCAGGGGCCACCGGATCGACGATCCGATCGTCTCCCCGCTCGGCCCGGCCGCCACCCCCCGCAGCACGCTGGACCCGACCGCCGTCTACAGCTACGACGTCCTCCCCTGACCGGTCGTCACTCCTCGTCGTCCAGCAGGAAGGTGCCGTACTCGGGCTTGCCGGCCCGCTGGTAGACGCCGTACTGCACGCCCACGCCGGTGCTGCGGGATTCCGTGAGCGTCCAGGCGGTGGGGGCGGCGCCCTCGGCGAAGAGCCGCTTTCCGGTGCCGAGGATCACGGGGTTGACGAGCAGCCGGTACTCGTCGACCAGGTCGTGCCGTTGCAGGGTGTGGATGAGGTCACTGCTGCCCTGCGTCATGATCACGCCGTCCAGTCGCTCCTTCAGCCGGGCGACGGCCTCGGCGGCCTCGCCCTCCAGCAGGTGGGAGTTCTGCCACTCCAGGGGGCTGCGCAGGGTGCGCGAGGCGACGTACTTCGGCATCGTGTTGAGCTTCACGCCGATCGGGTTGTCCGGGTCGGTCACGCGGGGCCAGTAGCCGGCGAAGATGTCGTAGGTCTTCCGGCCGAGCAGCAGGTGGTCGGCGGTCCGCTCGAAGATGTCCGTCATGAGGGTCATGAACTCCTCGTCGACGTACGGGACTTGCCAGCCGCCGTGCTCGAAGCCATGGTCGTCGTCCTCGCCCGGGCCGCCGGGGGCCTGGATGACCCCGTCCATGGTGACGAACACGGTGACGATCAGTCTGGCCATGATGGGCTGCCTCTCCGGTGCGGACTGCGTGGTCGGTGACCCATCTCCCGCTGCCCGCCGCCTTCAAACGTGTCCGGACGAAGGCCGACCGGTTCGGCCCAACCGGCCCGACGTGAGAGCCCGCCTACCCGTCTCCGCCCGGTCTGCGGGGGACGAACGGGACCGGATCCACCGTCCGGCCCCGCGCGGTGAGTTCGCGCACCAGGCCGTGGTCGGGCGAGAGCCCGCAGGCCGGGTCGGTCCTGGCCGCGTCACCCGTGAGGGCGTACGCCTGACAGCGGCAGCCGCCGAAGTCCTCGTCCCGGCGTACGCAGCTGCGGCAGGGCTCGCCCATCCAGTCGGTGCCCCGGTAGCGGTTGAACGCCTTGGACTGCTCCCAGATCCAGCGCAGCGGGTGGTCGCGGATGCTGGGCGGATCGAGGTCCGGAAGCGTGGCGGCAGCCGGGCAGGGCAGGACCGTCCCGTCCGGCGTCACGGTGAGCGAGACCGCTCCCCAACCGCCCATGCAGGGCTTGGCGTTGCCGTCGAAGTGGTCGGGCACCACCCACACCAGCTCGGGACCGCCGGCCGGTCCCGACCGTCGGCGCTGCACCGTCTCGGCGGCCCGGGCCAGCTGGCCCGGTGTGGGCAACAGGGCCTCGCGGTTGCGCAGCGCCCAGCCGTAGTACTGGGTGTTGGCGAGTTCGATCCGTTCGGCTCCCCAGGCGGTCCCGAGGTCGATCAGGGCGTCGACCGAGTCCAGGTTGGCGCGGTGGAGCACGACGTTGAGCCCGAGCGGCAGGCCGGCGTCACGGACGAGTGCGGCGGCCCGTTCCTTGTCGGCGAAGGAGCGCCGGCCCGCGATCCGGTCCGAGGCGGCCGGCTCGGCGTGCTGCACGGAGAGTTGGACGCTGCGCAGCCCGGCGTCGGCCAGCTCGGCCAGCCTGGCCCGGTCGAGGCCGCTGCCGCTGGTGACCAGCTGGGTGTAGATCCCGGCGGCCGTGGCGGCGGCGGTGATCTCGGCCAGATCCGGCCGGAGCAGCGGTTCACCGCCGGAGAGGTGGGTCTGCACCACGCCGAGGTCGGCGGCTTGCGCCATCACCTCGCACCATTGACCGGTCGTCAACTCCCTCGATCTACTTGCCAGTTCGATCGGATTGGAACAGTAGGGGCAGTGCAGCGGACAGGCGTGGGTCAGCTCGGCGAGCATCGCCCACGGGGGTTCGGCGAAGGTCACCGTAACCACCCACGCTCTCTCAACTCCTCCAGAAACGCGGGCACTTCGGCAGCGACCGGCGCGCCCGGGAAGGCGTTCGCCAGCGCGTCGACGATCTCCGGCACCGCCCGGCTGCCGTCGCACAGACGCAGCACGCGCCCGGCGGACCCGCGCAGCACGACCACCCGCTCCGGCAACAGCAGCAGGTCGGTCCCGCGCACCCGGTCGTGGCGCAGCACGGCGGAGCCGGGGAGCGCGGGGCGCCAGGTCACCGGGTGCCACCCGGGCCGGCGTGCTGCACGGCGTCGAGCAGCGCCCACAGGACGTCGCACTTGAAGGCGAGCGCGGCGACTGCCCGGTCCTGGTCCTCCTCGGAGCGCGCCCAAGCCAGGACCAGCCCGAGGGCCTCCTGCCCGTCGTCGGCACCCTGGGTGACCCGGGTGCGGAAGTAGTCGAGCCCGTCGGCCTCGATCCACGGGTAGTGGCGCTCGAAGGCGTCGATCCTGGTGAGCATGAGGTCGGGGGCGGACAGTTCGGTGAGCGAGGCGGCGACGGCCTCCAGCGGGGAGCCCAGGCGGCAGAAGTTGACGTAGCCGTCGACGGCCAGCCGGACGCCGGGCAGCACCTCGCGGCCGGAGGTCAGGGTGGCCCGGTCGAGACCGGCGGCCTCGCCGAGGCGGAGCCACTTCTCCAGGCCGCCCTCGCCCTCCCGGACGCCGTCGTGGTCCTGGATCCGGCGCAGCCACGACCTGCGCAGCGCCGGGTGGTCGAACTTGGCGGTGATCAGGGCGTCCTTGACGGGGATGTTCCGCTGGTAGTGGAAGCGGTTGGCGATCCAGCGGCGCAGCTCGTCCGGGGTCAGCGTGCCCTCGTGCATCCGCCGGTTGAAGGGGTGGCGGTCGTGGTAGCGGTCGCGCGACACGGCCCGCAGCCGGTCTTCGAGTGTGCCCGTCACAGTTCGATCACCATCCCGTCGGTGGCCACCTCGATGCCCTGGTCGGCGAGCAGTCGGTGCTGCGGTGCCGCCGGGTCGACGAGGGGGTTGGTGTTGTTGAGGTGGGTGTAGAGCCGACGGGCCGTCAGCGGGGCCAGCCGCTCGGCCGTCCCGCCGGGCCCGGCGATCGGCAGGTGGCCCATGCCGGTCGAGCCGCGCGCGGAGATGCCAGCCCGGATCGGTTCCCGGTCGTCCCAGAAGGTGCCGTCGACGATGACCAGGTCGGCCTGTTCGACGGCCCGCTGCAGGGCGTCGGGCCAGGCCGCGAGCGCCGGTGCGTAGACGGCGCGGGTGCCGTTCGAGCGGTCCTCGATCAGCAGGGCGGTGACCCAGCCGTCGGTGTCCGGGCCGGTGCCCGCGGCGTAGCGCGGGCGTTTGGCGGACACCGGGAGGGCGGTGATCCACAGGTCCTCGGAGCCGGGGTCGAGCGGCGCCGGGTCCGGCCCCAACTCCCGCCACTCCACCGAGGTGTACGGCTCCAGTACGGCGCCGAGGCGCAGCCCGTCGAGCAGCGCCCCGCGCACCGGGGCGGTGGCGAGCACCCGCAGGGAGCGGGCTTCGCGGAGCCGGGCGAGTCCCAGGGTGTGGTCGAGTTCGGCGTCGGTGAGGACGACTCCGGCGATCGGCGTCCGCCGGACGGCGGGGCCGGGGTGCAGCTGGGGGACGGCTTCGATCTGCTCACCGAGGTCGGGCGTGGCGTTGACCAGGTACCAGCGGCCCTCCGCCGCCCGGACGGCGAGTGCGGCGTGCCGACGGCGGCGCTCCGGGTGGGCGCGGGCCCCGGCGCAGCCAGGGCACGCGCAGTTCCACTGGGGAGTCCCGCCGCCCGCCGCCGTGCCCAGCACGTGCAGCAGCATCGCGGCGGGGCTAGCGGGTGCTCAGCGCGTACGCGGTGACCTCGAGGGCCGTCTCGACGACGCTGAACTCGGGGGTCCGCCAGACCGTCTCCTCGGTGTCGAGGGTGGACTCCTGGCGTTCGGCCGTCTCGTTCATGGGCGCTATCTTGCCTTCCTGCGGGGGGAGTTCAGGTAACGAGAAGGATCGAGGCCCCGGGGACGCACGGTCAATACATACGTTAGGAAAGTTTCCGAATGATTGCTCTCATCTCGACCCGCACTGCTCCGCCGCACGAACCATGGGTCTTGACGAAGATAGTAAAACTCCCTAACTTGAACCCCCGCATCCCCCACGCCGCGCTCGGAGGCTCCCGGTGTCCCCAGGTCTCACCCGCAGAATCGGCCTGTTCCAGGCCACCGCCATCAACATGAGTCAGATGTGCGGCATCGGCCCGTTCGTCACCATCCCGCTGATGGTCGCCGCCTTCGGCGGGCCGCAGGCCATCATCGGCTTCATCGGCGGAGCCGTCCTCGCCCTGGCCGACGGCCTGGTCTGGGCCGAGCTCGGCGCCGCACTGCCCGGCGCGGGCGGCAGCTACGTGTACCTGCGGGAGTCGTTCCAGTACCGCACCGGCAAGTTGATGCCGTTCCTCTTCGTCTGGACGGCGATGCTGTTCATCCCGCTGATCATGTCCACCGGCGTGGTCGGCTTCGTCCAGTACCTCGGCTACCTCTGGCCCGACATGACCAAGGGTCAGGGCGATCTGGTGGGCGTCGCGTTCTGCGCCCTGGTCGTCCTGCTGCTGTGGCGCAGGGTGGAGAACATCGCCAAGCTCACCACCGTGATGTGGGGCGTCATGATCACCTCGGTGGTCGTGGTGATCCTCGCCTGCTTCACCCACTTCAGCCCTGCCCGCGCCTTCAGCTGGCCCGCCCACGCCGTCGAGTTGACGCACGGTCAGTTCTGGATCGGCTTCGCCGCCGGACTCACCATCGGCATCTACGACTACCTCGGCTACAACACCGCCGCCTATCTCGGCGGCGAGATCAAGCAGCCCGGGCGGGTGCTGCCGCGCGCCATCGTCCTCTCGATCGTCGGCATCATGGGCATCTACCTGCTGCTCCAGATCGGCGTGCTGGGCGCGATGGACTGGCGCGAGATGCTCGACCCCGACTCGATCGCCTCCAAGTCGGTCGCCTCCGCCGTGCTGGAACGGACCTGGGGCGAGGGTGCGGCCGACGTGGTCACCGTGCTGATCCTGATCACCGCCTTCGCCTCGGTCCTCGCCGGACTGCTCGGCGGCTCCCGGGTGCCGTACGACGCCGCCCGCGACGGCGTGTTCTTCCGGTCCTTCGGCAAGCTGCACCCCAAGCACCGGTTCCCGGTCCTCGGACTCGTCAGCATGGGCATCGTCACCGCGGCCGGCTTCCTGCTCAGCCGGCACATCGGCACCACCGCGGCGCACCCGCCGCTGAGCATCCTGATCAACCTGCTCACCACCGTGATGGTCATCGTCCAGGCGCTCGCCCAGATCGTCGCGGTCTCGGTGCTGCGCCGCCGTCAGCCGAACCTCGCGCGGCCGTACCGGATGTGGCTCTACCCCGCGCCCAGCGTCGTCGCCGCCGTCGGGTGGCTCGTCATCTACGGGTACGCCGACCGCAACGCTCCCGGCTTCCACCCCATCGAGTGGTCGCTGGCCTGGGTCGCGGCAGGCTGCGCCGCGTTCGTGCTCTGGGCCCGGAAGGAAGGCACCTGGCCCTTCGGGCCGCGCGAGATCCGCGAGGAGTTCCTGACCGATCAGGAGCGGGTCGCGGCCTGACGCTCCGGCTCCGCCGGAAGACGCTCGACGGCCACCATCGCCGCGTCGTCGCCCAGCCGCCCGCCGGCGTGGGCGACGAGGTCGCCGCACAGGCGCCGCAGCAGGGTCTGCGGGTCGGAGGGCGGCCAGGAGGCGATCCGCTCCGCCAGCGGATAGAACGCCCCCGACCGGTCCCGGGCCTCGATCACCCCGTCCGTGTAGAGCAGTGCGATGTCGCCCGGCTCGAAGGCGAAGGTCTCGACCACGGGATCGGCGCCGAGCAGTCCGCTGAGCCCGAGCGGCGGGGCGGGCTGGCCGACGTCGAGGGAGAGGACGCGGCCGGCCCGCAGCACCAGCGGCGGCGGATGCCCGCAGTCGACCAGCTGGATCGTCGGCTCGCGGTCGGGGATGTCGAGCAGGACCGCCGTGATGAACGACTCCCGCGTCTCCTCCTCCGACGGGTCGTCCTCCGCCGACGGGGCGCCGGGATCCTGGCCGTCCCGGAACACCGCCTCCTCCAGGTGGGTGACCAACGCGGGCAGGTCGGGCTGCCGGTAGGCCGCCGCCCGGAAGGCTCCGAGCAGCAGGGAGGCGTCACTGATCGCGGCAAGTCCCTTGCCCCGTACGTCACCGACCAGGAAACGGGTGCCCTTGGCGGTGCGCACGGCCGCGTACAGGTCGCCGCCGATCTGCGCCTCGGCCTCCGCCGCGAGGTAGACGGAGGCGATCCGCAGCGGGCCCATCCGGTGCGGCAGCGGGCGCAGAACCACCGTCTGCGCGGCCTCGGCCACCGAGCGCAGCTGGGTCATCTTCTTCTCGTGCTGCTCCCTGAGGTGGGCGCCCAGGGTCACCAGCGCGGAGATCACCGCCAGCGAGGCGATCTGGACCGAGTGGTTGAGGTCCAGCAGGGTGGTCCGGGTGGCCGCGACGATGCTCTGGGCCAGGACGGCGAGCGCTCCGACGGCGGCGGTCGTCCTCGGTCCTGCGAACGAGGCCGTGATCGCGGGGGCGGCGACCAGCAGCGGCCCGAGGTGGACCTCGGACGGCGCCAGCACGTCCACGACGGAGATCACGACGATCAGCGCGAGCGGGATGACCACCAGCGCGCGGCTCTGCTGCCGAGGCCACCGGAGCTCCGCGAGGCGTCGCCGAACGTCCATGACTCCTGCATACTCCCAGCCGGACCCGGGCGCCCCCGGGCCACGCCGTCATCGCGGTCACCCGGCCCGGATCAGCCCGGTACGGATCAGTGCGGCCCGTTCCGGTGCCGCAGTGGGTGCGCGTGCTGCAGTGCCTCACCGGTGAGTGCGCCCGCGTAGACGCAGTACCCGACGCCGATCAGCCAGGACTGCACCACGAAGACGGTGCCGATCACGCCGTAGGTGATGGCGTTGGAGGCGATCAGCGGCGCGAAGACCAGCCGGGAGAAGACCCGCAGGCCGCCCAGCGCGGCGACCGTGGCGACCGCACCGGGCAGCAGCGTGCGCCACCCGACCCGGGACCCGAGCAGCAGCCACTGCAGCCACCAGAAGAACAGCACACCGCCGATCAGGGTGGCCGTGGCCCGCAGCGCGGGCTGGGCGGCGGTGCCGTCCCAGGGCACTCCGCTCCAGGCGGCGACGAGCACGTAGCCGATCAGGCCCGCCAGCGCGAGCACCTGCCGCCACACCGCGTGCCAGGCGGCCGACTCCACCCGCCAGATCCGCTCGTACGCGTTCTGGACGGCGGTCATCAGCGAGATCCCGAAGACCGAGAGCGAGGCGAGGCCGAAGGCGGTGGTGGTGCTCAGGACGTCCCGCCGAGAGGAGAACAGCTCGTCCACGGCCTGCGCCGAGCGGCCGGACAGGCCCAGGCCGTCGATGATCCAGTCGGCGATGCCGATGCCCCGGGTCGGCGAGGCCGCCGCGATCACGATCAGCAGCGGGACCAGGGTGACGAAGCACAGCGCGGCGAAGGCCATCGAGCGGTGCAGCAGCTCGATCTCCCGGCCGCGGTGCCACACCGCCTTGGCGACGTGCTCGACGCGCTGCCGGACCGATGTCAGCGTCACGACCTCCGACCTCCTGCCCACGTTCCTGACTGAATGATCGCAGGTCAGCGCGGCCGCCCGCGCGGCCTGGGACGCGGCCCGGCCGCGCGTGTCCGGACCGGCGCCGAGCGCCGCTTTCTGAAAGCCCCTCAGCCCGCGCACAAGGTGGTACCCGCACGGTCGGTGACTGCCAAGACCCCTGCCAGGTCGGTGACTTGGCCACTTTTGATCACCTTTGGACACAGATTCATCAAGATCCGACCCGATGTATGGCTTTCTTGACGGCTCACCATCAAGCTCTGCCGGAGCAATTCAGCTGCAGTTACCCCTCGAACTGGAGTCAGAGTGAGCCCCATCTCCTCTCCCCGCCGTCACCTCGCGGCCGGAGCAATAGCGGTCACCGCCGCCCTCGTTGCCGTCACTGTCCAGACCGGCTCGGCCACCGCCGTCCCCGGCCGCGACGCGGCGATCGCCCAGGCCAAGGCCAACGTCGCCCGCTACGCCGGGACCTTCGGCTTCGGCGCGGGCCAGGACCTGCAGGTCAAGGACGTCATCCTCGACGCCGACGGCACCCAGCACGTCCGCTTCGACCGCACCTACCAGGGCCTGCCGGTCGTCGGTGGCGACCTGGTGGTGCATCAGGACGCCCACGGCCGGCTCAAGGACTCGTCCCACGGCAAGGCCCACGACCCCAAGGTGAAGTCCACCGTCCCGGCCGTCCCCGCCCAGGCCAGCGCGAGCAGCGCCCTGCGCGACGCCGAGGGCATCAGCTCCGCGACCAGCACCCCCGAGCTGATCGTCTGGGCCGCCGACGGCACCCCCCGCCTCGCCTGGCGGACCACCGTCGCCGGGCTCGGTGACCACGGCCAGCCGGCCGGCAAGGTCGTCGTCACCGACGCCTCCACCGGCGAGCAGATCGAGGCGTACGACGCCGAGCACCAGGCCGTCGGCACCGGCCACTCGGAGTACACCGGCGACGTCGCCATCGACACCACCCCGCAGAACGGTGGTTATGCCCTGATCGACCCCACCCGGGGCCACATCACCAAGGACGCGAACAACGTCTCGTCCAGCTCTCTCAACGCGAGCTCCGGCACCCTGTTCACCGACGCGGACAACGTCTGGGGCGACGGCAAGAAGTTCACCGGCGTCCGCGCCACCGCCGCCGTCGACGCCCACGCCAACACGGCCTGGACGTACGACTACTACAAGAACACCTTCGGCCGCAGCGGCATCAAGAACGACGGCAAGGGCGCCACCGTCTTCGTGCACGTCGGCACCAAGTGGGACAACGCCCAGTGGTCCGACACCTGCTTCTGCATGATGACCGGTGACGGCGACGGCGTGACCGACCCCGAGCAGGTCGACCTCGACACCATGGGCCACGAGATGACCCACGGCGTCACCAGCGCCACCGCCAACCTGCGCTACAGCGGCGAGTCGGGCGGTCTCAACGAGGCCACCAGCGACATCTTCGGGACCATGGTCGAGTGGTACGCCAACAACGGCGTCGACACCCCCGACTACCTGTTCAGCGACCAGTCCACCCCGCCGTGGCTGCGCCGGATGGACAAGCCGTCGCTGGACGGCCGGTCCGCCGACTGCTGGACCCGCAAGGTCGGCCAGCTCGACGTCCACAACTCCTCGGGCGTGGGCAACCACTGGTTCTACCTCGCCAGCGAGGGCAGCGGCACCAAGACCATCAACGGTGTCACCTACAACAGCCCCACCTGCAACAGCTCGACCGTGACCGGCATCGGCAACCAGAAGGCCGCCAAGATCTGGTACCGCGCGCTGACCGTCTACATGACGTCCACCACGGACTACAAGGGCGCCCGCGCCGCGTCCCTGAAGGCCGCCACGGACCTCTACGGCAGCACCAGCGCCGAGTACAAGGCCGTCGCCGCCGCGTGGAGCGCCGTCAGCGTCAACTGACTCGCACAGTGAGCTCGTTGCCGTCCGGAGCCCCGGACGGCAACGGGCTCGCCATTCCACCCGATCCGAACAGGCCGACCCAAGGCCGGAACAGACGGGGAATCAGAAATCCTCCGTGGCGGGCGAGGTGATTATGTATCGCTTTTCTGCCCCGCGATTCCGCTCCGTTCGCACTGCTCCGCTGCTGGTCAGAGACTTGACGAGCAGTTTTTTTGTTTTTGACGCGTCAGATCGCAGCCGATAGCGTCCGCCTTGTCTTTTCTGCCGGCCTGGGGGGTGCAGAGGTCTCTCAGGCATGTCTTTTTCTGGGAGAGCTTGTGCGTACGGTTCGAAGACTGGCGTGGCCGCTCGGCGCGGTGCTGGCGATACCCGTGATGGCCGGGTCGGTGCCGGCCGCGGCCGCGGAGACCGCGCCGCCGTCCGCGGTGGAGGATTTCGCGTACCCCGGGGCCGCGCAGATCCTGGCGGAGAGTCACGTCGCCCTGAAGTACGGCGACGGGAACATCCGCCTCGCGGACTGCACCTCGACCGACAACCTGATCGAGGTGTTCAGCCGGACCTTCGACACCGGCTCCGTCAAGGTCTGCTTCAAGGTCACCGGGCCCACCGGCTTCCTGGCCCTGGAGCTCCCGAAGGTCTACAGCGTCAAGGGCGACGACCACGCCGTCAAGGCCACGCTGAACACCGGCGGTTCGGTCAGCAGCGTCGACATCAAGAAGAACCTCTACACCCCCGTCGGCGAGGGCACCTCCACCGACGGCACCACCCTGCTCGAGCTCAACGCCACCGACGGACCCGCCGCACCGGCCGGGACCGCGAGCGCGTACCCGGCGATCGGTGCCGTCCAGGTCGGGCAGCCCGGCCACGAGGGCTCCCGCTCCTGCAGCGCCACGCTGGTCGCCCCGCAGTGGGTGCTCACCGCCGCCAACTGCTTCGCCACCGGGACGACCCCGGCCGCCGACGGCGCCCCCAAGGCCAAGACCACGGTCACCCTCGGGCGTGCCGACCTCGCGGCCAACGGCGGCTTCGTCACCGAGGGCGTCGAGCTGGTCTCCCGGACCGACCGTGACCTGGTCATGGTCCGGCTCGCCCAGCCCGCCACCGGCATCACCCCGATGCCGATCGCGACCAGCGCCCCCGCCGCCGGCCAGGACCTCACGGTCACCGGTTTCGGCCGCACCAAGGCCGACTGGCTGCCGGGCAAGCTCCACACCGCCACCTTCACCGTCGGCGCCGTCGCCGCCACCGGCCTCGACCTCGCGGCCAAGGCCGCGGCCGACACGTTCTGCAAGGGCGACGCCGGTGGCCCGGCGATCCGCCAGACCGCCGGCGGCTTCGAGCTGGCCGCGGTCAACAGCCGTTCCTGGCAGGGCGGTTGCTTCGGCACCGCGGCCACCGAGACCCGTACCGGCGCGTACGACACCCGCACCGACGACCTCGCCGGGTGGATCCAGGGCGTCGGCAGCCGGATCTCCGCGGCGGCGAACGAGGCCGGCGGCAGCGGGCGGGTCCGCTGGGCCGACTTCGACGGCGACCGCAAGCCCGACTACATCGTGGTCGCGGACAACGGCGAGGTGTTCGTCTACCTCAACCGGGGCGGCGACCCGGCCGGCGCGAACGGCTGGCAGGGCATCGGCCGGGTTGCCACCGGTGTCACCAACGACCGCAGCCGGGTCCGGTTCGCCGACTTCGACGGTGACCTCAAGGCCGACTACATCGTGGTCAACCCGGACGGCAAGGTCGACGTGTACCTCAACCGGGGTGGCGACGTCGGCAACGGCTGGCAGAAGATCACCGTCGCGACCGGGGTGACCACCAACCAGAACCAGGTCCGCTTCACCGACTTCGACGGCGACGGCCGGACCGACTACATGGTCATCGCCGACAGCGGCGAGATCAACGTCTGGCTGAACCGCGGCGGCGACCCGGCGGGCGGCGCCGGCTGGCAGGGCATCGGCCGGGTGGCCACCGGCCTCACCAACGACCGCAGCCGGGTCCGCTTCGCGGACCTCGACGGTGACGGCAAGGCCGACTACTACCTGATCAACCCGGACGGCAAGGTCGTCGTCTACCTCAACAAGGGCGGCGACGTCGGCGGCGGCTGGACCAGCCTCGGCCAGATCGCCACCGGTCTGACCACCGACCAGAACCGCGTCCAGTTCGTCGACTTCAACGGCGACAAGCACGCCGACTACGTCCTCGGCGGCGCCTCCGACAGCAGCGCGACCGTGTTCGCCTGGAACGGCGGCGACAGCGGCAACGGCTGGAACAACCTCGGCAAGGTCGCCAGCGGCGCCTGACGAACGACCGGCCGGACGGCCTGCCGCCTCACCTGTACGGGCGAAGCGGCAGGCCCGTCCGGCGAGACCGGGCTCCCGCCGCCGATGCTCTTCCGGAGCCGCCGGGCGGATGCCAGTGAACATGACGGTGCGTCAGAACGCCCGTCAGCGACGATGTTTGCGAGTCGATAAGGGTGAAAGTGACATCAACAAGGATACGGTCGCGGGTCGCCGCCGCCGGAATCGTGGTCGGCAGCCTGGTGACCGGGCTGCTGGCAGTACCGGCGGCCGCCGACACCGCGCCGCCGGTGGGCCCGGTCGCCGACCGGGTGAAGGCAGTGGCGGCCTGGCAGGCCGGCGGACCGGCCGTACGCCGGGCCGCGGAGATCGCGCTCGCGGGCTCGGACACGGATGTGACGGCGTTCGTGACCTCCGGGCGGCAGGCCGCGGCCGACCAGGACCTGCGGACCAAGGTCGAGGAACTGGTCGCGACCTCGGGCCCGGGCGTCCGGGAGGCGGCGACCGCCGCCCTCACCGCGGGGACCCCGGCCGTGTGGCAGAACTTCCTCGACAAGGGCTACAAGAGCCCGTACGAGCATGACCAGCGGGTGCTGCTCTCGCAGATCCAGTACGCCGGCGGCCCCGGTGTGCAGGAAGCCGCCAACAAGGCGATGGCCGGCACGCTGGCCGACGTCACCGCCTTCCTCAACGTCGGCCAGTACACGCCGCGGGAGCACGACGACCGGGTCAAGCTGACCCAGTTGATGTCCTCGGGCGGCCCGGAGGTCAAGAAGGCCGCCAACGTCGCGATGGCCGGCACGGTCGAGGACGTCCGCGACTTCCTCCGGTACGGCTACCAGACGGCGGCCGCGCACGACCAGGAAACCCTGACGGTCGCTCAGCTCGCCGACCTGACCCGCAACGCCTCCGCGCAGGCCGGTGAGCAGGCCACCGTCGCCAGGGACGCGGCCGCCAAGGCGATCGAGGCGACCGCGCTGGCCAAGCAGGCCTCCGAGCGTGCCGCCAACGAGACCAAGCTCGCCCAGGGCGAGGCCTCGAAGGCCTCCAACGCGGCCGGGCGTGCGGCGGATGCCGCAGGACGGGCGGCCAAGGCCGCGCAGACCGCCTCCAACGCGGCCGCCACCGCCAACGAGGCGGCCCGGCAGGCCGCGAACGCCGCCGCCGACGCCGCAGCCGCCGCCACCCTCGCGGGTGAGGCGGCGGGCAAGGCACGCGCCGCCGCAGCCGCAGCGGCCGGTGACGCGAGCAAGGCCGCCGGTGCGCGGGACGCGGCCGTGGCCGCCCGCAAGGCCGCAGCCGATGCCCGCGGCGCGGGTGAATCCGCCGCCTGGGCGGGCCGGGCCGCGACCCAGGCCGGCTACGCCGCGCAGGCGGCGAAGTCCGCCGGTGACAACGCCGACGCCGCCGCCACCGCCGCACTTGAGGCCGCCAACCAGTCCGGTGTGGCCGGCGACGCCGCCGACCGCGCCCGGGTGGAAGCCGCCCGCGCCAGGTCCGCCGCAGCCGAGGCCCGCCGCGCGGCCGCCGCCACGGTGAAGATCGCCAACGACGCGGCCGCAGCCGCGGCCGAGGCCCAGCGCGCCGCCAACGCGGCCGCCGCCCACGCCGAAGCCGCCGCCGCAGCCGCCGACACGGCCGCCCAGTACGCCGGCCAGGCCGCGAGTGCGGCAAGCACCGCCCAGGTCGCCGCCACCGAAGCACAGGCCACCGCCGACTCGGCGGCGAACTCCGCCACCCAGGCCCACAAGATCACCGAGATCGCCCGGGCCTCCGACCAGGAGCGCCTGGACGCCCAGCTGGCCGCGCAGTTCGCCGCCGCCCAGCAGGCCGCCCGGGACGAGGACCGCAAGGCCAAGCGGGCCGAGTGGGAGGCCGGGAAGGGCGCCGCGCTGGCGGCCGACACCGAGCGTCTGCTCACCGAGGCCACCGCCGCCGGGGTTGATCCGAAGGTCGCGGTCACCAAGGGCCGCCAGGCCGCAGCCCGACTGCTGGACGCGGGTGGCCCGTGGGCCAAGGCCGCCGCCCAGAGCGCGCTGGAGGGCACCGAGGCCGACGTCCGCGCCTTCCTCGGCACCGCACTGCCGCAGGCCCGCGAGCGGGACGACCGGGTCAGCGTGACGGCCATCGCGAAGGGGTCCACCAACCCCGAGCAGCGTCTGGCCGCCGAGACCGCCTCGGTCGGCACCGTCGCGCAGGTCCGTGAGTTCCTGGTCAACGGCGCCTACCCCGGCCAGGAGCACGACGACCGGGTACTGCTCTCGCAGATCCAGTCCGCCGGCGGCCCCGGCGTCCAGGAAGCCGCGAACAAGGCGATGGGCGGCACCCACGCCGACGTCCGCGCCTTCCTGACGACCGGTCAGTACACCGCCCGCGTCCACGACAACCTCGTCCTGGTCAACCAGGCCCTGGCGGCCGGCGGACCCGAGGTCCAGGCCGCCGCCCAGGCAGCCCTCGCCGGACCCACCTCCGGCCTGGTGCCGTTCCTGCAGACCGGCCTGCCCAAGGCCCAGCAGCGCGACACCTTCACCGCCGCCCACAAGGCGACGATCGACTCCTACCTCGCCACCATCGACGGCAACGTCGCCCAAGCGCGCAAGTACGCCGCCGACGCCGCCCAGTCCTACGCCACCGCCCGCGGCGCCGCCAACGAGGCCGCCACCTACGCCAACCAGGCGCAGACCTCCGCCGAGCAGGCCATCGTCTGGGCCAACAAGGCGCAGGCCTCCGCCGACCAGGCCCAGGCCTCCGCCAACCAGGCGGCCGCCTACGCCAAGCAGGCCCGTACCGCGGCCGCCTCCGCCGACGCCGCAGCCCGCAGCGCCGACGCCTCGGCCAATGCGGCCGCGGACTACGCGAAGCAGGCCAAGCAGTCCGCCGCGGACGCGAAGACCGCGTCCGAGCAGGCGTACGCCTCAAAGATCGCCGCCAACAAGAGCTCCGAGGAGGCCGCCAAGGCCGCCGAGGAGGCCAAGGCGGAAGCGTTCAAGAAGCAGCAGGCCAACGCCGTCGACGACTCCTACATCAAGGACACCGTCTACATCGACGAGGCCGGCAACGTCTCCGCCGTCTTCGCCCACCCGCAGGGTGAGCTGAAGCAGGAGCTGGTCAAGCAGGACCTGTCGAAGTGCATGGCCGACGACCCCGGCCAGCCGTTCGCCTGGCTCACCGGCACCGGTGCCTGGTACAAGAACGCGAACGGCGACCTGGTCTGTGACGTCCCGGTCACGGTCAAGGTCTCCGGCACCATCGACTACGAGATCCGGTCCTGCCCGCAGGCGAACACCACGCTCGCCAACTGCGAGGGCAAGTACGGCTCCGGCGACGCCCTGACGATCACCAGCACGACGCTGAACGGCGAGCCGTACAGCACCGTCATGCAGCTGACCTACACCGAGTTCGCCAAGCACTACAAGGTCACCTGCACCGAGGGCTTCTGCAGCACCCCGGACAGCTCCCGGCTGCTCCTGCACATGCTGACGGACGACATCGTCAAGTGCTGGAACCACCCGGGTATCAACGCGGCCTGCGGCTGGGCCGTCGCCACCGTGGTGCCCGGCAGCACCCTGATCAAGGGCGCGAAGGCGGTCGCCGCCGTCAAGATCGCGATGGTCACCGGCATCGCCATCGACGACGCCCTGCTCGCGCTGAAGACCTCCGGCGTCGTGACCAAGACGGTCGCGATGGCGAAGATCGAGGCCCAGGTCGCCGACTGGAGCCTCTTCTGGAAGCTCTACCGGCAGGACAAGTTCGGGCCGAACCTGGCCAGCCTGCCGGAGGCCGTGCGGAAGCTCACGACCGGCTACAGCCCGTACGGCAACCTCGGCCGCATCGAGTTCATGAAGAAGTTCTGGAGCGAAACGGCATGGACCGACAAGGTGACCGGCGAGGTCCATGCCGGGTGGATCTACCCCGGGGAGGAGTATTTCATCCCGGGCACCAAGGAGATGCTGGCCGACGGCAAGGTCACGGCCGGCACGATCTGGGACCGGTTCGGCGACAACGGCGGCAAGTGGCTCTCACCCGCCGCCGAGAACGCTGACTTCGCCTCCCGGGCGCTGCCGCCCACCAACCTCAACAACAACCAGTACCGGCGCTTCAAGTGGATCAAGGACTACGACGTCGCCGGCGCAGGTACGATCGAGGAGAGCAAGGTGGCGGCGTGGTTCGGGCAGCGCGGAGGCGCGACCCAGTTCAAGACCGAGAAGTCGGTCGAGGAGCTCTGCATCGCGGGGTACCTGGTCTACGAGGACGGAACGTCATGCAAGCCGAAGCCATGAACCGGCACCAACTCCTGGCGGCGCTGCGTGAGTTCGGGGTGAGTGACACCGTCTACGGCATCAACACCCGGGATCTGAAGTCCTTCGTCTACGTGCCGGAGGCGGCGCCCGTCCTCGCTGAAGGACTCGACGGCCGCTGGTACATCAGCGTGTACGAGAGAGGTGAGCAGTGGATCGAAGCGAGCTTCGACACCGAGGCGGAAGCCTGCGCCTATCTGTACGAGACGGTGACCCGTCGATGGGCCAACCGCCCGTCGCAGGGGTAGCGGTCGAGCCTCAGCACTGAGGCACTGAGGCACGGGTGCGGCCTGGCGGGAACGCCAGGCCGCACCTTTTTGTGCGTCAGACCATCAGCCGTCCCCAGGTGACCGGGCCGACGATGCCGTCCGCCTCAAGCTCGCGGTCCTGCTGGAAGGTCAGCACCGCGTCCTCGGTGGCGTCACCGAAGTCCCCGTCGGCACCCCAGGGTTCGAGCCGGTCGCCGTACTCGTGCCGGATCAGCGCCTGCTGGACGGCGGTCACCGGCCCGCCCTGCGAGCCGTGCCGGATCAGCTGCCCGGGGTAGCCGTCGGAAGAGGCCGGGGCGGCGGACGGGCCCGATCCGTACGCGGGGCGGCCGAAGCCGAGCACGCTGCCCCGTGGGCGGCTGCGGCGGTAGCAGCCGTCCCCGTTGCTCTGCGAACCCCCGTCGCCGGGGCTGGTGTTGCCCTCGATGGTGGCGAGGTGGTCGCCGGGTGCACTGTCCTCGACCACCAGTCCGACGTGGTCGGCCACGCCGTCCTCGTCCCAGTCGTAGAAGACGATGTCACCGCGCCGGGCCCCGTCCTCGGCGTCCACCCAGTGGCCGCGGTCGCGGAAGAACTCCACGTGGTCCGGGCAGTAGGCGAACCGGCCGACGGCCTCGGCGTTGCCGCTCCGGTCGGCCCAGTACGACACCGCCATGTCGCACCAGGGGTTGTGGTTGAGGCCGTACCAGGCCCCGTGCTTGCTGTCGTTGCCCGAGCCTTCCTGGTAGCCCAGGTCGGCGGCGGCCGCCTCGATCATCGCGCCGGCGGTACCCATGGTTGCTCCGTTCCTGAAGAAGAGTTGCTGACGGCAGGTCACATCGGGCGGGCGAAGACCATCGACCAGTACGGGGTGCCGTCGCCCGCGTAGGCCCGGGCCGCGCCGGCGGCGCGGAAGTCGCCACGCAGGATCTCGTCGTGGGGCGGGTGGTCGATCCAGGCCTGGACCATCTCCGGCGGGTTCTTCCAGATCGGCGCGCCACCGGCCACCTCACCGAATCCGCCCCACCGGTAGCCGGCCCGGCTGAATTCGTCACCGATCGCCACCCAGTGACCCTGCTCGTGCCGCCGGGCCTGCTCCCGGCTGCTGGCCGTCGCGGCGGGGGTGAGCCGGCCGTCGTACTGCAGCTGGGCGAGACCCCGGCGCTGCCGGTAGGCGTTCACCAGCGCGATCACCTGGCCCTCGATGTCACCGCCGCCCGAGGGCTGCGGCTGCGGCTGGGGCTGCGGCTGGGGTCGCTGCCCGCCGCCGGAGTTGCCGGTGCCGCCGGCGACCGGGAGCAGCTTCCAGCGCTGCCCGCTGCCGTTCGGGTCAAGCTGCCAGACGCCGAGCGCGCTGCCGACCCGATCCGCCGTCAGGTAGCCGTCGCCCCGGGCGGTCTTCAGCCGGACCCAGCCGTCCCCGGCGTCCTCGACGTACCAGCGCTGGTTGTCGTTGCCGTGCTCCTGGAAGAGGTGGGTGTTGAAGGCGTTGTAGTTGAAGTCCATCACCATGGCCTGGCCCGGGCCGTGGGTGCCCTTGGTGAGGCCGGTCTCCAGCAGCCAGGTGCCGTTCTCCTTCGCCCAGAAGACCCAGGTCTGGGCCTTGCTGCCGTTGGGCTGCCAGGCCTGGATCCGGTTGCAGGACGCGGTGCTGGAGGAACTGACGTCCGCCACCGTGCCGCTCTGGGACTGCAAGGTGTACACCTGGCCGTTCTGCGGGAACTCCGTCATGGTTCGTGCCTTTCGTGCGGGCTTTCCTGCTGACAGGACAGAGCCTCGCCCGGGCCGATCTACGCGCGTTCTCCACGGCATACACAAGTCATTGACGCCGGTTCGGCCGCTTGGGAGGGCATGAAAAAGGACCGGCCGCGCACAGGGCGCGGCCGGTCCGGGACAGCTGAGGAGGGATCAGCGCTCCGGGCGCTTCTCCTCCTCCGGGACGAGGGTGTGCAGCGGCCGGACCCCGGAGTGGAACTGCTGCTGCTCCTCGTCCTGCTCGGCGGGCTTCGGCTGGTGCTGCGGGTGCGCGTTCATGGTGGATTCCCTGGTCTGATCTTGGACGGACACGTCATTGTGCGGGCCGCGAATCAACAAACGATGAACGCCGAATGCTGGGGTACCTTGTGTGCCGCCGCCCGGATATCGGGGACCGGACGCGGCACAGCGAACACGGGGGAACCACCATGACCATGACCACCGGCACCGGCATGCCCGGACACCGGCTCGACTTCCGACTGCTCGGCCCGCTGCACGGCCGGCTCGACGGCCGCGAACTCGACCTGGGCTCACCGCAGCAGCGGGCGATGCTCGCCGTCCTGCTGCTCCGGCCCGGCCGCCCGGTCGGCACCGACGAACTGACCGAGGCGCTCTGGGGCGAGGCCGCACCGGACCGCGCGGTCGCCATGCTCCGGCAGTACGCCTGGCGGCTGCGCACCGCACTGGAACCGGACCGGCCGGCCCGCGGCACCGCCACCGTCCTGGTCTCGGTCGCCGACGGGTACGCCCTGCGGGTCGCACCCGAGACGGTGGACGCGCACCGCTTCGCCCGGGACCTGGCGGACGCGGCCCGGGCGGCGGCCACCGGCGAACCCGCCGAGGCCGAGGCCCGGCTGACCGCCGCGCTCGCCCACTGGACCGGCAGCGCGCTGGCCGGTCTGCCCGGCCCGTACGCCGAACGGCAGCGCGACCGGCTGACCGAACTGCGGCTCGGCGCCCAGGAGGACCTGCTCGACTGCCTGCTCGCCACCGGGCGCCCGGGCCAGGCGGTGGCCGAGCTCCAGTCCCTCACCGCCCGGCACCCGCTGCGCGAACGGCCGCGCGCCCAGCTGATGCTGGCGCTCTACCGCACGGGCCGGCAGGCCGAGGCGCTGGGCCTCTACGCCGACACCCGGCGGCTGCTCAGCGCGGAGCTCGGCGTCGAACCCGGCGCCGAGCTGGCCGAGTTGCAGTCCCGCATCCTGGCGGCCGACCCCGGCCTCGACGGGCCGGTGCCGGACCGCCCGGCACCGCTCCGACCGGCCGCGGTCCCGGTCCCGGTCCCGGCTGACCGTACGC
This sequence comes from Kitasatospora gansuensis, assembly GCF_014203705.1. Lineage (NCBI taxonomy): Bacteria > Bacillati > Actinomycetota > Actinomycetes > Kitasatosporales > Streptomycetaceae > Kitasatospora > Kitasatospora gansuensis. Next base: position 843,711 of record NZ_JACHJR010000001.1, read on the forward strand.
CGCGTCAACTCACCGCCGACGTAGCCGACTTCACCGGCCGGACGGCGATCGTCCGGCAGCTGGCCGACGGGCTCAGGTCCGGCCCGGGCCGGGCGCTGGCGATCTGCACCGTCTCCGGCCCCGGCGGGGTGGGCAAGACCGCGCTGGCCACGCATGTCGCCCACCTGGTCAGGGACGGCTTCCCCGACGGGCAGCTCTACGTCGACCTGCGCGGCGCGGGCCGGGCCCCGGCCGACACCGGCACCGTACTGGCCCGCTTCCTGCAGACCCTCGGCGTGCGGGAGAGCGCAGTGCCCGAGGACCTGGAGCAGCGCGCCGCGCACTACCGCTCGCTGCTGGCCGAACGGCGCGTACTGGTGGTGCTCGACAACGCCCACGACACCGCCCAGATCCGCCCGTTGCTGCCCGGGGGCGGCGGCTGCGCCGTGCTGGTCACCAGCCGGGCCCGGACCATCCTGCTGCCCGGCGCCCGGCAGTTCGAGCTGGACGTGCTCACCGAGGCGGAGGCGGTCGACCTGCTCGCTGCGGCCGCCGGCCGGGAACGGGTGGCCGCCGAACCGCAGGCCGCCCGCGAACTGGCCGCCCTCTGCGGCCGGTTGCCGCTCGCGGTGCGGATCGCCGGTGCCCGGCTGGCGGCCCGGCCGGGACGGCCGCTGGCGGATCTGCTCACCCGGCTGCGCGACCAGCGCCGCCGGCTGGACGAGCTGCGGATCGGCGACCTCGCCGTCGAGGCCACCCTGGAGCTCGGCTACTGCGCCCTGCCGCCCGAACCGGCCCGCGCCTTCCGCCTGCTGGCCTTCGGCGATCTGCCCGACCTGCCGCTGGACGCGGCTTCCGCCCTGCTCGGCACCGACCCGGCCGCAGCCGAGACACTCGCCGAAACCCTGGTGGACGCGGGCCTGTTGGAGCCGCACGGCCCCGACCGCTACCGGTACCACGACCTGCTCCGGCTGTACGCGCAGCACCGGCACGAACGCACCGACCCGGTGACGGACCGTCAGGCCGCGCTCCGGCGGCTCCTCGACCACCTGCTCGCCAGCACCGCCAACGCCTCCCGGCTGATCGAGCCCGACCACGCACTGCACCAGAGCCTGCACCCGGTCGAGGCCCCGGGCCTGGCACCGGCCGACGAGAGCACCGCCCGGGAGTGGCTGCGCGACCGGCACGCCCTGCTCGCCACCACCGTCGAGCGCGCCCTGCGGGACCTGCCCGGGGCGGCCCGGCCCGCCGTCGACCTGCTGCTGCTCTGGTTCGGCCTGGTCGAAGGCCCGGCCCACCGCCGGGAGTTCCAGCAGCTGATCGAGCTGGCCACCGACACCGCCCGGGCACAGGACGACCCGAGCGCGACGGCCCGCGCGCACTACCTGGCCGGGGTGCTGCACTACCAGACCAACGCCTACGGCTCGGCCGAGCAGCGGCTCACGGACAGCCTCGAACTCGCCGAACAGGCCCGGGACTCCGTCTTCCGGCACCTGGCGGCCAGTGCCCTCGGCGTCCTGCACTTCGCCACCGGACGCCCCGAAAAGGCTCTCGAACTCTTCGACCTGGCACGGGAGTTGTCGGACCTCTTCGGCGACCGCGCGAGCACCGCCCGGGTGCTGTCCGCGCTCTCCCGGGTGCACCTGGCACTCGGCTCCCCGGAGCAGGCGGTCGGGGCGGCCGAGCAGGCCGTCCAGGCCGCCCGGGCGGTGGCCAACAGCTCGGGCGTCGCCCGGGTGCTCTACCAGTACGGCTGCGTGCTGCGCCGGACCGGGCGGGCCGGGTCGGGCGCCGATGCGCTCACCGAGGCGCTGGAGCACTTCAGGGCCCACCGGCACCGCGACTGGGAGGGCCTGACGCTGGTCCGGCTCGCCGAGTGCCTGCTCGACCAGGGCCGCTGCCCGGACGCCGCCCGGCTGGCCGGACAGGCCCTGCTGATCGCCGAGGATCTCGACAAGTCCTACGCCCAGGCCCTCTGCCACACCGTCCTCGGCCAGGCCCTGCCCTCCCCGCACCATCTGCGCACCGCCCTGGCCCTGTTCGAGCGGCTCGGCGCCCCCGAGGCGGCGGCGGTGCGCGAACTGCTCGCCGCTACTGCCCAGGGCCTGTGACATGACCGCTCCCCCATCGCGTTGGAAGGACATGAGGCACACGACGGAGCACGATCCGGGCCCCGACCGGCCCACGGACTTCCTGGAGTTCGCCGCCGGGCGCGGGCCGCACCTGGTGCGGACGGCATTCCTGCTCACCGGCGGCGACGGCCATCTGGCGGAGGACCTGGCCCAGGAGACGCTGGGCCGGATGTTCGTCAAGTGGCGCACCGTCTCGCGGATGACGAACCCGGCGGGCTACGCGCAGGCCACCCTGGTCAACACCTTCCTGACGTACAAGCGGCGTCGGAGCAGCGGTGAGCACGTCACCGACACCTTCTCCGAGACGCCGGTCAGCGACACCGACCCGGCCCTGCGGCTCACCCTGCTCCGCGCGCTCGCCCAACTCCCGCCGCAGGACCGGGCGGTGCTGGTGCTCCGGTTCTGGGAGGACCGCAGCGTGGAGGAGACGGCGGCGGTCCTGAAGCTGCGGCCGGGCGCGACCCGCACCCGCTGCGGGCGGGCGCTGGAGCGCCTGCGGTCCGTGCTCGGCACCGAACTCGCAGAACTGGCCACGAAGTGACGCCGCATCCGTCCGGACCCGAGCCCGAGGAGAGCCACCCCATGCCGTACGAGGACGACCTCACCGACGCCCTGCGCGGAGCGGCCGAACTGGCCCCGCAGCTGCAGCTGTCCGCGTTCGCCGCCGGCGCCGCCGCCCGCGGCCGGGCGATCCGCCGCCGCCGGCGCACCACCGGGCTGGCCGTGACCACGGCGGTGGCGCTGCTCTCGCTGACCGCCGTCGCGGTGCTCCCGGGTGACGGGGACACCCTCGTCCCGGTCGCCGAGCAGCCGGTCTCCGGTGCCTTCATGGAGCGGACCGTCCGCACCCTGCTGCCGCCCGGGACGGTCTCCAAGGTGCAGACCACCGGCCTGGCCGAGGCCCGGCCGCCGGGGACCGGCCCCGGGCTCGCCCTCACCTTCGACGACGGCCACGGCCCCACCAGGATCCAGCTGAGCACCGAGCGGATGGCCCTGCCGATCGACGGGAACACCCAGGGCACCGAATGCGTGATCGGGGATCAGCCGGGCACCTGCGAGCGCCTGGTCCTCGCCGACCGGACGATCGTCCTGACCAGGCAGCTGACCGAGCGTCAGGGTCCGGTGACCGGTGGCCGGACCGTCCTGGCCACCGGACCGGACGGGCGCCAGGTCCGGCTGGACGCCTTCGACGACGGCCCCGGACAGCCGGACACCGGTGCGGAAGGCTCCCTCAGCGTGCCGCAGCTGGTCGGCATCGCCATCAGCGAGGCGTGGGACCCGGTGTTCCGGGCGCTGGACACCCCGAGGTATCCCAAGGACGCCTTCAGCGGGCTCCCGGCCGCCCGGATCGCCGCGATCGCCGTCCCGCTGCTGCCCGCGGGCACGACCGCCAAGATCCCCGAGGGCCGGTTCGCCGACGGCCGGTCGGAGCTGACCCTGACCGGCCAGGGCCGTCAGGTCGTCCTCGACATCTCCGCGCAGCACGTCGGCGTCATCACCCGTGAGGCGTTCGAGGCCGGCGCCGCCCCGGGCACGGTGACCCACACCGCCGACGGCACCTCGGTGGTCCGCCGCGAGGTGCAGCCGGATTCGGACCTGAACGGCCCGGTGGTCTCCTGGGCCGTCGAGGCACTGCACCCGGACGGCACCCGGGTGAGCGCCGTCCAGAGCGTCCCCGGAACTTGGCCGGACGTCCCGCCGCTGCCCGGACGTGAGGTGCTGACCATGGATCAGCTGGTGGCCCTGGTGGCCGCGCCGGTCTGGCGGGGGTGATCCCTCGGTAGTACCGACCTGTCGTGCAACGTTTCGGTTGCACGACGGTCGACGGACGTGCAACACTTTGGTTGCACTCAATGCTGGCACTTCAAGGAGTTTCCTCATGAGCGACGACATGATCGAGCGCGACACCCTGATCGACGCCTCGGTGGAGCGGGTCTGGTCGCTGGTTTCCGCTCCCGGCTTCTGGGTGGCCGACCCGGAGAGCATCAAGGGCACCACCGCCGTCGAGGGTGAGTCCACGGTGGCCAAGCACCCCGAGCACGGGGAGTTCCCGGTGACCGTGGTGAAGGTCGAGCCGACGAACTACGTCGCTTACCGCTGGGCTCCCGCCAATCCCGGTCAGGAACTGACCGAGAGCAACAGCACCCTGGTGGAGTTCACGCTCTCCGCCGAGGGTGACAAGACCCGCCTCACCGTGGTCGAGAGCGGTTTCGCCGCGCTGGCCGTGTCCGAGGAGGTGCGCGCCAACACGATCCACAACCTCACCGCCGGTTGGCCGCAGGTCCTCGACATGGCGAAGAAGCGCGTCGAAGAGTCGACTGTGTGAGGGCGGACCCCGACGGTTCGGTGGAGGAGGTCGGCACCGTTCTCGGCGCACTCGCCGACCCCACCCGCCGTCAACTGCTCGACCTCCTCGCCCCGATGGGCGCGGCCACCGCGACGACCCTGGCCGAGCGGCTCCCCGTCTCCCGGCAGGCGATCGTCAAGCACCTCGCCGTCCTGGACGCCGCCGGACTCGTCGTCTGCAGCCGGGTCGGACGTGAGGTGAGGTACTCGCTGCGGCCCGCCGGCCTGGACGCCACCACCCGGTGGATGGCCTCGCTCGCGGCCGACTGGGACCGCCGACTGGCGGCCGTCAAGTTCGCCGCCGAATCGGCGGAACGCGATTCCACGTAGGCCGGTCGGCCTGTGCACCGGTACGCCCGGCGCGGCTCCCGCCGTCGCCGCGACCTGAGATCACCAGACAAGGGGCATTGACATGACCACGCTGACTCCTGGCAGCATCCTGCTCGGTACGACCCGTCCCGCCGAGATGCGGGCCTGGTACATCAAGGTGCTGGCACCGGACTTCACCGGTGAGGGCGCGATCGACCTGGGCGGCTTCCTGCTGGCCATCGACGGCCGCGACGACATCGAGGCGAAGAACAACCAGCCCGGCCGCAACATCCTCAACTTCCACGTGGACGACTTCGACGCCGTCGAGGCCCGGCTGAGCGCGGCCGGCGTGGAGTGGTTCTCGGTCAACGACAACGAGAAGGGCAAGTTCGGCACCTTCGCCGACCCCGACGGGAACTTCCTCCAGATCATCCAGTGGAAGTAGGGCCCAGCTGAGACCGGCCGTCCCCGGTAACCCCAAACAAGAAGGAAGTGTGCCCCATGAGTACCCAGCAGACGGCGTTGAGCCCAGGCCGGGCGAACCTGGCCCTCGCCACGCTCTTCTTAGGAATGTTCGTACTGGGCAGCGGTGAACTGCTCGTGGTCGGCGTGCTCGACCGGATCGCCGCCGACCTCCACGTGACCATCCCCGAGGCCGGCACCCTGGTCACCGTGTACGCGCTGGGCCTCGCCATCGGCGGTCCGATCCTGACCGCACTGACGATCAAGCTCGAGAAGAAGAGCGTCCTGATCGGCTCGGTGGCACTCTTCATCGCGTGCAACCTGGTCGCCGTGCTGACCTCCAACTACGGGCTGTTCCTGGTGCTGCGCTTCCTCATCGGAGCGTCGCAGGGCCTGTTCATCGCGGGTGCGTTCATGGCCGCCATGGTGGTCGTCCCGCCGGAGCGCATCGGCCAGGCCATCGGGATCGTCATCTCCGGTGTCGCGATGTCCGGGGCGCTCGGTGTACCGCTGGGCACGCTGGTGGGTCAGACCCTCGGCTGGCGCGGCTCGTTCACCGCGATCGTGGTGGGCGCCGTGATCACCCTGATCGGTACGGCGACGCTGATCCCGACCGTGCCGCCGGCCGGGGCCGGGGCCGCCCACCAGGCCAAGTACGCGTTCGCCCCCAGGGTGCTCGCCGTACTGTTCCTGAACTTCATCGTGTTCTCGACCGTGTTCGCGACGCTGACCTACCTGGTGCCGTTCCTGCAGCGCGTCACCGGCATCTCCGGCGGTCTGCTGAGCGTGTTCCTGCTGGCCTACGGCGCGGCCACGGCGATCGGTTCGTTCGGCGGCGGCAAGTTCGCCGACCGCAACGCCAGCCTCACCCTGATCATCGGGTCCGTCGGCATCGCGGTCTCCCTGCTGGTGCTCTACTTCGTCGGCTCGATCGCCTGGCTCGTGGTGCTCGCACTGCTCGCCTGGGGCCTCTCCTTCTACAGCATCGTGCCCTCGCTGCAGGTCCGGGTGATCAGCCTGGCCGGCCCCGGCGGCCAGCTCGCGCAGTCACTCCCGGTCTCCGCGGCCAACATCGGCATCGCACTCGGCGCCTTCGCCGGCGGCGTCGCGATCGACAACTACAGCGCCTCCGCCCCCGTGATCATGGGTCTGATCTTCTCCGTGGTCACCATCGCGGTCGCCTGGGGCAGCAGCTACCTCAAGCCGCCGGTGGTCGACGAGGAGTCGTCACCGGCCGCCGCCGCCCCGGCCGCCCTGGCCGAGCCCGCGTAACAACCCGTCAGACCACTCCACGGTGGTCAGGCACCTCGCCGCCCCCGCGAGGTGCCTGACCACCGTTTTGCGTGTCGGCGGACCTCGGGATTGCGGTGTTGAGGGTGACGGTGAGGATCATCGGCAGTCCAACAGGTCCTGGGCCAGCAGGGCCGCACCCAGGCTTCCCGCGCGGTGGCCCAGTCCGGCCGGGACCACCTGGGGAACCCCACGGAAGGTGAGACGCTCGGCAAGGGCGGTCCGCAGCGGACGGAGGAAGGGCTCACCGGCTCCGGCCAGGCCGCCGCCGATCACGATGCGCTCGAAGTCGAGCATCACCGTCAGTGCCACCAGGCCATCGGCCAGGGCGTCCACCGCGTCGGTCCAGATCCGGACCGCCTGGTGGTCACCGGCGTCCGCCCGCTGCTGGACGCCCTTGGCGCTGACGCCCGTCTCACCGCTTGCCTCCGCGTAGCGACGGGTGATGGCGGAGGCGGAGGCCAGCGTCTCCAGGCAGCCCCGGTTGCCGCAGGCACACGGGTCACCGCCGGGGCGGACCACCAGGTGGCCGAACTCACCGGCGAAGCCGTGGTCGCCGCCGAACGGACGCCCGTCGATCATCAGCGCGGCGGCAATGCCCGTCCCGACCGGGACGAAGGCGAAGTTGGGACAGCCGCGGCCCGCCCCGAGGCGGCCCTCGGCGATCCCGCCGGCTCGCACGTCGTGGCCGAACGCCACCGGGAGATCCAGGTGTTCGGCGACCCAGCGCTGGACCGGGGTGCCGCGCCAGCCGAGGTTGGCGGCGAGGACGGCGGTGCCCGCCCGCTCGTCCACCAGCCCGGGCACCACGATCCCGGCAGCGGCGGCCGGTCGGCCGCCGTACCGGACGGCGCGAGCCACGAGTTCGTCGGCGCAGCCGAGGACGGTCTCGACGAGGGCGTCGGAACCGCGCTCGGAGCGTGTGTGCCACCGCTCGGAGTCGAGAAGCCTGCCGTTCTCGACGATCGCTCCCTTGATGTGGGTGCCGCCGACGTCCAGCGCGATGACGCTCATCGGGCCACAGCCCGGTGGTAGCTCTGCTGGGCGGGGCACACGGACCCCGATGCCCTGCGCAGAATTGAGCGATGATACTCAAACATGCTTGGTTTATAGCTTCTTCTTCCACAAACGTGCAAGCATGAGCAGAATTGAGCAGCCGGCCTTTGCTCAACGCGAGGTCCGTCCAATCGAGGAGAGCCATGACCACCGACGCGCGCCACGCCTCCTCCCCGCCCGGCACGGCACCCGCGCCCCACCCCGACCGGAACCTCGCCCTCGAGCTCGTCCGGGTCACCGAGGCCGCCGCCATGGCGGCCGGCCGATGGGTCGGCCGGGGCGACAAGAACGGCGCCGACGGCGCGGCCGTCAAGGCCATGCGCACCCTCGTCTCCACCGTGTCGATGAACGGCGTGGTCGTCATCGGTGAGGGCGAGAAGGACGAAGCCCCGATGCTCTACAACGGCGAACGCGTCGGCGACGGCACCGGCGCCGAGTGCGACGTCGCGGTCGACCCCGTGGACGGCACCACCCTCACCGCCAAGGGCATGGCCAACGCCGTCGCCGTCCTCGCCGTCGCCGACCGCGGCACCATGTTCGACCCCAGCGCCGTCTTCTACATGGACAAGCTGGTCTGCGGCCCCGAAGCCGCCGACTACGTCGACATCACCGCCCCCGCCGCCGTCAACATCCGCCGCGTCGCCAAGGCCAAGGGCAGCTCCGTCGAGGACGTCACCGTCATGGTGCTCGACCGCCCCCGCCACGAGGGCCTGGTCAAGGAGATCCGCGAGGCCGGCGCCCGGATCAAGTTCATCACCGACGGCGACGTCGCCGGCGCCATCATGACCGCCCGCGCCGGCACCGGCGTCGACCTGCTCATGGGCATCGGCGGCACCCCCGAAGGCATCATCGCGGCCTGCGCCATGAAGTGCATGGGCGGCGTGATCCAGGGCCGCCTGTGGCCCAAGGACGACGCCGAACGCCAGAAGGCACTGGACGCCGGCCACGACCTCGACCGCGTCCTCACCACCGACGACCTCGTCAGCGGCGAAAACGTCTTCTTCGTCGCCACCGGCATCACCGACGGCGAACTCCTCCGCGGCGTCCACTACCGCCAGGCCACCGCCACCACCAGCTCCCTGGTCATGCGCTCCAAGAGCGGCACCATCCGGGAGATCCACTCCGTCTACCGCCACCCCTCCCTCGCCCAATGAGGCGCACGCCGTCCGGCGGAGGAACAGTCCCGCCGTCAACCAGCCGCTCAGCGCTCCAAGTTGGGCTGGTGGATCAGGACGGCGGCGGAGTGGTGCGCCAAGCGATCAAGCGGTCTCAGGTCAGCGCACTCGCCCGCGCGGCTTCAGCGGGGTGGCAGGCAGCGTGGGAGCGGCCAGCCGGGCGCCGTCGTAGCCGTGTACCTCGCCGAATCGGGTGCCGGCGGCCCAGTCCGCCCTGGCCTGGGCGATCTCCTCGCCGGAGCGGCCGATGAAGTTCCACCACATCACCAGGTGCTCCTCGAACGGCACCCCGCCGATCAGCAGCACGGAGCTGTCCGTCCGGGCCAGCAACGGGAGTTCGCGGCGCCCGCAGCCCAGGTAGAGCAGCGAGCCCGGCTCGACCCGGACGCCGTCCACGTCGACGCTGCCGGTCATCGCGAGGACGGCGTACTCGAAGCCGGGCTCCAGCGGCAGCCGGTGTGCGGCGCCCTCACGGAGCGTCAGGTCGGCGCCGACCAGCGGGGTGTACGTGGTGCCCGGGGAGGTGGCGCCGTCCAGGGTGCCGAGGATGACGGTGGCATGCAGGCCGGGGGCGTCCACGGTGGGCAGGGTGGCGTGGTGTTCGAAGGCCGGGGCGGTGTGCCGGTGGCTGTCGGGGAGGGCTACCCAGAGCTGGGCGCCGTGCAGCAGCCGGGCGTGGTCGCGCGGGGACTCCTCGGAGTGCGAGATGGCCCGGCCGGAGGTCATCAGGCCGAGTTCGCGGGGCCGGACGGTCTGCAGGCTGCCCAGGCTGTCGCGGTGCAGGACCGAGCCCTCGTGCAACCAGCTGACCGTCTGCAGGCCCATGTGCGGGTGCGGCGGGACCTGCATGCCGGGCTCGTCGGCGATGTCGTCGGGCCCGTAGTGGTCGACGAAGCACCAGGCGCCGACCATCCGGCGGCCGAGGCTGGGCAGCAGCCGGCGGACCTCGGTGGATTCGCCCAGCTGGACCTGACGGCCGGTCAGCAGCTCCTTGACCGGGCCGGAGTCGGCCTCCCCGCCGCAGGTGGTGGGGGTGGGCTTGAGGTCGAGGTTGCTCATGGCTGACGCGCTCCGTCCGGACGACACCGCTGACGCCTCCGATCATGCGTCAGTTCGGTCGCGTCGCAAAGCCTGGCGCAGACCCGGTCGCACAGCGGGGGCGGGACCACCGCCCCCGCCGACAGACCGTCAGTGCGCGCAGGCCCACGGCGCGCCCGCCGTGGCCGCCTCCGCCCGGGCCCGCAGCGAGCGGACCGCCTCCGCCGGGTCGGCCGCGCCGTACACCGCGGAGCCCGCCACGAAGACGTCCGCGCCCGCCTCGGCGCAGCGCTCGATGGTGTCGGCCGAGACGCCGCCGTCCACCTGGAGCCAGAGGTCGAGGCCGTGCTTGGAGATCAGCTCCCGGGTGCGGCGGATCTTGGGAAGCATGATGTCCAGGAAGGCCTGCCCGCCGAAGCCGGGCTCGACCGTCATGATCAGGATCATGTCGAGCTCGGGCAGCAGGTCCTCGTACTGCTCGATCGGGGTGGCCGGGCGCAGCGCCATCGAAGCGCGCGCGCCCTTGGCCCGGATCTCCCGGGCGAGCCGGACCGGGGCGGCGGCGGCCTCGGCGTGGAAGGTCACCGAACCGGCGCCCGCCTCGACGTACTGCGGGGCCCAGCGGTCCGGCTGCTCGATCATCAGGTGGCAGTCCAGCGGCGTGCCGGTGGCCCGGGCCAGCGACTCGACCACCGGGATGCCGAGCGTGAGGTTGGGGACGAAGTGGTTGTCCATCACATCCACGTGCAGCCAGTCCGCGCCTCGGACGGCCTCCGCCTCGTCGGCCAGGCGGGCGAAGTCCGCCGACAGGATGCTGGGGTTGATCTGCGCCATTTGAGGGAACCTTCACACTCGGTGCGGGCGGCTGGAGCTGCCGCTCGGCTCCATCATCTCTCCTGCCCGTGGCGGGAAGTGAGTGCTGAGATCTGCTCGTGACCCGCGTCACAGCCGTTGCGCGCTAGGGTCGCGAGCGCTGTTCGCCCGTGACCGGAAAGGTTCCAGATGGCCGAGATGGTGCATCCCGCCCGTGCGTTGTGGTGGCTCTTCGAGCCGGTGCACGCGCTCACCTACTTCGCGCCGGAGGGCCGGGCCGCGTATGAGGCGGCCGGGCTGCGCGGGAGCTGGCGGGGGTACTTCGCCGGTCGGTCGGCCCCGCTCGGGCCGGTGGACGCCGCGCCGGTGATCGCCGCGTTCTTCAACTTCGCGCCGCAGATGGTCGAACGGGCACTGCCGGACGTCTGGTCCAGGGCCACCCCGGAGGCCGCACTCGAAGCCCGCCTGGCCGGCGCGGTGAGCACCCTGGAACGCGTACTGGAGACCGTCAAGCCCGATCTGATCGACCGTTCGGTGACGCTGCTGGAGCGCGCCGTGGACGGACTCGACTGTTGCGGGCGGGTGCTGGCCGCCGCGAACCTCGCGCTGCCCCGCCCCGAGGGTGCGCTGGCCCGGCTCTGGCACGCCACCACCGTGCTGCGCGAGCACCGGGGCGACGGGCATGTCGCGGCGCTGGTCGCCGAGGACCTGGACGGCTGCGAGGCCCTGGTGCTGCGCTGCGCCCTGGACACCCGGCGCGAGCAGCTCCAGCCGTTCCGCGGCTGGACCGACCAGGAGTGGGAGGCCGCGGCCGACCGCCTCACCACCCGGGGCTGGCTCACGAAGACCGGCACCATCTCCGCCGACGGCCGACACCGCCACCAGGCCCTGGAGGCCGCCACCGACCTGGCCGCCGCCCGGGTCTGGTCCGGCTTCCGCCGTACCGAGCTGGACGAGCTGGCCGCCGCCCTGACCCCGATCGCCACCGCCTGCCGGGCCGAACTCCCGCAGCTCAACCCGATCGGCCTGCCGGTCAGCAGCTGATCCACCGTCACCGGGCCGCTCCCCGTCAGAGGAAGCCACCGCCGATCAGCGTCACCAATCCGATCGCCGCGCACACCAGGGTGACCAGTACCTGCCTGAAGAAGACCATGCCCCAACCCTGGCCCGCGCCTGACCCTCTGTCATCGGGGGCACACCCCGACCCGTCCCTGACCGCACCCCGAGCCACACCCGCCCCGGCGGACTCCCAGCTTTCTCCCAGGAACGGGCAACCGAACTGACGTTTTGGACAGTCCCTCATCTCGCACGGGCACTCCGCCCGAACGGCACAGGAGCTGGGTACCAGAACGCGATGAACCTGACAGACACGCCCGTCCTCATCCTCACGATCGTCCTGTTCGTGGCCTCCCTCGCGCTGGCGATGGCGCAGTGGGGCGGCAGAGGAATCCTCCGCGGACGGGTCAGAACCGCCGAACAGCGACGCGGCCCGCTGCGGGCCCTGTCGTACCTCGGTACCGTCCTGCTCTGCCAGGTCACCGCCGTGGCGATGGTCTTCGTGGTGGTCAACAACGAGAACCTGATCTACGACAGCTGGGGCGACCTGCTCGGCACCTCCAATCACGTCCGGGCCGTCCCCGTGCCCCCGAAGGACGGCGGTCTCAGCGGGGACCAGGCCGCCGCCTCGGGCAGCCCGGTGCCCAAGGTGGTCCAGTCCTTCCACGCCCCCGACTCGGACGCGGTGCCCCGGAGCGTGAAGCAGACCGATCTCAAGGGCCGGCTCTCCGGCGTCGACGGCGAGGTGCTGGTCTGGACGCCCCCGCAGTACGACGACCCCGCCCACAAGGACCGGACCTTCCCGGTCGTCGAACTGCTCGCGGGCTACCCCGGCGCGTCCAGCACCTGGTTCGGCACCATGGACGTGATCGCCCAGCTCGAACCGCTGATGAAGTCCGGTCAGGTCGCGCCCTTCATCCTGGTCTCGCCCCGGGTCACCCTGCTCGGCGGCACCGACACCGGCTGCGCCGACATCCCCGGCAAGGTCAACGCCGAGACCTGGCTGTCGCGCGACGTGCCGCAGATGATCCTGGACAACTTCCGGGCCGACCGCACCGCCGACCGCTGGGCCCTGGCCGGCTACTCGGCGGGCGCGCACTGCGCCACCCGCCTCGCGCTCGCCCACCCCGACCGCTACCGCGCCGCGATCAGCATGTCCGGCTACAACGACCCGATCGGCGAGCCGAGTTCGCTGACCGCCAAGGACCCCAAGCTCCGCGAGACCTCCAACCCCCTCTACCTGCTCACCCACGCCGCCACCCCGCCGAACGTCGCGCTCTACCAGACCGGCAAGAAGGGTGACGGCCTGGAGGACGCGACCGCCCTCCAGCGGGCGGCGAAGAGCCCGACCACCGTCACCCCGGTGGAGACCACCGGGGCGCACCTGACCTCGACCTGGAAGCCGCTGGTCGGCCCGTCCTTCAAGTGGCTGACCGGGATCATTCCTGCCCGGTAGCCCTAGCGGCCCGCCAGCGCCCGGACGGTGGCGATGGTGTCCGCCTCCCCGGCAGGCTTGTCCTCGCGGTAGCGCAGCACCCGGGCGAACCGCAGGGCCAGGCCGGCCGGGTAGCGCGGGCTGCGCTGGAGGCCGTCGAAGGCGATCTCCACCACCAACTCGGGCCGCACATGGACCGTGTACGCGTCGCGGTGGGTCTCCCGGGCCAGCAGCTGTTCGGTCTGCCAGGCCAGCAGCTGGTCGGTCAGCCCCTTGAAGGTCTTGCCCAGCATCACCCAGGCGTCGAGCCCGGGCTCCCCCGGGTTCCGGGCGGCCAGGTGCAGGTTGCTCAGGTAGCCCCGGCGGCGGCCGCTGCCCCACTCGGCGGCGGTGACCACCAGGTCCAGGGTGTGCCGGGGTTTGACCTTGATCCAGCCCGCGCCCCGGCGCCCGGCCGCGTACGGGGCGTCCGGGTCCTTGACCACCACCCCCTCGTGGCCGTGGGCGAGCGCGTCCGCGAAGAACCGCTCCGCCTCGGGCAGCTGACCGGTGGTCAGCCGGGGCACCCGGAGCTCCTCCGGCGCCAGCTCGGTCAGCGCGGCCCAGCGCTCGGCGGCCGGACGGTCGATCAGGTCGGTGCCGTCCCGGTGCAGCAGGTCGAAGAAGAACACGCTCAGCGGGGTCTCCGCCCGCAACCGCTCCGGGTCCTGCCGGGAGGCGGTCCGCGCGGCGGTGACCTGGAACGGGCGCGGCCGCCCGTCCGGGCCGAGCGCGATCGCCTCGCCGTCCAGCACCGCCCGCTCGACCGGCAGCGCCCGGGCCGCCGCCACCACTTCGGGCACCCGGGCGGTGATCTCGTCCAGGCTGCGGGTGAAGACCGAGACCCGCTCGCCGTCCCGGTGCACCTGGACCCGGATGCCGTCGAGCTTCCACTCCAGCGCGGCCGGGCTCACCTTCTCCAGCGCGGCCGCCACCTCCGGCGCCGAGGCCGCCAGCATCGGCCGTACGGGGCGGCCCAGTTCCAGCCCGAACGCGCGCAGCGCCGGCGCCCCGCCGGTCAGCGCCGCCTCCGCCACCCCCCGGGCCGAGCCCCGCAGCATCAGCGCCCGCCGCACCACCGTCACCGGTACGCCCGCCGCCTTCGCGACCGCGTCACCCATCAGCGCGTCCAGCGCCCCCTGGCGCAACTCGCCCACCAGGACCGCCCGCAGGAACTCCTGCTCCGCCGCCGTGGCCCGCCCGAACAGCTCGCCCAGCCGCCGCTTCCGCTCCGCCTGCGCGCCCTTGCCGTGCACCTCGCCCAGCCGGGTCAGCAGCTCCTCCGTCTCGGCCACCCCGAGCGTCGCGGTCCCGGCCGGCTCCGGCAGCTCCCGTACCCCGGCCCAGCCGACCCCGGCCCGGCGGCCCTCGCCCGAGAGCAGCGCGACGGCCGCCGGGATCTCGGCCGGGCCGAGCTCGGTGAGGCACTCCGCGATCAGGGCCACCTTGGCGTTCCTGGCCGGCTCGGCCGCCACCGCCCCGGAGGTCCTGGCCAGACGTTCCAGCAGCACGGGCGGGCTCCTTCCGGGGGTACGGATCCTCCATCATGCGGCGGCCTGAGGCTCCGTCAGCTCCGACGCGCGGGCCGCGTCCCGGGCTCGGTTCCGTACCGACTCGGGCGCGCACCCCCGTGCTAGCGTCGCAATCGTTCGTACCTGAACCCGACCGTGAGGTGCCGCCGTTGTCCACGCTCCGCTGGGCCACCCGCCCCGAGACCGCCGCCGACGTCCCGGCGATCCGCGCGGTCGTGCTGGCCGCCTTCGAGACCGCGCTGGAAGCCGACCTGGTCGAGGCCCTGCGCGCCGACCGCAGCTGGCTCCCCGGTCTCTCCGTGGTCGCCGAGACGCCGGACGGCACCGTGGTGGGCCACGCCCTGCTGACCCGCTGTCACATCGACGACACCCCGGCGCTCTGCCTGGCCCCGGTCGCGGTCCGGCCCGACCACCAGCGGACCGGCGCGGGCGCCGCCGCCGTCCGGGCCGCGCTGGCCGCCGCCCGGGCGCAGGGCGAACACACCGTCACGGTGCTGGGCCACCCGGAGTACTACCCCCGGTTCGGCTTCCGGCGCGCCTCGCTGCACGGCATCAAGACCACCTTCGACGTCCCGGACGAGGCGCTGATGGCCCTCGACCTCGACTCGGACAGCCCGCTGCCCGGCGGCATCCTGCGCTACGCCACTCCGTTCGGCGTCTGACCGATGACCGTCAGGCGACCGTGAGGGTCCCCTTCATGAACTGGTGCAGGGAGCAGATGAAGGGGTAACTGCCTGGCGCGGTCGGGGCGGTGAAGGTCGCGGTCTTGCCCCCGCCGATCGTGCCGCTGTCGAAGCCGCCCTTGCCGGTGGCGGTCAGGGTGTGCGCGGTGGAGTCCTCGTTCACGACGGTGACCTTCGCGCCCGGGCTCACTGTGAACTTGTCCGGGCCGAAGGTGAACTCCTTGATGGTGACCTGCACCGCGGCCGCCGGTGAGCTGACGGCGGCGGACGGCGAGGCCGACGACGAGACCGCCGAGGGGGATGGGCTCGCGGCGGACGGACTCACGGCGGCGGACGAGCTCACCGCGGGCGTCGGCGTACTGGAGGCCGACCCGCCGCCGGAGCCACTGGAGCAGGCGGTGGCGGCCAGGAGCAGCAGCAGGCCGAGGGCCGGGCGAAGACGGGAAGTGTTCACAGGCCACATTTGATCCGCCACCGGACGGCCGTCACCCCGCCGCCGAGCGGATCGGTCACCCGCACGGTCGATCGGGCTCACCCGTCCGGCCCAGGCGGCGGCCCTCCGAGGACGGATCCGGCCGGAGGGGTGCGGCAGAGTACCGGTGCGGCCCCGACGGAGCGTCAAGTCGCTTGAGCGGAACGCCCGTCGCCCCACCCTCTCCCGCCCTCGGAGGCAGTGCGTGACACCTTCCCGATTCCTCGCACGGGCCGGCGGCACCCTCGGCGCCGCGCTCTGGCTGCTGGCGGGGACGGCTCCGGCCGCCGCCGCCCATCCGCTGGGCAACTTCTCGGTCAACCACTACCTCGGCCTCACCGTCCACCCGGACCGGATCGAGGTGCTGGCGGTCACCGACCAGGCCGAGATCCCCACCCTCCAGGAGCAGGCCCGGGTGGACCGGAACGCCGACGGCACGGTGGACGACGCCGAACGCGGCGACTGGGCCGCCGGGCAGTGCACCGCGACCGCCACCCGGCTCCAGGTCCGCGCCGGTCCGGCCGACACAGCGCTGAACTGGCGGGTCCGCTCGGCGAGTTACGCCTACGCCGACGGTGCCGCCGGTCTGCGCACCGCCCGGCTGGAGTGCACGCTCGACGCCCCGCTCACCGTGGCCGCCGACGGTACGGTGCTCCGGGTGCGCAGCGGTGCCGACCGGGCCCGGGTGGGGTGGAACGAGATCACCGCCCGCGGGGTCGGCGTCCGGCTGGACCCGACGGACGTGCCCGAGGTCTCCGCCTCACACGAACTCCGGGACTACCCACAGGAGTTGCTCGACGCACCCAGCGGCGTCTTCGACGCCCGGTTCACCGCGACCCCCGGCGGCGGCTCGGCCGCGGCCGATCTGCTGGACACCGCCCCCACCGGCGGCCCGGCCGGGTGGCTGGCCCAACTCGACCGCAGGCTGGCCGAACTGGGCGCGGCACACCGCCTCACCGTCACGGTCGGCCTGCTGGCCGTCCTGCTGGCCACCGTCCTCGGCGCGGGCCACGCGCTGCTCCCCGGGCACGGCAAGGCGGCGATGGGCGTCTACCTCGCCGGCCGGCGCAGTCGGGTCAGGGACGCCGTCACGGTCGGGGCCACCGTCACCGTCACCCACACGGCGGGCGTGCTCGTGCTCGGACTGCTGCTGACCGGGTTCTCCGCGCTGGCGGGCGAGGTGCTGCTCGGGCGGCTCGGCGTGCTCAGCGGCCTGCTGGTGACGGCGGTCGGGGTCCTGCTGCTGCGCGACGTACGCCGCCGGACCAGACCCGCCGCCCCGGTGACGCACGATCACCCGCACCACCACGCTCACCCCCACCCGCACCCGCACGACGGCACCGTCGCCGTACTGGAGGCTCCCGTCCATCACCACCACGGCCTGTTCGGCCATCACCACCACGGCGAGCCGCTCGGCCGGACCGGCCTGATCGGCCTGGGTGTCGCCGGCGGCCTGGTGCCGAGCCCGTCCGCGCTGGTGGTGCTACTGGGCGCCGTAGCGCTTGGCCGGACGATGTTCGGGGTCGCCCTCGTGCTGGCCTACGGTCTGGGCATGGCCGCGACCCTGACGGCGGCGGGCCTGCTCTTCCTCCGGGTCGGCAAGCGGATCGCCGCAGCGGCGGACGGCACCCTGCCGGCCCTGCTCCGCCGCCTCGCGCCGTGGAGCGGACTGCTCACCGCCCTGCTGGTGCTCACCGTCGGACTCGGCATGGTCCTCCGCAGTCTCCCCGCCGCCCTCTGACGCTCAGGACCCACTCGGCCCGCCGAGCACGATCCCCCGGTCCGCGTAGTAGCGCGGCAGCGCGGCCCACGGCACCGGGGCGAAGCTCTGCGAACCACCCGGGAAACCGGAGGGATTGTGGATCAGCAGCTCGCCGTCGGTCGCGCCGACCGCCAGCACCAGGTGCCCGCCCGGGCGCGGCGGGTCGGGGTCCAGGGTGCGGATGGACGGGTGGACGGAGAGCATCACCAGCCGCCCGTCCGCCAGCTCGGCCCTGATCCGCTCGGTCGGCAGCGGGGAGACCGCCTCGGCGGACAGCCCCCAGCGGCGTTCCACGTAGGCGGCGAACGGTGCGTGGATCAGACCGTCCAGGCGGCCGTCCGGGTGACGGACGTACGCGCCCGCCTCCAGGCACTCCTCGGCCAGCCGGACGGCGGGCGGGCTGACGCCCCACCAGTAGTCCAGCGCCATCCGCAGGCAGGCCACCCCGCACAGCCGCCAGGACCAGTACTCGTACTCCTCCTGGTCCGCCGCACCGGACAGCGCCCAGAGCGGGTCGTCCACCGCCAGCGCCGTCCCGGCCAGGATCCCGGGCACCAGCTCGGGCGACTCCCACTGCGCGTGGTAGGGGACCTGATGCGTGATCGGCTTCATCCGATCATCCTCACTCACTCCCGCCGCCCGCGCCGCCCATCGGAAGACCGGATACCGGCCTGACGCCGCGCCAGCCTGCCTTCCGCCCACGAAGCACCACCCACGCTAGCGTGACCGGAACGGCCGGGACCGGCCAGGGGCCGGTGCCCCTTTCCATCGGGACAACGGGACCGGAAGCATGGGGCGTCATCGCCGTCCGGGGGCAGGAGGTCCGCATGACCGCACGTGAGCCCGCCCCCGTCGGCCGCCGCAGCCTGCTGCCCGCCTACACGGTGTGCGCGCTCACCCTGGCCGCCGCGCTCGCCTGGGTCATGGTGGTGCTCGCCAGCGAGAACGAGGAACTCCGCACCTTCGCCGCCACCTTCGGCGGCGTCTACGTCCTGGCCGGTACCGGCCTGGTGCTCGCCGGGGCGCTGTTCGCCACCCAGCACCCCGGCAGCGGGCCGGCCCGGCTGCTGCTGGCGGGCGGCTGCGGAGCGGTGCTGGGCCAGGCGCTGCCCGCCACCGCCTCCGGGCTGGGCGCCGCGCCGGGACCGTTCGCGGTCGCGGGGTGGATCGCGCTGGCCGGCAGCGGCGTGTTCCAACTGGCGCTCTACGCCCTGCCGCTCTTCCTCCCGACCGGCTCGCTCCCCCGCTACTGGGGCCGGGTCTACTTCGTCCTGCTGGCCGTCCTGAGCCTGGATCAGGCCGCCGTCAACGCCTCCGCCTACGACCCCTGGTACGGCAGCCCCCAGCCGTTCCCGGTCGACCTGCTGGACCGGGCGTACGAGCAGGGTCCGTTCGCGCTGCCGGACCACCTCTGGCTGCCGTTCGCGGTGACCGCGCTCAACCTGCTGATCATGGCGGCCCGCTGGTACCGCACCCCGGGCCCGCAGCACCTGTCCCGGGTGGCGATCCTGGTGCCGTACCTGCTCTGGTCGGTGGTCAGCACGCTCAGCGACCTGGCGCAGCTGTCCACCACGGTCAACCACCTGCTCTGGTACCTGGGCGCGGCGGGCTGGCCCGCCGGCACGGCGTACGCCTGCATCCGTGACCGCTCGACCCACCTGGACCGCTCCGCCCTGCGCGCCCTCACCGGGCTGCTGCTGGCCACCGGGCTGATCGGGGCCTACAGCGCGGCGGCGCTGCTGTTCTACGGCCTGCTCCCGGCCGACTCGCCCGGCGCGGGGCTGGCGCTCGCCGCGCTCACCCTGGTGATCGGCGTGCTGCTGCGCCCCACCGCCCGCTGGGCGGTCCGGGCGGTGGACCGGTACTACTACGGCGAGCGGGCCGAGCCGTACCAGGTGGTCCGCACCCTCACCGAGCAGCTCGGACGCGCCGTCACCCCGGGCGAGACGCCCCGGCTGCTCTGCGCCACCGTGGTCGACACCCTCCGGCTGCCCGGCGCCCGGGTGGTCACCCACACCAGGGAGGGGCTGCTGGAGCTGGCGGCGCTCGGGGCGAGCGGGGCGGACGTCGCCTTCCCGATGACCTATCAGAACGAGGTGATCGGACACCTGCTGGTACCGCCGCGCGCCGGCGGGAGCACGCTCGACCAGCAGGACCTGGACATCCTCGGCACGCTGGCCGAGCACGCCGCCCCGGCGATCGCCTCACTGCGCCTGTACGAGGAGCTGCAGGCCAGCCGGGAGCGGATCGTGCTGGCCCGGGAGGAGGCCCGCCGCCGGCTGCGGCACGACCTGCACGACGGGCTCGGCCCGGTGCTCTCCGGCCTGCGGCTGCGGGTCGACTCGATCCGGGCGGTGGACGCGGCGGGCGGTCCGGCCGAACAGCCGCTGGCCGAGGTCTCGACCGGGATCGGACAGGCCATCACCGAGCTCCGCCACATCACCGACGGGCTGGCCCCGGCGGCCCTCGACCAGTGCGGGCTTTCGCACGCGCTGCTCAACCTGGTCCGTCAGCTGACCGGCCCGCCCCGGGTCAGCGCGGTGCTCAGCCCTGACCCGCTGCCCCCGCTGCCCGCCGCCGTCGAGGTGGCCGCCTACCGGATCTGCGCGGAGTCGCTGAACAACGCCGTCCGACACGCCCGGGCCGGGCAGGTACGGCTGGCCGTCACGGTGAGCGACGGCCGGGTG
This sequence comes from Kitasatospora gansuensis, assembly GCF_014203705.1. Taxonomy (NCBI): domain Bacteria; kingdom Bacillati; phylum Actinomycetota; class Actinomycetes; order Kitasatosporales; family Streptomycetaceae; genus Kitasatospora; species Kitasatospora gansuensis. Next base: position 863,977 of record NZ_JACHJR010000001.1, read on the forward strand.
GTGGCCGAGGTCAGCGACGACGGGCGCGGCTTCACCCGGCGCCTGGGCGCCGACGGCATCGGGCTGCGGTCGATGACCGAGCGGGCGGAGGAGCTCGGCGGCCGGTTCTCGCTGGCCAGCGGCCCCGGCGGCACGGTGGCCAGAGCGGTCCTGCCGCTGCCGAACACCGCGTGACGGTCCCGGATCGGACCGGGACCCATTTGGGGTCACTGCCCCATGTGCCGGTCGCCGACAGCGCGTAGCGTGAAGATCACGCCGCGCTCCCCAGCGGCGTACCAGCGGAAGGACCCGATCATGAATCCCACCGTGTCCCAGCCGTCCGAGAACAGTCGGACCCCCGACGACACGGCGTCCGACCCGGATGCCCGCCCGAAGCCCCCGGACGCGGGGGCCCGCTGCAAGAGGGAGAACCAGGACCACATCAACCGGGGGTGGAGCTGCACCATCGGCGGGCCCTGCCCGCACGACAGGTGACCGCTCCCCCGTGGCAGGGCCGGGCCTCCGTGGCCCGGCCCTTCGTCGCGTGCTACCAGGCGTAGTCCTCCGGGGCGGTCCGGTGGCCCGGGAAGATCTCGTCCAGCCGGTCCAGGGTCTTCTGATCCAGCGTCACGTCCAGCGCCCGGACCGCCGCGTGCAGCTGGTCCAGGGTGCGCGGGCCGACGATCGGGGCGGTCACCGCCGGGCGGGAGAGCAGCCAGGCGAGCGCGATGTCGCCCGGCTCCTGGCCGAGTTCGGCCGCCAGGTCCTCGTACGCCTGGATCTGCTCGCGCTTGGCCGCCACCGCCTCGGCGGCCCGGCCCTCCAGCCGGCGCAGGCCCTCGCGCTCCTTGCGCAGCACGCCGCCGAGGAGGCCACCGTGCAGCGGGGACCACGGGATCAGGCCGAGGCCGTAGTGCTGCGCGGCCGGGGCGACCTCCAGCTCGACGGTGCGCTCCAGCAGGTTGTAGATCGACTGCTCGCTGACCAGACCGAGGAAGTTCCGTGCCCTGGCGCTCTCCTGAGCCTGCGCCAGGTGCCAGCCGGCGAAGTTGCTGGACCCGACGTAGATGATCTTGCCCTGGGCGACCAGCACCTCCATCGCCTGCCAGATCTCCTCCCACGGCGTCGCCCGGTCGACGTGGTGCATCTGGTACAGGTCGATGTAGTCGGTGTTCAGCCGCTTGAGGCTGGCCTCCACCGCCCGGCGGATGTTGAGCGCGGAGAGCTTGCCCTCGTTGGGCCACTCCCCCATGTCGCCGTACAGCTTGGTGGCCAGCACGGTCTTCTCCCGGCGGCCACCGCCCTGGGCGAACCAGCTGCCGAGGATCTCCTCGGTCCGGCCCTTGTTCTCACCCCAGCCGTAGACGTTGGCGGTGTCGAAGAAGTTGACGCCCACCTCATGGGCGGCGTCCATGATCACGTGGGCGTCCGGCTCCGTGGTGTGCGGGCCGAAGTTCATGGTGCCGAGGCAGAGGCGGGACACGGACAGGCCGGTGCGGCCGAGGTGGGTGAACTCCATACGGATCACCCTCACCCGGCCGCCGCCGGTCTGTCCAGCGATTCCCGACGGAACGTCAGGTCGCTCAGGCGGTACGGCGGAACAGCGCCAGGTACATCGCGTCGGTGCCGTGCAGGTGCGGCCAGAGCTGGACGTCCGGGCCCTCGCCGAGACCGGGCAGGCCGGGCAGCAGCGGGCGAGCGTCGATCCACTCCAGGCCGGGGGTGTCGCGCAGCACGTCGTCCACCACCGCGCGGGTCTCGGCCAGGTGCGGCGAGCAGGTCGCGTAGCCGACCACGCCGCCGATCCGGGTGGCCCGGACCGCACCGCGCAGCAGGTCGCGCTGGAGCGGGCCGAAGCCGGCCAGGTCGTCGGGACGGCGGCGCCAGCGGGCCTCCGGGCGGCGGCGCAGCGCACCGAGACCGGAGCAGGGCACGTCCACCAGGGTCCGGTCGAAGGTGCCGTCGGCCCAGGCCGGCTTGGTGCCGTCGGCGGCGATCACCGTGTACGGACCTGGGTTGCCGTCCAGCGCGCGGGCCACCAGGCGGGCCCGGTGCGGCTGCTTCTCCGAGGCGACCAGCGCGGCGCCCCGCTCGGCGGCCAGCGCGGCCAGCAGCGCAGCCTTGCCGCCGGGCCCGGCGCAGCCGTCCAGCCAGAGCCGGTCCCGGCCCTCGACCTTTGCTGCGGCCAGCGCGAGCGCGACCAGCTGGCTGCCCTCGTCCTGCACGCCGGCCCGGTTCTCCTTGACCGCCTCGATCCCGCCGGGCTCGCCGCCCTCGGCGAGCCGGACGGCGTACGGAGACCACCGGCCGGGCTCCGACTCCGGCCTGGCGTCCAGCAGTTCGGCCGCCGTCGAGCGGCCGGGACGGGCCACCAGGGTGACCTCGGGGCGCTCGTTGTCGGCCCGCAGCAGGTCCTCCAGCGCGGCCCGCCCGGAGGCGTCCGGCTGCCAGCGGCCGAGCGAGTCCCAGAGCGCGGAGACCACCCAGCGCGGGTGCGAGTGCACCACCGCGAGGTGGTCCTCGGCGTCCTGCTCGTACGGCGGCGCGACCTGGGCCAGCCAGGTGTCCAGGTCCTGCGCGCTGATCTTGCGCAGCACCGCGTTGACGAACTTCGCCCGGCCGTCGCCGAGCACCACCCGGGCCAGCTCCACCGTGGCGGAGACCGCCGCGTGGCTCGGGATCCGGGTGGTCAGCAGCTGGTGCGCGCCGAGCGCGAGCACGTCCAGCACCGGCGGGTCCACCTCGCGCAGCGGCCGGTCGATGCAGGCCTCGATGATCGCGTCGTAGCTGCCCTGGAGCCGGAGCGTGCCGTACACCAGCTCGGTGGCCAGCGCCGCGTCCCGGCGGTCCATCCCCTTCTGCTCCGCCTCCCGCAGCAGCGAGGGCAGGATCAGGTTGGCGTACGCGTCGCGCTCGTCGACGGCCCGCAGCGCGCGGAACGCGACGATCCGGGCCGGGTCCTTCTTCGGGCGGCGGTGCGGACGCGGGGCGCGCTTGCTGTCGGACGCGGGCTTGCTGCCGGGAGTGCTCATGCGGTGCCTCTGGTGCCTCGGAATGTGCTGCGGAGTCAGACCGTCAGTGTAGGACCGGTCGGGCCGGCCCCGGTCACCGGCCGAGCAGCTCGCCGGGCTCGATCCGGACGCCCCGGGCCCAGTCTGCCGCCCGCATCGGCTTCTTGCCCTGCGGCTGCACCTCGCCCAGCTCGATCTCGTGGCTGCCGGTGCCGACCCGGACGCTGTTCTTGCCGACCACGGCCAGCTCGCCCGGCGGCAGCTCGGCACTGTCGGTCAGCAGCTTGACCGGGCCCGACAGCTTGAGCCGCTCACCCCGGAAGGTGGTCCAGGCACCCGGCGCGGGCGCGCAGCCGCGCACCAGCCGGTCGATCCGCAGCGCCGGGTGGGCCCACTCGACCCGGGCGTCCTCGACGTTGATCTTCGGCGCCAGGGTGATGCCGTCGGTGGGCTGCGGGACGGCCTGCAGCGCGCCGTCCTCGATCCCGTCCATGGTCGCCACCAGCAGCCGCGAACCCGCCTGCGCGAGCCGCCCGAGCAGCTCGCCGCTGGTGTCGGTCGGCCGGATCTCCTCGGTCAGGATGCCGAACACCGGCCCTGAGTCCAGGCCCTGCTCGATCCGGAACGTCGAGGCACCCGTCACCTCGTCCCCGGCCAGCACCGCGTGCTGCACCGGCGCCGCACCGCGCCAGGCGGGCAGCAGCGAGAAGTGCAGGTTCACCCAGCCGTGCTTCGGGATCTCCAGCGCGCCCGGGCGGATCAGCGCGCCGTACGCCACCACCGGGCAGCAGTCCGGGGCGAGTTCGGTCAGCCGCGCCATGAAGTCCGGGTCGCTCGGCTTGACCGGCTTGAGCACCTCGATGCCGGCCGCCTCGGCGCGCTGCGCGACCGGGCTGGCCACCAGCTTCCGGCCCCGGCCGGAGATCGCGTCGGGGCGGGTGACCACCGCCACCACCTCGTGCCGGTCCGAGGCGAGCAGGGCGTCCAGGGCGGGAACGGCGACCTCGGGGGTGCCGGCGAAGACGAGGCGCATGGGGGCCTTTCGAGGATCTGAACGGGTGTCAGGGGTGGGGTCAGCGGGCGGAGCCGAAGGTGGAGTGCGGGGAGAGCCTCACCACCGGCGGCTCGCCCCACTCCGCCTCCCGGATCGCCTTCAGCGCGGCCTTGCGCTGCTCGCGGTCCAGTCGGTCGATGAAGATGATGCCGTCCAGGTGGTCGGTCTCGTGCTGGATGCAGCGGGCCAGCAGCTGGGTGCCCTCGACGGTCACCGGCTCCCCGTACATGTCGAACCCCTTGGCCACCACGCCGAACGCCCGCTTGGTGTCGTACCGCAGCCCGGGGAGCGAGAGGCAGCCCTCGGGGCCGTCCTGCTCCTCCTCGCTGAGCGACAGGTCCGGGTTGATCAGATGACCGACCACCCCGTCCACGTGGTACGTGAACACCCGGAGCGAGACGCCGAGTTGAGGCGCCGCCAGGCCCGCGCCGGGCGCGTCCAGCATGGTCTCGGTGAGGTCCTTCACCAGGCGCCGCAGCTCCTTGTCGAAGGTGGTCACCGGCCGGGCCGTGGCCCGCAGCACCGGGTCACCGAATATCCGGATCGGCTGGATCGCCATACCGCGGGTCTCCTGAGGGTCGATCGACAACGGCCGGACCCAGTCTATGCAATCCCACCTGCCCGTTCGGCCGTGGTTCTGGCATATCCCGTCTGCTCCTTGCGCGTGACCACCCGCTCGTTCGGGCGTTGGTCAAGTGGGATTGACCGGGCCGTACGAAGGCCCGGGCCGGAAAGACGTAGGGAAAGGTGGCACCACGGCCATGGCCGAGCAGATCAACCACGACGCCCGGGCGCGGGCCAGCCTGCACCTGCTGGTGCGGGACATCGAACGGGTGCGGCGCCAGGTCGACGCCCTCCGCACCCTCACCGCCCAACTGGGCAACGTCTACCGCCCACGACGGCCCAGCACCTCGGCCGGCTTCGTGGTCTACGGCCGGGCCCCCGCCCCCACCGTCCGGCTCGCCCAGGAACTCCGGGAGAGCGTCGAGACCCTGGTCGCGGCGGCCGTCGAGTTCGACCGCGCCCTCGGCTTCTCCTGGGACTCGGTCGGCTCCGCCCTCGGCGTCACCAAGCAGGCCGTCCACCGCCGCTACGGCATGCGCCGCCCCAGCGGCGAACTCCTCACCACCACCCTCCCCGCCCAACCCCGCCCCGAACCCGAGGACGAACTCCCACCCCTCACCCGCGCCATCCCCCCAGCACGCCAACCCGAACGCCCCAGCCTCCCCCTCCGGGGCTGAGGCACACAGGCTGGCGGCAGCCGCTAGGGGCTCGGGGAACTGCGACGCCGGCCTCAGGAGCGTGATCGCCGCGTAAAAGGTCAGGCACTTTCGCCTGAACGTCAGCCACGCCCGGGGTCTGCCACTCCCGCACTTTGACCCCGCCCCGTGGCCGGCGTCGCAGTTCCCCGAGCCCCTGCCTTCCGAACCACGTGCCTCAGCCGATGTCCGGCGGGTCGATCCGGATCCGGACCTGGTCCGGCGACCGCAGGGCGACCCGGGCGATCTGAGCCGCCTTCAGGGCAGCGGCCAGCACGGCCCCCTGACCGGGCGCCACCCGCAGCAGCGCCCGCTCCCACTCCTGCCCCCGCCCACCGGGGGCGGGTACCGGACCGAGCACGTCCGCCCCCTCGGGCAGCCGGATCAGCGACAGCAGATCCTCCACCGCCTGCGGAGCACCCGTCACCGAGGCCATCCGCGACACCGGCGGGAAGTGCAGCTGCGCCCGCTCCTCCAGCTCGACCGCCGCATGCCCGGCCGGATCCCACCGCACCAGCGCCTGCACCGGCCGTGCGGTGGGCTCCGCGACCACCACCACCGTCCCGCCCTCAGCAGCCGGCCGGACCAGGCCCGCAGCCGTCATCCACAGCCGCAGCGCCTCCTCGCCGGCCCGCAGGTCGGGCCGGCCGAGCAGCGCCCAGCCGTCCAGCAGCAGTGCGGCCGCGTACCCGCCTTCGGCCACCGGCTCGGCCCCGGGCGTCGAGATCACCAGCGCGGGCTCCCCCGACACCTCCGAGAGCACCGAGTCCCGCCCGGAGGTCCGGACCGGTACCCGGGGGAAGGCCTTGCCCAGCTCCTCCGCCGTCCGCTTGGCACCCACCACCTGCGCCCGCAGCCGGAACGACCCGCACTCCACGCAGTGCCACTCCGGCTCCGCCGTCCCGCACCACGCGCACTCCAGCACCGCCCCGGCGGCACCCGCCGCCAACGGCCCCTCGCAGTGCCGGCACCGCGCGGGAGTCCGGCACTGCGCGCAGGCCAGCCGGGGCGCGTACCCGCGCCGGGGCACCTGGATCAGCACCGGCCCCCGGGTGAGCGCGTCCCGCGCCGCCTCCCAGGCCGGCCGGGGCAGCCGGGCGTACTGGGCCGCGGCGTCCCGCCCCTGGTCCAGGTCGGTCACCGTACGCACCCTGGGGGCCACGGCCCGGACCGTCTCCCGGGCAGCGGCCAGCGGCCGCGCCCAGCCGGTACGCAGCAGCTGTGCGCCCTCCACCGTCACCGACAGCCCGCCGAGCAGGACGCCCGCGCCCTCCTCGGCCGCGCGCAGCAGCGCCACCTCGCGGACGTGCGGGTGCGGCGCTCGCTGGTCGCTGTGGCTGCCGTCGCCGTCGTTCCAGACCACCACCAGGCCCAGGTCCCGCACCGGCGCGAACATCGCGGCCCGGGTGCCGATCGCGGCCCGGACCGAGCCCCGGCTGACGGACAGCCAGCGGCGGTAGCGCTCCTTGGGCCCGAGGTCGGCCGCCAGCGCCGCGTGCCGCCCCTCGCCCAGCAGCTCGGTCAGCGCCGCGTCCACCCGCGCCACCGAGCGGCCCTCGGGCAGCACCACCAGCGCGCCCCGGCCACCGGCCAGGGTGGCGGCCACCGCGCGGGCGATCTCCTCGGGCCAGGTCGGCCCGGGCAGCGCGGTCCAGACCGCACGGGGCGCGCGGCCGTCCGCGAGCGCCGTCAAGTACTCCGCTCCGTCGACGTAGCGGTCCCAGCTGCCCACCGCCGGAAACCCGGGCGGCGGCAGCGGCTCGGGCGAGGGCTCGGCCTCCGCCTTGGCGTGCCTGGGCGGCACCGCCAGCTGCAGCACGTCGGCCAGCGACCCGGCATACCGGTCGGCGACCGTCCGGCAGAGCGTCAGCAGAGCGGGCGTCAGCACCCGCTCCGGGGACAGCACCTGGGCCAGCGGGGCCAGCACCCCGGGAAAGTCCGACGTGGCCAGCCGGGCGACCACGAAGCCGTCGTACAGCTCCCCGCCCTCGCGCCGCCCGCCGGCCCCGACCCGGGCGCCGAACCTGACCCGGACCCGGACGCCCGGCTGGGCCTCCTCGGCGAGGTTGGCGGGCACGGCGTAGTCGAAGAACTTGTCCAGGCTGAGCAGCCCCTTGTCGACCACCACCCTGGCCACCGGCAGCTCGTCGGCCAGCAGCGCGCCACGCCACGTCCGGGGCTTGGCCCGGCGGACCGTGTCCCGGATGAAGGCCAACTGCTCATCGGCGTCGTCTGTGCTCATCGCTCCAACATCTACCAAACCCGACCGACAGAGACGCGAAAGGCGGCGGCCACCCCGTACCGGGATGACCGCCGCCTCACGGTGGATCAGGCGTTGACGGCCTTCTTCAGCTGCTCGACGCGGTCGGTGCGCTCCCAGGTGAAGTCGGCGTCCTCCCGGCCGAAGTGGCCGTACGCGGCGGTCTTCGCGTAGATCGGCCGCAGCAGGTCCAGGTCACGGATGATCGCGGCCGGACGCAGGTCGAAGACCTCGGAGACGGCGGCCTGGATCTTCAGGACCGGAACGGTCTCGGTGCCGAAGGTCTCGACGAACAGACCCACCGGCTCGGCCTTGCCGATCGCGTACGCGACCTGGACCTCGGCCCGCGAGGCCAGACCCGCGGCGACGATGTTCTTCGCCACCCAGCGCATCGCGTACGCGGCCGAGCGGTCCACCTTGGACGGGTCCTTGCCCGAGAACGCGCCACCACCGTGACGGGCCATGCCGCCGTACGTGTCAATGATGATCTTGCGGCCGGTCAGACCCGCGTCACCCATCGGGCCGCCGATCTCGAAACGACCGGTCGGGTTCACCAGCAGCCGGTACCCCTCGGTCACCAGCTTGATGCCGTCGTCCGCCAGCCGCTTCAGCTCCGGCTCCACCACGAACTCACGGATGTCCGGCGTCAGCAGCGACTCCAGGTCGATGTCACTCGCGTGCTGCGAGGACACGACCACCGTGTCGAGGCGGACGGCCTTGTCACCGTCGTACTCGATGGTGACCTGGGTCTTGCCGTCGGGACGCAGGTACGGGATCTGCCCGTTCTTGCGCACCTCCGACAGCCGCTTGGAGAGCCGGTGCGCCAGCGTGATCGGCAGCGGCATCAGCTCCGGCGTCTCATCGCTCGCGTAGCCGAACATCAGGCCCTGGTCGCCCGCGCCCTGCTTGTCCAGGTCGTCCTCATCGCCCTCCACCCGGGCCTCGTGCGAAGTGTCGACACCCTGCGCGATGTCGGGCGACTGCGCACCGATGGACACCGACACGCCGCACGAGGCACCGTCGAAGCCCTTCTTCGACGAGTCGTAACCGATCTCCAGGATCTTGTCCCGGACGAGCTGCGCGATCGGCGCGTACGCCTTGGTGGTGACCTCACCGGCGATGTGCACCTGACCGGTGGTGATCAGCGTCTCCACGGCGACCCGAGACTTCGGGTCCTCCCGCAGAAGGGCGTCCAGGATGGTGTCGCTGATCTGGTCAGCGATCTTGTCGGGGTGTCCCTCGGTGACGGACTCCGAGGTGAACAGGCGGCGAGACACAGCGCTCCCTGGGGTTGCAGCGGCTGCTGACTGAATGCCCAGCTTGGTCCGGGCATCCGGAAAGACTTTGATTCCTGGAGTCTAACGGTCGGCAATCGGCCCAAGGCAATCCCCCTCAACAAGTGAGATGCATCAGACCCTTTTGTCGAACCGGGCCACCACGGCGTCCCAGACCGCGTCGGCCAGTGATTCCTTGGGCCCGTCGGCGATCTCGGCCTCCGCGCCGTCCGCGCTGAGCAGAACTGCGGAGTTGGTATCCCGCCCGAAGGCCTTACCCCCGCCCACTTCGTTGACGACCAGCAGATCGCAGCCCTTCCGGGCCAGCTTGGCCCGGCCGTTGGCCAGCACGTCGTCGGTCTCGGCCGCGAATCCGACCACCAGTTGGCCGGAACGGGCGCGGTGCGCGGAGAGCTCGGCCAGGATGTCGGGATTGCGGACCAGCGCGACCGGCGCGGGCTCCACGCCGTCCTTCTTCTTGATCTTGCCGGTGGCGTACTCGGCCGGCCGGAAGTCGGCCACCGCCGCGGCCATCACCACCGCGTCAGCGTCGGCCACCGCCTTCAGCGCCGCCTCGCGCAGCTCGAGGGCGGTGGAGACGTGCACCACGTCCACCCCGGCCGGGTCGGGCAGCGTCGCGTTGGCGGAGAGCAGGGTGACCCTGGCGCCCCGGGCGGCGGCCGTGACGGCCAGCGCGTAGCCCTGCTTGCCGGAGGACAGGTTGCCCAGGTAGCGGACCGGGTCGAGCGGCTCCCGGGTGCCGCCGGCCGAGACCACCACATGACGGCCGGTCAGGTCGGCGGTCAGCTCGCCGCGGGCCAGCACCCGGCGACAGGACTCGAAGATCGCGGCGGGCTCGGGCAGCCGGCCCTTGCCGGTGTCGACGCCGGTGAGCCGGCCGACGGCGGGCTCCAGCACGATCACGCCCCGGCGGCGCAGCGTGGCGACGTTCTCCTGGGTGGCGGGGTGCTCCCACATCTCGGTGTGCATGGCGGGGGCCAACACCACCGGACAGCGCGCGGTCAGCAGCGTGTTGGTGAGCAGGTCGTCGGCCAGCCCGTGGGCGGCCTTGGCCATCAGGTCGGCGGTGGCCGGGGCCACCACCACCAGATCGGCCTGCTGGCCGATCCGCACGTGCGGGACCTCGTGCACCCGCTCCCAGGTCTCGGTGGCCGCCGGACGGCCGGACAGCGCCGCCCAGGTGGCCTCGCCGACGAAGTGCAGCGCGGCGGCGGTCGGCACCACGGTGACCTGGTGCCCCGACTCGGTGAACCGGCGCAGCAGCTCGCAGGCCTTGTACGCGGCGATGCCGCCGCTCACGCCGAGGACGACCTTGGGCGGGCTGGCATTCATCGCGGGCTCTCTCTGCCGAAGGGCGGGACGTGGCCAACCCTACGGCGCATCAGATCCGCGCCGCACCATGGCCCTGGACACACGGAAGGGCCCGCCGGAGCGAACTCCGGCGGGCCCTTCCACTGAGCGACGTGGCTCAGGCGGCGTCGATGGCCTCAGCGGTGAGCATGCCCGCGTTGATCTCGCGCAGCGCGATCGACAGCGGCTTCTCGTGCACGTGGGTGTCCACCAGCGGGCCGACGTACTCGAGGAGACCCTCACCCAGCTGGGAGTAGTACGCGTTGATCTGACGGGCGCGCTTGGCGGCGTAGATCACCAGGCTGTACTTCGAGTCCGTGGCCTCGAGCAGCTCGTCGATCGGCGGGTTGATGATGCCCTCGGGCGCGGTCATGGAAGAGGACACGCGAAAACCTTCCGCAAAGAATGAGAAAGACAGAATGCTGATCAGATCACAAGATCCGATCAGGCCACACCGAGCAAGGCTAGCAGTTCGGTCGCTACCTGCTCGACCGACCTGTTGACAAGGGTCGTGTCGAACTCGCTCTCGGCGGCCAGCTCCACCTTCGCGGCCTCGAGCCGACGGTCGATCACGTCCTGCGGCTCGGTGCCCCGGCCGGTGAGCCGGCGGACCAGCTCGTCCCAGCTCGGCGGGCCCAGGAAGACCAGGCGCGCCTCGGGCATCGACTCGCGGACCTGCCGGGCCCCCTGGAGGTCGATCTCCAGCAGCACCGGGACGCCGTTCTCCAGCTTCTCCAGCACCGCCGCACGCGGGGTGCCGTACCGGTTCCCGGCGAAGACGGCCCACTCCAGCAGCTCGCCGTTGGCGATCAGCTTCTCGAACTCGTCGTTGTCGACGAAGTAGTAGTGGACCCCGTTCTTCTCGCCGGGCCTCGGGTGCCGGGTGGTCACCGACACCGAGAGCCAGAGCTCGGGGTGCTGCTTCCTCAGATGAGCGACGACCGTGCTCTTGCCGACCCCCGAAGGGCCGGAGAGCACGGTCAGCCGCGGACGTTCACTCATGCACCGATTATCCCGGATCGCGGACGGTCCGGGGACCACCGGGTCGCGACCCGGTGTCGGCGCAGGAGGCGATCAGGAGGCGGTGCTGCCGAACTCCCGCTCCAGGGAGGCGATCTGGTTCGTCCCGAGGCCGCGGACCCGACGGCTCTCGGAGATACCCAGACGCTCCATGATCTGCTTGGCGCGGACCTTGCCGACGCCCGGCATGCTCTCCAGGAGAGCGGAGACCTTCATCTTGCCGATGACCTCGTCATCGGCCTTGCCCGCCTTGATCACGTCGTGCAGCGAAGCGCCGGCGTGCTTCAGCTTGTTCTTCACATCGGCGCGCTTCCGACGGGCTTCGGCAGCCTTGGCGAGCGCAGCGGTGCGCTGTTCAGGGGTAAGGGGCGGAAGAGCCACGCCGTTCACCTCAGGGTGTGGAAGGAAGGGATGAGCTATGACTGGTTGGTGCCTGAAGTACACCGATCGCAGGGTGAACCCAAGGGCTCTGACCTGCAAAAGCGACGATTCCCGCCGCCCCTCGGTGACCTCCCGCCGGACACTACCCAACTTGAGGCCGCACGTCAGGAGAAGAACACGAAAAGTCCTGGTCAGCCGAGGTCGACCAGGACTTTTCCGGGCAAATCAACCGGCCTGACGGCCCGTCCGACCGGCCAGTGTGACGCTCCTCACGTGGGGCCGGCTACTTCACCGCCGCCGCGATCTCCTCGACGAAGCGCGCCGAGGCCGCCCGCAGGGCCGCCACCGAGGGGCCGTGCTTGAGGATGTCGCGGCTCACGCTGGGCACCACGTTGCGCACCGAGTCGCCGAACACCCGGGGCAGGTCGGCCGCGGTGGCCCCCTGGGCGCCGACGCCCGGAGCCAGCAGCGGGCCGTTGATGGCGAGGTCCGCACCGGCCTCGGCGAGGGTCGCGCCGACCACCGCGCCGAACGACCCGAGCGGCTCGGCGCCCTTGTTCTCCGCCGCCAGCCGGTTCAGCACGCCCTGCGCCACGCTCACGCCGTCGGCGCCGACCGCGCGCTGCACCTCGTGCCCCTCCGGGTTGGAGGTGAGCGCCAGCGCGAACAGGCCGCAGCCGTTCGCCCGGGCCAGGTCGACGGCCGGCTGCAGCGAGCCGAAGCCCAGGTACGGACTGACCGTCAGGGCGTCCGAGAACAGCGCGCGGTCCGGAGAGAGGAAGGTCTCCGCGTACGCGGCCATGGTGGAGCCGATGTCGCCGCGCTTGGCGTCCATCAGCACCAGCGCCCCGGCCTCCCTGGCCTCGGTGACCGAGCGCTCCAGCACCGCGATGCCCCGGGAGCCGAACCGCTCGAAGAACGCGGCCTGCGGCTTGAGCACCGCGACCTCCCCGGCCAGCGCCTCCACCACGGTGCGGCTGAACGTCTCCAGACCGGCGAGGTCGTCGTTCAGGCCCCAGGCGGTGAGCAGCGAGGCGTGCGGGTCGATGCCGACGCAGAGCCGGCCGCGGGTCTCCAGGGCGGCGTGCAGACGGGCACCGAAGGGAGCGAGGGTCATGGATGGCCTTTCAGCTGACGGGTCGGTGGGCGTACCCCACCGCATCGGTGAAACTCGTGAAGTCCCGGGCCGCCAGCTCGGTGCGCAGCTCGTCGAGGATGCGCAGCGGGGCGGCCGGGTCGTTGAACAGGGTGGTGCCGACGGCGACGCCGGAGGCCCCGGCGAGGGCGAACTCCAGCGCGTCCAGGCCGGTGCGCAGGCCGCCCATCGCGAGGATCGGGACCCGCGGGATGCGTCCGGCCAGCATCTCGGCGTGCACCTGGTGGACGCAGCGGACCGCGATCGGCCGGATCGCCGGGCCCGACACGCCGCCGGTGGTCCCGGCCAGGGCCGGGCGCATGGTGACCGGGTCGATCGCCATGCCGAGGGTGGTGTTGATCATCGAGAGCCCGTCCGCCCCGGCCTGGACGCAGGCGGCGGCGATCTCGGTGATCGAGGTGACGTCGGGCGAGAGCTTGGCGTAGACCGGCAGCTCGGCGTCGGCCACCCGGCGCACCGCCCGCACCACGTCGTAGGAGGTGGCCGGATTGCAGGCGAAGACCAGGCCCCGGTCGGCGACGTTCGGACAGGAGATGTTGAGCTCAAGGCCGATCACCCCGGGCTGCCCGTTGAGCTGCTCGGCGACCTCGGCGAACTCCTCCAGCCGCTCCCCCGCGATCGACACCAGCACCCGGGCGCCGCGCTCGGCCAGCCAGGGCAGTTCGTGCTTGACGAAGTGGGCGATCCCGGCGCCCTGCAGGCCGATCGAGTTGAGCATCCCGGACGGCGTCTCGGCCATCCGGGGCGTGGCCCGGCCCGACCGGGCGTACGGCATGATCGTCTTGGTGGTGACCGAGCCCAGTGCGTCCAGCGGGACGAACTTGGCCAGCTCCCGGCCGTACCCGGCGCAGCCGGAGGCGGTGGTCAGCGGGTTGGGCAGGGTACGGCCGCCGAAGGGCGCGGTCAGGTCGACCTGCTGAGGCTCCATCAGCCCCGCACCCCCATCGCGGCGGCGCCTTCCAGGTCGGCGGGGACGGTCCCGAGGTCCGCCCAGCGCACCTTGGCGCCGTCGAAGACCGGGCCGTCGGTGCAGGAGCGGACGAACCGGCTCACCCCGTCCTCGCCGACCACCGGCAGCACGCAGGTCATGCAGATGCCGACGCCGCAGGCCATCGACTCCTCCACGGCGGTCCAGCAGCGGGTGCCGAGCTCCTCGGCGATGCCGGTCACCGCGCGCAGCATCGGCATCGGGCCGCAGGCGTGTACGACGGTGGCGTCGATCGCCTTGATCGCCTGCGCCAGCGGTTCGGTGACCAGACCGGTCAGCCCGGCCGAGCCGTCCTCGGTGACCACCAGCACGTCCTGGGTGAGGGCCCGGGCGGCCTCCACCCCGAACAGCCGCGCCTCGGTGGCCGCGCCGAGGATGAAGCCGACCTGGCCGCCGCGCCGCTTGATCTCCTCGGCGAGTGGGAAGAGCGGTGCGCTGCCGTAGCCGCCGGCCACCAGCAGCGCGCTGACCGGGCCCTCGGGCAGCGGGAAGGGGGTGCCCAGCGGGGCGATCAGGCTCAGCCGGTCGCCGACCCGGCTGCGCACCAACTCCCGTGTCCCCGGCCCGTGTTCGGCGACCACCAGTTCGATGGTGCCCGCCTCGACATCGGCCCGGTGGATCGAGAAGGCCCGCCGCAGCAGCATCGAGGAGGTGCCACCGCCGACCGCCAGGGTGGCGAAGTGCCCGGGCCTGACCCGGCGAGCCGCCTCGGGCGCCCGCAGCACCAGCCGCCGGTACGCCCCGGCCGGGGCGGACTCGACCACCTCGGCCTCGGTCTGAACTGGATGGGCCATCAGAACTCACCTTTCCGGCAGACTCGCGCTGCACTCTGCCAAACCGGACGGCCCCCTGTCACTTCCTCCGGCACACCCGTCCGGCCTGTCGGTACGACTCCTACGGTCGGACCCACCAGGGGCGCGAGGAACTGCGCGAATCGGAAGACCTCTCCCCGCAGCCAAGCGCCTCCAGCCAGTTGCACGCGCTACGCCTTGGCGCTGCCGACCGCCTCGCTGATCGACGCGAAGCCGCTCGCCCGAAGCCGGGCCGACAGGCCCTTGTGCATCCGCCGCATCCAGAACGGCCCCTCGTAGACGAACGCGCTGTACCCCTGCACCAGGTCGGCCCCGTGCGTGATCCGCTCCCAGGCGTCGTCCGCCGTCTCGATGCCGCCCACGGCGACCAGCACCAGCCGGCCCTCGGTCCGCGCCCGCAGCCGCTGCAGCACCTCCAGCGAGCGGGCCTTGAGCGGGGCGCCCGAAAGACCGCCCATGCCGATCTCCTCGATCCGCGCGGCGGACTCCTTCAGCCCGTCCCGCCCGATCGTGGTGTTGGTGGCGATGATGCCGTCCAGGCCGATCTGGAGCGCCATGTCGGCGATCTCGTCGATGTCCTCGTCGGCCAGGTCGGGGGCGATCTTCACCAGCAGCGGCACGTGGTGCGGGGTGGCCCGGTCGGCTGCCCGGCGGACGTCCACCAGCAACGGTCCGAGCGTGGAGACGGTCTGCAGGTTGCGCAGGCCGGGGGTGTTCGGCGAGCTGACGTTGACCACCAGGTAGTCGGCGTACTCGGCCAGCCGCTCGGTGCTCTTCACGTAGTCCTCGGTGGCGTCGACCTCCTCGACCACCTTGGTCTTGCCGATGTTGACGCCGATCACCGGGGTGGAGCTGGTGTGCGGACGGGCCTTGAGCCGGGCCGCGACCCGGGCCGAGCCCTGGTTGTTGAAGCCCATCCGGTTGATCAGCGCCCGGTCCTCGACCAGCCGGAACAGCCGCGGCGCCGGGTTGCCCGGCTGCGGCTCACCGGTGACGGTGCCGATCTCGACGAAGTCGAAGCCGAGCATCGACAGGCCGTCGATGCCGATCCCGTTCTTGTCGAAGCCCGCGCCGAGGCCGAACGGGCCCGGCAGGTCGAGCCCGAGCGCGGCGGTGCGCAGCGCCGGGTCCCGGGGGGCCAGCACCGCCTTCACCAGCTGGCGCAGACCGGGCACCGAGGCGGCCAGCCTGATCCAGAAGAAAGCGAGGTGGTGGGCCTTCTCCGGGTCCATCTTCTTGAAGACCAGGTCGAACAGGAGCTTGTACAAGGCTGAGCCTTCCTCAACTGGCATGGAAGTGGGGGGCACCGGCCTGCGGTGCCCCCCACCAGAGTCCTGCTACTTACGACCCGCGTTGATCAGCGCCGCGTGCTCCTGGAGCGACATCACCCCGATGTCGCCGCGCACCAGCGCCGCGCTGCCCTGGACGGCCGCACCCATCGCCTGAACGGTCGTCAGGCACGGCACGCCGCGCGACACCGCCGCGGTACGGATCTCGTAGCCGTCGAGCCGGCCACCCGTCCCGTACGGGGTGTTGATGATCAGGTCGACCTCGCCGTCGTGGATCAGCTGCACGATGGTCCGCTCGCCGTCCGGGCCCGGACCCTCGCTGTGCTTGCGCACCACGGTGGACGGGATGCCGCCGCGCTGCAGCACCTCGGCGGTGCCGGAGGTGGCGAGCACCTCGAAGCCCATCTCGACGAACGCCCGGGCCGGGAAGACCAGGTTGCGCTTGTCGCGGTTGGCGACCGAGACGAAGACCTTGCCGGAGGTCGGCAGCGCGCCGTACGCGCCGGCCTGCGCCTTGGCGTACGCGGTGCCGAACACCTTGTCGATGCCCATCACCTCGCCGGTGGAGCGCATCTCCGGGCCGAGCACGGTGTCCACGCCCCGGCCGTGGATGTCGCGGAAGCGGCTCCACGGCATCACGGCCTCCTTGACCGAGATCGGGCAGTCGGCGGGCAGTGTGCCGCCGTCGCCCTCGGCCGGGAGCAGGCCCTCCTTGCGCAGCTCGGCGATGGTGGCGCCGAGCGAGATCCGGGCGGCGGCCTTGGCCAGCGGCACGGCGGTCGCCTTGGAGGTGAACGGCACGGTGCGCGAGGCACGCGGGTTGGCCTCCAGCACGTAGAGGATGTCGCCGGCCAGCGCGAACTGGATGTTGATCAGGCCGCGCACCCCGACGCCCTTGGCGATCGCCTCGGTGGAGACCCGCAGCCGCTTGATGTCGTAGCCGCCGAGGGTGATCGGGGGCAGCGCACAGGCCGAGTCGCCGGAGTGGATGCCGGCCTCCTCGATGTGCTCCATCACGCCGCCGAGGTAGAGCTCCTCGCCGTCGTAGAGCGCGTCCACGTCGATCTCGACCGCGTCGTCCAGGAAGCGGTCGATCAGCACCGGGTGCTCGGAGATCAGACCCGCGTGCCGCTCCAGGTAGGAGGCGAGTGACGGCTCGTCATAGACGATCTCCATGCCACGGCCGCCGAGCACGTACGACGGGCGGGCCAGCACCGGGTAGCCGATCTCGTCCGCGATCGCCTTGGCGTCCTCGAACGAGAAGGCGGTGCCGTGCTTGGGCGCGGGCAGGCCCGCGTCGCGCAGCACCCGGCCGAACGCGCCGCGCTCCTCGGCCAGGTCGATCGCCTCGGGCTGGGTGCCGACGATCGGCACGCCGTTGTCCTTGAGCGCCTGGGCCAGGCCGAGCGGGGTCTGGCCGCCGAGCTGGACGATGACACCGGCCAGCGGACCGGCCAGCGTCTCCGCGTGCACGATCTCCAGCACGTCCTCCAGGGTGAGCGGCTCGAAGTAGAGCCGGTCGGAGGTGTCGTAGTCGGTGGAGACCGTCTCCGGGTTGCAGTTGACCATCACGGTCTCGTACCCGGCCTCGCTGAGCGCGAAGGAGGCGTGCACGCAGGAGTAGTCGAACTCGATGCCCTGGCCGATCCGGTTCGGGCCGGAGCCCAGGATGATCACGGCGGGCTTGGTGCGGGAGGCGACCTCGCTCTCCTCGTCGTAGGACGAGTAGAAGTACGGGGTCTTGGCGGCGAACTCGGCGGCGCAGGTGTCCACGGTCTTGAAGACCGGACGGATGCCCAGCGCGTGCCGCACCTCGCGGACCACGTCGGCCTTCAGGCCGCGGATCTCACCGATCTGCTGGTCGGAGAAACCGTGCCGCTTGGCGTGCCGCAGCAGCTCCGGGTCGAGGCGCTCGGCCTCGGCCAGCTCGACGGCGATCTCGTCGATCAGGAACAGCTGGTCGACGAACCACGGGTCGATCTTCGTGGCGTCGAAGACCTCCTGCTGGGTGGCACCGGCCCGGATCGCGTCCATCACGGTGTTGATCCGGCCGTCGGTCGGGACCTGAGCCTTGGTCAGCAGCTCGTCCTTGTCGCCGAGCTCGCCGATCCAGGAGAACTGCGAGCCCTTCTTCTCCAGCGAGCGCAGCGCCTTGTTCAGCGCCTCGGGGAAGTTCCGGCCCATCGCCATCGCCTCGCCGACCGACTTCATGGTGGTCGTGAGGGTGGCGTCCGCCGAAGGGAACTTCTCGAACGCGAACCGGGGCACCTTGACCACGACGTAGTCGAGCGAGGGCTCGAACGAGGCCGGGGTCTTCTCGGTGATGTCGTTCGGGATCTCGTCCAGCGTGTAGCCGACCGCCAGCTTGGCCGCGATCTTGGCGATCGGGAAGCCGGTGGCCTTGGAGGCCAGCGCGGAGGAGCGGGAGACCCGGGGGTTCATCTCGATCACGATGATCCGGCCGTCCACCGGGTTGATCGCGAACTGGATGTTGCAGCCGCCGGTGTCGACGCCGACCTCGCGGATGATCGCGATGCCGATGTCACGGAGCGTCTGGTACTCACGGTCCGTCAGGGTCATCGCCGGGGCGACGGTGATCGAGTCACCGGTGTGCACGCCCATCGGGTCGAAGTTCTCGATCGAGCAGACCACCACGACGTTGTCGTTCTTGTCGCGCATCAGCTCGAGCTCGTACTCCTTCCAGCCGAGGATGGACTCCTCCAGGAGCACCTCGGTGGTCGGCGACAGGGCCAGGCCCTGGCCGGCGATCCGGCGCAGCTCGCCCTCGTCGTGCGCGAAGCCGGAACCGGCGCCGCCCATGGTGAAGGAGGGGCGGACCACGACCGGGTAGCCGCCGAGCGTCTCCACGCCGTTGATGATGTCGTCCATCGAGTGGCAGATCACCGAACGGGCCGACTCGCCGTGGCCGATCTTGGCGTTGACCGCCTCGACCACGCCCTTGAACAGCTGGCGGTCCTCGCCCTTGTGGATCGCCTCGACGTTGGCGCCGATCAGCTCGACGCCGTACTTGGCGAGCACGCCGTTCTCGTGCAGCGAGATCGCGGTGTTCAGCGCGGTCTGCCCACCGAGGGTCGGCAGGAGCACGTCGGGGCGCTCCTTGGCGATGATCTTCTCGACGAACTCGGGGGTGATCGGCTCGACGTAGGTCGCGTCGGCGATCTCCGGGTCGGTCATGATGGTGGCCGGGTTGGAGTTCACCAGCACGACCCGCAGGCCCTCGGCCCGCAGAACGCGGCAGGCCTGGGTGCCGGAGTAGTCGAACTCCGCCGCCTGGCCGATGACGATCGGGCCGGAGCCGATCACCAGGACGGACTTGATGTCAGTGCGCTTCGGCACGGTCAGCTCCCTGCGGTGGTGCGGGCCGGGGCGCCGGCCATCAGGTCGACAAAGCGATCGAACAGGTAGGCGGCGTCGTGCGGACCGGCCGCCGCCTCCGGGTGGTACTGGACCGAGAACGCGGGGGTGTCCAGGCACTGCAGGCCCTCGACCACGTCGTCGTTCAGGCAGACGTGGGAGACCTCGGCGCGGCCGAACGGGGTGTCACTCACCTTGTCCAGCGGCGCCTCCACGGCGAAGCCGTGGTTGTGCGCGGTGACCTCGACCTTGCCGGTGGTGCGGTCCTGCACCGGCTGGTTGATGCCGCGGTGGCCGTACTTGAGCTTGTAGGTGCCGAAGCCCAGCGCGCGGCCGAGGATCTGGTTGCCGAAGCAGATGCCGAAGAACGGCGTCTTCTTCGCCAGCACCTCACGGGCGACCGACACCTGGTGGTCGGCGGTGGCCGGGTCACCGGGACCGTTCGAGAAGAACACCCCGTCCGGGTTCACCGAGTAGAGCTCCTCGACCGTGGAGTTGGCCGGGAAGACGTGCACCTCGATGCCGCGCTCAGCCATCCGGTGCGGGGTCATGCCCTTGATGCCCAGGTCCAGCGCGGCGACGGTGTACTTCGCAGTACCGATGGGCAGGGCTTCGCCGCCAGGGCCGATCGCCGGGACGACGTAGGTCTCCTTGGTGGCGACCTCGGCGCACAGGTCGGCGCCCTTCATCTCGGGCGCCTGGTTGACCCGGGCCAGCAGCTCGGCCTCGTCCGCCAGCGCGGGGCCGGAGAAGATGCCGACCCGCATCGCCCCGCGCTCGCGCAGGTGCCGGGTGAGCGCCCGGGTGTCGATGCCGCTGATGCCGACGACGCCCTGGTTGACCAGCTCCTCGTCCAGCGAGCGCTCCGAGCGCCAGTTCGACGCCACCCGGGCGGGGTCGCGCACGACGTACCCGGCCACCCAGATCTGCTTCGACTCGTCGTCCTCGTCGTTCCAGCCCGTGTTGCCGATCTGAGGCGCCGTCATGACGACCACCTGACGGTGGTACGAGGGGTCGGTCAGGGTCTCCTGGTAGCCGGACATGCCGGTGTTGAAGACCGCCTCGCCGAAGGTCTCGCCGACCGCGCCGTAGGCCTGCCCACGGAAGGTGCGGCCGTCCTCCAGGACGAGCACGGCGGGCACTCGCTCCCGCCTGTGGCGCTTGGTGGTGGGGGCAGGTGCGGTCATGAGATGGCCTCTTCCGTCTTCTTCGTCTTCGTCGTACGTCGTGTCACCAGAGCTTCGACCGCCTCGACCCAGGCGGTGTGCTGCTCGGCGTGGTCGGCCCGGAAGCCGGAGTCCAGCGCGGTGCCTTCGTTCGTCCAGGTGATGACCAGCAGCCCGCCGGGGACGACCTTGCCCGCGATCCCGGAGTCGGTCCGGGCCGCCGTCAGGCTCCCGGCCGGGATCCAGAAGTCCACGTCACCGGGGCGACGGACCAGCAGGCCCCGCTCGGTCAGGGTCAGTTCGGCCAGGCTGCGGGTCCCCAGGCCGTGCGCGACGACCCGGTCCAGCCAGTTCCCGGCGGTGGTGGAGCCGTGGTAGCGCCCGGTGGTCTCCAGCAGCGCGGCGCCCGGGTCTGCGGGCAGCTCCGGCAGCGGCGGCAGGTCGGACTGCAGGGTGCGGCGCCAGTTCCAGCCCTGCCGCATCAGCCAGTAGACGAGCCCGACCAGGATGGCCAGCCCGACCATCCACCCGATGTAGCTGGACCAGTCGGTGACCTGGGCCTTCTCCTGCGCGATCACTTCGCCCCGCCCAGCTCGGCGAGCTCGCCCGCCAGCACGGTGGCCTCGCCGCGCAGGAAGGTGGCGTGCACCCTCCCGGGCAGCTCGAGGCCCTTGAACGGGGTGTTACGGCTACGGGTGGCGAAGGTGTCGGCAGTCACGGTCCCACGGTAGCCGGGATCGAAGAGCACCAGGTTGGCAGGCTCGCCGACCGAGACGGGACGCCCCTGGCCGGTCAGCCGGCCGATCCGGGCCGGGCGGTGCGACATCCGGTCCGCGACGCCCTCCCAGTTCAGCAGGCCGGTCTCGACCATGCTCTGCTGCACCACCGAGAGCGCGGTCTCCAGACCGACCATGCCCATCGCGGCGACCGCCCAGGCGCAGTCCTTGTCGGCGTCCGGGTGCGGCGCGTGGTCGGTGGCCACCGCGTCGATGGTGCCGTCGGCCAGCGCGGCGCGCAGCGCGTGCACGTCGGCCTCGGTGCGCAGCGGCGGGTTGACCTTGAAGACGGCGTCCTCGGTGCGCACCAGCTCGTCGGTGAGCAGCAGGTGGTGCGGCGTCACCTCGGCGGTGACGTCCCAGCCCTGGGCCTTGGCCCAGCGGACGATCTCCACCGAGCCCTTGGTCGACAGGTGGCAGACGTGCAGCCGGGCCCCGAGGTGCGAGGCGAGCAGCACGTCCCGGGCGATGATCGCCTCCTCCGCCACCGCGGGCCAGCCGGGCAGGCCGAGCTCGGCGGAGACGGTGCCCTCGTTCATCTGGGCGCCCTCGGTCAGCCGGGGCTCCTGGGCGTGCTGGGCCACCACGCCGTCGACGGTCTTCACGTACTCCAGCGCGGCGCGCATCAGCGCCGCGTCGTCCACGCACTTGCCGTCGTCCGAGAAGACCTTCACGCCGGCCGCCGAGCGGTGCATGCCGTCCAGCTCGGCCAGCTCCTTGCCCTCCAGGCCGACCGTGACGGCACCGACCGGGTGCACGTCGCAGTAGCCGGAGTCCTTGCCGAGCTGGTGGACCAGCTCGACCACGGCGGGGTTGTCGGCGGTCGGGGTGGTGTTGGCCATCGCGTGCACGGCGGTGTAGCCGCCCTTGGCGGCGGCCTGAGTGCCCGTCAGGACGGTCTCGGCGTCCTCCTTGCCGGGCTGGCGCAGGTGGGTGTGCAGGTCCACCAGGCCGGGCAGCACGATCAGGCCGCGGGCGTCGATGTCGACGTCGGCCTCGACGGTCAGGCCGGTGCCGATGTCGGCGATCACGCCGTCGGCGAGGTACAGGTCCTGCGGGGTGCCGCCGAGGATCTGGGCGTTGCGGATCAGATAGCTGGTCACAGCTGTACTCCGGGGGTCGGTGCGAGGGTACGGGGCAGCACGGACGGGCGCTCGGTGGCGCCGACGCCCGCTACTCCCCGGAGCGCTGGGTGGCGAGGGCCTGCGAGGACCGGGCCGCGTAGTCGCGGTCCCCGACCAGGACGGCGTCCCGGCCGTCCACGTCGGAGAGCTGCACCTGGACCGCCTCGCGCAGCGAGGTCGGCAGGTTCTTGCCCACGTAGTCGGCCCGGATCGGCAGTTCGCGGTGGCCGCGGTCGACCAGCACGGCCAGCTGCACGGCGCGCGGGCGGCCGATGTCGCTGAGCGCGTCGAGCGCGGCCCGGATGGTGCGGCCGGAGAACAGCACGTCGTCGACCAGGATCACCAGCTTGCCCTCGATCCCGCCGGGCGGGATCTCGGTGTGTTCGGCCGCGCGGGCCGGCTTCAGCTGGAGGTCGTCCCGGTACATCGTGATGTCCAGGGTGCCGAGGGGTATGTCGCGACCGGTGATCTGCGCCAGCTTGGCGTGCAGACGGCGGGCGAGGTGCACTCCACGGGTGTGGATGCCGAGCAGCACGACGTCCTCCGCGCCCTTGGCGCGCTCGACGATCTCGTGTGCGATCCGGGTGATCACCCGGGCCACGTCGGTGGCGTCCAGCACCTGGTGCGGTGGACGCGCGGTATCGATGCGTGTGGTCATGCCGAAGCCGACCTCCTTCCCCGCCTCACTGGACGGGCTTTAAAGGATGTCTGTGGACGGCGCCCGGTCGCGCCGGAAGCCACCGTCATCCTAACAGCGCGATCACCGCCGCTCGCCGCCCCGACCTGCGGGTGTCGTTCGCACGACTGCCCCATTCGGCTTGACGCAACTACTCACTCTACGTAACCTCACAGTGAGTTACGAGACGGCCGCCGAACCCATCGGTAACGCGGGCGGAAACCGCGGCTGAACCACTCGCTGCTCGTGACGCACACTCAACGCGAAGCAATCTCGTCCGGGGAGACCAATGTCCAGCGACTACGCGAAGCAGCTCGGGGCCAAGCTCCGGGCGATCCGCACTCAGCAGGGGCTCTCCCTGCACGGCGTCGAGGAGAAGTCCCAGGGGCGCTGGAAGGCCGTGGTGGTCGGCTCGTACGAGCGTGGGGACCGCGCGGTCACGGTGCAGCGCCTCGCCGAGCTGGCCGAGTTCTACGGCGTGCCGGTGCAGGAGCTGCTGCCCGGCGGTACGCCCGGTGGTGCGGCCGAGCCGCCGCCGCGCCTGGTGCTCGACCTGGAGAGACTGACCCAGGTGCCGTCCGAGAAGGCCGGTCCGCTCCAGCGTTACGCCGCCACCATCCAGAGCCAGCGCGGGGACTACAACGGCAAGGTGCTGTCGATCCGTCAGGACGACCTGCGCACCCTGGCCGTGATCTACGACCAGTCCCCCTCGATCCTCACCGAGCAGCTGATCAGCTGGGGCGTGCTGAACCCGGACGCGCGCCGCGCGGTGCGGGACGAGGACGCCGGCTGACCTGACGCCGGATGCAGAAACGTCACGGCGGGGCGGGAGACCGAGGTCACCCACCCCGCCGTCGGCCGTTCCCCATCAGCAGACCGAGCCGAGGCTGAACCCCGGCTCCGCCCGAACCCCCTCCAGCTGCGCCGTGGCCGGCCGGTACCCCGTCCCGCCGCTCTGCCACGCCCAGGACACCTGCCGGTACTCGCCGCAGGCCCCCGCCGAACCCTGCGTCCCGTGCAGCAGTGCCGCCCCCGGCAGCTCGCGGTAGAGCCCGGCACAGAGCACCGCGACCACCAGGTCCAGGTCCTCGTCGTTGATCCGCACCACCCCGTCCTCCCAGTGCAGGATCCTGGCCTCGGCGGTCAGCCTGCCCCCGGGGCCCTCCACCGCACAGCGGAACTGGTACGTCCCCGCCCCGGCCCCCACCAGCATCCGCCGGAACAGCTCCGCCGCCGACTGGTACGCCCGCTTCACCGCCGGATCGGTCTCCTCGTCCGGCTCGAACAGCCCGCCGTCCACCAGCAGATCCGCGTGGCGCAGCGTCAGACCGCTCTCCCTGGCCCGGATCAGACGCGGAATGAAGTCACCCGTCAGCTCCTCCCCCTGGTACGGCAGCAGCTGGGTCTGCAACGGCGGGTTGACCAGGTACCGGTCCCGCGACCCCGGCTCCGCCGGGTCGAGCCCGTGCAGCAGGCAGAAGTCCGCGAAGTCCTCCGGGTGGAACATCCGCGCCTGCACCAGCCCGAAGGTCCGCCGCGCCTCGTCCAGCAGCACCGCGGTGTCCAACAGGTAGCTGTCGTAGTCGGCCGCCTCCGCCAACTGCCACTCCCGCGCCCGCTCGAAGTCGGCCCGACTGGTCAGGATGCCCGTCACGAACGCCTGCCCCTCCAGCCGGGCCGGACGCCCGGCGGCGGTGCAGCGGGAGGAACGGGGGGTGCGACCGTTGCGGCTCATCGGAGGCTCCTGGGGGTGGAGGGGGTGCTTGCCCCTCTACCTCCCCGCCCACCGGGGTCGCACACGCACCAGGTGTCACAGCTCTGTAACTGACGGTGAGATTCGGGCAACGGTGCCATCACCGTTCTGACTCGATCCGCCGACGGACCGGTCCCGGATCCGCACCGCAGCCGCACGATGAGGACAACGGCTCACGGGGGTGGCGGGATGGAACTACGGACCATGATCCGGAGGGTGACCGCCGGGGTCGCCGTGGTGGGCGCGCCGGCCGTCGGGCTGTTCTGGTGGGCGCTGCTGTCCCTCCCCGGGGACGCCGACCCACCGGACGTCACGGCGATGGCGAACGCACCGGCGACCCGCGCCGCCGACCGGTCGGCCACGGAGCTGACGGACAGCCAACTCGGCCTCCTGCACGCACGGACGCCCTGGGCCGAGCAGCTCGGCACCTCCGCCGCCGACGTGTGCTTCTCCCGATCCCGGTCGGGGTCGTTCGGCAGCGGCGGGGCACGCTGGGACCCGGTGTCCTGCCGCCGGGCCGGCACCACCTACCTCGCCTTCGACGGTGAGATCCGGCAGCGCCTGGACGAACTCGACCGCACGGTGGCGGCCCTGGGCTGGTTACCCGACGGCGGCACGTGGTTGACCGATGCGGACCGGCACCTGCAAGCACCGGACAGCCCGGTCCACCCGACCGCCACGGAGTCGGCCCACCCCCGGCAGGTACCGGTCCGGCTCCACCTGTCCTACACCCGTCAGCACGTCGGCCCCCTCACCCTGAGCATCGACGTCCTGGAGGTTCCGGCCGTCCCGGCAGCCGCAGGCAGTTGGGGCAGCTGGGTCGACGCCCGCTCCCCGGGCGGCATGCCGTACCGGAACGACACTTCCGCCCGGGCCGTCTACTTCACCTGGCGGCCCGTCGACTCGACCGCCCTGCTCGGGTCGACGGCGCACCGCTACGTCGCCGCCTTCAGCTTCGACGCCGAGTACTACGTCGAGCCGTCTGCCCACTCCTCCGCACCTTCGGCTCCACCGGCAGGTGCACCGGCGTGCCGCAGCGGGAGCGGGCGCTGCAACTAGCCCCTATCCGCGCGGCGCCCGGGCCAGCTGCCGCGACTGGGCGACCAGGCGCCCGGTGGAGTCCCACACCTCGGCGTCCTCCTCGAAGTAGCCGCCGGCCAGGTTCCGGGTGGCGTGCCTGACCCGGAGCCAGCCCGCCGCGGGGCGGGCCCGCAGGTGGACCGTCAGTTCGATGGTCGGCGCCCATCCCGGCAGGCCGAGGTCGAAGGTCACCGGCGGCAGCGCGTCCGCGACCAGCAGCAGCTGCAACGGGTCGGGCTCCCGCCCATCCGCCAGCCGGAACCAGCCCTGGATGCACCCGTTCCCGGACGGTGCGCCGACCGCCCAGCCGACCGTCGCCGGGTCCAGCCGCAGGTCGAACCGCTCCAGCAGCGCGGCCTGCTCGATCAGCTGCTTCGGCGCGTGCTCGACGCCGATGCACTCCTCCGGCGGCGGCATCTCGAACGGCACGGCGCTGGTCCGCACCTCCCCCGCCTGCGCGTCCAGGTCTCCGTACGTGGCGAGCACCCGCAGCCGCTCCTCGCCGTCCTGATGGAGCGAAGCAGTCCCGGTCGACAGCGAACGCCCGCGCCGCACCGTCTCGGTCCGCACCTCCACCGGCCCTGGCACCGAGGCCGAGAGGTAGTAGCCGCTGATCGAGACCGGGTCCGGGTGCTCGGGGTGCTCCAGTGACAGGGCGTGGCCCGCGACCGCGAGCAGCAGGCCGCCGTTGACCCCGCCGCCGATCTGCCAGCCCTCGCCGAGCTCTCCGGCGTACCGGCCCGGCCCGGCGGGGCTGAGGGCGATGCCCTGGTCGAACTCGCTGCGTGTCGCGGTGGTCATGGGTGGAGCCGCCCTCTCGCCAAAAAGAGTTACCCGTCGGTAGCCAAACATACGTCAGCTCCCCCATCCGGCGGAACACGAAAATGCCGCCGCCCCCACGAAGGGGGCGGCGGCATCTGCGACGGAGCGTCAGTCGCGACGGATGGTCGGCTTGAGCTCCAGGAAGCGGGCGAGCAGACCGTTCACGAAGGCCGGGGAGTCGTCCGTGGAGTACTCCTTGGCGATCTCGACGGCCTCGTCCAGGACGACCGCGTCCGGGACGCCGTCCTCCCAGATCAGCTCGTAGGTGCCGAGGCGCAGGACGTTGCGGTCCGCGATCGGCATCCGGTCCAGGGTCCAGCCCACCGCGTAGGTGGAGATCAGGTCGTCGATCTTCCTGGCGTGCTGGACGTATCCCTCGATCAACTGCATGGTGTACTCGGCCACCTGCGGGATGCCCTCGTCCGGCTTGGGCTCGCGCGAGCGCGCGATCCAGTCGGCGAGCACCCGCTGCGGGTCGACACCACGGTGGTCGGCCTCGAAGAGGATCTGGAAGGCCCGCGTACGGGCCTTGGTGCGCGCAGCTGACACTTTTACTTGACCCGGCCCAGGTAGCTGCCGTCACGGGTGTCGACCTTGATCTTCTCGCCGGTGACGATGAAGAGCGGGACGGCGATCTCGGCGCCGGTCTCCAGGGTGGCCGGCTTGGAGCCACCGGTGGAGCGGTCGCCCTGCACGCCGGGCTCGGTGTGCGAGATGACCAGCTCGACCGAGGCCGGGAGCTCGATGTAGATGGCGGCGCCCTCGTACATCGCGACCAGGGCCTCGAAGCCCTCCAGCAGGTAGTTGGCGGCGTCGCCGACGACCTTCGGGTCGACCATGATCTGGTCGTAGGTGTCCGTGTCCATGAACACGAACTGCTCGCCGTCCTTGTACGAGAACTGCATGCCGCGCTTGTCGACGCTGGCGGTCTCGACCTTGGTGCCGGCGTTGAAGGTCTTGTCGACGACCTTGCCGGTCAGGACCTCCTTGAGCTTCGTGCGCACGAAGGCCGGGCCCTTACCGGGCTTGACGTGCTGGAACTCGACGACGGACCACAGCTTGCCGCCGTCCAGCTTGAGAACCATGCCGTTCTTGAGATCGTTCGTGGAAGCCACGGGCGCACTTACTCCTGGATATAGCTGTCAAGGAACCAAGGGATTGCGCAGAACCGCAACCACCCGGGGGCGGCTACAGCGCGAGGAGCTCCTTGGTAGTGATGGTGAGCAGCTCGGGACCACCCTCTTCGAGGGGACGGACCACGAGCGTGTCCTCGATCCGGACCCCACCCTTACCCGGGATGTGTACCCCGGGACCGACGGTGACCGGCACGCGATTGTCCAGTTTACCCATGTCCGCGGGCCCGAGACGCGGCGCCTCCCGGATCTCCAGGCCGATGCCGTGACCGAGCGGGTGCAGAGAGCTCTCCGCGTACCCCCCGGACTGGAGGATCTCGCGGGCCGCCTGGTCCGGTGCGTGCTGCGGAACGCCCGGGCCGAGCGCCTCCCGGGCGGCCCGTTGGGCCCGGAACACCAGCCGGTGCAGCTCCACCTGCCAGGGCGCCGGGGCCGCCCCGATCACGAAGGTCCTGGCGGTGGAGACGCCGTAGCCCCGGTACTGGGCGCCGAGCACCACGGTCAGGAAGTCGCCCTCCTCCACCCGGCGGTCGGTGGGCAGGTGGAACTCCAGGCCGGAGTGGCTGCCGGTGCCGACCGAGACCGGGAAGGCCGCCTGGTCCGCGCCGTGGTCGATCATGCGGCGCTCCAGCTCCATCGCGAGATGGCGCTCGGTGCGGCCGACCAGGATCGACTCGAGCAGCTCGCCGAGCGCCTGGTCGGCGATCTCGGCGGCGATCCGCAGGTCGGCGATCTCGTGCTCGTCCTTGACGACGCGCAGCTGTTCGACCGCCCGGGCCAGGTCGGTCAGCTCGACGCCCTCGGCCAGCCCGGCGATCCTGCGGTGCCGGCTGACCGTCAGGTCGTGCTCCTCGACCGCGAGGTCCCGGACCCGCAGCCGGGCCGCCGCCTCGGCGGCGGCCAGCGCGGTGTCGGTGCCCTCGGGCACCGGCAGCCGGGCCACCTCGGGGTCGTCCGGCAGCCGGTGTTCGCCGGTGTCGTCCGGCGGCAGGTCCTCGGGGAGCGCCAGGACGGCGCGCTCCCTGGTGAGCAACAGGGTGGCCCCGCAGGGGGCGCAGCCGGTGAGGTAGCGGACGTTCGCAGCTCGGGTGATCAGCGCGGCGTCGGCCCCGGAGGCACTGCAGTGTGCCCTCAGCCGCTCGCGCCGTGCCGCGTATGCCTCAACCATGCCCTGAGCCTAAGAACCCGCCGCCGAAGCCGCCTCCCGAGCGCACCCGATCGGAAGCCAACCCCCAGGCCCTCTCTTTCGGATCACGCCGGGCGACGTGACCCGAACGAGAGGGCCTAGAGGACGAACGGGTTCCCGCCCTGCGCGGCGATCAGGTACCACGCGGTGGCGCCGGTGTGCAGGGCCGCGTAGTAGATGTCGCCCTCCCCGGTGTTCAGGCCGTCGCTGGAGGCGGCGACGATGCCGCGGCCGTCGTTGTTGGGGGCGTTGGTCTGGGCCGCCGCGATGGTGGCCAGCAGGGTGGTCGCCTTGTCGGCGTCGCCCGGGGCGTTGCGGGCCCGGTAGGCGGCGGCCAGGTGCGCGGTGCCCTCGAACCAGACCTTGCTGGTGTCCGCCCCGCTGAAGCTGACGCCGGAGAAGCCGCCGTCGGTGGCGGCCATCCGCCCCGCCGTCCAGTCGATGGCGGGCGCGTACGCCGGGTCCTTGGTGGCCAGGTAGCTCCAGGTCTGGACGTCCTCGGGCTCGACGTCCTCGTTGATCGTGACGCCGTCCAGGCCGGTGCCCGTCCACAGGTGGCCGTTGGCGGCCTGCATGGTACGGACGAAGGCGAAGGCGTTGTCGGAGCGGCTCTGCCAGACGCCGTCCCCGGTGACCTGGGCGAGCATCCGGAAGAACGCGCCGGTGTCGATGTTGTGTTCGGTGGCCTTCCAGCGGAGCGGGATCATCTCCGCCCCGGTCTCGTCATCGTTGCGCAGGCCCCCGGTGTAGCCGCCCGCGCCCCGGCTGTCCGCCGCGTTGGCCTGGATCCAGTTGGCGGCCTTCAACGCGCCGTCCAGGAACCGCTGTTGGCCGGTGACGTGGTAGAGCCTGGTGAAGGTCAGGCCGGCCCAGGCCATGTTGCCGGTGTAGACCGAGAAGCCGCCGACGTACGGTGCGCCGGAGGCGGTGACGAAGGGGTTGGGCTCGTACGAGGCGCGCAGCCGGCCGTCGGGCACGATGTCGTGGGCCTGGGCGTAGAGCAGGCTGTCGCCGAGGGCCGTGGCGCGGCCGATGTCCTCGGAGTTGCCGCGCTGCAAGAAGGCCGCGACCACCAGCGCGTTGTCGTAGGTGAAGCTGGCCTGGAAGCCGTCCGGGCCGAAGCGGGGGTCGTCGAAGTAGCCGCCCCGGTAGCTC
The DNA here is from genome assembly GCF_014203705.1 of Kitasatospora gansuensis. Lineage (NCBI taxonomy): Bacteria > Bacillati > Actinomycetota > Actinomycetes > Kitasatosporales > Streptomycetaceae > Kitasatospora > Kitasatospora gansuensis. Next base: position 894,077 of record NZ_JACHJR010000001.1, read on the forward strand.
TGCGGGACCCGCAGGGCACTGCCGCTGCCGTACCGGTCGAGGTCACCGGCCAGGTAGGAGTACGCGTTCTCCAGCGAGTACCGGGACGGCGGTGTGGCGTGGAAGACCGGCTTGTTCGGGCCCGCGAGGGAGAGGTTGCGGCTGATCAGCGGGTCGATGACGCTCCCGGTGGGGAAGTCCATCATGACGACGCCGAGGTGCTTGGTGACGTCCGGGCTGCCGAGGTAGCCGCTCAGCTTGCTGTTGACGCCCTCGATCTTCACGCGCTCGCGCGGGCCGATCATGCGGGACTCGCCGTTGGCGAAGCCGTCCGGCGTGTGCGCGACCGTGGAAGCGGAGGTGTAGGTGACGTACATGCCACTGTTCGACAGCGCGGCCTCGTCCAGATGGGTCCGGACGGCGTCCCACTTCTGCTCGATGCTCGCGGGCTGGTCCAGGTCGCCGAGGTGGCTCTTGTAGTCCTTGATCCCGTAGCCGTAGTCGCCCCCGCCGGGCCCTTCGAAGTTGGTGAGCACGATCTTGCCGCGCACCTCGGAGAGCTTGGGGATCTCCGCCTGGTGGTAGTAGTAGAGACCGCCCTCGGCCGGGGTGGGCTTGACGACCGACTTGTCGTAGAAGAGGTCCTTGTTCTGCTCGACGTACCGGTCGAGGATCGCCATCCGCTCGGCCTGGGTCGCCTTCCACGGCTGGTCCACGCAGCTGGTCGGCGAGGCCAGGGTGTCGCCCCCGCACTCCGCGTGGAGGCGCAGCAGGATCGTCTCGCTGCTGTGGGCCGCCAGGAAGTTCCGCGCCTGGCCGAGCACGTCGTCGAAGACCGCGTTCTGGTAGTACGCGCCGTGGTGGATGGTGAACCCGCCGTCGACCACCCGGACCCGGATGTCGATGGCCCGGATGCCGCTGTCCAGCTGGTGCCCGAGGGTCGCCCCGCTGTCGCCGTAGTCGTACTGGGTCTGGACGAACATGCCGCCGTGGATCGCCATCGTCTCGTGCGTGCCCGGGACGGTCATGGCGCTGAGCGGGGTCTCGCCCCCGACGCCGGACATCCAGTTCTGCGGGTTCACCGCGGTCGGGACGGTGTCCGCCGAGGCGGGGTGCGTCACGGCCACGGGTGCCGCCAGGACGGCGAGGACCAGGGCGGCGCGGGCCGCCCGGGGAGAGCGGGACTTCGGTGGAGCCACGGCGGGGCGTCCTTTTCGGTGGGAGGCTGGTCCACCGATCCAATCCGGGCCGCTCCGGGCCGGTCAACGGCCGTCGGGGCAGCGAATCAGGGCCGCGCGTACCTCCGCGATTCTGCTACCGCGTGAGCTCACGGGCCGTCAGCAGGGCGTCGTCGACGCTCTCCAGGATGTCCGGGATCGGGTAGCGCACCGAGCGGATCACCCGGTCGGGGCCGATCACCAGGGTGAGGCGCTTGAGCCGGGTGGTGCCGCCGGCCCGGATGGTGGGCAGGCGCAGGGCGGCGGTGAGTTCCAGGCCGGCGTCGGAGAGCAGCGGGAAGTCCAGGCCCTCCGCCTCGGCGAAGGCGCGCTGCTCGTCGGTGCGCTGGGTGGAGACCCCGTGCACGGTGGCGCCCACGGCGGCGAACTCGGCCAGCCGCGCCTGGTAGGTCCGGGACTCCAGCGTGCAGCCCGCCGCGCCGGGCACGGCGCCCCAGCCGGGCGGGTAGGACTCCGGGCGGACGAAGGCGCCGGGGAAGCAGTAGAGGACGGTGGGGCCGGCGACCGGGTCGCGCGGCTGCCCGGTGGTGTCGGTGAGCAGCAGCTCGGGCACCCGGGTGCCGGTCAGGGCGTGCACCCGCTCGGCCTCCCGGGAGGTCTCGGCGGTGGTGGCGGTCACCTCGCCGGGGCCGAGCAGCCAGGTGTCGCCCCAGTCCTGCAGGGCGACCAGCACCGGCAGCAGGGCCCGGCCGCGCGGGGTGAGCCGGTACTCGTACCGGGGCGGCCGGTCCTGGTAGGGCTCGCGGGCCAGTACCTCGGCGTCCACCAGCAGGTGCAGACGCTCCGTCAGGACCTTGCGGGACAGGCCGAGTTCGTGTTGCAGCTGGTCGAAGCGGTGCAGTCCGCGCGCCACGTCGCGCAGCACCAGCAGCGTCCAGGCGTCGCCGACCACGTCCAAGGACTGGGCGATCGCGCAGTTGTCGTCGCCCGGGCCACCCCGTCTGGGCATCCGTCCTCCCACTCTCGCATTGACCCTCAGCCTCCCATGCTGACATAGTCAGTTCCCCAAAGGAACTTACTAGGGGGCAAGCGTGCGTCAGGTACCGAGAACCGTCTGGCTGCTGTCGGCGGGGATCTTCGCCAACATGGTGGTGTCCTTCACGTTCGTCTACCTGTTCGTCTATCTGACCGGCGAACGCGGCCTGAGCGTCGCCTCGGCCGGTCTGATCGCCGGCGTCGGCGGGGTCGGGCTGATCGCCGGGAACTTCACCGGCGGCTGGTTCGGCGACCACTTCGGCCACCGCCGCACCCTGCTGGCCGCCTCGGTGGTGTCCGGCCTCGGGCTGCTCACCCTGACCGCTCTGCCGACGCCCGCCCTGTTGGTGGTCCTGCCGCTCTGCCAGTACGCCGCCGGGGCGGTCCGGGCCGCCAACTCCACCCTGGTCGCGGCCGCCGTCCCGCCCGGGGCGCGCCGGCAGGGCATCGCGGTGATGCGCTTCGCCGGGAACGCCGGCTTCACCGTCGGGCCGCCGCTCGGCGCGCTGATCGCCACTCAGTTCTCGTACGGCTGGCTCTTCGTGGCCGACGGCGTCGGCACCCTGCTGTTCGCGGCGTACGCGGCCAAGGTGCTCAAGGCCGACCCGAGCCCGGCCAAGCGGGCCGCGGCGGCGGCCGGCGGGCCCGGTGTGTGGCAGTCGCTGCGGGCCAGGCCCGCGCTGCTGGTGCTGCTGCCCGCCATCGTGGTGATCGACACCGTCTACCGGCAGCAGTACTCCACCCTGCCGGTCTTCCTCGGCGACCACGGCATCGGCACCGGCGTGTACGGCGCGCTGATGGCGATCAACGGCGGCGTGATCCTCTGCCTGGAACTGCCCGCCGCCGTGGCCCTGCGCAACCAGGCCCCGCTGCGGATCATCGGCGCCGGGCTGGTGCTGGTCGGCCTCGGGTACGCGGCCCTGCTGCCGGGCGCCTTCGTCTGGGCGGCCGTGGCGATGATGGTGCTGCTCACGGCGGGCGAGATCCTCTACAAGACCCCCGCCACCGCGTACGTGGCGGACTGCGCGCCGGAGCACCTGCAGGGCCGGTTCCAGAGCCTGTACGCGGGGGCCTCGGTCAGCGGCACCGTGCTCGCCCCGGCCGTGGGCGGTGCGGTGTACCAGGCCGCGCCGGGGCTGCTCTGGCCGCTCTGCGCCGGGCTCGGCCTGCTCGCGGGTGCGGCCGTCCTGCTGGCGGCCGCACCCGGGCGGGTGTCACGGGGTCAGCAGTCCCCGCTGGTAGGCGCGGACCAGGTGGCGCGGGACCAGCAGCTCGCGCCCGTCGACGGTGACCGGGGTCAGCTGCGGGGCGACGGCCTTCCAGTTGGCCCGGCGGTGGCGGGTGTTGCTGCGGGAGAGCTTGCGCTTGGGGACGGCCATGTCTGAGGTGCTCCTCGGTGGTCGGCGGGTACCGGTCGGTGGCTGGCGGGGGTCGGACGTACCTACCGGCCGCCGGAGGCGTACGGCAGCAGCGCCATCTCACGGGCGTTCTTGATCGCGCGGGCCATCGCGCGCTGCTGCTGGACCGTCAGCCGGGTCACCCGGCGACTGCGGATTTTGCCCCGGTCGGAGATGAACTTCCGGAGCAGATCGGTGTCCTTGTAGTCGATGTAGCTGATCTTCGCCGCGAACAGCGGGTTCGGGCGGGGCTTGGCGGGCGTTCGCATCGGTTTCCTCATGAGACGGGGTCCAGCAGGTCCTCGAAGGCATCGGGCAGGGCCTTCCAGCCCGCCTCGCCTGCGGCGAGCTCGGTGTCGGTGAGCAGGCAGGCGTCGAGCAGCTCGACGATCCCGTCGGCATCCAACCCCTCGGCGGTGAAGCTGAGTTGCTGGACCCGGTCGCCGTGCACGGGATGCCAGTCGAGTGCGGCGGCGGCCCGTCGGGTGGGCGGGTAGAGCTCCCAGGCGGCGTCCGGCAGTGCGGTCAGCCAGGGTCCGCACTCCTCCACCGCGAGGTTGGCTCCGGCGGCGTCCCAGGCGAGCATCAGCTCGGGGCGGTTGGCCAGCCAGAACCGGCCCCGGCTGCGCTGCGCGGCCGGTACCAGCTGCTCCAGCGCCTCGTGCAGCCGGGCGGGGTGCAGCGGCCGACGGCGCTCCCAGACCAGGGTGGCCACCCCCGCCTCATCGTGCTCCTGTGGCAGCAGCGCGATCGCGGGGTTGACCCGGTCCCGGGCGGCCGGCACGTCGAAGCCGCCGAGCGCGGCCCGGGTCAGCTCACCGGTCCCGAGCGTCACCAGCCTTGCCGTCGGGTGCAGTTGGCGGAGCATCGCGACTCCGGCGCCATCGCTCCCCCGGGGTACGGCCAGCGTGCCGGCGTACTCGATCTGGTGCGCCAGCGCCTCGGCCCTGGTCCGGCCGTCCTGGGCCGCGGTGTGCTCGCCGTGGTCGACCAGGTCGTCGGAGACCGAGAGGTCGCCGACCAGCTCCTCCGGGTCCACCGCCGTGACCACACCGGCGAGTTCGATGCCCTCGGCCCCGGCGATCACCTCCACCGCCGGGTGCGGGTCGCTGCCGCCCCACAGCTCCACGATCGCCAGCCCGTACTGCCCGGCCTCGGCGATCCGGACCAGCTCGGGCACCAGGTCCTCGCGCAGCGCGCAGCACGGGCAGTCGTTGGTGAGCGGCACCTCGGCCCGGCGGTGACTGCCGTGGGCGTCCCGCAGTTCGCGGTGGACGATCCCGAAGGAGGCGTCCCGCAGGTCGTGGCGGAGCACCACGGCGTCGATCCCGGCGGCCGTCAACTCCTGGACCGCACACCATCGTTCGGCCCGGTGCAGGCCCGCGACGACCACCACCGGGAGCTTGATCTGATCGGACATCGTTCCTACCAGCTCGACTTGCGGACGCCGGGCAGGTGGCCGGCATGGGCATGCTTGCGCAGGTTGATCCGGGACAGGCCGAAGGCCCGCAGGTAGCCGCGCGGGCGGCCGTCGATGCCGTCCCGGTTGCGCAGCCGGGTGGCGCTGGCGTCCCGTGGCTGGCGGGCCAGCTCCTGCTGGGCGGCGGCCCGTTCGACCGGGTCGGTGCCGGGCCGGGCGATCAGGCGCTTGAGTTCGGCGCGGCGCTCGGCGTACCTGGCGACCACCTCGCGGCGGTGCAGGTCCCTGGCGATCTTGCTCTGCTTGGCCATCAGACCTTCTCCCCCCGAGCGCGGATGCGGGCCACGGCGGCCTCGATGCCGATGCTGTCGACGGTCTTGATCCCGGCCGCGCTGAGCGTCAGCCGGACGTTGCGCCCCTCACTGGGAAGCCAGTAGCGCTTGCGCTGGATGTTCGGGTCGAAGCGTCGTTTGGTGCGGCGGTGCGAGTGCGAGATGGCGTTGCCGAAGCCGGGCTTGCGGCCGGTCAGCTGGCAGTGCGCGGACATGGATGTGCTCCGAGGGGTCTGCGGAATGGGCAGGACCCGGCTGACGTTACACCACTTGAAAATGGTTTCCATTTCGCTATAGTCGGCCCGAGCCCACCAGAAGGAGCCCCCATGGCCCGCAACGAACTCCGCCCGATCGTCAAGCTGCGGTCGACCGCCGGCACCGGCCACACGTACGTGACCAGGAAGAACCGCCGCAACGACCCCGACCGGCTGACCCTGCGCAAGTACGACCCGGTCGCCCGGCAGCACGTGCCGTTCCGCGAAGAGCGCTGACCCAACGCATCTCTCCCCTGCCGCCGGTGCCGTACTCGACCTGGTGCGGTCCGGCGGCTCACCCGACGCGGGCCTCGCAACGGCCGGGCCGCCGCTGCCGGCGGCGGGCTGACCTGCCCGGTGTCCCTATAGTTGCGGGATGGCACGCACCGTACGCACCGTATCCAAGACCACCTCGTTCGACCTGACCGCCGCCGAGCGCTCCGCCCTGGAGGGGCTGGCGCAGCGGCCCACCGCGATGGGGATGCGGGCCAAGATCGTGCTCGCCTCCGCCGGGCAGGGCAAGGCGGCGAAGCCGGTACCGGTGGACACCGTGCTCGCCGAGCTGAACGCCTCGCGGGATTCCGTGAACAAGTGGCGCAAGCGCTTCCTGACCGAGCGCCTGGCCGGGCTCTCCGAGGAGCTCAGGGCCGGCGGCCCGCGCACCGTGACGGACGAGCAGATCGCCAAGGTGATCGCCGAGACGCTCGGCCGCAAGCCCCGGCTCGGCACCCAGTGGTCGGCCCGTGAGCTGGCCGAGCGGGCCGGGGTCTCGCAGCAGACCGTCAGCAAGGTCTGGCGCGCCTTCGACCTGGCCCCGCAGCGCACCGAGGCCGTCACGCTGGCCACCGACCCGCTCGCCATGGACCGGGCCCACGACGTGGTCGGCCTCTACCTCGCCCCGCCGGAGCGGGCCCTGGTGGTCTGCGTGGACGAGAACCGGCACAGCGCCACCGGCTACGCGGGCAACCCCGACCGGGGCCTGGCCGAAGCCCTGGAGACCACCAACGGCCAGGTGGTCGGCTCGCTGCACCGGCGGCACCGGGCGGTGGAGTTCCGCAAGTTCCTGGAGGGGCTGGAGGCCACCGTGCCGGCCGGCCTCCAGGTCCACCTGATCTGCGACAGCTACGCCACCCACAAGGCGCCGACGGTGAAGAACTGGCTGCTCGCCCACCCGCGCTTCCAGCTGCACTTCACCGGCACCGGCCCGGCCTGGACGGAGCTGGCGGCCCGCTGGCTCGCCGCGCTGCGCACCACCGACACGGCGCTGGCGCAGCAGGTCCGGGACTGGACCGGCACGCTCGGCGCGACGGAGACGGAAACGGAGGAGGAGCCGGCATCCTTCGCCTGGACCAAGGACACCGCGGCGATCCAGCAGGCTCTGGGCGGCTGAGGTCGTCCACTACACCGGCCAGCCGTCCCGGGTGGTGATGGTGCGCGCGTACGGGCCGTCCGGGCCGGTGCTGCGGTAGGTCTCGACCGAGCTGCCGGTGCGGACGGTCGCGTCGCCGTTGTGCCGGTGGGCGGTCGGGGCGTAGGTGTGGTCGACCGTGCTGCGCAGGCCGTCCTCGGTCGCGGTGCGGTGGTGGCCGAGCACCATCTCGGTGCGCTGGTCGGTGCTGCCCGCGGCGTCGGCCGTGTACCGGTAGCGGACGTCCAGCGGTGCGCTCTCCTGGACGGTGCTGCCGGCCGGCGGGCCGCCGCCCCGGCGGGTGCTGGTCGTGGTCTGGTCGGTGCGGTTGTGCAGCGTCAGGTCGTTGCCGCCGTCGCGGAGTTGCTGGCCGGAGCGGAAGGTCCGGTCGGTCCTGACCTCGGTGGTGACCCGGCCGTGCGAGGTCTGCACCCAGCCCTGGGCGGAGTCGTGGCGGGCCGCGGTGACCGTCCAGTCGCCGCTGCCCTCGCCGAGGTCGGTGAGCTCCGTGCGGACGGTGGCCTCGGACGCGACCTGGTGCCGGGTCAGCGCGCCGGAGGTCCGGGCGCTGCCGTGGTCGACGGTGGCGAACAGGTTGAGCTGACCGGTCCAGGCGTCGTTGCTCTGCTTCTCGGCCTGGTTGACGGTGAGTGAGACGGAGTGCGGGCGGCCGTCGAGCAGCAGGCCGACGTACGGGGTCAGATCCACCTGGTAGGCGGGCAGGTCGAAGGCGAAGATGCCCGGGGTGGGCCGCCAGAGCAGCGGGTCCCAGCCGCCGGTGTAGATCACCGGGTAGGGCCAGACCGCACCGGCCGTCCGGCCGTCCACGGCGAGCCGCAGCTCCCGGAACGGGCCCTGGCCGCAGTACCCCCGCCCGGGGTTGGCCCGGACGAACTCCTCCGGCGCGGAGGCGTACGCGAACTCCTCGCAGGCGCCACCGCCGCGCGCGTACACCTCGGCGGTCAGCCGCTCCAGGTTCCGCGGGAAGGTGAACTCCCTGGTGCTGCCCGGGTGCGCCTGGTCGAGCGTGAACCCGCCGCCGGTGAGCACCCGGTCGGCGGTGCGGGCGGCGGGCCAGGCAGCCGAGGCGGTGTAGAAGGTGAAGGTGGCGGAGATCACGAAGACGCCGGTGTAGGTGGCGTCGGTGACGTTGGGCAGGTCGAACTCGAAGGGCTGAGTGCCCGTCAGCACCGGCGCGTACCGGGTGACATCGCGCTCGACCCGCCACTCGATGCCGTCCTGCGAGGGCTCGGGCGTGGAGGACATCAGCACCTCGACCCCGCCCACCCGGACGGTGAACAGCCGGTCGAACTGCCGCCCCGCGACGCTGCCGTGCAGGTCGAGGACCACCTTGGACCAGGGCCCGGCGCAGTCGGCGGGCGGGGTCAGCGAGCCGTTGTACGGGGTGTCGGCCGGGCTGCCGTAGCCGTTCTTGAAGGCCCGCTCGTGCATCACCTCGACCGTGCAGGACCGGGTGTCCGGCCTGGTCAGCGGCTGTACGGCGGAGATCGGGTCGTGGTAGTCGGAGCCGAAGTCGGCGTACGCGGTGCCGCCTTGGGTCAGGACGGCTGCGAGGGCCAGGACGGCGGCGCCGAAGGCGCGGGCCGCTCGGCGCAGTACGGGACGAGCGGGCAACGCGGCCTCCGGGGCTGGGGTTGCGGCAGGGGTACCCGTATCTTTCCGACGGTGACCAGGACCTGTCAATGAACCGGCGATAGTTGGGAATCGATCGATCGGGTACTGAGTTGTCGCCAGGTGGCCGCCTGCCACCGGGACTTGGTCCCCCGCACCACAAGCGCCGAAAGTGGAGTCACATGCTCAGCACCACAACGTCCCGTGCCACCGAAGTCCTCGACCGCCCGTTCACCCTGGGTAGCCTGACCCTGCGGAACCGGATCGTGATGGCCCCGATGACCCGGGAACACTCCCCCGGTGGTGTGCCGGGCCCCGACGTCGCGGAGTACTACGCCCGCCGGGCGGCCGGCGGGGTCGGCCTGATCATCACCGAGGGCACCTACGTGGACCACCCCTCGGCGGGCACCAGGCCCGCCGTCCCGCAGTTCCACGGCGAGCGGGCGCTGGCCGGCTGGGCCGACGTGGCGGCGGCGGTGCACCACGCGGGCGGGAAGATCGTGCCGCAGCTCTGGCACGTCGGGATGGCCCGGGTGGCCGGTGCGCCGCCCGTCCCGCAGGCTCCCCGGATCGGCCCGTCCGGCATCCCACTGGAGGGCCATGAGCCCGGGCACCCGATGACCCGACAGGACCTGGACGACGTGATCGCGGCGTTCGCCGCCGGGGCCGCCGCCGCCGAGGCCCGCGGCTTCGACGGCATCGAGATCCACGGCGCCCACGGCTACCTGGTCGACCAGTTCCTCTGGGAGCACACCAACCGGCGCACCGACGGCTACGGCGGCGACCCGGCCTCCCGGACCCGCTTCGCCGCCGAGCTGGTGGCGGCCTGCCGCGCGGTGGTGGCGCCCGACTTCCCGATCCTGTTCCGGATGTCCCAGTGGAAGGTCGGCAACTACGACGCCCGGCTCGGCAGCACGCCGCAGGAGCTCGAAGCGGTGCTCGCCCCGCTCGTCGAGGCGGGCGTGGACGCCTTCCACGCCTCCACCCGCCGCTACTGGCAGCCCGAGTTCGACGGCTCGGAGCTCAACCTCGCGGGCTGGGTGAAGAAGCTCTCGGGCCGGCCCGCCGTCAGCGTCGGCTCGGTCGGCCTGGACACCGAGTTCACCAAGGCGTTCGTCGGCCAGGGCAGCGGCCTCGCCGACATCAACGGGCTGCTGGACCGGCTGGAGCGGGACGAGTTCGACCTGATCGCGGTCGGCCGGGCGCTGCTCGCCGACCCCCGGTGGGCCGAGAAGGTCCTCGACGGCCGGACCGAGGAGCTGACCGCCTTCTCCGTGCGGGCGCTCAAGACGCTGTCCTGACGACTCGTCAGCGCTGCTGGCAGCTCGGGCACCAGAACAGGTTGCGGGCCGCGTGGCTCTCGGTCCGGACCTCGGTGCCGCAGACCAGGCAGGGCATCGCGGCCCGCCGGTAGACGTAGACCTCACCCCCGTGGTCGTCCACCCGGGGCGGCCGGCCCATCGCCTCGGGCGTGTGCTCGGGGCGGACGGTGTCGATCCGGCCGATGCCCGCGCCGTCGTGCATCAGCTCCACCAGGTCGGCCCAGATCGCGTCCCACTCGGCCCGGGTGACGTCCCGGCCGGGGCGGTGCGGGTCGATGCCGAGCCGGAACAGCACCTCGGCCCGGTAGACGTTGCCGACGCCCGCCAGCACCTTCTGGTCCATCAGCAGGGCGGCGACCGTGGTCCGGCTCCGGGAGATCCGCTCCCAGGCCGGGCCCGGGTCGCTGCCGGGGCGCAGCGGGTCGGGCCCGAGCCGGGCGTGGATCGCCGACTTCTCGGCGCCGGTGAGCAGTTCACAGGTGTTCGGGCCGCGCAGGTCGGCGTACGACTCCGTGCTCTCCAGCCGGAGCCGGATCAGGCCGACCGGCGCGGGAGCCGGGCCCGCGCCGAAGGTGAAACCGCCGTACAGGCCGAGGTGGATGTGCAGCCAGGCACCGGCCTCGAAGCCGAGGAACAGGTGCTTGCCGTGCGCCTCCGCCTCGCTGAGCCGCTGACCGTCGATCAGCGCGGCGCCCTCCGCGAACCGGCCCTGCGGGCTGGAGACCCGGAGCGGGCGGTGCGCGAACGCCTTGGCGTTCTCGGTCGCGAGACGGTGGATGATGTGGCCCTCGGGCACGGGCGCTCCCCTTCGGACGGGTGTGTGACGACCATCCGATTCTCGCAGGCGGGGCCGACAGTCCCGGCTGGTCAGTACGGCCGGGGCGGGGTGCCGGGCTGCGCGGGCGGGTAGCCGACCGGAGCCGCGGGGGCAGCCGGGTAGGGAGCCGGGGCGGCCGGGAAGGAGACCGGGACCGCCGGGCGCGGGGCCCGGTCGGTGCGCCGGGCACCGACCGCGACGGAGACGCCGGCGATCTCCAGCGCGATACCGGCCATGCCGAGGATGATCGGGGTCTGGACGCCGTCCTCGGTGTCGCAGACCTGGGTCTGCTGCTGGCGGATCTCCATCACCTGGCACTTCCAGCCGGTGGCGTCGTCCATGTCCCAGAGGGCGGCGTAGCCGATGGCGGCGAAACCGGCGGCCATCAGGACGAGTTGCAGGATGCGGGCGATGGGAGACATGGCCCGCACCTTATCGCTCGGACGTACGACCGCGCAGCAGCTGCCCTGATACGGCGTCAGCGACCGGCCAGCCGGGCCGCTATCACCTGGTCCAGGGCGGCCGCGGTGGCCGCGACGTCGAGGTGCGAGTTGTCGATGATCGGCAGTCCGGAGTTGTACCAGCCGGCCATCCGCCCGTGGATCCGGGCCACCTCCTCGTCGCTGAGCCGGCGGGTGCCGGCCCGGCGGGCGTTCCTGGCCAGCACCGAGTCGAGGCCGGGCAGCAGCACCACGGGGATCATGCCGGGGCCGATGTGGCGCTTCCAGCCGCCCAGGCCGACGGCGGGCAGGTCGGGGAAGACCGCGTCGTCGATGATGCAGGAGATGCCGTTGGCCAGGTAGTTCCGGCAGGCGAAGCCGCAGGTGCGCCGGGCCAGCCGGTACTGCGCCTCGGAGGCGTTGTTCCAGCCGGACTGCGGGTTGGCGAACCCGGCCTGCACCCACTCCCGGACGTCGTCCAGGCTGATGTGCGCGGTCGCGGTCGGGCGGCGCTCGGCCCAGTGCCTGGCCACCGTGGTCTTGCCCGCCCCGGCGGGGCCGATCAGCAGCACCGCGAGGGTGAGCGCGGGCGCCTGCGGCGGCGGCAACTGGACCGGTGCGCCGGTCGGCAGGGCGAAATGCCCGGTGGCGGCCTGCGGCGGGTACGGCGGCCGGATTGGCTGGGCCGGGTAGCCCGGCGGCACCTGACCTCCCCCTGCGTGCGTCACTGAGCACCTCCCGACGGGGACACTACACGTCGGTCCGGTGGCGGGCACAGCCCGCCACCGGCCAATGATCAATAACGGCTGATCATGCGTCAGCGCGTGGTGAGCTGCTCGGCCAGCGCACGAAGCGCCAGCTCATAGCTACCGATGCCGAATCCGGCGATGGTGCCGGAGGCGACCGCGGCGATCACCGAGTTGTGCCGGAAGGTCTCCCGCGCGTACGGGTTGGAGATGTGCACCTCGATCAGCGGAGCGGTCCGCTGCGCGGCGGCGTCCCGCATCCCGTACGAGTAGTGCGTGAAGGCACCCGGGTTGATCACCACGGGGGTCTTCTCGTCGGCGGCCCAGTGCAGCCACTCGATCATCTGCTGCTCGGAGTTGGTCTCCTTGACCTCCACCTCGAAGCCGAGCTCCTTGCCGAGCGCGGTGCAGCGCTCGACCAGCCCGGCGTACGAGGTGGCGCCGTAGACGTCCGGCTCCCGGCTGCCCAGCCGGCCCAGGTTGGGGCCGTTGAGCACCAGCACCCGGCTCACGCCGAGACCTCCGCGTAGGCCGCCACCAGCACCTGCGGGTCGGGGCCCTCCAGGACGGAGGTCTTGGCCAGACCGTCCAGCACCACGAAGCGCAGCAGGTCGCCGCGCGACTTCTTGTCGATCTTCATGGCGTCCAGCAGCTTCGGCCAGGCGTCCGCCCGGTAGGTCAGCGGCAGGCCGACCGAGCCGAGCACCGAGCGGTGCCGGTCGGCCGTCTCGTCGTCCAACCGCCCGGCCAGGCGGCCGAGTTCGGCGGCGAAGACCATGCCGATGGAGATCGCGGCGCCGTGCCGCCACTTGTACCGCTCGTTGCGCTCGATCGCGTGGCCGAGGGTGTGGCCGTAGTTCAGGATCTCCCGGAGACCGGTCTCCTTGAGGTCGCCCGAGACCACGTCGGCCTTGACCTGGATCGCCCGGCGGATCAGCTCCACCGTGTGCGGCCCGGCCGGCGTCTTGGCGCCCTCCGGGTCGGCCTCGATCAGGTCGAGGATCACCGGGTCGGCGATGAAGCCGCACTTGATCACCTCGGCCAGACCGGAGACGTAGTCGTGCTTGGGCACGGTCTCCAGGGTGGCCAGGTCGGCCAGCACGCCCACCGGCGGGTGGAAGGCGCCGACCATGTTCTTGCCCTCGGCGATGTTGATGCCGGTCTTGCCGCCGACCGCCGCGTCCACCATGCCGAGCAGCGTGGTGGGCATCGACACCCAGCGCACCCCGCGCAGCCAGGTGGCCGCCACGAAGCCGGCCAGGTCGGTGGTCGCGCCGCCGCCCAGGCCGACGATCACGTCGCTGCGGGTGAAGCCGGTCTGCCCGAGCACCGACCAGCAGTACGCGGCCACCTCGGCGCTCTTCGCCTCCTCGGCGTTCGGCACCTGCAGCAGGATCGCGTCGTAGCCCTCGGCGGCCAGGTCCTCGCGGATCGCCTCGCCGGTGGCCTCCAGCGCCTCGGGGTGGATGATCGCCACCCGCTTGGCCCGGGTGCCGATCAGCCGGCCGAGCTCGCCGAGCAGCTGACGGCCGATCAGCACGTCGTACGGGTCGTGTCCGGCACTGCCGCCGACGTGGATGGTGACGGTGTCACTCATGGGGTCTTCAACTCCAGTGCTTCCAGTACTGCGTCCGCGACCTGCTCCGGCGAACGGCCCTCGGTGTCGACCACCGCGGTGGCCACCTCCAGGTACAGCGGGCGGCGGGCTTCCATCAGCTCGCGCCAGGCCGCCCGCGGGTTCACCGCGAGCAGCGGGCGCGGGGCGTCCAGGCCGACCCGCTTGACCGCGTCGCCGAGCGCCACCTCCAGGTACACCACCGGGAGGTCGCGCAACAGCTCACGGGTCCGCTCGGCCATCACCGCGCCACCGCCGAGCGCGAGCACACCGTCGTACGCGGTGGTGGCCGCCTCGACGGCACGCCCCTCCAGCGCCCGGAAGTGCGGCTCGCCCTCGTCGATGAAGATCTCCGGGATCGGCTTGCCCGCGAGCTGCTCGATGTCCTGGTCGGTGTCCCGGAAGGTGACGTCGAGCCGCTCGGCGAGCAGCCTGCCGACCGTGCTCTTGCCGGCCCCGGGCGGGCCGACCAGCACGACGACCGGTGCGGTCATCGGACGATCAGGTTGTCGAGGTAGCCCTGCACGTTGCGGCGGGTCTCGGAGACGTTGTCGCCACCGAACTTCTCCGCCACCGCGTCGGCCAGCACCAGGGCCACCATCGCCTCGGCGACGATGCCCGCGGCCGGCACGGCGCAGACGTCCGAGCGCTGGTGGTGCGCCTTGGCGACCTCACCGGTACGGACGTCCACGGTCTGCAGCGCGCGCGGCACGGTCGCGATCGGCTTCATCGCGGCGCGCACCCGGAGCAGCTCACCGGTGGACAGGCCGCCCTCGGTGCCGCCGGAGCGACCGGAGGTCCGCTTGATGCCGTCGGCGCTCGGCACGATCTCGTCGTGCGCCTGCGATCCCGGCACCCGGGCCAGCTCGAAGCCGTCGCCGACCTCGACGCCCTTGATCGCCTGAATGCCCATCAGGGCGGCGGCGAGGCGGGCGTCCAGCCGGCGGTCCCAGTGCACGTGCGAGCCGAGGCCCACCGGCACGCCGTACGCCAGCACCTCGACCACGCCGCCGAGGGTGTCGCCGTCCTTGTGGGCCTGGTCGATCTCGGCGACCATCGCCTTCGACGCGTCCGGGTCCAGGCAGCGCACCGGGTCCTCGTCGAGGCGGGCCTCGTCCGAGGGCAGCGGCAGCACGCCGGCCGGGGCCTTGGCGGCGGCCAGCTCGACCACGTGCGAGACGATCTCGATGCCGCAGGTCGCCTTGAGGTAGGAGCGGGCCACCGCGCCGAGCGCGACCCGGGCCGCGGTCTCCCGGGCGGAGGCGCGCTCCAGGATCGGGCGGGCCTCGTCGATCGAGTACTTCTGCATGCCGGCCAGGTCGGCGTGGCCGGGGCGCGGGCGGGTCAGCGCCTCGTTGCGGGCCAGGCCCGCGAGGATCTCCGGGTCGACCGGGTCGGCCGACATGACCTGCTCCCACTTGGGCCACTCGGTGTTGCCGACCATCACGGCGACCGGGGAACCCATGGTCTCGCCGTGCCGGACGCCGCCGAGGAAGGTGACCTCGTCCTGCTCGAACTTCATCCGGGCGCCGCGGCCGTAACCGAGCCGCCGTCGGGCCAGCGCGTCGGCGACCAGCTCGGTGGTCACCGGCACTCCGGCCGGCAGGCCCTCCAGCGTCGCGACCAGTGCGGGGCCGTGCGACTCCCCCGCCGTCAGCCAGCGCAACGTACCCAACGGGAGCTCCTTCGTCAGCGGCCGGACGGCCGGGCCTTCGTTCCCCACGATCCTTTCACGTCCCGGGAGCCATCGGGCGCATGGTCCGCGTTGCGGACATGATCGGTCCGAACCTTGTCAGCTTGCCCCGGCCAGCGCGGCCTCGCCCGCCGCCCGCATCGCGGCCAGCGGGCCCTCGGGCACACCGGTGAAGTACTCGAACTGGAGCACCGCCTGATGCACCAGCAGATCGAGGCCGCCCAGCACGGTGCCGCCCTGCCCTTCGACGGCCGCCACCAGCGCGGTCGGCCACGGGTGGTAGAGCACGTCGAACAGCGCGCCGGGCGCGCCGGGGATCGCCGGGGCGAACGCGTCGGTGGCCCCGGCCGGGGTGGTGGAGATGGTCAGCGGGGCGGCCAGCGCCGCGGCTCCGTCCGCCCAGTCGGCCGTCCTGAGCTTCAGGCCGAGCCGCTCGCCCAGCTCGCGCATCTCGGCGGCCCGCTCGGCACTGCGGACGTAGACGGTGACCTCGCCGGTGCAGACCTGTGCCAGCGCGGCCAGCGCCGAGGAGGCGGTCGCCCCCGCGCCGAGCACCGAGGCCGTCTCGACCGTGTCGATGCCGCGCTCGCGCAGCGCGTTCACCAGCCCGGGGACGTCGGTGTTGTCCCCGCGCCGTCGGCCGTCCGGGCCGAACACCACCGTGTTCACCGCGTCCACGCTCAGCGCGGTCGGGCTGACCTCGTCCAGCAGCGGGATGATCGCCCGCTTCAGCGGCATGGTCAGCGACAGCCCGGCCCACTCCGCCGCGTCGAGCCCGGCCACGAAGCCGGACAGCCCGGCCTCGTCCACCTCGTGCCGCCCGTACTGCCACTCCGTCAGCCCGAGCGCGGCGTACCCCGCCCGGTGCAGCACCGGCGAGAGCGAGTGCGCGATCGGCGAGCCGAGCACGGCCGCCCGGTGGCGCCTGGTCACAGTCATGCCGTTCTCCCTGTCGGCCCGGACTACTTGCAGTGCCCGCGGCCCTTGTCGAAGCCCTGGCCGTGCGCGGTGCAGTTCTCCTCGACGCTCTTCAGGTGCTCCGCGTAGGAGTCCGAGAAGCGGGTCTCCGTCGGCGACATCGCGATGAAGTACGCCCAGTTGCCCGGGGTCGGGTTGAGCATCGCCTTGAGCGCGTCCTCACCCGGGTTGGAGATCGGGGTGGGCGGCAGGCCCGTGTTCACGTAGGTGTTGAACTTGGTCGACCCGTCGTCGATCTCCTTCGACGTCAGCTTGGTGCGACCCAGGAAGTACTGCAGCGTGGTGTCCATGCCCAGCTTGTGCTGGGTGGTGTCGGTGTTCAGCCGGTTGCTGATGACCCGGGCCATCTTGCCGAAGTCCGTCGAGTTGTTGCCCTCGGCCTGCAGGATGCTGGCCGCGATCAGCACGTCGTAGCCGCTCTTCACACCGGCCTTCTGCGCCCCCGCGTCCAGGTTGAGCGCCTGGAAGTGCTGGGTGGCGGTGGCGACCATCTGCTTGAGCAGGTCCTCCGGCTTCATGCCCTGGCTGATCGAGTACTTGGTCGGGTACAGGAAACCCTCGATGTTGCCGCCGGCGTACGGCGGCAGGCCGAGGGTGGCGACCTGGGCCTTCGCCACACCGGCGGTGGTGCCCTTGGCGAGTTTGAGCTTGTCGTCGATCATCCCGTAGGTGACCGCGGCGGTCTTGCCCTCGGGCACGATCAGCGCGTCGCCGCCGGCCGAGTCGACCAGCAGCTTCACGGCCTCGTCGCCGGACATCTGGTGGTGCATGGTGAAGTAGCCCGGCTGGATCGTGCCGGCCTTGGGGTTCCTGGTGAAGGCCGAGGTGAAGGCTTCGACGCTCTTCACCACGCCGGCCGCCAGCAGCGTCCGGCCCATCTGCTCGCCGGGGCCCGGCTTGATCTCGACCTGCACCGTGCCCGTACCCGCGCCCGAGAAGTCCGGCGGCGGGCCGAAGTGCTCCTGGTAGAAGCCGTAACCCCACCAGCCGGCCCCGGCCACGCCGCCGAGCAGCACCAGCGCGACCACCAGGCAGGCGCCGCGGTTCTTGCGGCCGGACTTCTTGCCCTTCTCCTTGCGGTTGCGCTCGGCCGAGCGGGAGTCGTCCTGCTCTCCGAAGAAGGACTCCTGCTCCGGCTCGTGGAGCGCCTCGACCTCGTCGTCCGCCCACCGCTCGGGCTCGGGCTCGACGACCACCGGCCGGGCCTGCGGCGCGTCCAGCGCGGCGGCCTCGGCCTCCCAGTCGATGCCGTCCGGGCCCGGACCCGCGGGCTGCGGCGCGGCCGGCTGCGGGGGCTGCTGCTGGTAGCCCTGCTGCTGGGGCGGCATCGGGCGGCGCGGCTGCTGGGGCTGCTGCTGCTGCGGCTGCTGCACGTACTGCGGCTGCTGCTGCGGCTGGCCGTACTGCGGCTGCTGGGGCTGCTGCGGGTAGCCCTGCTGCTGCGGCTGCCCGTAACCGTACTGGTCCTGCTGCGGGTAGCCCTGCTGGGGCTGCGGCTGGCCGCCGTACGGGCCCGGCTGCTGCGGCCACGACTGCTGCGGCTGCTGCTGCGGGTAGCCCTGCTGGCCGCCGCCGTACTGGTCCTGGGCGTACTGCGGCTGCTGCCACTGGTTGCCCGGAGCTCCGCCCGGCCCGGGATCGCCCGGGTGCCAAGGCTGCGTGCCCTGGGGCTGGTAGCCCCCGCCCAGATCAGTCATCGATCCCCTTAAGCCGATCCGGCAAGACATCTCGAACCGGCGTGCTAGCGCAACGCCTGGAGGGAGACGTTACCGTACCGCGGCATTCACCCCGGCGGCCCCGGACGGACAGTCAGCGGCTGCCCGCGCTCGGTGAGGACGACCGCGCGGCCTGCCGGGCGTTGAACTCGGCCACGTTCCGCTGGTGCTGCTCGTAGCTGTCGGTGAAGCGCGTGTCGCCGGGGCCGACGGTGACGAAGTACAGCCAGTCCCCCTCCGCCGGGTGCGCCGCCGCCTGGATCGCATCCCGCCCCGGGTTGGTGATCGGGGTCGGCGGCAGGCCCGGGTGCAGATAGGTGTTGTACGGCGAGTCGAGCTTGGTGTCCCCGGCGGTGGTGGTCAGGGTCGACCGGTTGAGCGCGTAGTTGATGGTCGAGTCGAACTGCAGCGGCATCGACTTCTCCAGCCGGTTGTAGACCACCCTGGCCACCTTGGTCATGTCCTCGGGGTTGTCCGCCTCGCCCTGCACCAGGCTGGCCAGCGTGAGGATCTCGTACGGGCTCCGGGCGTACGCCTCGGCCGCCTCCGTCACGCCGTCCGCGCCCTGCCGCTTGGCCGCCTGAGCCACCATCAGCTGCAACAGCGTCAGCGGGGTGGTCTCCCCGGTGACCGGGTAGGTGGAGGGGAAGAGGTACCCCTCCGGGTTTCCCCGCGCCGCGTCCGGCAGGCCCAGGGCCGCGGCCTGCTGCCCGGCCACCCCCTTGGTGGTGCCCTCCGCCAGCCTGAGCTTCTGGTCGACGGCCGCGTAGATCTGCTCGGCCCGGCGGCCCTCGGGGATGGTGAGCGCGTTCGCGTTGGCCGGGTCCAGCAGGACGTTCAGCGCGGAGCCGGCCGCCATCCTCAGGCGCAGCGTGTACGTGCCCGGCTGGATCCGGGTGCCCGCCGGGCTCTTGGCCGCCGCCTCGGTGAAGGCCCGGACGCTGGCCACCACGCCCTCCTTCTCCAGCGCCTGGCCGATCTGGGTGAGCGTCGCGCCCTGGACCACCGAGACCTGCGCGGTGCCGGCGCCGGAACCGGCGAAGTCCGCGGCCTTCTCCTGGCCGGACGGCCAGAGCAGCAGGGTCGCCAGCACGGCCAGACCGACCACGCCCGCCAGCGCCAGCACGCTCAGGCAGCAGGCCAGCCCGGTACGCAGCCGGCGCGGGTCGGGCGGCTCGATCCCCGGCGCGCGCCCCGGCGGCAGCCCCTCGGGCTCGGCCACCGGCGCGCCGAGGTGACCGGGCGTCAGACCGGATGCCAGGCCGGGTGCGGTGTACGGATCGGTCATGGCCTCGTCCCCTCCGAATGCGGAACGGGGCACCCGCGGAGTTCCGCAGGTGCCCCGTTCGGGACGCTAGACCAGAATGATCAGCTGACCGGCTCGACGCTCTCGCCGGGGGCGCGACCACTCACCCGTTCGGTCTCAAGGGCGCTCTGCAGGATCACCACGGCGGCAGCCTGGTCGATCACCGAACGGCCCTTCTTCGAGTTCCGGCCGGAGGCCCGCATGGCCTGGGCGGCGGTGACCGTGGTCATCCGCTCGTCCACCAGACGGACCGTCACCGGGTAGAGCAGCATGGCCAGCCGGCCCGCGTACTCGCGGACCTTGGCGGCGGCCGGACCCTCCTTGCCGCTCAGCGAGCGCGGGAGGCCGACCACCACCTCGATGGCGTCGTACTCCTCGACGATCGCCTTGATCCTGGCCTGCGAGCGGCCGCCCGCCGGGACCGTCTCCACCGGGGTGGCGATCAGCCCGTCGGGGTCGCAGGAGGCGACCCCGATCCGGGCGTCGCCCACGTCCACGGCGATCCGGCGGCCCCGGCGGAAGACCTTCTCCTCCTGAGCCTCCATCAGTTGGCGCGCTCCGCGACCAGGCCGCGGACGGCGGCGATCGCCTCGTCCACGGCGGCCGGGTTGGTGCCACCGCCCTGGGCGACGTCGTCCTTGCCACCGCCGCCGCCGCCGAGGGTCTTGGCGGCGACCTTGACCAGCTCACCGGCCTTGACGCCGCGGGCGCGGGCGTCCTCGTTGGTGGCGATCACGGTCACCGGGCGGTCGTTGGCCACCGTGAAGACGGCGACCACGGACGGGCGCGAGCCCAGCCGGGCCCGGACGTCCAGGACCAGCTTGCGCAGGTCGTCGGCGCCGGTGCCGTCGGCCACCCGGGCGGCCACCACCGAGACGCCGCTGACGTCCTCGGCGCTCTCGGTGAGACCGGCGGCGAGCGCGAGCACCTTCTCGGCGCGGAAGCGCTCGATCTCCTTCTCGGCGTCCTTGAGCTTGGCGAGCATGCCCGAGATCTTCTCCGGCAGCTCCTCCGGACGGCCCTTGACCAGCTCGGTGAGCTGGGCCACGACCGTGTGCTCCTTGGCCAGGAACTTGTACGCGTCGGCGCCGACCAGCGCCTCGACCCGGCGCACACCGGCACCGATCGACGCCTCGCCGAGCAGCTTCACCAGGCCCAGCTGGGCGGTGTTGCCGACGTGGGTGCCACCGCAGAGCTCCTTGGAGAAGTCGCCGATGGTCACCACCCGGACGGCGTCGCCGTACTTCTCGCCGAACATCGCGATGGCGCCGGCCTTGCGGGCCTGATCCATCGTCATGACCTCGGCGGTGACCTCCAGCTCACGGGTCAGCACGTCGTTGATCTTCTGCTCGACGTCCACCAGCACCGAACCCGGCACCGCGGCGGGCGAGCCGAAGTCGAACCGGAACCGGCCCGGGGCGTTCTCGGACCCGGCCTGGGCGGCGGTGGGGCCGAGCGCGTCCCGCAGCGCCTGGTGGGTCAGGTGGGTGGCGGAGTGCGCGCGGGCGATCGCCCGGCGGCGGTCCAGGTCGATCTGGGCGTACGCGTGCGCGCCCAGCACGACCTCACCGACCACCACGCGGCCCTTGTGCACGACCACGCCGGGCACCGGCGCCTGCACGTCGCGGACCTCGACCACGGCGCCGGAGTCCAGCCGGATCCGGCCCTGGTCGGCGAGCTGGCCGCCGCCCTCGGCGTAGAACGGGGTGCGGTCGAGCACCAGCTCGATGTCGTCGCCCTCGTGCGCGGCCGGGGCCGACACACCGTCGACCAGCAG
This sequence comes from Kitasatospora gansuensis, assembly GCF_014203705.1. Taxonomy (NCBI): domain Bacteria; kingdom Bacillati; phylum Actinomycetota; class Actinomycetes; order Kitasatosporales; family Streptomycetaceae; genus Kitasatospora; species Kitasatospora gansuensis. The sequence continues at coordinate 915,121 of NZ_JACHJR010000001.1, forward strand.
GCCGACCACGGTGGCCTCGCCGTGCGACTCGGTGTAGCCGGTGAAGACCGTGGCACCCGAACGGTCCGCCACCTCGCGGTAGGCGGAGACGTCGGCGTGGCCGTGCTTCTTGGCCTTGGCGTCGGCCTTGGCCCGGTCCCGCTGCTCCTTCATCAGGGTGCGGAAGCCGTCCTCGTCCACGCTCAGGCCCTGCTCGGCGGCCATCTCGAGGGTGAGGTCGATCGGGAAGCCGTAGGTGTCGTGCAGCTGGAACGCCTTGGCACCGGCGATCACGGCCGAACCGGAGGACTTGGTCTCGGCGACGGCCGAGTCCAGCAGCAGGGTGCCGCTGCGCAGCGTCTCGAGGAAGGAGGCCTCCTCGCCGACGATGACGGCCTCGATCCGGTTCTTCTCGGCGAACAGCTCCGGGTACTGCGGACCCATCGCGTCGATGGTGATGTCCGAGAGCACCTTGGCGACCGGCTCGGTGGCACCCAGCAGGCGCATGTTGCGGATCGCGCGGCGCAGGATGCGGCGCAGCACGTAGCCGCGGCCCTCGTTGCCGGGGGTCACGCCGTCGGAGACCAGCATCACCGAGGTGCGGATGTGGTCGGCGACCACCCGCAGCGAGACGTCGGACTTCACGTCCGCGCCGTAGGTGTGGCCGGTCAGCTTGGCCGCCCGGTCCAGGATCATCCGGCTGGTGTCGATCTCGAAGAGGTTGTCGACGCCCTGCAGGATGGTGGCCAGGCGCTCCAGGCCGAGGCCCGTGTCGATGTTCTGGTTCGGCAGGTCGCCCAGGATCGGGAAGTCGTCCTTGCCGGAGCCGGCGCCACGCTCGTACTGCATGAAGACCAGGTTCCAGATCTCCATGTAGCGCTCGCCGTTGACGGCCGGGCCGCCCTCCTCGCCGTACTCGGGGCCGCGGTCGTAGTTGATCTCCGAGCACGGACCGCACGGACCGGGGACGCCCATCGACCAGAAGTTGTCGGCCTTGCCCAGGCGCTGGATGCGCTCGGCCGGGACGCCGATCTTGTCGCGCCAGATGGCCTCGGCCTCGTCGTCGTCCTGGTAGACGGTGATCCAGAGCTTCTCGGGCTCCAGGCCGTAGCCGCCCTCCGCGACGGGGGTGGTCAGCAGCTCCCACGCATAGCTGATCGCCCCCTCCTTGAAGTAGTCGCCGAAGGAGAAGTTGCCGCACATCTGGAAGAAGGTGCCGTGCCGGGTGGTCTTCCCGACCTCCTCGATGTCCGGGGTCCGGACACACTTCTGCACGCTGGTCGCGCGGCTGAAGGGCGGCTTGACCTCGCTGAGGAAGTACGGCTTGAAGGGCACCATGCCGGCCGGGACCAGCAGCAGGGTGGGGTCGTCGGCGACCAGGGACGCCGACGGAACAACGGTGTGGCCGCGCTCCTCGAAGAAGCGCAGCCAACGGCGGCGGATCTCTGCCGACTCCATCATTGGTCCTTCCGGTTGGTGGTTCCGCCGGGCAGCTCGTCGAGCTGACGCGGCGTCGAATCAATGGCTTGGGGGGTCTTGCTCGTACGAAGGCTGGGGCGCAGGGCGGCAGCGGGGGAACCCGGTGCCGCCGAGATAGCTCGGTACTGGGGCTCACGACGCAGCGCTCGCCGGCTCGGCTCGACCACGGCGGTGCCGTCCAGCCCGAGGTCGCCGCGCAGCTGCTCCTCGCGCTCGGCCATCCCGGCCCGGACGTCGGCGGCGAACTGCTTGGCCGCGTCGCCCAGGTGCAGGGCGCCGCGCGCGGCGGTACCTGACAGGCTGTCGGGCGTGAGCCGGTGCACGGCCTCGTTGGCCTTGTTCATGGCCCAGACGGTGGCTCCGGCACCGACCGCCATCCAGAAGATGCGTCGCACCATGGTCAGCCCCTCACCGCTCGCCGTACCCGGCCCAGCAGACCGCCGCCGCGCGGGGCGGTGGCCGCCCGGACCTCGGCCCGGATCAGCCGCGCCAGTTCCTCGCGCTCGCCCGCCTGCTGGGGCACCGTCAGACCGGCCTGCTGGCGGCTGACCGCCTTGCGGACGCCGTAGCTGAAGGCGGCCACCTTCACCAGCGGGCCGCCGATGGTGGCGGCGACGGTGGAGGAGAGCGCGTTGGCGTTGGCGGCGGCGTCCTGCACGTTGGCGGTGATCTCGTCGACCCGCTCCAGCTGCTCGTTCGCGCTCCGGACGGCGGCGCCCGCGTCGGTCAGCAGCGGCACGGCCTGCTCGGTCACGGCGGCGACCAGCACGGTGGCCTCACGCAACACCTTCGACAGCCGCACCAGCACCACGGCGAGCAGAGTGACCAGGACCGCCCAGAACACGGCCACCAACAGGCCGGCCAGCTCTCCCACGGACACCTTGCGCGCTCCCTACTTGCCACGTAGCTCAGGTTTGAACCCTATCGCGCCCAGCAGCCGTCTACGGTCCAGGGGCTCGGGGAACTGCGACGCCGACCGCCGGAGCGTTGCACCTGCGTAGATGGTCAGGCACTTTGCGTTTTGACCCGCACGCCAGATCTCCTCGCCGTTCCCCGAGCCCCTGGACAGTGCAACTTCCGCAGTCAGTAACCTACCGGCCGGTCACGTCGTTGGGCGGAATGGCTCGCAGGTCGCGGGCCCTGGGTCCCAGCCACGGGGGCGACCGAAGTGTTCAGTGCGACAGACCGGCTGCCCGCCGAGTTGACCAGCTTCGTCGGCCGCGAAGCCGAACTCGCCGGCTTGGCCGGGCTGTTGCGGGCCGGACGGCTGGTCACCGTGACCGGCCCGGGCGGCGTCGGCAAGACCCGCCTCGCGCTGCGCGCGGCCGCCGCCGCAGCGCACCGCTTCGCGGACGGCGTCCGGCTGGTCGAGGTGGGCGCCGTCCAGGACCCGCTGCTGCTGGGGCACGCCGTGCTGGAGGCGCTCCGGCTGACCGACTCGACCGCCCGGCCGCCCGAGGACGTGCTGGTCGAGCAGCTGGCCGACCGCGAGCTGCTGATCGTGCTGGACAGCTGCGAGCACCTGGTCGCGCCGTGTGCCGAGCTGGTGGCGACGCTGCTGCGGGCTGCCCCCGGCCTGCGGGTGCTGGCCACCAGCCGGGAGACCCTGCGGGTGCCGGGCGAGCACCGGATGCCGGTCTCCCCGCTGCCGGTGAGCACCCCGGACGGGGCTCCGGCCGAGGCGGTCCGGCTGTTCGCCGACCGGGCCGCCGCCGTCCTGCCGGGCTTCGAGCTGACCGACCGCAACCTGGCCGAGGTCACCCAGCTCTGCCGTCGGCTGGACGGCATCCCGCTGGCCGTCGAGCTGGCCGCCGGACGTCTGCGGGCGCTCTCGGTGGAGCAGATCGCCCTCCGGCTGAACGACCGCTTCCGGCTGCTCACCGGCGGCGACCGGAGCACCCCCGAACGGCACCAGACCCTGCGCACCACGATCGGCTGGAGTCACGAGCTCTGCACACCGCAGGAACGTTTAACCTGGGCCCGCCTCTCGGTCTTCTCCGGCAGCTTCGACCTGGAGTCCGCCGAGTACGTCTGCGTCGGCGACGGCCTGGCCGCCGAGGAACTCCTCGATCTGATCGGCGAGTTGATCGGCAAGTCGGTGCTGCTCCGGGAGGAGGGCGAGCTCGGCGTCCGGTACCGGCTGCTGGACACCCTGCGCGAGTACGGCGCCCAGTGGCTGCGCGCCACCGGCGAGGAGTACCGGCTGCGCTGCCGGCACCGCGACTGGTACCTCGGGATGGCCGGCTGGGGCGAGGTCGAGTGGTTCGGCCCGCGCCAGCAGGAGACCGCCGAACGGACCAGGCTGGCCCACCCCAACCTGCGCACCGCGCTGGAGTTCTGCCTGGCCGAGCCCGGCGAGGAGCAGCTCGCGCTGCTGCTGGCCGGCACGCTCTGGTTCTACTGGGTCGGCTCCGGCCACCTGGGCGAGGGCCGGCACTGGCTGGACCGGGCGCTGGCGCTGGCCCCCGAGCCGACCGAGGCCCGGGCCAAGGCGCTCTGGGTCACCGGGTACATGGCCACCCTGCAGGGCGACCTGGTCCGGGCCAGGCCCGCGCTGGCGGAGTGTCACCGGCAGGCGCTGGAGACCGGCGACGACCGGGCGCTGGCCTACGCCGTGCACCGGCAGGGCTGCGCCGCCCTGATCGGGGACGAACTCGGCCGCGCCACCGAGCTGTTCGAGGACGCGCTGTGGCACTACGACGCGATCGGCGAGCTGAACAGCAACGTGCTGATGGCGATGTTCGAACTGGGCGTCGCCTACCTGTTCCAGGGCGAGACCGAGAGCGGTCTGCACTGGTTGGAGAGGGTCCGGGAGACCTGCGAGGAGCACGGCGAGCAGTGGGCGTACGCCTACGGGCTCTACGCGATGGCGTACTCGAACTGGACGGCGGGCGAGCTGCGCACGGCCCGGGCGCACGCCCGCGAGTGCGTACGGCTGAACCACCTGTTCCGGGACCTGCTCGGGGTGGTGCTGGCGCTGGACATGCTGGCGGTGCTGGAGACCGAGGGCCCCGCGCCCGACCTGTACGAGGCCCGGGTGCTGCAGGGCGCGGCGCACCGGATCTGGCGGGCCGTCGGGAAGCCGTTCTTCGGATCCAGCTCGTTCACCGGTCCGTACCGGACCTGTGAGGAGCGGACCCGCGAGGGCCTGACCGAGCAGGAGTTCGGCGAGGCGTTCGGGCTGGGCGCGGCGCTGGACCTGGACCAGGTGGCCGCCCGGGTGCTCGGCCGGGAGCCGGTGGAGCCCCCCAGAAACGGGCCGAGCCCCGCAGCCGAAAGGCTGCGGGGCTCGGTACCGACCGCGGGTCAGCGCGAGTAGTACTCGACGACCAGCTGCTCGTCGCAGATCACGGGGACCTCACGACGCTGCGGGGCACGGTCCAGGCGGAACGCCAGGGCGCGGAGGTTGACCTCGAGGTACTTCGGGGTCTGACCCTCGCCCGCGTAGCCACCCTCACGGGCGACCTGGAACGGGACCTTCTCCTTGCTACGCTCACGCACGGTGACGACGTAGCCCGGCTTCAGCTGGAACGACGGCTTGTTGACCTTGCCACCGTTGACCTCGATGTGGCCGTGAACGACCATCTGGCGGGCCTGGTAGATGGTGCGGGCGATGCCCGAACGCAGCACCAGCGAGTCGAGGCGGACCTCGAGCTCGGCGATCAGCGCGTCACCGGTCTTGCCCTCGGCCTTCTTCGCGCGGTCGAACGCGCGGGCCATCTGCTTCTCGCTGAGGTCGTACTGCGCGCGCAGACGCTGCTTCTCGGTCAGACGGACCTTGTAGTCAGAGTTCTGCTTGCGGCCACGGCCGTGCTGGCCGGGCGGGTACGGGCGGGCCTCGAAGTACTTGACGGACTTCGGGGTCAGCGGAATGCCCAGGGCACGGGCAATCTTGACCTTGGGGCGCTTCTGGTTCGCCATGAACCAAACCTTCCTTGCGAATGAATACGGCTGCACCAGGTGTTGATGGAGGTCGCTCCTCGCGACCAGGAGAAAAACCACCCCAAGGGGTGATCAGCCGCTCTCCGGGCCGGGCACATCTGTGCTTGCACACGTGCGGCCCATCGCCGGGAAGGTGATGGGCTGCCCGCGACACCGAAAACGGTGCGCAACGCTCCAGGAGACTCCCTGCGAGAGGGAGGCTCGGGCCACTGCCCCGCTGGTGCGGACGGTCGATGGGCTCTCGCTCACCGCCGTACCCGGGACAAGGCACTTCGAGACAGCATACAGGTTTACTGATCTCCCCTGAGCCGGGCCCTGGTCCACTCCACGGTGTCCGCGTACCGGGCCTCGCCGCCGCGCCTGGTCGGCCGGTAGTACTCCTTGCCGTGCACCGCGTCCGGCGCGTACTGCTGGCCGGCGATGCCCTCCGGCAGGTCGTGCGGGTACTGGTAGCCCTGGGCGTGACCGAGCTTGGCCGCGCCCTTGTAGTGCCCGTCCCGCAGGTGCGGCGGCACCGCCCCGGCCAGGCCCTGCCGGACGTCGGCCAGCGCCGCGTCGATCGCCAGGTAGGCCGCGTTCGACTTGGGGGCCAGGGCCAGCGCGATGGCGGCCTGGGACAGGATGATCCGGGCCTCCGGGAAGCCGATCAGGGCCACCGCCTGGGCGGCCGCGACGGCCGTCTGCAGCGCGGTCGGATCGGCCAGGCCGACGTCCTCGCTGGCTGAGATCATCAGCCGCCGGGCGATGAAGCGCGGGTCCTCCCCCGCCTCGATCATCCGGGCCAGGTAGTGCAGCGTGGCGTCCACGTCGCTGCCCCGGATCGACTTGATCAGGGCGCTGGCCACGTCGTAGTGCTGGTCACCGTCCTTGTCGTAACGGACCGCCGCCTGGTTCACCGCCGTCTCGGTGGTGGCCAGCGAGATGGACTCCTCGCCCTTCTCCAGCGCAGCCCCGGCCGCCGCCTCCAGCGTGGTGAGCGAGCGCCGGGCGTCGCCGCCGGCCAGCCGGACCAGGTGGTCCTCCGCCTCCTGGCTGAGCGTCAACTGCCCGCCGAGCCCCCGCTCGTCGGTCACCGCGCGGCGCAGCAGCAGCCGGATGTCCTCGTCGGTCAGGGACTCCAGCGTGAGCAGCAGCGAGCGGGACAGCAGCGGGGAGATCACCGAGAAGTACGGGTTCTCCGTGGTGGCGGCGATCAGGGTGACCCAGCGGTTCTCCACGGCGGGCAGCAGCGAATCCTGCTGGGCCTTGGAGAAGCGGTGGATCTCGTCCAGGAACAGCACCGTCTCGCGGCCCGACATGCCGACCGCGCGCCGGGCGCCCTCGATCACCGCCCGGACCTCCTTGACCCCCGCCGTGATCGCGGACAGCTCCACGAACCGGCCCTCGACGGCCTGGCTGATCACGTGCGCCAGCGTGGTCTTGCCCGTCCCGGGTGGCCCCCAGAGGATCACCGAGCTGGTCGCGGCCGGGCCCCGGGTACTGGCCACCAGCCGCCGCAGCGGCGAACCGTCCTTCAACAGCTGCCGCTGCCCGGCCACCTCGTCCAGGGTGCGCGGGCGCATCCGTACGGCCAGCGGGGCCCGCCCGGGCTCCTGGCTCTGGCGTTCCTCGGCGGCTGCGGTGAAGAGGTCCGGTTCCACGCCTTGAAGGGTATGCCAGCGCGCCGACAGCCCTTACTTCTTCAGCTTCGCCGCATGGTCCGGTACGTACTTCTGCAGATCGCGCGGCGGCCGCTGGTAGCCCCTGGCCTTCGGCCGGGGCGGCAGCTCCACCGGGGGCATGGTGACCTCGTGGTACGGCAGCGTGGAGAGCAGGTGGGCGATCATGTTGATCCTGGCCCGCCGCTTGTCGTCGCTCTCCACCACGTGCCAGGGCGACCCCGGGACGTCGGTGTAGACGAACATCTCGTCCTTGGCCCGGGAGTACTCCTCCCAGCGCGAGATCGACTCGGTGTCCATCGGCGAGAGCTTCCAGCGCCGCATCGGGTCCTCCAGCCGGTCCTGGAACCGCCGCTCCTGCTCAGTGTCGCTGACCGAGAACCAGTACTTGCGCAGCTCGATGCCCGCCTCGATCAGCATCCGCTCGAAGGTCGGAGCCTGGTGCAGGAACTGCCAGTACTCCTCCGGGGTGCAGAACCCCATCACCTTCTCGACCCCGGCCCGGTTGTACCAGCTCCGGTCGAACAGCACGATCTCCCCGGCGGCGGGCAGCTGCTCCACGTACCGCTGGAAGTACCACTGGCCGCGCTGACGCTCCGTCGGGACGGGCAGGGCGGCGATCCGGGCGACCCGGGGGTTGAGGTACTCGGTCACCCGTTTGATGGCGCCGCCCTTGCCGGCCGCGTCCCGGCCCTCGAAGAGCACCACCAGGCGGACGCCCTCGGCCCTGACCCACTCCTGGACCTTCACCAACTCGCTCTGCAGGCGGAGCAGTTCCTTCTCGTACAGCTTCTTCGGAAGCCGCTTCCCGCCGTCCGCCGCCATCGGGCCCTCCGCTCACGGGTGCTGATGAGCACTCACGTTACGGCCGATCAACGACGCCCGCAGGTCGGCTCGGGGCGGCCCGGTACCGGAAGACCCCTGTACTGCCGGTACCGGAACCCGCCGGCGAGGGCCCAACCCTGCCGCAGACCCGACCCACCGGTCCAATTCCCCGTTCCATAACCTGTGGGCATGGATATCGACACCCGGTTGCTGCGCTCCTTCGCCGTGGTCTGCGAGGAGGGTCAGCTCACCGCGGCGGCGGCCCGGTTGTCCCTCTCCCAGCCCACCCTGACCAAGCAGATCCGGCAGCTGGAGACCCAGCTCGGGGTCCAGCTCTTCGAACGCACCCGGGCCGGCGTCACCCCCACCCCGGCCGCCGAGGCGCTGTCCGGCCACACGGCGGCCGTCCTGGACGGCTGGGACGGCGCGGTCCGGGCCACCCGGCAGGCCGCCACCGAGGCCGAGCACCTGCTCCGGGTCGGCTTCGAGGGCAGCACCATCAACCTGGTCGGCCTGGCCACCATGGCGGAGTTCGGTAGACGGATGCCGGGCTGGCAGGTCCGGATGCGGCAGAACAACTGGTTCGACGTCACCTCCGGCCTCGGCACCGGCGAGATCGACCTCGCCCTCTGGCACGCCCCCGCCGACCTCGGCCCCGAGTACGCGGCCGCCCGCCTCGCCGTCGTCGACCGGATCGCCGTGCTCTCCTCCGAACACCCGCTGGCCGCCCAGGAGGTCCTCGACGTCCGGGACGTGCTGGCCGAACCCTTCGTCGCCATCCCCGCCGAGGCCGGCTTCTGGCGCGACTACTGGCTCGGCGCCGCCGAACGCGAGGGCCGCCCGGCCCGGATCGGCGCGGTCGCCCACAACGCCGACGAATGGCTCGCGGCAGTCGCCTGCGGCCAGGGCATCGGCTTCGCCCCCGAAGCCATGCGCCGCCTCGCCTCCCGCCCCGACGTCGCCTACCGCGACGTCACCGGCCTGAGCCCCAGCCACGTCGGCCTCTACTGGCTCCGCGAACGCCCGATGACCCCGGCCATGACCGCCTTCATCGACGCCTGCCGCGCCACGGTGAAACTCACCTGAAGTGGCACACGCCAGGGGCTCGGGGAACTGCGACGGTTCGTGGCTGGCGGGTCAAAATGCGAAAGTGCCTGACCACATATGTACGTTGAACGCTCCTGAGGTCGGCGTCGCAGTTCCCCGAGCCCCTGGTGCTTAAGCTGCGTTGAAAGGCTCCGGGTAACAGCAGTGCCCCTTCGGGCTTCCGTCGTACGCCGGGAGCGTGAGCGCCTGGAAGTACTCCCCCGGCACGTCGAACGGCCCGGTCACCTCGTGCTCCGCCGCCGGCCCGAAGCCGAAGCGGCCGTAGTAGTCGGGGTCCCCCAGGACCACCACGAGCTTCTCCCCCGCCTCAGCGGCAGCGTGCAGCGCTGCGCGCACCAGCAGCACCCCCACCCCCTTGCGCTGCCACTCCGGCGCGACCGCCACCGGCGCGAGCGCCAGCCCGGTCGCCTCGCCGACCTCCAGGCGGGTCAACAGGACGTGTCCGACGATGAGTTCGCGTTCGTCCACGGCGACCAGCGAAAGCGCCGGCAGCCAACTGCCGTCCCGGCGAAGGGCGTCCACCAGGTCGGCCTCGTCCGGTCCGGGAAAGGCGGCCATGTGCACCCGACGGGTCGCCGGAGCATCCGAGGGGTGCTCAACTCTGGTGCTGACGTTCATGGTTGATCCTTCCACGCCTTTGTGGACGAGATGATACGAGAGCCCCGGCCGGTGCGAACCGCACACCGACCGGGGCCCTGATCGTACAGATCCTGCGTCAGGCCTCGTTGGCCGTCTCGGACTTCGCCTCGTCGCGCTGCTTCGGCTTGGCGTCGACACCGGCCTCCCGGCGCTGCGCCGGGGTGATCGGGGTCGGTGCACCGGTCAGCGGGTCACCACCGGTGGAGGTCTTCGGGAACGCGATGACGTCCCGGATGGTGTCGTACCCGCCGAGCAGGGTGACGATGCGGTCCAGGCCGAACGCGACCCCGCCGTGCGGCGGCGGGCCGTAGTTGAAGGCGTCGAGCAGGAAGCCGAACTGCGACTGCGCCTCCTCCTCCGACAGGCCGATCGCGTCGAACGCCCGCTTCTGCACGTCGCGCTGGTGGATACGGATCGAACCGCCGCCCAGCTCCGAGCCGTTCAGCACCAGGTCGTACGCGTTCGAGAGCGCGCTGCCCGGGTCGGTGTCGAAGGTCGCGAGCGACTCGGCGGTGGGCGCGGTGAACGGGTGGTGCACCGCGTGCCAGCCCTGGAACTCGCCCTTGTCGTCCTCGATCGGCTCGAACATCGGGAAGTCGACCACCCAGAGGAAGGCCCACTGCGACTCGTCGATCAGGTTGCAGCGACGGCCGATCTCCAGCCGGGCCGCGCCGAGCAGCTCCTGCGAGGCGGTCTTCTTGCCGGCCGCGAAGAACACCGCGTCGCCCGGCTTGGCACCGGCGGCGGCCGCGAGACCGGCCAGGTGCTCCTCGGAGAGGTTCTTGGCGACCGGGCCGCGCAGCTCGCCGGTCTCGGCGTCCACCAGCACGTACGCCAGACCGCGGGCGCCGCGCGCCTTGGCCCAGTCCTGCCAGGCGTCCAGCTGCTTGCGCGGCTGGGAGGCGCCACCGGGCATCACCACGGCGCCGACGTACGGGGCCTGGAAGACCCGGAACTCGGTGCCCTTGAAGTACTCGGTGAGGTCGGTGAGTTCCTGGCCGAAGCGGACGTCCGGCTTGTCGGAGCCGTAGCGGTTCATCGCGTCCGCGTAGGTCATCCGGGGCAGCGGGCTCGGGAGCTCGTAGCCGTGCACCTCGGACCAGATCCGGGAGACGACCTTCTCGCCGAGCGCCAGGATGTCCTCCTGGTCGACGAACGAGGCCTCGATGTCGAGCTGGGTGAACTCCGGCTGCCGGTCGGCGCGGAAGTCCTCGTCCCGGAAGCAGCGGGCGATCTGGTAGTACCGCTCCATACCGGCCACCATCAGCAGCTGCTTGAACAGCTGCGGCGACTGCGGCAGGGCGTACCAGTGACCCGGCTGGAGCCGGACCGGCACCAGGAAGTCGCGGGCGCCCTCGGGGGTGGAGCGGGTGAGGTACGGCGTCTCGATGTCGAGGTAGTCGTTCTCCTCCATCACCGTACGGATGATGTGGTTCACCTTGGAGCGCAGGCGCAGCGCGCGGGCCGGGCCCTCGCGGCGGAGGTCCAGGTAGCGGTAGCGGAGCCGGACCTCCTCGTTGACCGTGCCGGGCTCGTACTCGGCGACCTGGAACGGCAGCGCGGCGGACTCGGAGAGCACCTCCAGGGCGCCGACCACGACCTCGACCTTGCCGGTCGGGATCTCCGGGTTCTCGTTGCCCTCCGGGCGGACCCGGACCTCGCCGACGACCTTGACGCAGTACTCGGAGCGCAGGTCCCCGATCGCCTCCAGGTCGCGGGCCACGATCTGCACGGTGCCGGAGGCGTCGCGCAGGTCGATGAAGGCCACCCCGCCGTGGTCGCGGCGGCGGGCGACCCAGCCGGCCAGGGTGACGGTCGTTCCGGCGTGCTCCGCGCGGAGCGTGCCCGCGTCGTGCGTGCGGATCACAGCTGCTTCTCCTTCAGGGTGGTGACGAGTGCTTCGAGTTCGACGGGGATCTGCTCGCCGGTGGTCATGTCCTTGAGCTGGACCACACCGGCGGCGAGATCTCGGTCCCCGGCGACCAGGGCGAAGCGGGCGCCGGAACGGTCGGCGGACTTCATGGCGTTCTTGATGGTCTTCACACCGAAGGCGAGGTCGGTGGCGATCCCGGCCCGGCGCAGCTCGGTGACCTTGCCGAACAGCACGTTCTTGGCCTCCTCGCCGAGCGCCACGGCGTACACCGAGGTGGTGGCGGGCAGGTCGAGGACGATGCCCTCGGCCTCCATCGCGAGGAAGGTGCGGTCCACGCCGAGGCCCCAGCCGACGGACGGCAGCGCGGGGCCGCCGAGCATCTCGGAGAGACCGTCGTAGCGGCCGCCACCGCCGATCGCGGACTGGGCGCCGAGACCGCCGTGCACGAACTCGAAGGTGGTGCGGGTGTAGTAGTCCAGGCCGCGGACCAGCTTCGGGTCGTCGACGAAGGCCACCCCGGCGGCGGTCAGCAGCGCGCGGACCTGCTCGTCGTAGGCCTTGCACTCCTCGCACAGGAAGTCGCGCAGCATCGGCGCGTCCACCAGCTGGTCCTGCACCGACTGCCGCTTGTCGTCGAGCACCCGGAGCGGGTTGATCTCGGCCCGGCGGCGGGTGTCCTCGTCCAGGTCGAGACCGGCCAGGAAGTCGACCAGCGCGGTGCGGTAGACCGGGCGGCACTGCTTGTCGCCCAGGCTGTTGAGCAGCAGCTGATAGTTGCTCAGCCCGAGCGAGCGGAACGCGTCGTCGGCCAGGATGATCACCTCGGCGTCCAGCGCCGGGTCCTCGGCCCCGATCGCCTCGGCCCCGATCTGGGCGAACTGGCGGTAACGGCCCTTCTGCGCCCGCTCGTAGCGGTAGAAGGAGCCCGAGTACCAGAGCTTGACCGGCAGGTTGCCGAGCTTGTGCAGGTTGGCCTGCAGGGTGGCGCGGACCACCGAGGCGGTGCCCTCGGGGCGCAGCCCGAGCTCGTCGCCGCCCTTGGTGGTCAGGCTGTACATCTCCTTGGAGACGATGTCGGTGGACTCACCGACGCCCCGGGAGAAGAGCTTGATGTCCTCGAAGACGGGTGTCTCGATGTAGCCGTAGCCGGACCGGCGCAGCGGGGCACTCAGCCGCTCGCGGATCGCCAGGAAGGTGGCGGAGCTCGGCGGCAGCAGGTCGTAGGTGCCCTTGGGGGCGGTGAAGGTGCTCAACTTCTCTATCCGTCACATTCCTCGTCGCGGGAAGGCCGGGGCGCCGAGCGCTCCCGCCGCCTGCTGGAGGTAGGGGTTGGTGGCGCGCTCACGGCCGATGGTGGTCTGGCCGCCGTGACCGGAGAGGACCACGGTGGCGTCGTCGAGGGGCAGGCAGACCCGGGCCAGCGAGCGCATGATCGCCTCGCTGTCTCCCCCCGGGAGGTCCGTACGCCCTACCGAGCCGGCGAACAGCAGGTCGCCCGAGAACAACACCGGTGGGATGTCGTCCTGCGAAGGCGTCCGGAAGGTCACCGACCCCTTGGTATGGCCCGGCGCATGATCGACCGTCAGATTCAGCCCGGCCAGCTCCAGCACGGCACCGTCGGTCAGCTCCCGTACGTCGTCCGGCTCGCCGACCGTGATCGAGCCCATGATCTGCTGCCCGAGCGCACGGCCCAGGCCACGGGCCGGGTCGGCCATCATGTAGCGGTCCTCGGGGTGGATCCAGGCCGGGACGCCGCGCGCGCCGCAGACCGGCACCACCGAGGCGATGTGGTCGATGTGCCCGTGCGTCAGCAGGACGGCGACCGGCTTGAGCCGGTGCTCCCTGATCAGGTCCTCGACACCCTGCGTCGCCTCGTGCCCGGGGTCGACGATCACGCACTCCTCACCGGCTGCCGGCGCGACCAGGTAGCAGTTGGTGCCCCAGGCCCCGGCGGGAAATCCGGCGACGAACAACGTGATTCCTCTCAATCGGGTATCGATCAGCTGCGAAAGCTCTATGACTTCCGCCAGCCTACCGGCGGCGGGGCACCGGTTCCTAACCGATTGGCAGCGAGCCCACTCCGCCTCCACCGGCCCAATCGTGATCTCGGACCTGCACAGTTGATCTCGTACTTACACACGAGGTCCCTACACTTGGCCGCCTGCGGATGCGATGATCCGCATCAGCATCCCCAAGAACTCCCCATCTTTCAGGAGACACGGCCGGTGGTCACCAGCGAACAGCGTCGACGTCAGCTCGCCCGCGAGAAGTACGAGCGGCAGATGGAGCGTCGGGTCGAGGCCCAGAAGAAGGCCAAGCGGCGCAACGTGATCGTCGGCGGCGCCCTCGCCGTCGTGCTGGTCTCGGTGGGCAGCGCCTTCGCCACCGGGGCCTTCGACTCCGACCCCAAGACCAAGGACACCGCGCAGGCCACCCCGACGCCGCCCGCCGCCGTCACGCCGGTCAAGGGCTGCGAGACCCCGGCCGCCGGTGCGCCGAACGGCAAGCAGTGGAAGACCGAGCCCGCACTGACGGTCGACACCAAGGCCACCTACACCGCGAAGCTGGCCACCAGCTGCGGCGAGGTGACCCTCACGCTGGACGCCGCCAAGGCGCCGCACACGGTGAACTCCTTCACCTACCTGGCCGGTGAGCAGTACTTCGATCACGTGAAGTGCCACCGCCTCACCACCCAGGGCATCTACGTGCTCCAGTGCGGTGACCCGACCGGCACCGGTTCGGGCGGCCCCGGCTACCAGTTCGCCGACGAGAACCTGACCGGCGCGACCTACCCGGCGGGCACCGTGGCGATGGCCAACGCCGGCCCCGGCACCAACGGCAGCCAGTTCTTCCTGGTCTACAAGGACACCCAGCTGCCGCCGAACTACACCCCGTTCGGGAAGATCACCGGTGGGCTCGACGTGCTCACCAACATCGCCGGTGGCGGCGTCAAGGGCGGTGGCGGCGACGGTGCCCCGAACGCCGATGTGGTCCTCAACTCGGTGACCGCAACCAAGAGTTGACCGGTCACGTGGCCGGGCCCCGGGCGACCGGGGCCCGGCCACGCCGGAACCCGACCGGGCCGGATACGGACAACGCCGGTGCTGGTCGCCTATCTTGCTTGTTGTATAGGGTGCCCTGACCGTCGGCCGTCACCCTCGGCGCACGACAACTCGACGGCTCGGACGGCGGACTCCATCGGTCCGCCGCACATCAACTGTGGACGACGTACGTGCCCCGTGCGGGCCGTGACGTCATGTGGAGGAGGCGCGCTGTGAGCAGCGAACCGTGGGGCCGTGTCGACGAGCAGGGGACCGTCTACGTCAGGACCGCCGACGGCGAGCGCGTCGTCGGCTCCTGGCAGGCGGGCTCCCCCGAGGAGGCCCTCGCCTACTTCGAGCGGAAGTACCAGGGCCTGGCGGCCGAGATCGCCCTGCTGGAGCACCGGGTCCGGAAGACCGACCTGGCCACCAAGGACGCCCAGACCGCCCTCGACCACCTGCGCGCGCAGGTCGTCGAGGCCCACGCCGTCGGCGACCTGGAGTCGCTGGCCAAGCGCCTGGACACCCTGACCGGCGAGATCGAGACCCGGCAGAACGAGCGCAAGATCGCCAAGGCCAAGGCCCAGGACGAGACCCGGGCGGCCAAGGACAAGCTGGTCGCCGAGGCCGAGCAGCTCGCCGAGTCCACCCAGTGGCGGGAGGCCGGGGACCGGCTGCGCGCGCTGGTGGACATCTGGAAGGGTCTGCCCCGGCTGGACCGGAAGAGCGACGACGAGCTGTGGCACCGCTTCTCGCACGCCCGCTCGGTCTTCTCCAAGCACCGCAAGGCGCACTTCGCCACCCTGGACTCCGAGCGCGAGCAGGCCCGGGCGGTCAAGGAGAAGCTGGTCGCCCAGGCCGAGGCGCTCTCCAGCTCCACCGAGTGGGGTGACACCGCCGCCGCCTACCGGGATCTGATGACCAGTTGGAAGGCCGCGGGCCGCGCCCAGCGGGACGCGGAGGAGGAGCTGTGGGCCCGGTTCCGGGGCGCGCAGGACGTCTTCTTCCAGGCCAGGTCGGCCACCTTCAGCGAGCGGGACGCCGAGCAGGGCGAGAACCAGAAGCTCAAGGAGGCCCTGCTGGTCGAGGCCGAGGCGATCCTCCCGATCACCGACCTGAAGGCCGCCAAGGCCGCGCTGCGCGGCGTCAGCGAGCGCTGGGAGGCCATCGGCCACGTCCCGCGCGACGCCAAGCCGAAGCTGGACGCCCGGCTCAACACGGTCGAGCGGGCGATCCGCGAGGCCGAGGAGGCCGAGTGGCAGCGCTCCAACCCGGAGGCCCGGGCCCGTGCCACCGGCATGACCAGCCTGCTGCAGTCCGCCGTGGACAAGCTCCAGGGCGAGCTGGACAAGGCCAGGGCGGCCGGCAACGCGAGCAAGGTCGCCAAGCTGGAGAACGAGCTGGCGGGCCGTCAGCTCCTGCTCGACCAGGCCCTGAAGAGCCTGGAGGAGTTCAGCGGCTGATCCGCTGACAGCACGCGAAAGGGCCCCCACCGAGGTGGGGGCCCTTTCGCGTGGCCGGGGTTACTTCCGGGCCGAGGTGACCCGGTAGACGTCGTACACGCCCTCGACGCCGCGGACCGCCTTGAGCACGTGCCCGAGGTGCTTCGGGTCGCCCATCTCGAAGGTGAAGCGGCTCATCGCCACCCGGTCCCGGGAGGTCTGCACCGCCGCCGACAGGATGTTGACGTGCTGGTCGGAGAGCACCCGGGTGACGTCCGAGAGCAGTCGGGACCGGTCCAGCGCCTCGACCTGGATCGCCACCAGGAAGACCGAGGACTGGGTGGCGGCCCACTCGACCTCGATCATCCGCTCCGGCTGCTGGGTCAGCGCCTCGACGTTGACGCAGTCCGAGCGGTGCACCGAGACGCCGTTGCCGCGGGTCACGAAGCCGACGATCGGGTCGCCCGGCACCGGGGTGCAGCAGCGGGAGAGCTTGACCCAGACGTCGTCCACGCCCTTGACGATGATGCCCGGGTCGCCCTTGGCCCGGCGCCTGGTGGCCCGGTTCTGATGGGTCGTCGGGGTCGCCGTCTCGGCCAGGTCGTCGGTCGCGCCGTCCTCGCCGCCGAGCGCCTGGACCAGCTTCTGGACGATGTTCTGCGCCGCGACGTGGCCCTCGCCGATCGCCGCGTACAGGGACGAGATGTCCGGGTAGCGCATCTCGTGCGCGAGGGTGACCAGCGAGTCGCCGGTGAGGATGCGCTGGATCGGCAGACCCTGCTTGCGCATCGCCCGGGCGATCGCCTCCTTGCCCTGCTCGATCGCCTCCTCGCGGCGCTCCTTGGAGAACCAGGCCTTGATCTTGTTCCGGGCCCGGGGCGACTTGACGAAGCCCAGCCAGTCCCGGGACGGACCGGCGTTCTCCGCCTTGGAGGTGAAGACCTCCACCGCGTCGCCGTTCTCCAGCGTCGACTCCAGCGGCACCAGCCGGCCGTTGACCCGTGCTCCTATGCACCGGTACCCGACCTCGGTGTGCACCGCGAAGGCGAAGTCCACCGGGGTGGCCCCGGCCGGCAGCGCTATCACGTCACCCTTGGGGGTGAAGACGAAGACCTCGTTGTTGGAGAGGTCGAAGCGCAGCGACTCCAGGAACTCGCTCGGGTCCTCGGTCTCCTTCTGCCAGTCCAGCAGCTGCCGCAGCCAGGCCATCTCGTTGACCGCGCCGGCCTTGTCGTCCTTGCGCACCTGGGACGGCGTGTCGGTACGGACCTTGGAGGCGCCCGCCACCGCGCGCTGCTTGTACTTCCAGTGCGCGGCGATGCCGTACTCCGCGCGGCGGTGCATGTCGAAGGTGCGGATCTGCAGCTCGACCGGCTTGCCGCCGGGACCGATCACCGTGGTGTGCAGCGACTGGTACATGTTGAACTTGGGCATCGCGATGTAGTCCTTGAACCGCCCCGGCACCGGGTTCCACCGCGCGTGGATGGTGCCCAGCGCCGCGTAGCAGTCGCGGACGGTGTCGACCAGCACCCGGATGCCCACCAGGTCGTAGATCTCGGCGAAGTCGCGGCCTCGCACGATCATCTTCTGGTAGACCGAGTAGTAGTGCTTCGGCCGGCCGGTCACCGAGGCGGTGATCCGGGCGCCCCGCAGGTCGCCCTGGACCTGGTCGATCACGGTGGCCAGGTACTCGTCCCGCTTGGGCGCCCGCTCGGCCACCAGACGCACGATCTCGTCGTACATCTTGGGGTAGAGGATCGCGAAGGCGAGGTCCTCCAGCTCCCACTTGATGGTGTTCATGCCCAGCCGGTGCGCCAGCGGGGCGTAGATCTCCAGCGTCTCGCGGGCCTTCTGCTCCTGCTTCTCCCGCTTGAGGTACCGCAT
Organism: Kitasatospora gansuensis; assembly: GCF_014203705.1. NCBI lineage: Bacteria > Bacillati > Actinomycetota > Actinomycetes > Kitasatosporales > Streptomycetaceae > Kitasatospora > Kitasatospora gansuensis. The sequence goes on from NZ_JACHJR010000001.1 coordinate 932,990, forward strand.
GGTGCGCATGTTGTGCAGCCGGTCGGCCAGCTTGATCACCAGGACCCGCGGGTCCTTGGCCATCGCGACGACCATCTTGCGCACCGTCTCGGCCTGCGCGGCCTCGCCGAACTTGACCTTGTCCAGCTTGGTGACGCCGTCGACCAGCAGGGCCACCGCGTCGCCGAAGTCCTTGCGCAGGGTCTCCAGGCCGTACTCGGTGTCCTCGACGGTGTCGTGCAGCAGACCGGCCATCAGGGTCGCGGCGTCCATGCCGAGTTCGGCCAGGATGGTCGCGACCGCCAGCGGGTGCGTGATGTACGGGTCGCCGCTCTTGCGCTTCTGGCCCCGGTGCCACCGCTCGGCCACCTCGTAGGCCCGCTCGATGTCGCGCAGCAGGGCCGGGTCGGCCTTCGGGTCCTGGGCCCTGATGGTCCGGAACAGCGGTTCGAGCACCGGGTTGAGCACGGTGCTGCGCTGGCCGCCGAGGCGGGCCAGCCGGGCCCGCATGCTGCCGCTGGCGGAGGGCCGGGGCGCCGAGGGGGGCGGTGTCGGCCGTACCGGGGTGGCCCCCGAGGGCATGGGCCGACTGTCGGGGGCGGCGGCCTTGGCCGTGGGCACAACCTCGTCGGGCAAGGACACTCCTCGTGGCGCGGTGCCTTCCCCTCGCACGAGAAGGGGAACGGATGATTCTTCATGGTACCGAGCCCGGGTAAACGCCGAGGCACGGGCATCCTCAGGATGCCCGTGCCTCATGCGTCACGCAGGTTCAGACCGTGATCAGGGTCTCCAGCGGCGCGTCGCCCAGGTGCGGGGCGAGCCGCTCGCGGCCGTCCAGGAAGCCGAGCTCCATCAGCACGACCACCCCGGCCAGCTCGGCGCCGGCCCGGCGGACCAGGTCCAGCGAGGCCCCGATGGTGCCGCCGGTGGCCAGCACGTCGTCGACCACCAGCACCCGCTCACCCGGGGTGAAGGCGTCGCACTGCACCTCGAGGGTGGCCGAGCCGTACTCCAGGTCGTAGGACTGCTCGTGCACCTCGCCGGGCAGCTTGCCCTGCTTGCGAATCGGCACGAAGCCGAGCCCGGCCGCGAAGGCCGCCGGGGCGGCCAGCACGAACCCCCGTGCCTCCAGACCGACCACCTTGGTCGCACCGAGTGCCCTGGCCCGGTCGGCCAGCGCCCGGGTGAGGGCCGCGAAGGCCTCGGCGTCGGCGAGCAGCGGCGCGATGTCCTTGAACAGCACGCCCGGCTTCGGGTAGTCCGGTACGTCCCTGATCCGGCTGTTGAGCAGCTCGGCCAGGACGGGGTCGGGAGAGGTCACGGGGGTCCTTCGGTCAGTCCGGTCAGTGCTTGCCGGACGGACGGCCCTTGGTACGGGACCGACTGACCGGCTGGTTGCGGGTACCGACGATACCCGTCTCGTCGTCGTCGGCCTCCTCGCCCTCGGCCGGCTCCGCCTCGCCCGAGGCGGCGCGCTCGGCCTCGGCCTTGGCGTCCGCCGCCCGGCGGGCCGCGACCTTCTTGGCCAGCGTCTTCATCTCCGGCTGCATCTCCTTGAGCTGCGCGTACAGCGGGGTGGCCACGCAGATCGAGGAGTACGCACCGGCCGCGAGGCCGATGAACAGGGCGAGCGAGATGTCGTTCAGGGTGCCCGCGCCGAGCAGACCGCCACCGATGAAGAGCAGGGCGGCGACCGGCAGCAGCGCCACCACGGTGGTGTTGATCGAGCGCACCAGGGTCTGGTTGAGGCCCGCGTTCGCGGCCTCGCTGAAGGTGCGCTTGTTCTGCCGGGTGATGCCCTTGGCGTTCTCCTTCACGGTGTCGAAGACGACCACCGTGTCGTAGAGCGAGTAGCCGAGGATGGTCAGGAAGCCGATCACGGTACCCGGGGTGACCTCGAAGCCGACCAGGGCGTAGACGCCGATGGTGATCAGGAGGTCGTGGATCAGCGCCACCAGGGCGGCGATCGCCATCCGCCACTCGAAGGCGATGGCCAGGTAGATGGTGACCAGCACCATGAAGATCACCAGGCCGAGCAGCGCCTTCTTGGAGATCTCCTCACCCCAGCTGGGGCCGACCACCTGGGCGTTGATCTCGTTCGCCGTGACGTTCAGGTCCTTGGAGAGCTCGGCGATGAAGGTGGCCGCCGGGAGCTGCTCCTCGGCGCTCACCTGGATCTTGATCGCGCCCTTGTCGGTGGACTGCACCAGCGCGCTGGTGTCCTTGAGGATGGTGTCCGCCGCGCCCTTGGCCTGGGAGACCGTCAGGCCGGGCTTGTTGATGGTGTAGACCGAGCCGCCCTCGAACTCGATACCGAGCTTGAGGCCGAGCGCCAGACCGAGCGCGGCGACCAGCACGATGACGGCGGAGAGGCTGTACCAGAGCTTGCGCCGGCCGACGAAGTCGAAGCTGACCTCGCCCTGGTAGAGACGGTGGCCGAGGTTGCTGAAGCGTGACATCGCGTCAGACCTCCTTCGCGGCGGAGGCGGAGGTGCGGCGACGACCGCGCACCGGAGGACGGGCACCGAGGCGCTTCGGGTCCAGGCCGGACCACTTGTGGCCGTCGGCGAAGAACTTCGTGCGCGCCAGCAGGGTGATCAGCGGCTTGGTGAAGAGGAAGATCACCACGACGTCGAGCGCGGTGGTCAGGCCGAGGGTGAAGGCGAAGCCCTGCACCTTGCCGACCGAGACCAGGTAGAGCACGGCGGCGCAGAGGAACGAGACGAAGTCCGAGACCAGGATGGTGCGCCGGGCCCGGGGCCAGGCGCGCTGGACGGCCGGGCGCAGCGGGGCGCCCTCGCGGACTTCGTCGCGGATCCGCTCGAAGTACACGATGAAGGAGTCCGCGGTGATACCGATCGCGACGATCGCACCGCAGACGGCCGGCAGGTTCAGCGCGAAGCCGATGCCGGCGCCGAGCAGCGACATGATCGCGTAGGTCAGCGCGGCGGAGACCACCAGACCCGCGATCGACACCAGGCCGAGGCCGCGGTAGTAGACCAGCGAGTAGAGCACCACCAGGATCATGCCGATCCCACCGGCCACCAGGCCGGCCTTCAGCTGGTCGCCACCGAGCTGCGGGGAGACCGTGGTGACGTCGCTCATCTCGAAGGTGAGCGGCAGCGCGCCGAAGCTCAGCACGTTGGCCAGGGCCTTGGCCTCGGTCTGGGTGAAGCTGCCGGAGATGACCGCGTTGCCACCGGTGATCGACTGGCTGACGTACGGGTGGGAGACCACCTTGCCGTCGAGCACGATGGCGAACTGGTTGGCCGGGCTGGCCTGGGTGGCGAGCTGACCGGTGGTGGCGGCGAACGCCTTGGAGCCGGTGTCGTCGAACTTCAGCTGGACCTGCCAGCCGGCACCCTGCTGGGTGTCGAACGAGGCGATCGCCTTGTCGATGTCCTTGCCCTCTACGGCGACCGGGCCGAGCGCGAACTTGTACCAGACCTTCTGGTCGGCGTCGAAGCTGCAGGCGACCGTGTTCTTGGCCGGGTCGGTCTGGTAGTCGAGCCGCTGCGCCTGGACCGAGCAGTCCAGCTTGGCGAAGTCCGCCTGCAGCTCCGGCGGCACGGTGCCCTGGGTGAGCGCGGCCGACATGTCGGCGGCGCTCGGGGCGGACGGCGCGGTGGAGGGGGTGGCGGCCGCGCTGGGCGAGGCGGTCGGGTCCGCCTTCAGCCCGTCGGTGACGGCCCGGCCGGCCTTGGTCGCGCTGGGCGAGCTGCTCGGCGGGACCGGAGCGGCCGAGGAACCGGCGCTCGGGCTGGCCGAGGGGGTCGCGCCGGCGCTCGGCGAGGCCGTCGGCGCGGTGGGCAGGGCACCGGTGGGCGCGAGCGCCAGCACCGGGCGGAAGTAGAGCTTCGCGGTCTGACCGATGTCCTTGATCGCCTGCTCATTGTCGCCATCCTTGTTGGGGATGTTGACGATGATGGTGTTGGACCCCTGCGTCTGGACCTCGGCCTCGGAGACGCCGAACGCGTTCACTCGCTTGGTCAGGATGTTGACCGCGGTGTCCATGTTGGTCTTGTTGATCGCGGAGGGGTTGTCCGACTTGGCGGTCAGCGTGATGCTGGTGCCGCCCGCGAGGTCGATCCCGAGACGCGGCGTCTTGTGGCCCGTCCCGAACATGAGGGCGACCAGACCGACGGTGATCACCAGGATGAAGGCCAGTGCCCGCCCCGGGTAACCGTCGCGCGGGCGCGACTTGGGTGATGCCACCTTGCTCGTTTCTCCCTGTCCATGGCGCCGGTCACCGGACCCCTGTCCGGTAGGTGGCGGATAGGGGGAAGGTGGCCTGACGGCCCGTGAGGTCCTTTGAACGCGCGGACGGTTGCCGCGCGGCCGAGGGTGTGCCCGACCGTACTACTTGCTCTTCGGAGCCTCGTCGTCGGTACCGTCGATGTCCGACTCGTCCTTCTTGTCGAGGCTGAGCGGCTTCTCGTCGGCCTCGTCGACGCTCTCCGTCGGCTCGTCCTCGATCGGACGGCCGTTGATGATCGCGTCGTACTCCTCCCGCTCCAGCACCGCGGCGATCGCACCCTTGGTGAAGTGCACGACGGTGCCCGGGGCCACCTCCAGCTCGACGGTCTCCTCGTTCACCGACTTCACCAGGGCGTACATGCCGCCGATGGTGCGGACGCCCGCACCGGGCTCGAGCGCGGAGCGCATCTCCTTGGCCTGGTCCTGACGCTTCTTGTTGGACCGGAACATCATGAAGAGCAGGAGCAGCGGCACCAGAAGGATGATGAGGTTAGACACAGCAGCCAGAGTCCTTACGGGCCACCGAACGGGCGGCCTGTGGTAAACGGTCGGCCCCATCAGGTCGAGAGGGGCGGTCCGGCGGAGTCTAAGCGACCCGCTCTGATCGGACAACGCCAAGCATGTCATCCTGCCGCCGTTGGTGGCGACCTTCGGGCCTGCACAGTTTTCTCACCACCCGTGGCCGAAACCGGTCCGGCCGACGGAGAGTCAGCTGCTCGCGCCGCCGAACAGATCCGGCTGGCCGGGCACCGCGCCCCGCGGCGACTGCGGCGGCGGCACCATCCCGAGGTGCTGCCAGGCGGCCGCGGTCGCGATCCGGCCGCGCGGCGTCCGGGCCAGCAGACCCTCCCGGACCAGGAAGGGCTCGGCCACCTCCTCCACCGTCTCGGCCTCCTCGCCCACCGCCACGGCCAGCGTGGACAGGCCGACCGGGCCGCCGCCGAACAGCCGGAGCAGCGCGTCCAGCACCGCCCGGTCGAGGCGGTCCAGACCACGGGCGTCCACCTCGTAGACGGCCAGCGCCTGGGCGGCGATCTCCCGGTCCACCACGCCGTCGTGCCTGACCTGGGCGTAGTCCCTGACCCGGCGCAGCAGCCGGTTGGCGATCCGGGGCGTGCCGCGCGAGCGACCGGCGATCTCGGCGGCGCCGGCCGGGTCGATCTGGACGTCCAGCAGAGCGGCCGAGCGGTGCACCACCCGCTCCAGCTCGCTGGGCGCGTAGAACTCCATGTGGCCGGTGAAGCCGAAGCGGTCACGCAGCGGGGGCGGCAGCAGCCCGGCCCTGGTGGTCGCGCCGACCAGGGTGAACGGGGGCAGCTCGAGCGGGATCGCGGTGGCGCCGGGTCCCTTGCCGACGATCACGTCGACCCGGAAGTCCTCCATCGCCAGGTAGAGCATCTCCTCGGCCGGGCGGGACATCCGGTGGATCTCGTCCAGGAACAGCACCTCGCCCTCGGTCAGCGAGGAGAGGATCGCCGCCAGGTCACCGGCGTGCTGGATCGCCGGGCCCGAGGTGATCCGGAGCGGGGCGCCCAGCTCGGCCGCGATGATCATCGACAGGGTGGTCTTGCCCAACCCGGGCGGGCCGCTGAGCAGCACGTGGTCCGGGGTGGCGCCGCGCTTGCGGGCGGCCTGCAGCACCAGCGAGAGCTGCTCGCGGACCCGCTCCTGCCCGATGAACTCGTCCAGCAGCTTGGGCCGCAGGGCCGCCTCGACCGCCTGGTCCTCGCCGTCGGCCGCCGCAGCCAGCACCTGATCGGCACGCAGGCGGTCGGCGGGGTCGGAGTCGTACGGGCTCATCGGGCGGGCTCCTGAAAGTCCATCAGCGGGTGCGGTTGAGGGTGCGCAGCGCGGCCTTCAGAAGGGCGCCGACGTCGGTGCGGCTCTGCGCCTCGGCCTCGGGCGTGACGGCGGTGACCGCCTCGTCGGCCTCGCGCGGAGCGTAGCCGAGACCGACCAGGGCGGCGTGCAGCTGCTCGCTCCAGGGGGCCGGACCTGCGGCGATCGGCTTCTGGGCGGGGACGCTGCCGTGCGGGGCGCCGAGCTTGTCCTTGTACTCGAGCAGCAGCTTCTGCGCGAGCTTGGGGCCGATCCGGGGGACGGCGGTGAGCGACTTGGCGTCGCCCTGGGCGACGATCCGGCGCAGCTCGTCGGGGGTGAAGGTGGCCAGCATGCCGAGCGCCATGGTGGCGGCCACCCCGCTGGCGGTGAGCAGCACGTCGAAGGTGGCCCGCTCGTCCTCGTCGGCGAAGCCGTACAGGGTGAGCGAATCCTCCTTGACGATCAGCGCGGTGGTGAGGCGGGTGGGCTCGCCGATCCGCAGTGCAGCCAGCGTGCGCGGGGTGCACTTCACCAGCATGCCGACGCCGCCGACCTCGACCACGGCACTGCCGGGGGTGATGGCGGCGACCGGGCCCTGGACGAAGGCGATCATCGGCGGTACTCCCTGGTCCGTGGATTGCTCGCGACGGCGGCGGCGATCCGGTTGTGCGCCGCGCCGCGCCAGATGTGACAGATCGCCAGCGCCAGCGCGTCGGCGGCGTCGGCGGGCTTGGGCGGCTCGGCCAGCCGCAGCAGCCTGGTCACCATCGCGGTGACCTGGGCCTTGTCGGCCCGGCCTGAGCCGGTGACGGCGGCCTTGACCTCGCTCGGGGTGTGCAGGGTGACCGGGATGCCGCGCCGGGTGGCGCAGAGCATCGCGACCGCGCTGGCCTGCGCGGTGCCCATCACGGTGCTGACGTTGTGCTGGGCGAACACCCGCTCCACCGCGACGAGTTCGGGCCGGTGGGTGTCGAGCCACTGCTCCAGGCCCTGCTCGATCAGCAGCAGCCGCTGCCCGATCTCCGCCTCGGCCGGCGTCCGGATCACGCCGACCCCGAGCATGGTGAGCGGCCGGCCGGGCGAACCCTCCACCACGCCGACACCGCACCTGGTCAGCCCAGGGTCAACTCCCAGCACCCGCACCTGTGAACCCATCTCTGTCGTCCGACCTGCGAAGGCTACCGCCCGGGTCGGACAACCGGACGAACGACACCGGCCCGGCGGTCCGCGGAGGACCACCGGGCCGGGGAGGCACCGGACTTACTCGGCGTCGAGCTGCGCACCGACCTCGTCGCTGATGTCGAAGTTGGCGAAGACGTTCTGCACGTCGTCGCTGTCCTCCAGCGCGTCGATCAGCTTGAAGATCTTGCGGGCGCCGTCGACGTCCAGCGGGACCTGCAGGTCCGCCACGAAGTTGGCGTCGGCCGAGTCGTAGTCGATCCCGGCGTCCACCAGCGCGGTGCGGACGGCGACCATGTCGGTGGCCGCGCTGATCACCTCGAAGGAGTCACCGAGGTCGTTGACCTCCTCGGCGCCGACCTCCAGGACGACCTCGAAGACCTTGTCCTCGTCGACCCCGTCCGCCTTCGGGACGATGATGACGCCCTTCCGGTTGAAGAGGTACGAGACCGAACCCGGGTCGGCCATGTTGCCGCCGTTGCGGGTCATCGCGACCCGGACGTCGGAGGCCGCGCGGTTGCGGTTGTCGGTGAGGCACTCGATCAGGACCGCCACGCCGTTGGGGCCGTAGCCCTCGTACATGATGGTCGAGTAGTCGGCCCCGCCCGCCTCGGCACCGTCGCCGCGCTTGACGGCGCGGTTGATGTTGTCGATCGGCACCGAGCTCTTCTTCGCCTTCTGGATGGCGTCGTAGAGCGTCGGGTTGCCGGCCGGGTCGGAGCCGCCGGTGCGGGCCGCCACCTCGATGTTCTTGATCATCTTGGCGAAGAGCTTGCCGCGCTTGGCGTCGATCGCGGCCTTCTTGTGCTTGGTGGTAGCCCATTTAGAGTGGCCGGACATCACCAGCTCCTTTTCGTCGCCAAAGGGAAATGAACAGAAGGGATCTTACCGGTGCCGTGGGCCGCCTCAGCGACCGGCACTCTCGACCATGCGTACGAAGTACTCGTGCACCCGGTGGTCACCGGTCAGCTCGGGGTGGAACGAGGTGGCCAGCAGGTTGCCCTGACGGACCGCCACGATCCGGCTGTCCGGGCCGTCGGCCGCGGGCAGCTCGGCCAGCACCTGGACACCGGCGCCGACCTCCTCGACCCAGGGGGCCCGGATGAAGACGCCGTGCACCGGCTCCTCGCCGAGGCCGTCGAAGGCGATGCCGGACTCGAAGGACTCGTTCTGCCGGCCGAACGCGTTCCGACGGACCGTCATGTCGATGCCGCCGACCGTCTCCTGGTCGTCCCGGCCGTCCAGGATCTTGTCCGCCAACATGATCATGCCCGCGCAGGTGCCGTAGACCGGCATACCGGCCCTGACCCGCGCACGGATCGGGTCCATCAGGCCGAACAGCAGCGCCAGCTTCGACATCGTGGTGGACTCCCCGCCGGGGATCACCAGCGCGTCGACGTCGGCCAGCTCCTCGGGCCGCCGCACCTCGCGGGCGATCGCGTCGGCCGCGGCCAGCGCGATCAGGTGCTCACGGACGTCGCCCTGCAGGGCCAGGACGCCGATGACGGGGGTGCTCACGGTCACTACCTCTTCACGTTGTTACGTCGGACGTGCGGCGGCCCGCCGCGCGATCAAGGCTGCGCGGCGGGCCGACCGGAAGAACTACCAGCCGCGGTTGGCGTACCGCTCGCTCTCGGGGAGGGTGTCGCAGTTGATGCCGACCATGGCCTCGCCCAGGTTGCGGGACGCGTCCGCGATGATCTTCGGGTCGTCGTAGAAGGTGGTGGCCTTCACGATGGCGGCGGCGCGCTTGGCCGGGTCGCCCGACTTGAAGATGCCGGAGCCGACGAAGACACCCTCGGCACCGAGCTGACGCATCAGCGCGGCGTCGGCCGGGGTGGCCACACCACCGGCGGAGAACAGCACCACCGGGAGCTTGCCGAGCTCGGCGACCTCCTTGACCAGCTCGTACGGAGCGCGCAGCTCCTTCGCCGCCGCGTACAGCTCGTTGTTGTCGTAGCCGCGCAGGCGGGCGATCTCGTTCTTGATCTGGCGCAGGTGGCGGACGGCCTCGACCACGTTGCCGGTGCCGGCCTCGCCCTTGGAGCGGATCATGGCCGCACCCTCGGCGATCCGGCGCAGCGCCTCACCGAGGTTGGTGGCGCCGCAGACGAACGGGGTGGTGAAGGCGAACTTGTCCGAGTGGTTGACCTCGTCGGCCGGGGTCAGCACCTCGGACTCGTCGATGTAGTCGACGCCGAGCGACTGCAGGACCTGGGCCTCGACGAAGTGGCCGATCCGGGACTTGGCCATGACCGGGATGGAGACCGCGGCGATGATCTCCTCGATCATGTTCGGGTCGGACATCCGGGCCACGCCGCCGTCCTTGCGGATGTCGGCGGGCACCCGCTCCAGGGCCATGACGGCCACGGCACCGGCGTCCTCGGCGATCTTCGCCTGCTCGGCGTTGACCACGTCCATGATCACACCGCCCTTGAGCTGCTCGGCCATTCCGCGCTTCACGCGGGCGGTGCCGATCTGCGGCTGGTCAGCGGTGATGGGGGTGGTGGACACGTGAGACCTCACTCGAAGATGAACCAGTGCTATCGCCCTATCGTAGGCCCGAACCCGACGCGGACCACGCACCATCCGGGCCAGAAGGGCCTGCGGGTTACGACAAAGAGGCTGAACAACCACCGATTTCACTCGAAATGGGGTTTCGCCCCCTCAGGCGGGAGAACCCTGCGGGGTGAGCGCGAGCGGCGGCTCGTCGTCCATCTCGAACGCCAGCGGGAACGGCGCCCGCCCGGCCAGCCGGAAGTACCGCACCAGCCGGTGCTCCCGCACCGCCCGGGCCGCCCGCACCGCGTCGTTGTGGAACCGCCGCGCCATCGGCACCCGCCGGACCGCGGCGGTCAGCTCCTTCAGCATCTCCTCGCCGCCCGGCACCGCGGCCAGCGCCGCCACCTGCTCCGGCGGCGCGAACACCGCGCGCAGCGCCAGGCTCAGCTCGCTCTCCGCCACCTCCCGGTGGTCGTCCTCCGCCTCACGGGCGGCATGTGACGCCTCGTAGAGCAGGATCGAGGTGGCCGGGTCCAGCTGCGAGGAGGTGGCCAGCTCCAGCGCCACGGCCGAGCGCCGCACCAACTGCGCGTCCAGCGACGCCTTCGCCGCGTCGATCCGGGCGTGCAGCCGGTCGAGCCGTCCCGCCGTCCAGCTGAGGTACACGGCGAACAGCGCGACCGCTGCCGCGGCCCAGATCCAGGTAGTCACGGAGCGGTACGCTACCGCGCCGCGAGGTGCCCGAAGCGATACGTGGCCCGGTCCAGCTCGGTGACCTCGACCCCGTACGCCAGCGGCACCGTCACATACCGCTCCAGCAGCGCCAGCGTCCGCCGGGTCAGCTCGGCCCGCTGCTCGGGGCTCCGCCCCGCCAGGATCTTGATCTCCACCAGCACGAACACCTCACCCGACGCCCCGTCACCGAGCACGTACTCCCCGGCCGGCCGGAACACCGACTTGCAGGCCGCCACCTCGGTGTCGATCACCTCGGCGATCACCGGATGCAGCTCCTTGGCGAAGCCCTCCCGATCGAAGTCGAGCTCAGCCGAATAGTCGACAAGTATCTGCGGCATGCCATCCTCCAGTAAGCAACTACGGACCCAGGGGCTCGGGGCTCTGCTGATGTGCGGCTCCGCCGCGTGGGCGACGCCGACCTCCTGCAAGGTGATCCGTGCGTAGGTGGTCAGGCACTTTGCATTTCTAGTCCCGGGCGAGACCGAGCCGCTCCCGCCAGCCGCCCCGGACGTCCTCGGCGACCGGCGGCATGCCGTCCGTCACCGTCTCGTACACCGACAGGATCTCCGCCCCCACGGTGGACCAGTCGAACCTGCGGACGTGCCGCGACGCGGCCTCCCGCAGCTCGGTCAGCCGCTTGGGGTCGGCCAGCAGCCGGACCGCCGCCTCGGCCAGCGCCCCGGCGTCCTCGACCGGGAACAGTTCCCCCGCGTCGCCGCCGTCCAGCACCTGCTTGAACGCGTCCAGGTCGCTGGCCAGCACCGGTGCGCCCGCCGACATCGCCTCGACCAGGATGATGCCGAAGCTCTCGCCGCCGGTGTTCGGCGCCACGTACAGGTCGACGCTGCGCAGCAGCCGGGCCTTCTCCTGGTCGGTCACCATGCCGAGGAACTCGATCTGCGCCCGCACCTCGGGAGCGAGGTCGGCCACCGCCTCCTCCTCGTCGCCCTTGCCCGCGACCAGCAGCCGCACACCGGGCCGGGCGGCCAGGATCTTGGGCAGCGCCGCGAGCAGCGTGGGCAGCCCCTTGCGCGGCTCGTTGATCCGGCCGATGAAGCCGATCGTGCCGGGCCCGCCGTCGGCCGCGCCGCCCTGCCAGCGCTCGTCCGGCTCGGCGTCCGCGAAGAACCGGACGTCCACCCCGTTCGGGATCACCACCGCGTCGCCGCCCAGGTGCTCGACCAGGGTGCGGCGGGCGTACTCGCTGACCGCGATCCGGGCGCTTATCTTCTCCAGGCCCGGCTGCAGGATCGGCGAGGCCGCGATCATCGCCCGCGAGCGCGGGTTGGAGGTGTGGAAGGTGGCGACCATCGGCCCGGAGGCCGACCAGGCGGCCAGTATCGACAGGCTCGGCGAGGACGGCTCGTGCACGTGCAGGATGTCGAACTGACCGTCACTCAGCCAGCGCCTGACCCGGGCCGCCGACAGGATGCCGAAGCTCAGCCGGGCCACCGAGCCGTTGTACGGCACGGCCACCGCGCGCCCCGCCGAGACCACGTACGGCGGCAGCGCCGACTCGTCCTCGGCCGGGGCCAGCACCGAGACCTGGTGCCCGAGGGCGATCAGGTGCTCGGCCAGGTCGCGGATGTGGAACTGCACCCCACCGGGCACGTCCCAGTCGTACGGGCAGACGATGCCGATCTTCATCGGGTCCCCTCCAGGTCGGCCAGCCAGAACCGCTGCAGCATGTGCCAGTCCTCGGGGTGCTCGCGAATGCCCTCGGCCCAGATGTCGGCCATCGCCTGGGTCATCGCGGAGGTCTGTTCCTTCTGGTCGCCCTCGGCCGGCGGCAGCACCTCGGGGTGGATCAGCGCGCGCATCACCGGGCCGTCGTACCAGAGGGTGACCGGGAGCAGCGCGGCCCCGGTGCGCAGCGCGAGCGCGGCCGGACCGGCCGGCATCCTGGTCCGCTCGCCGAAGAAGTCCACCGGCAGACCGGCCTCGGAGAGGTCGCGGTCCCCCACCAGGCAGACCAGCCCGCCCGCCCGCAGCCGGCGGGCCAGCGTGCCGATCACCGACCCCTGCCCCCCCGTCAGCGGCAGCACCTCCATGCCCAGGCTCTCCCGGTACGCCACGAACCGGTCGAACAGCGACTCCGGCTTCAGCCGCTCGGCGACCGTGGTGAACCGGTGCCCCTTCGCCCCGGCCACCCAGGCCCCGGCCAGGTCCCAGTTGCCCATGTGCGGCAGCGCTATGACGACGCCCCGGCCGTTGCCGAGCGCCTCCTCCAGCGGCTCGATGCCCTTGACCTGGCACTGCTCGGCCAGCTGGGCGGTGCTCAGGGTCTGCAGCCGGAAGGACTCCTTCCAGTACCGCAGGTAGGACCGCATCCCGGCCCTGGACAGCTCGCGCAGCCCGGCCTCGTCCAGCTCGGGGCGGACCCGGCGCAGATTGGCCTCCAGCCGGAGCACGCCCTTGCCCCGACGGCGCCAGGTGTGGTCCGCGAGCTGGTTGAACAGGCCGCGCGCCACCGGCTCGGGCAGGTGCTTGAGCGCCGCCCAGCCCAGCGCGTACGCGCCGTCGATCATCCGGTCCTTCACGCCGCCGCCTCGGCTTCCCGGGACTCCCGGCGCACCGTCAGCATCCGCTGCCCGACCGTCACCAGACTCCCCACCGCGACCAGCCAGAGCGCCACCGGCAGCAGCCACTCCACGTACGGCACCCCGAACCCGTGCAGCCCGGCCACCCCGGCCGCGACCAGCGTCAGCACCAGCCGCTCGGCCCGCTCGACCAGCCCGGAGACGTCCACCGGGAAGCCCAGGCTCTCGCCCCGCGCCTTGGTGTACGAGACCACCTGGCCGCTGGCCAGGCAGCAGATCGCCACCGCGCAGAGCAGCTCGTTGTCGCCCTGACCCGCGTACCAGAGCGCCAGGCCACCGAAGATCGCCGCGTCGGCGACCCGGTCCAGCGTCGAGTCCAGGAAGGCACCCCACCGGCTGGACGTACCGGCCTGGCGGGCCATGTTGCCGTCCACCAGGTCGGAGAAGATGAACAGGGTGATCGTGATGGTGCCCCAGAAGAACTCCCCGCGGGGGAAGAACACCAGCGCACCCGCGACCGACCCGGCCGTCCCGATCAGCGTCACCGCGTCCGGACTCACACCCCAGCGAAGGAGCAGCGCGGCGAACGGCGTCAGGACACGTGTGAAGAAGGCACGTGCGTACTTGTTGAGCATGGCCTTCCGGACCGCCCCGATCTCACGGAACCCGCCCCCACCCAGCGGGCGGCGGGCGGCCGAGCGGATCGGCCCGCCCGGCTGGACAATGGTATCCACGCCGCTCGCACGCTCCGCCGCCCCACGCCCGCGAGCCGGATTCCGGCCCAACGGGCCACTACCCAGGGCAGTTGAGGGCACACCCACCGTCACGGAGGTGCGCCATGTCGGACCGGACCACCCCACCCCCGCCGCCCTTCGCGGAGCCCGGACGGCTCCGCAACGTGGTCCTGATCGGCGCCGCGGGCTCCGGCAAGACCACGCTGGCCGAGGCCCTCGCCCACGCCGCCGGGGCGATCAGCCGGGCCGGCACCGTCCCGGACGGCAGCACCGTCTCCGACCACGAGGCGATCGAGCACCAGCAGCAGCGCTCCGTCCAGCTCGCGCTGCTCCCGTTGGCCTGGCGCGACTGCAAGATCAACCTGCTGGACACCCCCGGCTACGCCGACTTCGCGGGCGAACGCCGGGCCGGCATGCGCGCCGCCGAGGCCGCCGTCCTGGTCGTCTCCGCCGCCGAACCGGTCGGCCCCACCGTGCTCGCCCTCTGGCGCGAGTGCCGCGCGGCCGGCCTGCCCACCGCCATCGCCCTCACCCACGTGCACAGCGCCGAAGCCGTGACGGCCTGTCAGGAAGCCTTCGGCGAGGGCCACCCCGACACCGTCCTGCCGCTCTGCCTGCCCGCCTTCCGGGACGGCCACCTCACCGGCTCCCTCGAACTGCTCACCGGCCGCAGCTACGGCGACGCCCCGGCCCCCGACCCCGCCGCCCGCGGCGCCCTGGTGGAGGCCATCGCGGGCGAGGACGACACCCTGCTGGAACGCTGGGTGGCCGGCGAGGACCTCGACCCGGCCTCGCTGACCGCCGCCCTCCGCCGCGAACTCGGGCAGAACACCGTCCACCCGCTGATCTGCACCGCCGCCCCGCTCGGCGCCGCCGAACTCCTCGACCTGATCGTGGACGCCTTCCCCAGCCCGCTGGAGCGCACCGACGAACTCCCGCCCTGCGACCCCGACGGCCCCGTGGTCGCCCAGGTCGTGCACACCGCCGAGGACCAGTACGTCGGACGGCTCAGCCTGGTCCGGGTCTTCTCCGGCACCCTCCGGCCCGACACCGTCCTCGGCGAGGAACGGGTCACCGCGATCACCAGCCCGTTCGGACACCACCAGCGCCCCGTCCCGGCCGCCACGGCGGGCGACCTGGCCTGCCTGGCCAAACTCGCCCACGCCCGCACCGGCGACACCATCGCCGCCGACGGCGTCGAACTCGACCGCTGGCCGCAGCCCGAACCCCTGCTGCCCACCGCCGTCGAAGCCCACAGCAAGGCCGACGAGGACCGGCTCGCCCAGAGCCTGGCCCGGCTCACCGCCCAGGACCCGGCCCTGCGGGTCGAACAGAACCCCGACACCCACCAGCTGGTCCTCTGGAGCACCGGCGAGGCCCACCAGGCGGTCGTCCTGGACCGGCTGCGCACCCGCTACGGCGTGCACGTGGACACCGTCCCGTACCGGGTCGCCCTGCGCGAGACCTTCGCCGGCACCGGGAGCGGGCACGGCCGGCACGTCAAACAGTCGGGCGGGCACGGCCAGTTCGCGATCTGCGACCTGACGGTCGAGCCGCTGCCCGGCGGCGGCTTCGAGTTCGTCGACAAGGTGGTGGGCGGCGCGGTGCCCCGGAACTTCGTCCCGTCCGTCGAGAAGGGCGTCCGCAGCCAGCTCGCCAAGGGCGTCCTGGCCGGCTACCCCGTGGTCGACGTCCGGGTCACCCTCACCGACGGCAAGGCCCACTCCGTCGACTCCTCGGACGCCGCCTTCCAGACCGCCGCCGCACTCGCCCTGCGGGAAGCCGCCGCCGACGGCACCGTCCGGCTGCTGGAGCCGGTCGACGAAGTCCAGGTGCTGCTGCCCGACGAGTACCAGGGCGCCGTACTCAACGACCTGTCCGCCCGCCGCGGCCACGTCCTCGGCACCGAACCCGGCGGCCCCGGCCTCAGCCTGCTCCGTGCCGAAGTCCCCGAACTGGAACTGGCCCACTACCCGGTCGACCTACGCTCCCTCTCCCACGGCACGGGCACCTTCTCGCGCAGCTACGTACGCCACGCACCGATGCCACCCGCTCTGGCCGCGCAGTACCAGTAGGCACACGCTGCGGCAGCCAGGGGCTCGGGGAACTGCGACGCCGACCTCGAAAAAGGTGATCCGTGCGTAGGCGGTCAGGCACTTTCGCAGTGACCCGCAGTGCAACCGAGCGCCCTGCAGAAAACTAACGCCGCGGCAGCGAGCAGGCCGGCGTGCCGCCGGGCAGGCGGTGGCGGTTTCGGGCGACCCAGTCGTACACGAGGGCCGCGAGTGGGCGGACCGGTGCGAGGGTCAGCAGGGCGCCGAGGTAGGCCCAGGCGCCGCCGCTCCGCATCAGGAGCCGGGCCGCCGCCTGCGCCCCGCCGTAGACGTCCCCACGGGGCGTCAGCCAGAGCACCTCCTGCTCGGCCCGCTCCCAGGTGATCAGCCCGACGCCGCCCGCGCGGGCGTCCAGCTCCGCCAGGTCGGCGAACTGGAACGGCACCGCCTCCCAGTTCGCCGAGGAGAGGCTCGCCCGCAGGTAGCGCTCGGAGAACTGCACGCAGCTGCTGCAGAACGCGCAGTCCCCGTCGAAGATCAGCACCGGATCGATCGATCGTTCCTCGCTCATACCCCGATCCTGCACCATCGGCGCCGCCGGTACCGGCACGGCCCCACCGACAGGATCGAAGCCGTCCGAAACTGGGCACGATCCCTCCGGGACCATCGCGTACCGGAAGTGACGGCTGTTCAGACGATCATCCGCGCGGCATACCGGTCGCACGATAACCTGCCGCTGACACAAGGGGAGGAGGGGACGCCGCCGTGACCAAGCTCGACATGACCCCGGGCGCGCAGATACCCCGTACGGACGTCGGGCCGCAGACCGCGGTCACGCAGTTGCTCTCCTCGGCGGCCTACCGGGACACCGAGGTCGAGGCGATCGCCGCGCTCGAGGGCGTCAAGCTCAAAGAGGGCAAGTTCTTCAAGCTGTTCCGGCCCAGCACCGGTGAGGCGTTCACCCGTGCCGTGCTGGACCGCACCCTCGGCAAGGGCCGCCTCCCGCTGGTGCCCTCGTTCGGCACCGACACCCGGATGGTGGTCGAGCACTGCCTCGCCGCCCAGGAGCTGCGGGACGCCCGCGACCGCGAGCTGATGGTGGTCACCATGCTCACCGGCGTGCTCTTCCTGCCCGGCACGCTGATCTGGCTCGCGGTGTTCTACGGCCGCGCCTACTTCAAGAAGACCTCCCCCGGCCGGGAGGGCTTCTACAGCACCGCGCTGGTGCTGCTCGCGGTCGGGCTGGCAGCTCTGCTCGCGCTCCGGCCGCCGGTGGCCGGGCCGTTCGGGCTGTACTTCCGGGTGATGACGCTGGCGCCGGTGATCGGCTGGTTCGTCGCCAAGCGGATCTGCCTGCGCTTCACGATCGAGCTGCGCGAGCGCTGGGGCGGCCTGGTGGCCGGCAGCGCGATGGCGGCCACCGTGCCCAAGGCGGTGCCCCGGGACGACCTGGACAAGAAGGCGGCCGAGCTGCGCGCCTCGCTGGAGCGGCTGACGGTCGAGCAGGAGACCAACGTCCAGCACTACGCGGGCGCAAAGGGTCTGCTCGGTGCGGGGCTGCGCTGGGGTGACTGGCAGGTGGTGGAGGAGCTGCGGCCGGCCGAGGGCCAGGTGGACTTCCGGGCCTTCCACCCGTGGGACCTGGCCCGCTCCATCACCACCAGGCTGGGCACGCTCAGCCAGAGCGAGGTGGCGGGCGGCGGGATGCCGCACGTCTCGGTCCAGCAGTGGCTGGTGGTGGACATCCCGGAGGGCGCGGACGAGATCGGCCGGCCGTCCGGGCCGGACATGGACAACTACCGGATGCGTGACTTCGCGCTCCAGGCGATCGCCAACCGGCAGACCCTGGGCACCGACAGCCGGCACCGGACGTCCGCTCAACTGGTGCTCCACAAGGGCCAGTTGGTGTCCACCGTGCTGATCGGCGTGACCGTGATGAACAACACCCTGCGGGTCTCGGTCTCCGGCCACGCGCTCGGTCCGCTGCACGGGCTGTTCGGCGCCAAGCCGAAGCCCAAGGAGCTCAAGGTCCCGAAGACCGGCAAGTTCTGGGAGGAGCGCACCGTCATCCTCCCGCTGGTGAACAACGACGACGTGGTCCGGCAGGCCCTCCGCGCGCCGTTCCACAAGTTCCCCACCCTGCTCAGCTGGCTGGGCGGCGGGGTCTCGCTGCCGGAGCCGTTCTCGCTCCGCGGCGCCTGGGCCGACCGCACCTGGACCAGCCGGTTCAAGTCGGACGACGTGCTGTTCAGCGCCACCCCGGTGGTCAACGCCGTGATGGCCGCCACGGTGGAGTTCCTGGCCGAGCACGACGTCAACGTCGACCGGTTCAACAGCCGGATCGGCATCCTCAGGTCCGAGATGCAGGGCAGCCGCCCGTTCAAGGCCGACAACTACGACGCGGGCTGACCGGTACGACAGTGGGGCCGCACCGGTCGGTGCGGCCCCACTGTCATGTCGTCAGCCGGTCGAACCGTCAGCTCTGCGGCCACGCCTCGGCGAGCATCTTCCGGGTGTCGGCCAGCAGTTGGGGCAGCACCTTGGTGTGGCCCACCACCGGCATGAAGTTGGTGTCCCCGCCCCAGCGCGGCACCACGTGCTGGTGCAGGTGCGCGGCGATCCCGGCCCCGGCGGCGGCGCCCTGGTTCATCCCGATGTTGAACCCGTGCGCACCGGAAGCGGCCCGCAGCGCCGTCATGGCCCGCTTGGTGTAGTCGCCGAGCTCGGCGGTCTCGGCCGCGTCCAGCTCGGTGTAGTCCGCCACGTGCCGGTACGGGACCACCATCAAGTGCCCACCGTTGTACGGGTAGAGGTTGAGCACCGCGAAGACCGAACCGCCCCGGGCGACGATCAGCCCGTCCTCGTCGCTGAGCGCGGGGATCGAGCAGAACGGGCAACCATCGTCCGGTGCGGGCCCGGTGGGCTTGTTCTCGCCCTGGATGTACGCCATCCGATGAGGCGTCCACAGGCGCCGGAAGCCATCCGGCTCCCCCACGCCCCGCTGCAGTTCCGGCTCACTCGTCATGCTGATCAGCATATTCGCCGGACCGGCTCTGCATAGCAGTGCGGGGCAGACTCGTTGAAGAGCCTGCCCCGCACCAGCCGTTGGATCAGACCTGGACCCGGCGCTGGACCGCGTCGACGATCTCCGCAACCGCCTCGGCGAGCGGCACGCCGTTCTTCTGCTCGCCGTTGCGGTAGCGGAAGGACACCGCACCCGCCTCGACGTCGTCGTTGCCGGCGATCAGCATGAACGGGATCTTCGACTTCTGTGCGGTCCGAATCTTCTTCTGCATCCGGTCGTCCGAGGAGTCGACCTCGATCCGCACGCCCTGCTTCTTCAGCTCGGCCGCGACCTCCTGGAGGTACGGGATGTGCTCGTCGGTGATCGGGATGCCGACCACCGTGACCGGGGCGAGCCACGGCGGCATGGCGCCGGCGTAGTGCTCGAGGAGCACCGCGAAGAACCGCTCGATCGAGCCGAACAGGGCCCGGTGGATCATGACCGGACGCTGCCGGTTGCCGTCCGAGCCCTGGAACTCCAGCTCGAAGCGCTGCGGCAGCTGGAAGTCGACCTGGATGGTCGACATCTGCCAGGTACGGCCGATCGCGTCCCGCGCCTGCACCGAGATCTTCGGACCGTAGAACGCGGCACCGGCCGGGTCGAGGACCAGCTCGAGCCCCTGCTTCTCGGCCGCGGCCCGCAGGGTCTCGGTGGCTTCCTCCCACTCGTCCAGGTCGCCGATGAACTTCTCCGGGTCCCGGGTCGAGAGCTCCAGGTAGAAGTCGTTCAGCCCGTAGTCGCGCAGCAGGTCCAGCACGAAGGTGAGCAGCGAGTCGAGCTCGTCCGCCATCTGCTCACGGGTGCAGTAGATGTGCGCGTCGTCCTGGGTGAAGCCGCGGGCCCGGGTCAGGCCGTGCACCACGCCGGACTTCTCGTACCGGTACACGGTGCCGAACTCGAAGAGCCGGAGCGGCAGTTCGCGGTACGAGCGGCCGCGCGAGCGGTAGATCAGGTTGTGCATCGGGCAGTTCATCGGCTTGAGGTAGTAGTCGATGTCGCCGTCGAGCTTCATGGGCGGGTACATGCCGTCGGCGTACCAGTCCAGGTGGCCGGAGAGCTCGAACAGGCTGCCCTTGGTGGCGTGCGGGGTGTAGACGAACTCGTAGCCCGACTCCTCGTGCCGCTTGCGCGAGTAGTCCTCCATCACCCGGCGCATGATGCCGCCCTTGGGGTGGAACACCGCCAGGCCGGAGCCGATCTCCTCCGGGATGGAGAACAGGTCGAGCTCGGAGCCCAGCTTGCGGTGGTCGCGCTTGGCGGCCTCCTCCAGGAACTCCAGGTGCGCCTTGAGCTCGTCCTTGGTCGGCCACGCGGTGCCGTAGATGCGCTGCAGCATCGGGTTCTTCTCGCTGCCGCGCCAGTAGGCGGCCGCGTTACGCATCAGCTTGAACGCCGGGATGTGCCGGGTCGACGGCAGGTGCGGGCCGCGGCAGAGGTCGCCCCAGCAGTGCTCGCCGGACTTGGCGTCCAGGTTGTCGTAGATGGTCAGCTCGGCGCCGCCCACCTCGACGTCGGCACCCTCGCCGGCGGTGGCGGCGGAGCCCTTGAGGCCGATCAGTTCGAGCTTGTACGGCTCGGCGGCCAGCTCGGCGGTGGCGGCCTCGTCGGTGACCACCCGGCGGGAGAACTTCTGGCCGCGCTTGATGATCTCCTGCATCTTCTTCTCGATGGCCTTGAGGTCATCGGGGTGGAACGGCTTCTCGACGTCGAAGTCGTAGTAGAAGCCGTCCTTGACCGGCGGGCCGATGCCGAGCTTGGCCTCCGGGAAGAGCTGCTGCACGGCCTGCGCCATCACGTGCGCGGTCGAGTGCCGCAGGATGTCCAGGCCGTCCTTGCTGGAGATCACGACGGGCTCGACCTCGTCGCCGTCCTGCACCTGGTACGCCAGGTCCTTCAGCGCGCCCGCGACCCGGGCGGCGATGATCGAGCGGTCGTCGGCGAAGAGCTCGGCGGCGGTAGTGCCCGTGGTCACCACGCGCTCTTCCCGATCGGGTTCGCGGTTGATGATGATCCGGACGTCGGTCACCGGTCTCTCCTGACATCTGTGCGCCACAGCACCATGCTGCGCGTGTCCGATGGTACCGAGAGCGGAGGCCGGACCGCGCACCCATATACCCCCGGCGGCCCCGATGCCCGCTCGAACGGGATTGAGGGGGCGTCAACTGCGGTATCACCAAGGCAGAACGCCGCTGTGCCCGGCGCGCCACTGGTCCTCGGTGGCGCGCCGGGCACCGCCAGGTGGTGATCGGGGGCCGCAGCCGTGCCGCACACTCAGCCCTGGTACCAGGGTCCACTCGCCTCTTTCGACACCGAGACCACCGGCGTGGACGTCGAGACCGACCGGATCGTCTCGGCCGCGCTGGTGGTGCAGGCCACACCCACCGCACCCGCCCGTACCCTCAGCTGGCTGGCCGATCCCGGGGTGCCGATCCCCGACGCCGCCCGCGAGGTGCACGGCATCACCGACCAGCGGGCCAGGGACTTCGGCCGGCCGCCCCGGGTGGTGGTCGCCGAGATCGCCCGCGCGCTGGCCGAACAGGCCCTCGCGCACGTGCCGTTGGTGGTGATGAACGCCCCGTTCGACCTCACCCTGCTGGACCGCGAGCTGCGCCGGCACCGCGGCCTCTCGCTCGCCGACAGCCTGGGCCGGGCCGAACTGCTGGTGCTGGACCCCCGGGTGATGGACAAGTACGTCGACCGCTACCGCAAGGGCCGGCGCACCCTGACCGACCTGTGCGCGCACTACGGCGTGACACTGGACGGCGCGCACGACGCCACCGCCGACGCGACCGCCACCCTGCACCTGGTCCGCGCCCTGGGCCGCCGGTACGCGGGCCCGCTCGGCGCGCTGACCCCGGCCGAACTGCACCTGCGTCAGGCGGTCTGGCACGCCGCCCAGGCCCGGGGGTTGCAGAACTGGTTCGACCGCGAGGGCACCCGGGAACAGGTGGACTTCGCCTGGCCGCTTCGCCCGGCCCGCTGCGCCTGCGGTCGGCGGCTCGCACTGGACCACCGCTGCGAGGCGGCGGCCTGAGGACGAGAACGACTCAGGCCCCGACCGAACTTCCGGTCAGGGCCTGAATGTTGACTCCGGGTGGGCGATACTGGGATCGAACCAGTGACCCCTTCGGTGTGAACGAAGTGCTCTCCCGCTGAGCTAATCGCCCGGGCAACGAGAAGAAGACTAGCACCACTTGGGGGTGACTCCGCAAACCGGATCCCCAGCTCCCGTACCGGCCGCGGAGACTGAGGGGGAATCAGCCCGGCTCGCGGAACGGAACACGGAAACACCAGAAGACCCCGGCCAATTGAATTGGCCGGGGTCTTCTGTGCATTCCGGGTGGGCGATACTGGGATCGAACCAGTGACCCCTTCGGTGTGAACGAAGTGCTCTCCCGCTGAGCTAATCGCCCGGGTGCAGGGAAAACATTACCGCATGCCGTGGGGTGCTCCGAACACCCCCGGCGGTCAGCGCAGCTTCCAGGGCATGGTGAGCCCGTACTTCCACAGGTACCAGCCGCCCAGGCCCGCGATGATCACCACGCCGATGCCGGTGATGATGATGTTGCGGCGGCGCACCTTGGGGTCGAGCGCCCGCTGTGCCGCCTCCGTCACCTTGCGCTTGGTCCACCGCAGCACCAGCTGGGCCCAGACGAACTCGGTCGCCCAGATGCCCATGCCCAGGAAGATGACCACCCAGCCGGGCCCCGGCAGCGGCAGCATCACCACGCCGAGCGCGACCACCGCGAGGCCGACCAGGAAGATCGCCACCTGCCAGCTGAGGTGCAGCGGCCGGGACCGTCGGATGAAGTGCGGAGCCTTGGATCCGAGGCCGGCGTCCGGGGTCTCGGCCGGCGCCTGGTCCGAGCCCTCGGGCTCGGGATTGTCGTTTCGTACAGCCATACGGCGAAAACTACCGGAGTCCCCAGTCCTGGTGCGGCCGTTCCGGCTGCCGTAGCGATTCTGCAATGCGCCGGAAGGGGTACGACTCGCACCTGAATCGGGACAGACGGGTTTACACCGGGCTTTCAGGTGGGATGGTCCGTTCGCCGACGTGCGATTCCCCGAGCGCACACTGAGCGAAAGGCCCTGGCGCTTATGAACACCACGGTCAGCTGCGAGCTGCACCTGCGCCTCATCGTGTCCAGCGAGTCGTCACTGCCCGTCCCCGCGGGCCTGCGCTACGACACTGCCGACCCCTATGCCGTGCACGCCACCTTCCATACGGGTGCCGACGAGACCGTCGAGTGGGTGTTCGCCCGCGACCTCCTCGCGGAGGGGCTGCACCGACCCACCGGTACCGGCGACGTCCGGGTGTGGCCCTCGCGCAGCCACGGTCAGGGGGTGGTCTGCATCGCCCTGAGTTCTCCGGAAGGAGAAGCCCTGCTGGAAGCCCCGGCTCGCGCGCTCGAGTCTTTCCTCAAGCGCACCGATGCCGCCGTGCCACCCGGCACCGAACACCGTCACTTCGACCTCGACCGGGAACTGTCCCACATCCTCGCCGAGAGCTGACCGCCTCGACGTCCGGGTCCTCCCGCCACCGCGTCCGTCCTACTCGGGGGCACGGTCGCACTCACAGCCGCCCAGCAAGCGGCCTCGGGGCCAGGCCCCGGTTCGCCCCCACCAAGGGCGAGCCGGGGCCTTCGCCCGTTTCCGCTCCCCGCCCGTCGGGGCCGGCAAGCCGCGCCGGCCCCGGGTCTCCCGGTAGAGTCCACCGAGACGATTGACGCGGGGCCGTGGGCCCCCGCCGCGCGAGGAGCCCCACGTGCTGATCACCCATGACACCGAGTGCGCGCTGGGCATTCTGGTCGAGCTGCTCAACACCTCGCCCGATGCCTGTGGCAGCGAGCGGTTCCCGGACCTGCCCGCGCTCGGCGCCTTCGTCGCCCGGCACGAGATCAGCGAGGTCGACTCGCTCACCGCGGCCGACCTGGCGGCCGTCCACCGGCTCCGGGCCCGGCTGCGCGAGGTGTTCTCGGCGGCCTCCACCGAGGAGGCGGCCGAACTGGTCAACGCGGTGGTCGCGGCGGCTGGCACCACGCCCCGGCTGACCAACCACGACCACCACGACTGGCACATCCACTACTTCGCCCCGCACGCCGCCCTGGGCGACCACCTGGCGGCCGAACTGGGCATGGCGCTGGCCTTCATCGTGATGGCCGGCGAACGCGAGCGGCTGCGCCGCTGTGAGGCGCCGGACTGCGCCCGGGTCTTCGTCGACCTCTCCCGCAACCGCTCCCGCCGCTACTGCGACAGCCGGACCTGTGGCAACCGCCTGCACGTCGCCGCGTACCGGGCCCGCCAGCGCGCGGAGACCGTCGCCACCGGCTGACCCCGGCAGCCTGCGGCGGACGGCGGGCCGGCGGATGGAAGACTGGGGGCATGACCGACGCCCCCCTCCCCCGCCTCGAGTTCTGGTGCGACCTCCAGTGCCCGGACTGCCGCACCGCCCTGGACGACGTACGGGCGCTGCGCGCGCAGTACGGCGACGCCCTGACGATCGAGCTGCGGCACTTCCCGCTCGAGAAGAACAAGCACGCCTACGCCGCCGCCGAAGCCGCCGAGGAGGCCTTCGCCCAGGGGCAGGGCTGGGCGTACGCCGAGGCCCTGCTGGCCCGCTGCGACGAGCTGGCCAGGACCGGGCAGCCGGTGCTCACCGCGCTGGCCGGCGAGCTCGGGCTGGACGCCGAGGAGGTCGAGGTGGCCCTGATCGACGGGCGGCACATGCTGGTGGTCGACGCCGACCAGGCCGAGGGCAAGGCGATCGGCATCACCGGCACCCCGACGTACGTCATCGCCGGGCAGCGGCTGGACGGTGGCAAGAGCCAGGACGGGCTGCGCGAGCGGATCGTCGCGATCATCGAGGCGGCCCGCGCGGGGCAGTGATTCAGGCGAGTCCGTCAGGCGAGTGACTTGCCCATGACCCGCCGGGTGGGCCGGTAGCCGAGCGACTCGTACAGCCGGACCGCCACGGTGTTGCTGCTGAAGACGTTCAGGCCGAGCCTGCGTACTCCGGCCGCCAGGCACTCGCGTTCGGCCAGCAGCATCAGGGTGCGGCCGTGGCCGTGGCCCCGGTGCTCCGGTTCGACCGCGACGCTCATCACCCAGGCCAGCGGTTCTCCGTCGGGCTGGATCTCCTGACGGAGCGTCAGCCACAGGGTGCCGAGCAACGTGCCCTGCGCGTCCGTGAGTTCGCGCAGGGCCGTGCCCGGGGTGGCATGACCCTCGCGCAGCAGTCGCCTGTGGTCCGCGTCCGCCTTGGCCCTGGCGGCCTGCTCGCCGAGACCGGAGCCGACCAACTCCCGTTGGTAGCCCGCCTTGACCTGCTCCAGCCAGCCGCCGTACTGCTCGGGGCCGATCGGACGGACCGTCACTTCCGTTGGCAGCGTGGGGAGTTGGGAGAGGTCCTTGGCCAGGTTCAGCATCCGCTCGGTGTAGCCGAGGGTCACGGCGAGGCCGAGCGCGGCGTCGTTCCCCGCCGGGACGGTGACGTCCACCCGGCTGCATCCCCAGCCCCGGAGCACCTCCTCGGCCGCCAGCGCCCCGACGGTGCCCCGGCCCCGGCGGCGCCCCCCGGTGACCTCCAGCTCGGAGATCTCGCCCCAGCTCTGCTCCCCGTACGGCCGCGACGTGGTCCGCAACCCGCCCACCGGACGGCCGTTGACACAGATCAGCCACCGCCGGGTCCGGCCCTCACCGGGCAGCGGCTCCTCGGGACTCTCCGGACGCAGCGTGGTGGTCATGCGGGGACCTTTCCCCGAACAGCACTGAGCAACCACCTCAGGGGCTCGGGGAACGGCGACGGTTCGTGGCTGGCGGGTCAAAAAAGCGAAAGTGCCTGACCATCTACGCAGGTGCAACGTTTCCGAGGTCGGCGTCGCAGTTCCCCGAGCCCCTGACCGTAGAACCGGAGCACCTGCACAGGATCAGGGGTCGAGGTCGTCCGCGGCGCGCTCGGTGAACTGGGCCATCGCCTTGAGGGTGACCGGCCCCGGGGCGGGGAGCTCGCGGGCGTCGATCCGGGCGATCGCCTGGACGTCGCGCAGGGTGGAGGTGAGGAACGCCTCCTCCGCCTCGGCGAGTGCCTCGAACGGGAGGTCGGTCTCCTCCGCGCCGGTCCACTCGATCACCAGCTGCCGGGTGATGCCGGCCAGGCAGCCGGAGGCGAGGGTCGGGGTGAGCAGTCGGCCGCCGAGCACCACGAAGATGTTGGAGCCGGTCCCCTCGCAGAGCTGCCCGGCGGTGTTGGCGAAGATCGCCTCCGAGGCGCCGGCCCGGTGGGCGGCGGCCAGGGCGACCACGTTCTCCGCGTACGAGGTGGTCTTCAGGCCGGCCACCGCGCTGTGCTCGTTGCGGCGCCAGGGCACGGTGTGGACGGCCGTGGTGTCCGGCCGACGGGCGGCACTGCCGAGCGCGATCACCAGGGTGGTCGGGTCGGTGCCGCGCTCGGAGCCGAGCGGGGAGATGCCGCCGGTGCAGGTGATCCGGAGCCGGCCGAGCGGCATCGGGTTGGCGGCCAGCACCTGGGCCACGCCCTCACGGACCAGCTCGTGGTCGGGGGCGGTCAGGCCGAGGCCATGGGCGGAGCGGCTGAGCCGGTCCAGGTGGCGGGTGAGCGCGAAGGGCTGCCCGTCCACCGCCTTCACGGTCTCGAAGACGCCGTCGCCGACGGTGAGTCCGTGGTCGAGTACGGAGACGGCGGCGCTGCCGTCGTCGACCAGGGAGTCGTTGACCCAGATCATCAGTTGTTGCTCCTCGGGTGCTGCCTGCCGGGCACGGCACTGTCGCCCGACGCTATCGCGACCAGGCGGGCGGCCTTGAGTTCGGTCTCGTCCCACTCGCGTTCGGGGTCCGAGCCCCAGGTGATGCCGGCGCCGGTGCCGAACCGCAGTACGGGGGCTTCGGCCGAGGTCCGGTCGATCCAGAACGTCCGGATGCCGACCGCGAGTTCGGCCTCGCCCCGGTCGGCGTCGACCCAGCCGATCGCGCCGCAGTAGGGGCCGCGCGGGGCGGTCTCCAGGGCGTCGATGATCCGCAGTGCGCTGGACTTCGGGGCGCCGGTGACCGAGCCGGGCGGGAAGGTGGCGTCGAACAGCGCGCCCCAGCCCGCGCCGCCGTGCAGCCGGCCCGCGACGGTGGAGACCAGGTGGACCAGGCCGGGGTGCTTCTCCACCACGCAGAGGTCGGGGACGGTGACGCTGCCGGTCTCGCAGACCCGGCCGAGGTCGTTGCGGACCAGGTCCACGATCATCACGTTCTCGGCGTGGTCCTTCTCCAGCAGGTCGTGCTCGGTCCGGCCGGTGCCCTTGATCGGGCCGGAGGAGATGGTGCGGCCATCCTGGCGCAGATAGAGCTCGGGCGAGGCGGTGGCGATCTCGACCCCGTGGTCGGGCAGCCGGATGGTGCCCGCGTACGGCGCGGGGTTGCCGTGCGCGAGCAGGCCGGTGAGCGCGTCGATGTCGGTGCGGTCCGGGTCGGGCAGCGGCGCGGAGAGCACCCGGCAGAGGTTGGCCTGGTAGACCTCGCCCGCCGCGATGTGTTCGCGGATCCGGCGCACGCCCGCCGTGTAGGCGTCCCGGTCGAGCGAGCTGTGCCAGCTGTCGGAGTGCGGGCCGAGCCAGCCGTCGGTCCGCGGCGGGGCCGGGTCGGGCCGGACCTCGTCGAAGCGGGCGCAGGTCAGCCGGCCCTCGAAGTCGTACGCGACGGCCCAGAAGCCGGAGCCGTCCAGCACCTCCGGGTCCGAGCTGACCTCCCGCAGGCCGGTCGCCAGGCGCCCGCCGAAGCGGGCCATCGGGGCGGCGGTGGCGTGGGGTGCGGTGCGGCCGGACACGGTTCTCCTGCGCGGTTTCGGTGCTGCTCGGCCCGGTGCGGGGCGCGGAGCGGGGAGGGACTGCGGTGGCTTGAAGTGTAGGTCGGAGGGGCTGTCCGGCGTCGGCGCCGGAGCCTCCGGGGAGCTGACGGGGTGCCACTTCGGGGGCACCCCGGCGGCACGCTGCGGGAACGGAATTTGAGCTGGCCCAGGAATCCGCTAAAGTTCAACACGTCGCCGGGAAACGGAGCCGCAAACAAGCGGTGAAGTGACCGGGAGACAGGCGGACGTGGCTCAGTTGGTAGAGCATCACCTTGCCAAGGTGAGGGTCGCGAGTTCGAATCTCGTCGTCCGCTCGACGGAGAACAGTGTAAGATCGTTCTTCTGTGTGTGTTGCCTGGTGGAGTGGCCGAGAGGCGAGGCAACGGCCTGCAAAGCCGTGTACACGGGTTCAAATCCCGTCTCCACCTCCAAGAGGTGTCCCTGGTTCGCCAGGGCCCCTCCCCGCGCGATTAGCTCAGCGGGAGAGCACTTCCCTGACACGGAAGGGGTCACTGGTTCAATCCCAGTATCGCGCACTCGGACCTCTCGGGGCCCGACCGCAGTACCGCACCACCACCCGCGCGATTAGCTCAGCGGGAGAGCACTTCCCTGACACGGAAGGGGTCACTGGTTCAATCCCAGTATCGCGCACTCGGTCCCCTCGGGGCCCGACCGCAGTACCGCACCACCACCCGCGCGATTAGCTCAGCGGGAGAGCACTTCCCTGACACGGAAGGGGTCACTGGTTCAATCCCAGTATCGCGCACCGCAGTTCGAGGGCCGTGATCCGACATCGGATCATGGCCCTTGCTGCGTCCAGGAGTCGGGGGCACAGCAGCAGGGGCCGGGTAGGGACCGCCCTCACCGACGGTCCCTACCCGACCCCTGCTCTTGCTGCCGGAGTGCCGTGCACCCTCACGCCCGTCCGCGTTGTCCCTGACGGTGCACGCCCGGCCGGCGCCGACCTCTCCCCAGAGGATCAGCGCCCGATCAGATCGGCGACGGCCCTGGTCTGGGTCGCCAGGTGCTCCCAGCCGCCGAAGAACATCAGCAGGGCGACGGCGAAGGGGAGCACCATGGCCACGGCCACCGCGGGGTGCCGGGTGCCCTGCTCGCCGGAGCGGGCGGGCGCCTGGCGGATACCGATGCGGCGTCGGCCGGCTTCGGTGAGCTGGGTGGCCATGGTCGGTGCTCCTGCCTTCTCTGTCTTGAGCCCTGAGCTGGTGTCGGTCGATGCGGTGGGCGGTTCACCTCGGGGGACGAGTAGGCCGCCCACCGCTATGAACAAAGGTATGCGGGGCCACCGACGGGGTCGTCATGCCCGCGTACCGTTCGGTGGGCATCCCCGAGGATGACGCCGGGGCATCCTGCCTACTACCGGAGGGGGAGACCGGGTGGCGGCGATCCCCGAGGCAACCCTGAGAGCTACCCCGAGGGGGTGCTCCGGCGCTGGTCAGTGCGGCCGTCCGGGCAGATCCGACAATCCGACCGGCCCGGCGGGTGTTGCGTATCAGCACACCGCAGCACGGAGTCCGTAAGCTGTGCCGGAACAGGATTCTGACGGTGGCCCAACCGACGGGGTCTCACCCTTCAGGCTGACAGGAAGAACTGACTATGGCGATGATGCGGCTGAGGCGTGAGGACCCCCGCATCGTCGGCCCCTACCGGCTGCACCGTCGGCTCGGCGCCGGCGGGATGGGCGTGGTCTACCTCGGCTCGGACCGCAAGGGGCAGCGGGTCGCGCTCAAGCTGATCCGGGCCGAACTGGCCGAGGACGCCGAGTTCCGCACCCGGTTCGCCCGCGAGATCGCAGCCGCCTCGAAGATCCGGGGCGGCTGTACCGCGCGGGTGGTCGCCTCCGACATCGAGACCGAGCGGCCCTGGCTGGCCACCGCGTACGTCCCCGGGCCCTCGCTGTACAAGCGGGTCGGCGAGGAGGGCCCGCTGCCCTGGCCGGAGGCGGCCCGGATCGGCGCCGCGCTGGCCGACGGGCTGGTCAAGGTGCACGAGGCCGGGGTGGTGCACCGCGACCTCAAGCCGTCCAACATCCTGCTCTCCCCCAAGGGCCCGCGGATCATCGACTTCGGCATCGCCTGGTCGCGCGGCGCCAGCACGCTCACCCACGTCGGCACCGCCGTCGGCTCCCCCGGCTTCCTGGCGCCCGAGCAGGTCAGGGGGGCGGCCGTGACGCCCGCCACCGACGTGTTCGCCTTCGGCGCCACCCTGGCGTACGCGCTCACCGGGGACTCGCCGTTCGGCTCCGGCGCCTCCTCCGAGGTGATGCTGTACCGGGTGGTGCACGAGGAGCCCGATCTCGCCGCCGTGCCGCCCTCGCTGGCGCCGCTGGTCCGGGCCTGCCTGGCCAAGGAGCCCGCCGAGCGGCCCGGGGCGGCGGCGCTGCACGAGCGGCTGACCGAACTCGCCTCCCGGGGCGCCCTGCTGACTCCGGCCGCCCGCCGGGCCGCACCGCCACCCACCGTCGCCGCCAGGCCACAGCCGGCCCGCCGCCCGGCCGGTCCGGGACGGCAGTCCGCCACCGCACCGATGCCGCAGGCACTGGCCGCCGAACCGGTGAGGGAGCGTCAGGACGGCCGTCCCGTACCGCCGCCACCGCGCCAGGGCGGCTCCCCACGGGAGCGTCAGCACACCCTGCCCGGCCGCCCCGCCGAGGCCAGGCGCCGGCTGCTCCGGCAACGGCTGGTGGTCTTCGTGACCGTCACCGTCGGGGTGGCGCTGGCCATCGCGGCGGCCCAGGGCTGCGAGAGCCGCAGCAACCAGGGCATGCACCCGGCGCCGAGGGCGAGCGCGACCGGCTCGCCGGTCTCGGTCTCGATCGACGGCGCCCAGCCGCCCGCCGCGCCGTTCGCGGCGGTGGCCAAGGGCTCCGCCGACGCCGGGCTCGGCCCCGCCGTCGGGGTCACCCTGCCGGCCGTGGACTGGCCCAACCGCAGCTACGCCGACCTGTCCGGCGGCCCGGCGATCCGGCTGCGGGACGGGCGTTCGGCGGTGGAGGGCGTGCAGGTCGGCCTCTCCACCGTGCTGCCCGCCCGCTACCACGGCGCCCCGGCGGCGCTGGTGGTGCTGCGCCGGGCCGAGGGTTCGGCGCCGGTGGACCTGGTGCAGCTGTACGGCTTCAGTGCCGACACCCCCGTCCTGCTGGCCTCCCGCTCCTCGGTGGCCGATCCGCAGGCCACCGCGGCCTGGCGGATCGAGAGCGGCGCGCTGGTCAGGGAGGAGCGGGTCTCGCACACCGGTGCCGGTTCGACGACGCGTTACACCGTGCGCGGGGACGGGCAGTTGGAGGAGTCCTGGCCGGGCGCCGGGGTCTCCGGCGGGACGGGCGGCAACGGCGGGACGGGCGGCAGCTGAGCCACCGCCCGCCCCTGGTGGTGTCGGTCAGCCGCCGTACGGGCGGGTGATGATCTCCATGCCGTGGCCCGCCGGGTCCAGGAAGTAGACCCCGCGCCCGCCGTCGTTGTGGTTGATCTCGCCCGGCTGCTTGAAGTGCGGGTCCGCGTAGTAGCTGATCCCCGCCTGCTCGATGCGCTCGAAGGCGGCGGTGAACTCCTCCTCCGAGACCAGGAACGCGTAGTGCTGCATCACGATCGACTCGGCCGGGATGGCCGCGAAGTCGAGGGTGACGCCGTTCGCGGTGTCGACCGGGACGAACGGGCCCCAGGGGGTGCCGATCTCCAACCCGAGGATGCGCGCGAGGAATTCGGCGGACTCCCGGGCGTCCCGGGCGTGGATGATGGTGTGGTTGAGCTGGACTGCCATGGGTGGAATGCCTCCGTTGGGCACTCACGACACCTCCATGCCTCACCCGGTCGGTGACCGGCACGCGATGTCGTCTGTGGACGATCCTAGATCGCCGCCCGCCTGAGGTCGAGCCTGACCGTCAATTCCACGGCCCGGTCGGCGAGTTCAGCCACCGAACAGCTTCAGCAAGCCCAGCGGCGCATCGTCCTGGAAGCACACCACCAGGCTCTCGGCCGACGCCGCGGCCGCTGCCTCGGCGCGCGGGAACATCGCCTGCTCGTACGCCGCGAGGGCCGCCTCGTGGTCCTCCGGCCGGGCCGCCAGCGCGAGGCCGAGCTCGGCGCCGTCGAGCATCGCGAGGTTGGCCCCCTCCCCCGCGAACGGGGACATCAGGTGGGCCGCGTCCCCGAGCAGGGTGACACCGGGGACCCGGTCCCAGTGGTGGCCGACCGGCAGGGCGTGGATGGCCCGGGGCGTCAGCGCGCCGTCCGCGTCGGTGATCAGCGCGCGCAGGCTCTCGTCCCAGTCGGCGAACTCCGCCAGGACCGCCGCCTTGGCCGCGTCGGTGTCGGCGAAGTCGACGGCGTCCGGCCAGGTCACCGGGGCCTTGAGGCTCGCGTAGACGTGCAGGCTGCCGTCGGCCTCCCGGTGGGCCAGGAAGCCCCGGCCCGCGCCGAGCGCGAACAGCATGCCGCCACCGACCACGGCGGCGGCCGCCGGGTGCCGGGCGTCCGCGTCCAGCAGGTCGAGCTCGACCATCGTGACGCCGGTGTACGCGGGGCGGGCAGCGGAGAGCAGCGGGCGGACCTTCGACCACGCGCCGTCGGCGCCGATCAGCAGGTCGGTGGTGAAGCCGCTCCCGTCGGCGAGGGTCACCTCGTGCCGGCCGTCGCCCGCGCGGACCTCGGTGACCTTGGCGCCCCAGCGCACGGTGCCCTCGGGCAGCGAGCCGAGCAGCAGGTCGCGCAGTTGGCCGCGGTCCACCTCGGGGCGGCCGTGGGTGCCGTCGTCCTGCTCGGCCAGGTGGACCACGGCCTGACGGTCCAGCACTCGCATCGCCTCACCGCCGGGCAGCACCAGCGCGCGGAACTCCTCGTGCAGTCCGGCAGCGCGCAGCGCGGCCTGGCCGGACTCCTCGTGGATGTCCAGCATGCCGCCCTGGCCCCGGGCCGCCGGGGAGGACTCCAGGTCGTGGACCGCGGCGGGGATGCCGTGCACGTGCAGGACGCGGGCCAGGGTCAGGCCGCCGAGGCCGGCTCCGACGATCGCGATCGGGTGATGGGTGGTCATGAGGTCGCTCCTTCGGTGGATTGGGGCGCCGGGGTGTGCAGCACCCCGGCGATCTGGACCCGGAGGCCCCAGGAGAGCCGCTGCTGTGGCGTGCCGGAGAGCAGCTCGGCGGCGAGGGCGGCGGTCCGCGGGTGGGTCCGTTCCTCGGCGCCGTGCAGGGCGCGGGTCAGCGCGTCCCACTCGTCCCGAGTGTCGGCCGTCTCGCCCCGGGTGGCGTGCTCGGCCGCCGTGGCGGTGGCGTACTGGAGCAGCACGTCCACGCCCCAGGCGGCCTGACGGTCCGGCACCCCGCCCTGCGCCAGCAGGGTCAGCAGGGTCTCGATCAGCCCCAGGTAGTGCGGGCCGCTCGGGCGGGCCACCAGCGCCGAACGGGCCAGCGCCGGGTGGGCGAACAGCACGGTGGTGTACTCGGTGAGCAGCGCTTCGAGGCGCTCGTGCCAGCCGCCCTCGGCCGGGGCGGCGAGGGTGCCGAGCAGTTCGTCCAGGATGGCCGCGTGCAGCTCGGCGGTGTTGGCGACGTAGACGTAGAGCGAGGCCGGGCCGGTGTCGAGTTCCTGGGCGAGGCGGCGCATGGTGACCTTGGGCAGGCCCTCGGCCCGCATGATCTCCATGGCGGCGGCCAGGATGCCGGCCCGGCTGAGGGCCGGCTTGGCGGGGCGCTCCCGGCGGCTGCGGGGTTCGGTGTGCGGGGTCATGCCTCCACGGTAACGAACATGTTCGCTCCGAACAAGGACGTGACGAACATGTTCGTCGATGAGTGCACGGAACGCCGGGCGCCCGGCGTTCCGGTCAGACCCCGGCGTTCACGGCGTAGAAGGTGACGGCAGCGGCCGCGCCGACGTTCAGCGAGTCGATCCCGTGCGCCATCGGGATCCGGACCCGGCGGTCGGCGGCGGCGAGGGCCTTGTCGGTCAGGCCGTCGCCCTCGGCGCCGAGCATGACGGCGGCCTTCGGGATCAGGTGCGGGGCGGCGGCGGGCAGGTCGTCGGCGCCGGAGGGGGTGAGCGCGAGCAGCTCGAAGCCCGCCTCGCGGACGGTCCCCAGTGCGGCGGGCCACAGGTCGAGCCGGGCGTACGGGACCGCGAAGACCGCGCCCATCGAGACCTTGACGGCCCGTCGGTACAGCGGGTCGGCGCAGTCCGGGGAGAGCAGTACCGCGTCCATCCCGAGGGCAGCGGCGCTGCGGAAGATCGCCCCGAGGTTGGTGTGGTCGACCAGGCCCTCCAGGATCGCCACCCGGCGGGCGGTGGCGAGGAGTTCGGGGGCGGTCGGCAGCGGCTTGCGCTCCATCGAGGCGAGCGCGCCCCGGTGCACGTGGTAGCCGGTGACGGCCTCGGCCAGGCCCGGTTCGACCACGTGGACGGGGGCCGGGGTGTCGGTGATCACGTCGGCCATCACGTCGAGCCACTTCGGGGTGAGCAGCATCGAACGCATCCGGAACCCGGCCGCCACCGCCCGGCGGATCACCTTCTCCCCCTCGGCGATGAACAGCCCCTCGGCCGGCTCGCGGCGTCGCCGCAGCTCGACGTCGGTCAGCCCGGTGTAGTCGGCGAGCCGGGGGTCGGCGGGATCGGTGATGGTTTCTGGTTCGGCCACGACGTCGATCTTGGCACATCGGCCGGGCGGCTCACCGCGCGGCGAACGCGCGCAGGTCATCGGTGAGCCGGGCCGCGTGGGTGGCGAACAGGCCGTGAGCGGCGTCCTGGTAGACCGTCAGGGTGCTGTCGGGGATCAGCTCGGCCGAGCGCCGGCCGGTCAGCTCGACCGGGTTCCAGACGTCGTGGGTGCCGTGCACGACCAGGACCGGGACGTCGATCTTCGGCAGCTCGGCGGTCAGGTCCAGGGTGACCAACAGGTCGGAGACCTCCCGGACGGCCTTCGGGGTCGCGGTCAGGGCCGCGCCGATCAGGTACTCCATGTGCTCGGGCGAGATCTCCACGCCGGGCAGGCCGACCCC
This sequence comes from Kitasatospora gansuensis, assembly GCF_014203705.1. NCBI lineage: Bacteria > Bacillati > Actinomycetota > Actinomycetes > Kitasatosporales > Streptomycetaceae > Kitasatospora > Kitasatospora gansuensis. Next base: position 967,712 of record NZ_JACHJR010000001.1, read on the forward strand.
GAAGAACGGGTCCCTGATGGCGTGGAAGAACTTCGCCCGGTCGGCGCTCATGGTCGCGTTGGCGGCCTCGATCACGGCCGGGTCCATCCCCTCCGGGAGGTCCGCCGACCGCACGATGCCCGGCACCGGGCCGGCCACCAGGACGGCCCCGGCCACCCGGTCACTGCCGTACCTGGTCAGGCAGCGGACGACCTCGGCAGTGCCGACCGAGTGGCCCACCAGGGTGACCTCGGTCAGGTCCAGGTGGTCCAGCAGTGCGGCCAGGTCCTCGGCCAGGGTGTCCAGGTCGTAGCCGGTCCAGCAGTTCTCCGACCGGCCGTGGCCGCGCCGTTCCAGGGCCACGCAGCGGAAGCCCTCGGTGGCCAGCGGGAGCATCTGGTGCTCCCACATCTCGGCGCCGAAGTAGGCGCCGCTGGTGAACACCAGGGTCCGGCCGTCGGCCGGGCCCCAGTCGGCGAAGTGCAGGCGGGTTCCGTCGGCGGTCTCGAAGTACGGCATGGTGGGTGCCCTCCCTGCTGGGGTGTCCTGCGGTGTGATCACCATGCTGGCGGACGGCACCCACCCGGTCGATTACCCGTCAGGTCATGCTCTGGCCGAGGACGTTGACCACGTCGCCGATCACGATCACGGCCGGGGGCTTGATCTGTTCGACCGTCACCACCTCGCCGACCGTGGCGAGGGTGGCGTCCACCCGGCGCTGGGCGGCGGTGGTGCCCTCCTGGACCACGGCGACGGGGGTGTCGGCGGAGCGGCCGGCCTCGATCAGGCGGGCGGCGATGGCGCCGATCTTGTCGACCGCCATCAGCAGCACCAGGGTGCCGGTCATCCGGGCGGCGGCGTCCCAGTTGGTCAGCGAGCGCTCGTCCGGGCCGACGTGGCCGGAGATCACGGTGAACTCGTGCGTCATGCCCCGGTGGGTGACCGGGATGCCGACCGCCGCCGGGACGCTGATCGAGCTGGAGATGCCGGGCACCACGGTGACCGGGATGCCCGCCTCGACGCAGGCCAGCAGTTCCTCGCCGCCCCGGCCGAAGACGTACGGGTCGCCGCCCTTGAGGCGGACCACGAAGCGACCGGCCTTGGCGTGGTCGATCAGGGTCTGGTTGATCGCCTCCTGGGCCATGTAGCGGCCGTACGGGATCTTGGAGGCGTCGATCACCTCGACGTGCGGCGGGAGCTCGGCGAGCAGCTCGCGCGGGGCGAGCCGGTCGGCGACCACCACGTCCGCGTCGGCCAGCAGCCGGCGGCCGCGCACGGTGATCAGGTCGGGGTCGCCGGGGCCGCCGCCGACCAGGGCGACGCCCGCCGGGTGGGCGCGGAACTGACGGGCCGCCAGCGAGCCGTCGCGCAGGCCCTCGACGATGGAGTTGCGCAGCGCGGCCGAGTGCCGGGGGTCGCCGGTGAGCACCGAGACGGTGGCGCCGCCGTCCCGGCCGGAGGCGGGGGTCCAAGCGGTGGCGGCGGAGGCGTCGTCGCTGCGGGCGCAGAACACCCGCAGGCGCTCGGCCTCGGCGGAGACGGCGGCGTTGACGGCCGGGTCGTCGGTGGCGACCAGCGCGTACCAGGTGTCGGCGAGGTCACCCTCGGCGTAGCCCCGCCGGTGCCAGGTGAGCTCGCCCGCGTCGGCCATCGCCTGCACGGCGGGGGTGGTGGCGGGCGATATCAGCTGGATGTCCGCACCGGCCGCGATCAGGGCGGGCAGCCGGCGCTGGGCGACCTGGCCGCCGCCGACCACGACGACCCGGCGGCCGGTGAGCAGCAGGCCGACGGGGTAGGGGGTGCGGCCCTCGGTGCTGGGGTGGGGGTTGGGCGCGGTGGTCATCGGCGGTGCTCCTGGGGGCGGGGAGGAGAGGGTTTTACGGTGATACGGCGGCACGACCCCGCACCGGCGCGCCCTCGGGCCGGTACGGGGTACTGCTGGAGTGTCAGTTCTTCTCGGTGACGCCGGCGGAGTCGAAGGTGGCTACATCGTGCATCGCCCGGGCCGCACTCTGCACCAGCGGGAGGGCCAGCAGTGCGCCGGTGCCCTCGCCGAGCCGCAGGTCCAGCTCGATCAGCGGGCGCAGGCCGAGCTTGGCCAGCGCGGCCTGGTGGCCGGGCTCGGCCGAGCGGTGCCCGGCGATGCAGGCGGCCAGCACCTCGGGGGCGATGGCCTTGGCGACCAGTGCGGCCGAACCGGCGATCACGCCGTCCAGGATCACCGGGGTGCGCAGCGAGGCGGCGCCGAGCAGGAAGCCCGCGATCGCCGCGTGCTCCAGACCGCCGACCGCGGCCAGTACGCCGATCGGGTCGGACGGGTCCGGCTGGTGCAGCGTCAGGGCGCGGCGGATGACCTCGATCTTCCGGGCGTGCGTCTCGTCGTCGATACCGGTGCCGCGACCGGTCACCTCGGCCGGGTCCACGCCCGCGAAGACCGCGATCAGGGCGGAGGAGGCGGTGGTGTTGGCGATGCCCATGTCGCCGGTGATCAGCACCTTGTTGCCGGCCGCGACCAGGTCGCGGGCGGTCTCGATGCCGACCTCGATCGCCTTCAGCGCCTCGTCCCGGCTCATCGCCGGACCCTGCGTCATGTCGTCGGTGCCGGGCTTGACCTTGCGCGGCAGCAGGCCGGTGGTCCGGCCCTGCTGGATCGGCTCGGGCAGCTCGGCGGCGACGCCGACGTCGACCACGCAGACCTCGGCGCCGACCTGGGCGGCGAAGGCGTTGACCACCGCTCCCCCGGCCAGGAAGTTCGCCACCATCTGGGCGGTGACCTCCTGCGGCCACGGGGTGACGCCCTGGGCGTGCACGCCGTGGTCACCCGCGAAGATCGCCACGCAGCCGGGCTCCGGGATCGGCGGCGGGCACTTCCGGGACAGGCCGCTCAGCTGGGCGGCGATGATCTCCAGCATGCCGAGCGAACCGGCCGGCTTGGTCATCCGCTTCAGCCGGTCCCACGCCTCGCCGAGCGCCTTGGCGTCCAACGGGCGGATCCCGCGCAGGGTGTCGGCGAGCAGGCTGGACGGCTCCTCGCCGGGCAGCGCGCGGTTGCCGTACTGCTCCTCGTGCACCACCCAGGACAGCGGCCGCTTCTTGGCCCAGCCCTGCTGCTGGAGCTCGGGCTCCTCGGGGAACGAGTCCACGTACCCGACGCAGAGGTACGCGACCACGTCCAGGTGGTCGGGCAGGCCCAGCTCGCGGACCATCTCCTCCTCGTCGAAGAAGCTCACCCAGCCGACGCCCAGGCCCTCGGCGCGGGCGGCCAGCCAGAGGTTCTCGACCGCCAGGGCGGCCGAGTACGGGGCCATCTGCGGCTGGGTGTGGCGGCCCAGGGTGTGCCGGCCGCCCCGGGTGCGGTCGGCGGTGACCACGATGTTCACCGGGGTGTCGAGGATGGCCTCGATCTTGATTTCCTTGAACTGCTTGGCCCGCGCCTTGGGCAGCGAGTCGGCGTACGCCTCGCGCTGACGCTCCGCCAGTTCGTGCATCCTGCGGCGGGTCTTGGCCGAGCGGATCACCACGAAGTCCCACGGCTGCGAGTAGCCGACGCTGGGCGCGGTGTGGGCGGCCTCCAGGACCCGGATCAGCACCTCGTGCGGGATCGGGTCGGAGCGGAAGCCGTTGCGGATGTCGCGGCGCTCGCGGATCACCTGGTGGACGGCGTCGCGGCCGGCCTCGTCGTAGCCGGGGGCGGCGGGCGGGCGCTCGGTGTCGATCTCGGGCTCGCTCTCGGCTTCGGGCTCGGCTTCGACCTGTGCCACGACCGGTTCGGGCTCGGGCTGTGCCTCGGGGGCGACCGGCTCGGGCTGGAGATCGGGCTGGGGCTGGGGGTCGGGCTGCGGTGCGGGGGTCTCGGCCACCGGCTCGGGCTGAACGGCCGTCAGCTCGGGCAGCTCGGGCTCGGGCTGCTCCTGGAGCTGGACCGGGAAGGAAGCGGGCGTCAGTTCGCCGCTGACGGTCTCGGCGGACGGGACGGCCTCCGGCCGGGGCTCGGCCTCGACGGTCGGCAGACCGTGCGGGGCCGGGGCGGCCAGGAACGCGGAGATCCGGCCGGGCTGGCGCACGGGCGCGGCGGCCTGGGCGGGGATCGCGACGGGCTCGGCCGGGACCTCCACCGCCACGGGCTCGACGGCGATCGGCTCGGCGGCGATGAGCTCGACCGCGATGGGCTCGGTGACCACGGGCTCGACGGCGATGGCTTCGACCACGGCGGGCTCGGCCGGGACCTCGACGGCGATCGGCTCGACGACCGGCAGCTCGGCGGGCACCTCGACGGCCAACGGCTCGACCGCGATCGGCTCGGCGACCGGGGCCTCGACGACCACGGGCTCGGCCGGGATCTCGACGGCGACCGGCTCCGCGATCACGGGCTCGATCACCACCGGTTCGACGGGCTGCTCGACCGGGACCTCGACGGCGACCGGCTCGACCGCGACCGGCTCGACGACCGGGACCTCGACCGCGATCGGCTCCGCGACCACGGGCTCGACGGCCACGACCGGCTCGGGCTGGACCGGAGCCGCCACCGGAGCGGGCACGGGCATCGGCGGGACCATCACCGGCGCGGGCACGATCGGCACGCCGTACGCGGGAGTGCTCCCCGAGGGGCCCCGGTCGGCGAGCGAGCGGACCGGCACGTGGCCGGTCATCAGCGAGGGGTCCGGGATCGGCGGGCCGGCGTGCAGCGGGCGGCGCGGCGGCTGAGGGGCCGTCACCTGCGCCTGCGCGGCGGGCTGGGCCACGGGCTGGCCGAGCGGCTGGCCGAGGGTTTCGGGAGCGGGCTGAGCAACCGGTTCTGCAACCGTCGCGGGCACGCCCACGGCGGGCGGGGTGAGCGGCGGCCAGGAGGGCTCGACCGGCTGGCCGACCGGGGCGGCCGGGGGCTCCTCGATCGTGCGCAGGGTCATGGTGTCGCCCAGCGGGGAGGCGGCGGCGGGCTCGTTCACCACGACCGTCTCGACCGCACCGTGGACGGCCGCGTCGCCCCAGGACACCTGCGGGCCCGGCATCAGCAGGACGTCCTCGTCCTCGTCCAGCCCGTCGGGCTGGTCCAGGAAGGTGTAGGCGGGGTGGGGTTCGGCACCCGGCGTCGGGACGCCCTCCGGGCGGCCGAGCGGGTCGGCGCCGCCGAGCAGGTGCTCGGGCAGGCCCTCGCTGAGGACGTGGCCGCCATCGGTCATCTCAAAGCTCCTTCCGGGCGCTGCCGCACCCTTGGCGCGGTGATCGCCGACCGCCGCGCCCAATTCTCCGCTCGGGGCGGGCCGTGCTCCCGCCCGTTCATCCGTCCGTCCTCAGGACCGGCGTCCGCCGTGCCGTGCTCCGGACCGGTGCGCTGCCCGTGGGAGGGGTGGCGCACCATCAGAAACAACGACAGCCCGGGACAACCGGCACGACCGCACCGGACCCGATGGCATTCTTCCGGGCCGACCTGCTCCACGTCGAATGTCCGGGACCGCTCCGGCCTGTGGGTTCCGCCACGTCAGAAAGGTGGCAGACAGGACGAACTGGACACGAACCGCCGATCGCATGCGCGCTCGAACGGCTCACCCTACCGGCCATCCCCGATCGACTCCCGAACCGGTGTCCGATTCGGGTCGATTGTCGAAGGCCCGTCAGGAGCCCTGCTCGCCCCAGAGGACCAGGCTCTGCTCCCCCGGCCCGAGCCCCAGCCCGGCCGCGCTGCCGTGCCCGGGACCGAGCGGCGCGGACTGCAGCAGCGCGCCGTCCACCCGGTACCCCGCGCCCGCGATGGCGGCCCGGATCTCCTCGGCGTCGCCCAGCGAGTGCGCGACCGCGACCAGCCGCTCCGGTCTGCGGTCCAGCACCGCCCGGACGACCTCGGCGCCGCCGGACTCGACCACCACCGCGTCCGGTTCGGGCAGCCCGCCGAGCACCTCGGGACCGATCCCGTGCACCACCTCGACCTCGACGCCGTACCGGCGGGCGTTCACGGTGATCTGCGCGCAGGCCGACCGGGACGCCTCGACCGCGACCACCGCCGCGCCGAAACGTCCGATCTCCACCGCCAGCGCGCCGCTGCCCGCGCCGACCGCCCAGAGCAGCTCGCCGGGCACCGGACCGAGTCGGGCCAACGCCAGCGCGCGGACGTGCGGGGGCAGCGCGGAGCCGATGCCGCCCGCCGCTCCCGTACTCCGCTCCGCACCCGCGTACGCCTCGGCGTCCAACGCCCAGCCCCGGTCGGGCCCCGGGAAGCCGAGCGGGCGTCCGGCCAGCCAGCCGGAGGTCTCGGTGGGCGCGTGGTTGGGGCCCGCGCCGCCGATCACCAGCACCACCGCCGGGTCGCGCCAGTCGTGGTCGGGCACCCGGTCCGAGGTGAGCACCGTGACGTCCTCGTCGGCGGTGCCGAGCGCCTCGCACACCACGAAGGTGCGGTGCACCCCACGGAGCATCAGCGCGAGTTCGCTCGGCCCGGCGCCGGCCGTGGTGAGCACCGCGACCTTCGGGTACGCCCGGCAGACGTTGGCCGCCCGGCGCAGCCGTCCGCCGTGCGCGCTGACCACCTGGGCGTCCTCCCACGGCATGCCCGCCCGGGCGAAGGCGGCGGCCACCGAGGAGACGCCAGGCAGCACTTCGAGTTCGAGGCCGTACTCGGGACGGCGCAGCTCGCGGACCACCCCGAAGTACCCCGGATCGCCCTCGGCCACCACCACGGCGGCGCCCCGGTGTTCGGTGATCCGGCGGGCGGCCTGCTGCACGCTCCCGAGCGTCAGCCGCTCGGCGCCGGCCGGGACCGGCAGCGCGGCCAGTTGGTAGGGCGCCCCCGCGACCAGGGTCGCGCCCGCGAGCGCCGAGGCGGCCGCCTCGGTCAGTGGTGTGCCGTCCCACCCGATGACCGTGATCCGGTCCGCCATCTGCCGGTGCTCCCTCGGTACCCTGACGGCCGGTCGGCCCCCGATCCCGAGGCTACCCGCTCGCACTGCCGTACGGCCGCAGGGCGCAAGGTTGCACCACCAGGGGCTCGAGGAACGGCGACGCCGACCTCAGGAGCGTTCAACGTACGTATCTGGTCAGGCACTTTCGCAGTGACCCAGGCGCCAGATCTCCTCGCAGTTCCCCGAGCCCCTGGATAGTGCAACTCAGCGGCCGGCTGCGAAGTGCGGCTCGCGGGGTGCCACCGGCTCCAGGTCTTCCGGGAGGAGGCTCCACAGGATCAGGTCGCTGCGGCTCTCCTCGCCGTCCCGCACTATCCAGGCGCTGCGCAGCACCCCTTCGCTGATGCAGCCGAGCTTCTGGGCGACCTGCTGGCCGGCGGTGTTGCCTGCGGCGGTGCGGAGTTCGAGCCGGAGGAAGTCGCGGTCCTCGAACAGCCACTGTGCGACGCCGTTCACGGCCTCGGGGGCGTAGCCCTCGCCGCGGGCCCAGGCGGCGGTCACGTACGTCGCCTCGGTGGAGCGCAACCGCCAGTCGGTGCAGCGCAGTTCGACCACGCCGACCACGCGCTGGGTCAGGTGTTCGGTGACGGCGAAAACGATTCCTCGCCCGTCCGCCCGGCGGGCGGGGGCCAACTCCCGGATCCACTCCAGGGCGTGGCCGTCGGTGAAGGGCTGCGGGATGGCGGTCCAGGCGTGCACCTGCTCGTCGGCCATCATGGCCACCAGGCTGGGCGCGTCCGTCTCCGCGAGGGGGCGCAGCAGCAGCCGCTCGGTGCTGATCGCGGTCTCGGGGAAGCTCGCTGCCATCCGTCTCTCTCCTCGCCGGGTCGTGGACTTACGGTACGCCCCGCCCTGTCCGGGCCGTGACACGGTACCCGCAAACAGCGTGACGGCACCCCCTCGCCAGGAAGGGATGCCGTCACGGACCGTCAGAAGGCCGCTCAGAAGGCCGGGATGACCGAGCCGTTGAAGGTGGTGTTGATGTAGTCCTTGACCTTGTCGGAGTGCAGCAGCTCGGCGAGCTTCTTCACCCGGGGGTCGTTCTCCTTGCCCTTCTTGACGGCCAGGATGTTGGCGTACGGGTTGCCCGCGGCCTTCTCCAGCAGGATCGCGTCGGCGGCGGGCTTGAGGTTGGCCTCGAGCGCGTAGTTGCCGTTGATCACGGCGGCGTCCAGGTCGGGCAGCGACCGCGGGAGCTGGGCGGCCTCCAGCTCCTTCCACTTCAGGTTCTTCGGGTTGCTGACCACGTCGGCCGGGGTGGCGGCGGTGCCCACGCCGTCCTTGAGCTTGATCACGTTGTTGTCGGCGAGCAGCTTGAGCGCCCGGCCCTCGTTGGTGACGTCGTTGGGCAGGCCGACCGTGGCGCCGTTGGGCAGCTCGGCGGCCGACTTCACCTTCTTGGAGTAGAGGCCGAGGGGCTCCAGGTGCACCGGCTCGACCGAGACGATGCTGGTGCCCTGCTTCTTGTTGAAGTCCTCGAGGTACGGCACGTGCTGGAAGTAGTTGGCGTCGGCCGAGCCGTCCTGGACGGCGGTGTTCGGGGTCACGTAGTCGGTGACCACCTTGACCTCGAGCTTGAGCCCGGCCGCGTCGGCCAGGTTCTTCTTGACGAAGTCCAGGATCTGCGCGTGCGGGGTCGGGCTCGCGACCACCGTGAGCGCCGCGTCCGGGCTGGAGCCGGACGAGGAGGAGCTGTCGCTGCTGCAGGCGGTGAGCGACAGGGCGAGCCCGGCGGTGGCGAGGACGCTGGTGAACTTCAGGACGTTACGCACGAAAAGTGCCTTTCTCCATGGAACGGTGGAACGGACGGCCGGTCGGACGGTTTCTGACGGTCCGGCGGCCAGGTCTCGCGGCGGGCCCGGGTCGGGCCGCCACGTGGTCAGTGCGGAAGGACGAGTTCCTCGTCCTTCTCGGACGGGGTGTCGCGCGAGCGCAGCAGGCGGACGGTTCCGCCGGACCCGCCGCGGTTGGTGAGCCGACGGACGATCAGGTCGCCGGCCAGCTGAATGACCGTCACGATGACGGCGAGCTCGGCGACGATCACCCACATGAAGCCGGTCTCGAAGCGCAGGTAGCCGTAGTTGATGGCGAGGAAGCCCAGGCCGCCGCCGCCGACCGTGCCGGCCATCGCGGAGAACCCGATCAGCGCGATGATCGTGGTGACCACGGAGGAGACCAGCGAGGGCAGCGACTCGGGGAGCAGCACCTTTCGGACGGTGGTCCAGGTCCCGCCGCCCATCGCGTGGACGGCCTCCACCAGGCCCCCGTCGACCTCGCGGACCGAGGTCTCCACCAGCCGGGCGAAGAACGGGATGGCACCGACCGTCAGCGGCACCGTGGCCGCCTCCCAGCCGATGGTGGTGCCCGCCACGGCTCGGGTGAAGGTCTGCAGCGCGACCATGATGATGATGAACGGCATCGAGCGGCCGAGGTTGACGACGGCTCCGATCACCCGGTTCACCGGGGCGTTCTGCAGCGCGCCACCCTTGTCGGTGAGCACCAGCAGCAGGCCGAGCGGCAGCCCGAGCAGCACGGTGACCACGGTGGCGACGCCGACCATCTGGAAGGTCTCCCAGGTGGCGGGCCACATCAGGTCCTGCATCTGGTCCCAGGTCATGCCGCGGCCCCGTCCGTCTCGTTCAGCACGTCCACCTGCAGGCCCTGCTCGCGCAGGAAGCCGATCGGCACCACGTTGTCCCGGTGCCCGCCGGGCAGTTCGACCCGCATCCGGCCGACCATCCGGCCGGCGATGGTCTCGACGGCGGCGCCGAGGATGTTGATGTCGATCTGGTAGGTGCGGGCCAGCTGGGAGACGAACGGCCGGGCCGAGGTGTCGCCCTGGAAGGTGATCTCCAGCACCGTGTTGGCGGGGTGGCCGTGGCCGAACTCGCCGAGCGGGAAGAGCTCGCGGGCCAGTTCGGAGTTCTCGGTGGCGAGCAGCTCGGTCAGCTTCCCGGCCTCGACCACCCTGCCGCCGCGCATCAGGGCGGCGGAGTCGCAGACGGACTTGATGACGTCCATCTCATGGGTGATCAGCAGCACGGTCAGGCCGAGCTGTTGGTTGAGGTCGCGCAGCAGGGCCAGGATCGACCGGGTGGTCTCCGGGTCGAGCGCCGAGGTGGCCTCGTCGGAGAGCAGCACCTTGGGGTCGCCGGCCAGCGCCCGGGCGATGCCGACCCGCTGCTTCTGGCCGCCGGAGAGCTGGCCGGGGTAGGCGCGGGCCTTGTCGGCCAGGCCGACCAGTTCGAGCAGTTCACCGGCCTTGCGGCGGCGTTGGGTGCGGTCCAGGCCGATGATCTCCAGCGGGAGTTCGACGTTCTGCTGCACGGTGCGGGAGGCGAGCAGGTTGAAGTGCTGGAAGACCATGCCGATCCGGCGGCGGGCGGCCCGCAGGTCGGCGCCCGCGCGCTGCTCGGTGCCGGGCAGCGCGGTGAGCTCGACGCCGTCCACGGTGACCGTGCCGGAGCTGGGGCGCTCCAGCATGTTGACGCAGCGGATCAGGGTGGACTTGCCGGCGCCGCTGGTGCCGACGACTCCGTAGACCTCACCCTCGCGCACGTGCAGGTCCACCCCGGCCAGGGCGGTGACCTCGCGGCCTCGGGTTCGGTAGACCTTGGTCAGGTCCTTGGTGGTGATCACGGCTGCTTCCGTTGTTCGGGGGCGGACGACGGCATGCGGAGGCACACCTCTGAAGGAGGATCAGGTCCGGCCATGCTTCGATCGTGGCCGCTGGGCGGCGGGGGCGCGCGTGGGCGTGACCCTTACGAGTCACGGCACGGGGTGCGCGGAAAGAGGGGCGGAAGCCCTCAGAAGCGACACATTCGACAACAACACATGCCGCGCTCTCCGGCCGGCGTGCTGCCGGTGGGGGTGCAGGTCGTCGTCGTGGTCATGGGTCAAAGTAAATCAGACATATGGACACGGTCTCAATTATCAGGAACACCGGTCCGAAATGCGGACACGACACAGGTATGACAACGCAAAGAGCACCCGACCGGTCATCAGGTCGGGTGCTCTTCGAAGGCCCTAGGCCGCGGCCGCGACCGCCACCCGCTTCGTCAGGGTGACGATGCTCAGGCTCCGGCTGATCTCGCGGACCTCGGTCTGCCGGTAGCCGTGCCGGGCGTACAGCCGCAGGTTGCCCAGGCTGCGGTGGCCGGTGAACAGCTCGAAGGAGCTGACCGGGGCCTCCGCGCTCAGCTGCCGCTCCACCGCGTCCAGCAGCCGGCCGCCGAGGCCGTGCCGCTGCATCCGGGGGTGCACCACCAGGCGGTGGACGTGCGCGGTGCCGTCCTGGTCCACCGAACCGCGGACGGTGCCGACGATCTCCTCGCCGAGCCGGGCCACCAGGACGTGGCGCTCGGTCAGCTCGGTGCGCAGGTTCTCCAGGGTCTGGGTCAGGGGCTCGATCGCCCAGTCGCCGTACAGTTCGGCCTCGGACTGGTAGCCGAGGTACTGGAGCTTGAGGATCTGCTCCGCGTCCTCTTCGTTCGCCACCGAGATGTTCACGCTCATGCCCATGTGCTGGGGCCTCCCCATCGTTAGTTCCCGGTGCGCTAGGTGAGGGTGGCGCACCGGTTGCCCTGCGAAGGATTCCCGGCCGGGGATCGGCCCTGACCGGGGGTGGCGCAGTCGTGCCCTGGTTGTCTCCGGGGTCGGATCTGCGCGCCTGCCCAGTATCCGGCCGCCCGAGAGACCGTCAAGGGCCCGTTCGCCACCGCTCTACCCACCGTCCGGCCTCCGGCAACCTTCCGGCCGCCGGACGTGGCGAGCGTCACTCCGGCCGTTCGTTGTGCAGGAGGGCGCGCAGGCAGGCGAGGCAGCGTGAGCGGGTGGGTCCGATACTGCCGCGCGGGAGGCCCAGCCGCTCGGCGAGTTGGCGGTACGTCAGTTCGGGGGCCTCGGCGAGGGCGGTCATCAGTTCGGGGCAGCGGCCGGGCAGGCGGGCCAGCGCGCGGCGCACCGCGCGCTCCCGCGCGGCGGTCAGCACCTGCTCCTCGGCGGACGGGACCACCCACTCCGTTCGGGTGAGGACGGGGCGCAGTTCGGCGTAACGGATCACGTACCGGCAAACGACGAGGGGACGCCCGGAGGCGTCCCCTCGTTCAGGCGAACCTTCAGCCCTGGGCCCACTCCTGCTGGACCGCCAGGTCGGCCTTGAGCTCGGCCAGCTGGGCGGCGACGGCGGACGGGGCAGTGCCGCCCCGGCCGTTCCGGGAGGCGATCGAGCCGTGCACGGTGAGCACCGAGCGGACCTCGGGGGTCAGGTGCGCGGAGATCTCGGCGAACTGCTGGTCGGTCAGATCGGAGAGCTCGATGCCCAGGCCCTCGCAGACCTTGACGCAGGCGCCCGCCACCTCGTGCGCGACCCGGAACGGGACGTTCTGCCTGACCAGCCACTCGGCGATGTCGGTGGCCAGCGAGAAGCCGGCCGGGGCCAGCTCCTCCAGCCGCTCCCGATGGACCGTCAGGGTGGCCATCATGCCGGTGAAGGCGGGCAGCAGGACCTCGAGCGTGTCGCAGGAGTCGAAGACCGGCTCCTTGTCCTCCTGGAGGTCCCGGTTGTAGGCCAGCGGGAGCGCCTTGAGGGTGGCCAGCAGACCCGTCAGGTTGCCGATCAGGCGGCCGGACTTGCCCCGGGCCAGCTCGGCGATGTCCGGGTTCTTCTTCTGCGGCATGATCGAGGATCCGGTGGAGAACGCGTCGTGCAGCGTGATGAAGCCGAACTCCTTGGTGTTCCAGATGATCACCTCCTCGGCGATCCGGGACAGGTTGATCCCGATCATCGAGGTGACGAAGGCGAACTCGGCCACGAAGTCCCGCGAGGCGGTGCCGTCGATCGAGTTGCCCACCGAGCCGCGCTCGAAGCCCAGCTCGGCGGCGACCGCCTCCGGGTCCAGGCCGAGCGAGGAGCCGGCCAGCGCGCCGGAGCCGTACGGGGAGACGGCCGTCCGGGTGTCCCACTGGCGCAGCCGCTCGGCGTCCCGGCCGAGGGCCTGGACGTGGGCGAGGACGTGGTGGGCGAACAGCACCGGCTGGGCGTGCTGGAGGTGGGTGCGGCCCGGCATCGCGGTGTCGGGGTGCGCCTCGGCCAGGCCGACCAGCGCGTGCTGGAGGTCCAGCAGCAGGCCGCCGATGATCTTCGCGTGGTCCCGCAGGTACATCCGGAACAGGGTGGCGATCTGGTCGTTCCGCGACCGGCCGGCCCGCAGCTTGCCGCCCAGGTCCGGGCCGAGCCGCTCCAGCAGGCCGCGCTCCAGCGCGGTGTGCACGTCCTCGTCGGCGACCGTGCCGGTGAAGGCACCTGACGCCACGTCGGCCAGCAGCGCGTCCAGCCCGCCGAGCATCCCGGTCAGCTCGTCCGCGCTGAGCAGCCCGGCCTTGTGCAGCACCCGGGCGTGCGCCTTGGAGCCCGCGATGTCGTACGGGGCCAGCCGCCAGTCGAAGTGCACCGAGGCGGAGAGCTTGGCCAGCGCCTCGGAGGGGCCGTCGGCGAAGCGCGCGCCCCAGAGGCGGACGTCGGCGTTCTGATCGGCGGTCATCGCGTGGGCTCCTTCATACGGGTTCGGGTAGTACGGTGCCCCGGCCGCCCAGGGCGGCCGGGGCTCGTTCACAGCGTGGCTCAGGCCAGGTCGCGGCGGGCGGCGATCTTCGACGACATGCCGAAGATCTCGATGAAGCCCTTGGACATCGACTGGTCGAAGGTGTCGCCGGTGTCGTAGGTGGCGAGGTTGAAGTCGTACAGCGACTGGTCCGACTTGCGGCCGTTCACCACGGCGCGACCGCCGTGCAGGACCATCCGGATCTCGCCGGAGACGACCTGGTTGGCCTCGTTCAGGAAGCCGTCCAGCGCGCGCTTGAGCGGGGAGAACCACAGGCCGTCGTAGACCAGCTCGGCCCAGCGCTGCTCGACCTGCCGCTTGTAGCGGGCCAGCTCGCGCTCGACGGTGACGTTCTCCAGCGCCTGGTGCGCGGTGATCAGCGCGATCGCGCCGGGGGCCTCGTAGATCTCCCGGGACTTGATGCCGACCAGGCGGTCCTCGACCATGTCGAGCCGGCCGACGCCCTGGGCGCCCGCGCGCTTGTTGAGCTCCTCGATCGCCTGAAGCACCGTCACCTTGCGGCCGTCGATGGCCACCGGGACACCGGCCTCGAAGGTGATGACGACCTCGTCCGCCTCGCGCGGGGTGGCCGGGTTCTGGGTGTACTCGTAGACGTCCTCGATCGGGGCGTTCCAGATGTCCTCGAGGAAGCCGGTCTCGACGGCCCGACCGAAGACGTTCTGGTCGATCGAGTACGGGTTCTTCTTGGTGGTGACGATCGGGAGGTTCTTCGCCTCGGCGAAAGCGATCGCCTTGTCCCGGGTCATCGCGTAGTCGCGGACCGGGGCGATGCACTTCAGCTCGGGGGCCAGCGACTGGATGCCGACCTCGAACCGGACCTGGTCGTTGCCCTTGCCGGTGCAGCCGTGGGCGACCGTGGTGGCGCCGTGCTTCTTGGCGGCGGCGACCAGGTGCTTGACGATGGCCGGCCGGGACAGCGCCGAGACCAGCGGGTACTGGCCCTGGTAGAGGGCGTTGGCCTTGAGGGCCGGCAGGCAGTACTCGTTGGCGAACTCGTCACGGGCGTCGGCGACCTCGGCCGCGACGGCGCCGCAGTCCAGCGCGCGCTGACGGATCGCGTCCAGGTCCTCGCCGCCCTGGCCGACGTCGACGGCGACGGCGATGACCTCGGCGCCCGTCTCCTCGGCGATCCAGCCGATGCAGACGGACGTGTCCAGACCGCCCGAGTAGGCGAGTACGACGCGCTCGGTCACGGCTTTCTCCTTCACAACAGTGCGAACAGGGTTACGACGACAGGCATAAGTATGCACTACGCCGTATGAAACTCAAAACAGGGGGTCGCCTGCGGCGGGCCTCGGGAGGCTTGGGGGCCGGAGTGGGGTGGCCTGTGGCGGGCTTTCGAGGGTTAGGGCTACTGCGCCTTGGCCTGGGCCAGCTGCATCAGATGGTCGGCCAGGGCCTGACCGCCGAAGGGGTCGCGGCTGATCAGCAGGACGGTGTCGTCGCCGGCGATGGTGCCGATGATCTCGAAGACCTCGGCCTGGTCGATCGCCGAGGCGAGGAACTGCGCCGCGCCCGGCGGCGTGCGGAGCACCACCAGGTTGCCGGAGGCGGTGGCGGACACCATCAGCTCGCCCGCCAGCCGGGCCATCCGGCCCTCGGTGGCGGACTCCCCCATCGGGGCGCGCGGGGTGCGGTCCCCGCCCTCGGCCGGGACGGCGTAGATGAGCGCGCCGTCCCGGTTCCGGATCTTCACCGCACCCAGTTCGTCCAGGTCCCGGGAGAGGGTGGCCTGGGTGACCACGAGTCCGTCGTCGGCGAGCAGCTTGGCCAGCTGGCTCTGTGAGCGGACGGGCTGACGGGTCAACAGGTCCACGATCCGCCGGTGCCGTGCGGTGCGGGTCTGCGGGACCTGCGAGGTCGGCCCGGCGGCGGGCTGGTCGGGGTTGGGTACGGTCATGACGAGGATTCTCCCGGAGTTCGCTCAGACGTTCGCGTCGGGGGCGACGCTGCTCAGGATCTCCGGCAGAGCGGCCAGGAAGCGGTCCGCCTCCTGCTCGGTCAGGACCAGCGGGGGGATCAGCCGGACGGCGTCCGGCACGGCGGCGTTGACCAGGAATCCGGCCTGCTGGGCGGCCGCCTGCACCTTCCCCGCGACCGGTGCGGTGAGCACGATGCCCAGCAGCAGGCCCGCGCCCCGGACATGGTCGACCAGCGGGGAGCCGATCGCCTCGATACCGGTGCGCAGCTGCTCGCCGACCTTCTGCACGTGCGCCAGCAGCCCGTCGGCGACGATCGTGTCGAGCACCGCCAGACCCGCCGCAGCGACCACCGGGTTGCCGCCGAAGGTGGTGCCGTGGTGACCCGCGTGGAACAGCTCGGCGGCCTCCCCGAACGCCACCGTGGCGCCGATCGGCAGACCGCCGCCGAGGCCCTTGGCCAGCGTGATGATGTCCGGCTCGACGCCCTCGTACGCCTGGTGGGCGAACCAGTGGCCGGTCCGGCCGATGCCGGTCTGCACCTCGTCCAGCACCAGCAGGGTGCCGGTGGCCCGGGTGATCTCCCGAGCCGCCGTCAGATAGCCCTCGGGCAGCGGGACCGCGCCGTTCTCGCCCTGGATCGGCTCCAGGAAGACGGCGGCGGTCTCGGTGGTGACGGCCGCCCGGAGCGCCTCGATGTCGCCGAACGGGACGTACGTGACGTCACCGGGCAGCGGTACGAACGGGGTCTGCTTGGCGGGCTGGGCGGTGAGCGACAGGGCGCCCATGGTCCGGCCGTGGAAGCTGCCCTCGAGGGAGACCAGGTGCGTCCGGCCGGTCAGCCGGCTGATCTTGAAGGCGGCCTCGTTGGCCTCGGCGCCGGAGTTGCAGAAGAACACCCGGCCGCCCGCGCGGCCGAACAGCTCCAGCAGCCGCTCGGCCAGCCGGACGGTCGGCTCGGCGATGAACAGGTTGGAGACGTGGCCGAGTTGGCCGATCTGCGCGGTGACCGCCTCGACGACGGCCGGGTGGGCGGTGCCGAGCGAGTTCACCGCGATCCCGCCGACCAGGTCCAGGTACTCGTTGCCGTCCGCGTCCCAGAAGGTCGAGCCCGCGCCCCGCACCAGCGGGATCCGGGGGGTGCCGTAGTTGTCCATCAGCGAGTGCTGCCACCGCTGGGTGAGCTGAGTGTTCGTCATGCCAGGCCCCCCAGGACCGTCGTATCGTCGTCCGGCACGACCATGGTGCCGATGCCCTCGTCGGTGAAGATCTCCAGCAGCAGGCTGTGCTGCACCCGGCCGTCCAGCACGCGCGCGGTGCCGACCCCGGAGCGGACCGCGTTCAGACAGCCCTCCATCTTCGGCAGCATGCCGCTGGCCAGGGTCGGCAGCAGCTCCTCCAGCTCGGTGGTGCCGAGCTGGCTGATCACGTCGTCGGAGTTCGGCCAGTCCGCGTACAGGCCCTCGACGTCGGTGAGCACCACCAGCATCTCGGCGCCCAGCGCGACCGCCAGGGCGGAGGCGGCGGTGTCCGCGTTGATGTTGTAGACGTGGCCGTCGGTGCCGCGCGCGATCGAGGAGATGACCGGGATCCGGCCGTCGCCGATCAGCGCCTTCACCGCGCCCGCCTCGATGTTGACGATGTCTCCGACCAGGCCGATGTCGACCTGCTCGCCGTCCACCACGGCGTACCGCTTGACCGCGGTCATGGTGTGCGCGTCCTCGCCGGTCATGCCGACCGCGAACGGGCCGTGCTCGTTCAGCAGCCCGACCAGCTCGCGCTGGACCTGGCCGGCCAGCACCATCCGGACCACGTCCATGGTCTCGGGGGTGGTGACCCGCAGGCCGTTGGTGAAGGAGGACTCCAGACCGAGCTTGCCCAGCTGGGTGTTGATCTGCGGGCCGCCGCCGTGCACCACCACGGGGTGCAGACCGGCGTAGCGGAGGAAGACCACGTCCTGGGCGAAGGCCGCCTTGAGCGACTCGTCGACCATGGCGTTGCCACCGAACTTGATCACCACGGTCTTGCCGTGGAAGCGCTCCAGCCAGGGCAGCGCCTCGATCAGGGTCAGTGCCTTGGGCAACGCGGTGTTGTTACGGGCCTGTTCGCCCTTGGGTGCGATCTTCACGGGGTCCCCCGGCTCAGGTGGAGTAGGCGCTGTTCTCGTGCACGTAGTCGGCGGTGAGGTCGTTGGTCCACACCGTGGCCGCCGACTCACCGGCCCGCAGGTCGGCGGTGATGACGATCTCGCGGCCGGTCATGTCGACCAGGTCGCGGGACTCACCGACGCTGCCGTCCTGGCAGACCCAGACGCCGTTGATCGCCACGTTCAGCTGGTCCGGGTCGAAGGCGGCGTCGGTGGTGCCGATCGCGGCCAGCACCCGGCCCCAGTTCGGGTCCTCGCCGTGCAGGGCGCACTTGAGCAGGTTGTTCCGGGAGATCACCCGGGCGACCTGGACGGCCTCCTGCTCGGTGGCGGCGCCGGTCACGTCGATCCGGATGTCCTTGCTGGCACCCTCGGCGTCGCCGATCAGCTGGCGGGCCAGGTCGGCGCAGACGGTGGCCACGGCGGCGGCGAACTCGTCCTGCTGCGGCACGACTTCGGACGCGCCCGAGGCCAGCAGCAGCACCGTGTCGTTGGTGGACATGCAGCCGTCCGAGTCGATCCGGTCGAAGGTGGTGTTCGTCGCGCCGCGCAGCGCGGCGTCCAGGCCCTCGGCGGTGACGTCGGCGTCGGTGGTCAGCACCACCAGCATGGTGGCCAGACCGGGTGCGAGCATGCCCGCGCCCTTGGCCATCCCGCCAACCGTCCAGCCGTTCTTCGTCACCTGGGCGGTCTTGTGCACGGTGTCGGTGGTCTTGATGGCGATCGCGGCGGCCTCACCGCCGTCGGCGGCGAGTGCCTTGGCGGCCTGCTCGACGCCGGGCAGCAGGATGTCCATCGGCAGCCGGACACCGATCAGGCCGGTGGAGGCGACCGCCACCTCGCCCGCGTTCAGCGCCAGCTCGGCGGCCACCTTCTCGGCGGTGGCGTGGGTGTCCTGGAAGCCCAGCGGGCCGGTACAGGCGTTGGCGCCACCGGAGTTGAGGACGACGGCGGAGATCCGGCCGCCCTTCACCACCTGCTCGGACCAGAGCACGGGGGCGGCCTTGACCCGGTTGGAGGTGAAGACACCGGCCGCGGCGTTGGACGGGCCTTCGTTGACCACCAGAGCCAGGTCGGGGGTGCCGCTGGCCTTGATGCCCGCGGTGACGCCGGCGGCGCGGAAGCCCTTCGCCGCCGTCACGCCAATGCCTTCGATGTTCACAGCCTGATTGTTCGTCACGGTGCGACTCCGTTCAGCGGGAGGCCCAGCTCTTCCGGCAGGCCGAGGGCGATGTTCATGCTCTGCACCGCGCCACCGGCGGTGCCCTTCACCAGGTTGTCGATCGCGCTGATCGCGATGATCCGGCCCGCGTGCTCGTCCAGCGCGACCTGGATCAGCGCGGCGTTCGAACCGTAGACCGAACTGGTCTGCGGCCACTGACCCTCCGGCAGCAGCCGGACGAACGGCTCGCCCGCGAAGGCCCGCTCGTACGCGGCGCGCAGGCTCGCGGCGGTCACGCCCGGCTTCGCCTTGGCGCTGCAGGTGGCCAGGATGCCGCGCGGCATCGGCGCCAGGGTGGGGGTGAACGAGACGGTGATCTCCTCGCCCGCGACCGGGCCGAGGTTCTGCGCCATCTCGGGCGTGTGGCGGTGCCCGCCACCGACGCCGTACGGGCTCATCGAACCCATCACCTCGCTGCCGAGCAGGTGCGCCTTGACCGCCTTGCCCGCACCGGAGGTGCCGGACGCGGCCACGATCACGGCCTCCGGCTCGGCCAGCTTCGCGGCGTACGCCGGGAACAGCGCGAGCGAGACGGCGGTCGGGTAGCAGCCGGGGACGGCGATCCGCTTGGTCCCCTTGAGCGCGGCCCGGTGGCCGGGCAGCTCGGGCAGGCCGTACGGCCAGGTGCCGGCGTGCGGGGAGCCGTAGAACTTCTCCCAGACCGCCGCGTCCTTGAGCCGGAAGTCCGCCCCACAGTCCACCACCAGCACGTCGTCGCCGAGTGCCTCGGCGACGGCGGCCGACTGCCCGTGCGGCAGCCCGAGGAAGACGATGTCGTGCCCGGCCAGCACCTCGGGAGTGGTCGGCTCCAGCACCCGGTCGGCCAACGGCAGCAGGTGCGGCTGGAGTTCGCCGAATCTCGTCCCGGCATTCGACCCGCCGGTCAGCGCCCCGATCTCGATCTCCGGGTGCCCGAGCAACAGACGCAGCACCTCCCCGCCCGCATACCCACTGGCGCCGGCGACGGCGACTCGCAATGCCATGATGATCCCTCCTAGGACTCGGCATGAATATACGCATCACGGAACATTCATGCAAGGAGTCCCCGCGGCCCGCCCCTCGCGGCGGATCCGGTCGGCAGCGTGACACGGCCCACCGTCCGACACCCCACAAGTGCACGCGTCTCCGTCAGGTCGGACGAGTGTCAACCGATGGTTGACATCAGGGCGTACGTCAACCCATAGTTGACACATGACGATTCCCGTACGGCTCGACGACCTGATCGACGCCATCAAGAAGGTGCACCCCGACGCCCTGGACCAGCTCTCCGGTGCCGTCATCGCCGCCGACCACCTCGGCGACCTCGCCGACCACCTGATCGGCCACTTCGTGGACCAGGCCCGGCGCTCCGGCGCCTCCTGGACCGACATCGGCAAGAGCATGGGCGTGACCCGGCAGGCCGCCCAGAAGCGCTTCGTCACCAAGGATCCGGGCGAGCCCGGCGACCTCGACCCGAGCCAGGGTTTCGGCCGCTTCACCGACCGGGCCCGCCAGGCGGTGATGGCCTCGCAGGAGGAGGCCCGCGCCGCCGGGAACCACGAGATCCGCACCGAGCACCTGGCCCTCGGCCTGCTCGCCACCCCCGAGTCGACCGGCACCCGGGCGCTGACCGCCCAGGGCGTCACGCCCGAGGCGCTCCGGGCGGCCGTCGGCGCCGTGCTGCCCGCCCCGGTGGCGGACGTGCCCGGGCTGATCCCGTACGACGCCGGCGGCAAGAAGGCGCTGGAGCTGACGTTCCGTGAGGCGCTCCGGCTCGGCCACAACCACGTGGGCACCGAGCACATCCTGCTCGCCCTGCTGGAGCAGGAGGGGGCCGACGGCGTGCTCGGCCGACTCGGCGTCAGCAAGGCGGCCACCGAGAGCTTCGTCATCGAACAGAGCTGACCCACCACGGCATCTCCCTCGAACGGCCGTATCCAACGCGCAGTCCCGTGACTACCATGTGTAGTCACGAGATCGCAGTCCGCTGCCGAGGGAGTTGCCATGCCCGAAACCCGCGCTGTCTGGTCCGACTTCTGCGCGGTCGCCCCCAGTCCGGAGCTGCGCCAACGCCTGCAGGAGGAGCTGGCCCGGGTCCGTTCCGGCCCCGACGAACTCACCGGCCAGCTGGCCGTCGGGCGCACCCCCAAGCGGCTCGGCTTCGACGACGGCGCCATCTTCCCGCCCGACGAGTTCCCGCTCGGCACGCCGTACGACACCATCCAGTCCGCCGCCGCGGACCGCGCCCCGCTGCGCGGTGCGGTCCGGGTCGCGGTGGTGCTGGCCGACTTCTCCGACAAGGCGATGACGGCCTCCGAGGCCCACTTCGAGCAGCTGTTCTTCTCGCTCGGCGAGCTCCCGCACGGCAGCGTGCGGGAGTACTACCGCGAGGTGACGCACGGTCTGATCGACATCGTGGGCGAGGTGGTCGGCCCGATCCGGCTGCCGCAGACGCTGGCCTGGTACGCCAACGGCAACTTCGGCATCGGTCGCCCCAGCGGCGAGCCGCGCGCCCACCTGATGGCCCGTGACACCGCGCTGGCCGCCGACCCGCTGATCGACTTCGCCCCGTACGACAACGACGGCAACGGCTTCGTGGACGCGTTCATCGTGGTGCACGCCGGTTCCGGCGGCGAGGCCAGCGGCCGGCCCGGCGACATCTGGTCGCACAAGTGGACGCTGCCCGCCGCGCTGAACGCCGACGGCACGAAGATCTTCGCCTACCTGACCATCCCGGAGGACGCCAAGATCGGGGTCTGCGCCCACGAGCTCGGCCACCTGCTGTTCGGCTTCCCCGACCTGTACGACACCGACGGCAGCTCCGAGGGCGTCGGCAACTGGTGCCTGATGGGCGGCGGTTCCTGGGGCGGCGGTGGCGACATCCCGGTGCACCCCTCCGCCTGGTGCAAGGTCAACCAGGGCTGGGCCAGTGCCACCGTGGTCACCACCGGCGGCCCCGTCGCGTTCGAGGACGTGAAGTCCAGCCACACCGTGCACCGGCTCTGGAAGGACGGCGCGGGCGGCAGCGAGTACTTCCTCGCGGAGAACCGCCAGCAGAGCGGCTACGACGTCTCGCTGCCCGGCGAGGGCCTGCTGGTCTGGCACATCGACGAGAACAAGCCCGGCAACACCGACGAGAACCACTACAAGGTCGGCCTGCTCCAGGCCGACAACCAGCGCGACCTCGAGCTCGCCCACAACCGTGGCGACGCCGGCGACCCGTTCCCGGGCAGCGCCGGCAACGCCACCCTCAACGGCTCCACCTCGCCGAGCACCAAGTCCTACGCGGGCGCGGACACCTGTGTGTCCATCAGCTCGATCCCGGCCCCCGCCGTCACCATGACCGCCACCGTCTCGGTCTCCTGCGGGAAGCCGCTGACCAAGGAGCTCAAGGACGGCGGCAAGGAGCTGAAGGACGGCCGCAAGGAGCTCAAGGACGGGCTGAAGGACCTCAAGGAGCCGCTCAAGGACCGCAAGGACGGGCGAAAGGAACTGAAGGAGCCGTTCAAGGAGCTCCGCAAGGAGGTCAAGGAGCCCTTCAAGGAGCGCAAGGACATCAAGGACCGGGTGGAGAAGGGCCAGTTCGAGCGGCCCGACCGGCCCGGCGACCCGCTCGGCGCCGACCAGGGCGGTGACCCGGTGCTGGCCGCCGTCCTCGACCTGCAGAGCCGGCTGGAGGCGGTCGAGCAGGCCCTCGGTACCGGCTCCCAGGATCAGGCCGCCGAGCCGTTCATCGGCTCCGCGCTCCGGCCCGACCTGCAGGGCGGCCCGGTCTACGGCACCGAGGCCGACACCCTGCGGCAGGCGATGTCCGACGGCGACCCGCAGGCCAAGCGGGCCTTCGACACCCTCCCGCCGCAGTGACGGCAGCGGTCGTCGTGCTGGCCGCCCGGGCCGACCTCGGCGCGGCCGCGGTGGCCCGCGCGCTGGCCGGCCGACTGGGCGGCGACCGCGTCCTCCCGCTCTCCCCCACCGAGCTGGCCCGGGCCCGGTGGAGCCACCGGGTCAGCGCGGCCGGGCTCACCACCACCCGGCTGACGCTCCCCGACGGCCGGGTGCTCACCGACACCGACACGGCCGCGGTACTGCACCGCCTGCCGCCACTGCCGGTGCTCGGCCTGGGCCGGGCCAGCGCGAAGGACCTCGACTACGCCCGGGCCGAGCTGCACGCGCTGGTCGCCAGCTGGCTGCTCGGCCTCGGCCCCCGGGTGCTCGGCCAGGTCAGCTCGTACGGGACGGCGCACGGTCCGTTCTCCCCCACCGCCGCCCTGGTGCACGCCGAGCGCTGCGGCCTGCCGGTCGCCCGCAGCGGCGGGGCCACCAGGGGCGGACTGCTCCCCGCCGCCGTCGGCGGGGAGCTCCGGCTGCCCCGGCTGGCCTGGCCCGGCGGGGCGGGCGCCCCCGTCCCGGTCGAGATCCGGCCCGAGCCGGGGGCCGAGCGGCTGCTGTTCTGCGGCACCCGCCCGGTCGGCCGGCTGGCGGAGCGGTACGGGGAGCGGCTGCACCGGCTCGCGGGGCTGCTCGGCACCAGGCTGTTCGAGCTGCGCCTCCGGCCCGACGGGGCGGTCACCGACGTGGACCCGTGCCCGCCGCTGGCCACCGCGGAGCAGCGGGCCGCGGTCACCGACGAGCTGGTCGCACTGACCCGGAGCGGCTCTTGATCCACCACCGTCCGGAACGGAGCCGCGCATGATCGTCCTCTACGGCTGCCCCGACGACCCGCCGCTCACCCTGGCCGCCGACGCCGCCCGGGCGGCGGGCCTGCCCCATCTGGTGGTCGATCAGACCCGGCTGGCCCGTTACGACTTCGTCGGCGGCGCCGGGCTGTCCGGCCTGCTGCTGGCCGAGGGCCACCGGCTCGCGCTGGACGACATCACCGCCGTCTACGCCCGCCCGCTCGAACCCCCGGTCACCGGGGGTGACGCCGCCGCCCGGGCCAGGACGGCCGCGTTCCACCAGTGGTTCACCGACTGGCTGGACGTGGCACGGGCGTTCGTGGTGAACCGCCCCCGGGCGATGGAGTCCAACGGGTCCAAGCCGTACCAGGCCCAGCTGATCGCCCGGGCCGGTTTCCCGGTGCCGGAGACCCTGGTCACCGACGACCCGGCGGAGGTGCGCGCGTTCCGCGCCGAGCACGGCCGGGTGGTCTACAAGTCGGTCAGCGGCATCCGGTCGATCGTCCGCGAGCTCACCGCTGACGACGAGTCACGGCTGCACCTGGTGCGCGGCCTGCCCACCCAGTTCCAGGCGTACGTGCCGGGCCGCGACGTCCGGGTGCACGTGGTCGGCGAGCGGGCCTTCGCCGCCGCCGTGGACTGCCCCGCGGTCGACTACCGCTACGCCGAGCGGGACGGGCAGCGCGCAGAGCTGACCGCGTACGGGCTGCCCGCGGAGGTCGAGCGGCGCTCGGTCGCGTTGGCCGCCGGGCTCGGGCTGCCGCTGGCCGGGATCGACCTGCGCGAGCGGCCGGACGGCGCCTGGGTCTGCTTCGAGGTGAACCCGATGCCCGCGTACAGCTACTACGAATCGCACACCGGTCTGCCGATCGCTGCGGCTATCGTCGACCTGTTGGCCGGTGCCCCGGCCGCCCTGGAGGTCTGAACGAATGGTCGCCCCGGTGGAGAACCTCACCACCCTGCGGGTCCGCCTGCTCGCGGTCGCCCCGCACCCCCGGCTGACCGGGTGGGTGTCGGCGACCGTGGAGGTGCTGTCGGCCACCCCCGTCGAGGGCCGGGCCGACCTGCTGTCGCAGCGGGTCGGCGAGTCCCTCGACCTGGCGGTCCGTCAGGAGCAGCTGGCGGGAGTGCTGGTCGGTTCGGTGCTCCGGCTCCGGGCCCGGCTGGCCGTCGGCGAGGTACTGGCCGAACAGGCCCCGGCCCCGGCCGACTTCGGTGTCGAACCCAACCTCTAGTTCTTGACGGCCCGGAGCAGGACGAACTTGGGGTCGCTGCTGACCACCTGTGAGTTGCCGAACAGGCGGCGCAGCTTGACGTGGTAGCCGAGGTGCCGGTTGCCGATCACCCAGAGCTCGCCGCCGGGGCGCAGCGCGTCCTTCGCGGTGGTGAACATCCGCCAGGCGGTGGCGTCGGTGGTGGCCTGGTGGGTGTGGAACGGCGGGTTGTTGAGCACCAGATCGAGCGATCCGAGCTCGGCGCCGTCCAGCGCGTCGCCGACCGCGAACTCGGCCTTGGCGGCCGGGCCGAGCGCGGCCCGGAAGGTGGCCTCGGCGGAGGCCACCGCCTGGTGCGACTCGTCCACGAAGAGCAGTTCGGCCTCCGGGTTCGCCAGCGCGGCAGCGGTGCCGACCACGCCGTTGCCGCAGCCGAGGTCGGCGATCCGCTTCGGCCCGGTGGTGGCCGGGAGGTGGGTGAGCAGGAAGCGGGTGCCGATGTCGAGGCGTTCGGCGCAGAAGATGCCCGCGTGGTTGGTGACGGTCCGTCCGGAGACCGGGCCGATGCCGTCGGGGAGGGTGTAGCTGATCGGCCAGGGGCTGACGGTCCTGGGCAGCGCCGGGTCGGGCGTGCAGTGGATCAGCCGGGCCTTCCTGACGGCCAGTGAGGTCTTGGTCGGGCCGAGGATCCGCTCGAACAGGTGCAGGGTGGAGGTGTGGATCTCGGCCACCATGCCGGCCCCGATCACCACCGTGCCCGCGTGCACGGCGGGAGCCAGCCGGTGCAGCTGGTCCTCCAGCAGCGCCAGGCTCTTCGGCACCCGGACCAGCAGCACGTCGATCCGCTCCGGCGGCGGGTCCTGGGTGGTGAGCAGCTCGACCGTGCCCGGCTCGACACCGTTGCGCGCCAGGTTCTCGGCGGTGGCCCGGCCGCCGAGCCAGGAGTCGGAGATCTGGGTCGGCCGGTGCGCGGCGAGCGCCGTGACCAGCGCACCCCAGCGGTCGCCGAGCACCACCACCCGCCCGCTCAGGTCCACCGGCGGAGCCCCGTCGATCCCGTGCACCTGCCGGAGCAGGTACTCGTCGGCGGCGTCCCAGGCCCGGAGGCGGTCGCGCGGGTCCTCGGGGAAGCGGCTCAGCTCGAACTCGCCCCACGGCGTCGTGAAACTTTCCATCGTTCGCCCAGGCTATCCGAGCCGGGCCAGGTCTATCCGCGCCGCCACCGGCAGATGGTCGCTGGGTGTGGGCGGCAGGGTCCAGCCGGCGGTGACGGTCGCGTCCCGGGTCAGGACGTGGTCGATCCGGGCCAGCGGGAAGGTCCGGGGCCAGCTGAACTCCCGGCGGCCCCCTTCCCCGAGCAGGCCGGTGAGCGGGGCCAGGCCCCGGTCGTCCAGGGTCCCGTTGAGGTCGCCGAGCAGGATCACCCGGGGCAGCGGTTCGGCCGCGAGCGCGGTGGCCAGCAGCCGGGCGCTCTCGTCCCGGCGGTCGGTGCCGTAGCCGCTCGGGCCGAGCCGGACCGAGGGCAGGTGGACCACGTAGACCGCCGTCTCACCCTCCCCGGTGTGCAGGGTCGCGCGCAGGGCCCGGCGCCAGTCGGCGGCGAGGCCACGGGGCTTGAGGTCGACCGGCCGGACGTCGGTGAGCGGGTACCTGGACCAGAGACCGACGCTGCCTTCGACCGCGCGGTACGGGCGGTCCGCGCCGAGGACGGCCTGGTAGTCGGCCAGCCGCTCCGGGAGCAGCTCCTCCAGCCCGATCAGGTCCGCGCCGCTGTCGGCCAGGGTCCGGGCGGTGGCGGCCGGGTCGGGGTTGGCGTCGTCCACGTTGTGCTGAACCACGGTCAGCCCGCCGCCCCCATCGGCGCCGGACGGGAGGAACAGGGCCGTCCAGACCAGCGCCGCGACCGTGACCGTCACGCCCGCCGCGGCGGACCGGCGGAGCAGCGCGAGCAGCAGCAGGACGGGCAGGGCGAGGCCGAGCCAGGGCAGGAAGGTCTCCAGCAGGCTGCCCAGCCGCCCCACCCGATTGGGTATCAGCGCGGGCCGCACCAGCAGCACCGTCACCAGGACGGCCGCCCCGGCCACCAGCTGTCCTCGTCGCCACATCCCCGTGTTCACAGCTGACAGGAGGTCAGGAACGGGCGGGCCGGTTCCGGCCGGGGCGGGTAACGTCCGGTTCATGTCGACCACGCTGTACGGCACCGCCGTCACGCTGCGCCCCGCCACCGCCGAGGACGTCGCCCCGCTGGCGGCGATCCGGGCCACCCCGGAGGTGTTCGCCCGCTGGCGAGGGGCGGACGACCTGCCCGCCGAGGTGGCCGATGACCTGGCCGACCCGGGGACCGAGGTGTTCGCGATCGTGCACGCGGGCCGGGTGGTCGGCGCCGTCCAGTGGTACGCGGAGAGCGACCCGGACTACCGGCACGCGGGCATCGACATCTTCCTCGACCCCGCCGTCCACGGCCAGGGCCTCGGCACCGACGCCGTCCGCGTGCTGGCGAGGCACCTCACCACGACGCTCGGCTTCCACCGCCTGGTGATCGACCCGGCCGCCGACAACGCCGCCGCGATCCGCTGCTACGCCAAGGTCGGCTTCCGTCCGGTCGGCGTGATGCGGGCCTACGAGCGCGGCGCGGACGGCAGCTGGCACGACAGCCTGCTGATGGACCTGCTGGCGGCCGAGCTGACCTGAATCGGAGGTGCGGGCGGCCGGGGCCATGGGTGATCATCGTCGGCATGAGTGATCCGATCGTGGCGGCGCGGCAGGTGGTCCAGGACCGGTTTCCCGAGGCGGTGGCGGCCTTCCTCGGCGGTTCGACCGCGCGCGGCGAGGGCACGGCCACCTCGGACCTGGACATCGTGGTGATCCGGCCGGAGCCGGGCGAGGTGTACCGGGAGACCGTCCGGCACGCTGGGTGGCCGGTCGAGTTCTTCGTCCAGACCCCCGCCTCGCTCCGCACCATGTTGGCCTGGGACCGGGCCAACGGCGTCCCGACCATCGCGTCGATGTGCGCCCACGGCCTCACCCTGCTGGACCGCGACGGCACCGCCGGGCAGTTCCGCGCCCTGGCCGAGCAGACCCTCGCGGCCGGGCCCGCGCCGGTCGCCGCCGACACCCTGGAGACCCGGCGGTACCTGGTCACCGACCTCCACGACGACCTGCTCGGCGCCGCCGACCAGGACGAACTGCTGGTCATCGCCGCCCTGTTGCTCGACCGCACCGCCGAACTCCTGCTGTCCACCGGCGGCCACTGGCAGGGCGTCGGCAAGTGGCTCCCCCGCCGACTCCGCGCCGCCCACCCCGACCTCGCCGACCAACTCCTCACCGGCCACCGCACGTTGGCCCGCGGCGGCTCCCGCACCCCCTTCGCCGAAGCGGTCACCGCCGCCCTCGCCCACTGCGGCGGCCCTCTCCAGGCGGGCTACCGCCGCGCCGCCTCCCCCGAGTTGCTGGCGGGGCCGACCACCGGGTGAGCCGCCTGGTAAGCGAGCCGTTCGTCGGCCGCCGCGCCGAGCGCGCCGAGCAGGTCGTCCAACTGCAGGAAGACCTCCCACGGCGCCCGGCCGGTGGCTTCGGCGATCCGGACGCCGACCAGGTCCTCCAGCCCGGCGATCCGGCTGTTCTTCCAGACCTTGTCGGCCAGACTGACCATCAGCTCCTCG
The DNA here is from genome assembly GCF_014203705.1 of Kitasatospora gansuensis. Lineage (NCBI taxonomy): Bacteria > Bacillati > Actinomycetota > Actinomycetes > Kitasatosporales > Streptomycetaceae > Kitasatospora > Kitasatospora gansuensis. The sequence continues at coordinate 996,025 of NZ_JACHJR010000001.1, forward strand.
GTGCTGATGCCGGGGCGGTCCCAGGAGCCGTGCGAGCCCGCGAACCGGGCCGACTCCGGCGGGAAACCCAGCTCCGTCAACAGCCGCTCCCCGGCGGCTTCGTGCAGCGAGCCGGGCCGGCTGAGCTCCTCCGGGTGACGGACCTTGCCCAGGTCGTGGCTGGCCGCGCCGAACCGCACGGCCCCGGCGTCCACCGTCAGCTCCGGCCAGGCCTCGGCGAAGCCGGCGAGCAGCCGGACCGCGACGTCGTGCACCAGCCGGAGGTGGGCCACCAGCCGGGGCGGGGCGGCCAGTTCGACGTACAGGTCCTCCAGGCCGGCCGGGAGCTCGTGCAGCGTGGCTCGACTGATCGTCATACCGGCTAGTGTGCCTGCATGCTGACGGACGCGGTGGTCGACCAGTACCTGCGGCGGCTCGGGGTGGCCCGGCCGGGGCGGCCCACGGTGGAGGGGCTGTTCGCGCTGCACCGGGCGCAGGTCGAGCGGGTCCCGTACGAGACGCTGGAGATCCAGCTGGGCCGGCCGACCTCGATCGATCCGGCCGACTCGGTGCGGCGGATCCTGGCCGGGCGGGGCGGGTACTGCTTCCACCTCAACGGGGCGTTCGCCGCGCTGCTGACGGCGCTCGGTTACCGGGTGACGTGGCACGTCGGCGGGGTCCAGGCCGACCCGTCCGTCCCGGCCGGGGCGAACGCCAACCACCTGGCGCTGACGGTGGAGTGCGAGGGGCGGCGCTGGTTCGCGGACACCGGGCTCGGCGACGCGCTGCACGAGCCGCTGCCGCTGGATCAGGGGACGTACCGTCAGGGGCCGTTCACCTTCGGCCTGGCGCCCTCGGCGGCCGAACCGGGCGGCTGGCGCTTCAGCCACGACCCGCAGGGTTCGTTCCCCGGTATGGACTTCCGCGCCGAACCCGCCGGCCAGGCCGACTTCCTGGCTCGGCACGAGTGGCTCTCGACCTCGCCCGACTCCCCGTTCGCGGGCCCGTCCTGCGTGCTGCGCCGGGACGCCGAGGGGACGGACGCGCTGCGCGGCGTGGTGCTGGTCCGTACCGACACCACCGGCCGTACCGAGTCCGAACTCCTGGAGCCCACCGACTGGTTCACCGCTCTCGCGGACGTCTTCGGCCTCACCCTCGCCGACCTCGGCCGGGCCGACCGCGACCGCCTCTGGCGCAAGGTGCACACGGCTCACCTGAGCTGGGTCGCGGCCCGGAGCCGCGAAGCTGCGCAGGTCACTGCGCCAGAGCGCGCCTGATCCCGCGGCGCACGAAGGCGCGGGCACGCATCGCTCGGCGGACACGTCGCAGACGGCCGATCGGCTCGGGATCTGCATAGCGGCGGTCGCGGATGTCACGGACCACGTCCGCGGGCGCACCGAGTTCCAGCAGTTCCGCCAGGGCCTCGCCCTTCGTGATCAGCCGCCCGTCGCGCAGCGTGACGGTGGCGCGGGCCAGGACCAGCAGGCCCAGGTCCACCCAGATGTCCCGCATCCAGAGCCAGGGTTTGCCCGTGGCCGGAAGCCAGAACTCCGCCAAGTCGCGCCGGATGAACTCCTCCAGCTGCCCGCGGGCGAGCGGCGGAAGCAGTTCCGTCGGCGTCGGACCGTGAAGGGTGAGCCCACCGTCGAGCAGCTCCCGGCGGGTGACCGGTGTCACCGGGCGTTCCATGAGCATGCCTTGAGCCCAGGTGAAATGACGGGTCTCTGCCTCGGAGAGCGCTGTTCCGACCATGTATGAGCAGTGCAGCTTGGCCGCGGCGGGCTCTTCGTCCTGCAGTCGCCGGTGAATGCCCGTCAGCCGATCCTGCTGCCCGCCGTCCAACGGGCTTTCGACGATCGCGATGAGGTCAAGATCGCTGCGCCCGGGCTGGAAGTCGCCCAGCGCGAGTGAACCGTGTGCCCACACTGCCGCCGTCGGCACCGCAAGCCGTATCTCGGAGACGAACCGCTTGAGCACGAGATCCGTTTCAGTCGCCGCCACGCCCGCTCCTTCTCCGTCTACCCGAGTCCGCCGAGACGGAGAGCCTCCTCGATCTCGCTGAGCTTCGTGGCGGACAGGGCCCCCGCCCGCTCGATCAGGTCGTCTCCGGACACGGTGGTCAGCCAGGTACAAGGGGTGAAACCCGGACGCGGGAACGCGAACCGCAGCACACCTTCGAAGGGCAGCCCTGCCACGACGCCAACCGCCACTTCGACACCCAGAGCGCTGATGTCGACGCCGGCCGGAGCGACCACCTGCATCGCCTGGAACCCGGAGGCGTCGTCTCCTGAGAGCAGGACGACCGGCCGCCGCTCGTCGAACTCGGTCCACCAGACTTCGCCGCGTTGCACATGTCCTCCTGGCACGTGGTGGCCGCCGGTCACAGCGTAGACCCTGCCCACCGACAGGAGACGTGAAGCGCCGACACCGGCCGTGCGCACACGCGCAGCACGCACGGCCGGCTTCCCCACGGCTCAGCGCGGGGAGGAGGTCAACTCCCAGCTGAGCGAGTCGGTGAGGCCGGCCCGCAGTTCGGGGTCGCGGACGGCGGTGGTCGGGTCGGTGGCCACGGCGGTGAGGCGGTGCGAGCGGTCCTTCGGACCGGTCAGCTTCAGCTCGGTGAGGGCGAGCTCGGTGCGGTCGCGCAGCGCGGTCAGCTCGCGGCCGTCCAGGTACCAGCGCAACCGGGTACCGGGCGCCGGGAGTTCGACGCTCAGCCGGTCGGCCGGGGTGAGCTTGGCCGTGGTGGGGGTGGCGCTGGCCAGCGTGCTCGCGTAGCGGTAGAACCCGGCGATCATCGCCTCCCGGCCGGGGAGGTTGAACTCCCGGCCGAGCGACCGCATGATCGAGTTGTCGGTCGGCCGGTACAGCCCCTGCGGGTAGTAGCCGCCGCCCAGGTAGGCGCCGACGGTGCCACCGTCCGGCGAGGTCTGGCCGAGCCAGCGGTACCACTTGGTGTGACTGCGGCGCAGCTGAGCCGCCGTCTGCTTGGTGATGTTGGCCTCGCCGGGCTCCTTGCCCTGGTACGTCCCCTGGCCTGCGTAGAAGTACTCGTCGGCGAGCAGGCCGAGCGAGTGCCCGGTCTCGTGCACGGCTATCTGTCCGGACAGCGCGTTGCCGCCCGCCACGGTGGCGATGCCCGAGTAACCGAGCGAGGAGACCACGTCGTTGTAGCCCGCGCCGCCGTACTTGGTGCTGTTGGCGACCACGACCACCAGGTCGGCCTGCGGGGCCTTGGCGGCGTACCGCTCCACCGCGTCGGTATCCACGCAGAGCAGCCGCTCGACGCCGTCGCACCAGAAGTACGAGCCGAGCGCGGTCTGCCGCACGGTGGCCTGGTCCGGGTCGCCGGTCACCCCGGACTGGGCCGAAACGGCCTCGACGGCCCAGACGTTGAACAGGCCGCGGTACGTCTTGTACGGCTCGACGGCCGAGATCTCCTGCCACTTGGCGGTGGCGTCGGCGCGGAACTTCGCCTGCTGGTCGGCGGTGTAGCCGTCGCCGATCATCACGATGTCGAGCTTGGCGGCGGTGGCACCGCTCTGCACGATCGGGGTCACCGTGCCGTCCCCCGCCACGCCCGCCACGCCCGCCGCTGCCGAGAGCGCGGGCGCGGTGGCGAACGGGGAGTTCGCCGGGGCCTCGGCGCGGGAGATGGTGCCGTCCTCGGCGAAGCTCTCCACCTGGTGCCCGGGGCGGGTCACCGGGGCGGGGGCCGCCGAGGCGGGGGTGCTGCCGAGCGCGGCCAGGGCGAGCGCGCCGGCCAGGGCGAGGGTGCTGATTCTGCTGCGGTGCACGAGGGTCCTCCCGGGGAGGTAAGTTGACGATTAATCAGACTTAAGTGGTGAGTTAATGTAGGCCACCCGCCGGTGCCCCGACAATGGGGCGGACGCCACTGGCAGACGGCACGGCGGGCGACCTGGGAGGACGTGGGCATGACGGTGCGGACCGACGCCGCCGCGATCGGGCAGCGACTGCAACAGCTGCGCCGGGAACGCGGGTTGACCCAGCGGGCGCTGGCCGGCGACGGGTACACCGCCGCCTACGTCTCCACCCTGGAGGCCGGCCGGGTCCGCCCCTCCGAGACCGCCCTGCGCTACCTGGCCGAGCGGCTCGGCGTCACCCAGGACGAGCTGGCCACCGGCCGTCCCGCCCAGCTGGCCACCGAGCTGCGGCTCGCCCTGACCGAGGCCCAGGCCCTGCTCGCGGCCGGACGGCCGGGGCCGGCGGGCGACGGCTTCGCCGCCGTGCTGGAGCGGGCCGAACGCGAGGAGGTGGCGGCCGTCCGCCCCGCCGCCCTGCTCGGGCTCGGCGAGTGCGCACTGGAGAGCGGGCGGCTGGAGCAGGCCAGGGAGCACTTCGAGGCGGCCGAGCAGCTGCTCGCCGACCAGCCGCTGCCGCAGCGCGCGGCCGCCGTCCGGGGCCGCGCGGTGGCGTACCTTCTCTCCGGCGAACTCCGGTACTCCTGCTACCTGCTGGAGACCGCGATCGACCAGCTGAACGCCGCCGGACTGCCCGACCCGGACGCCCTGCTGCTGCTCTACGCCGCCGTGATCGGCCCGTACATGGACATGGGCGCGCACACCCGCGCCGCCCAGGCCGCCGAACTGGCCCTCGCGCTGGCCCCCACCGCCACCGACCCGGCGCTGGTCGCCGGGCTGCACCGCAGCGTCGCCCGCACCCTGATCGCCGCCGGGCGGATCGCCGAGGCGGACGCCTCACTGGCCCGCGCCCAGCAGCTCTACCAGCGGCTACGGCTGAGCTCCGACCTGGCCAAGTGCCACTGGATGCGCGGCTACGTGCACTCCCAGGCCGGACAGTTGGCGGAGGCCGAGCGCGAACTGCGCACCGCCCGCGAGATGCTGGCCGTCCAGCAGGCCGAACTCTTCACCCACCAGGTGGACGTGGAGCTCGCCGACGTGCTCCGCCGCCGGGGCCGGCACCAGGAGGCCGGCCGGCTGCTGCACGCCCTGCTCGACCGGCTCGGCCCGCACCGGGGCGCCGTGCACGCCGCCGGGGCGCACCGCCTGCTCGGCCTGATCGCCGACGAGCAGGGCGCCCCCGAGGACGCCGAGGAACACTACGTCCGCGCCCTCTCCCTGCTCGAACAGACCGGCGCGGCAGGCGACTTGGCCGACCTCTGCCGCCTGCTCGGCGACCTGTACCGCCGCACCGGCCGGACCGACCTCGCCCTCGACGTCTACCGCACCGGCCTCGGCCACCGCGCCGCCCCCGGCACCACCACCCTCGGCCCCGGCCCGGCCCAGCCCCCGGGCGGCCTCACCGACTAGACGCTCAGGCGAACAGCCGCAGGCGCTGCGCCGCCACCCCCACCCGGACGGTCTGACCCCAGCTCAGCTGGAGCGCGTCCGACTCGACGCCGTCCCCGAAGGCGATCAGCCGGTCCGACTCGACGGTCAGGGTCAGCCCTTCGCCGTCGCCCAGTACGCCCTCGACCTGCGAAGTGCCGGTGGCGGGCGAGGGCCAGGCCTCCCGGACGAACCAGGCCACCGCGGCGGCGGTCGGCCCGGGCAGCGGCAGCGCGCTGCGCCGCTCCAGTGCGGCCGAGCGGCACCAGCCGGTCGCCCCCGTCCCGGTGCCGACCAGGACGCCCGAGGAGGCCTGCGCCTCCTCCGGTCCGTCCCCGGCGGCCAGCCGGTAGCGGGAGGTCTGGTGGCCGCTCTGGCCGAGGTAGATCTCGTTCAGGGCGAGCAGCCGCTGGGTGTCGTCGGCGACCGCCTCCACCATGGTGCGGTCCTCCAACTGCCCTTCCCCGCCCGGGCCGACGGCGGCCCGCAGCAGCCGCCCGGCCTGCTCGGCCCGGTGCCGGACCAGCACGCCGGGGTTGCGGCCCGGCTCGGTGTCGATGCCGATCACCGGCTGACCGGAGAGGTACTTGGCGGCGTTGGCCACCAGCCCGTCCTGGCCGACCACGACCACCAGGTCCTCGGGAGAGAAGAGGAAGCGGTCCAGGTCGGCCCGCTCGACCCGGCTGCGCCGCCAGTCCAGCGGCACCGCGGCCGTCACCTCGGCGAGCGCGGCCAGCGCACGGTGGTGGCGTTCCTCCACCTCCGCGAGCGAGCGGCCGCGCGAGCCGGTGAAGAAGGACGCCTGCCCGCGCGAGCCGTGCCGGGCGAGCAGTTCCTCGTACTCGGTGCGGCGGTGCACCAGCACCACCCGGGGTGCCAGGCTCACCGCTCGGCGCCCAGCCTGGTCAGCAGGCCGGTCAGCAGGCCGGTCAGCACGTCGGGGGTGAGCGTGATGCTGTCGATGTTCGGCAGGTGCTCGGCCAGCCTGATCAGCGCGAGCGCCCGCAGCACCTCGGGACCGGCCTGCTGATGCGCCGTCAGCCAGGCGGCCTCGGCCTCGGCCTTCGCCGCGCCGAGGTCCCGGTCGGAGTCGGCCTGGGCACTGGCCAGGATCCGGGCGGCCTCCGCCTCGGCGGCGGCGAGCCGGGTGCGGCGGACCGCCTCGGCCTCGGCCCTGATGCCATCGGCGGCCGCGTTCTGCTCGGCCAGCCGGCGGGCGTTCGCGCCCTGCTGCTCGACCAACTGCTCCTCGCGGCGGGCGAGCTCGATCTGACTGGCGAGCTCGTTCTCGGCGATCGCGCGCTCCCGCTCGACCGCCACGGCCCGCCGCTCGTAGGTGGCCCGGTCGGCGTCCTGCTGGACCTGCTCGCGGGTCGGGGTGCGCAGCGCCCGCTCCATCTCCGCCTCGGGCCGCAGCGCGGTGATCCGCACCGCGACCACCGCGAGCCCGGTCTCGGAGAGCCGCTGCTCGTCGGCCAGGCCCTCGGAGATCCGGTGCCGCAGCGCGGTGATGCCGTCGGCCAGCGCCTCGGCGAGCGAGGTGCGGGCGATCAGCTCCAGAGCGTACTGCTGGGCGATGTCGGTCAGCAGCGTGCCGAGCTGGTCCAGCGGTTCGGCCCGCCAGCGTCCGGTGTCGGGGTCGATGCCGAAGTCCACCCGGGTCGCGGCCACCGCGGCGTCCACGATCCGGTAGGTCACGGCGGCCTGGACGGTGAGGTCCTGGAAGTCGGCCGTGCTGGCGTGGAACAGCATCGCCAACTCGCGGTCGTCGGCGGGCACTTCGGAGATCGCGGCGGTGCGCGGCCGGAACCAGAACGCCAGCCCGGTGCCGTCGTGCACGAGCTTCCCCCCGCTCAGGTGCCGCACGTGCGAGGTCGGCGCGGCCCGCAGATGCCGGAAGCCGAAACGCCTGGTGATGTCGGCCATGGAGTCCCCCTCTGGACAGCTTTAATCGTCCCCATGACGATAACGGCTCGAGCCATTTATCGTCAATAGGACGAAAACGGCTCAGCCCATCGGATCGTCCTCGCCGTAGGCCCGCAGCCGCAGCGTCCTGGCATCGGACTCCCGGATCGCCTCGGCCCGGGCCACCAGCTGCTCCAGATTGTCCCGGCCCGCGTGGATGAACCGGCCGTGCAGCGCGTCGAACCGGCCCCGGGCCGCGTCCACGGTGACCGCCACCATGTACGGGATGCTGCCCCAGGCCTTCATGTCCTTGAACATCGGCATACCGGCCGTCATGTCGGTCTGCACCGCCCCCGGGCTGATGTCGAGCACCACCACGTGGTGCGCGGCCAGCGAGTCGGCAATGTTGTCGGAGAGCTGGAGCAGCGCCCCCTTGGAGGTGGCGTACGCGGTGTAGTGGCCGTCCGGCCGCAGCGCGAACCCGGAGTTGAGGTTCACCACCCGCCCCCGGCCCCGCTCCACCATCCCCGGCAGCACGCTGCGCAGCAGGTTGTACGGGCCGCGCAGGTTGGTCTCCACCACCTGCCACCACTGGGCCGGGTCGGTCTCCCAGAGCGGCACCTCGTCCCGGTCCACCTGACCGGCGTTGTTGACCAGGAAGTCGACCGGCCCGAGATCGCGCTCGACCGCTCGGACCGCCTCCCGCACCGCGCCCGGCCTGGTCACGTCGGCGGTCACCGCGACCCCGCGCGCGCCGTGCCGCACGCACTGTCTGAGGGTCTCCACCAGCACCCCGTGATTGCGGCCGACCAGCCCCACCGCCATCCCCTCGGCGGCCAGCCCGATGGCGATCTCCCGCCCGATCCCGCGGCCCGCCCCGGTGACCAGCGCGACCTGCCCTGCGAGTGATCCCGTAGGCATGCGTACGTGCTCCCTCCTCGACTGCTCCGTATTCTTCGGGCCGTCCGGCCGTCCGAGTTGGATCACCAGGGCCGACCGGGCCGCTTGTCATCCGATCGGCTCAGCATTCGTACCCGCACCGTCCGACGAAGATCACATCCCGGACCGGAGATGAACTCGCCGGTAGCCGGGTAGTACCGTCGTCCGGGCGGCACGTACGGCCACGACACCGGCGCGCCCCCGCCGTAACGCATGCTGGGCACCCCCAGCTCCACCGTGAAGAGGGCAACTGAGTGAGTGACATCGCGCGCGTCGGAGTAGTCGGCTGCGGCCTCATGGGGTCGGGCATCGCTGAGGTCTTCGCCCGCTCGGGCCTGGACGTGCTGGTCTCGGAGGCCAGCGGGGAGGCCCTGGAGCTCGGCCGGACCCGGCTCGGCAACTCGCTCGCCACCGCCGTCCAGCGCGGAAAGCTGACGGACGAGCAGCGCGCCGAGACCCTGTCCCGAATCGCCTTCACCACCGACCTGGGCGACTTCGCCGACCGCGACCTGGTGGTCGAGGCGGTGGCGGAGCAGGAGGAGATCAAGAACAAGATCTTCCAGACCCTGGACCAGGTGATCGAGCGCCGGGACGCCATCCTGGCCTCCAACACCTCCTCGATCCCGATCGTGAAGCTGGCCGCCGCCACCTCCCGCCCGGAGCAGGTGATCGGCCTGCACTTCTTCAACCCGGCCCCGGTCCAGCGCCTGGTCGAGGTCATCCCGACCCTCACCACCTCCGCCGAGACCACCGCCAGGACCGAGAACTTCGCCGTCCAGGTGCTCGGCAAGGAGCCGATCCGGGCCCGCGACCGGGCCGGCTTCGTGGTCAACGCCCTGCTCGTCCCGTACCTGCTCTCGGCGGTCCGGATGTTCGAGTCGGGCGTCGCCACCGCCGCCGACATCGACAAGGGCATGGAGGCCGGCTGCGCCCACCCGATGGGCCCGCTCCGCCTCTGCGACCTGATCGGCCTGGACACCATCCTGTCGATCGCCGACAGCATGTACGACGAGTACAAGGAGCAGCTGTACGCCGCTCCCCCGCTGCTCTCCCGGATGGTCGACGCCCGCCTGCTCGGCCGCAAGTCCGGCCGCGGCTTCTACGACTACACCGCGAGCTGACCCAGGCAGCGCACGACAGGGCCCCGTACCGCGATCGGTACGGGGCCCTGTCGTGTGCGCGTTACTGCGGCGCGGGCGGCTCCTGGGTGCCGAGCTGTTCGTTGAGCTTCTGCTGGGCGGTGTCGACCTGGCCGCTGTACTTGCCGCCGGTCTTGTCGTCGACCATGTCCCCCGCCTTGTCGACGCCCGTCCGCACGGTGTCCTCGTGGCCCTTGATCATGCTCTTCAGCTTGTCGAACACGGCTCGGTCCTTCCTGTGCAGCGATCGGATCCTCCAAGGATCACCGCTGCTCCTCCCGGCCGCATCCGCAGGCGGTTCCGGTGAAGACCCACCGTCAGAAATTTACCTCCCGGGTCTACCCGCGTAAACCAGTGGCCCTCCATGATGGCGGAGCGCATCCACCCGAGCGCTCGGGTGCCCCAACTCCCCCGTCGAGTACTGGAGTTCGCCATGTCCCGAGTTCGTCGCGCCGCCGCCGCGGCCGGTGCCGCCGTCCTGGCCTCGGCCGCCCTGATCGGCCTCGCCGCTCCCGCTCAGGCCGCCCTGCCGACGCCGGTGTCGGCCGCCACCGCCCGGACCTACCTGGCCGCGCTGACCGTCGCCGCCGACTCGCACGCCTCGACCTACGACCGCGCCCTCTTCCCGCACTGGAGCACCGTCTCCGGCACCTGCAACACCCGCGAGACGGTGCTCAAGCGGGACGGCGTCAACGTGGTGGTCAACTCCTCCTGTGCCGCCACCTCGGGCTCCTGGTACAGCCCGTACGACGACATCACCGAGACCGCCTCCAGCGACATCGACATCGACCACATGGTCCCGCTCGCCGAGGCCTGGCGCTCCGGCGCCTGGGCCTGGACCACCGCCCAGCGGCAGGCCTTCGCCAACGACCTGACCCGGCCTCAGCTGATCGCGGTCACCGACAACAGCAACCAGACCAAGAGCGACCAGGACCCCTCCACCTGGCTGCCGCGCGCCGCCTACCAGTGCACCTACGTGCGGGCCTGGGTGCAGGTGAAGTACTACTACAACCTCACCGTGGACACCGCCGAGAAGTCCGCCCTCACCTCGGTCCTGAACGGCTGCTGACAGACGTCGGGCGGGGTGCGGGCCCCCACAAGCCCACACCCCGCCCCTCGGACCGGCCCAGCGTCAGCCCTGCGGTGCCCCCACCGGCACCGCCCACACCTGGGCCGCCCTGCTCTCCTGCAGCGCGCTGATCCGTTCCACCACCTGGACCGCCAGCAACGCGGCCACCAGGCCCAGCACGTCCGCCGCCACCATCCAGTCGCCTGCGGCGTTCAACTCGGATGCACTGTCGGCAAGTTCGTAGCGGGCATCGGCGATCCCGCCGAGTACCAGCATCCGGCGCACCGCCCGCGCAATCCGCGCAGCGGCCGTTCTGACCGACAGCAGGACTCGTCCCGCAGGATGTGCACACGTCGGCCATGACGGCCCCTCGTTCGCAAGTGAAACGTCCCCCGTGGGACGCACCGCGACATTATGGCGGCGGCAGCCCTTACCAAGCCATCGGCGTCAGCTGTTGATGCTGAAGCTGTCGCCGTAGACCTTCCACTTGAGCGGCGGGTTGAGGTCGAAGTTCTTCGCCTTCAGGAAGACCCGCTGCGCGGTGTCCACCCGGCTGGTGTCACTGTGCGCCTCCTCCTGCTGCATGGCCCACTTCCGGGCGTCCAGGAAGGCGTTCAGGTAGGTGGTCTCGTCGCCGCCCTGGGCGGGGGTCTTGGCCTTGGCGAGGGCGCGCTTGCGGATCGAGCCGAAGCTGGTGGGGTCGCCGCCGTTGCCGTGCATCACGATGGCGTCGTAGTACGCGAACTGGCCCAGCGCGCGCAGGCCGTCGGCCTTGCCCTGGCTGACCGCCGGGTTGAAGTAGACCCGGTCGCGCTCGTGGTTCTGGGCCTGCTGGAAGGTCGAGTCCTTGGCGGCGGTGGCCCAGTCGCGCTCGAAGGCGGAGCCGAGGCCGGTGTGCGAGTCGGTGCCGTCCACCTTGCGCAGTGCGGGCAGGTACTTGGCCAGGATGTTGCCGGGCTTGACCTGGGTGTAGTACTCGACCAGGTCGAGCATGTCGCCGGTGCCGGAACAGAAGCCGATGATGCCGGCGGTGTAGCCGCGGCCGTCGCCGATGTCCTCGATGTACTTGTACTGGGCCTTCCAGTCCAGCGAGGAGTTCTCCGCGCTGGAGACCAGCTTCATCGCGATCTCCTTCTTCGCGGGGTCGTCCAGCCCGACGGCGGCGGCCTGCGAGGTGCCGCCGAGCAGGGTGACGGAGAGGGTGGCGGCCAGCAGGCCGGTGATGGCGGTACGACGGTTCAGCGCGTGCATGGGGGGCGCTCCGTAAGGCCAGGGGATTAGGAAACTTTCCTAACTGGACAGGATTGAAGCGCGCCCACCACCCGTACCGCAAGAGCCCGGCCACAACTTGCACCAAAAATCCGGCAGTTGAGCCCAAAACAAAACAGGGCCCCGCCCCCGGCGAACCGGGGACGGGGCCCTGCTGACCTGCGAGGACGGGCGTCAGGCGCCGCGCAGCACCGCGCCCGTACGGGCGGCGGCGGTCGCCACCGCCGACTCGCGGGCGGCCGTGGCCTCCTCCGCGGTCAGCGTCCGGTCGACGGCGCGGAACCGCAGCGTGTACGCCAGCGACTTCTTGCCCTCGCCCGCCTGCTCGCCGGTGAAGACGTCGAACAGCCGCAGCGACTCCAGCAGTTCGCCCGCCCCGTCGCGCAGCGCGGTCTCCACCTCGGCGGCGGGGACGGCGGTGTCGACGATCAGCGCCACGTCCTGGGTGGCCACCGGGTAGCCGGAGACCGGCGGTCCTGAGACCCGGCCGGACAGGTCGGCGCCCAGCAGGTCCAGGTCGAGCTCCATCGCGCAGGTGCGCTCCGGCAGGTGCAGCGCCTTGATGACCCGCGGGTGCAGCTCACCGGCGTGGCCGACCACGGTGCCGGCCACCGAGAGCTCGGCGCACCGGCCCGGGTGCCACGGCGCGTACTGCGCCTGGCGGACCGTCAGCTCGACCCCGGCGGCGCGGGCCACCGTACGGGCCGCCTCGACGGCGTCCGCCCAGGAGGCCCCGGCGCCCTTGCCCCACCAGCCGGACGGCAGCCGCTCGCCGGCCAGCGCGACGGCGACCCGGCGCGGCTGGTGCGGCAGGGCCGCGTCCAGCTCGGCCAGCTGCTCGGCGCTCGGGCGGCGGTCGACGGGCAGTCGCGGCGCCACCTTGAGCTCCGGCTTGGGCAGGAAGACCGTACCCATCTCGAAGATCGCCAGATCGGTGTTGCCGCGGCCGATGTTCCGCCGCAGCGCGCCGAGCAGGCCCGGCAGCAGCGAGGTGCGGAGCGAGGGCTCCTCGTCGTTCAGCGGGTTGACCAGCTTGACGGTCCGTCGGCGGGCGTCGCCCGCGTCCAGGCCGAGCGCGTCCAGCGCGGCCTCGCCGATGAACGGGTAGTTGTTCACCTCGACGAAGCCCGCCCCGGCCAGCGCCACGCCGGTCCGGCGGTGGAAGCGCTGGGCCTCGGTCAGACCGCGGCCCGGCGGCACCATCGGCATCCGGGCGGGGACGTTGTCGTAGCCCTCCAGCCGGATGACCTCCTCCGCGAGGTCGTACGGGTCGGTCAGGTCGGGCCGCCAGCTCGGCGGGGTGACCTCCAGGATGTCGGCGCCCGCGACGGTGGCACCGATCTCCTGCAGGCGCCGGGTGACGGTCTCGCGGCCGTACTCGGTGCCCGCGACCCGGTCCGGCAGGTCCGCGTCGATCGCGATGGTGCGCACCGGGTGCGGCGCGGCGATGTCGGTGACGCCCGCCTCGGCGGTGCCGCCAGCGATCAGCACCAGCAGGTCCACCGCGCGCTGCGCGGCGGCCCGGGCGGCCTCCGGGTCGACGCCGCGCTCGAAGCGCTTGGACGCCTCGGAGGGCAGCTTGTGCCGCTTCGCCGAACGGGCGATGGAGACCGGCTCGAAGTGCGCCGCCTCGATGATGATCTCGGTCGAGCCGGTGGTGACACCGGTCTCCGGGTCGGTCACCGGGTCGACGATCTCGGTCGAGGCGCCGCCCATCACACCCGCGAGCCCGATCGGGCCCGAGTTGTCACAGATCAGCAGGTCCTCGGTGGACAGCTTCCGCTCGGTGCCGTCCAGCGTGGTGAGGGTCTCGCCCTCGGCCGCGCGGCGGACCTGGATCGGGCCGTCCACCCGGTCGCGGTCGTAGGCGTGCAGCGGCTGACCGACCTCGAGCATCACGTAGTTGGTGATGTCGACGGTCAGCGAGATCGGGCGGATGCCCGACTTCTGCAGCCGGCGCTGGAGCCAGATCGGCGACTGCGCGGCCGGGTCCACGCCGGTGACGGTGCGGGCCACGAAGCGGTCGCAGCCGACCGGGTCGGCCACCTTGACCAGGTAGCCGTAGGAGTTGGCCGGCGGCACGTCGAGCAGCGCCGGGTCGGCCAGCGGCAGCCCGTACGCGGCGGCGGCCTCACGGGCCACACCCCGCATCGAGAGGCAGTAGCCGCGGTCGGGGGTGACCGCGATGTCCAGCACCTCGTCGACCAGCTGGAGCAGCTCGATCGCGTCGGTGCCGGGCTCGTACTCCGGCGGGAGCACGATGATGCCGTTGTGGTCGTCGCCCATGCCCAGCTCGCGGGCCGAGCAGATCATGCCGGCCGAGGTGTGGCCGTAGGTCTGCCGGGCGGCGATCGGGAACGGGCCGGGCAGCACGGCGCCCGGGAGCACCACGACCACCTTGTCGCCGACGGCGAAGTTGGTCGCGCCGCAGACGATCTCCTGCGGCTCGCCGGTGCCGTTGGCGTCGCCGACGTTCACGAAACAGTGCCGGATCGGCTTCTTGAAACCGGCCAGCTCCTCGATCGAGAGCACCTGACCGACCACCAGCGGGCCCTTGAGGTCGGCGCCGAGCTGCTCGACGGTCTCCACCTCGAGACCGGCGCGGACCAGTCGGGCGGCGACGTCGCGGCCGGTCTCACCCGCCGGAATTTCGACGTACTCGCGCAGCCAGGAAAGCGGGACGCGCATCAGATCTCCATCCCGAACGGGAGGGTGAAGCGGACGTCACCCTCGACCATGTCGCGCATGTCGGCGACGTTGTGGCGGTTCATCAGAATGCGCTCCAGGCCCAGGCCGAACGCGAAGCCGCTGTAGCGCTGCGGGTCCACCCCGCAGGCGACCAGCACGCGCGGGTTGACCACGCCGCAGCCGCCGAGCTCGATCCAGCCCTCGGAGGAGCAGGTCCGGCAGGGGCGGTCCGGGTTGCCGACGCTCTCGCCCCGGCAGACGAAGCACTGCAGGTCGATCTCGGCGCTCGGCTCGGTGAACGGGAAGTACGAGGGCCGCCAGCGCAGCTCCAGGCCGCCGCCGATCAGCTTCTCGACCAGCAGCTCGATGGTGCCCTTGAGGTCGGCGAAGGTGATGCCCTCGTCCACCGCGATGGCCTCGACCTGGCGGAACACCGGGGTGTGGGTGGCGTCCAGCTCGTCCGTCCGGTACACCCGGCCGGGGCTCACCGCGTACAGCGGCGGCTCGCGGTCGAGCATGGTGCGGATCTGCACCGGCGAGGTCTGGGTGCGCAGCACCACACCGGAGTCGGCGGAGCCGTCCGGGGCCTGCACGAAGAAGGTGTCCTGCATCGACCGGGCCGGGTGGTCCTCGTGCAGGTTGAGCGCGTCGAAGTTGAGCCACTCGGCCTCGACCTCGGGGCCCGAGGCGACCTCGTAGCCCATGGCCACGAAGGTGTCCTCGATCCGCTCGGCCAGCGTGGTGAGCGGGTGCCGGGCGCCGCGCGGGGTGCGGTCGTACGGCAGCGTGACGTCCACCGCCTCCTCGACCAGCACGCGGGCGTCCCGCTCCGCCTCCAGCTCGACCTGACGCTTCGCCAGCGCCTGGTTGACCGCGCCGCGGGCCTGGCCGATCAGCTTGCCGGCCGCCGCCTTGGCCTGCGGGGGCAGCGCGCCGATCTCGCGGTTGGCGAGCGACAGGGCCGAGCGGTCGCCGGTGTGCGCGACCTTGGCCTGCTTGAGCTCCTCGAGGGTGCCGGCCGCGGCGAAGGCCGCGAGGGCCTCGTCCCGGGCGCGCTCGACCTCTTCGGGCTTGAGTGCCTCGACCTCTACCGGGTCGTAAGACTTATTGGGTGCCGACATCTCTATCTTTCCCGTGCTCCTGCTCGTGAAGGGGTGCCTCGCCCTTGCGCTACGCACTGCGTGGCCGGGGCACGGGCAGCCGCTCCCGTATCGCTCAGGAAGGGTGTCCGCGGCACAGCCGCGCAGGGCGTCACACAACGCAAAGGTCGAGTGTAGTCGCAGCCTGCGAACCGCCCGCCGGGCCGGACTTCCTCAGAGCATGAAGTCGGGCACTCCGGCGGGCAGGATAAATCGGAAGCAGGCGCCGCCGGAGGGCGCCCGGCTGATCCGGATGGTGCCGCCGTGGGCCTCCACGATGCCCTTGACGATGTAGAGGCCGAGGCCGGTGCCGCCGCGCTTGGAGCCGCGCCAGAAGCGGGTGAAGACGCGCGGCATGGACTCCTCCGGAATCCCGCTGCCCTCGTCGCTCACCGTCACCGCCGTCCCTTCCAGGACCCGTTCCCGACCGGCGCTCTCCACCACTTCCTTGGCGGGCGCCACCTCGATCGTGACAGTTCCCTCACCGTGCCGCACGGCATTTTCGAGCAGGTTGGCCAGCACCTGGTCGAGTTTGTCCGGGTCGGCCCAGAGCTGGGTGAGCGGCTGCTCGATCCGGATGTCGAAGCGGTCGGGCGCGATGCCCGCCGCGAGCTTGCCCTCGACGTGCCGGCGGACCGCGGCCGGCAGGTCGACCACCTGCTTGTACAGCTCCAGCCGCCCGGCGTCGATCCGGGAGATGTCCAGCAGCTCGGCAATCAGGCGGGTGACCCGGTCGGCGTCCGCGTCCACGGTCTCCAGCATCACCCGCTTCTGGCCGTCGGTGAAGCGCTCCCACTTGGCCAGCAGCGTCTTGGTGAAGCCCTTCACACTGGTCAGCGGGGAGCGCAGCTCGTGCGCGACGGTGGCGATCAGCTCGGCGTGGCTGCGCTCCGTCCGGCGGCGCGCCTCGGTGCCGCGCAGCGCCACCACCACCTGCCGGACCGGCCCGCGCGGCCCCTCCCGGACGTACCGGGCGGAGACCAGCACCTCCCGGCTGCCGGGCAGTAACAGGTTCCGCTCGGGCTGCCCGGTCCGGATCGGCAGCCCGCCGTACGGATCGGTCAGCGGCCACCAGCGGCGGCCGTCCAGATCCTCCAGCGGCAGCGCCTGCTCCAGCGGCACGCCGAGCACCGCCTCCGGCCGGACGCCGGTCAGCCGGGCGGCGGCCCGGTTGAAACGGACCACCGCACCGGACGCGTCGGCGACCACAAGGCCGTCCGGCAGGTCGTCCAAGTCCAGTTCGGTGCCGCTACCGGCCATGGGTGCCCTCCCCGCTTACCCACCGTGTCTGTGCCCCCACCGTCCGACCCTAGCGCTCCTACCCCTTCGCGCGACACCCTCCGGGCGACCGCTGGGCGCGCGCGGAGGCGTACAGGCACACGGCGGCGGCCGTGGCGAGATTCAGGCTCTCGGCGTGTCCGTGGATGGGTACGCGCACCACCTCGTCCGCGAGTGCGCGGGTCTCCTCCGGCAGACCCCAGGCCTCGTTGCCGAAGACCCAGGCCCCGGGCGCGCCGAGGGTGCCCTCGTCCAGCTCCTGGTCGAGGTCCCGGTCCCCCGCCCCGTCGGCGGCCAGCACCCGGACGCCGGCCTCGCGCAGCCGGGCGACCGCCTGCTCGACCGGCACCCCGACTGCGAACGGCAGGTGGAACAGGCTGCCCACCGAGGCCCGGACCGCCTTCGGGTTGTACGGGTCCACCGAGGCGTCGGTGAGGATCACCGCGTCCGCCCCGGCCGCGTCGGCGGTGCGCAGCACGGTGCCCGCGTTGCCGGGGTCGCGCACGTGCGCCAGCACGGCGACCAGCTGCGGCTCCATCGCGAGCACCTGCTCGAAGGGGGTGTCCAGGAACCGGCAGAGCGCCACGATGCCCTGCGGGGTGACGGTGTCACAGATCTCACCGATCACCTCGTCGGTCGCGGTGAGCACCGGCAGGCCCTCGGCCAGCGCCGCGTCCACGATCTCGGCGTGCCGCTCGGCCGCCTCCAGCGTGAGGTAGATCTCCACCACCGCGTGCTCCCCCGAGCCCGCCAGCCGCCCGTACGCGACCGCCTCGCGCACCGCCTGCGGGCCCTCGGCCAGGAAGCGCCGCTCCTTGCTCCGCTGGTTGCGCTTGGCCAGCTTGCGGGCGGCGATCACGCGGGGCGAACGCAGGGAGGTGAGCAGGGGAGGTTCGGTGCTCTGCATGGTCTCGTCTCTGGGTGACGCGGTGACGGTGTGACGGTGTGTCAGCGGGCCGGAAGCACACAGACCCGCAGGCGAACCTGCGGGTCTGGGTGGGTCAGCTGTGCTGCCGATCCTCGGAAGGATCAGATTCAGGCGGCGACGCGCGGGGCGTTGACGTCCTCGGGCAGCGCCTTCTGGGCGACCTCGACGAGCGTGGCGAACGCGCCCGGGTCGTTGACGGCCAGCTCGGCCAGCATCTTGCGGTCGATCTCGACGTTCGCGATCTTCAGACCCTGCACGAAGCGGTTGTACGTGATGCCGTTGGCACGGGCCGCAGCGTTGATGCGCTGGATCCAGAGCTGACGGAAGTCACCCTTGCGCTTCTTGCGGTCGTTGTAGTTGTAAACGAGCGAGTGGGTGACCTGCTCCTTGGCCTTGCGGTACAGGCGCGACCGCTGGCCGCGGTAACCGCTGGCCCGCTCGAGGATGACCCGGCGCTTCTTGTGGGCGTTTACTGCCCGCTTGACGCGTGCCACTTCATTACTCCTTGGGTTGGACCACGGACTACTTCACGCGGTCCGTAAACGAATGGGTCGGAAAGGATCAGCCGGGGTCCTGCGGCCATCGGCCGCAGGAGGCGATCACTTGCCGAGAAGCTTCTTGATCTTCTTCGCGTCGGCGGGGGAAACCACGACGGTGCCGGCCAGCTTGCGGGTCAGCGTCGACGGCTTGTGCTCGAGCAGGTGGCGACGGCCGGCACGCTCGCGCAGCACCTTGCCGGAGCCGCTGATCTTGAAGCGCTTGCTGGCGCCGCTGTGGGTCTTTTGCTTCGGCATGTCGCCGTATCTCCTCGTCGGTCCGCCCCCGCCCGCGCGTTGCCGCCCGGGCGGGGACTGGATGGATCTGGTGGGTGGGGCGGGACGCCCCACTACCTCGTTGACCGAACCGCTCAGGCGTCCTGAGTGGTCTCGGCCGGCTTCTCGACCTCGGCGGTCTCGGTCTCGACCTCGGCGGTCTCGTCGACGTCCACCTCATCGGTGTCGTCGTCCTCGTCCGCCTCCGCCTCGAGCGCCGCGTTCTCGGCCTCGAGAGCGGCGTCGTCGGCCTCGTCCAGAGCGTCGTCCGGGCTACCGGTGCGACCCTGACGCTCCGCCTTGCGGGCGTCGGCGATCGCACGGGCCTCGGCCATCGCCTCGGTCTTCTTCTTGTGCGGGCCAAGAACCATGATCATGTTTCGGCCGTCCTGCTTGGCCGAGGACTCCACGAAGCCCAGGTCCTGGACGTCGTTCGCCAGCCGCTGCAGCAGTCGGAAGCCCAGCTCGGGGCGGGACTGCTCACGACCGCGGAACATGATCGTGATCTTGACCTTGTCACCCTGCTTGAGGAACCGGACGACGTGACCCTTCTTGGTGTCATAGTCGTGCGGGTCAATCTTCGGCCGGAGCTTCATCTCCTTGATGACCGTGTGCGCCTGGTTCTTGCGCGCCTCACGGGCCTTCATGGCCGACTCGTACTTGAACTTGCCGTAGTCCATGAGCTTGCACACCGGCGGCCGGGCGGTCGCCGCGACCTCGACCAGGTCGAGGTCGTACTCCTGCGCGAGCTCCAGCGCCTTGGCAAGCGGCACAATGCCGACCTGCTCGCCGCTGGGACCGACGAGTCGCACCTCGGGGACGCGAATCCGGTCGTTGATGCGGGGCTCGGTGCTGATGGGGCCTCCTTGGTTGCACCTTCTGCGCTGCGACCGTCGGACGGCGGTCGCACGTAGTGGACTCGACCACTGGGCGGGGCTTCATTCGTGCTGCGCTGCCCACTGGCGTACGCACCGCGACACGAAAAAAGCCCCGCTCGGTACACAAGCGGGGCTCCACACAACCGGGGGCGGCTCCTTCTTTCGAAGGGCGCTGCTCGGCGACTCGCTGGAACCTTGCGGCTCAGGTGTCGCGGACCGGACCCGTCGACCGCGAGGACGATGCGGGTGGGAGACTTTCGCGGTTGCCCTCTCGGGCCTCCTGTGAGTGGAGCCTCCACTTGCTGGCCGGGTCACCTTGCGGTGTCCTGGCCGGTCAGTCTCGAAGCATACAGCGTTTCCGCCGAGGGTGGTATTCCGGGCCCCGGGCGGGCCCCCGGGCCGGTGGCCGGACGGCGGGCCGCTCCTCTGTACGCTCCCAGGTGTACCCGTTTCCACTGAGAAGTGAGCCCCCGTGAGCGACAGCACCCCCAACGACGAGATCGGCTTCGACGACCTCACCCGCGACATCGCCGAGGTCCCCGCGGTCGAGGTGATCACCACCGTAGCGGTGCACCTGATGAGCGCGGCCGCCGTCAAGTGCGGGCTCGCCGAGGGCGGCGAGAAGGACAAGGACCTCGACGAGGCCCGCAAGCTGATCACCGCCCTGGCCGGCCTGGTCACCGCCGGAGCCCCCGAGATCAGCAACTTCCACGCCGCCCCGCTCCGCGACGGCCTCCGCTCCCTGCAGCTCGCCTTCCGCGAGGCCTCCCTCATCCCGGACACCCCGGGCACCGGCCCGGGCGAGAAGTTCACGGGGCCCGTCTACAGCTGAGGCACACGCCAGGGGCTCGGGCACTGCGATCAGCCAGAGCAGACCAGGGGCTCGGGGAACTGCGACGCCGACCTCGTACAAGGTGATCCGTGCGTAGCTGGTCAGGCACTTTCGCAGTGACCCACACGCCAGATCTCCTCGCAGTTCCCCGAGCCCCTGGGTAGTCAACCGCTGAGCATCTGCAAAAAGCTCAGCCCTGCGGAAGCAGAGCCAGGTCCAACCCCCGGTTGAGCCGCACCCGGAGGACCGGGTCGGCCGCGAGGGCCGAGGCCAGCCGCTGGGCGAGCTCCTGGACCGGGGTGCCGTCAGCGAGGGCGATGGCGAGGACGGCGTCGGTCTCGGTGCCGGGCCGGAGCTCGGAGCGGAGCACGGCCGGTTCGGCCGCCAGCAGCGCCGCGACCGCCGCCCGGACCTCCGGGTCCTCGACCGGCGGCAGGTAGGGCCGGTTCTCGGCGAGCGCCCGCAGCCGTGCGCCGGCCACCGGGTACGACACCGGCCCGGCCGGGTCGATCAGCAGGGTGTCGGCCCGCTCGGAGTAGGCCACCATCGCGGCCTGCGGCCCGGCCACCGGCGCCGGCCGGGCGTCGGCGCGCCAGCGGATCAGGCTCTCCAGTGAGGTGAAGGCGGGCAGCGCCCGGCGCCCGTCGGCGGCCTCGATCAGCGGGACGGCCATGTCGCTGGTCTTCTCGTGCTTGAGCCCGTTGGCATCGGTCTCCACCTCGCCGAGCAGGGCCACGATCGGGACCATCAGCCGACTGGCCGTCAGCGCGGCCAGCAGCTCCGGCTCCCCGCTGCGGTCGGCCGCCCAGGCGGTGAGCGCCGCGCTCAGGCGGGGGTCGGCGGTGCCGTCGTCGTCGGCGAATCCGGGGTTCGGGATGTTCTTCTGGTCCACCCGGTGAGCGTATGCCAACCGGTCCCGCGGATTCTCAGCCGGCACTCACCCCCGGCTCAGCCGGGACCCATCGGCGGCGCCGAACCTCGACCGCATGGCAGGTACTCACCGGAAGCAACGTCCCCTCCGCACCCTGGCGGCAGCCCTGGTGCTGGCCCTGGCCGCAGTGGCGCTCTACCTGCTCCAGGCCCCGCCGAGCCGGTCGACCCCAGTGGCGAACGTCCAGCCCGTGACCGCCTCCGCCTCTCCCACTCCCACCGACCCCGACCCCACCCCCGCCGTCCAGGCCGCCGCCGCGGCGGTGGCCGCGCAGGGTGCGGTGTCCGTCGCGGTGCTGGACACCGAGAGCGGGGTGAGCGCCTCGTACGGGACCGGGTCGTTCGTCACCGCGAGCATCGCCAAGGCGGACATCCTGGCCGCGCTGCTCTGGCAACGGCAGCAGGCGGGGCGGGAGTTGACGGCTGCCGAGCGGGCGGCCGCGACGCTGATGATCGAGCAGAGCGACAACACCGCCGCCGACACGCTCTACACGGCGGTCGGTGAGGCGGCCGGGCTCGATGCCGCGAACCGGGCCTTCGGGCTGACCGCCACCACGGCCGGGGCGGACGGCCACTGGGGGCTGACCGAGACCACCGCCGCCGATCAACTGCGGCTGCTCCAGGTGGTGTTCGGCACCGAGTCGCCGCTGACGGCCGACCGGCAGGCGTACCTGCAGGGCCTGATGGGCCAGGTCGCCACCGATCAGGACTGGGGCGTCTCGGCCGCCGACCAGGACGGCGCGTACACCCTGAAGAACGGCTGGCTGCCCAGAACGGCCACCGGGCTCTGGGTGGTGAACAGCATCGGCCGGGTCACCCACGACGGGCGGGAACTCCTGGTGGCGGTGCTCAGTGAGGGCTCGGCGGACCAGCAGCGCGGGATCGACACCGTGGAGTCGCTGGCCGAGGCGGCCACCGGGGCGCTGACGGCCCAGCTGACGACCGAGCTGACGGGCTGATACCCCTACCCATCAGTACAGGCGTGTGGCAGTCTGCGGCCATGGTCAACCACGCCGTTCCCGGCCTCGCCGCCGACCGAGCCCGCTATGACCGGGCCACCGCGCACCTCGACGCGCCACTGGCGGTCGTGGACCTGGACGCCTTCGACGCCAATGCCGCCGATCTGGCCCGCCGGGCGAACGGCAAGCCGGTCCGGGTGGCCAGCAAGTCGGTGCGCTGCCGGGCGCTGCTGGAGCGGGTGTTGGCGACGGACGGGTTCGCCGGGGTGATGAGCTTCACGCTGGCCGAGTCGATCTGGCTGGCCCGGGAGGGCTTCGAGGACATCCTGCTCGCCTACCCGTCGGCCGATCGGTCCGGCTTCGCCGAGCTGACCGGTGACCCCAAGCTGGCCGCCACCGTCACGGTGCTGCTGGACGACCCCGCGCAGCTCGACCTGATCGACGCGGCCCGCACCGGCAGCGAGGAGGTCCGGGTCTGCCTGGAGCTGGACACCTCGCTCCAGCTGCTCGGCGGCAAGCTCCGGGTCGGGGCCCGCCGGGCGCCGCTGCGGACGCCCGAGGCGCTCGGCGCGTTCGCCGAACTGGTGCAGCGGCGCCCGGGGTTCCGGGTGGTCGGCCTGATGGCGTACGAGGGGCACATCGCGGGCGTCGGCGACCTGATCGCGGGCCGGCCGGTGCGCTCCCGGGTGATCCAGGCGATGCAGGCCAAGGCCCGGCGGGAGCTGGCCGTACGGCGGGCCGCCGTGGTGCGGCGGCTGCGCGAGGTGGCCGAGCTGGAGTTCGTGAACGGTGGCGGCACCGGCAGCGTGGAGAGCACGGTGGCCGAGCGCGCGGTGACCGAGGTGGCCGCCGGGTCCGGTCTGTACGTGCCCCGGCTGTTCGACAACTACCGTTCGTTCCAAGGACGTCCGGCCGCGCTGTTCGCCCAGCCGGTGGTCCGCCGGCCCGGGCTCGGTGTGGTCACCGTGCTCGGCGGCGGCTACCCCGCCTCGGGCGCGGCCGGGCCCGACCGCTCGCCGGTGCCCTACCTGCCGCCGGGTCTGAAGTACGACCCCCAGGAAGGCGCGGGCGAGGTGCAGACCCCGCTGCTCGGCTCGGCGGCGGACGACCTGCGGATCGGTGACCGGGTCTGGTTCCGGCACGCCAAGGCGGGTGAGCTGTGCGAGCGCTTCGCGGAGCTGCACCTGATCCAGGGCGACCGGGTGGTGGACACCGTGCCGACGTACCGGGGTGAGGGGCGGACGTTCCTCTGACGGTCGTCCGCGCGCTGCCCTACGCTGACAGTGACTCAAATACCGTTAGGGGGCAGGGTTCATGGATGCTGAGCTGGTGACGGCGGCGACCACGTCGCTGGTCGGGGCGATGACGACGAGCGCCTGGCAGACGCTGCGGGGCCGGGTGGCCGCGCTGTTCGGGCGGGACCGGGAAGCGGACGTGACGGCCGAGCTGGAGACCATCCGCGAGGAGGTCGAGGCGGACGGCGACGACGCGGCGGCCAGGGTCTGGGTGCGGCGGGCGCTGCGCGAGAACCCGGAGCTCGAGGCCATGCTGCGGCAGCTGCTCACCGAGGGGCAGCCGCAGCAGATCAACGTGAGGATCAACACCATCTCGGGCGG
Source organism: Kitasatospora gansuensis (assembly GCF_014203705.1). Classification (NCBI taxonomy): domain Bacteria; kingdom Bacillati; phylum Actinomycetota; class Actinomycetes; order Kitasatosporales; family Streptomycetaceae; genus Kitasatospora; species Kitasatospora gansuensis. Next base: position 1,019,694 of record NZ_JACHJR010000001.1, read on the forward strand.
GCAGCACGGCACTACCATCATGGCCGGCACGATCAACGGAAACATCACGAAGTGACGGCACATGTGGCCCCCACCTGAGGGTGGGGGCCACATCGCTGACGGTGCGTCAGGCTCGGGTGCCGCCGCCCTCGCCGAGCTGGCCGGTGAAGGCCTTGATGCTCTCCACGATCTTGTCCATCTGGGTCAGCTTGGGCGCCTTGTCGTCGATGTCGAAGCCCAGGTGCACCGAGGCCAGCGCCTTGCCGTCGGCGGTCGGGAAGACCACCGTCTGCACGTAGCCGTCGTTGCCCTCGGGCGCGTCCACCTTCCAGCGGATCAGGTAGCCGTCCCGGCCGTCGATCGCAATCGGCTCGGACTTCAGCTGCTCGTGCGACTTGATCTTGCCGTACGACTCCTCGGCCGCCGTGGTGATGTCCTGCTCGGCGGCCTGCTTGACGTCGGTCCCCTTGAGCTGACCGGTCGACACACCACCCAGCGAGCACTCGCCGCTGCCGGAGGCGCAGGTGTACGAGCCGATGCTCAGCCCGGCGTACCCGGCCTTGGTGGTGCCGCCGGTCCAGCCGGTCGGGATCGACAGGCTGATCCGGTTGACCGCGTCGACCGCGAGGCCGGAGTTCCGGCCCTTGCCGCCGGGGGCCTCGGGCGCCTTCGAGGCACCACCGCCGCCGCCTTCGGCGCTGTCACCGCCGGGTCGTGCCTCCGGACGGACCTTCTGCACCGTGTGCCGGTCGGACCGGCCGTCCATCGCCAGGTAGGTGACGCCGGAACCGACCAGCAGGCCCGCCAGCGCGGCCACGGCAGCGGCCGCCAGCACCGGCTTGGGGAGCTTCCGGCGGACGGGCGCGGCGTCGGCCGGCGGCGCGAGCGGGGGCGGCTCCGGGTAGCGGACCGTCGGCCCGCTCTCCAGCACCTCGCCCTCCAGCACCTTCGGCCCCTCGGGGCTGTCCGCCGGGGCAGGCCGGGTGCTGGCCGTCCAGCCCTGGCCGTCCCACCAGCGCTGCGGCCGGGGGTCGGTCGTGGTGTCCTGCGGGTCCGGGTACCACCCGGCGGGAATCTGCTCGCTCACGTCACCGAATCTAAGCGCCCGAAGATAAACGCGGTATCAGTTCGACCCCTGTTCCGGCCGTTTCCCGATGAGATTCCGGTAAGAAACCTGCCGGACCCGCTCGGACGACCTGACGGAACCTCGGGCGACCGGGCGACCTGACGGCGAATCGGCCACGGCCACCGGTTCCGACGGTGCAGAATCCGGGCCATGACCAACAGACCCTTGATCGGAGTCAGCACCTACGTCAACGACGCGACGTGGGGGCCCTGGGACGCCCAACGGGCCGTGCTGCTCCCCGAGCGGTACCCACAACTGGTGCAGCGCGCCGGTGGCACCGCCGTCCTGCTGCCGCCGGACTCCCCCGAGACCGCGCCCGGCCTGCTGGCCCGGCTGGACGGCCTGGTGATCTCCGGCGGCCCCGACGTGAACCCCGCCCTGTACGGCGCCCGGCCGCACCCTAAGACCCGGGCCACCGCACCCGAGCGGGACCTCTGGGAGGCCGCGCTGCTCCGGGCCGCCCTGGCCTCCGGCCTGCCGCTGCTCGGCATCTGCCGAGGGATGCAGCTGCTCAACGTGGTCTGCGGGGGCACCCTCGTCCAGCACCTGGAGGGTGGCGAGTGCCACCTGCCCGCCGCCAACCGCTACGGCTCCCACCCGGTCCGGCCACTGGCCGGCACCAGGCTCGCGGAGCTGCTCCCCGAGCTGGAGATCGAGGTTCCGACCGCGCACCACCAGGCGGTCGACCGGCTCGGCGAGGGGCTGGTGGTCAGCGCCCTGGCCGAGGACGGCACCGTCGAGGCGGTCGAGGGTGCCGGCTTCGTCCTGGGCGTCCAGTGGCACCCGGAGCAGGGGGCGGACCTTCGGGTGATGCAGGCTCTGGTCGAGGCCGCGCGGGTGCCGGCTGTCGTCTGAGCTGAGCCATCTACGGTCAGGGGCTCGGGGAACTGCGAGGAGATCCGGCGTGCGGGTCACTGCGAAAGTGCCTGGCCATTTACGCACGGATCACCTTTTCCGAGGTCGGCGTCGCAGTTCCCCGAGCCCCTGCCTTCCGAAGGTCACATGAATGCTCCGGCCACTGCGGCGAGCAGCAGGCAGGTGACCACGGAGCGGCGGGCGGCCAGCAGCCAGAGCAGGGCGAGGGCCAGCAGCACGTACTGCCAAGGGAGTTGCAGGCCGAGCGCGAGGGGTACGGCCGAGCCGGCGATGGCTCCGGTGACGGCCGGGCCTGCGCCGGTCAGGAAGTCCTGGACGCGGCGGTCGGCCCGCAGGCGGTCGAAGTGGGAGGCGCCGAAGAGCACGAACAGGAACGACGGCGCGAAGGCCACCAGCGCCGCCAGCAGACCGCCCGTCAGTCCGGCGGCCGCGTAGCCGACCACCGCGATGGTCTGGACGACCGGTCCGGGGGTGATCTGGCCGAGGGCGACGGCGTTCAGGAACTGACCGTCCGTCATCCAGTGGTAGCGCTCGACCGCGTCGTACCGCATCAGCGGGATGATCACGAAGCCACCGCCGTACGAGAGCGCCCCCACCTTGAGGGCGACCCAGGCCAGGGCGCCGAGGCCGCCGGTGGCGGGCAGTGCGCCGAGCAGCAGGGGCAGCGTCAACCGGCGGCCCCGGACGGTGACTTCGGTCAGACCGGCGGCCAGCAGGACCAGGACCAGCCAGGGGCCGGTGAGCATCGCGGCGGCCGCGCCGCAAAGTGCGTACCCGGCCCAGCGGGCCCGGCCCGCGCGGGTGGTACCGGCCCGGGCCAGGCTGCCGGGTACCAGGGCGGCGGCGGCCTGGACCGCCACGGCGGGCACCGCCGCGCCCGCTCCGGCGGCCGCGCCGAGCACCCAGGACGGTGGGTCGCCCGCCAGGAAGAGGGCGGCCAGCGCCAGGATCAGGGCGAGGCCGGGGAGGATGAAGCAGGCGCCGCCGACCAGGGCCCCGGGGGTGCCGCGCAGCCGCCAGGCGGTGAAGATCGCCAGCTGGGTGGAGGCCGGGCCCGGCAGCAGGTTGGTGGCGGCGATGCCGTCCTCGAACTCGTCCGGGCGCAGCCAGCCGCGTCGCTCCACGCAGAGCCGGCGGAGCAGCAGGATGTGGGCGGGCGGGCCGCCGAAGCCGGTGCAGCCGATCCGGCCCCACTCCTTGGCAATGGTGAGCAGCGGTACCCGCTCCTGATGATCCGACACGTCCGCTCCCCTGTTTCACCCGGTGGCGGGCGTGACCCTAGCGGAGGCGGCCGACCGGTTGATGAACGCCCGGGGAGGCGTAGCGGAGGGTGTCCGACGGGAACGACAACGGTCACCAGTGCAGCCTTTGGATCTTCTTCCGATCTGCGGTTCACTTCCGGTGCGGGGCGGCTGCGCCCTGGTTCCTGCGCGTTCGGGGAGAGGATCTCGATGTCGAACCACGAGCACGACCACGACCACGGCGGATCAGGCGGCCACGCCGGCCACTCGCACAGCATCTCCGCCGACGCGGACCGCAAGTGGCTGCTCAGCGCGCTGACCCTGATCGTGGTCTTCATGGCCGGCGAGGTGGTGGTCGGTTTCGCCGCCGAGTCGCTCGCGCTGATCTCGGACGCCGCGCACATGCTGACCGACGCGGCCTCGATCGTGCTGGCGCTGATCGCGATGCGGCTCTCCCGGCGTCCGGCGCGCGGCGGTTACACGTACGGGCTGAAGCGGGCCGAGATCCTCTCCGCGCAGGCGAACGGGATCACCCTGCTGCTGCTCGCCGCCTGGCTCGGGTACGAGGCGGTCACCCGGCTGTTCGACCCGCCGGAGGTGACCGGTTCGCTGGTGCTGGTGACCGCGCTGGTCGGGGTCGTGGTGAACATCGGGGCGGCCTGGTGCATGTCGAAGGCCAACCGCAGTTCGCTGAACGTCGAAGGTGCCTTCCAGCACGTGCTGACCGACCTGTACGCGTTCATCGCCACCGCGGTGGCCGGTCTGATCATCGTGACCACCGGTTTCGGCCGGGCGGACGCGATCGCCTCGCTGATCGTGGTCGCGCTGATGCTGAAGGCGGGGACCGGGCTGGTCCGGGACTCCGGGCGGATCTTCCTGGAGGCCGCGCCGGCCGGGATCGACCCGGACTCGGTGGCCGACCGGCTGATCGACTCCTCCGAGGTCGAGGAGATCCACGACCTGCACATCTGGGAGATCACCTCCGGTCAGCCCGCGCTCTCCGCGCACATCCTGGTGGCCCCCGGCGGCGACTGCCACGCCGTCAGGCGCAACCTCCAGCGCACCCTGCGGGACGAGTACCGGATCACCCACGCCACCCTCCAGGTCGACCACGTCGGCGAGGAGCTCGGGCAGGAGCTGCTGGCGATAGGGCGTTCGGCGGTGGAGGCGGGCGAGGCGAGCGGGGCGGAGCACTGCGGCGACTCGCACGGCCCGGTGCACCGGAGCGGCCCGCACCCGCACTGAACCTGCCGTGCCGCTGAGGATCCGTCAGCCGGGTGCGGCATGATCGGGGTCATGACCGCACCCAGGCTGATGCTGCTCGACTCGGCGAGCCTCTACTTCCGTGCCTACTTCGGCGTGCCGGATTCGTTGAAGTCCCCCGACGGGCAGCCGGTGAACGCCGTGCGCGGCCTGCTGGACTTCATCACCCGGCTGGTCCAGGACCACCGCCCCGACCAGCTGGTCGCCTGCATGGACGCCGACTGGCGCCCGCAGTGGCGGGTGGACCTGATCCCCACCTACAAGACCCACCGGCTGGCCGCGGAGCCCTCGTTCGAGGGCGAGGAGGAGATCCCGGACACGCTGTCGCCGCAGGTGCCGGTGATCGAGCAGGTGCTGGACGCACTCGGCCTGGCCCGGATCGGCTCGCCCGGCTACGAGGCGGACGACGTGATCGGCACCCTGACCACCCGGGCCACCGGCCCGGTGCAGATCGTCACCGGGGACCGGGACCTGTTCCAACTGGTCGACGACGCCCGGCGGATCACCGTGCTCTACCCGGTCAAGGGCGTCGGCCAGGCCCAGGTCATCGACGAGGCCGCCCTGCGCGAGAAGTACGGCGTCACCGGCTCCCAGTACGCCGACATGGCCGCCCTCCGCGGCGACCCGAGCGACGGCCTGCCCGGCGTCAAGGGCATCGGCGAGAAGACCGCCGCCCAGCTCATCCACGAGTACGGCGACCTGGCCGGCATCCGCGCCGCGGCCGCCGACCCGCTCTCCAAGCTCACCCCGGCCCGCCGCAAGAACCTCCTCGAAGGCGCCGCCTACCTCGACGTCGCCCCCACCGTGGTCCGGGTCGCCACCGACGTCCCGGTCCCCGAGCTCGACCTGACGCTGCCCCGCGAACCCCTCGACCCCATGACGCTCGAAGCGCTGTCGGAACGCTGGGGCCTCGGCACCTCCCTCACCCGCCTCCTCGACACCCTCGCCGCAGCCCACTGAGAGCGCAGCCTCATGGCGTCAACGCCACTCGAGGACGACGTCGCCGTAGCCGAGTGCGGTGGCGGCGTCCTGACCGCTGATCTGCTCGGGCTGGGCCCCGGGGGTGAGGGTGGTGACGTACGGCTGCTCGACCTTGGCCTGGACGGATCGGAAGAGCAGGCGCTTGCCGTCCGGTGAGACGGCGAGGGGGAGGTTCACCCGGTCGGTCACCGGGAGCAGGTCGGGGCCCGCGCCGTCCGTGGTCTTGCGCGAGCTGTCGGAGCGCAGCCGGTCGATGTCGACGGTCCAGAAGTTGTTGAGGTGCCGGGGAGGCGGGCCGGCCTGGCTGTACGCGCAGAGCAGGGTGTGGTTGTCGACCCAGCCGGACGGCCGGCATTCGGAGTCGGGGATGGGGAGGGCGCCCGTGGTCGCCAACGGCCCGCTCGCGGTGACGGGCGTGACGCTGTCGCCGTGCCCGTGGACGAAGCCGGCGACCCGCTTGCCGTCGGGGCTGAACCGCGGATTCGGGCCGACCAGGCCGCGCAGCGGCGAGCCGCCGAGCACCAGGATGTTGTCGAGGGTGGCGGGCGGCTCGCCGGCCCACTGCTCGGTGATCTCGTGGCTGCCGGAGGTCGAGCGGCTGGCGATGTGCTGCTGGCGGGCGGCGTCGAGGTGGGTGAACCAGACGCTCCCGCCGTCGGGGGCGAACAGGGCGTCCTGTTCCTTCGGGGTGGTGGCGAAGCCGTTGCCGTCCCCGGTGAGGTCGGTGAACTTGCCCGCGCGGTCGACGTATCCGACGTGGCGCGCGCCGGTCCGGTCGTCGGCGGTGACGACCGCGAGCTTGGTGAAGTCGCGGTCGAAGAGTTGCCGGACCCGCGGGCCGAACGCCGCGTCCGAGGTGGCGGTTCCGCCGGCCGGTTCCTCGTGCGGCAGGTCGTTCGCGCACAGCGAGTAGAGGGCGCTCAGCTCCTCGTGGTCCCGCTTGTCGATCACCACCTGCGCGGGCAGGGTGAACTCCACCGAGGCCACCTTCTTCCAGGTGGACGGGTCGAACCCCTGGATCCACACCGTGGCGGGCCGGGAGGCGGGCACGGTGCAGCCGGCGCTGATCACCAGGTCCTTGCCACGGAACGTCGAGTCGCCGGTGCTCACGTCGGCCGCGTTCCGGCCCACCGGTGTCCCGCTGCTCGGCGGCACGGCCCCGGCCGTCCCGGCTGTGTCGCCGCCGGCGCAGCCCGCCAGCAGCGGCAGCGCGAGCACTGCCGCTGCGAAGGCCGACGCCCGATGCGTGAACTGCATGACAATCCCCCGTCAGATGCTTCGTCAGAAGATCGTGATTGTAATGCTGTTCGACGATGGCCTTGCTCAGGTGCCGAAAGCCTCGGCAAGGCTGGTCAGGACGGAGCCGGACCAGTTGCTCTCCCCGAACACGCCCGCCGGTATGGCGAGTACGCCGTACTCGCATCGGAGCGTCTCCGCCGGGATGTCCACCGGGAAGAAGTAGTTGCCGGGGCAGGTCCGGCTCGCCGTCGGAACTGCCCCGAGCACCTCGTCCGACAACCGTTCGAACAACTGCTCAGCCCGGGCGGCCAGTTGGTCGGCGACCTGCCGGGGCAGGTCAGCATGCTCGGTCAGCAGGCGGTCGGCGAGCCTCAGTTGGGCCTGCGTCGGCGGATCCGCGCGGAACGCTTCGGCCAGGTCGGCCTGCGCCGGGCCCAGCAGGACCACGCCGAACGTGCGTGGCCACAGCCAGCCCTTGGTGACCGAGTGCAGCAGGACCGCGCGCCCGGTGTCCAGCAGTCGCCGGGTGCCGGCGGCGAACGGGGCTCCCAGGTCGTAGACGCAGTCGATCAGCAGGTGACGGTGCGGTGATTCCTGCAGCCACGCGATCAGCGCGGCGCACTCGGCATCGGAGAGGTATCGGCCGAGCGGCTTGCTGGGGTTGGCCAGCAGCAGGTACTCGGGCCGGTCGTCCGCCGGTGAGCTCGGCAGGGCCGGCGTCGGCAGCGTCGGGTAGGACGCGGGCGCCAGGCCGGCCGCGCGGGCCAGGTCGAAGTAGACCGGGTACACGTCGCTGGGCAGCCACAACCGCGCCTGCACGGAGTGCAGCCAGTGGAACACCACCCCGAGCCCGTGCCGGACCCCTCGGCTGACCATGGCCCGGCGGGACCACTCCTCCGGCAGCTCGAACCGCCGCAGCCAGGCACGCGCGAGATCGCACCGGTACACCGTGCCCGTGTCGGCCGGCTGCTCCGGCCGCAGCGGGGCGAGCGCCCGGTACACGTTGGTCTCGGCAGCATCCAGAAGGGACGGGGAAGTACTGAGTTGCCGCTGCCGGAATTCCTGGAACTCGTCGAACCTCATACCGCTGCACCTGCCGGCACGATCTCGCTGGCCCGGTCTTCCAGGGAGGCGTAGCAGCGTCCGTCGGCCAGGACGTTCCAGCTGCGGGCGATCCCGTTGGTGCGTTCCCAGAGCAGGCTGGGCTCGGTGTAGGCGGCGATCCGGATCGGGCGGCCGTTCCAGCTGCCGTGGTAGACCGGCGCGCCCCAGGGCAGGCGGCTCGCCAGTTCGAAGCCGTGCTGCTCGGCGAACCGGGTGACGACGGACAGCGAGACCTGGTGGTCCCGGCTCCACACGTTGGCGGCGCGGTCGAAGTAGAGCGACTCGGTGCTGGTGGAGACGTAGAGCTCCTTGAAGCAGACTTCCTCGACGCCGAGAGCGGCGGCCCATGACAGGTAGTCGGCGACGCCGGCCGCGTCGGCCACACCGCCGTGCTGGAGTACGCAGATCAGCCTCATCCGCAGCTCCGGCCAGCGGTCACGTTCCACGCGCCAGGTGTCGATCACGGAGCTCACCGGCGTGCGCAGCATCATCAGCCGCTCGCTGGCGTCGTCGTCCTGGTGGTGCCGGGAGACTGCCAGCACGCTCAGGCCGGCGGCGCTCAGAGCGGCCAGTCGGTCGGCCCGGTCGGCGTGCTGACCCTTCGCCAGGGTGTGCCCGTTGGTGATCAGGACGACCTTCGGGAAGGCCGCCGAGCAGGCGGACACCAGGCGCAGCTGCTGGTCGAACGGTATGAGCGTGGGCTCCCCGCCACCGGTGATCACCGCCCGCTCGGCACCCGCCGTACGGGCGCGCTCCAGCCAGTGGGCGACCGTGTCCCACGGGACCCGGGCCGGCGCCTGGTCGGTGGAGATCGAAGCCGCGGAGAAGCAGAACGAACACCGGGCCTGGCAGGCGGAGGCGACCGGCAGGATCGAAACCGAGCGCGGCCGGATGTCGGCGTAGCGCTGTGCCGATCCGTGCAGGTGCAGGGAGGCGGCCATCGCGTCCTCGACGGTGGTCGGGCGCAGCGTGAACTCGTCGCCTGCCTGGTCGAGTTCGTGGACGGCTGCCAGCCGGATGCGCGCCTCGTGCAGTTCCGTGCCGAGGCCGGTCGACAGGTTGGGCACCAGCTTGTCGAGGTCCACCGTGGTTTCCAGGACCAGCAGTCGATCGCCCGGAACGGCCAGCCGCTCCAGCAGCCGTCGCGCCTTGCCGACGCCGATGCCCAACTCCTGACGGGTCAGCAGGTGGAACCGGTCGGGAAAGGTGCTCTCCGGAATCCCCGCCTTGCCGTAGGCGAAGGCGTACTTGTCGAACCCCTTCGCGAAGTTCGACAGCACGATGACGTGGAAGCGCTGGTCGGTACCGTTCATCCCGTCATCATGCATGAACGGGCTTCCGGCCGATCGTGATTATCCAGGGGCTCGGGACGGCAGAGCCCCGAGCCCCTGGTGGTGCACCGGCTGCCTCAGCCGACCGAGCTGTACGCGATGATGCCGCGCCGGAGCGAGTCCACGGCCTTCCGGGCGGTGGACCGGAGCTTGGCGTCCTCGCCCGCCGCGTCCTGGATCTGGCCGAGCACGTCGATCAGCTGCTTGGTCCAGCGGACGAAGTCGCCGGCCGGGAGGTCGGCGTCGCGGAGCACCTGGTCGAGGTTGTGGCCGAGGGCCCAGCGGTAGGCGACCCAGGCGAAGCCGAGGTCGGGCTCGCGCTGGCCGACGCCCTCGGCGGTGTTGATCTTGTGCTGCTCCTCCAGGGCGTCCAGGTGGCCCCAGATCCGGATCATCCGGCCGAACGCCTCCTTGCTCGCGCCCTCCGGCACCCGGGGGGCGGCCGCGTCGTCGGACTGCCGCGACTCGTAGACCAACGCCGAGGCACAGGCGGCGAGTTCGGGCGGGCTGAGCTCGGCCCAGACGCCCTCGCGGATGCACTCCGAGGCCAGCAGGTCGAGCTCGCCGTACAGCCGGCCGAGGCGCTTGCCGTCCTCGGTAACGGTGTCGCCGCTGAGGTAGCCGAGGTCGGTGAGCAGGCCGCAGACCCGGTCGAAGGTGCGGGCGATGGTGTGGGTGCGGGAGCGCATCCGGCGCTCCAGCAGCTCGGTGTCCCGGTGCAGGCGGTGGTAGCGCTCGGACCAGCGGGCGTGGTCCTCGCGCTCGTCGCAACCGTGGCAGGGGTGCTGGCGCAGCTCGGCGCGCAGCCGGGCGATCTCCGGGTCGTCGGCGGCGGCCGCCCGGCCCTTGCGGAACCGCTCGGGCTCCAGGTGGCCCGCCTTGGTGCGCAGGGCTGACGCCAGGTCACGGCGGGACTGCGGGCTGCGCGGGTTGAAGGACTTGGGGATCTTCATCCGGTCGACCGCCGTCACCGGGTACGGGAAGTCGATCATCGCGAGCCGCTTGACCTGCCGCTCGGAGGTGAGCACCACCGGGCGCGGGCCGTCCTGGTAGTCGGGGTGACGGACTGTCCGGGGCGAGCGGCTGACCGGCGGCAGGCCGGGGTCGAGCACCAGCGCGAGCCCGGCGAACTTGCCGGTCGGCACGTGGATCACGTCGCCCGGCTTGAGCGCCTCGATCGCCTCGATCGCGGCGGCCCGGCGCTGGCCGGTGCCTTCGCGGGCGAGCTCGTTCTCCCGGTCCTTGAGCGTCCGACGGAGGTTCATGTACTCGTCGAAGTCGCCGAGGTGACAGGTCATCGACTCGCGGTAGCCCTCGAGGCCGTCCTCGTTCTTCTGGACCTGACGGGCGATGCCGACCACCGCGCGGTCCGCCTGGAACTGGGCGAACGAGGTCTCCAGCAGCTCGCGCGAGCGGTGCCGCCCGAACTGGCCGACCAGGTTGACCGCCATGTTGTACGAGGGGCGGAACGAGGAGCGCAGCGGGTACGTCCGGGTGCCGGCCAGGCCGGCCAGCGCCTCCGGGTCGATGCCGCGCTGCCAGAGCACCACGGCGTGGCCCTCGATGTCGATGCCGCGGCGGCCGGCCCGGCCGGTGAGCTGGGTGTACTCGCCGGGGGTGATGTCGGCGTGGGTCTCGCCGTTCCACTTGACCAGCTTCTCCATCACCACCGAGCGGGCGGGCATGTTGATGCCGAGCGCCAGGGTCTCGGTCGCGAAGACGGCCTTGACCAGCCCCTTCACGAAGAGCTCCTCGACCACCTCCTTGAACCGGGGCAGCATCCCGGCGTGGTGGGCGGCGATGCCGCGCTCGAGGCCGTCCAGCCACTCGAAGTAGCCGAGGACGTGCAGGTCCTCGTCGGGGATGTCGGCGCAGCGCTCCTCGACGATCGCGCGGACCGTCGCCCGGTCGCTGTCGCGGTTCAGCCGCAGCCCGGAGCTGAGGCACTGCTGGACGGCGGCCTCGCAGCCGGCCCGGCTGAAGATGAACGTGATCGCGGGCAGCAGGCCCTCGGCGTCGAGGCGTTCGATCACGTCGACCCGGCCGGGCGTCCAGACCCGGTTCGGGCGGCCGGTCGGCATCGAACGGCCCCGGCCGCGGCCGAACCGGTCGTCGCGCGAGCCGCGGTCGCCCTCGGAGCGGGCGAGCCGGACCAGTTCGGGGTTGACCGCCTTGGCCGGGTTGCGCGGGGCGTTCTTGGGACGGCCGTCCACGTCCGGGTTGGCGAACAGGTCGTACATCCGGTTGCCCGCCATCACGTGCTGCCAGAGCGGCACGGGGCGGTGCTCGGAGACGATCACCTTGGTGCCGCCGCGCACGGTGTCCAGCCAGTCGCCGAACTCCTCGGCGTTGGAGACGGTGGCCGACAGCGAGGCCAGCACCACCGACTCCGGCAGGTGGATGATCACCTCTTCCCAGACCGCGCCGCGGAACCGGTCGGCCAGGTAGTGCACCTCGTCCATCACCACGTAGCCGAGGCCGTTCAGCGCGGAGGAGCCCGCGTAGAGCATGTTGCGCAGCACCTCGGTGGTCATCACGACCACCGGGGCGTCGCCGTTGACGCTGTTGTCCCCGGTGAGCAGGCCGACCTTGTCGGCGCCGTAGCGCTTCACCAGGTCGCCGAACTTCTGGTTGGAGAGCGCCTTGATCGGCGTGGTGTAGAAGCACTTGCGGCCGGACTGCAGGGCCAGGTGGACGGCGAACTCGCCGACGATGGTCTTGCCGGAGCCGGTCGGGGCGGCGACCAGCACACCCTCGCCGTCCTCCAGGGCGCGGCAGGCCTCCAGCTGGAACTCGTCCAGCTCGAAGTCGTACAGCTGCTGGAAGCCGTAGAGGATGGTGGCCTGCTCCTTGGCCCGGCGGCGGAACGCCGCGTAGGCCTCGGAGGGGCTGAGCTCCTCGGCGCCGGAGGGGCCGGAGGAGGGGCCGGGGGTGCCGGGGGTCTCCGGGTGTTCGGGCATGGCGCTGTTCATCGGCGTCACCTCTTCTTCCCGTGGGACTGCTGGCTGCCGTGCCGGGGACCGGCCGGGCGGGACGGGGGCGCAGACGGCGACGCCTGCGGCTGCGGGGCCCGGGCGGCGGTGGCCGTCCCAGGGGCGCAGCGGCTGTGGTTGGTGTGGTGATCGAGCATCTCAGCCAGACATTACCCGTCTGGACCGACATCAACAGCACCGTTTTCGCCCCGATTGCGGGCCGGGCGGGTCGCCCGGTTGTCGACCTGTCGCCATGACGATCCGTCGACCTCGGGCCCGGGGGTCGCGGCGACGACCCGACGCGCCCGGGCCAGTGTGGGGAGTAATCGAGGAGTGGCGTTTCGGGTCAGATCCTCAGTTGCAGAAGTCTTCATTTCGCTGACGGACGGTCACTTCCCGCCCCGCTTCGATCGATTCCGGGCAGATCGCCTGCGGGCACCGCCGTGCTTCCTACAGTCGTCCCCACCGAGCCCGCCCTCCGACGCGGGCCTCGTCGACTGGAGGATCCCGATGGCCAATCTGGAGAGCTCGCTCAAGGAAGCCATGACCATCGACGGCGCGATCGGCGTCGCCCTGGTCGACTACGACAGCGGAATGGCGCTCGGCACCCTCGGCGACAACGCCGAGCTCGACCTCAACGTGGCGGCGGCGGGCAACACGGACCTGGTGCGGGCCAAGATGCGCACCATGCAGATGCTCAACCTGCACGACAACGAGATCGAGGACATGCTGATCACCCTCACCACCCAGTACCACCTGATCCGGCCGCTCACCATGCCGAACGGGCGCGGGCTCTTCCTCTACCTCGCGCTCAACCGGGCCCGGGCCAACATGGCGATGGCCCGCCACCAGCTCCGCCGACTGGAGGCGACCCTTGAGCTCTGACCGGCGGTCGGCCGCCGGCGGAGGATCACGGGCATCCGGAAGAGGGGAGGGCCGCGGTGCCCCAGCTGTACCAGGCCAAGGCGGAGCTGTTCCGGATGCTCGGGCACCCGGTGCGGATCCGGGTGCTGGAGCTGCTCCAGGCCGGGCCCACGCCGGTCCGTGACCTGGTGGTCGCGCTGGACATCGAGCCGTCCAGCCTGTCCCAGCAGCTCGCCCAGCTCCGCCGGGCCGGTCTGGTCACCGCCTCCCGGGAGGGCTCGACCGTGGTCTACGCCCTGGCCGGCGGAGACGTGGCCGACCTGATGCGGGCCGCCCGGCGGATCCTCACCGAGCTGATCGCCGACCGGGGCGAGCTGCTCGCCGAGCTGCGCGCCGCCGACTGACGGTCCGTCCGCCCGACGCCCCGTCAGCGCCCTTCCAGCAGCTCACCGATCCCGGCGGCCAGCGCCCGGTACTCCTCCGGCCGGTTGTAGATCTGCGCGCTGATCCGCAGCACCCCGCCGCCGGACCACGGCCGGATCGCCACCCGGGTGGCCAGCCGCCGCCGGATGCCCACCATCAGGGCCTTCGCGGTGTGCTCGCTCTCCGCGCACCCCGGCGGCAGCCGGACCGCCCGCATCGCCAGCCCCGGCATCGCAGGCAGCGCCCGCAGCCCGGCCCGCTCCACCAACTGCTGCTGCCCGTACGCCGCCAGGGTCTCGTTGTGCGCCCTGACCCGCTCGACCCCGAGCTGCTCCAGCAGCCCGAACCCGGCCGGGGCCGCCAGCCAGGGCGTGTAGTCGCAGGTGCCGCGCCACTCGACCCGGCCGGGGAAGCCCCGGTCGTGCTCCCAGGAGAACATCAGCGGCCGGATCCGGGAGCGCCAGGCACTGTCCACCGCGAGCACCGCCGTGGCCCTCGGCGCGAAGGCCCACTTGTGCAGGTTGCCGATCCAGAAGTCGGCGCCGCCGGCCTGCTCGGCCAGGTCCACCGGCAGCATGCCGGGGGCGTGCGCGGCGTCCACCACGGTGGTCACGCCGCGCTCGGCCAGCGCGGCCAGCAGCACCGGGTCGGCGATCTGCCGGGCGGTCGGCGAGCTGACCAGGTCGAGCACGGCGACCTTGGTCCGCTCGTCCACCGCCGCCAGGATCCGGGCCCGGACCGCCTCCTGATCGGGCGTGTGCACCGAGAGCCGGACGGTCCGCACCCGGGCGCCGCACTCCGCCGCCCGCCGCTCGGCCGCCCTGGTCACCACGCCGTAGCCGTGGTCGGTCACCAGGATCTCCTCGCCCGCCGCGAGCGGCAGCGAGTCCAGCACCACCGCGATCCCCTCGGTGACGTTGGTGACCAGGGCGAGCCGGTCCGGCCGGGCACCGAGGGCGGTGGCCACCCTGGCCCTGGCCCGGGCGATCCGGTCCGGCAGCTCCAGGAAGAAGCCGTCCGGGTCCTGTTCCTGCTCGGCCCGCAGCCGGGCCTGGACGCGCTGGACCGGCAGCGGCACCGCGCCGTAGCTGCCGTGGTTGAGGTGCGTCACGGCCGGATCCAGCGTGAACAGGGCACCCGCACCCGGCAGTTGGCGTGGTGGTTCGATGCTCATGCAGATCTCCCGCTCCCCGGCAAAGCAAATGGTGTGTGACATTTCACACTGCATACTTCTAGCCGAAATCCCCTGCTCACGGCAACCATCGGCCCGTGACCCACACCGACCCCTTCCTCGCCCTGAGTGCCCGGACCGGCCGCTTCAGCTACGGCGCGCCGCGCGCCGTGACGCTCGCCGCCGACGGTTCCCGGCTGCTCTTCCTGCGCTCCACCGGTTCCGAGGACCCGGTCGAGCGGCTCTGGCTGCTCGACCTGACCACCCGGCAGGAGCACCTGGTCGCCGACCCCGCCGTGCTGGCACCGCACCGCACCGGCGACCCCGCCGACCTGCCCACCCTGGAGCGCCGCCTGCGCGAGCGGCTCCGGCTCTGGGCCCCCGGCATCGGCTCCTTCGCCGCCACCGCCGACCTCGCGGTCGCCGTCTTCGCACTCGACGGCCGGCTGTTCCGGACCACCGTGGCCACCGGCTCCAGCACCGAACTCCCGGTCGCCGGACCGGCCTTCGACCCCCGGCCGAACGCCGACGGCAGCCTGGTCGCGTACGTCACCGGCGGCGCGCTGCACCTGACCGACCGGGCCGAGCCGCTCAGCCCGGCCGACGGCGCGGTCTGGGGTGTCGCCGAGTTCGCCGCCGCCGAGGAGCTCGGCCGCACCCGGGGCCACTGGTGGTCCCCGGACGGCCGGGCGCTGCTGGCCGCCCGGATCGACGAATCCGCCCTGCCGCTGCGCTACTTCGCCGACCCGGCCCGCCCCGAACTGGCCGCCGAGAGCTTCGCCTACCCGCAGGCGGGCGGCCCCAACGTGGACCTCCAGCTCTGGGTGCTCGGCCTGGACGGCAGCCGGGTCCGGCTGGCCTGGGACACCGCCGCGTTCCCGTACGTCTGCGCGGCCGGCTGGGAGGGCGACGGCGAGCTGCTGCTCACCGTCGCCGACCGGCTCCAGCAGACCGTCCTGCTGCTCAGCGCCGACCCGGCCACCGGCCGGACCCGCGAACTCTCCCGCACCGTGGACGAGTTCTGGGTGGACGACCTGCCCGGCACGCCGGCCCGGCTGGACGACGGCCGGCTGCTCACCGCCGCCGACACGCCGGGCGGCGACGCCCGGGGAGTCGCGCTGGACGGCAAGATCCTCACCGACGAGCGGACCCAGGTCCGCCGGGTGGTCGGCCGGCTGCGCGGCCGGCTGCTGATCGAGGCGGGCCAGGACGACCCGGCCGACCAGCACGTCTTCCTGCTCGACCCGGACAGCGGCGCGCTCACCCGGCTCAGCGAGGGCCCCGGCGTGCACTCCGCGGTGGCGGCCGGCGAGACCCTGCTGCTCACCTCGGCCACTCCGGCCGGCATCGAGCGCCGACTGCACTTCCAGGGCGCCGAGTTCGCCCTGCCGGACCACGCGGCCGCGCTCCCCCACCAGGTCACTCCGCAGCTCGCCCGGGTCACCGAACTGGGCCTGCCGACCGCCGTGGTCTACCCGCGCGGCCACGTCACGGGCCGTCAGCTCCCGGTGCTCCTGGACGTCTACGGCGGCCCCGGCTACCAGGCCGTCGCCAACGAGCCGCGCCGCTGGCAGGCCCGCCAGTGGTGGGCCGACCAGGGCTTCGCCGTGGTCACCACCGACAACCGGGGCACCCCGTTCGTCTCGCCGTCCTTCAGCCGGGCGATCTTCCGCCGGTTCTCCACCGTCGCGCTGGACGACCAGATCGCCGCCCTGCACGCGCTGGCCGACACCCACCCCGACCTCGACCTGACCCGGGTCGGCGTCCGGGGCTGGTCCTACGGCGGCTACTTCGCCGCCCTCGCGGTGCTCCGCCGCCCGGACGTCTTCCACGCCGCCTGCGCGGGCGCCCCGCCCACCGACTTCCGGCTCTACGACACCGCGTACACCGAGCGCTACCTCGGCCTCCCGCAGGACAACCCGGAGGGCTACGCCGCCGACTGCCTGATCCCCGACGCACCGTCACTGACCCGGCCGCTGCTGCTCATCCACGGGCTGGCCGACGACAACGTGCACCCCTCGCACACCCTGCTGCTCTCCCAGGCCCTCACCAGGGCGGGCCGCCCGCACTCGGTGCTCCCGCTGCCCGCGGTCAGCCACATGACCCCGAACGGCGTCAACGAGCTGGTCACCGAGGCCGAACTCGCCTTCCTGCGCGGCTCGCTGGGCTGACCTTCGAGATACCCCACGGCCCGGTGTCCGCCCCCGACGCCGGGCCGTGGTCGTTCGGCTGCCCGGCGTCGGACGGGTGGGATCCGGTTGTCCGCAGGTCTTCCATGTGATGGATGACATGTGAAATATTACCCTCGCTCACCCGACCACCCCCGTCCGGAAAGGACCGGTCAGTTGCGCAGACTGTCCGCAGCCGTCACGGCTGCGCTGACCACCAGTGCGATAGCCGCCACCCTGCTGAGCGGCAACGCTTACGCCGCCCCCACGCCGTCGCCGGCCCTCCAGTCCCAGGACGCCCCGGCCGAGGCCCTGGTGGGCCCGGAGGGCAAGGAGGCCCCCGAGGGTCCGCTGGCGCCGCAGGAGAAGACCCGGCAGGCGCTCCGCACCAAGGCGCTGGAGCAGCTCAACCAGGGTGCCCTGGCCAAGACTTCGGCCGGCACCGCGCCGAAGAAGGTCAAGATCGGCAACGAGTACGTCCAGCTCGCCCAGGAGCGCAAGGACAAGGTCTTCGTGATCCTGGCGCAGTTCGGCGACCAGGTCGACAACTCGACGCTGCACAACGGCGTTCCGCGCTACGCGGGCACGCCGGGGCCGAAGCACAACCTGATACCGCAGCCCGACGGCAGCGACACGCACACCTTCTGGAAGAACGACTTCAGTCGTGCCTACTACCAGCAGATGTTCTTCGACGACCGGGCCGGCGCCAACTCGATGCGGAACTTCTACCGCACCCAGTCCTCCGGCCGGTACGACCTCGACGGCACCGTCACCGACTGGGTGACCCTGCCGTACAACGAGGCGCGCTACGGCAGCAACAAGGGCCCGCAGGGCAACGGTGCCTGGACCCAGGCGCAGGAGTTCATCCGGGACGCCACCAAGGCCTGGTACGACGGCGAGCTGGCCAAGGGCCGGACCGCCGCCGAGGTCAAGGCGGAGATCCAGCAGTACGACGTGCACGACCGCTACGACTACGACAAGGACGGGAACTTCGACGAGCCGGACGGCTACATCGACAACCTGGTCGTGGTGCACGCGGGCGTCGACGAGACCTGGGGCGGCGGCGCCCAGGGCGCCGACGCGCTGTGGGCGCACCGGAGTTGGGCCCTCCCGGACCCGACCGGCCAGGTCGGTCCGCAGGGCAACAAGATCGGCGGTGCGCCGCTCGGCGACACCGGCGTCTTCGCCTACGACTACGTGCAGGGCGGCGAGAACAGCGGCGTCGGCCTGTTCTCCCACGAGTTCGGGCACAACCTCGGGCTGCCGGACCTCTACCCGACCTCGGGCGGCGACAACAGCGTCAGCTTCTGGTCGCTGATGTCCTCCGCCTCGTACCTGGGCCGGGGCAAGAACACCACCGGTGAGTACCCGGGCGACCTGGACGCCTGGAGCAAGCTGCAGTTCGGCTGGCTCAACTACGACGAGGCGCAGGCCGCGACCCGGTCCAGCCACGCGCTCGGCGTCAGCGGCTACAACACCGACCAGGCCCAGGCCGTGCTGGTGCACCTGCCGCCGACCAAGAAGACCACCACGCTCGCCGACCCCTTCGAGGGCGGCTCGCAGTGGTACAGCGGCACCGGTGACTCCATCGACAACTCGCTGACCCGGACGGTGGACCTGACCGGTCGCACCTCCTCGGCGGCGATCTCGGCGGCCACCTGGTACGACATCGAGCAGGACTACGACTTCCTCTCGGTCGAGGCCAGCACCGACAATGGCAAGACCTGGAAGTCGCTGGGCGGCACGGTGGACGGTGCGCCGATCGGCAACACCACCGCCAACACCCCCGGTCTGAGCGGCACTTCGAACGCCTGGCGGCAGCTGAACATCCCGCTGGACGCCTACCTCGGCAAGAGCGTGCAGCTGCGCTTCCACGTCACCTCGGACAACAACACGCACGGCAAGGGCGTGCTGGTCGACGCCGTCAAGGTCACCGCCGACGGCGCCACCCTGCTCGAGGACGGCGCGGAGAACGGCGACCAGGGCTGGGTGCTGAACGGCTTCGCCCCGCTCAAGGGCAAGGACTCGGTCAAGGAGCACCCGCGGGCGTACCTGGTGGAGAACCGCCGCTACGTCGGCTACGGCGCGTACCTGAAGACCGGCCCGTACAACTTCGGCTACAGCGGTGTCGAGGGCAAGGCCGGCGTGATCGACAACTACCCGTACCAGGAGGGTGTGTTGATCTGGCTCTGGGACACCAGCTTCCTGGACAACAACACCAAGGACCACCTGGGCGGCGGCATGATCCTGCCGATCGACTCCCGTCCGCAGGCGATGAAGTTCAAGGGCGGCGTGCTGGTCAACGGCCGCGCGCAGAGCCACGACGCGACCTTCTCGCTCAGCCCCACCTCCGCCTTCACCCTGCACAGCGCGGGTGTGGCGACCAAGTACCCGGCGAAGCCCGGCATCCCGGTCTTCAACGACCGCACCGGGGTCTACTCGGACCCGGCCATCCCGCAGCTGGGCGTGGCCGTCCCGAACACCAACACCAAGATCGAGGTCGTTCGGGAGACCCAGGGCGGCAAGCTGACCACCATCAAGGTCGGCCCCGCCTCCTGATCCACCGTCATGATCCGGAGCCCCGGCCCGCGCACCCCTGCGGGCCGGGGCTCCGGCGTTCCCCGTACGATCGACGCAGGTCAGCGAGGGAGGTCAGGGTCTTGCTCACGGCGCAGGAGGTCACTCGGCTGTTGAGCCACCTGAGGGATTCCGGGCCACCGGACCGGCGGCTGGAACGGCTGCTGAAGTGGCTGGCGGGCGAGGTCGGCGGGACGGCGCAGCTGACCGGCACACCGGCCGGGGAAGCCGACCGACTGCCGCCGGAGGCCGCGGAGGTGGCCGGCCGGCTCGCGGCCGGGCGACTGCGTTCGGCCGCGCTGCAGGACGGCCCGCTGCACCTGCGGCTGACCGCGATCGGGGCCGAACTCCCGTACCCCGTACTGACCGTGGCCCGGGCGGAGCCGTTCGACGGGC
Organism: Kitasatospora gansuensis; assembly: GCF_014203705.1. Taxonomy (NCBI): domain Bacteria; kingdom Bacillati; phylum Actinomycetota; class Actinomycetes; order Kitasatosporales; family Streptomycetaceae; genus Kitasatospora; species Kitasatospora gansuensis. The sequence continues at coordinate 1,039,405 of NZ_JACHJR010000001.1, forward strand.
GGGCCGGCGCGCTGGTCGCCGCCGCGGCGGAGCTGATCGCGCCGCTGGTCGAGCTCCGGGTGGCCGCCGCCGACCGGGAGCGGCTGCGGACGGTGGCGGCGGCGCTGCGGGTCGCGGTCTTCCAGCTGCTGATGGGCGGTGAGGTGACGCTGGCCCAGCGCACCGCCGAGGGCCTGGCGGCCGGGCTGCTGGACGCCGAGCACCAGCGGGTCTACGTCCTGGAGGGCCCGGCGGCCGAGCGGGACGCGCTGGCGCTGCGGTGCACCGAGGCCACCGGGGGCCGGGCCCTGGTGGTGCGCTGCCCGGCGTACGACCAGCACCTGATCGTGGTCGCGCCGCTGCGCGGCCCGGTGACCGAGGACGGCTGGGACGGCGTGGGTCTGACGCTGCGTGACCTGCTGGCCGACCGGCCCGACCGGTACCTCGGCGGCAGCGGCCGGCTGCCGCTCGCGCAGACCGCGGGCTGCTACGGGGACGCCACCAGGGCGCTGGCCGTGGCCCGGCTCCAGCCCGGCCGGGCCGCCCTGTACGCGGCGGAGAGCCGCCTCGGCGAGGTGCTCGACCCGCGGGCGGCGGCGGCCTGGGCGGACGCCCTGCTCCGGCCGTTGCACACGCTGCCGCTGAGCGGCCGCGACCAGTTGCTCGGCACCCTGCACCTCGGTCTGGAGTTCCCGGCCACCAGCGCCGCGAAGATCATCGGCATCAGCCGCAACACCGTCCGGGCCAGACTGGACCGCGCGGGCGAGCTGCTCGGCCTGGACCTGACCGAGGTACGCGGGCGGGCCCTGCTGCACCTGGCGCTGCGGATGGCCGGTCAGGCCGACGCCGCCGCCCCGGTCCGGCTGGCCGAGGTGCTGGCCGCACCGCCCGCGGTCGAGTGGGCCGGGACCCTGCTCGACCGGCTGGCGGCGGACGGCCGGGAGCTCCGGCGGACCCTGCTCGGCTGGCTCCGGGCGAACTGCGGCGTCGACCGCACCGCCGCCGCCCTGGAGCTGCACCCGCAGACCGTCCGCGACCACCTGCGCGCGGCCGAGCGCCTGTTGCAGCGTCAGCTGCTCTCTGGCGGCGGTGGCGTGTACGAGGTCGCCCTCGCCTTCGCCGCCCTCGGCGCACTGCCGCTGGAGCAGCCCGTGCACGGTTGAGCCCGGGCAGCGTGGCGTCCTGTGCACCGTTGAGCCCCGGGCGGCCCCGGACCGTGCAGTCGTGCGGTACCGCGCACCGGTGGGTGCTGCCTAGAGTCGGGACCGAGCTCACCGGGCGGGGCCCGCTGCTACGGATCACTCCGTCGGCCCCGCCCGGTGGACAGGGTGCTCACCGGGCGGGGATCCCCCATGCACGCCCCGCCCGGTGAGCGACGGGGCCGGTCAGCGACGCAGCGTCAGCAGGCCGCCGAACGGGACGTGCAGGCCGAGTTCGAGCCCGTCGACCGTCAGGTTCACCTCGGCCACCGTGCCCCCCATCGCGTCCTGGACCAGGACCGCCACCGGGCCCGGGGCCCGGTCGAAGACCAGCCGGACCAGGGTGTCCGGGTCGCCGTTGCCGAGCAGCAGCAGCTCCCACTCCCCCGGCACCGCCACCGGCAGCGGGGCGTAGCGGCCGAACGCCCGGCCGCCGCCCCGGCGGGACTCGATCAGCGGGTAGCCGAGCTCGGGCCGGTGCGGGCGGAACTCGGAGCGCTGCAGCAGGTCCCGGTGCTCGGCCATGACGGACAGCCAGAACCGCAGCGCGGCCAGCTGGCCCGGGCCCTGGGCGGCCAGGTCGACCGAGACCTGCGGGGTGGCGAACAGCACCGAGAGCAGCAGCACCGCGATCTGCTCGGGCGCCTCCCCGGGGTGCCAGGTGAGCGGGTCGGCGTGCACGGCCAGCGGGCCCGCGGTGAGCCGCAGGTCGGCGGTCCGGGTGCGGTTCTCGGTGGCGTTGTGCGGGCAGTCGGTGGCCCGGACCATCGTCGCGTACGGCCAGAGGCCCGGGCCCATGTACTGCTGCCGGTGCTCGATCAGCACCTCGGGCCGCACCGCCCGCAGCCGGGCGTCGAGTTCGGCCAGCAGCCGGCGGACGCCCTCGGCCACCTCGGTGCAGTCCGGGTCCGGCGAGGCGGTGGTGGGCTCGCGCAGGAAGGTGTCGATGAAGTCGATCTTCAGGCCGTCGACCCCGTACCGCTCCACCGCCGCCGCGAGCCGCTCGACCTGGTGCGCCCGGACCACCGGGCTGCGCGGGTCGAGGACGTACGTCTCCAGGGTCGGCAGGTGGGCGAGCGCGTGCTCGGCGAGGGTGCCGATCGCCGCGCTGCGGTCGCCCGCGAACGGGAGGGCGTGCCAGAGCAGGTAGTTGAGGCCCAGCGCGCGGACCCGGGCGACGTGCCCGGCGAAGTCGGGGAAGCCGACCGGGGCGGGCTGCCAGTCGCCGGTGGTGGCGTAGGAGCGGCCGTTCTCGTCGGTCTGCCAGCCGTCGTCGACGATCAGCGCGCCGAAGCCCAGTGGGGCGGCCAGCGCGGCCAGCTTCTCCACGTCGGCCGAGGTCATCGCCAGGTGCAGGGCGTACCAGGTGCAGAAGACCGGCTCGAAGGCGGCGTCCGGCACCACGGCGGCCGGCAGCGAGGCGCCCCACCAGGCGGCCGCGCCCCGGACGGTGTCGGCGAAGTGACGCCCGCTCAGGTCGAGCAGCAGCCGCAGCGTGCCGCCCTCGTGCTCGACCCACCAGCTGAACTCGCCGGTCTCCTCGACCGCGCCCTCGCCGATCGAGACCGGCAGCACCGTCTCGCCGACCGCGAAGGTGCAGAGCGCGGCGTCGCCGGTGCCCACCAGGCTGCCGACCGGCGCGCCCTTGGGCAGCGCGGCGATCCGGGGCAGCGCCCAGGACGGCGGGAGCCAGCGGGTGCCGGTGCCCGGCGTCCAGTAGCCGGTGGCGCCGGTGCACGGCAGCCGCCACTCCACCCGGGCCCGGACCGGCTCTGCGTCGGTCGGCCGCGCGGCGGTGACCTCGATCAGCAGCACCCCGGGAACGCTCTGCGGGGTGACCCGCACCGCGAGCTCCGCGGCGCCGACGGCGGTGGCTCTGACCCGCAGGCCCGGGAGGTCGAGGCCGGTCTCCACCGGGCAGGCGGTCTCGGTCCGGCCGGACGGGTGGGCACTGCCGTCCCAGCTGAGCGGGGGTGGTGTCTGCGTGGTCACGAGGGTGTGGCCTTTCACGTGAAAGTGCCCGGCCGCGGGGAGGCGGCCGGGTAGTGGTCCCCGTGCGGGACAGCCGCGGAAGCGGTTGGGACGGCTGCCCCGCACGGGAGTTGTGGAGCCTGGTCGGGCGCGGCCCGCCGTTACGGTTCCCCGCCGCGCCCGACCAGGGGTTCGGGTCACCTGCGGAGCGGGCCCTCGCAGGTGTAGTCGGCGGTGCCGGCCTTGCCGCCGGGCCAGACGTTGACCGCACCGAAGTAGCAGTTCATGTCGTCCAGGTTGTTGGCGACGCCCTTGGTCCGGGTCAGCAGGAAGTAGTCGACCGTGTAGGACATGTCGTTGAAGACCCGGTCGGGGTTGTTCGCGTCCGCCAGGTTGGCGGTGATCGCGCCGGTGCAGACGAAGCGCATCGGCTTGTTCGTCCAGTCCCCGTTGTCCTTGCAGGACGGGGTGATCCCGGTGGCGCCGGCGATCGCGGACTGCACCTCGGAGGCGTAGGCGTACTTCAGCCAACCGTTGGGCGTGTACGAGGTGTTGGGCACGTACAGGCTGGGCGCGATGGCGATCTGGGCGTCCAGGAAGGCGTCGTACTCGGCCTGCAGGCCCTGGTCGGCGCCGGTCCGGGTGCGCCAGGCGTCGAAGCCGGCCGGGTCGTCGGCGCGCAGGTAGCCGTACATCTCGCGGAGCTTGGCGGGGTGCTTGGCCCAGAGGAACTCGTAGAACGTCCCGGCGTAGTTGTAGAAGTGGAAGGCCGGGGTGTCGTCGTAGCTCGCGTGCAGCAGCTTCGCGACGGTGAGCCGCGGGACGCCCGCCGCCTCGTCGGAGGCCAGCTTGGCCACCAGCGACTTGCGGACCTTGACGCCCTGGTCCCGGGTCGAGCCGTCGAAGAACTCGGCGGTGCCCTCGTCCATCGCGGTGGTCAGGTCCTTGGCGTACCAGCGCGCCTCGCCGAAGTAACCCGGGGTCGCCCAACGGCCGTTGAGGTAGTGGGTGTACTCGTGCCGGAACAGCTCCTCCAGCGTCAGGTACGACTCCGCCGTGGTGCGCTGGTAGGTGTAGAAGGTGGCGCCGCGCTCGATGTAGATGCCGCCGTTGTTGGTCGCCATCCCGGTCAGCAGCGGGTGGTACAGCTCGTAGTCCGAACGCGTCGCGTACAGCTGGATGTTGAGGGTGGAGTTCGGGTCACCGGCGAGCGGGACGTCGGTGCCGAGCACCCGGAAGAACTGGGTCTTCACCTGCTTGCTGGCGTAGTACATCTGGTCCACGGTGGCCCGGTCCAGCGCGGTGCGGACGGAGACCGCGCCGTTGTCGTACGTGTAGGTGTACGGGAACAACTTCGCCGCGACCGTGCTGACGCAGACCCCGAACTCGGCGCAGTTCCCATAGGTGTTGGCCCAGCCGGCCACCTTCACCCAAGGGTCGGACCACTCGCCGAAGGCGGCCTTGGTGGCGGCCAGCAGACTGCCGATCTCGGCGGTGATCCCGGCCTTCAGCGCGGTGATCTGGCCGAACCGGCCGTACTCGCCGACCCCGTCCCGGGCCAGCCAGGCGTTCTGCGTGCCCTTGAGGTGGCCGTACCCGGCGAAGACCCGGAAGGCGGCCCGGTAGGAGGCGTCGGCGGCGACCACCGGCAGGAAGGCCGGGTCCTGGTTGGAGATGCCGAGCCAGTTCAGGTTGAGCGCGGCCAGCCCGGCGGTGCCCCAGGCCCAGCTGTCGGCGACCTTGGTGCCGGGGGCGAACTTCGCCAGCACCTTCTTCGCCAGGCCGAGGTTGTTCTGACGCACCCCCACCGATCCGGCGGTGGTGGTCATCTCCCGGACCGTCATACCGGCCAGCTCGGTGTCGTCGAAGGCGTGCGCGCTGTTCCCGTACGCCGTGACCGCCTGCTGGATCGCGGCCAGCGTGGTGGCGTCGGTGACGTCGATGCCGTCGTGGTTGAAGTCGTAGTAAACGGTGGCGTGCAGGAAGGTCCACAGCTCGTACAGGTGGGCCTTGCCGGTGCCGTCGTCGGTGGCGGCGAGCTTGGTGATCCGCTGGGCGACGGCCTGGACGTGGGCGTCGTCCATGGTGGTGTTGTACCTGGCGTCCCAGGTCCACAGGAAGCTCTTCAGGCAGCCGTCCACGGTGACGGCCGGGTCGGTCAGGAAGTCCGCGAGCCCGCTCGGGCTCAGCCCGGTCATCCCGTCCACGGTGCACGGCACGCCGGCCGCGGTGGTCGCGGCGCTGCCGCTGGCGGCGAGTTCGCCGGCGGTCGGGGCCGGGGCGCCGACCCGGTCCGGCAGCATGCCGGGGACCGCGCCGGTGCCGAGCGAGCCGCCGCCGGGGGCGGGCGCGGCGGTGCCGGTCCTGGCGGTGGCGTCGCCGAGCCGGTCGACCTCGTCGTAGCCGGTGGGCGCTGGGGTGGTGGCGGTCGCCGAGGCGGCGGCCGGGGTCTGCGCGAGCGCCTGGCCGGTCTGGATCGCGGGCAGCGCCAGGGTGGCGGTCAGCACGGCGGCGAGCAGAACTCGGCGCTTGGTGAAGGAAGTTGCCATGGTTCAGCTCCAAGTGGGGTGGAGACGTGGGGGCGCACCGAGTGGGGGTGGTGCGTGGAGCTCGCGCCGCCGCCGCGGAAGAGGGTGTGCGGCGGCGACGCGGTGGAGGACCGACGGAGCGTCAGGCCTCGGGGAAGTGGCAGGCGGCCTGGCGGCTGCCACCCACCGGGGTGATCTGGAGCAGCGGCCGCTCGGTGCGGCAGATCGGCTGCGCCTTCGGGCAGCGCGGGTGGAAGGTGCAGCCGCTCGGCGGGTTGGCCGGGCTCGGCGGGTCGCCGAGCAGCACGATCCGCTCCCGGGCGCGTTCGGCGGCCGGGTCGGGCAGCGGGACGGCCGAGAGCAGCGCCTTGGTGTACGGGTGCGCCGGGTTGGCGTACACCTCGTGCTTGTCGCCGATCTCGACGATCCGACCCAGGTACATCACCGCGACCCGGTGGCTGATGTGCTTCACCACGGCCAGGTCGTGGGCGATGAAGACGTAGGCCACGCCGAGTTCGCGCTGCAGCCGCTCCATCAGGCCGACGATCTGGGCCTGGATGGAGACGTCGAGGGCGGAGACCGGTTCGTCCGCGACCACCAGTTCGGGGCGGGTGGCCAGCGCGCGGGCGATGCCGATCCGCTGGGCCTGGCCGCCGGAGAACTGGTGCGGGTAGCGGTCCAGGTGCTCCGGCGCGAGGCCGACCAGCCGGACCAGGTCGCGGACCTCGCGGTTGATCTCGGCGGCGGGGGTGTCCTGGGCGCGCAGCGGGGCGGCGATGATCTGCTGGACCGTCTGCCGCGGGTTCAGCGAGGCGAACGGGTCCTGGAAGATCATCTGGAACTTGCGGCGGAGCGGCCGCAGTTCACGCTGCGTGGTCCGGGTGATGTCCTTGCCCTGAAAGGCGACCTGACCGGCCGTCGGGTCGAGCAGCCGGACCAGCATCCGCCCGGTGGTGGACTTGCCGCAGCCGGACTCGCCGACCAGCCCGAGGGTCTCCCCCGGGCGGACCTCGAAGCTGACGCCGTCCACCGCCTTGATCCCGGCCCGGCGGCCGAGGCCGGCCCGCGGACCGGGGAAGGTCATCCCCAAGTCCTCGACGGTGAGCAGCGGTTCGGTGGTCATGACGTCGCTCCGTCGGGGTCGAGTGCGCAGGCGTTGCGGTGCCCCTCCGCCACCAGGCGGAGCAACGGGCGCTCCCCGGTGCAGAGTTCACTGGGCTTCGCGGCGTAGACCGGGCAGCGCGGGTGGAAGGCGCAGCCGGCCGGCGGGGCGAGCAGCGAGGGCGGGCTGCCGGGGATCGAGCGCAGGCTCTCCCCCTCGACGGCGTCCACCCGGGGCAGCGAGTCCAGCAGCCCCTGGGTGTACGGGTGCCTGGGGGTGGTGAACAGCGCGTCGGCGGAGGCCTGTTCGGCGGCGGCGCCGCCGTACATCACCAGCACCTCGTCGGCCACCCGGGCGATCACCCCGAGGTCATGGGTGATCATCACGATGCCGAGGCCACGGTCCTGCTGAAGCTTCATCAGCAGCTCCAGCACCTGGGCCTGGACGGTGACGTCCAGCGCGGTGGTGGGCTCGTCCGCGATGATCAGATCCGGCTCGCAGGAGAGGGCCAGCGCGATCATCGCCCGCTGGCGCATACCGCCGGAGAACTGGTGCGGGTGCTCCCCCGCCCGGCGGGCGGGCTCGGGGATGCCGACGTCGCCGAGCACCTCGACCGCCCGCGCCAGCGCGGCCTTGCGGGTGCCGCCGTGGTGCTCCCGGTACGCCTCGGCGATCTGGTCGCCGATGGTGAAGTACGGGTGCAGCGAGGTCAGCGCGTCCTGGAAGACCATCGCCATCCGGCGCCCGCGCAGCTTGCGGACGGTCTCGTCCGGAGCACCGAGCAGCTCGGTGCCGTCGAACTTGACCGACCCGGTCACCTTGGCACCCCGGTGCAGGCCCATCACGGCCAGCGAGGTGACGGACTTCCCGGAGCCGGACTCGCCGACGATGCCCAGCGTCCGGCCGCGCTCGACGCTGAAGTCGACGCCCTTGACGGCCTTGACGACGCCTTCGGCGGTGTTGAACTCGACCTGGAGATCGGAGACTTCAAGCAGCGTACTCACGACAGCCTCGCCCTCGGGTCGATCCAGGCGTAGACCAGGTCCACCACCAGGTTGGAGGTCACGATGAAGAAGGAGGCCAGCAGCGTGACGCCCATGATCACCGGTTGGTCGGACTTGTTCAGCGAGTCCGCGAAGAGCTTGCCGACGCCCGGCAGGCTGAACAGCGACTCGGTGATCAGCGCGCCCGCGAGCAGCCCGCCGAGGTCCATCCCGAGCATGGTGGCGACCGGGGTGAGCGCGGGCCGCAGCCCGTGCTTGGCGACCACCCGGCGCTCGCGCAGGCCCTTGGCCCTGGCGGTCCGGACGAACGGCTCCTCCATGGTCTCGATCACCGAGTTGCGGGTCATCCGGGCGTACAGCGCGGCGAACAGCAGCGACAGCGTGATCCACGGCAGGATCAGGTTGCGCACCCAGCCGACCGGGTCCTCGCCGAAGGCGATGTACCGGGGCAGCGGCATCAGGCCGAGCACCGTGACCACCAGGTAGAGCAGGATCATCGCGGTGAAGTAGACCGGCAGCGCGGCGATCCCGATGGTGCCGATCATCACGGTGCGGTCCACCCAGGTGTTCCGCTTCAGCGCGGAGACCACGCCGGCCGAGAGGCCGAGGGCCAGCCAGCAGACCGCCGCGCCGAGCGCGAGCGAGGCACTGACCGGGAACCGGTCCATCATCAGGTCCCAGACCGGCTGGGCGCTCTGGAACGAGTAGCCGAAGCAGGGGAAGCCGCACTCGACCGCGTACTGGCCGCTGCCGAGCGTCTGGCCGGCGAAGATGCCGACCAGATAGCGGCCGAACTGGACCACGATCGAGTCGTCCAGGCCGAGCTGCTGACGGACCATCTCGATCCGCTCGGTCGAGCAGTCCTTGCCGCAGAACTGGGCCGCCGGGTCGGCGGGGAAGAGGTAGAACACCGCGAAGGTCAGCGCGCAGACCACCACCAGGGTGGCCGCGATGCCGAGCAGACGGCGGATCAGGAATCCGATCACGACCTGCCGCCCTTCGGGTCCAGGGCGTCGCGCAGCGCGTCACCGAGCAGGGTGAACCCCAGCACCACCAGGAACAGGCAGGCGCTCGGCAGGATGAAGAACATCGGATCGACCTTGTAGTAGAGCACCGAGTCGGCGATCATCTGGCCCCAGGACGGCGTCGGGGGCCGGACGCCCACGCCCAGGAAGGTCAGCGCGGCCTCGGTGCCGATCAGGCCCGGGATCGCCAGCGTGATGTAGACGATGATCGTGCCGGACAGGTTGGGCAGGATCTCGGTGAGCAGGATGCGGCTGCTCCGGGTGCCGCTGGCGCGGGCCGCCTCGACGTACTCGCGGTGTTTGAGCGAGAGCGTCTGGGCCCGGATCACCCGGGCGATGTACGGCCAGCTGAAGACGCCCATCACGACGATCAGCAGCAGCACGCGGTTGACGTCCCGGGCCACCGAGAGCAGCGCGATCATGAAGATCAGGCTGGGGAAGGACATCATGACATCCATGAACCGGGAGATCGCGGCGTCGATCCGGCCGCCGAAGTAGCCGGCCAGGACGCCCAGGGTCACCCCGATCAGAGTGATCATGATCGCGGAGGCGAAGGCGACCAGCAGACTGATCTGGGCGCCGTAGAGCAGCCGGGCGAAGATGTCCCGGCCGAGCATCGGCTCGACGCCGAGCCAGTGCTCGGGGCTCATCCCGCCGAAGCTGCCCTTGGGCAGGCCGCCGAGGTAGGAGTTGATGGCCTTCTTGTCGGTGTCCGCCGGGCCCTTGCCGCTGATCGCGGTGAGCACCGGGGCCAGCAGGGCGGCCAGGACGAAGAAGACGATGATGCCGAGGCCGGTGAGTGCGGCCTTCTGGCGGCGCAGCCGGTGCCAGGCCAACCGCCAAGGGGAGGCGGGCTGTTGCGGGCGGTCGGCGGTGGAGGCGGGGGCAGCGGGACTGGCCGCCGCCCCCGCTCCCCCGGCCTCGGCCGGAGAGAGCGGGGCGGTCATGGGGAACTCCCGACTACTTCGCGGTCTTCAGGCCGATGACGGCGAAGTCGAGCTGACCGGCCCACACCGGGTGGGCGAAGGCGCCGGCGATGTTGGAACCGACCAGCAGCGGCTTCTTGGCCCAGGCCAGCGGCACGGCCGGGGACTTGTCCATGATCTTGGCGTCCAGCTCCAGCCACGCCTTGTTGGCCTGCTGGACATCGCTCATCGCGGCGATCCGGTCCAGGTCGGCGATGGTCTCCGGGTCGTTGAACCGGGTGACGTTGCCCTGGTTGCCCTTGTCCTTGATGGTGCGGCCGTCGAAGATCATCGGCAGGAAGGTGGCGGCCGACGGGTAGTCGGGGCACCAGCCACCGATCGAGAGACCGGGCTGCTTGGCCTTGTCACCGGTGATCGAGCTGACCGCGGTCGGGTCGACCGTGGTGATGGTGATCTCGACGCCGACCTTCTTCAGCGCGGCCTGGATGGCCTCCGCCTGCTGCTTGCCACCGGTGGAGGTGACCAGCTCGGTGGCGAAGCCGTTCGCGAAACCGGCCTCGGCCAGCAGCGCCTTGGCCTTCGTCGGGTCGCCGCCCGGCTTGATCAGGAAGTGGTCGACCGGCGCGCCCTGGGTGAGCACCGGCGGCAGGTAGGTGGTGGCCACGTCGGTGAACGCCGGGCCGCCCTGCGCGGCCGCGAAGGCCTCCTTGTCCACCGCGTACTGCATCGCGAGGCGGACCTTGGCGTTGTCGAACGGCGCCTTGGTGTTGTTCATGTCGAGCTTGGTGGTGCAGCCCGCGTTCTCGGAGATCAGCCGCTTCTTGACCTCCGGGTTGGTGAGCACCTCGCTGATCTTGGAGGGCACCAGGTCGACGTAGGAGATCGCGCTCTGGTCGTCGCCCTGGTCGGTGATCAGCCGCTCGGCCACACCGGTGCCCTTGAGGGTCTGGTCCACCACGATCTTGTCCGGGTACGCCTTCCGGACCGTGTCGCTCTTCGGGTCCCAGTTGGTGTTGCGGACCAGCACCATGCGCTTGCCGCGGTCGTACGACTCGATCTTGTACGGGCCGGAGGAGACCGGGTGGTTGCTGTAGTTGGCACCGGCCTCCTTCGCCTTCGGCACCGGCGAGAAGGTCGGCAGCGTGACGGTGTAGCCGAACTCCGCGACCGGGCGCTGGAGGTGGAAGACGATGGTCTTCTCGTCCGGGGTCTCGATCGACTCCTTGCCCAGGCGCTGACCGCCCAGCGGGCCCTTGTAGTCGGCCGGGGCGACCAGGTAGGTCCGGGCGTAGTCCGGGCCACCGGGCAGCTCGGGCGAGTAGGACCGCTCGACGTTGTACTTGATGTCGTCGGCGACGATCGGCGTGCCGTCCTCGTACTTCAGACCGTCCTTCAACTTGAAGGTCCAGGTCTTGCCGCCGTCGCTCGACTGGCCGAGGTCGGTGGCCAGGTCGGGCTCGATCTTCAGACCCTCGGCACCCGGGGCCGCCTTGAAGGTGGTCAGGGTGCGGTAGAGGGTGCGGACACCGAAGTCCATCACCGGCATGGTCCAGTTACGGGTCGGGTCCAGCTGGTCGAAGTCGACGTTCGACAGGATGTTCAGGGTGCCGCCCTTGACGGGCGTCCCGCCGATGATGCCGTTGCCCTCGGTGGTGACACCGCCCTGGTTGGCGTCGTCCTTGCTTCCGCCGGTGCTGGTACAGGCCCCGAGGCCGAGGGTGAGTGCTGCCGCGATCGCCGCCGCGAGGGCGGCATGAGTACGCCTGGTCATAGTGCAACTCCGCAGTGGGAGGCCACAGTTGCGGCCTTGGTTCGCCCCGGGGCTGATCCGGGGCCACCGAGAGGGCGACCGCTGGGGTCTAGCCGCTCCAAGGTGTGACCCGTAACATAGTAATGTGAAATTGCACTGGCAAGGGATCGGGCGGCCCGTTACCGAGCTGTGTCCGGTAGCACCCTCAACTCCCGCCCCACGCAACGACATCAACACCACTGAACCCGGACAGACCGCCCCGCCGAAGGAGTCGCAGCCGTGACCACCCCCCGCCCGCTCAACACCGGCAGCCACGACCTGCCCGTCTCCGCCGCCCTGGACGCCTTCATGGGCACCGGCTGGGCCCCCACCCAGCTGCCGGCCGAGGACCGGGTGCCCGGCTACGCCGCGATGCCCTCCCGCCGGGCCCGGCTCGCCGCCGCCTACCCCGGCGAGCGGCTGATCGTCCCGGCCGGGCAGCTGAAGGTGCGCAGCTACGACTGCGACTACCGGTTCCGCCCGCACAGCGCGTACGCCTGGCTCACCGGCCTGACCGGCGAGGAGCAGGTCGGCCACGTGCTGGTGATCGAGCCGAACGGCGAGCCGGTGCTCTACCTGCGCCCGCGCTCCCCGCGCGGTGGCGGCAGCCCGTACGGGTCCGAGTTCTACCGGGACCGCCGCTACGGCGAGTTCTGGGTCGGCCGCCGCCCCGACCTGGCCGAGGCCGAGCAGCTCACCGGCATCCGCACCGCCCACCTGGACGACCTGGAGAAGCTGCTGACGGGTGCTCAGCCCGTCACCCGGCTGCTCGGCGGGGCCGACCCGGTGCTGGAGGCGCTGCTGCCCACCGCCGTCGACACCGCGCTCGCCGGCACCCTCTCCGAGCTGCGGCTGGTCAAGGACGCCTGGGAGGTCGAGCAGCTCCAGCTCTCCGTCGACGCCACCACGGCCGGCTTCGAGGACGTGATCCGCGCCCTGCCGGCCGCCTTCCGGCACGGCCGGGGCGAGCGCTGGCTGGAGGGCACCTTCAACCTGCGGGCCCGCGCCGAGGGCAACGGCACCGGCTACGAGACCATCGTCGCCTCCGGCGCGCACGCCTGCGTGCTGCACTGGATCCGCAACGACGGCGCCCTCGACCCCTCGAAGCTGCTGCTGCTGGACGCGGGCGTGGAGGTCGACTCGCTCTACACCGCCGACATCACCCGCACCATCCCACTCAGCGGCACCTTCTCCCCCGTCCAGCGCCAGGTCTACGAACTCGTGCTGGCCGCCCAGGAGGCGGGCATCGCCACCCTGCGCCCCGGCGCCAGCTTCCGGGACTTCCACCGGGCCGGCATGCGGGTGATCGCCGAGGGCCTGGCCGACTGGGGCGTGCTGAAGATCTCCGCCGAGGAGGCGCTCCAGGAGGACAGCGGCCTGTTCCGCCGCTACACCCTCTGCTCCAGCGGCCACATGCTCGGCCTGGACGTGCACGACTGCGCCAAGGCCCGCGCCGAGACCTACCTGGACGGCGTCCTGGAGGAGGGCCAGGTGCTCACCGTCGAGCCCGGCCTCTACCTCCAGCCCGACGACGAGACCCTCCCCGCCGAACTCCGCGGCATCGGCGCCCGGGTCGAGGACGACCTGGTCATCACCGCCGACGGCGCCCGCCTGATGTCCGGCGCCCTCCCCCGCACGGTCGCGGGCATCGAGGAGTGGATGGGCACCCTGCTCGGCTGACCGCCCGTCAGGCGGGACGGGTCTGTCCGGCCCGTCCCGCCCCGGGTGATGATGACGCCATGACCACAGCGACATTTCTGACGCCCGCTCAGGCGGTCGAGGAGTCCGGCTTCAGCCTGGACACCCTGCGGTACTACGAGAAGATCGGGCTGCTGGGGGACGTCCAGCGGTCGGCCAGCGGGCACCGGCGGTTCAGCGCGGAGGACCTGGCCTGGCTCGGGGTGCTGCGGTGTCTGCGGGACACCGGGATGCCGATCTCGGAGATGCTGCACTTCGCCGAGCTGGTGCGGTCCGGGGACGGCACCTTCGCCGACCGGCTGGCGCTGCTGGCCGCGCACGACGGCCAGGTGGAGGAGCAGATCGCCACCCTGCGGAAGCGGCAGCAGGTGATCCGGGACAAGATCGCGTACTACCGCGCGGCGCTGGCCTGAGCGAGCAGCTCGGCGGTCAGGTCGGCGGCCGGACCGATCCTGGCCCGCAGGTGGCCGGTGCCCGCCCAGAGGTGCATCGCCGTCAGGTCGCCCTGGCGGGTGGCGGCGGCCCGCAGCGGCCGGGTCAGGTGGTGCACCTCGGGGTAGCCGACCGGGGCGTACGGCCCGTACCGGTCGATGAAGGCGTTGCGCAGCCCCCGGGCCGGGCGGCCGGTGAAGGCCCGGGTCACGACGGTGCCGCCCCGGTGGGTGACCAGCGCGGCCTGGTGGTTCGGGTCGGCCCCGGACTCGTCGGTGCGCAGGTACGCGGTGCCGAGCTGGACCGCGCTCGCGCCCGCGCCCAGCGCGGCGGCGATCCCGGCACCGTCCGTCAGCCCGCCGGCCGCGATCAGCGGCAGCGCGGTCACCGCCCGTACGGCGGCGAGCAGTTCGGGCAGCGGCCGCCCGTCGGGCACCGCCGCCTGCCGGTGGGTGCCCCGGTGGCCGCCCGCCTCCGGGCCCTGCACGCAGAGCGCGTCCAGCCCGAGCAGCGTGGCGGCCACGGCCTCCGCCGGGGTGGTGACGGTGCCGACCTGGTAGCTGCCCACCGCGCGCAGGGCGGCGGCCTCGGCGGCCGAGGGCAGCCCGAAGGTGTACGAGAGGACCGGCACCGGGTCGGCGAGCAGCAGCTCCAGCTTGGCCTCCCAGTCGTCCCGGTCCGGGCCGATCCGCTCGGGCAGTTCGACCCCGTACCGGGCCGCCTCGGGCCGCAGCCGCTCCCGGTAGGCGGCGACCGCCGCCGGATCGGCGGGCGCGTCCGGGACGAACAGGTTCACCCCGAACGGACGGTCCGTCAGCTCCCTGGTCGCGCCGATCCCGGCGGCCAGCGCGGCCGCGTCCAGGTAGCCCGCGGGCAGGAAGCCGAGCCCGCCGCCCTCGTTCACCGCCGCGACCAGCGCGGGCGTCGAGCCGCCGCCGGCCATCGGCGCGGCCATGATCAGCGGCAGCTTCACCGGGACGCTCCGGCGAGGTCGGCGGTACGGGCCAGGGCGATCCGCCCGGCGCCGCAGCCCGCCAGCCGCAGGGCCGCGTCGGCCACCGCGGGGGCCACCTCGGCGCCGGTGCGGGCCGGATCCTCCCGGGCCGCGGCCACCCCGCCCTCGACCAGGCCGAGCAGCAGGTCGGTCCGCAGCTCCAGGTCCGACGCCGGGTCAGGTGCCGGTGCCAGCCGGCCCAGCAGCTCGCCGTAGACGCCCCGCAGCTCCGCCCTGGTCCGGCGGAAGTCGGTGAACCGCTCGCCCCGCACCTCCGGCAGCTGGTAGAGCGCGCCGAGGTTGTACAGCCCGCCGAACAGCAGCTCCGCGTCGTACCTGGCCAGCAGCCACAGCGCGGCGGCCGGGTCGAGCCCGGGGTCGGCGAGCAGCCGCCGGCCGAACGCCAGCGAAGGTGCGACGGTGCCCTCCAGCAGGGTGGCGAGCAGGTCCTCCTTGTGGGCGAAGTAGTGGTACATCGACGCCTGCCGCAGCCCCGCCAGCTCGGCCACCGCCCGGGTGGTGGTCGCGGCGTACCCGTTCCGGGTGAACAGCGCGGCGGCGGCCGCCAACAGCTGCTCCCGGGCCGACAGTTCGCTGCTCGACGGCCCGGCGGCACGCGGCCGCCCCACCCGGGGCCTCGGGAACGCGGTACCTGACACCTCGTGATGATCGCACAGCGCGGCCCCGCCGGGGCCGTCCTTGGTCGAACCGCCCATCAGGTCAGGCCGGCCGGATCAGACCGCTCGTCAGGCCCGAGGCGATCGCGGCCGTCCGGCTGTCCACGCCGAGCTTGTCGTAGATGTGCACCAGGTGGGTCTTGACCGTCGCTTCGCTGATGAACAGCCGCTTGGAGATCTGCTTGTTGGCCAGCCCGAGCGCCAGCAGCTGGAGGATCTCCGCCTCGCGCGGCGACAGCGTCGGCCGCCCGGCCCGCACCCGCCCCAGCAGCCGGGCCGCGACCGGCGGCGCCAGCACCGTCTCGCCCCGCGCGGCGGCCCGGACCGCCGCCGCCACCTCCTCCGCCGGGGCGTCCTTGAGCAGGTAGCCCGTCGCGCCCGCCTCGACCGCCGCCAGGATGTCGGCGTCGGTGCTGTAGGTGGTCAGGATCAGCACGGCGGGCGGGTCGGGCAGCGCGGTGATCCGGCGGGTGGCCTCGACCCCGTGCATCCCGGCGCCCATCTGAAGGTCCATCAGCACCACGTCGGGACGCTGCTCAAGACCCTCCAGCACCCGCAGCGCCTCGGCCCCGTCGGCCGCCTCGCCCACCGCCGTCAGCTCCGGCAGGTCGTCCACCATCGCCCGCAGCCCCCGTCGCACCACCGGATGGTCGTCCACCAACAGCACCCGGATCACTGCGCACCAGCCTCCGTCAGCACGGCCTCGGCCGTCTCGATCGTCCGCAGCGGCAGCGAGACCGCCACCACCGTCCCCTCGCCCGGCGCCGACTCCACCGTCAGCCGGCCGCCCAGCGCCGCGATCCGCTCCCGCATCCCGTGCAGGCCGAACCGCCGTCCCGCACCCGAGGGCAGCGCGAGCGGGTCGAAGCCCACCCCGTCGTCGAAGACGTCCAGGGTCACCTCGTCGTCCAGATAGGTCAGCGTCACAGCCACCGCCTGCGCCTCCGCGTGCCGGGCCGCGTTGGCCAGCGCCTCCTGGGTCAGCCTCAGCAGCGCGACCTCCGCCTCCACCGGCAGCGGGTACGGCTCGCCGTCCAGGTGGAACGCCACGCCCTGCCCGTCCGCCAGCCGCCGCAGCGCCTCGGTCAGGGTCACCCCGTCCAGCGCGGGCGGCGTGAGCGCCTGGACGAACCGGCGGGCCTCCGCCAGGTTGGCCGAGGCCGTCCGCCCCACCTCGGCGATCCGCTCCCGGGCCGCACCAGGGTCGGCCGGCAGCGCGGACTCCGCCGAGCGGGCCAGCAGCACGATGCTGGACAGCCCCTGCGCCAGGGTGTCGTGGATCTCCCGGGCCAGCCGCTGACGCTCCGCCAGCCGGCCCGCCTCGCGCTGGGTCGCGGCCAGCTCGTCCCTGGCCCGGACCAGGTCGTCGATCAGCCGCTGCCGCTCCCGGCTCTCCCGGTACAGCGCGGCGTACCCGTACGCGGTGAGCAGCGCGACCACCGCGCCCGCCACCGGACCGAGCACCTTCGCGGTGGTCAGCCCGCCCTCGGTGCCCGCCTGCGCGGCCACCACCACCGCGGTCAGCGCGCCCACCGCCGGGACGGCCCAGCGCACCGGCATCAGGTGCAGGCAGACGAAGTACAGCGGGAAGGCGAGATAGCAGAACTCGGGGTGCAGCAGCGTCAGGCCGATCCACAGCGAGAGCACCGCGCCGAGCCAGAGCCCGGCCCACAGCCGGGTGGTGCGCACCGGCGCGAAGGCGCCGCCGCTCAGGTAGACCGCCGCGAGCAGTATCGCGGTCAGCAGCGCGCCGGGCCCGAGCCCGCCGTCGGCCACGCCCCGGGCGACCAGCACCGCCAGCAGCGCCAGGAACAGCCCGTGCAGGGCGAGGTTCATCAGCCGCAGCGCTGGCGTGTTCCCGGCGTGGCCGGGCGGTTCGGTACTGGTCACGCCTTCCGAGAGTACGGGGTGCGGGGCCCGCCGCCGTCCGGCACGGCATCAACCGTTCGATGGATTCCGAGCTGCATCGCCCGCACGAGTGGTGTCCCCCTCCTCTCCCTGATGGCACGGGGCCGCCGCGCCGACAGGGTGGAGGAGTCGTCAGAAACTCTTTCACCGGGAAGGCCACCGTGTTCGTCGCACTCCGTGACATCCGCTTCGCCAAGGGGCGGTTCGCCCTGATGGGGGCGGTGGTCACCTTGATAACCACACTGGTCGTCTTCCTCTACGGCCTGACCGGCGGGCTGGCCTCGGCCGCCTCCTCCACCATCGCCGAGCTGCCCGCCGACCACATCGTCTTCGGCGCCCCCGCCGGGGCCACCCCGACCGTCTCGTTCAGCAGCAGTACGGTCTCGCCCGCCCAGGCCGCCGCGATCAAAGCTGCACCGGGCGTCTCCGCCGTGCAGCCGCTGGGCATCTCGATGACCCGGCTGACCGCCAGCGACTCGGCCGCCTCGGTCAGCGTGGTCGGGGCCCCGGCCGGGCTGCTGCCCCCGCTGGAGTCCGGCGCCGCCCCGACGGACGGTCAGATCGCGGTCGGTGCCGACACCGCCGCCGAGTACCACCTGACGGTGGGTGAGCAGGTCAAGGTCGGCCCGCGCACGGTCACCGTCTCCGGCCTGACCGCCGAGCGTTCGTACGGCCACGCCCCGACGGTGTGGACCACGGTCGCCACCTGGGAGCAGGTCAGCAGCCAGAGCCAGCCGACCGCGCTCGCTCTCACCACCTCCGGGGCCGACCTGTCCGCCCTCGACGCGGCACAGGGCACCGAGACCGTCTCGCTCGGCGACTCGCTGGCCGGCATCAACGGGTACTCCGCCGAGCAGGGCAGCCTGCAGATGATCCAGGGCTTCCTGTTCGCGGTCAGCGCGCTGGTGGTCGGGGCCTTCTTCACGGTCTGGACGGTCCAGCGCAAGCCCGACATCGCGGTGCTCAAGGCGGTCGGCGCGAGCAGCGGCTACCTGGTGCGGGACGCGCTGGCGCAGGCCGCCGCCGTGCTGCTCGGCGGGGCACTGCTGGGCGGCACGATCGGCGGGGTGGGCGGGCTGCTGGCCGCCGCCACCGTCCCGTTCGACGTCAGCCCGGCGAGTGTGGGCGTCCCGGTCGCGGTGATGGTCCTGCTCGGCCTGCTGGGCGCCGCGCTCGCCGTCCGCCGCATCACCTCCGTCGACCCGCTGGCCGCGCTTGGAGCCAACCGATGACCACCACCACCGTCCAGTGCACCCGGACCGGCCTCGCCCTGCGCGACGTCACCCTCACCTACCCCGACGGCGAGGCCCGGCTGACCGCCCTCGACCGGGTCTCCCTCACCGTCGCGCCCGGCGAGTTCACCGCCGTGGCCGGGCCCTCCGGCTCCGGCAAGTCCTCCCTGCTGGCAGTGGCCGCCACCCTGCTCCGACCGGACAGCGGCTCGGTGCTGATCGACGGTCAGGAGGTCGGCGCGCTCAGCGAGAAGGCCCGCTCGGCCCTGCGCCGGGAGCGGCTCGGCATCGTCTTCCAGCAGTCCAACCTGCTCGCCTCGCTGACAGCGGTGGAGCAGCTCCTGGTGCTCGAGTCCGTCCGCGGCGGCAAGCCCCGCGCCGCCCGCGAGCGGGCCGAGGCCCTGCTCGCCTCAGTCGGCCTGGACGCCTCCAAGCAACGCCGCCGCCCCCACCAGCTCTCCGGCGGCGAACGCCAGCGGGTCAACATCGCCCGCGCTCTCTTCGGCGAACCGTCCGTCCTCCTGGTCGACGAACCCACCTCGGCCCTGGACCACGAACGCGGCGCCCAGATCGTCGACCTCCTCGCCACCATCACCCGCGACCACGGCACCGCCACCGTCATGGTCACCCACGACCGCGACCTCCTGGACCGCGTCGACCGGGTCCTGGCGATGCACGACGGCCGGCTGGTCTAGTCCTTCTCCCCGAGCACGCCGTCCACCGACAGCGTCACGGCTGCCCCGATCGACTCGGGCAACGTGAAGCTCTGGCCCCGGTGGTGGACGGCGTGCACGCGGTACTCCCCGTCGGACGGGTCGGTGAGCACCATGACCTTCTCGTTCTTGCGGTCGACGATGACGTAGACGGGGATGCCCGCCCCGGCGTAGGCGGCGGGCTTCTTCTTCAGGTCGTCGCTGAGGTTGCTGGAGGTCACCTCGAGCACCATGCGGAAGATCGCGGGGTCGTAACAGCCGAACGCGACGTAGTCGTCCTCGTCGTCACCGGGACCGACGTCAAGGACCGCGAGATCGGGGATGGCGTAGTCCGACGGCCCCTCCGGCAGCCATACGCCGACAGCCTGCAGCACTTCGGTCTGATCACTTTGCAGCCCGGCCGCCACCATTGCGTCGTTCATCCTGGCGAGCACTCGACTGTGCGGCCTGTTGGCAGGTGGCGTCACGGTGATCTGGCCCCCGATGATCTCGACCCGGTGACCGATCAGCTGGTCGGACATCCTGTCGGCGACCTCGAGCAACGTCGGATGGTGCTGCTCAACCGCTGCTGCGGACATGGTTTCCTCCGGCTGGCCGGTGTCGAGAGCATCATCGTAGAACGCCATCGCCCGGCGCGACCCTGCGCCGGGCGATTCACCCGAACGGGAAACGCCTCAGGACACCGGGTGCTGGGCGGCGAGTTCGCCGTAGCCGCCGGCCTGCCAGATGCGGCGGCGGAAGTCCTGGAGGGTGAGGGCCTGCGCGGGTTCGTCCGGGGTGGCCGGGAAGTGGGCCGTGCCGCAGCGGGCGCAGTACCAGGCCCGGGTCCAGAGCTCCTCGGCAGCGGGGCGGCCGGCCAGCCGGTTGCGGAAGGCCGCCTTCTGGCGCCAGGCCAGACCCAGCAGCACCACCGCCGCGAGCAGGGCGAACCCGGAGATCCAGCCGAGGAAGGCCAGGTCGGAGTCGGGCGTCGGAGCCGACTGGTTGGTGTAGCCGAAGCCGGTGGCCGGGGTGGGGTCGTCGGAGAACCAGTGCCCGCCGGCGGCTCCGCCGATGAACGTACCGATGGCCACCAGCAGGGCCAGCGCACCGAGGCAGCCGGGCCCGGTGGCCTTCGGCTCCGGGGTCTCCGGCGCGGGTGCCAGCGCATCCGACACGGCCGTGGTGACCGTCCGGGTCACCGTGGTCGAGCGGCCCTCGCTGTCCCGGGACGGGACCAGGATGCGGTCGCGTCCGGCCAGGTACACGGCCGGGACGCCCTTGACCTCGTCCGTCAGGCCGCAGCTCGGGCAGGGCACCAGGGTGTGCCCGGGTCTGCCGTCCTGGATCTCGCTCATGTGTCCCCCCGAAGGTCCGGCCGGGGAATCCGGCCGGTGATCACCTGCGCAGACGCTACAGGGGGGTGGCCGGTTGCGGCCCGACGGTCCGTCAGCGGGCGCCGAGGCGCAGGGCCGGCTGCTCGGCCGCCGCGGCCTCCGCGCCGGCCGCCCAGAGCGAGCGGACGTGGCCGAGGTGTTCGGCCATGCAGGTCTCGGCGGCTTCGGCGTCGCCCGCGATCATCAGGTCGAGCAGGGTGAGGTGTTCCTCGGCGGAGGAGACCAGCTCGCCGCGCTGGTCCAGCCGGTTGAGGCCGTAGAGGCGGGAGCGCTTGCGGAGGTCGCCGACCACCTCGACCAGCCGGGCGTTGCCGGCCAGGCCGAGCAGCGAGAGGTGGAACTGACGGTCCGCCTCCAGGTAGCCGATCAGGTCGTGCTTGCGGGCGGCCGCGACGATGGCGTGCGCCTCGGGGCGGAGCGCCTCGAGCTGGTCCCGGTCGGCGGTGCGGGTGACCCGGCCGACGGTGGGGACCTCGATCAGGGCGCGGATCTCGGTGTAGTCGTCGAGGTCGCG
Source organism: Kitasatospora gansuensis (assembly GCF_014203705.1). Classification (NCBI taxonomy): domain Bacteria; kingdom Bacillati; phylum Actinomycetota; class Actinomycetes; order Kitasatosporales; family Streptomycetaceae; genus Kitasatospora; species Kitasatospora gansuensis. The sequence continues at coordinate 1,060,472 of NZ_JACHJR010000001.1, forward strand.
CTCGGTCAGCTCGGTGACCCGGAAACCCTTGTTGCGGACCGCCTCGACCAGACCCTCCCGGGCCAGGTCGAGCATCGCCTCCCGGACCGGGGTGGCGGAGACGCCGAAGTCAGCGGCCAGCGCGGGCGCCGAGTAGACGACGCCGGGGCGGAGCTCGCCGGAGATCAGGGCGGCCCGCAGGGCGTGGGCGACCTGGTCGCGCAGGCGCTCCTGGACGGAGATGAGGGCGCGGGGCTTGAGGTCCGCCATGGTGTTCCTCCGGGTGGCTTAGCAGGACACCATTGTACAATGTCACGTTACGTTGATTTGTAAAACAATTCAGGCAGATGTGTCCGACTCGTACTGTGCCGCCGCCACCGCGAGGTCCTGCCAGGCCATCCCGACGCTCTTGAAGAAGCGCGGGCGATCCGTGGGCACAACTGCCTTGCCGTTGACCAGTTCTGACAGGTTAGCAAGCCTGGATCCAGCCACACCAGGAATCAGCAGGTCGCCCGCCTCCCGAAGCGCGACCGAACGCGCCTCCACATACAGTGCCGCCCGGTCCACCAGCAGCGTGTCGACCTCGCGGGCGGTCGGCTCGTGCGAGCCCACCGCCGCCACCGCCGCGTGGTCCGGCACCAGTGCGCCGTCGAACAACGGCTCCCGCGCCGTGGTGCAGCAGACCACCAGATCGGCCTCGGCCACCGCCCCGGCGTCACCCGCCACCGCGTCGAGGCCGAGCCCCTGGGCGTACGTCACCAGGGCGACCACCGGCTCGGCCGACCGGCCGACCACGGTGACCCGGGTCAGCGGCCGGATCGCCAGCAGCGCGTCCAGGTGCGCGTACGCCTGCGGCCCGGAGCCGAACAGCACCAGGTGCGAAGCGTCCGGCGCGGCCAGCTGGCGCAGCGCCAGCGCGGTGACCGCCGGGGTGCGCAGCGAGGTGAGCGCGATGCCGTCGAGCAGCGCGAGCGGCTGCAGGGTGGGACCGTCCAGCAGCAGGTAGCTGCCGGTGATCCGGGGCAGGCCGCGGGCCGCGTTGGCCGGGACCACGCCCGCGATCTTCACCCCCGCGTAGGCGCTGTCGGCGGCCGGCATCAGCAGCAGCTCGCCCGCCGGGACCGGGATGTTGCTGCGGGCCGGGCACTCCTCCGGGTCGAGACCCTTGAGCAGCACGGCGGCCAGCGCGTCGACGGCCTGGCCGGGGGTGAGGGTGAGCGGCAGCTGAGTGATCGTCATCAGAGCAGGAACCCCGTCCCGAGAGAGTCATCCGGGTCGAGCAGGAAACGGTGCTCGCCCGTGCGGTGGGCGGTGCCGGTGACCTCGGTGATCCAGCCGTCGCGGTGCTGCCCGGCGAGCCGTCCGGTGAACACGCTACCGATGATCGACTCGTGCCGCAGTTCCTCACCCGCCGTCAGGCGGCCGTCGGCGGCCAGCAGGGCCAGCCGGGCGGAGCTGCCGGAGCCGCACGGGGAGCGGTCGATCTGGCCGTCGGCGAAGACGGTGACGTTGCGCTGGCTGGGGCCTGACGGGGTGTCCGGCAGCTCCTCGTACAGGATCACGCCGTAGACGCCGGAGAGCAGCGGGTCCGAGGGGTGCCGGGTGGCGGGCTCGTCGGCCAGTGCGGCCCTGATCTCCCGGCCCAGGGCGGTGAGTTCGGGCAGCGCGGCGGTGTCGACGGTGAGCCCTAGGTCGGCGGCCCGGACGGAGGCGTAGCAGGCGCCGGAGTGCGCCAGGTCGACCGCGACCGTGCCGCGCGAGGTCGGCACGGCGAGCTTGCGGGCGGTGACGGCGGTGGGCACGTTCCGGAAGGTGACGGCGGTGGTCCGGCCGCCGCTGCGGTGCACGGCGGCGCTCACCCGGCCTGACGGTACGTCGATCCGGACCCGGGCGGTGCCGTCGGCCGGGGCGGCCACCAGGCCGGAGTCGACCGCCCAGGCGCCGAGCGCGATGGTGCCGTGGCCGCAGGCGGTGGAGTAGCCGTCCTTGTGCCAGAACAGCACCCCGAAGTGCGCCTCGCTGTCGTCGGCCGGGACCACGAAGCCGCCGTACATCCCGGCATGGCCGCGCGGCTCGCGGGTGAGCAGCCGGCGGATGTCGTCCAGCGCGCTGGGGCGCGGGTCGGTCGCGGTGCCGCCCGCGCCGAGCGCGATGGCGCGGCGCTCGGCGACGGTGTCGCCGGGGATCGGCGGCAGCCCGGCGGTGACGATCCGGAACGGCTCACCGGCGGTGTGGTAGTCGACCGTGTGGACCGGCGTCAGCGCGCTCATCGCGGCGACCCGGCGGGCAGCAGGGTGACGGTGCGCTCGGCGGTGTAGAAGTCGAGCACGGCCTGCCCCTGCTCGCGCGGCCCGTAGCCGGCGCCCTTGGCGCCGCTGAACGGGACGTGGAAGTCCACGCCGCTGGACGGCGCGTTGACCCGGACCATGCCCGCGTCGAGGCGGTCGGCGGCGGCCAGCGCGGTGTCCAGGTCCCGGGTGTGCACCGAGGTGGAGAGGCTGTGCGGGGTGTCGTTGGCGACCGCGATCGCCTCGTCCAGGTCGGCGGCCCGCAGCAGCACGGCCACCGGGCCGAAGAACTCCTCGGTGCGCAGCGGGTGTTCGGCCGGGACCTGCTCCAGCAGGGTCGGCTCGATGAACCAGCCGTCCCGCTCGATCCGGTGGCCGCCCGCGAGGGCGTTGGCCCCGGCGGCCACGGCGCTGTCCACGGCTCCGGTCAGGCGCTCCAGCGCGGCCTGGTTGATCACCGGGCCGCAGACCCCGGTCAGCGCGGTCGGCTCGGCGATCGAGGTCAGCGCCTTGGCGAGCGCCTCGGCCAGCGGCTCGTACGCGTCGCCGACGGCGATCACCCGGCTGGTGGCGGTGCACTTCTGCCCCGCGTACCCGGCGATCGCGGCGGCCAGGTGGCCGGCGGCCTGGGCGATGTCGGCGTCCGGCAGCACGATCGCGGCGTTCAGCCCGCCCATCTCGGCCTGCACCGGGATGCCGCGCTCGGTGGTCGCGGCGACCACGGCCCGGCCGACGGCGGTGGAGCCGGTGAACGAGACCACGTCGGAGGCCGCGACCAGCGCCGCCCCCTCCTCGGCGCCGCCCGGCACGACGGTCAGCACGCCCTCGGGCAGGCCCGCGAGTTCGGCCAGCCGCAGGGCGCAGGCGGTGCCCTCGGGGGCGGGCTTGAGGACGACCGTGTTGCCCACCGCGAGGGCCGGGGCGGCCTTCCAGGTCGGGATGGCCAGCGGGAAGTTCCACGGGGTGATCAGCCCGGCCACGCCGTACGGGCGACGGCGGGTCAGCAGCAGGCCCTCACCGGCGGCGGGCTCGTGCACGGCACCTGACGGGGCGTAGGGCGCCTGCGCGTAGTAGCGCCAGATCGCCACCGTACGGGCCACCTCACCGCGGGCCTCCGCGTGCGGCTTGCCGACCTCGCGGACGATCAGCGCGGCGAGCTCGTCGGCGTTCGCCTCGACGGCGTCGGCGGCGCGGCCCAGGGCGGCGGAGCGCCCGCCCGCACCGAGGGCCAGCCAGGCGGTCTGGGCGGCGCGGGCGTCGGCGACGGCCTGGGTCGTGCCCGGGCCTCCGGCGGCTGCGACCTCGATCACGAGGTCGCTCGGGTCGGCGGGGTTGTACGAGCTGACGCTCACTTGACAGCCTTTCATGCAGTTGCACCACCAGGGGCCCGGGGAACGGCGGCGCCGACCTCAGGAGCGTTCAACGTGCGTACAAGGTCAGGCACTTTCGCAGTGACCCGAACGCCAGATCTCGTCGCCGTTCCCCGAGCCCCTGGATAGTGCAACTAACTCAGAGCAGGAAGCCTGCGGGGAACGGGTCGGTCGGGTCGAGGAAGTACTGGGCCGTGCCGGTGATCCAGGCGCGGCCGGTGACGGTGGGGACGACCGCCGGGTGGCCCGCGACGGTGGTCTCCTCGACCAGGCGGCCGGTGAACGAGGTGCCGATGAAGGAGTCGTTCAGGAAGTCCTGGTGGAGCGGGAGTTCGCCCCGGGCGTGCAGCTGGGCCATCCGCGCGGAGGTGCCGGTGCCGCACGGGGAGCGGTCGAACCAGCCGGGGTGGATGGCCATCGCGTGCCGGGAGTGGGCGGCGGTCGAGCCGGGGGCGAGCAGCTGCACGTGGTGGCAGCTGTGGATGGACGGGTTCTCCGGGTGGACCGGGCGGTCGGCCGCGTTGATGGCGTCCATCAGGGCAAGCCCGGCGTCCAGGATCTCCTGCTTGCGCTCCCGCTCGAACGGGATCCCGAACTCGGCCAGCGGCAGGATCGCGTAGAAGTTGCCGCCGTACGCCAGGTCGTAGCTCACCGTGCCGAAGCCCGGCACCTCGATCTTCTGGTCCAGCGCCACCGAGTAGGAGGGCACGTTGCGGATCGTCACGGCCTTGGCCGCGCCGTCCTGGACGTGCACGTCCGCGATCACCAGACCGGCGGGGGTGTCGAGCCGGACCGTGGTGACCGGCTCCACCACGTCGACCATGCCGGTCTCCACCAGCACGGTGGCGACCCCGATGGTGCCGTGGCCGCACATCGGCAGCAGGCCGGAGACCTCGATGTAGAGCACGCCGAAGTCGGCGTCGGGACGGGTGGGCGGCTGGAGGATCGCGCCGCTCATCGCCGCGTGGCCGCGCGGCTCGTACATCAGCAGGGTGCGGAAGTGGTCCAGGTGCTCCTGGAAGTGCACCCGGCGCTCGGCCATGGTGGCACCGGGGATGACACCGAACCCGCCGGTGATCACCCGGGTCGGCATGCCCTCGGTGTGCGAGTCGACGGCGTGGAAGACGTGACGGCTGCGCATGGATTCGGTCCCCTCGGTGGGAGGGCCGGCTGCCCCCGCAGCCGGCCACTGGCAATTCCTCGGTGTGACGGACGGTCAGACCAGACCGTCGGCGAGGGCCTTCTCGGTCGCGGCGCGGACGGCCGCCTCGATCTCCGGGGTGAGCGGGAAGCGCGGCGGACGGACCGGACCGCCGGGGCGGCCGGCGATGTCCATCGAGAGCTTGATGGCCTGGACGAACTCGGTCTTGGAGTCCCAGCGCAGCAGCGAGTGCAGCGAGCGGTACAGCGGCACCGCGGTCTCCAGGTCACCGGCCACGGCGGCCCGGAACAGCTTGGCGCTGGCCTGCGGCAGCGCGTTCGGGTACCCGGCGATCCAGCCCACCGCGCCACCGACGGCCAGCTCGAGCAGCACGTCATCGGCGCCGATCAGCAGGTCGAGGTCGGGAGCCAGCTCGGCGATCTGGTAGGCCCGGCGGACGTCGCCGCTGAACTCCTTGACGGCCACGATCGAGCCGTCGGCGTGCAGCTGCGCGAGCAGCTCGGGGACCAGGTCGACCTTGGTGTCGATCGGGTTGTTGTAGGCGACGATCGGCAGACCGGCCTGGGCGACGTCCGCGTAGTGCGCGCGGACGGCGGCGTGGTCGGCGCGGTAGGCGTTCGGCGGGAGCAGCAGGACGGAGCCGGCCCCGGCCTCGGCGGCCTGCTCGGCCCAGCGGCGGGACTCGGCGCTGCCGTAGGCGGCGACACCGGGCATCACCCGGGAACCGTCACCGGCGGCCTCGACCGCGGTGGTGACGACCCGGGCCCGCTCCTCGGCGGTGAGGGTCTGATACTCGCCGAGCGAGCCGTTCGGGACGACGCCGTCGCAGCCGTTGGCGATCAGCCACTGGACGTGCTCGCCGTACGCGTCGTAGTCGACGGAGAGGTCGGCACGCAGGGGGAGCGTGGTGGCGACCATGATGCCGCGCCAGGGACGGGTGGGCTCGTGCGTTGCGGACACGTGGACTACTCCTTGGAAGGTGAGGTGTGACATTTTATTAGATGGGATGAGCGGACACAAGGGGGCACAGCGGACGGGCTGTCCCCCTTGTGTCAGGAACCGTCGGCCAGGTGGGCCAGCGGCACGGGGCAGGAGAGCGGGCGGGAGTCCGGACGCAGTTCGGTGCTGCCGGAGAGACAGGCTACGGCGGGGCCGCACATCCGGCCCTGGCACCAGCCCATCCCGGCTCGGGTGAGGAGTTTGACGGTCCGTGGGTCGGTCGCGCCGAGCTCCTCGACGGCCTCCCGGACGGCGGCGACCGGGACCTCCTCGCAGCGGCAGACGTCGGTGTCGGGGCGGAGCCAGTCCGTCCAACCGGGGCCCGGGCGGTGCGCGGCTGCCATCAGCGCGGCGAAGGCCCGGCGGCGGTCCCGGCGGCGGCGCAGCGCGGCCGGCACCGGGGCGCCGGCGATCACCCGGGCCGCCAGCTCGCCCTCGGCGATCGCCAGGTCGGCCCCGCCGACACCGCAGGTCTCCCCCGCCGCCCAGAGCCCGGACAGGCTGGTGCGCAGCCCCTCGTCGACCTTGAGCGCGACGGTCTGATCCGCCGTCAGCACGGTCTCCGCGCCCAGCTCGGTGGCCAGCTCGATCTGCGGCAGCAGGCCGTGGCCGACCGCCACCGCGTCGCAGTCGATCCGCCGCTCGGTGCCGGGCACCGGGCGCCACTCGGCGTCCAGCCGGGCCACCGTCACCCCGGTCACCCGGTCGGTGCCGTGCGCCTCCACCACCGCGCTGGAACGCCGCAGCCGGACCTTGCCGCGCAGCAGCGTGGCACCGTGCCCGACGCCCTCGACCAGCTTGGCGGGGTTGGCCGCGAGCGTACCGAGCCCCCGGGCGTAGCCGAGGTAGTTGCCCGCCTCGACCACCGCCGGGACGCTCGCCCCGGCGGAGACCAGCGAGGAGGCGGCGGCCAGCAGCAGCGGGCCCGAGCCCGCGACCACGATCCGGCGGCCGGGCAGCACCAGGCCCGCCTTGAGCATCGCCTGCGCGCCACCCGCGGTGACCACCCCGGGCAGCGTCCAGCCGGGGAAGGGCAGCTGGCGCTCGTACGCGCCGGTGGCCAGCAGCACGGCCTTCGCCTCGACCACCGCGCTGCCGGTGGCCCCGGCCCCGACGGTGGCGTGCAGACGCCAGACCTCACCGCGCTCGGCGGTCCAGACGTGGTGCTCCGTCAGGTGGGTGACCGTACTGGCGGCCAGCCGGCCGGTCAGGCCGGTGAAGGCGGACCAGCCGTGGTGCAGCCGCTCCGGGTGGGCGGCGCCCAGACCGGGCGCGGGGTGGCGGTAGTACTGGCCGCCGGGGCGCGGGCCCGCGTCCAGCAGGACGCAGCGCAGGCCGAGTTCGGCGGCGGTGACGGCGGCGGCCAGACCGGCGGGACCGGCCCCGATCACGGCCAGGTCGTACGGGGCAGAGGTGTCAGACGGCGAGGTCGGCACGGCCGTGGCCCTCCTGGGTGGTGACGGTGGTGCCGGGCTCGGCGGGCAGCAGGCAGGTGCGCTGACTGGCGATCCCGTTGACGGTGGCCAGGCAGTCGTAGCAGGCGCCGATCCCGCAGAAGGCGCCGCGCGGGCGGCCGTTCACCCGGGTGGTGCGCCAGGCCAGGATGCCCTCCGCCCACAGCGCGGCGGCGATGCTCTGGCCCGGCAGGGCGGGGACCGGACGGCCGTCGAAGTCGATGGTGTGCCCGGGCTCGGGCCGTGCGCCGACCAGTTCGGCGGGGGTTCGGCGCATGGTGCGTCCTCTCCGGGGTTCGGCGTTCACGCGGCGGCGCCGTCGAAGCGGTCGGCGCGGAACGGGGTGAGGTCGAGCTCGGGCCGTTCGCCGGTGAGCTGACGGGCGATCAGCAGGCCGGTGGCGGGGGCCAGGCCGATGCCCGCGCCCTCGTGGCCGCAGGCGTGGAACAGGCCGGGCACCCGAGGGTCGGCGCCGATCGCGGGCAGGTGGTCCGGCAGGTAGGGGCGGAAGCCCCGGTAGGCGCGCTGGACCGCGACGGTGCGCAGCACCGGGAAGAGCGCGGCGGCGTTGGCGGCCAGCCGCTGGAGCACCTCGACCGAGAGGGTCCGGTCGAAGCCGACCCGCTCCCGGCTGGCGCCGATCAGCACCGGCCCGGCGGGGGTGCCCTCGACCACGGCGGAGGTCTGCAGGGCGGCCGAGCCGCTGGCCACGTCGGCCACGTAGTCGGCGGCGTAGACCTTGTGCCGGACGATCCTCGGCAGCGGTTCGGTGACCAGCACGAAGCCCCGGCGGGGCAGCACCGGCAGGGTCACCCCGGCCAGCGCGGCGAGTTCACCGCCCCAGGTGCCGGCCGCGTTGATCACGGCGGGGGCGTCGATCCGGCCCCGGTCGGTGGTGACACCGAGCACCTCACCGGACGGACCGGTGCGGATCGCGGTGACGGTCTCACCGAGCCGGATCGACGCTCCGGAGGCCCGCAGCAGGTGAGCGGCTGCCAGTGCGGGCTGAACCTGGGCGTCCTGGGGATAGTGGAAGCCGCCGGCCAGGCCGGGTGCCAGGTGCGGCTCCAGCTCGGCCAGCCGGTCGCCGGGGATCTCGGCGGAGACCACCCCGGCCTTGGTCTGCTCGGCCGCGAAGGCCCGCAGCGCGGTCATCCCGGCCTCGGCGGCGGCGACCACCAGGCCGCCCTTGGGCTCGTACTCGACCCGCTCGCCCAGCTGCTCGGCGATGGTCCGCCAGAGGCCGGTGGAGAACAGCGCGAGGTCGAGCTCGGGCCCCGGCTCCTTGTCGGAGACCAGCAGGTTCCCCTCCCCCGCACCGGTGGTGCCGCCGGCCACCGGGCCGCGGTCGACCACGGTGACGGCCAGGCCGGCCTGGGCGGCGTAGTAGGCGCAGGCGGCGCCGACCACACCGGCGCCGACCACCACGACATCATGCGGGGATCTCTTGGACACGTCAGTAATATGTCACATGGCGTTGGTGTTGCCAAGGCCGTGGACACGACAGAGAGGCCCCGGCCCGCTGGAAGACCAGCAGGCCGGGGCCTCAATGATTACTTGACGGAGCGTCAGGTGATGTCGTCCAGCTGCTCACGGCGCGCCGCCGGGACGGCCGTCGGCAGCTCGGGGGCGGCGGAGGCCTCGATGCCCTCGGCCGCGTCGACGGCGCCCACCGAGAGGTCCAGGTGCGAGGCTTCGTCCTCGTCCAGCCCGGCGTCCGGGTTGCGCCGGGCCCGGCGGCGGTCGTTCAGCAGCGCCACGCCGACCGCGACGAAGTACAGCAGGATGATCGGCGCGGCCAGGCCCAGCATCGAGAGCGGGTCCGCGCTCGGGGTGGCGAAGGCGGCGAAGACGGTGATCGCCATGATCATCCCGCGCCACCAGCCGAGCAGCCGCTTGCCGCTGACCACCCCGACCAGGTTGAGCATCACCAGCAGCAGCGGGAACTCGAAGCCGAAACCGAAGACCAGCACCATCCTGGTGATGATGTCGAGGTAGTTCTCCACCGGCAGGATCGAGGTGACCCCGCTGGCGGTCAGTGAGATCAGCATCTGCGCCGTCACCGGCATGATCACGTACGCCAGCGCGGCGCCCGCCAGGAACAGCGGGGTGCCAAGGCCGAGGAACGAGAGCGTGTAGCGGCGCTCGTTCTGGTGCAGGCCCGGCGCGACGAACTTCCACAGCTGGTAGAGCCAGATCGGGGTGGAGAGCACCACACCGGTCGTCAGGGCGACCTTGAGCAGCACCGTGAAGGGGCTCAGCAGACCGATGTTGGACACCAGCGCGCAGTTGACGTCGCCCGGCAGCGGCTTACCGTCCGGACCGCAGACCGGCAGCGGCGCGATCAGGAAGTCGGTGATCTGCCGGTGGTAGAAGAACGCGACGATCGTGATCGCGATGATCGCCAGCAGCGACTTGACCAGCCGGTTGCGCAGTTCGCGCAGGTGCTCGGCGAGCGCCATCCGGCCTTCGGGGTCCTTGGCCGACTTCACGGCCTTCTCGGACTTGCTCAACCTCGGTCCTCAACTCGTGCGGTCTGGCCGGGGGCGTTCTTGATGACCCGCGGGGCCTCGATCGGTTCGGTGGCCCCCTCCTTGGCGGCGGCCACCGTCTCGTCCTTCAGCGCCTTGGTCTCGGCCTTGAGAATGCGCGCCGACTTCCCGAGCGAACGGGCCAGGTCGGGCAGTCGCTTCGCGCCGAACAGCAGCAGGGCCAGGACGACGATGATCAGAATCGTTCCGATCCTCATGTGCGACCACCTTTTCTCCCAGGGGCAGCACTCCCCCACTTCGGGCGATGGTAGCCCCTGCGGGTGACCGAACGGGAACGAGGGCCTAGGAAGGTTTGAGCTGGCCCGCGGCCTCGGCCAGCGCGCGGGAGGCAGCGTCCACCTCGCGGGCCAGCGATCTGACGTCCAGCCAGAGCCGGCCGGCCAGCGCGCCGAGGACCAGCAGCCCGGCGGTGGCCAGCAGGACGGCGGCGGTCATGGTCCACGGCACGGTGCCCTCCCCTATCCCTCGACCGGCAGCAGGCGCATGGTGCTGACCCCGGCCCTGGTCAACGCCGCCACGATGTTCTCACCCGCGGGCTTGCGCACCGAGGCGCCGCACTCCGGGCAGGTGAAGCTGTAGAAGGTCCGCTCCCGGGTGGCGCCGAGCGCCAGCCGGAAGCCGTCCGCCGCCAGCTCCACCTTCGCCCGGCAGTCCGAGCAGTAGACCTTGAATCTGGTGCCCTCGGCCACGGATCAGTCCCGGTACCCCTCGAGCGCGGCCAGGGCGGCGGCCCGGGCCGAATCGGCCAGCTCGGCCGGCGAGACGATCCGGCCGTCCCGGCCCAGCCGCAGGGCCAGCGGGCGCAGCCCGGCCGGGTCGGCGCTGCGCAGGGTGATCCGCAGCCCGCCGTCCGGGAGTTCCTCGGCCGCGTCGTGGGTGTAGTACTCGGCCACCCAGCGACCGCCGGCGCCGACCTCGACCACCACCTCGGGGTCGTCGGCGGCCGGCGAGACCAGCCCGGCGGACAGGTCGCGCGGCTCCAGCCGCGGCGGGGCCGCGGGCTCGTCCAGCACCTTGATCTCGGCCACCCGGTCCAGCCGGAAGACCCGCCGGTCCTCGGAGGTCCGGCACCAGCCCTCGAGGTAGGTGTGCCCCTCGGTGACCAGGCGGATCGGGTCCACCAGACGCTCCGTCATACCGCCTCGCCCGTGCGACCAGTAGCGCAGCCAGATCAGCCGGCCCTCGCTCAGCGCGCGGTCGATGTCGGCGAAGACCTGGCCCTCGGCCTCGAAGGTCACCCCGACCCGGGCGCTGGACTCGGCGCTCTCGCCGGCCGCGTCCTCGATCTTGGCGACCGCCCGGGTGAGCGCCTGCCGGTCCCGCTCACGCAGGCCGGGCAGCCCGGCCACCGCACGGGCGGCCACCAGCAGCGCGGTCGCCTCGTCGGCGGCCAGCCGCAGCGGCTGGGCCACGTCGTCGACGTTGTGCCACCAGATCCGCTCGCCGTCGGTGTCGATGTCCAGCAGGTCGCCGCCGCGGAAGCTGGTGCCGCACATCGGCAGCACGTTCAGGTCGTTGATCAGCTCCCGCTCGGTGATCCCGAACGCCCGGGCCACCTCGGCCACCTCGGCCCCCGGGCGCTCGCGCAGGTAGGTGACCAGCGAGAGCATCCGCCGGGTCTGGTCGATCGCGTTGCTCACAGCTGCCCCTCCGGTGCGAGACCGGCCACCGCGCGCAGCCGGTCGATGACGTCTGCCCGCAGCTCCTCGGGCCCCAGCACCACCAGGTCCGGGCCGAACTCGGCCAGGTCGGCGGCCAGGCCGTTGCCGTACGGGATCTCCAGCTCGTCCCAGCCGCCGGTCAGCTCGGTGACCTTGAGCGCCTTGGTACGGAGCGGGAAGCCCGCGCCCTGGCGCAGCCGGACGGTGGCGCTGGCGGTCGCGCCCTCACCGGCGAACCTGGCCACCACCGCGCGCACGTCCACGTGCTCGGGGACGGCGCCGGTGAACTGCCCGGCCCGGGAGCGCACCTTGCCGGTGATCCGGCTGAGCCGGAACACCCGGGCGGCCTCCCGGTCGCGGTCCCAGCCGGCCAGGTACCAGTGGCCGCGCCAGCACTCCAGCGCCCACGGCTCCACCGCGCGCTGCTCGGCGGCGGACGCCCCGGCCTTGCGGTACTCGAAGGTGACGGGCCGTCGGTCCCGGGCGGCGGTCAGCAGCGGCTCGAAGGCCGCCTCGCGGGCCGGGATGCGCGGCTCCAGCGCGCTGTTCGCGCTCTCCTCGGTGATCGGCATCCCGCCGGCCCGCAGCTTCTGCAGCGCGCCGCTGGCGGCGCCGGACATCTTGGCCTGCTGCCAGACCCGGGCGGCCAGCGTCAGCGCGGCGGCCTCCTCGGCGTCCAGCGCGATCTCCGGCAGCCGGTTGCGGTCCCGGCGGGCCAGGTAGCCGACCTCGCCGTCCAGCGCGTTCTCGTCGACGTCGATGACCAGGCCGAGTTCGCGCAGGTCGTCCTTGTCGCGCTCGAACATCCGGTTGAAGGCCTCTTCGCTGCCCTGCTGCCAGGCCTCGCGGTAGGCCTCGACGGACTCCCGGAGCTCCTTCTTGGAGAGCGGACGTCTGGTGTTCATCAGGCACAGGGCGAGGTTCATCAGCCGCTCTGCCTTGGCGATCGCCATCGCGGACCTTTCCGGTAACTGGGGGTACATCTTGATCCGCCGATGACCGTACCGGTAGCGACCCGGCCGGGGAAAGCCGAGGGCCGCACCCCGCGAGTGCGGGGTACGGCCCAGGGTGACAATCCGTCAGACGCCGAGCAGGTCGACCACGAAGATCAGGGTCGAACCGGCCGGGATCAGCGGGCTCGGCGACTGGTTCCCGTACGCCAGGTGCGGCGGGATGACCAGCTCGCGGCGGCCGCCGACCTTCATGCCCTGGACACCCTGGTCCCAGCCCTTGATGACCCGGCCGCCGCCCAGCGGGAAGCTGAAGGTCTGGCCGCGGTTCCAGGAGGCGTCGAACTCCTCGCCGGTGGCGAACGTCACGCCCACGTAGTGGACCTGGACGTTGGCGCCGGCCTTGGCCTCGGCACCGTCACCGACGACGATGTCACGGATCTGCAGCTCGGTCGGCGCGTCGCCGACCGGGAAGTCGATCTCCGGCTTGGTAAGGCTCACAACAAAGCTCTTCTCGTTCGGTGATGTAACAGGAACACGTTACGCGACGGGGCCGGTACTAGTCGGCCGCGCCGACACCCGCGTCCAGAATGTCGATCACGAAGACCAGCGTCGAGTTGGCCGGGATCTTCTCCGAGGCCTTGTCGCCGTAGCCGAGGGCGGGCGGGATGACGACCTCGATCCGGCTGCCGACGGTCTGGCCGGTGACCGCCTTGTCCCAGCCCTCGATGACGCCGCCACCGCCGGTGGCGAAGCTGAACGCCTGGCCGCGCTCCAGCGAGGAGTCGAACTGCTTTCCGTCGGCGTACAGCGCGCCGGTGTACTGGACGACGACCTTCTCGCCGGACTCGATCTTGCGGCCCTTGCCCGCGATCAGCACCGAGGTCTTCAGCTCGGTCGGCGCCGCGACACCCGGCACGGGGGTGATGGTGGCCGGCTTCTTGCCGTTGTCCTTCACCTTGGGCATGCCCTCGGCGGGCTCGGCCACGTCACCGCTGACGGTGGCGTCCGGCGCGGTGGCCTGCTTGATGTCGATCACGAAGACCAGGTTGTCCTTGGCCCCGACACCCATCTGCGGGTTGCCCTGGTCGCCGAAGGCGGCGGCCGGCGGAGCGATCACCAGCACCCGGCTGCCGGCCGCGTGACCGGTCACCGCGTCGTCCAGGGCGGGGATCAGCTTGCCGCCGCCGGCCTGGAACAGCTGCGGCTTCTTCTGGTCGAAGGAGCTGGCCAGGTCCTTGCCGGTGGTCCAGTCCTTGCTGGTGAAGTCGGCGGTGACCCAGTTGCCCTTGCCGACCTTCGGCCCGGTGCCCTCGATCAGCGTCTTGACCACGAAGTTGCCGTCGGCCGCCTCCGCGGGCAGCTCGATGACGGCCTTCGTGCCCAGCTCACCGGTGACCTTCGGCAGCACCTTGGCGTCCGTCTTGATCGGCGGCACCGGGGCCTGGCTCGGGGCGGCCGGGGAGGCCGGGCTGCTCGGGGCCGCGTCGGCGGCCGGCTTCTTGCTGTCCGACTTGTTCGCCACGATCAGCGTCACGCCGCTGCCGACCAGCAGCACCGCGAGCACGGTGCCGAGGATCACGCCGAGCCGGCCCACCGAGCCGGGGTTCTCGTCGTAGCCGGCCTCCGAGAGGTCCTTCTTGCGCACGTTGGACGCGAAGACCTGCGGGGTCTCGTCCTTCTCGCCGGCGCTCTCGGCCCGCCTGGCCTCGGCCTGACCCCAGCCGGCCTGCTGCTTCAGAATGGCGGGCGGGACGACGATCGACTCGCCGTCGCCGGGCAGTGGCCCACCGGGCCGTGCGGCCGCCGGGTCGGCCACTGCTCCGTCGTTCGCGCCACCGGCACTCTTGTCAGTCATGACTCCCCATCCATCTCGCCGCGCCGCGCCCTCACCGGGTCCTGACGGACACCTGCCACAGTGCGCGACAGTATGTCAGGTGTAGGTGAGAGCGCGGTAAGAGGCAGGACGCCGGAATACCTCAGACGGCCTCGAGGATGTCGATCACGAAGACCAGGGTCGAGTTCGCCGGGACGGAGGACTGCGCCTTGTCCCCGTAGCCGAGCGTCGGCGGCACCACCAGCTCCACCCGGCTGCCCACGGTCTGACCGACCAGGCCCTGGTCCCAGCCCTTGATCAGGCTGCCGGTGCCGACCTGCAGCGCCTGCGCCCCGCCGTGGCTCCAGGAGGAGTCGAACTGCTTCCCGTCGGCCCACAGCACGCCGGTGTACTGGACCACCAGGGTCTGCCCCGACTGCACCGGCTTGCCGTCGCCCTTCACCAGCACGAAGGTCTTCAGGTCGGCCGGCGGCGCGGGCGGGCCGGCCGGGATGGTGATGGTCGGCGCGGCCTTGCCGTTGTCCTTGACCTGCGGCATGTCGGCCGGCGGCTGGGTGATCGCGCCGCCGATGGTGGAGTCCGGCGGCAGGCTCTCCATGACGTCCAGTACGAAGACCACGGTGTCGCCCGCCCCGACCCCGAGGTCGGCCTTGCCCTGAGTACCGAAGGCGGCGGCCGGCGGGGCCACCACCAGCAGCCGGCTGCCGACCTTCTTCCCGAGCACGCTCTGGTCGAAGGCGGGCACCAGCTGCCCGCTGGCCGCCTGGTAGAGCTGCGGCTTGCTGCCGGAGTCGTAGGAGCTGGTGACGTCCTTGCCGGTGGTCCAGTCCTTGGCGGTGTAGTTGACGGTCACCCAGTCGTTCTTGGCGACCGTGGCGCCGTCCCCCTCGCTCACCGTGTTCACCACGAACTGGCCGCTCGGCTGCCCGGCCGGGATGGTGATGGTGGCCTTGCTGCCGAAGTTCCCCGCCACGGTGGGCATCGGCGAGGCCGAGGCCACCGGGCTCGGCACCGCGGTGGCGGAGGCCGTGGACGTCGCGGACGCCCCCGAGGAGGGAGACCCGTCACTGCTGCACGCGGTGAGCAGGACGAGCGGCAGGACGGCGAGCAGACCGGCGATACGACGCACGGTGTTCCTAACTGTCGGTCAAGTACGAGGCGCTACAACGCCCGACAGCGTACGGCCCGATCCACTCGCCACCTCGGAGGCACCACTCACATACCCGCGATCAGCTTCTCCACCCGCTCGTCCACCGAACGGAACGGGTCCTTGCACAGCACGGTGCGCTGCGCCTGGTCGTTCAGCTTGAGGTGCACCCAGTCGACGGTGAAGTCCCGGCGCTGCTCCTGCGCCCGCCGGATGAAGTCGCCGCGCAGCCGGGCCCGAGTGGTCTGCGGGGGCACCGACTTGGCCTCGAAGGTCTTCAGGTCGGTGGTCACCCGCTCCGCCTGGCCCTTGTTCTGCAGCAGGTAGAACAGCCCGCGCCGGCGGTGGATGTCGTGGTACGCCAGGTCGATCTGGGCCACCCGGGGGTTGGACATGCTCATCTGGTGCTTCTCGCGGTACCGCTCGATCAGCTGGTGCTTCATGATCCAGTCGATCTCGGTGGCGACCGAGCCGAAGTTCTCGGTGCGGACCGCCTCCAGGGTGCGGCCCCAGAGGTCCAGCACCCGGGCGATGGTGCCGGTGTTGATGCCCTTGCGGTCGGCGAACTCCAGCGCCTTGGAGTAGTACTCCTCCTGGATGTCCAGCGCGCTGGCCTCCCGCCCGTTGGCGAGCCGGACCTGGTGGGTGCCGGTGAGGTCGTGGCTGACCTCGCGGATCGCCCGGATCGGGTTCTCCAGCGTCAGGTCGCGCAGCACCACCCCGGCCTCGATCAGCCGCAGCACCAGGTCGGTCGCGCCGACCTTGAGCAGGGTGGTGGTCTCCGACATGTTGGAGTCGCCGACGATCACGTGCAGCCGGCGGTACCGCTCGGCGTCCGCGTGCGGCTCGTCCCTGGTGTTGATGATCGGACGGGACCGGGTGGTCGCCGAGCTGACGCCCTCCCAGATGTGCTCGGCCCGCTGGCTGACGCAGTAGACCGCGCCGCGCGGGGTCTGCAGCACCTTGCCCGCGCCGCAGATCAGCTGACGGGTCACCAGGAACGGGATCAGCACGTCGGCCAGCCGGGAGAACTCGCCGTGCCGGGCCACCAGGTAGTTCTCGTGGCAGCCGTACGAGTTGCCGGCCGAGTCGGTGTTGTTCTTGAACAGGTAGACGTCGCCCGCGATGCCCTCCTCGTGCAGCCGCCGCTCGGCGTCCACCAGCAGCCCCTCGAGGATCCGCTCGCCCGCCTTGTCGTGCGTCACCAGCTCGGTGACGTCGTCGCACTCGGGGGTGGCGTACTCGGGGTGCGAGCCCACGTCCAGGTACAGCCGGGCCCCGTTGCGCAGGAAGACGTTGCTGCTGCGGCCCCAGGAGACCACGCGGCGGAAGAGGTACCTGGCCACCTCGTCCGGGGACAGCCGACGCTGCCCGCGGAACGTACAGGTGACGCCGTACTCGTTCTCGATCCCGAAAATTCGGCGGTCCATAGGGCTCCTCTTCTCTGCGCGAGGCCTTGCGAAACCCTTGGTGAGCCCGACGGTGCAGCAGCTCACCGCGGTCGGAGCGGGAGCCCGGCCCGGGCTCCCGCTGCTACCGGTTACTCGGAGGCGTCCGGCTCCTCCGCGGCGGCGGAGTCGTCGCCGCTCAGCAGGCGGCCGAGCTGGCCGCCCAGGATGCGCTTGAACTTCCGCTGCTGGAAGCGGGTGCGGTCGAGCACCGCGACCTCCAGCTGATCCGGCGTCATGGTCCGCGGGGAGCCGCCGTTCGGGTCCCTGGCGAGGCCGTCCACGGCGAGCTTCAGTGCCCCGGCCAGGGTCAGGCCGGCGCGGTGCTTCTCGCCCAGGTAGTTGCCGATCGAGTCGGCGTTGCCGCCGACCACGACCGCGTTCTTCTCGTCCACCACCGAGCCGTCGGGGGTGAGCCGGTAGATCTGGTCGTCCGCGGTGGTGGCGCCGACCTCGGCCACGATCAGCTCCACCTCGTACGGCTTCTCGCCGACCGAGGAGAAGATCGTGCCGAGGGTCTGGGCGTACACGTTGGCCAGCCCACGGGCCGTCACATCGGCCCGGTCGTAGGAGTACCCGCGCAGGTCGGCGTAGCGCACGCCGCCGATCCGCAGGTTCTCGAACTCGTTGTAGCGGCCGACCGCGGCGAAGGCGATCTGGTCGTAGATCTCGGACACCTTGTGCAGCGCCCGGGAGGTGTTCTCGGCGACGAAGAGGATGCCGTCGTCGTAGGTGAGCACGACCACGCTGCGGCCGCGCGCGATGCCCTTGCGGGCGTACTCCGCGCGGTCCGCCATGGCCTGCTGGGGCGAGACGTAGAACGGTGTGGACACCGGCGATCGTCCCCTTCCTGGTTGGGAGCCGGCGGGCTAGAGGAGTGGGGCCTGCGGGCCGTTGGGGTGTTCGAGGCGCCCGTCGGTGATCGAGTGCGCGATCGTGGAGACCTCGTCGTCGGTGAGCCGGCGGAAGCCGTCCTCGGTGATCAGCGAGACGATCGGGAAGATCTTCCGGGCCATGTCGGGGCCACCGGTGGCGGAGTCGTCGTCGGCGGCGTCGTACAGCGCCTGCACCACCACGGTGGCGGCCTGATCGGCCGTCAGGTCGGCGCGGTAGAGCTTCTTCAGCGAGCCCCGGGCGAACACCGAGCCGGAGCCGGTGGCCGCGAAGCCGCGCTCCTCGGACCGGCCGCCGGTGACGTCGTAGGTGAAGATCCGGCCGCGGCCGAGCCGGAGGTCGTACCCGGCGAACATCGGCACCACGGCGAGGCCCTGCATGGCCATCCCGAGGTTGCCCCGGATCATCGTGGTCAGCCGGTTGGCCTTGCCCTCCAGCGAGAGCACGGCGCCCTCGATCTTCTCGTAGTGCTCCAGCTCCAGCTGGAACAGCCGGACCATCTCGACCGCCAGGCCGGCCGTGCCGGCGATGCCGACGGCGCTGTACTCGTCCGCCGGGAACACCTTCTCGATGTCCCGCTGGGCGATCACGTTCCCCATCGTGGCGCGGCGGTCGCCGGCGATCACCACGCCGCCGCCGAAGACCGCGGCGACGATGGTGGTGCCGTGCGGCGCCTCGATCGTCAGACCCTCGGGCAGCTTGCGGCCGCCGGGCAGCAGCTCCGGCGAGTGCTGGCCGAGGAAGTCGTAGAACGACGAGGACCCCGGAGTCAGGAAGGCAGCCGGTAGACGCCCGGTGCCACCAGTGTTGGCTTCCACACGATTCCTTCCAGGTAGATCAACTAGACGCTTGCCCCGGACCCTACCCGTTTGCGGGCCGTGATCCACCTGACAGGTCGTCCGAAGTTTGCGCGCGGCAACCCCGTGCATTTCTGACGGGATTGCCGCGCGCGACGGAAGAACTGGCGAGCGGCTACTGGCCGCCCTTCTGGACGAACTGCCGGACGAAATCCTCCGCATTCGACTCGAGCACGTCGTCGATTTCGTCCAGGACCGCGTCCACGTCGTCGTTGAGCTTTTCCTGGCGCTCCTTGAGGTCGTCCGAGGCCTGTGCCTCCGCGGCCTGCTCCTCGACCTCCTCGGAGGAACGGTTCGCCCGCTGCTGACCACCGCCGGTGTCCTTGCTGGCCATTTCCCTCACCCCGCTCGCTCGGTTGGTCCGACCCTATCGACCGGCTACGACATCCGCTTCCGGTTCCTGTACAACGTTCGTCGTTCGTCTGGATGATTCCCCGCCACGGGATGTTCACCCGTGGTGATCGAAAAGTTACCCACCGGAGAGTACGCGGACCAGGTCCTCGGCCGTCCGGCAGCGGTCCAGCAACGCCTCGACGTGCTCCCTGGTGCCGCGCAGCGGCTCCAGGGTCGGCACCCGCTGGAGCGAGTCCCGCCCCGGCAGGTCGAAGATGACGGAGTCCCAGGAGGCCGCCGCCACGTGCTCGGCGTACTGCTCCAGACAGCGGCCCCGGAAGTACGCCCTGGTGTCCTCCGGGGGCTTGGAGACCGCCCGGGAGACCTCGTCCTCGGTGAGCAGCCGCTCGAACCGGCCGCGCGCCACCAGGCGGTTGTAGAGGCCCTTGTCGGGGCGGACGTCGCTGTACTGGAGGTCGACCAGCTGGAGCCGGGAGCTGTCCCAGTCCAGGCCGTCACGCTGCCGGTAGCCCTCCAGGATCTCCTTCTTGGCGATCCAGTCCAGTTGCCTGGACAGGCTCATCGGGTCGTTCTCCAGCCGGTTCAGCACGTCCTCCCAGCGCAGCAGCACGTCGACGGTCTGCTCGTCGGCGTCCTGGCCGTACCGGTCCTCGACGTACTTGCGGGCCAGCTCGAAGTACTCCAGCTGGAGCTGGACAGCGGTCAGCCGGCGGCCGTTGCGCAGCTGCAGCTGGTACTTCAGCGAGGGGTCGTGGGAGACCCGGTGCAAGGTCCTGACCGGCTGGTCGACGGCCAGGTCGGCGGTGATGAAGCCGTCCTCGATCATCGTCAGGACCAGCGCGGTGGTGCCCAGCTTGAGGTAGGTGGAGATCTCCGAGAGGTTGGCGTCCCCGATGATCACGTGCAGCCGGCGGTACTTCTCGGCGTCGGCGTGCGGTTCGTCCCGGGTGTTGATGATGGGCCGTTTGAGGGTGGTCTCGAGCCCGACCTCGACCTCGAAGTAGTCGGCCCGCTGGCTGATCTGGAAGCCGTCCGCGTTGCCCTCCTGGCCGAGACCGACCCGGCCCGCGCCGGTGATCACCTGCCGGGAGACGAAGAACGGGGTGAGGTGGCGGACGATGTCGGCGAACGGGGTGGCCCGCTGCATCAGGTAGTTCTCGTGGGTGCCGTAGGAAGCGCCCTTGTTGTCGGTGTTGTTCTTGTAGAGGTTGATCCGCTGCCCGTTCGGCAGCTCCAGGGCGCGGGCGGCCGCGGCGGCCATGATCCGCTCCCCCGCCTTGTCCCAGAGCACCGCGTCGCGCGGGTTGGTGACCTCCGGCGAGCTGTACTCCGGGTGCGCGTGGTCGACGTAGAACCGGGCGCCGTTGGTGAGGATGATGTTGGCCAGGCCGATGTCCTCGTCGGTCAGCTGGCTGGAGTCGGCCACGTCGCGCGCCAGGTCGAAGCCGCGCGCGTCCCGCAGCGGGTTCTCCTCCTCGAAGTCCCAGCGAGCCCGCCGCGCCCGGTGCATCGCGGCCGCGTAGGCGTTGACGATCTGGGACGAGGTGAGCATGGCGTTGGCGTTCGGGTGGCCCGGCACGGAGATCCCGTACTCGGTCTCGATCCCCATCACGCGCCGTACGGTCATGCGGCCCTCCTCTGGAATATCCCGAGACGCGCCGTCCGGCTGCGGGGCGGGTGGGCGCCGCAGCCGGACGGTGAGTTGAGCGGTCCTTCAGGTGGAGCGGTGTTACAGGTACTGCCCCGTGTTCGCCACGGTGTCGATCGACCGGCCGGACTCGGCGCCCTGCTTGCCGGTGACCAGGGTGCGGATGAAGACGATCCGCTCGCCCTTCTTGCCCGAGATCCGGGCCCAGTCGTCCGGGTTGGTGGTGTTCGGCAGGTCCTCGTTCTCCTTGAACTCGTCCACGCAGGCGGCGAGCAGGTGGGCCACCCGCAGACCGTGCTGGCCGGTGTCGAGGAAGGCCTTGATGGCCATCTTCTTCGCCCGGTCGACGATGTTCTGGATCATCGCGCCGGAGTTGAAGTCCTTGAAGTACAGGACCTCCTTGTCACCGTTGGCGTAGGTGACCTCCAGGAAGCGGTTCTCCTCGGTCTCGGTGTACATCCGCTCAACCACGGCCTGGATCATCCCGAGCACGGTCGCCTCGACCGAGCCCTCGTGCTCCTTGAGGTCGTCCGGGTGGAACGGCAGCGAGTCCTTGAGGTACTTGGAGAAGATGTCCTTCGCGGCCTCGGCGTCGGGGCGCTCGATCTTGATCTTGACGTCCAGGCGGCCGGGCCGCAGGATCGCCGGGTCGATCATGTCCTCGCGGTTCGAGGCGCCGATCACGATGACGTTCTCCAGGCCCTCCACACCGTCGATCTCGGCGAGCAGCTGGGGGACGATGGTGTTCTCCACGTCCGAGCTGACGCCCGACCCACGGGTGCGGAACAGCGACTCCATCTCGTCGAAGAAGACGATGACCGGAGTACCCTCGCTGGCCTTCTCCCTGGCCCGCTGGAAGACCAGGCGGATCTGCCGCTCGGTCTCGCCGACGTACTTGTTCAGCAGCTCCGGGCCCTTGATGTTCAGGAAGTAGCTCTTGCCCTGCGGGCGCCCGGTCACCTCGGCGACCTTCTTGGCCAGCGAGTTCGCCACCGCCTTGGCGATGAGCGTCTTGCCGCAGCCGGGCGGGCCGTAGAGCAGCACGCCCTTGGGCGGGCGCAGCTCGTACTCCTTGAACAGGTCGGCGTGCAGGTACGGGAGTTCGACCGCGTCGCGGATCTGCTCGATCTGGTTGCCCAGACCGCCGATCTGCCGGTAGTCGATGTCCGGCACCTCCTCGAGGACCAGGTCCTCGACCTCCGACTTGGGGACGACTTCGTAGACGTAGCCGGAGCGGGGCTCCAGCAGGAGGGCGTCACCGGAGCGCAGCGTGACGCCGTGCAGCGGCTCGGCGAGCCGGACCACCCGCTCCTCGTCGGTGTGACCGGTGACCAGGGCGCGTTCGCCGTCCTCCAGCACCTCCTTGAGGGTCACGATGTCGCCGATGCTCTCGAAGGCCATCGCTTCCACGACGTTGAGCGCCTCGTTGAGCATCACCTCCTGACCACGGCGGAGTTCGTCGAGGTCGATGCTCGGGCTGACGTTCACCCGCAGCTTGCGGCCACCGGTGAAGATGTCGGCGGTACCGTCCTCGTTCTGCGTGAGGAAGGTGCCGAATCCGGCCGGGGGCTGGGCGAGCCGGTCGACTTCCTCCTTGAGGGCCACGATCTGGTCGCGGGCCTCGCGGAGCGTGGAGGCGAGCCGTTCGTTCTGGGCGGTGACACCGGCCAGGTTGGTCTGGAGCTCGACGATGCGGTCCTCGAGAATCCGAGAACTGCGCGGTGAGTCGGCGAGCTTGCGGCGCAGGGCGGCGACCTCCTGCTCAAGGTACGAGACCTGAGCAGCCTCGTCGGAACCCCGAACGGGCCGGCCGGCGCTGCGGTTGTAGTCGTCATCGTGGGATGCCACGGTCCTCACCTCCTCCTGGGGGAGCTGGACGACCCAAACCTACCTGGGACCAGGGGGGTGTAAACCCCTAGATCAGAAAGTTGGAACGGGCGTGTCCGATCTTCGCCCTCGGATGCTTCCCCTCTGCAGAGGAGATACCCACCGCGCACCGGTCAAAGCAGACCAGATGTATCGTCGGTCGGGTCAATATCCGATCGTGACCCGGGGGAGCCGGTCGGATCAGTGTACGAATGGCAGGAATGCCCCAGGACGGGATAGACCGGACCGGGCAGGAAACGGCAGGGGACATGTCGGTGACCGGCGAAGCCACCACGGGCGAAGCGCTTGAGGTCTGGATCGACCAGGACCTCTGCACGGGGGACGGCATCTGTGTGCAGTACGCCCCCGAGGTCTTCGAGTTGGACATCGATGGCCTGGCCTACGTCAAGGGCGACGACGACGAGCTGCGCCAGCAGCCCGGCGACTCCGCGCCGGTGCCGCTGACGCTGCTTCAGGACGTGGTGGATTCGGCCAAGGAGTGCCCCGGGGACTGCATCCACGTCCGCCGGGTGAGCGACCGGGTCGAGGTGTACGGCCCGGACGCCGACTGACCCGGCGTCGACTGACCCGGCGTCACACCCGGGCTCACACCTTGGTGGCCGGCTCCGTGGTCCTGCTGCGGAGCCAGCCGCCGCCGGCCTGGTGGTGCCAGGACAGCAGCACCGTCAGATCCGGGGCGTAGCGCGGGATCTCGTCACTGGAGTAGCCGCGGGCCCGGGCCGTGATGGTCCCGTCGCTGCGCAGCTTGAGCTCGGTGACGGTCAGGCCCTCGGTCGGCTTCACCAGCGTCGCGGAGATCTGCGGGCGGCCGTCCTGACCGGGGGTCAGCAGGTACACGCCGTCCGGCGGGGTGCCGTTCTCGGCCGCGCAGTGCGCCGCCACCACCGTGCTCGGCCGGCCGTCCAGCACCGCGCCGAAGCTCAGCGCCACGGCGGTGGGGAACGGGCCGCAGTCGAGCGGCAGCGTGGCCTTGGCGGGGTCGGGGGCCGCGGCGCTCGGCAGGGCGCTCGGCGCGGCCGGCCTGCTCGCTCTGACGGTGCCCTGCGCCGGGTTCACCGCCAGCGCGCCGGCGATCACCGCGGCGGTCGCCGCCGCCACCAGCACCCAGTGCCGCACTCTCGTCCTCGCCCTGCCTACCGGGGGCCCGACCTGCTGCTCTGTCATCTGCACCGTCTCGACCGCGAGTTCCACCAGGCAGTCCCCTCCCAGGGTGGGGTGGCAATGAGCTGCATCATTTCACGCCCGGCTCCCGGGAGAGCACACAGGGGCGCGGAACTTTGCAGCTCCGCGCCCCTGTTGTGCAGTCGGTGGTGTTACTCGGCTTCCTTGGCGGCCGTGTGCGCAGCCGCGGCGGCCCGCTCGGCCGCGCGCTCGGCGAGCGACTTCTCCGCCGCGCCGGGGCCGCTCTCGTAGTCCTCGCCGTACGAGCCCTTGGCCGGGCGGCGACGGCGCAGCGGCGGCTCGACCCCGTCGGCCAGCCGACGGCTGGTCAGCAGGAAGCCGGTGTGGCCGATCATGCGGTGGTCCGGGCGGACGGCGAGACCCTCGACGTGCCAGGTGCGGACCATGGTCTCCCAGGACGCCGGCTCGGTGAAGGTGCCGTGCTCGCGGAGCGCCTCGACGGTGCGCGAGAGCTGCGTGGTGGTGGCCACGTAGCAGCAGAGCAGACCGCCGGGGACGAGCGCCTTGGACGCCACGTCCAGGCACTCCCAGGGGGCCAGCATGTCGAGGATCATCCGGTCGACCTCGGTCTCCACCAGGTTGTCCTGGAGGTCACCGACCGTCAGCTTCCAAGCCGGGTGCGGGCTGCCGAAGTAACGCTCGACGTTGGCCTTGGCGATGTCGGCGAAGTCCTGGCGGCGCTCGTACGAGGCGAGCAGGCCGGTGTCACCGACGGCGCGCAGCAGGTACGTGGAGAGCGCGCCGGAGCCGACACCCGCCTCGACCACGCGGGCGCCCGCGAAGATGTCGGCCATCGCCAGGATCTGCCCCGCGTCCTTGGGGTAGATCACGGCGGCGCCGCGGGGCATGGACAGGACGTAGTCGGGGAGCAGGGGGCGCAGCGCGAGATACGGGACGTTCCCCGTGGTGCGCACGACAGTGCCCTCGGGGGCGCCGATCAGCTCGTCATGGGGGAACGCACCCTTGTGGGTGTGGAACTGGTTCCCGGCCTGGAGCGTGAACGTGTAGTGGCGGCCCTTGGGGTCGGTCAGCTGGACCTGGTCC
The DNA here is from genome assembly GCF_014203705.1 of Kitasatospora gansuensis. Classification (NCBI taxonomy): domain Bacteria; kingdom Bacillati; phylum Actinomycetota; class Actinomycetes; order Kitasatosporales; family Streptomycetaceae; genus Kitasatospora; species Kitasatospora gansuensis. Next base: position 1,085,185 of record NZ_JACHJR010000001.1, read on the forward strand.
CCGACCTGGAAGGGCCCGCGTCGGCGGGTGGCACCGGTCGGTTCGGACATGCGGACAATCCTAAGGGAAGCGGAACGCTCCGCCGACCAAGTGATCGTTCGGTGCCGGCTCAGCCCGCTTTCAGCGCCTGCGGACCGCCGCGTTCAGCCGCCGCTCCAGGTCGGACAGGGTCAGCACGCCGTACACCGTGCCGTCCGGCCGGAGCACCAGGTACTCGGTCGCCGGGGTGCCGCGCATCGCGGTCAGCAGCTGCTCCCCGGTCAGCTCGACGCCGAGCCGCAGGCCCGGCTCCAGGTCCCGGGCCAGGCCGCCGACCGCGACCCAGGGGCGGCGCTGCTCCGGGACGGCGTTCACCGCCGCCTCCTTCACCAGGCCGGTCGGCTCGCCGTTCCCGTCCACCACGACGACAGCGCCGGCCTGGGCCTCCCGGGCCCGCCGGAGCGCCTCGCCGAGGGGGGTGTCGGCGGTCACCGAGACGCTGCGCCTGGCCAGTTCGGCCAGCCGCAGGGCGGGCAGCGCCTCCTTGAGCCGGGCGTTGCGCAGGGCGCCGCCGGCCCCGTTCCAGATGATCACGGCAAGCACGGCGGCCAGCACGCTGTCGATCAGGCCGTCCGTGGTGGAGCGCTCCAGGCCGCTGCGCGAGGCGGTGTACAGCGGCAGGCCGATCAGCACCACCAGGGCCAGCGCCCGGCCGGTCCAGACGGCGGCCACGGTGCCCGTCATCGGGCGCCCGGTGACGCCCCAGACCAGCGCGCGCAGGATCCGGCCGCCGTCCAGCGGCAGGCCGGGCAGCAGGTTGAAGGCGGCCACCACCAGGTTGCTGACGAAGAGTCCGGCCAGCAGCACCCCGGGCACACTGGCCGAGTGCACGCCCTGGAAGGCCAGGTAGAAGACACCGCCGAGGACCAGCGAGAGCAGCGGGCCGACGAAGGCCAGCCAGAACTCCCGGGCCGGGGTGTCGGCCTCCTTCTCGATCTCGGAGACGCCGCCGAAGAACTGCAGCTGGATCCGGCGCGGGTTGAGCTTGAGCCGGAGCGCCACCACGGTGTGCGCCAGCTCGTGCACCAGCACCGAGGCGTAGAACGCCACCGCGAAGGAGAACGAGACCAGGTAGCGGGTGCCGCCGAGCTCGGGCAGCACCTCGGCGAGCTGGCCGCCGAAGACGTAGGTGATCAGCGCCGCGATGACGAACCAGGACGGCGTGACGTAGACGGGCACGCCGAACGGACGCCCCATCAGGATCCCGCCGGGCCGTTCCCGCTGCCCGCTGGTCTCACTCACCGTGGCCCCTTGTCTGTTGCCGCACGTCCGCTGTAGCCGGTCCCGCCACGCTACGTGATCTCCCGGTGGATCGGCCGACCGCCCCGTCCATGTGTTCTCTACCCGTCCAACGCACGGCCGAGCACCGTCGTTGCACAGCTGTGTCTGGCGTGACAGTGACCTGACCGCGAGATGACCGCCGGGGGCAATAAGGTCGGAGGCATGCACCAGACCGACAGCGCCCCCGCCGAGGCGGCCCCTGCCTCGGCGGAGATCCCCGCCCCCAGAACGCCGCGGCCGCCGACCGGGCTGTCACCGAGCCGGGCGGGCGACTTCATGACCTGCCCGCTGCTCTACCGCCTGCGGGTGATCGACCGGCTGCCGGAGCCGCCCAGCGCGGCCGCCACCCGGGGCACCGTGGTGCACGCGGTCCTGGAGCGGCTGTTCGACAGCCCGGCCGCCGAGCGCACCCCGGAGCAGGCCCTCGGGCTGCTCCGGCCGCAGTGGGAGCGGCTGCTCGGCGAGCGGCCCGAGCTCTCCGGGCTGTTCCCCGACGACCCGGACGGCGCGGCGCTGACCCGCTGGCTGGGCGACGCGGAGAAGCTGATCGACCGTTGGTTCCGGCTGGAGGACCCGACCAGGCTGCACCCGGTGGAGCGCGAGCTCTACGTGGAGACGGTGCTCGGCTCGGGCCTGCTGCTGCGCGGCTACATCGACCGGGTCGACGTCGCGCCGAGCGGTGAGGTCCGGCTGGTCGACTACAAGACCGGCCGGGCGCCCTCGCGCGACTTCGAGGGCAAGGCGATGTTCCAGATGAAGTTCTACGCCCTGGTGGTCTGGCGGTGGAAGGGCGTGCTGCCCAAGCGCCTCCAGCTGGTCTACCTGGGCGGCGGCGGGGACGTGGTCACGTACGACCCGGACGAGGCCGACCTGCTCGCGGTGGAGCGGAAGCTGACCGCCCTCTGGGAGGCCATCGGCCAGGCGGTCGCCACCGGCGACTTCCCGGCCACCCGCAACCGGCTGTGCGACTGGTGCGACCATCAGAACAGCTGCCCGGAGTTCGGGGGAACTCCCCCGCCGTACCCGCTGCCGGTGCGGCGGCACGACGACGGGCAGGAAGACGAGCGCGGCGACGTACGCGCAGACGACGGTCCCGTGACGGGACAGACGGGCAAGGAGTCCGAGTGACGATCCGAGTGCTGCTGGTCGACGACCAGCCGCTGCTGCGTACCGGTTTCCGGATGATCCTGGAGGCCGAGGCCGACCTGGTGGTGGTGGGCGAGGCCGGGGACGGGCAGCAGGCGCTTGAGCAGGTCCGGGCGCTCCAGCCGGACGTGGTGCTGATGGACATCCGGATGCCCCGGATGGACGGCGTCGAGGCCACCCGGCGGATCGCCGGCCCCGGCCGGGACGGCCCGGCCAAGGTGCTGGTGCTCACCACCTTCGACCTGGACGAGTACGTGGTCGAGGCGCTCCGGGCGGGGGCCAGCGGCTTCCTGCTCAAGGACGTGCCGGCCGAGGAACTGGTGCAGGCGATCCGGGTGGTCGCGGACGGCGCGGCGATGCTGGCCCCGTCCATCACCCGCCGGCTGCTGGACATGTACGCCACCAAGCTGCCCTCCGGCGACGAGGCGCCGCCGCAGGCGCTCACCGCGCTGACGGAGCGTGAGCTCGAGGTGCTCAAGCTGGTGGCCCGGGGGCTCTCCAACGCGGAGATCGCCGGCGAACTGTACGTCAGCGAGACGACGGTGAAGACGCACGTCGGGCACGTGCTGACCAAGCTCCAGCTGCGGGACCGGGTGCAGGCCGCGGTCTACGCGTACGAGAGCGGCCTGGTCCGGCCGGGCGCGCAGTAGGGCCATGCGGTGCGCAGAGGGCCCCACTCCCGGACGGGAGTGGGGCCCTCTGTTGCTGACGGAACGTTACTTCTTGGCGGCGCGGCCGATCTCCCAGAACCGGAACACGCCGGTGGTGTCCACCGTGCCGTCCACGCCGGTGATGTCGGTGCCCGAGGCGTAGAACGCCTTGTTCTGGAACAGCGGCACCAGCGGCGCGGCCTCGGCCACCATGTTCTGCATCTGCGCGTACGCGCCACCGGCGGTGCGGTCGGTCTGCTTGATGCTCTCGGGCACCAGCTTCTGGCTGATCCGCGGGTCGTCCCAGCCGTTGTGGAAGGCGCCGCCCTCCACCACCAGCGGGGTGACGAAGTTGTCGGCGTCCGCGTAGTCCGGCGTCCAGGCGACCACGTACGCCTGGTACTTGCCCTCGCTCCAGTTCTTGATGTACGTCTTCCAGTCCGGCTCCTGCTGGACCGTCACCTGGAACAGGCCGCTGGCGTCCAGCTGCTTCTTCAGCTCGTTGGCCTCCGCCTCGCCGGCCCGGGCCCGGGACCAGGTCAGGCTGAGCTTGACCGGGGTGGCCACCTTGCCGGCGGCGAGCAGCTTCTTGGCCTTGGCCACGTCCGGCTCGCCGTAGCGGTCGAAGTACGCGGTGGTGTGCCCGTTGATCCCGGCCGGGACGATCGAGTAGAGCGGCTGCACGGAGCGCTCGTACACGTCGCGGGCCAGCGCCTTGCGGTCCACCAGCTGCGCCACGGCCTGCCGGACGGCCGGGTTGCCGGTCAGCGCGTCCTTGGTGTTGAAGACCATGAAGCGGGCCTCCGCACTCTCGCCCTCGGCCACCTTGAGCTTGCCGGTGCCGGCCAGCTGGTCTTCCTTGAGCTTGGCGGCGGTGGCCGGGTCCAGGCCGTTGTCGGCCAGGTCGATGTCGCCCTGCTCCAGCGCGTTCTTGAGGCCGGCCGGGTCCTCGAAGTAGCGCAGCACGAACTTGTTGTTCTGCAGCTTGGCCTCGCCGTGGTACTCGCTGTTGGCGGAGAGCGAGATCTTCTGGGGCGCACCCTTGGCGTTCGCCTCGATCGAGTCGAACTTGTACGGGCCCGAGCCGACCAGCTTGTCGTTGGCGAGCAGCTTGTCGGCCGGGAAGACCTGGTGGTCCACGATCGAGCCCGCCGCCGAGGCGAGCTTGGCCGGGAGCACCGCGTCCGGGGTGTTCAGCTGGACGGTCACCTCGCTGCCGTTGGCCTCGACCGACTTGATGGTCGACAGCAGGCCGGCCGGACCGTTCTCGTCGTTGATCTTCTGCATCCGCTGGATCGAGAAGACCACGTCCTCGGCGGTCAGCGGGTGCCCGTTGGAGAACTTCAGGCCACCGCGCATCACGCACTTGTAGACCAGCGCGTCAGCCCCGGTGAAGGCACAGGACTCGGCGGCGTCGGGCAGCGGGCTGGTGGCCCCGGCGGGGAACTTCAGCAGCGACTGGAAGGTGTTGTTGAGCACCAGCCAGGAACCGGCGTCGTACGCGCCGGCCGGATCCAGCACCGAGGTGCCGCTGGACGTCCCCATCGTGATGGCGCCCTTGTCGTCACCGCCGGTGACGACCTTCTTGGCCGAGGCGCAGCCCGCGGCCGTGGTGGCGACCAGGGTGGCGCATGCCAGCACGGCCAGTCGGTTGGCTGAAGTCATGCGCAACGCAAACACGTTCCTTCTGCGGGCTGACCGGCTGGTGGGCCGGTGGCTGCCGTCGGGCGCCCGCGCGGGTGTGGCGGGCGTCTGTGGTCGGATCTGATCGGATGTAGCGTGCCATATCGATCACGCACGGATATCACCCGTCGAGACGACCGGAGCCGTGATGACGGAGCGTCAGCTGCCCCGTCGATGACGAGTTGTCAGCCAATGCCCGATTTCTCCCGAACCGACCGCTGCCCGCCGTCTCCGACCGGTGACGGCGGGCAGCGACCGCGCGAGCAATTTCACACCCGAATCGTGACCTGCGACCTCAGGCCCGAACCGGCTCTCATCCAGGCTCTGACATGCACAGATCCAGTAAGCCCCGGGCCCCGGTGTCCTCAGACCCGGGCGGCCACCACCGCGCGCAGCAGCTCCAGATCCAGCTGCTCCAGCGAGCGCAGCACGGTGCGGCCGGGGCCGGGCTCGATCGGCGCCACCGAGGGCACCGCGATCACCGGGCAGCCGGCCGCCAGACCGGCCTGCACGCCGGTCGGGGCGTCCTCGACCACCACGCAGCGGCCGGGCTCGGCGCCGAACCGGGCGACGGCGGCCAGGTACGGGTCGGGATGCGGCTTGGTGCGGGCCACCTCGTCCCCCGCGACCGAGAAGGCGAAGTGGTGCCGGCCCAGGCTGTCCAGCACGATGTCGATGATGTGCCGGTGCGAGGCGGACACCAGGGCGGCCGGGATGCCGTGCGCGGCAAGGGTGTTGAGCAGTCGCTCGGCCCCGGGCATCAGCGGGACGCCACCGGCCAGCAGGTCGACGAAGCGCTGGTTGATCAGCACCGTCAGCTCGGCCTGGCCGAGCCCGACGCCGGTGGTCGCGATCAGGTAGTCCAGCACCCGGCTCATCGGGCCGCCGACCACGTGCGCCCGGTCCGCCTCGTTCAGCTCGTAGCCCAGCTCGGCGAAGAGCGAGACCTCCGACTGCCACCAGAAGTCCTCGGTGTCGACCAGGGTGCCGTCCATGTCCAGCAGCACGGCCTGGAGGCCGTCGCCGTCCCCGTGGTCGAGCCTCTGGGTGGTGGCGGTGGAGATGGTGGTCATGGTGGGCGTCCTTCCGTCCGGCCGTCCCCGGGGATGGCACAGGCCGGCCCGCTTTTGAGCGGACCGGCCCGTTCAGGGTGATCCAGGATACGCCTCGTCCCTCGGTTGGGAGCGAACGGAGCGCGGCCAGTCGGTTACCCGGTGCTGAAGTGGCGTGGCCGGCGGCGCCGATGTCGGCGCCGCCGAGCCAGGCGGGCTGTCGGACTAGCGGGCGTTGAAGTACTTCGCCTCCGGGTGGTGGATCACGATGGCGTCGGTGGACTGCTCCGGGTGCAGCTGGAACTCCTCCGACAGCACCACGCCGATCCGCTCCGGCTGCAGCAGCTCGGCGATCTTTGCCCGGTCCTCCAGCTCGGGGCAGGCCCCGTAGCCGAGCGAGAAGCGGGCGCCGCGGTACTTCAGCGCGAACATGTCCTTGACGTCCTGCGGGTCCTCGTCGCCGAAGCCCAGCTCGAACCGGACCCGGGCGTGCCAGAACTCGGCCAGCGCCTCGGCGAGTTGGACCGAGAGGCCGTGCAGCTCGAGGTAGTCCCGGTACGCGTCGGCGGCGAACAGCTCGTTGGCCGCCTCCGAGATCCGGTTGCCCATGGTGACCACCTGCAGGCCCAGCACGTCCTTCTGACCGCTCTCCTCGGGGCGGAAGAAGTCGGCCAGGCAGAGCCGGCGGCCACGCCGCTGACGCGGGAACGTGAAGCGCGTGCGCTCGCTGCCGTCCTCGTTGAAGACCAGCAGGTCGTCGCCCTTGGACGCGGCCGGGTAGTAGCCGTAGACCACGGCGGCCTCCAGCCAGCCCTCGGTCTGCAGGCGGTCCAGCCACATCCGCAGCCGGGGACGGCCCTCGGTCTCCACCAGCTCCTCGTACGACGGGCCACCGGCGCGCGCCGCCTTCAGGCCCCACTGGCCCTTGAACAGCGCGTCCTCGTCCAGCCAGGAGGAGTAGTCGGCGAACGGGATGCCCTTGACGATCCGGTCGCCCCAGAACGGCGGGGCGGGCACCCGGTTGTCCACCGAGACGTCGGAGCGGATCTGACCGAGGTTGACCTCCTCGACCTCCTCCACCTCGACCTTGGCGTGCCGACGCTTCTTCAGCTCCGGCAGCGTCGCACCGGGCACCCCGCGCTTGACCGCGATCAGGGCGTCCATGAGGCGGAGGCCCTCGAAGGCGTCGCGGGCGTAGCGGACTTCGCCTTCGTAGATTTCGTGGAGGTCTTGTTCGACGTAGGCGCGGGTGAGGGCGGCGCCGCCGAGGATGACGGGGAAGTCGGCGGCGAGCTGACGCTGGTTCAGCTCCTGCAGGTTCTCCTTCATGATGACGGTGGACTTGACGAGGAGGCCGGACATGCCGATGACGTCGGCGCGGTGTTCCTGGGCGGCGTCGAGGATGGCGGAGACGGGCTGCTTGATGCCGAGGTTGACCACCGTGTAGCCGTTGTTGGAGAGGATGATGTCGACGAGGTTCTTGCCGATGTCGTGGACGTCGCCCTTGACGGTGGCCAGCACGATGGTGCCCTTGCCCTCGTCGTCGGACTTCTCCATGTGCGGTTCGAGGTGGGCGACGGCGGTCTTCATCACCTCGGCGGACTGCAGGACGAACGGCAGCTGCATCTGGCCTGAGCCGAACAGTTCACCGACGACCTTCATCCCGGCCAGGAGTGTGCCGTTGACGATCTCCAGTGCGGGGCGCTCGGTGAGGGCCTCGTCCAGGTCGGCTTCCAGGCCCTTGCGCTCACCGTCGATGATGCGGCGCTGCAGGCGCTCCTCCAGCGGCAGAGCAGCCAGCTCCTCCGCCTTCGACGCCGCCGAGCTGGCCATGCTGACGCCCTCGAACAGCTGCAGCAGCCGCTGCAGCGGGTCATAGCCCTCTTCGGTGTCGGTGGCCTCGCGGCGGCGGTCGTACACCAGGTCGAGAGCGACCTCGCGCTGCTCCTCCGGGATCCGGGCGATCGGGAGGATCTTGGAGGCGTGCACGATCGCCGAATCCAGACCGGCCTCGACGCACTCGTGCAGGAACACGGAGTTGATGACCTGACGGGCCGCCGGGCTCAGCCCGAACGAGATGTTGGAAAGACCGAGCGTGGTCTGCACGTCGGGGTGACGCCGCTTGAGCTCGCGGATCGCTTCGATCGTCTCGATGCCGTCACGCCTCGACTCCTCCTGACCCGTGCCCAGGGTGAAGGCCAGGCAGTCCACCAGGATCGAACCCTCGTCGACGCCGTACTCATCTGTGAGCTGCGTGATCAGGCGCTCGGCGATCGCCACCTTCGCGTCCGCGGTGCGGGCCTGGCCCTCCTCGTCGATGGTCAGCGCGATCAGCCCCGCGCCGTGCTCACGCGCCAGGGACGCGATCCGCCCGAACCTCGTGTCCGGGCCGTCCCCGTCCTCGTAGTTCACCGAGTTCAGCACCGCCCGCCCACCCAGGGCCTCCAGGCCGGCCCGCAGCACGTCCGGTTCGGTGGAGTCCAGGACGATCGGCAGGGTGGAGGCGGTGGCCAGGCGGCCGGCGATCTCCTTCATGTCGGCGACACCGTCACGGCCGACGTAGTCGACGCACAGGTCCAGCAGGTGCGAGCCGTCACGGATCTGGTCGCGGGCGATCTCCACACACGCCTGCCAGTCACCGGCCAGCATCGAGTCGCGGAACTTCTTCGACCCGTTGGCGTTGGTCCGCTCGCCGATCGCCAGGTACGAGGTGTCCTGACGGAACGGCACCGGCTGATACAGCGAGGCGGCCGCCGGCTCGGGTCGCGGGTCGCGGGCGGCGACCGGGCGGCCCTGGACCTTCTCGACCACGGCGCGCAGGTGCTCGGGGGTGGTGCCGCAGCAGCCGCCGACCAGCGACAGGCCGTACTCGCGGGTGAAGGTGTCATGCGCCTCGGCCAGCTCCGCCGGGCTGAGCGGGTAGTGCGCGCCGTCCTTGCCCAGCACCGGCAGACCCGCGTTCGGCATGCAGGACAGGCCGATCCTGGCGTTCTTCGCCAGATACCGCAGATGCTCGCTCATCTCGGCGGGGCCGGTGGCGCAGTTCAGCCCGATGTAGTCCACCCCGAGTGGCTCCAGCGCGGTCAGCGCCGCGCCGATCTCCGAGCCCAGCAACATCGTGCCGGTGGTCTCCACCGTCACCTGCACCAACACCGGCAGATCCAGCCCCGCCTCCGCCAGCGCCCGCTTGGAGCCGAGGATGGCCGCCTTGGTCTGCAGCAGATCCTGACTCGTCTCCACCAGCAGCGCATCCGCACCACCCGCGATCAGACCGGCGGCGTTCTTCTGGAAGCCGTCCCGGAGCAGCTCGTACGGGGCATGGCCCAGCGTGGGGAGCTTGGTGCCGGGGCCGATCGAGCCAAGCACCCAGCGGGGGCGGCCGTCCTGAGCGGTGAAGGTGTCGGCGGCCTCGCGGGCGACCCGGGCACCGGCCTCGGACAGCTCGAACACCCGCTCCGGGATGTCGTACTCCGCCAGCGCCGCGTGGTTGGCACCGAAGGTGTTCGTCTCCACACAGTCCACACCCACACCGAAGTACGCGTCGTGCACCGAGCGCACGATGTCGGGGCGGGTCAGGTTCAGGACCTCGTTGCAGCCCTCAAGCTGCTGGAAATCCTCCATCGAAGGATCCTGCGCCTGCAGCATGGTGCCCATCGCACCATCGGCCACCACCACCCGAGTGGCAAGCGCTTCACGCAACGCATCCGCACGATGCTGCGCAGCGGAGGCGGTCGGTGCGGACGAGGGGACGGCTGTGGCCATGGGGCTACTCCCTGGGTGCGACGGCTGTCGGCTATGCGGCCTGTCCGTGTACGGGACGCACGCGGTCAGGGTATCGGGCCGCGGGCTCGGGGCGAGAACCTGTTTCGCATCCTGAGCGTCTTCCTCCCACAAGGAGGACGGATGATCAAGAAGATCGGGCGGCGTTGGCGGGGCTGGTCGCGGTGGCGGCGGACCGGGGTGAGTGGCCTGCTGGCCCTGGCGCTGCTGCTCCTTCCGGCGGCCGGGGCGGCGGCCGCGCTGCGCTGGCAGTACGCCGGCGACCCGTCCGACCAGGCCAGAACCCGGGGCCGGGACGCGCTCTGGCTGGGGCACGCGTGGGTGGACGGACGGAAGGGGGAAGCGGACGTCGCCGCATTGACGCGGCTGCTGGCCGGGACGGGCATGCGCGACCTGTACGTGCACACCGGGCCGCTGGAGCACGACGGCTCGCTGCGTGCGGACCGCTACCCGAGGGCCCGTCAGTTCCTCGCCGAGGTGCACCGGGAGCTGCCCGGGCTGCGGGTGCAGTCCTGGCTGGGCGATGTGGTGCGGCCGGAGAAGGACGGCCTGGAGCTGACCGACCCCGCCGTCCGCGACCGGATCACCGCCGCGAGCGGGCAGGTGCTGGACCTCGACTTCGACGGGGTGCACTACGACCTGGAACCGATCCGCTCCGGCTCGGCCGGCTTCCTGGCACTGCTCGACCAGGCACACGCGCTGACCGCCGCCCGGGGTGTGCCGCTCTCGGTGGCGACCCCGCAGATCGATCCGCTGCCGGGCCTGCACGCGCTCTCCACCACCGTCTTCGACCACGGCAAGTGGTGGTCGCAGGCGTACTTCGCCGAGGTGGCCCGGCGGGTCGAGCAGGTCGCGGTGATGTCGTACGACACCGGGATGCCCGTGCAGTCCCTGTACGGCGGCTACGTGGCCCAGCAGACCACGCTGGCCCTCGAGGTGACGCCTTCTCAGGTGGACCTGCTGATGGGGCTGCCCGCCTACCAGGACGACACCTTCGGCCACCGGGGCTCGGCCGAGACGGTGGCCGCCGCCGTCCGGGGCGCCCGGCTCTCGCTCGGCCGGACGGCGCCGGGACGGCAGGGCTTCGGCCTGGCGCTGTACGTCGACTTCACCGCCACCTCGGCGGACTGGGCCGCGTACCGGGCCGGCTGGAGCTGAGGGCGGGACGGCTCCGGTGAGCGGCGGCCCGGCCTGATTGGCCCGAACGGCCGCCACCCGTACGGATGGTGACTGCCCGACAGCGGAGCGTCTAGCATGGTTCGCGCACGACCGCCGCCGGCAGGAGGAGCCTCGATGGACACCGTCATCGTCCAACTCCCGCCGCGCCGGGGTGAGGTGCCCTCGGACCGGCCCCGGCTGCTGCGGATGGGGCCCGGTGAGCAGGCGGACTTCGGGCGGGGTGCGCCGGACTGTCCGGTCGCCATCGAGCTGGCCGACCAGGGGGTCTCCCGGCGGGCGGGCGAGGTGACGGCGGCCGAGGACTACTGGCGGCTGTCCAACTTCAGCTCCACCGCGACGTACGTGGTGGAGAACCTGGAGGGCGCGGGCGAGCACGTCAAGGTGGCGCCCGGGCGGCTGGGCGCACCGGTGCCGTTCGAGTTCGCCCGGGTGGTGCTGCCGTCGGTCGACGGGCCGAGCGACTTCAAGGTCTTCGCTCCGCAGCACGCCTACCTGGACGGGCAGCCGGACCGCAAGGGCGGCGACCTCACCGTCAGCCCGTTCGCCCTGGACCCGACCGCCAAGTACTTCCTCGTCCTGCTGGCGCTCTGCGAACCGCGGCTGCGCGAGCCCTCCGCGGCAGCCGTCCCCGGGGTGAACGACGTGCTGCAACGGCTGCACCAGCACCCGGACTGCCGCACGCTGACCCGATCCGCCGTCAACTACCACATCGACTATCTGGCCGACACCAAGCTCCGGCTCCGGGAGTGCGAGGACGGCGGGCGGACGGGCCGCAAGCGGGAGGAGCTGGTGTCGCTGGCACTGCGCTTCGACCTGGTCCGCGAGGAGCACCTCGCGCTGCTGACCGCACCGAGGGCGGCGGCAGTGGTGAGCCAGGCAGTGATGGGCCAGGCAGCGGTGGGCCAGGCGGCGGGCGCTGGGCCCGTCGCCGCCCGGCGCGGCTGCTGAGACCCGGCGCCGATGGAGCCGACCGACGTCCCGACCGGCTACCTGGTGGCCGGGTACCGGATCACCGGCCCGATCGGGGCCGGGGCCTGGGGCCGGGTGTACGCGGGACGCAGCGAGGCCGACGGGAGCCCGGTGGCGGTGAAGTTCCTGCCGCCGGGGCGCCTCGCGCCCGGGCAGCGGCGGACGCTGGCGGAGCTGACCCGGCGTGAGATCCGGTTCAGCCGTCGGGCCGACCACCCGCAGCTGATCCGGACCCTGGCGGTGGTCACCGTGCGGGACCCGGACCGGCAGGCGCTGGACGGCGCCGTCGCGCTGGTGATGGAGCGGGCCGAGCGCAGCCTCCAGCAGCTGCTCCAGGACGCGGAGCCCGGCCGCCCGCTCCCCGGGGCCGGGCCGCTGCTGACCGAACTGTGCACCGGGCTGGCCCATATGCACGGCAAGGGCTGGGTGCACGGTGACCTGAAACCGGGCAACGTGCTGCTGATGGCGGACGGCAGTGTCCGCCTCGCGGACTTCGGGCTGACCACCGAGCTGGAGGGCACGCACGCCTACATCCCTCCGCTGGGCTCGCTGGATCACGTGCCACCGGAGTGGTGGTCGCAGCGCTCGGGGCCCCGGGGCGTCCAACTCCGGCCCGGGGCCGACGTCTGGGCCTTCGGGGTGCTGGCCCATCAGGTGCTCACCGGTGGGCTGCACCCCTTCCTCGGCGCGACCGCACGGGCCCGGGGCCTGGCCGCGCAGGCGTACGCCCGGGGCGTGACACCACTGCGGCTGGACGAACGGCTGCCGGCCGGGTGGCGGGCGCTGATCGCCGACTGCCTGGCGGTGGACCAGGCCGTCCGGCCGGACGCCCGCCGGCTGACGGCTCGACTGCGGGCTCTGCACACTCCACCCCCTCGACGACGGAACCGGATCGGCCGGCTGACGGTCCTGGCGGCGGCCCTACTGGCAGCCGTCCCGGCGGCCGGCTGGGCGCGCCTCCCCGGGCAGGCGCCCCTGCCCCCTCCTCCCCCGGCGGCCGGTGCCGGTGCCCTGCCGGCGGACGCCGACGTACCGGCTGCTCTGCGCGAGCCGATCGAGCGGGCCGCCCGGGCCTGCCCCGAGCCGGAGATCAGCCCGGCCCTGATCGCCGCCATGCTCAAGGCGGAGAGCGGCTTCGACCCGGCCGCCGCCCGCCCGGCGACCCAGGAGTACGGCATCGCGATGTGGACGCCCTCGGTCTTCAAGGCCTGGGCACAGGACGGCGACGGTGACGGCCGGAAGGACTACATGTCGGCCCCGGACGCCATCATCACCATGGGCAACTACGTCTGCTGGCTGGACCAGCAGCTCAAGCGCCGGGGCACCGGCGGCGACCTGCGTGAGCTGGTCGCCGCCGGGTACCGGACCAGTGACAAGACGGTGGCCGATGCCGGGGGCGTCCCGGAGCGCGTCCGCTCCCATGTCGACCTGGTGCTGCGCTACCTGGCGCAGTACGGCGGTTGACGGGACGTCACCGGACGGAGCCTCAACAGACGGGGCCTCAACAGACGGGGCCTCAGCAGGTGGGCAGGCCGGGCACGGGCTCGTCGTTGCCGCCGCCGGAGAGGTAGATGACGTTGACCCAGACGCCCTTGTTGCCGCTGTCGTCGTCGGTCTTGGCGTACCACTTGTTGTAGTACTGACCGTCGGACATCCGGGTGCCGACCGCCTGGCAGTAGAAGTAGTTGGTGCCGGCATGCAGGGTGCCGACCCGGACGTTGCCCTCCCGGAAGGACGGGGCGTCCTTCCAGACGTGGCAGTTGTACTTGCCGCCGCCGATCCCGTAGCAACCGCTCGCCGCATCCGCACTGACGGCGGTAGCCCCGAGGGAGGCGACACCGAGCGCGATCGCGGCACCGGCCATGGCCAGCCTGCGCACACCGAACATGAGGGTTCTCCTTGCTGGTCTCGGCGCGGACTCTCCCGCGCCGAGACCCAGCGAACCACCGGGCCGAACCCACCGGTACCTGACACCTGTCAGGGTCACCCGTACCGCTCAGCCCAGGTCAAGTGGCGTGCGGTGCAGGGCGATCAGCAGCCGCCAGCTCCGGGCGGCCAGCTCCTCCGGGGTCCCGGTGAAGCCGCCGTGCAACCAGTCCGCGAGCAGTGCGGTGAAGGTCGCGGCCACCGCCGTGGCCACCAGCGCGGCGTGCGGCGCACCGGCCAGCTCGCGTTCCCGTCGGCTGTACTCGCGCAACTCACGGTGCATCAGCTCGCCCAGCGGACCACCGCCTTCGGGGGTGAGCAGCGCCCGGTAGAGCGCACCGTGCCTGCCGAGCACGGTCAGGAACTCGGCCAGCGCGGGCGGCGGCACGGCCGGGTCGGGCACCCCGCGCCAGGCGTGCAGCGCCGTCACGCCGTCCCGGACCACCTCGGCGCAGGCGTCCACCGCGAGCGCCTGCAGGTCGGGGTAGTGCACGTAGAAGGTGGCCCGGCCGACCTCGGCCCGCCGGGTCAGGGCCGCTACCCCGAGCTCGGCCAGCGGCCGTTCGGCGCACTCGGCCAGCAGTGCGGCGCGCAGCCGTGCCCTGGTCCGCTCGGCCCTCGGGTCCTGGTCCGGACTCATCCGGCCACCAGCACCGCGGCCAGCGCCAGCGCCCCGGGCAGCGCCTGGGCGAACAGGATCCGCCGGTTGGCGGTGGCCGCCCCGTACAGCCCGGCGACCACCACGCAGCTCAGGAAGAACACCTGGACCCGGTACCCGGTCGGGTCACCCGCGATCAGGCCCCAGACCAGACCGGCGGCCAGGAAGCCGTTGTACAGGCCCTGGTTGGCCGCGAGCGGGGCGGTCGCCTTGGCCATCGCGGAGTCGAAGCCGGAGAGCTTGCGCCCCGGCGCGCGCTCCCAGAGGAACATCTCCAGCACCAGGATCCAGGCGTGCAACGCGGCCACCAGGCCGACCAGGACGTTCGCGACGATCTGCATGGTCTCTCCACTCTCCCAAGCCCCGACAACTTCCTGGACAAGTGTCCATTATTCATGGACACCTGTCCAGCAGTGCCGATAACCGGCTGTGATCCGACCCCTGCGCCGGGATAGGCTCGACGCTTCCCGACCCTCCCCGGCCGAGGCATCAAAGCTCGTAGGCTGGGCAGGTAGGGACCATGGAACGGACCGTTCCATGCGGAGTCAGGTCCGGAGGGAGACGCTGGGTGATCGAGCTGGAAGATGTTCCCGAGTTGATCGACCCGGTGATGGTCTGCGCGTTCGAGGGCTGGAACGACGCGGGGGACGCCGCCTCGGCGGCTGTGGGGCATCTGGACGAGACCTGGGGCGGCAAGGTGTTCGCCGCCCTCGACGCCGAGGACTACTACGACTTCCAGGTCAACCGGCCCACGGTCTGGCTGGACGGCGGGGTGCGCCGGATCACCTGGCCGACCACCCGGCTGTCGGTGGTCCGGGTGACCGAGCCGAAGCCGCGTGACCTGGTGCTGGTCCGGGGCATCGAGCCGAGCATGCGCTGGCGCTCGTACTGCAACGAACTGCTCGGCTTCGCCCATGAGTTGGGCGTCGAGCTGGTGGTCATCCTGGGCGCCCTGCTGGGCGACGCCCCGCACAGCAGGCCGGTGCCGGTCAGCGGGGTCACCTCGGACGCCGACCTGGCCAGAACGCTCGACCTGGAGGAGAGCCGGTACGAGGGCCCGACCGGGATCGTCGGGGTGCTCCAGGAGGCGTGCGCGCACGCCGGGGTGCCGGCCGTGACGCTCTGGGCGGCCGTGCCGCATTACGTGGCCCAGCCGCCGAACCCGAAGGCCTCACTGGCGCTGATCAACAAGCTGGAGGACCTGCTCGACCTGCGCATCCCGCCGGGCGAGCTGACCGAGGACGCCCGGGCCTGGCAGATCGGGGTGGACCAGCTGGCCGCCGAGGACAGCGAGGTCGCCGAGTACGTCCAGCAGCTGGAGGAGGCGCAGGACACCGCCGAGCTGCCGGAGGCGTCCGGCGACGCGATCGCCCGCGAGTTCGAGCGCTACCTCCGCCGTCGGGACAACCTGGGGCCGACGGGCGAGAAGCCGGTCTCCGGCCACGCCACCGCCGAACGGCCCGCCGACACCGCCGAACGGCCGGCCGACCCGGAACCGCGGACCGACAACCCGCCGGACGAACCGGAGAGCTAGCAGGGGCACGAAAGGGTGAAGGGGCGTCAGCGAGTGCTGACGCCCCTTCACCCTTTCGCAGCTGCTTACAGCGCGACACCCAGCAGGGCGTCGACCGTGCGCGAGACCAGGCCGGGCGCACCGATGTCGGTGCCGCCCTCGGCCGCCTGCCGCTCGGCCCAGCGGTCCACCGCGGCGAGCGCGGCGGGGGCGTCCAGGTCGTTCGCCAGCGCGGCCCGGACCTCGGTCAGCACGGCGTCCGCCGACGGACCGTCAGGGCGGGAGACGGCCGCGCGCCAGCGGTCCAGCCGCTCCAGCGCCCGGTCCAGGTCGACCTTGGTCCACTCCCAGTCGCTGCGGTAGTGGTGGTCGAGCAGGGCCAGCCGGATCGCGGCCGGGTCCACGCCGTCCCGGCGCAGCGCCGAGACGAAGACCAGGTTGCCGCGCGACTTGGACATCTTCTGACCGTCCAGCGCGACCATCCCGGCGTGCACGTAGGTCCGTGCGTACGGGTGGCTGCCGCTGGCCACCTGGGCGTGCGCGGCGCCCATCTCGTGGTGCGGGAAGGACAGGTCGCTGCCGCCGCCCTGGATGTCGAACTCCATGCCCAGGTACTCCAGCGCGATCGCCACGCACTCGATGTGCCAGCCGGGCCGGCCATGGCCGAGCTCGGTGTCCCAGGCGGGCTCGTTCGGGCGGGCGGAGAGCCAGAGCAGGGCGTCCAGCGGGTGCTTCTTGCCGGGCCGGTCGGGGTCGCCGCCGCGCTCGCCGAAGACCGGCAGCATCTCCTCCCGGGTCAGCCCGGAGACCTCGCCGAAGTGCGGGTCGGACTCGACCGAGAAGTAGATGTCGCCATCCAGCTCGTAGGCGGCACCGCTGGCCAGCAGCTTCTTCACCAGCGGGACGATCCACGGGATCGACTCGACGGCGCCGATGTAGTGCGCCGGGGGCAGCATCCGCAGCGCGGTCATGTCCTCCCGGAACAGCGCGGTCTCGCGCTCGGCCAGCACCGTCCAGTCCTGACCGGTGGCCACCGCGCGCTCGAGCAGCGGGTCGTCCACGTCGGTCACGTTCTGCACGTACAGGACGTCGTGACCGGCGTCCTTCCAGACCCGCTGCACCAGGTCGAAGGCGTTGTAGGTGGCGGCGTGACCCAGGTGGGTGGCGTCGTAGGGGGTGATCCCGCAGACGTACAGGCGGGCGGTCGGGCCCTGCGGCACGACCTCCCGGACGCTGCCCGTGGCGGTGTCGTGGATTCGGAGGGGAAGCCCCTGACCAGGCAGGGCGGGTACCTCGGAGGCGGGCCAGGAATGCATGGCTCCGACTCTAACCTTGCGATCATTTGAAAGGCTAACCAGTAGCCGAGATCGGCTGGAATGAGTTTCCGACCACTCCCGATCACATCGGCCCCGGACCGATGCTCAGACCGGTGGCCAGGGAATCGACGGCCAGTCAGGAGCGGGCAGCGGGTGCCGGCCCGTCCGGTGGAGCTCGCCGACCCGGGCCCGGACGGCGGCCAGCTCGGCGGGGGTGAGATGGGGGCGCAGGGTCTCCCCCAGCACGCCCCCGAGGTCCTCGGCCAGTGCGGCGAGCACTTCGAGTGCCTCGGCCGGCAGCGGTTCACCGGCCCAACCCCAGAGCAGCGTACGGAGCTTGGCGGGCTCCGCGAAGGTGACGCCGTGGTCGATCCCGTAGAGCCGGCCGTCCGCGGCGGCGATCCAGTGGCCGCCCTTGCGGTCCGAGTTGTTCAGCACCGCGTCGAGTACCGCCAGCCGGCGCAGCCGGTCGTCGTCCCGGTGCACCAGCAGCGCGGTGCGGCCACCGCCGACGTCGGCTTGGACGATCGGCAGCCAGCCCGGCTCGGGACCGGCCGGGTCCTGCAGGTCGATCAGGGCCTCGGCGCCCTCGTCCGGCTCCACCCAGAGCTGCACCATGCCGGGGCCGTGCGGGCCGTCCCGGAGCACGGTGGGCGGGATCAGCGCCCAGCCGGTGGCGGCCGACACCAGGTACGAGGCGACCTCGCGGCCGGCCAGCGTGCCGTCGGGGTAGTCCCAGAGCGGGCGCTCGCCGGCCACCGGCTTGTAGACGCACGGCGCCGTCCGGCCGTCCAGCGTGACGGTGCAGTAGAGCACGCCGTTGGAGGCGGTGGTGATCCGGCCGTGCACGGCCAGTTCGCCGCCGCGCAGCAGCTCCAGCGCGGTCGCCGGATCGGCGGCCAGCGCGGCGCTCGCCGCCGGGTCCGCCACCGGTACGGTCTCCGCGTTCAGCGCCGGTACCCGTTCGCGCGGGGGCAGAGGTGGCCCTCCGGGTCGAGCGGCAGGTTGCAGAACGGGCAGGGCTTGCGGCCGGCCGCGACCAGGTCGAGGGCCCGCTTGGCGAAGACCCGGGCCATCGCGCCGCTGAGCCGTACCCGGAGCAGGTCGGGCCCGTTCTCGTCGTCCTCGAAGGCGGCGGTGTCCTCCTCGCCCTCCTCCTCGGCCTCGGTCACCGCCTGGGCCTCGACCACCAGGCACTCGTCGGTGCCGTCCCAGGCCAGGGCCATCGTGCCGACCCGGAACTCCTCCTCCAGCGGGAGGTCGAGAGGCGCGGTGTCGATCAGCTCGGCCGGCGCCACGGCCGGGATGTCCGCCTCGCCGTCGCTGCGCCGGATCGCCTCGTCCAGCACCTGTTCGACCCGCTCGGCGAGGGCCGCCACCTGGGCCTTCTCCAGCAGTACCGAGGTGATCCGGCCACGCGCGCTGGCCTGCAGGAAGAACGCCCGGGCACCGGGCTGGCCGACGGTGCCGGCGACGAACCGCTCGGGCTGGTCATAGAAGTGGACCTGACGGGGCACTCTCTCGCTCCGGGTTCTGATCGATCGTGGTCTCACCGGCCACCCTACGGCCTGTGCGGCCCAGTTGGGGCATGGTCCTGGTGCTCGGGCAACCACCGAGAAGGCGGCTGCTGCCCGTGGCCGTCAGTGGGCGCCGGTGTCGCCGCCGACCACCGCGTCGCCCTCGGCCGTCGCCGTCGCCGGGGACGGCCGGGGCGCCAGCGAGGCCAGGCTGCCGGTGTCGCCGACCCGCAGCACGAACGGCCGGTGCGGGGTGTAGCGGATCGCGGTCACCGAGCAGGGCTCGACCGAGATCCGCTGGAAGTGGTCCAGGTGCAGGCCGAGCGCGTCGGCCACCACCGCCTTGATCACGTCTCCGTGCGAGCAGGCCACCCAGACCGCGTCCGAGCCGTGCTCGACGGCGATCTTCTCGTTCCACTCCCGGACGGCGGTGACCGTCCGGTGGCTCAGCTCCCGCAGCGACTCGCCGCCCGGGAAGGCGGCGGCCGCAGCGTGGTCCTGCACGGTCCGCCAGAGCGGCTCGGTGGCCAGCTCGGCCAGCGGCCGGCCGGTCCAGTCCCCGTAGTGGCACTCGCCGAGCCGCTCGTCGCTCGCCGCCGGACCGAGCTCCGGCCGGGCCGCCAGCAGCGGCGCCAGCGTCTCGGCGCAGCGCTCCAGCGGGCTGCTCACCGCCTGCACCAGCGGGATGCCCGCCAGCCGTTCGGCCAGACCGGCCGCCTGGGCCCGGCCGGTGTCGTCGAGGTGGACGTCCGGTGTCCAACCGGCGAGCACCCCGGCCGTGTTGGCGGTGGAACGGCCATGGCGGACGAGCAACAGGGTCGGCATGGGGCCAGCGTACGACCTTCACCCGATCCAGCCGCCCGATATGGTGCCCTTTCAGGTCGTCGAGCAGCAGAATGGACCGCATGATCGTCGACAGCGCCATATACCGCGGCGGCCATCGCACCGAGGGCCCCGAGGACTACTCGGACGCCCTGGCGGTTGCCCGCCAGGAGGGCGACGCCTTCGTCTGGCTCGGTGCGGTCGAGCCGACCACCGCGGAACTCAACCTGGTCAGCGAGGAGTTCGGGCTGCACCCGCTGGCCGTCGAGGGTGCCGTGTCGGCGCACCAGCGGCCCAAGGTGGAGCGCTACCCCGACTCGCTGTTCGTGGTGCTCAAGACCCTCGACTACCGGGCCGATGGGCACGTGGTCAGCACCGGCGAGCTGATGCTGTTCCTCGGCGATAGCTACGTGATGACGGTCCGGCACGGTACCGAGCGCCCGCTGGCCGGGCTGCGGGCCTCCATGGAGAAGCAGCCGGAACTGCTCGCCCAGGGCCCGGCCGCGGTGCTGTACGCGGTCGCCGACCTGGTGGTGGACCAGTACCTGGAGGTGGCCGCGGCGCTCCAGGCCGACCTGGACGACCTGGAGGCGGAGGTGTTCGCCCCGGGGCGCCCGGCGCGCGGACTGGCGGAGCGGATCTACGCCTTCAAGCGCCAGGTGACGGCGGTCCGCAAGTGCACCGGGCCGCTGCAGGAACCGCTGTTCCGGATGGCCACCAGCTCCGTCCCGGAGCTGCCGGAGAAGCTCCGCCCCTACCTGCGTGACGTGGCCGACCACCTGACCCGGGTGAACGAGCAGGTGGAGGCGCTGGACCGGCTGCTCTCGGACATCCTGAACGCCAACCTCGCCCAGGTGAGCGTGCAGCAGAACAACGACATGCGGAAGATCTCGGCCTGGGCGGCGCTGGCCGCCGTACCGACGATGATCGCGGGCGTGTACGGGATGAACTTCGAGGACATGCCGGAGCTGCGCCAGCCCTGGGGCTATCCGGCGGCGGTCGGCCTGATGGTGACGCTCTGTCTGATCCTGCACCGGGTCTTCAAGCGCAGCGGCTGGCTCTGACCCACCTGCCGCTGCACCCGAGAACTTAGGCCAGCCCGGCCCGCTCCAGCGCCGCGACGCCGGTGCGCAGCGCGGTGATCCGCTCGTCCAGGGTGAAGCCGGCCGGGGCGAGCGTCAGCGTGGTGACGCCCGCGTCGGCGTAGGCCTGCATCCGGTCGGCGATCCGCTCGGTGGTGCCGAGCAGCGCGGTGGAGTCGATCAGGTCGTGCGGGACGGCGGCGGCGGCGCCCGCGTAGTCCCTGGCGAGGTACTTCTCCTGGATCTCGTCGGCGGCCTGCTCGTAGCCCATCCGGCGGGCGAGCTGGTTGTAGAAGTTCTTGTCCTTGCTGCCCATCCCGCCGATGTACAGCGCGGCGTACGACCGCTGGGTGTCGGCGGCGGCCTTGACGTCCTCGCCGACCGAGATGGTGACGGTCGGGCAGAGGTCGAAGCCGTCCAGGGTCTGCCCGGTCTTGGCCCGGCCGGCCCGGAGCGGGTCGATGGAGAGCGCGGCGTGCTCGGGCGCGAAGAAGATGCCGAGCCAGCCGTCGGCGATCTCGCCGGTCTGCTCCAGGTTCTTCGGGCCGATCGCGGCGATGTAGAGCGGGATGTGCTCACGGACCGGATGCACCGTCAGCTTGATCGGCTTGCCCGGGCCGCCCGGCAGCGGCAGCGTCCAGTGCGCGCCCTCGTGCACCAGGCGCTCGCGGGACATCGCCTTGCGGATGATCTCCACGTACTCGCGGGTGCGGGCCAGCGGCTTGTCGAACTTGACGCCGTACCAGCCCTCGGAGACCTGCGGCCCGGAGACGCCGAGGCCGAGCCGGAACCGGCCGCCGGAGAGGGTGTCCAGGGTGGCGGCGGTCATCGCGGTCATCGCCGGGGTGCGGGCCGGGATCTGGAAGATGGCCGAACCGACGTCGATCCGCTCGGTCTTGGCGGCGACGTACGCGAGCACGGTCGCGGCGTCGGAGCCGTACGCCTCGGCTGCCCAGCAGACCGAGTAGCCGAGCCGGTCGGCCTCCTGCGCGACGGCGACGTTGTCGGCGTCCATGCCGAGTCCCCAGTAGCCGAGGTTGATGCCGAGTCGCATGTGAAGCCTTCCGGGTCGTGGTCACCGTACGGGTGGTCCCCGCACGGGGGTCACCGCACGCATGGTCGCCGCTCGTTCGGGAGCGTATCGGTGGCTGCGCGGCCATGCTACCGGCCGGTAGGTGTGTGCCGCGTCACACCCTCGGGGCGGCCCGGGCGAGCGCCCTGCGGGTCGGCGTGGCGCGCCGGGCCCGGGCCGCTACGCTCTGCCGACAAGGGGAGGGACCTCCCTCACCTGCGTGTCTGCCGGCCGACGGAGGTTCTGCCCGATGGAGAAGCGTCACCTGGGACGGACCGGGCTGCGGGTCTCCAGACTCGGCCTCGGCACCATGACCTGGGGACGGGACACCGACGAGCACGACGCCGCCGAACAGCTCAAGACCTTCGTCGACGCGGGCGGCACCCTGCTGGACACCGCCGACGTCTACGCCGACGGTGGCGCGGAGTACCTGATCTCCCGGCTGACGGACAGTCTGATCCCCCGCTCCGAACTGGTCATCGCCACCAAGGCGGGCAGCGTCCCGGACTCCGACCGCCGCTTCGACACCTCGCGTGGCAGCCTGCTCTCCGCCCTGGACGCCTCGCTGCGTCGGCTCGGCACCGACTACGTGGACCTCTGGCAGGTGCACGCCTTCGACCCGGCCACCCCCGACGAGGAGACCCTGTACGCGCTCGACCTGGCGGTGGCCAGCGGCCGGGCCCGGTACGTCGGCGTCTCCAACTACTCGGGCTGGCAGCTCGCCAAGGCCGCCGCCTGGCAGCGCGCCCACCCCGGGCGGGTGCCGCTGGCCGGGACGCAGATGGAGTACTCGCTGCTCCAGCGCGGCATCGAACGCGAGGTGGTGCCCGCCGCCCTCGACGCCGGGGTCGGCCTGATCGCCTCCTCGCCGCTCGGCCGGGGCGTGCTCACCGGCAAGTACCGGCACGCCGTACCGCCCGAGTCGCGCGGCGCCTCGCCGTACCTCTCCGGCTTCGTGCAGCCGTACCTCGGCGACCGGTCCCGGCGGATCGTGGACGCCCTCGCCACCGCCGCCGACGGACTGGCCAGCAGCCCGCTCGCGGTCGCGCTGTCCTGGGTACGGGACCGGCCCGGGGTGGCGAGCGCGCTGATCGGGGCCCGGACGGCCGGTCAGCTGCGGTCGGCGCTGTCGGTGGAGACGCTTACGCTTCCGGATGAGATCCGCGGTGCGCTGGACGACGTTTCGGCCCCGGTGCACCGCTACCCGGACCAAGGCTGGACGGAGCTGTAGGAGCGAAGTGATGGGCGACGTGGAGGAAGTACAGAACGTGGCCGAGGGCGCTCCGGAGGTCGTGACTCCGGCTCAGGACGCGGCGGAGCAGGCCCCCGAGGTCGTGACTCCGACTCAACAGCCGGACGCGGTGGCCGCGTTGGCCGAGGCGATCCGTACGGCCGGTGCCGCCGCCCCCGCCGCGGCCGCCGTGGACGGGCAGCGCGAGCAGGCGCTGCGCGACACCGCCGAGGTGCTCACCGCCGGTGGTGCGCCGGCCGAGTTCGCCGGTGCCGCGGTGGCCCTGCTCGGTGACGGCGCCGCCGCCGCCCTCCGCGAGGACCCGTGGGCCGTGCTGGCGCTGCCCGGTGTCCGGCCCGACCAGGCGGACGGCTTCGCCCGGGGCCTGCTCGGCGCCGAGGCCGGGCCCGGCGACCCGCGGCGGGCGCAGGCCCTGGTGCCGTGGGTGCTGGAGCAGGCCGCGCTGCGCGGGCACTCCGCGATGGAGATCGGCGAGGTGGCGGCCGGGCTGGAGAAGCTCGGGCTGCCGGACGCCGCCGCCGCGCTCCAGGAGGTCGTGGTGGACGGCCGGGTGATGGCCTTTCAGGAGGAGCTCCCCGGCCACCGCCCCTCGGACGACGAGGAGGACGAGCCCCCGATGCGGACGCTGCTCGCCCTCGAACGGCTGGCGCTGGCGGAGGAGAGCCTCGCCGACGGCCTGGTCCGGGTGATGTCCACCTTCGTCCCGGGCACGGACGACGAGGCCGAGACCTCAGAGGCTGAGGCTTCTGAAGGCGAGGCTTCCGAGGCTGGGGCTTCCGAAAGCGACGAGAGCGGCCACCCCGCCCAGCCCGGCCCGGCCGCCTGGGAGGCGGCCGCCGTCGCTGCGCCGTCCTCCTCCGCGACCGCGCTGGTCCGGGCGGTGGCCGAGAGTGCCGTGGTGCTGCACACCGGCGGCGAGGCCGCCCGCGCGGAGCCCGCCGCGCTGCTCAGCGCCGCCCGGGGGCTCGGGCTGCGCGCCTGGGCCGTGACCTGGACGGCGGAGGGCCGGGACAGCCTCCGGGCCGCCACCGACGCCTCCGAAGTGGCCGTCCTGGCCGAGCTGTTGGCCGGTGCGGCCGGTCCAGGCCGGGCCCCCGACGGCTCGCTCGCGCTCGACCTGCTGATCGTGCTGGACGCCCCGCTGCTCGACGTCGAGCTCGCCGCCACCCTGCTGGAGGCGCTCGCCGACGGCACCCGGCTGGTGCTCAGCGGCGACCCGGGGCAGCTCTGGTCCGCCGGGGCGGGCCGGTTCTTCGCCGACCTGCTGGCGGCCAAGGTCTGCCCCGCCGTGGCGTCCCGGACGCCCGACTTCGGCCCGATCGGCGAGCTGGTCTCCGGCATCGGGGTCGGCGAGCTGCAGCCGGTCGAGGCGCCGGACAAGGAGGTGGTGATCCTCACCGCCAAGGACGGCGCCGAGGCGGTGCACCGCGCGGTGCAGCTGCTCACCGACTCCATCCCGCGCGCGCTCGGCATCCCCGCCGAGCAGGTGGTCCTGCTGACGCCCGGGCACGGCGGTGGTGCGGGCACCAGGGCGCTGAACGCGGCGGCCAAGGCCCGGCTCAACCCCGGCCCCGGCCGGTTCGGCGGCTTCGACCCGGGCGACCGGGTGGTGCACTCCCCCGCCCCCGGCGTGGTCCGGCTCGGCCGGGTGCTGGACGGCGACGCCGCCGGGCTGCACCTGGAGCTGACCGACGGCTCCCGGCTCACCCTCTCCCCCGCCCAGGCCGCCGGGCTGCGGCACGGCTGGGCGCTGACCGGCCATCAGGCGGTCGGCCGGCGCTGGCCCGGCGTGGTCGCCGTGCTGCCGGAGGACGCGGCCGCCGGGCTGACCAGGCAGTGGGTGTACACCGCCTTCGGCCGGGCCGAGCGTCACCTGTCGGTGGTGCACGCGGCAGGTCAGGCGCTGCCGCAGGCGGTCGCCGAGCGCACCGCACAGCCGCGCACCACCCGACTCCGGGCCATCCTGGCGGAGCAGGCCGAGCAGGCGTACTGACCGCTCGACCCGGACGACAGCGAGAGGGGCGGGGCCGCGACGGCCCCGCCCCTCTCTGCCGTACCGGCTACTCCTCGTCGAGCGCGTCCAGGTCGTCGTCGTAGACCTCACTGACGTCGAACCGGCAGATCAGCAGCTGCGGGTCGGCCCCGTCGAACGGCTCCGGCAGCCACTCCCCCGGGTCGGACGGCTCGGTGGCGGCCACCCAGATCGTCGAGTCGCCCTCCTCCAGGCCGAACTCCTCGCAGCGGGCCGCGATCTCGTCCGGCTCGTACTCGCCGAACAGCACGCCGATCGCGGCGTTCACCGCGCCGCCCGCCGGATCGCCGCCCGGGGTCAGCGAGCCGTCCACCCGCTCGGCCTGCTCGCGCAGCCGCTTCGGGTCCGCCACCAGGTAGTCGCGGCGGATCAGCACGCTGATCGCCTCGGGCTGGTCCGGGCCCGAGTAGCCACCCGAGCCCTCGTCGCCGGGCACCTCGAACGGGGTGACCTCGTCGTAGACCTCGTACAGGATCTGGTCGTAGGCGATGGCCGCCGCAGCGAGCTCCTCGTAGGCGCCGGCCACGGCGGGATCGTCCGCTGTGGTGGGGCCGGAGACCGCTGCCAGGTGGCGGTCGATGGCGGACTTGACCGCCTCGGCGGCGGCCCGTACGTCGATGATGGAGTGCTGCGCGGCATCAGACATGGTGCTGACGCTATCTCCCCCCGGGCACAACACGCACAGGGGTTGTCGTCTACGTCCGGGAATTCACCGCAACTTCCGCCCGGATGTCCGGTCCGGACGGATCTGTACCGCGCCCGGACCGCTCCGTCCGCCTCCCCGACCGGGCGCGTCGCGACCGCCGAGCCGGGGTATCTCGTCAGTGGTACGAAAACTGATTGACTGTCAGCCGCGCTCGGCCCAGGCTCGGCGGACGCGGCAGGCGGCCCCGGTGGGCCGAGCCGGCCCTGGTTGTCGCAGGCAGGTCGTACCCTTGCCTGCAAGCGTCCCGCAGGAGGAAAGTCTTGACCCCACCCAAGCTGGTTCGGCAGCCGGAGTACGAGTACCAGTCGCTCAGCATCCCGCGCGGCACCAGCCGCAACGCGGCCCGGCAGCTGCTCACCGAGCACGCCGAGTACGGGCACTGGGAGCTGGACAGGCTCAAGCTCTTCCCGGACGGCCGTCGGACGGTCCTGCTGCGCCGCCGCATCATCCGGCAGGTCCGCAGCTGGTGACCCGTGGGGGTGGGCCCGGCCGGGCCCACCCCTCGCCGAGTCTCAGACGCCGACCCGGGAGCGGCGGTACAGCACGCCGCCGCCGATCAGCAGGGCCGCGCCGGCCGCGGTGATCAGCTGCAGCCCCTCCGAGCCGGTCTGCGCCAGCTGGGCCCGGCTCGCCGCGGCGGGTGCCACCGGGGCCGGGGCGGGCGGCGGGGTCTCGGTGTACGAGGCGGGGGCCACGGCCGCCGCCGGGGTGCCGATCTCGTCCGCACCGGGCAGGCCGCCTCGGCCCGCGCCGTGACCGGAGCCGGTGCCCTCGCTCGCCGGCGGGGTGGTGCCGGGCGGCTGGGTGCTCGCGGGCGGCGGCGGGTTGTGCGTGCCGGGGTGGCAGTCCTCGTCCTGGGCGGGCGGCGGCGGGGTGGCGACGTTGCCGCAGTCGTTCCCGAAGGCGGGGTTGCCGACGCCGACCACGTTGACCGAGTTGCCGCAGGCGTTGATCGGCACCGAGACCGGGGCGTGGATGTTGTTGCCGGACGCCACGCCCGGCGAGTTGCCGGCACTGCCGTGGGCCTCGGCACCCCGGGTCTCGGCGCCCTTCCCCGGGCCCGAACTGTTGGCGCAGTCGTTGCCCATCGCGGGGTTGAGCAGGCCGACCACACTCACCGTGTTGCCGCAGGCGTTGACGGGGATGTCCACCGGCGCCTGGATGTTGTTGCCGGACCCGACGCCGGGCGAGTTGGCGACCGCACCCTGCGCGTCCGAGCTCGCGTAGGCGTAGCCCGACGCCGAGGCCAGCACGCTGCCGGTGGCGACTGCGGTGAGGATGCCCCTCTTTGCGACCTGACGCATGTACTCCCCTGATGATGAGTTGTGATTGTCGGAATTCCTGACGCGGTCTTCCCCGGTACACCGAACAACGAGTCCGGGCGTTCTACGGTTGAGCCGAACGAGCGCTTTCACCCCATCGAGTGACGGGCGCCACTCCCCGGAAAGACCGATGGACCCCTGCGCGTTTTTGCCAGGGGTCCATCGGTCTCACTCTCTCAGCGGTCAGCCCGGCCCGAACGGCCGGTGACTGCTCAGAAGTTGGCGCAGTTGTTGCCGAACGCCGGGTTCAGCAGGCCGATCACGCTGACGGTGTTGCCGCAGAGGTTCACCGGCACGTGCACCGGAACCTGCACGTTGTTACCGGACAGCACGCCGGGCGAGTTGGTCGCGAAACCGTTCGCGGCCGCGCCACCGTGGGCGGCCGCGGCACCCGCACCCGCGAGCACCAGACCACCGGTGGCGGCGGCGACAGCGACGATCTTCTTGACCTTCATGGGTATTCCTCCTGGTCGATTCCTGTGTCCCACAGGCCGTTGTTCCGGCCTGCATATGGGTGAACGACGCTGGGCCGAACGGGGTACGGAGTGGATCACCCATTCACTCTCAGCGGTGACAACTCGTACACACAGTCGGCCAGTTGACTACGGGAGGAATCCTTTCTGCACTCGGCGTTTCACCGTTCCGCTCGTCATTAGCTCCGACAAGCGGACGGCCCACCTCCGGGGAACCCCGGGGTGGGCCGTCCTCCTGACTGCGGATCAGCAGGCGTCGACTCAGCAGGCGTCGATGAACCGGTCCAGCACGCGCACGCCGAACTTCAGGCCGTCCACCGGCACCCGCTCGTCCACGCCGTGGAACATCCCGGCGAAGTCCAGCTCCGGCGGGAGCTGCAGCGGCGCGAAGCCGAAGCACCGGATGCCCAGGTCCTGGAAGGACTTCGCGTCCGTGCCGCCGGACAGGCAGTACGGCACCGCCCGGGCGATCGGGTCCTCGGCCTGCAGGGCCGACTGCATCGCCTCCACCAGCGCACCGTCGAAGTCGGTCTCCAGCGCCTTGTCGTAGTGCAGGCTCTCCCGCTTCACCCGGGGCCCGAGCACACTGTCCAGCTCGGCCAGGAACTCCTCCTCGTGGCCGGGCAGGAAGCGGCCGTCCACGTGCGCGGTGGCCTGGCCGGGGATCACGTTCACCTTGTAGCCGGCGCCGAGCATGGTCGGCTGGGCGGTGTTGCGCAGCGTGGTGCCGATCATCTTGGCGATGCCGCCGAGCACCCGGAGCGTCTCGTCCATGTCGTTCGGGTCGAGCTTCACGCCCAGCGCGTCCGACAGCTCATTCAGGAACGCCTGCACCGTCTTGGTGATCCGGAGCGGGAAGGTGTGCTTCCCCAGCCGGGCCACCGCCTCGCACAGCTCGGTGATCGCGTTGTCGTCGTTCGCCATCGAGCCGTGGCCGGCCCGGCCCTCGACGGTGAGCCGCATCCAGTGCATGCCCTTCTGTGCCGTCTCCACCAGGTACAGCCGCACCTGGTCGTTGACGGTGAAGGAGAAGCCGCCGACCTCGCCGATCCCCTCGGTGACGCCCTCGAACAGCTCCGGGTGCTTGTCCACCAGGTAGCGGGCACCGTACGTGCCGCCCGCCTCCTCGTCCGCGACGAAGGCCAGCACCAGGTCACGCGGGGGCTTCCGCCCGGTCCGCAGCCGGTCGCGGACGACGGCCAGCGTCATCGCGTCCATGTCCTTCATGTCCACCGCGCCGCGGCCCCAGACACAACCGTCCGCGATCTCGCCGCCGAACGGGTCGTACGTCCAGTCCGCCGCGTTGGCCGGCACCACATCGGTGTGGCCGTGGATCAGCAGCCCGGGCCGCGAACGGTCCTCGCCCTCGATCCGCACCACGGTCGAGGCCCGGCCCTTGGCCGACTCGTAGATCTTCGGCTCCAGCCCGAACTCCGCCAGCTGCTCCGCGACGTACTCCGCCGCCTTGCGCTCCCCCGGACCCGACCCGTCACCGTAGTTACTGGTGTCGATCCGGATCAGGTCCCGACAGATCTCGGCGACCTCCGACTCAGCCGTCACCTTCGCCTCGCTCACGGTCACTCCTCGTCGTCTCGCCCACCCGGCGCACCTCCACGCCACCCCGGCACCCAACGGCCGGAGCCCTGCGGGCACGGTCCCGCCATCCTCCCCCAGGACCCGCCCCACCCCAAGGGCATTCCCCCGGATCCAAGCCGCACGGCCCCCGCCAGGGACGGTTTTGGGTCCTGGTGCCGTTCCTTGCTACAGTTACACATGTCGACGCGGGCAACAGACCGCGAAGACAACACCCGGTCCGGGTGGCGGAATGGCAGACGCGCTAGCTTGAGGTGCTAGTGCCCTTTATCGGGCGTGGGGGTTCAAGTCCCCCCTCGGACACATTGTTTGTACAGGCTTCCGGTTCGCCGGGAAGCTTGAATCGTCGCCCGCATCAGACTTCGGTCTGGTGCGGGCGTTCGGCGTTTCCGGGCCCGTTCGCATCGTTGGGGCCCGGTGCGGCGTCGGCACGCTCCGGTCACACCCGGGTTGCAGCGGGGTTACGGCGCATCCGTTGTCTTGACGGCCCAACCGAGGGAACTGCATACTCACATCCCGATGGGTTAAACGATTAAACACAGCGGAAACGAGGTCGACTCACCATGGCCCGGGTGCGTATGTCCGATGTCGCGGCCGCCGCCGGCGTCTCGACCGCCACCGTCTCCATGGTGCTCAGCGGTGCGGGCAGCGACCGCATCTCGCCGCAGACGCAGGCCCGGGTCCGCGAGGCGGCCAAGGCGGCCGGGTACGCGCCGAACTCCGTGGCGCGCAGCCTGCGGACTCAGCGGACCCGGACGATCGGGCTGATCTCCGACACCATCGCCACCACCCCCTTCGCCGGGCGGATGCTGGCGGGCGCCAACGACGTCGCCCGGGATCACGGGCACCTGGTCATCCTGGTGAACACCGACGACGACGCGGAGCAGGAGCGGAAGGCGATCCTCGCCCTGGTCGGCCAGCAGGTCGACGCCATGCTCTATGCCCGGATGTGGCACCGCGCGGTGGACGCGCCGGCCGGCCTCCCGGCGGGCACCGTCTTCCTGGACTGCCGTCCGACGGAAGGCGGTTGGCCGGCGGTGGTACCGGACGACCGGCAAGGCGGGGCGTCGGCGACACGTGAGCTGGTGGCCGCGGGTCACCGCCGGATCGCCTACGTCGATGCTCCCAACCCTGACGAGGTCGTCGCCTCGGAGCTTCGCCACCAGGGCTATCTGGAGGTGCTCGCCGAGTCGGGCATCACCCCCGATCCGGCCCTGCACGTGCGCGCGGCAACCGACGCCGCGGGCGGGCGCGCGGCCGTCGAGGAACTGCTGGACCTGCCGACGTCGCGGCGTCCGACCGCGATCTTCTGCTTCAACGACCGTATGGCGATGGGCGCTTACACCGCTGCCCACCGTCGCGGCCTGGCGATCCCCGACGACCTGTCGATCGTCGGCTACGACGACCAGCAGCTGATCGCCTCGGAACTGGATCCGCCGCTCACCACGGTCGCACTACCCCACTACGAGATGGGCCGCTGGGCCATGGAGGTCGCCCTGGGGCTGCGGGAGTCCGACCGGGACAACCCGCTTCTCATGAACTGCCCGATCATCCGTCGGGACTCCGTGGGACCGCCGCCGATCACAGCCGGAAACTGAGAACGGCGGCGGACTCACCGAAATCACATGGCAGTTGACGCTGCCATCACACTCGGGGCCGACCTGGCAGTCGACCCCTTGAAGGGATCACCTGTGCGCAAACCCCTCGCAATCGTAACAGCGGCGGGCCTTCTGGGAACGGTCGTGCTGAGCGGCTGTGCCAAGGCGAGCCACGACGGCACGCCGTCCGGAAACGGTCCTACGCCGATCACCATGTGGACGCACTCCGCGGGAAACCCCGGGGAGCTGGCCGTCTACAAGAAGATCATTGACGATTTCAACGCCTCGCAGCCGAAGTACCGGGTCGTCCAGCAGAACTTCCCGCAGGGCTCGTACAACGACGCGATCACCGCAGCGGCGGCGGCCCGCAACCTGCCGTGCCTCCTGGACATGGACGGCCCGGTCATGCCCAACTGGGCCTGGGCCGGCTACCTGCAGCCACTGGAGCTGCCGACCACGCTGACCGATTCGCTCCTGCCCACCGCGGTCGGCCGCTACCAGGGCAAGGTCTACTCCGCGGGCTACTGGGACGCCGCCCTGTCGATCTTCGCCCGCAAGTCGGTGCTGGAGAAGAACGGCATCCGCATCCCGACCGTGGACAAGCCCTGGACCCTGGCGGAGTTCGACGCCGTCGCGGCCAAGCTCAAGGACTCCGGCTACGCGACCCCGCTCGACCTCGGCGCGGCCGACAAGGGTGAGTGGTGGCCGTACGCGTACTCCCCGATGCTGCAGAGCGCGGGTGGCGACCTGTTCGACCGGACCGCCATGAAGTCCGCCGACGGTGTCCTCAACGGCCCCGACTCCGTCAAGTTCTTCACCTGGTTCCAGAAGGTGTTCAAGAGCGGCTGGGCGAACAACAGCGGCCCGGTGGGGAACCAGAAGTTCATCGACGACAAGGTGGCGCTGAGCTACACCGGCGTGTGGAACGCCCAGGACGCGCTGCAGAAGGTCGGTGCCGACCTGCTGATCCTGCCGCCCGTCGACTTCGGCAAGGGCCCCAGGATCGGCGGCGGCTCCTGGCAGTGGGGCATCTCCGCGGGCTGCGGCAGCGCCCAGAGCGAAGGCGCCCGCGAGTACCTGAAGTTCAGCTACCAGGACAAGTACCTCACCGACTTCGCCGACAGCCAGGTCGTCATCCCGGCCACCCAGGCCGCGGCCAGCGCCTCGAAGTACTTCAGCGCGGACGGCCCGCTGCACCAATTCGCCGTCCTGTCACAGAAGTTCGCCCTGGCCCGCCCCGCCACACCCGGCTACCCGGTGATCTCCACCACCTTCGAGAAGGCCGCGAAGGACATCATGAACGGCGCCGACGTCAAGTCCGCCCTCGACGCCGCCGTGAAGGCGATCGACAGCGACATCAAGTCGAACAACAACTACGGCAACTGACGAGGCGGCAAGCGCAGGCGGGGCGGCTGCCATACCGCCCGGCCTGCGGAAAGGCGTGACACCATGACAGCGACCTTCCGTCTCGACTCCCCGGCCGACCCGGCCACCCCCGAACCCGCCCGAACACCCACCGCCCCCGCGGCGGACGGGAAGAGGCGGCGCGCGAAGAACGCGGCCCGCCGCGGCGAAGCCCGCGCGGGGCTCGCCATGGCCTCACCCGCGATCGTCCTGCTGCTGACCTTCCTGATCGTGCCGGTGCTGCTCGGCTTCGCCCTGTCCTTCACCAACGCGCGGCTCATCTCCCCCGAACCGTTGCGCTTCGTCGGCTTCGACAACTTCGTCCGGGCGTTCACCATCGACCCGACGTTCTTCCGCTCGGCCCTCAACACCTTCGCCTTCGCGGCCGTGGTCGTCCCCGTCCAGGCCGGCTTCGGACTGTTCCTCGCCCTGATGGTCAATCAGAAGATCCGCGGCGTGACCGCGTTCCGGGTCATCTTCTTCATCCCGGTCGTGACCTCGATCGTCGTGGTCTCGATCCTGTGGAAGTTCATGTACCAGCCGGACGGGCTGGTCAACTCCTTCATCAACTCGATCACCTTCGGCGCCTGGCAGGGCACCGCCTGGCTCGACAACCCCAGCACCGCCCTGTTCGCGATCATCGTGCTGTCCGTCTGGCAGGCCGTCGGATTCCACATGCTGATCTGGCTGTCGGGTCTGCAGACCATCCCCGAGGAGCTCTACGAGGCGGCTCGCATCGACGGCGCCGGGACCTGGCGCCAGTTCAGGGACGTCACTTGGCCGTGCCTGCGCCCGACCAGGATCTTCGTCCTCATCACCATCACCATCGCGGCACTCGGCCTGTTCGTGCAGATCGACGTGATGACCCAGGGCGGCCCGATCGACTCGACCTCGACCCTGGTCTACCACGCGGTGCTCACCGGCTACCGCCAGCAGCAGATCGGGTACGGCTCCGCGCTGTCCCTGGTGTTCTTCGTGATCGTGCTCGTCATCGCGCTGATCCAGCGCCACCTCACCCGCGACAAGGACTGACCCATGGCCGCAACTCCGCGCGTGCGAGGCACGCGTCCCGAGGCGAGCGAACAGCGCCGACGCGTCTGGTCGTACCTGGTCCTGGTCGGCCTCGCCGTGTTCTTCCTCTTCCCGCTGGTCTTCATGTTCGTCTCCAGCCTGAAGCCGGACAGCCAGATCCTCTCCGACATCAGCGGCTGGCGCGCGTTCCTGCCGGTCGGCGACGTCAACCTGGACAACTACGGCGCGGTCTTCGACCGGGTGCCGGTCGGACGCTTCCTGCTCAACTCGCTGCTGGTCACCGTGGCGATCGTCGGCCTCGGACTGGTCGTCAACTCCATGGCGGGCTTCGCCCTTTCACGCCTGCGCTGGCGTGGCCGCGGGCTGGTCCTCGGCGTTGTCATCGCCACCCTCATCGTCCCCTTCGAGACGATCGCCGTGCCGCTGGTCTACTGGGTCGCCCACCTGCCGACCCTGCTCTTCCAGGACGGCGCCCTGGTCTACGACATCGGCTGGCTCAACAGCTACCAGGTGCAGATCATCCCGTTCGTCGCGAACGCCTTCTCCGTCTTCCTGTTCAGCCA
This sequence comes from Kitasatospora gansuensis, assembly GCF_014203705.1. NCBI lineage: Bacteria > Bacillati > Actinomycetota > Actinomycetes > Kitasatosporales > Streptomycetaceae > Kitasatospora > Kitasatospora gansuensis. The sequence goes on from NZ_JACHJR010000001.1 coordinate 1,118,845, forward strand.
GTACTTCTCCACCATCCCCACCTCGCTCGACGAGGCCGCCCGCATCGACGGCGCCGGCTGGTTCACCATCTACCGCCGCATCGTGGTCCCGCTGTCAGGACCGGCTTTCGCGACCGTCGCGATCCTCACCTTCCTGCCCGCCTGGAACCAGTACCTGTGGCCGACGATGGTCGTCCAGGACGAGACGCTGCGCCCCGTCATGGTCGGCATGCAGTACTTCTTCCAGGACAACCCCGCCTGGGGCGAGATCATGGCCTACACCTCCATGATCACGCTGCCCGTGCTGGTCGTGTTCCTCGCCTTCCAGCGGGCCTTCGTCAGCAGTGTCGCCGCCAGCGGCGTCAAGGGCTGACCAGCACCACCGCGCACTCCCCACCCGCCGCCGCGCCCGGCGGCCCGAGGCCGCCGGGTTCCCCACGCCTGCCCTGAAAGGCCCTCATGTTCACGCTGCCCGACTCCTGGGTCTGGGACTTCTGGTTCGCCGACGACGGCGAGCAGCACCACCTGTTCTTCCTGTACGCCTCCCGCGCCCTGCACGACCCCGAGGCCCGCCACTACCGGGCCGCCATCGGCCACGCCGTCTCCGCCGACCTGCGCAACTGGACCCGGGTCCCCGACGCCCTGGTCCGCGCCGACGCGCCCGCCTTCGACGACCTCGCCACCTGGACCGGCTCGGTCGCCCGCCACCCGGACGGCACCTGGTTCCTCTTCTACACCGGCTCCACCCGTGCCCCCGGGGGCAAGAACATCCAGCGCATCGGCTACGCCACCTCCACCGACCTGACCACCTGGCACAAGGCCGGCGCCAACCCCGTACTCAGCGCCGACCCCACCTGGTACGAGACCCTCGACTCCGGCCGGTGGCACGACGAGGCGTTCCGCGACCCCTGGGTCTTCCCCGACCCCGACGGCGACGGCTGGCACATGCTGATCACCGCCCGGGCCACCGAAGGACCGGCCTTCGAACGCGGAGTCGTCGGCCACGCCGTCTCCGCCGACCTGCGCGAGTGGCACCTGCGGCCGCCGCTGACCGCTCCCGCCGTACGCGGCTTCGGGCAGCTCGAGGTCATCCAGACCGAGATCGTCGACGGCCGGCCGGTACTGATCTTCTCCTGCCTCGCCGAGCACGCCTCCGAGCTGCGCCGAGCCGGCGGCACCCGTGGCGGCATCTGGGCCGCCCCCGCCGAGAGCCTGCTCGGACCGTTCGACATCGACGCGGCCGAGCAGGTGACCGACGACCGCTACTACAGCGGCAAGCTCGTGCGCCGCCGGGACGGCCGCTGGGTGCTCATGGGCTTCCACCACACCGGCCCCGACGGCACCTTCACCGGCGGAGTCAGCGACCCCGTGCCGATCCGCTGGGACGGCCGCCGGATGACGTTCGAGGCGGAACCGGCCGGTACCGGCGCCGGGTCCGCGCAGGTCCCCCTGCCTCGCTGACGGTACGACAGCTCCTCCCCCACCCACAGAAGTCCAGGAGCCGACCATGACCTCCCGACTGCGATTCTCCCTCACCATCCTGCTCGGTCTCGCGCTGACTGCGCTCGGCGTCGCCGCCCCCGGCCCGGCCGGCCCCCAGCCGGCCCGGGCGGCGGACAGCTACCGCAGCGTGTACCACTTCACCGTGCCCGACCACTGGAAGAACGACCCGCAGCGGCCGGTCTACGTCGACGGCGCCTTCCACTACTACTACCTCTACAACGCCGACTACGACCAGGCCGTCGGCACCGCCTGGCGCCTCGCCACCACCACCGACAACGTCGCCTTCCACGACCAGGGTGTCGCCGCCCCGAAGAAGAGCAACGCCAACTACGACCTGTGGTCCGGCTCCGCGGTCGTCGACACGGACAACACCGCCGGGTTCGGCGCCGGCGCGATCGTCGTCCTGACCACCCAGATGGACCACCCCACCCCCGCCCAGATCGTCGACGCGTCCGGCCCGCAGGCGCAGTTCCTGTGGTACTCCACCGACGGCGGCCGCAACTTCCGCCCCTACGGCGACACCCCGGTGATGGCCAACGGCGGCCGCAAGGACTTCCGCGACCCCAAGGTGGTTTGGGACGCACCCCGCAACCGCTGGGTCGCGCTGCTCGCCGAGGGCGACCGCATCGGGTTCTACACCTCTCCCGATCTCAAGAACTGGACCTGGGCCTCCAGTTACGTCAACAGCACGCTGGGCACCCTCGAGTGCCCCGACCTGTTCCAGCTCAAGGCCGACGACGGAACCACCCGCTGGGTCATGGGTGCCAGCGCCAACGGTTACCTCACCGGCGCCCCCAACACCTACGCCTACTGGGTCGGCACCTTCGACGGCACCGCCTTCACGCCCGACACCACGATCCCGCAGTGGCTCGACCACGGCCTCGACTGGTACGGCGGCGTCACCTGGGAGGACCCCACCGCTCCGCTCGACCGCCGCTACGCCATCGCCTGGATGAACAACTGGTCCTACCCGTACACCACCCCCACCTGGGCTGCCGACGGTTTCAACGGCACCGACTCCATCACCCGTCAGATCACCCTCAAGCACCACGCCGACGGCTACGCCCTGGCGTCCCGGCCCGTACCCGCGCTCGACAACCACGCCACCGGGGTCACCTCGCTCGGCACGATCCAGGTCAACGGCCGGGTCCCGCTCGACTACCACGGCACCGCCTACCAGCTGGAAGCCGACGTCAGCTGGAGCACTCTCGACAACCTCGGCATCCAACTGCGGGTCTCCGCCGACGGCACCCGCCACGTCGACGCCGGAATCAACCACGACTACAGCTACCTGAACCGGCGTCAGACCGGGAACCCCGACCCGTCCGGGCAGCGTGAGGAGACCCACGCACCGTACGATCCGGCGAAGACCCAGGCGCACCTGCGGATCCTCGTCGACCGCAGCACCGTCGAGTACTTCCTCGACGACGGCCGCTACGTCCACTCCAGCCTGGCGTTCCCCGACCCCGCCGACAACGGCATCAGCCTGTTCACCAGCGGCGGCAGCGCCACCTTCGCCAACGTCACCGTCACCGAGTTCGCCAACCTCGCCCAGCGCCCGGCCAGGACCCTCGCCGACTTCGAAGGCACCACGTACGGAAGCGGCTGGACCACCACCGGCGGCCTCACCGGCACCGCACCGACCCCGGCGAGCCTCCCCGGCCAGGTGGGTGCCGCCGTCCTCGACACCTACGCCGGCACCGACTCCGCCACCGGCACCATCACCTCACCCGCCTTCACCATCGACCGCGACACCCTGCACCTCCTCGTCGCGGGCGGCCGCCATCCGCTCGGTCAACCCGGCGCCACCGCCGTCAACCTCCTCGTCGACGGGCTGCCCGTCCGCACCGCCACCGGTGACGACACCGGCACCCTGAAGCCCGTCACCTGGGACCTCAGCCAGTGGCAGGGCCGGAGCGCGCAGCTGCAGATCCTCGACGACGCGACCGGCGGCTGGGGCCACCTGATGCTCGATCAGGTGACCCTGAGCGACTGACGCCCGATGGCGGCACGCAGGCCCGAACAAGCCTGACGGACAGACGAGTTCACGATGTAAGGAGCAGCCCGGCACCATGACAGAACCCGAATTCCTCGTGATCGGCGAGTGCGTCGCGGATGTGGTCCGTTCCCCCGGCCGACCCGACCGCGCCCACCCGGGCGGCAGCCCCGCCAACGTCGCCTACGGCCTGGCCAGGCTGGGGCACCGGACCACGCTCCTCACCCAGCTCGGGCAGGATCCGCTGGGCGACCTGATCCGGGCTCACCTCGGTTCGGCAGGCGTGTCGGTCCTGACGGACGACCAGCAGCCACCCACCCCGACCGCGATCGTCTCCCTGGACGAACGGGGCAGCGCCGCCTACGAGTTCGCCATCGGCTGGAGCCTCCGAACGACCGCCGTCCCCTCGGCACGGTACGTTCACCTGGGCTCGATCGCCTCGGTACTGGAGCCGGGCGCCGGCACCGCCCGCCGCCTGCTGCGCTCGCTGCGCGGCTCGGGGGCCACGGTCTCGTACGACCCCAACATCCGGCCGGCGCTGTTCGGCGAACGGGCGCGCGGCATCGCCGCGGTGGAGGAGTGCGTGGCGCTCAGCCACGTCGTCAAGGCCAGCGACGAGGACCTGGAGTGGCTGTACCCCGGGGTTCCGGTCCGCGAGAGCGCCCGCCGCTGGCTGGCCCTCGGCCCGCGCGCGGTGTTCGTCACCTGCGGCGGCCGGGGCGCCTTCGCGCTCACTCCCGACGGCGAATTCCGCACGGCGGCCGCACCGGCCGAGGTCGTCGACACGGTGGGCGCCGGCGACTCGTTCATGTCCGCCCTGCTGTCCGCCCTGGTGGGACGCGAACCTGACGCCCGAGCGGTACCCGCCGCCCTGCGGGCCGCGGCAGCCGCAGCGGCCGTCACCGTCTCCCGCGCCGGCGCCAGCCCTCCGACGGCCGCCGAACTGGCCGCCGCCCTCCGCTCCTGAGGCCCGAACTCCCCTGCAGGAAGCGCTACTTCGCTAGACGGTCTGCCACTTCTGGTTGGTGCCGGTGTGGCAGGTGTAGAGGATCACCTTGGACGTGGTCAGGTCGAGGTCCAGGCACTTGCCGGACTGGATGCCTCGGATCGTGCCGTCGGAGTAGAAGGCCCACTTCTGGTTGCTGCCGGTGTTGCAGTCGTAGATGTCGACCACGGTGCCGTCGGCGGTTCCCTGGCCGACGGCGTCCAGGCACTTCGCCCCGTTGTAGGCGGTGATCTGCCCGGTGGCGGTCCGGGTCCACTGCTGGTTGGCGCCGGTGTGGCAGGTGTAGCCCTCCACCTGGGTGAGGTTGGCGTGGGTGGCGCCGGGGATGTCGAGGCAGCGCTGGGCGCCGGTGTTCCTGAGGGTGCTGGTGGGCGAGCCGGCGCCGAGGCCCCAGGCGTACCTGAGGCGGTCGGTCATGGTGGTGTTGCGGGTCCGCAGCAGCAGGTTGGTGCCGCTGCCCTCCAGGTGGAAGAGGGAGTAGTAGTCGTAGGTGGGCCGCTCCTGGTGCTTGCCACCGATGGCGGGCCAGTAGACCGAGCCCAGGCCGAGGTTGTGGATGCTGTCGGTCATCGCGCGGACGTACCGGACGAAGTCGTTGGTGCTGTTGGCGTCGTGGTAGTTGAGGCCGTCGTCCTGCGGGGCGCCCCATTCGTCCAGGATGGTGCGGGTGGCGCAGCTGCCGATTCGGCCCGTCAGTTCGTCGATCCACCCCTGGTAGTCGTGGTCGAGACTGCCGAAGGCGTACAGATGGGCCGAGAGGTAGGTGCCGTCGAAGCGGCTGTCGGTGCACAGCGGCGCGGTGTAGTCGTTGTAGCCGACGCCGCTCACGACGATCCGCTCGCGCGGGACGGACGGGCGTTCGGCGATCCAGCCGGCGGCGAAGTTGGCCCAGTCGGTGGCGTTGTACCCGATGGGCTCGTTCATGATCTCGTAGTGGACGTTGCCGTTGGACGCGTACTTGGCGGTGTAGGCGTTCCACATCGTGTCGAAGGCGGCCTTGTTGGTGACCCTTCCGCCGCTGGTGGCCGCGCCGTCCTCCCAGAAGGAGAGGATCACCTTGAGTCCCTTGGCGGTGGCGGAGTCGACGACTCCGGCGTAGGCGTTGCCCCAGGAGGTGCCGGGGTAGGTGAAGGTGTTGATCGGCAGCCGCACGGTGTTGGGGCCGACGGCGTTGCGCAGCTGGTCGAAGACGACGTCCGCCTTGGCCTTGACGGTCGCGTAGCCGTCGGTCGCGGTCAGGCCCTCGGGGACGACCGGGCCGTTGACGAAGTTGTCGCCCGGGCGGGCCCAGTTGACGCCCTTGAACTGGGCTGCGTTCAGCTGGGAGTTGTCGGCGGCCTCGGCCGGTGCCGCGGCGGTGAGTACGGCCAGCGGTAAGGCCAGCACCGCCGCCGACAGGCAGGCCGGCAGGCTACGGCGGGCGGGGGTTCGGGTCACTGCTTCTCCTCTGTCGGACCTGGCTACTTGGTGCTGAACCCCTGCTCCCGGCCGTACTTGAGGGAGGCTTCCTGCCAGGCCTTCAGCCCGTCCTGGAGCGTGGTGCCGCTGACGTAGGCCTGGCCGACGGTGTCCTTGTAGATGCTGTTGGCGTAAGCCTGGTAGGGCAGGTAGGACCAGCCGTTCACGACCTCGGTGGCCGACGCGGCGAGCACCTCGTTGATCTTCTGGCCGCCGAAGTAGGGGAACTCGCGGTTCTTGAACTCCGGGGAGTTGAGGTGCTTGGTGGTGGCCGGGAACGCGCCGCCGTCGATCCGGATCTGCGCGCCCTCGTCGACCGCCGCGTACTTGAGGAAGGCGTAGGCCAGGGTCTTGTTGGCGCTGGCCTTGGTGATGGCCATCGAGCTGCCGCCGTTCTCGGAGGTCCTGGGGACCCCGCCGTTCTCCCACTGCGGCATGGGCGCCACCCGCCACTTGCCCGCGGCGGCCTTGACCCCCGACTCGAGGTTGGAGGGCATCCAGGCGCCGATCACCAGGGTGGCGATGGTGCCGTCACCGAGGCCCTTGTACCACTCGTCGCTCCACGAGGTGACCGGCGCGAGGAGCTTGTCGCTGATCAGCGGCTGCCAGGTGGAGGCGAACCTCTTGCTGCCCGGCTCGGCGAAGTCCACGCCCACCTTGGTGCCGTCGACCGTGTAGGGCTTGCCGCCGGCCTGCCAGATCATGCTGGTGGTGAAGCCCGCGTCGCCGGTGTCGTTGGCGATGTACGCCTTCGGGTCGGCCGCGTGCAGCTTCCTGGCCGCTGCGGCGTACTCCTCCCAGGTGGTCGGCACCTTGATCTGGTGCTGGTCGAAGACGTCCTTGTTGTAGAACAGGGCCATCGGTCCGGAGTCCAGCGGCATGCCGAACACCTTGTCCGTACCGGCCTTCACGGCGTTCGCGGGCCCGGGGGTGAAACTGCCGTCCAGCTTGTCCACGCCCAGCTCGCGCAGGTCGGTGAGGGACTTGCCGAGGGCGAACTGCGGCAGTGCGTAGTACTCGAGCTGGGCGACGTCCGGGACGCCCTTCCCCGCCTTGACCGCGTTCTGCAGCGCGGTGTACTCCTCGTTGTTGGTCCCCGCGTTGACGACGTTGACCTTGACCTTGGGGTACTTGGCCTCGAAGCCGGCGGCGGCCTTCTTCACCAGCCCGTCCCAGGACCAGACGGTGATGCTGCCGCCGGCGTTCAGGGCGGCCTCGAGGTCGGCCTCGGACAGGACCTTGGCGTCGCCGGAGTCGGCCGTGCCGGAGGACCCGCAGGCGCCGACGGTGAGCGACAGCGACAGGGCGACGCCGCAGAGGAGGGCTTGACGCCGGGATATCGCCATGGAGGGTTCCCTTTCTCGGGGATGGTTACGTGAACATCGGGCCGAGCAGTCGGGGTACGGAGGCTGGGCCGAGGCCCCCAGAGTGGTTTCGTCCCCGTGATGTTTACGTAAACTTACGTTGCGATACCGTGGCACCCGCTCCGGCGGCCAGTCAAGGCGTCCGGCGCGGAAACTTCCGCGCCGCGGAGTTGCGAAGTGGGACCGAAGGGTGGTGATGGGGTTGAGCGACCAGGGGGTTCCGCCCGTCGGAGGCGCGCAGCGGGGCGGCTCGGGGATACCGGGCGGCCGCCGTAAGCAGCGCGTCTCGATGGCCGACGTGGCCAAGCTGGCCGGGGTGTCCTCCCAGACGGTCTCCAGGGTGGCCAACGGCCACTCCGGCGTGATCGGCAGTACCCGCGAACAGGTGCTCGCGGCCATGGACGAGCTGGGCTACCGCCCGAACAGCGCCGCGCGCGCCCTGCGTTACGGGCGGTTCAACACCATCGGCGTCATCCTGCTCACGCTGAACACCGTCGGCCACAGTGCGACGGTCGACGCGATCGCCACCCAGGCCGCCACCGAGGGGTACGCGGTCACGGTGATGCCGATCGACGTCCCGACCCAGGACAACGTGCTCGGCGCCTTCACCAGGATGGGCGAGCTCGCCGTGGACGCGGTGATCGTCTTCATAGAGGTCCACCTGCTCGACGCGGGCACCGTCACGCTGCCGCGCGGCGTCCCCGTCGTGGTGGTGGACTCCGACGCCGGCGATCGCTACCAGGTGGTGGACAACGACCAGGCCGGTGGCGCCCGGCTGGCCGTGCGCCACCTGCTCGACCTCGGCCACCAGACCGTATGGCACCTGGCCGGCCCTGACCGGTCGTACGCCAGCCAGAGCCGGGCCCGGTCCTGGCGGGCCACGCTGGAGGAGTCCGGGCGGCCGGTGCCGGAGCCGCTCCGGGGCGACTGGTCGGCCACCTCGGGGTACCAGGCGGGCCTGGTGCTCGCCGAACAGCCGGGCTGCACCGCCGTGTTCGCGGCCAACGACCAGATGGCGCTGGGCCTGTTGCACGCCTTCCACGACCGGGGCAGGTCCGTGCCCGGCGACATCAGCGTGGTCGGCTTCGACGGCGTACCGGAGGCCGCGCACTTCCAGCCGCCGCTGACCACCGTGTACCAGGACTTCCGCGAGGTGGGCCGCCGGAGCGTCCTGGAAGCCCTGCGGCAGATCCGCGAGGGCGCGGCCGCACAGCCCGGAACCGATCTGGTGCCCACCGAGCTGGTGGTCCGCGGCAGTACCGCGCCACCCCCGCGCTGACCGGATCGCTCCCGGCTCTTGACCGGATTCGCCACGCGGGGGTAAACATCTCGCACACCGTGTTTACGTAAACATCCGAGGCGCCGCGACCAGCCGGGACGGCCGCGTCACGATCTCCACCCGAGAGCCGCCCGCGAGACGGGCACGAGCGAGGGAACGCCATGGCAGCACAGCAATCGACGGCCTCGGGCCCGGCACCGGTCCGACGGGCCCGGCGTTCCTGGGCGGGCTGGGGGTTCATCGGCCCGTTCGCCCTGGTCTTCGCCCTGGTCTTCCTCGCCCCGATCGGCTACTCGATCCAGCTGAGCCTCTTTCAGGACCGGCTGATCGGCGGCACCACCTTCGTGGGCCTGGACAACTACCAACGGGCGCTCCAGGACCCGCAGTTCTGGGAGGGCCTGGGACGGGTGACACTCTTCCTGGCCGTCCAGGTCCCGGTCATGCTGGGCATCGCGCTCCTGGTCGCCCTGGCTCTGGACAGCGGCCGGCTGTACGGCACGAGCTTCCTGCGGGTGTCGGTCTTCCTGCCCTACGCCGTGCCCGCCGTGGTCGCCGCCCTGATGTGGGGCTTCCTGTACGGCACCCGATTCGGCCTGGTCGGCGACGTCAACGAGGCCCTGGGCGTCACGCTGCCCGACCCGCTCTCACCGCAGCTCGTGCTGGCCGCCATCGGCAACGTGGTGACCTGGGAGTTCGTCGGCTACAACATGCTCATCTTCTACTCGGCGCTGCGGGTGATCCCGCACTCGCTGTACGAGGCCGCCGAGATCGACGGTGCAGGGCAGTGGCGGATCGTCGCCGCCATCAAGCTCCCGGCGATCCGGGGCGCCCTGGTCATCGCCACCATCTTCTCGATCATCGGCAGCTTCCAGCTCTTCAACGAGCCGAGCATCCTGCAGGGGCTGGCGCCCAACGCGATCACCACCTCGTACACCCCCAACCTCTACACGTACTCGCTGTCGTTCGCCGGGCAGCAGCACGACTACGCCGCGACCGTCGCCATCGTCATGGGACTGATCACCATGGTGATCGCCTACGTCGTCCAGCTGCGCGGCATGCGAAAGGCAGCGTGACGCATGAGCAGCCCCACGACCGCCCCGGCCCGGAACCGACGGACCACCTCGCCCGCCGGCCTGCGCCCGCCCCGGCGGCGGCACAGCCCGGCCCGGCCCCGCCGCAGTGTCCTGCTGACCGTGCTCACCTGGCTGGTGGTGCTGTACGCGCTGCTGCCGTTGCTCTGGCTGGCCATCAGCGCCACCAAGACCCAGGAGGGGCTGGCCGGTTCGTTCGGCCTCTGGTTCGGTGACGACTTCGCGCTCTGGGACAACATCGTCCAGACCTTCAGCTACGACGACGGGGTCTTCGGCCGCTGGCTGCTGAACACCCTGCTGTACGTCGTGCTCGGCGCGGGCGGCGCCACCCTGCTCGCCGTCCTCGGCGGTTACGCCCTGGCGAAGTTCGACTTCCCCGGCCGGCGCGCGGTCTTCGCCGTCGTCATCGGCGCGGTCGCCGTGCCCGGCACCGCCCTCGCGGTCCCGACCTTCCTGATGTTCAGTTCGATGGGACTGACCGACACCCCCTGGGCCGTGATCATCCCCTCGCTGGTCTCACCCTTCGGCCTGTACCTGATGTGGGTCTTCGCCACCGAGGCCATCCCCGCCGAGCTGATGGAGGCCGCCCGCGTCGACGGTGCCGGTGAGCTGCGCACCTTCGTCCAGGTCTGCCTGCCGCTGCTGGCCCCCGGCATGGTGACCGTCCTGCTGTTCACGGTGGTGCAGACCTGGAACAACTACTTCCTGCCGCTCATCATGATCAAGAACGCCGACTGGTACCCGCTGACCCTGGGCCTCAACCACTGGAACGCCCAGGCCCGCACGGCCGGCGGCGAGCCCGTCTTCCACCTGGTGGTCACCGGCTCGCTGCTCACCGTCGTGCCGCTGGTCGCCGCGTTCCTGCTGCTCCAGAAGCACTGGCAGTCCGGCCTGGCGGCGGGCAGCGTCAAGGAGTAGCCGCGCACCCGTTCGTGACCTCACGCTCCCACCGAGACAAGGTAGTTGATGACCCGCACGCCCCTGTTCCAGCTGCCCACGACGGCCGACGGCGCGCTCCCCCGGCTCGGCTTCGGCGCCGACTACAACCCCGAGCAGTGGCCCAGAGAGGTCTGGGCGGAGGACGTCCGCCTGATGCGGCTCGCGGGGGTCAACCTCGTCTCGCTCGCGATCTTCTCCTGGGCCCGCATCCAACCCGGGCCCGAGACCTGGGACTTCGGCTGGCTCGACGAGGTCATGGACCTGCTGCACGCCCATGGGATCGCCGTCGACCTCGCCACCGCCACCGCCTCGCCGCCACCGTGGCTCACCACCGCGCATCCGGAGATCCTGCCGGTCACCGCCTCGGGGGAGACCGTGTGGCCGGGGGCCAGGCAGCACTGGCGGCCCACCTCGCCGGTCTTCCGCGAGCACGCCCTACGGCTGGTGGCCGCACTGGCCGAGCGGTACGCGAGCCACCCCGCCCTGGTGGCCTGGCACGTCAGCAACGAACTGGGCTGCCACAACATCTACGACTACTCCGACGACGCCGCGCGCGCCTTCCGGAACTGGCTGCGTACCCGCTACGGCGACCTGGACACGCTCAACCACGCCTGGGGCACGGCCTTCTGGTCCCAGCGCTACGGCGACTGGGAGCAGATCCTGCCGCCCCGGCTGGCCGCCTCCCACCCGAACCCCACCCAGCAGCTGGACTTCAAGCGGTTCTCCTCCGACGCGCTCAAGGAGCACCTGCGGGCGGAGCGGGCGATCCTGCGCGCGGCCACCCCGGACGTGCCCGTCACCACCAACTTCATGGTGATGGGCGGCACCAAGGGCATGAACTACGCCGACTGGGCGGCGGAGGTCGACTTCGTCTCCAACGACCACTACGTCCTCCCCGGACCGCAGAGCCGCGACGAGCTCTCCTTCTCGGCCAACCTCACCGGCAACCTCGCCGGCGGCCGGCCCTGGTACCTGATGGAACACTCCACCAGCGCCGTCAACTGGCAGCCGGTCAACCTGGCCAAGCGCCAGGGCGAACTGGCCCGCGACTCACTGCTGCACGTCGCCCACGGCGCCGACGCGGTCTGCTTCTTCCAGTGGCGCCAGTCGGTGGCCGGAGCCGAGAAGTACCACTCGGCGATGGTCCCGCATGCCGGCGCCGACAGCGAGACCTTCCGGGCCGTCGCCGAACTCGGCCGGGTCCTGGGAGAGTTGGCACCCCTGGCCGGCACCCGTCGGGAGCCCGCGCAGGTGGCGATCCTCTTCGACTGGGAGTCCTGGTGGGCGAGCGAGCTGGACTCCCACCCCACCTCACTGCTGGACTACCGCCGCGAAGCCCTCGACTGGTACTCCGCCCTCCTCGCCCTCGGCATCCGCGCCGACGTCGTCACCCAGCACGGCGACCTGGAGCGCTACCGGCTGCTGATCGCACCCGTCCTGCACGTCGTGCCGGCGGAGCTGGCCACCCGCCTGACCCGGTACGCCCATCAGGGGGGCCACCTGATCACCACCTACTTCTCCGGCATCGTGGACCAGCACGACCACATCTGGCTGGGCGGCTACCCCGGCGCGCTGCGCGACCTGCTCGGCATCCGGATCGAGGAGTTCGGACCGCTGCTCGAGGAGGACAGCGTGCTCCTGGACGACGGACTGACCGGCACCCTGTGGACCGACCGGATCACCGTGACCGACCCCGCCACCGAGATCCTGGCCCGCTACCGCTCCGGCGAGTACACCGGCCGGGCGGCCCTCACCCGCCGGGCGGCCGGTGCGGGATCGGCCGCCTACGTCTCCACCCGGCTCGGGCCCGACGGGCTCGCCCGGGTGCTGCCCGGCCTGCTCGACCACGCCGACGTACGCAGCGAGCTCCCCGAACCCGCGCGCGGCCGCGTCGAGTTGGCCGTCCGGACCGACGGCGGACAGCGCTACCTGTTCCTGGTCAACCGCACCGACCAGGCGGTGCCCGTCCCCGGACTCACCGGCGACCCGCTCATCGGCGGCGCCCTCCTCGGCGCGGACGGGCTGCTGCTCGGTCCACGCGACGTGGCCGTGCTGCGGGCGCCGTCGGGCTGAGCCGGCCCGCGGCCCGGCCCCGCCGTGCCTACCCGTCAGACGTACTGGGTCAGGTCGATCGCGTGGATGCTCAGCCGGTGGCCGGTGGCCGGGTCGGTGGTCTCGTGGTCGAGTTCCATGCCGAGCTTGCGCATGACGTTCTCGGAGGCTTCGTTGCCGACCCGGGCGATGCTGATCACGCGGTCGAGGGCGCGGTCCTCGTGGGCGAACTCCAGGGCGGCGTGGGCAGCTTCGGAGGCGTAGCCCTGGCCCCAGAACTGGCGGCCGAGGCGCCAGCCGATCTCGACGGCGGGCAGGACCTCGGGGAGGAACCACGGGACCGAGAGGCCGGCGAAGCCCGCCAGTTCGCCCGAGCCGAGCAGCTCGACGGCGAACAGGCCGAAGCCCTCGTCGTCCCAGCCGTCCTCCCAGCGCTCGATCGCCTCGGCGGTCTGCTCCAGGTCGAGCACGGAGCCGTCGCCGATCCACTCCATGACCACCGGGTCGGCGTTGATCTCGGCCATCGGGGCGAGGTCGTACTCGGTCCAGCGGCGGAGCAGGAGTCGGGGCGTGCGAATCTCGGTCATGCCCCCATCCTTGTCGAACCCGGGGCCGATGCGGTAATCGGTGGTGGTCAGCCGGCCGGCGCGGGGACGGTGCGGCAGACCGGGCAGCGTTCGCGGCCGTCCCAGGCTGCCCAGCCGAAGACCGCCGGGGTGAGCGACCGGCCCTCCAACTCGGCGCGGACCGCGACTCGGTAGGCCCAGACCGCCTCGATGTAGGGGTGGTACGCCTCGTGGAAGGCGGTCGAGGACTGCGGCGCGCCGGAGCCCACCACCCGGCGCAGCTCGCGCAGAAGCTCGAACATCCGCTGGCCCGCACCGGCGACCGGTTCGCTGGCGTCGATGTAGAGCCGCTCGCGGACGTCGTAGAGCCCGGAGTCCACCAGCGCGGCCCGGCTGGCCGGATCGGCCTCGTCGGCCCGGGCGGGGTCGGCCGAGGTCTGGGCGATCTTGACCAGCTGGGTGTGGGTGGTGCCCGCGGCGGCGATGAAGGCGGTGTACACCTCCCGGCGGCGGGCGCCGAGACCGCGGTCGTCCTCGTGCCGGTTGCGCAGCCGGTCGGCCAGCACCGTGCCGGATATCGCGATCACGGCGCCGCCCAGCGTCGCGACCAACGTCCCCCACTCCACCCGTACTCCCCCTGCCTGCCGACGGTGCTGGCACCGTAGCAGGCAGGGCGGACGGCATCGAACGGTCAGTAGCCGGCCCGGTCGATCAGGTGGATCCGGTCCAGGGCCTCGTGGAAGGCGTCCGGTGCGACCCGGATGCCGGCGCCGTACGGGTGGTTGATCTGGAGCACCAGCCAGATGGAGAAGGCGAGCAGTCCGCCGACCACGGCGATGGTGACGATGCCCCGCCGTCCCTTGGGCCAGCCGAGCAGCAGCAGGAAGAGCACCGACAGGACGGCCGCCCCGATCAGGGTGGCCAGCAGGAAGTTCGGCGCACCGTCACCGGCCGCGGTGGTGCGGATCCGGCGCTGGGTCATCAGCGCGGCGATGGCCTGCCGGGCGTCCCGGACCGTGGTGGCGGGGGTGGTGGTGGGCAGGTCCAGGACGGTCCGGCGGAGTTGGTAGGTGGTGCGGAAGCTGGTCAGGTCGAGGTGGCCGGTCGCCATCTGCGGCCACTCGACACCGATGACCTCGTTCAGGTAGGACTCGCTCCGGCTCCGGATCTCGCGCCTGGCCGGGTCGGGGAGCTTCTCGGCGGCGAGGTAGAGGTCGACCACCGCCCCGGCCTCGGCGTAGTTGTTCTGCCGCGCGACGGACAGCGCTCCGGTCGAATTGACCAGCAGGAACGCCATGGTGACGACGAAGAAGGAGAGCACCGCCCCGGCGGCGGTGCCGAGCGCGGGACCGGTGTCGGGCAGCCGGGTGCGGTAGGCCGTCCGATGGCTCAGCCAGGCGAGGGCCGCGGACAAGGCCGCCGCGGAGAGGACGACCAGCAGGGCTGACAGTGCCATGTGTACGGGGGTCTCCCCTGCTCCGGCCGGATGAACGAGCTGCGGTGAGTCTGGGTACCACCGTGGGTGCCCGGGTAGCGGCGCGGGTGTGCGGATTGACCCGATCGATGACACCGTCCGCGTCCGAACCACTCGGACTGACGGGCCGTCACCCCGTCTTCGTCCGGCCGATGCACAGTTGATACCGCACGGACTCTTTCGTAGTCAGTGTGATGTGTGCCATTTTACATGTCACACATCAAGCGGTCGCGCCCCCAAGCACGCGGCCACTACCCGGCCCGGAGGCCCCCACCGTGCGACCCTCCCGGATACCGATGGCCCAGTTGGGCCGTCTGCTCACCCTCGCGTTCGCGTTCATCCTCACGCTCGGCTTCTTCGCCCCGCAGAGCCGCGCCGCGAGCACCGCCCCGGCCGCCCCCACCGGCCAGCCCTCGACCCGGGCCATTCCGGTGCCCAAGTCCGCCGAGGTGCCGAAGGACGGCCGCCCGACCCCGGGCACCGCGACCGAGGCCGCCGACGCGCCCAAGGCGGCCGCCCAACTGCCCGCCGCCGCACCGCAGTCCAAGCAACTGCGGTCCGCCCCGGCGGCCACTCAAGCCGCCTGCGCGTTCGGCAACAGCACCGGCAGCGCGCTGGTCCAGCAGGTCAAGGCCGCGAGCCTGGACTGCGTGAACTCGCTGTTCAACCTCACCGGGACCGAGGCCCAGGCCACCTTCCGCGAAGCCCAGATGGTGACCGTCGCCAACGCCCTTCGGGACAGCGCGACTTCGTACAACGGCACGAACTCCGGCTCGGCCGGTCAGCTGGTGCTCTTCCTGCGCGCGGGCTACTACGTGCAGTGGAAGTACCCGGACGTCGTCGGCACGTACAACTCCCCGCTGCAGAGCGCGATCCGGGGCGGGCTGGACGCGTTCTTCGCGGCCCCGCACGCCAAGGACGTCACCCAGGCCAACGGCGAGACCCTGGCCGAGGCCGTCACCCTGATCGACAGCGCCCAGGAGAACGCCCGCTACACCGGCGTGGTCAAGGGCCTGCTGAACAGCTTCGACAGCAGCTGGACCGGCGCCATGCGGGACGCGGTGGCCAACACCAAGACGGTGATCGAGCGCGGCACCGAGCTGCCCGCCTTCGTCGCCGCCCTGCAGGCCGACGCCGGCTTCGCCGGTGCGATGGCCGGCCTGGTCACCCGCAACAGCTCGATGATCAACGGCGGCGACCTGGCCACCGACATCGGCATCCAGCTCGGCGGTCTGCTCGCCGTCCCCGAACTCAAGGCGCAGGCCCGGCCACTGGTCAAGGACCTGGTCAACCGCTACCCGCTGGTCGGCGCGACCGGGCCGCTCACCATGAACCTGGCCTGGTTCGCCGAGAAGCGCGACACCGGCAACTGCTCGTACTACGGCCTCTGCGACCTGCCCACCCGGCTGGTCCCGCTGGTCCTGACGGTCAACCACACCTGCAGCCCGAGCCTGCGGATCCGCGCGCAGCAGATGACCGCCGCCGAGCTGGCCGCCACCTGCACCAGCCTGGCCAACCAGGACGCGTTCTTCCACCAGCTGGTCAAGGACGGCGGCCCGGTCGCGGGTGACCTGAACACCGCCCTCGAGGTGGTGGTCTTCGACGCCTACTACGACTACAGCCTCTACGCCTGGTCGATGTACGACATCGAGGTCGACAACGGCGGCATGTACCTGGAGGGCGACCCGTCCAAGGCCGGCAACCAGGCCCGCTTCATCGCCCACGAGGCCAGCTGGCTGCGCCCGGCGTTCTCGATCTGGAACCTCAACCACGAGTACACCCACTACCTCGACGGCCGCTACAACATGCTCGGCGACTTCGAGGCGGGCGTCTCCACCCCGACCATCATGTGGGTCGAGGGCGTCGCCGAGTACGTCTCCTACAGCTACCGCAACGTCCGCTACGACGACGCGATCGCCCAGGCCGCCAAGGGCACGTACAAGCTGAGCGAGCTGTTCAACACCACGTACGAGAACGCGGACTCCACCCGGATCTACAACTGGGGCTACCTGGCGGTCCGGTACATGCTCCAGTCGCACCCGCAGGACGTGGCCACGCTGCTCGGCCACTACCGCGCCGGCAACTGGGCGGCCGCCCGGACGCTGCTCACCTCCACCATCGGCACCCGCTACGACACGGACTTCGCCACCTGGCTGACCGCCTGCGGCGCCGGCAACTGCGGCACCCTGCCGCCGGTCCAGGCCCCGCTGTGCACCGCCGCCGACGCCCGTCAGTTCGACAAGAACTGCCGCCGCGACAACGCGAGCGCCACCACCGGGAACTACAGCTACAGCTTCCTGTACCTGCCCGCCGGCGTGCAGAGCCTGACCATCACCACCGCGGGTGGCACCGGCAACGCCGACCTCTACTACAACGGCGGCAGCTGGGCCACCACCGGCTCGTACCTGCAGAAGTCCACGAACAGCGGCAACGGCGAGACGCTGACCATCAGCAACCCGCCGGCCGGCTGGGTCTACTTCAGCCTCCACGCCCAGCAGGGCTTCTCCGGCACCACGGTCACCACGCAGTACTGAGCGGAGCGGTTCAACAGCGGAGCCCCGCAGGCCGGTCACCGGCCTGCGGGGCTCCCTGCGTGCTACTCCCCGGCCCGGGCGGCCGCCGGGCCGCCCAGGGTGCCGGTGGGGTTCAGGTCGACGCCCAACTCGCTGATCAGGAAGCCCGCGTGGAGCCGGCTGCGGGCGCCGAGCTTGTCCATGATGTCGGAGACGTGGCGCTGGCAGGTGCGCAGCGACATGCCCATCCGGCGGGCGATCGCCCGGTCCTCCAGGCCCTGGACCAGCAGCCGGACGATGGACAGCTTCATGTCCTCGGAGATCGCCAGCACCCGCTCCTGGCTGTAGTTCTCCGGGAAGGGCGTGGCGCTGGTCCAGGCGCGCTCGAAGGCGCCGATGGCGAAGTCCACCAGGCTCGGGTCGCGGAGCAGCAGGCAGCCGGTGTCGCTGTCGCGCATCGCGATCACGGCGGCCGACTGGTCGAAGGCCAGCATCCGCATGAACCCGTCGCCGAGGGTGCGGATCTCGGCGCCGATCCGGGAGACGTGGTCGACGTACTCCACCGTCACCGTGCTGAACTGGGCGGTGTGCTGGTACAGGGTGCGCATCCGCACCCCGCGTCTCAGCACCCGCTCGGTCTTCTCCAGCGACTCCTTGAGCACGTCGTCCCGACGGGCGCCGCCCGGCTGGGAGGTGAGGATCTCGTGCTCGGCCCGGTCGGCCAGCTCGGTGATGATCGAGCGGACGCTGTCCAGGTCGGTCAGCCGCTGCACGCCGCCGGAGTCGCCGGGGGTGAACCTGGCCTGCTCGTAGATGTTCTGAAAGACCGTCAGCCGTTCCCTGGTCGCCTCGACCTCACGGCGGCGCTCCTCGATCTCCTGCAGGGCCGGGGCCAGCAGCTCGCTCGCCGCCGCCGCCGGCACCCCGGCCACCAGCATCCCGGGGCGGGTGGCCGAGCGTTTGAGCAGCCTGAGCTCCAGCAGCCGGTCGACCCGCGCGGAGCCGGCCGGGCCGGCCCGCAGCTCGTCGCCGTCCACCTGTTGCCGCTCGACCACGTGCTGGAACAACTCCAGCTCCTCCTGGCCGAGTTGGCCCAATAACGAGGAGATGCCAGGTGCTACGGAGCCCAAGATCACAGTCCCATCCCGGTCGAATGTGCATGCGAGGGAAGCGTTCGCAATCGTAACGTGCGCCGGGCATGCCAGCACCTGATCCACCCTCAGATCCTTCACTGCGCAAGCACATCGGGCCCACTCTGTCCGACTATGTCAGGTATGGGCCCCTCGCATCTGCGTCATGGCGTACTCACGACCCCTTGAGGGGCCTTACCGCCCTTTCCCCGGCGCGGCAGACTCAGCGTGTCGGGAAAACCCGGAGAGCACCCGGATTCTGGAGGGGAAACCATGGACCGCAAGATTCTCACCACCGCCGCCGTATTCGTCGCCGCGACCGTCACCGCCCTCGCCGCCACCCTGTCGGTGGGCTCGGCCGCCGCCGGTTCGGTGGCCGACGGCGGCACCCAGACGCCCGCCGTCACCTCCCAGCCCTCGCCCAGCCCGACCGCCGCTGACCTGGGCTGGGGCTGATCCGTCCGGCCGGAGTCGGACCACACCGGACGGCCACCCCACCCGGGCGGCACCGGCGGCGGAGGACGGCTCGGGACACCCACCCGAGCGGCGGTAGGGGTACACCCCTGGAACCCCACTATTACCGCCGGACCCGCAGGACACAATCAATCCGGAACAGAGAGACGTGGTGAACGGAAACCGTGGACGAAGCGATGATTTCCGTCCGATTCTCCGGGCTGCTCCGGGAATTCCGCAGGAACTCGGGACTGACCCAGCAGGAACTGGCCGACCTCTCCGCGCTGAGCGTGCGAGCGGTACGGGACCTGGAGTCCGGCCGGGTGCACCGGCCGCGCCGGGAGACCGTCCGGCTGCTGGTCACCACCCTGCGCCTGGAGGGCGCCCGCCGAGCCGCCTTCGAGGAGGCCGCCGCGGCCGAGCCCGCCGAACCGGCCCCTCCCAACAGTCCGTTCACCATGCTCGGCCGGGCCGACGAGGTCCGCGCACTGCTGGAACTGCTGCGCTCCGGCGGGCAGCGGCTGATCTCGCTCACCGGACTTCCCGGCGTCGGCAAGACCCGGCTCGCCACCGAGGTGGCCGAACGGCTCCGGGCGAGCGGCTGGCAGATCTGCTGGCACCCGGGCGGCCGGCCCCCCGTCGGCGACACCCTGCTGGTGCTCGACGGCGCACCGCCGAGCGACCCTGGCATCGCTGAACTCCTGCGCAGGCACCCCGGTTTGCGGGTGCTGGCGACCGCCACCGGACCGCTCCGACTGCCGGGCGAACGGGTGATGCCGCTGGCCCCGCTGGCCGCTCCCCGGCCCGCCCCCGGCGCCGACCCGGCCGCACTGCTCCGGCAGGACGCCGTACAGCTCTTCCTCTCCCACGTCCGCCGGGTCCGGCCCGGCTACCAGTTCGCCGCGGGCGAGGTGGCCGTGGTGGCCGAGCTCTGCCGACGGCTGGACGGGCTGCCGGCCGCGATCGAGCACGCCGCCGACTGGTGCCTGATCCACCCGCCGCACCGGCTGCTGGCCTGGGCCAGGGAGGACCCGCTGGCGGTGGCCTGCTCCCCGGTCGCCGACGGCACCGGGCCCGACCTGCGCACCGCCGTCCGTACGGCGGCCGAGGAACTCGGCTCGGGCCCCGGCCAGTTGCTCCGCCTGCTGGCGGTCAGCGGCCGGCCCAGGACCTTCGAGGAGATCGTCGGCTACGTCGGCCGGCCGGCCGCCGAGGTGGCCAGGGGCGTGCACGCGCTGCTGCTGCGCGGGCTGATCCGCAGTGCTCCGGGCAGTGGCGTCGAGTGCTTCGCCGTACCCGGCCTGGTCCGCCGCGCGCTCGCCGAACTCCCGCTGCCGGGCGTCCGGCTGCTCGCCGCGGTCTGACCCAGCGTCACACCTCGTATGCGGCAGAGTCCGAACCGCCGCACTGCTGCCGGTCCCAACTGCCTGGCCCGCCCCGCCCCGCTGCCTAGCGTCTGCTGCTGGCGCCACCACCGGAGCGCCTCCGCCGACCGGCCGGTGCCCCGCATCCCGGAACCGCACCCCGCGCCTCGGCGAGCCCACCATCACCCCTGTGAGAGTCGATCATGGAGCTGGACAATCACCCCTGCCCGCCCGCCCTCGGGCCGGGCACCCACGGCCTGGACGTCGTGGTCACCAGTGTGGCCTCCGACGCGCACACCTGGAACCTGATCTACCTTCAGCTGCTGCTTGAGGAGCTCGGCCACCGGGTGACCAACCTCGGCTCCTGTGTGCCGGACCAGCTGATGGTCGACGAGTGCCGGACCCGCCGCCCCGACCTGATCGTCCTCTCCACCGTGAACGGCCACGGCCTGAACGACGGCCGCCGGGTGATCGGACAGCTGCGGGACTGCGCCGAGCTGCGCACCACCCCGATCGTGATCGGCGGCAAGCTCGGCATCTCCGGTGCCGAACAGGGCTCGCACGTCGGCGAGTTGGTGGACGCCGGGTTCGACGCGGTGTTCGAGGACAGCGCGGGCATCGTCGGCTTCCACGACTTCGTCCGGGCCCTGCCGGCCGGCCGCCGGGCGCTGCCGACCGGGGGTGTCCGATGACCCCGCCCGTGCTGCCGGCCGGCTCGTTCGGCGGCTTCGTGCAGGCCGCCCGCCGCTCCGGCCACCTGGTGGTGCAGCCCCGGATGGGGATGAGCGACCCGTACCTGATGCGCGAGGGCCTGCTGGCCACCCGGCGGGCCGACGCGAGCACCGTCGGCACCATCACGCTGGACAGCTACACCCGGGTCGGCGACCACGAGGCGGCCCGCCGCGCGCTGGCCGACGGCGTGCCGCTGAACGGCTACCCGATCGTGGCGTACAGCACCGCCACCACCCGGGCCGTCACCGACGGGATCGCCGGCACCGGCTTCCCGGTGCAGGTCCGGCACGGTTCGGCCGCTCCGCAGGACATCCTGGAAGCGGTGGTGGCGGCCGGTCTGACGGCCAGTGAGGGCGGGCCGATCTCCTACTGCCTGCCGTACAGCCGGACCCCGATCGAGCAGTCGGTGGCCAACTGGGAGGCCAGCTGCGCCATCCTGGCCCGGCTGCGCGAACACGGGGCCGAGCCGCACCTGGAGACCTTCGGCGGCTGCATGATGGGCCAACTCGCCCCGCCCGGGCTGCTGGTGGCGATCAGTGTGTTGGAGGCGTTGTTCTTCCGTCAGCACGGCCTGCGCAGCGTCTCGCTGAGCTACGCCCAGCAGACCCACCCCGAGCAGGACGAGGAGGCGGTCACCGCGCTCGGCCGGATCGCCGCCTCGCTGCTCGGCGACCTGGACTGGCACATCGTCATCTACGCCTACATGGGCGTCTACCCGCGCACCCCCGGCGGCGCCCGGCTGCTGCTGGAGGAGGCGGCCAGGCTCGCGGTGCGCACCGGCGCGGCCCGGCTGATCGTGAAGACCTCCGCCGAGGCGCACCGGATCCCCACCATCGCCGAGAACGTCACCGCCCTGGAGGCCGCCGCCCGCGCCTCCGAACAGGTCAGGCCGACCGCCAGCGTCCAGGACACCGGCATCCACCAGGAGGCCCTGGGCCTGGTGCAGGCGGTGCTTGACCTGGACCCGGACCTCGGCCGGGCGCTCACCAAGGCGTTCGCGCTCGGGGTGCTGGACGTCCCGTACTGCCTGCACCCCGACAACGCCGGCCGGGCCCGCAGCTACCTCGACTCGGCCGGGCGGCTGCACTGGTCCGACACCGGCGCGATGCCGGTACGCGGCACCGGCCGCGGCGTCGGCCGGATGACCTCGGCCGGGCTGCTCGGCTCGCTCTCCTACGTCCAGCAGCGGTTCGACCGGCTCGCGGTCGAGACCGCCGGACTCCGTCAACTCACCACCCCCGCCCCGCAGAAGGAGTACGCCCGATGACCACCACCGCCGACGCCCCGACCACCCGGGGGCTGCTGCTCCCGCCGGCCGACCCCCGGCAGCACCTCACCTCACCCACCACCCGTACGGTGCTCCGGCTCCAGCAGCACATGCTGGCGGCGGCCCGCGAGTACCTGACCGGCGCCGGGTTCGCCGAGATGATGCCGCCGATCATCGGCCCGGTCACCGACCCCGGCGGGCGCGGCTCCAAGCAGGTGGACGTCGACTTCTACGGCCACAAGTACAAGCTGATGACCAGTGCGATCCTCTACAAGCAGGCTTCGCTGCTGGCCTTCCCGAAGATCTTCTGCATCGCGCCGAACGTCCGGCTCGAGCCGCTGGAGACCGCCAACACCAGCCGCCACCTGGCCGAGTTCCACCAGATCGACGTCGAGATGGCCGGGGCCTCCCGGGACCAGATCACCGCCGTGCTGGAGGAGTTGGTCCGGCACATCGTCTCCCGGGTGGTCACCGACCTGCCCGCCGAGTTCGCGGAGCTGGGCCGGGACACCTCGGTCTTCACCGCCCTGCTGAACCAGGCCTTCGGCCGCCGCACCCACGCCGAGGCGGTGTCCGAGCTCATCGGGCTCGGCCACCCGCAGAACCCGGACGCCGAGATCGACTGGGAGGGCGAGGCACTGCTCTCCAGCCGCTCCGCCCAGCCCTTCTTCGTCACCGACTACCCGAAGGGCTCGCGCGGCTTCTACGACCGGGAGAGCGCCCAGGACCCGGGCGTGCTGCGGAACTTCGACCTGCTGGCGCCCGAGGGCTACGGCGAGCTGTGCAGCGGCAGCGAGCGGGAGTACGACTACGCCCGGATCGTCACCCGGATGCGGGAGACCGGCGAGAACCCGGCCAAGTACGGCTGGTACCTCAAGCTGGTCCGCGAGGGCATCCCGGCCAGTGCGGGCTTCGGCATCGGGGTCGAGCGGTTCACCCGCTACCTGGCCGGTCTGGACGGTGCCTGGCAGGCCAACGCCTTCCCCAAGCTGCCCGGCGTGGTGTCGCCGTGACCGGCCTGCGCACCCGGGGCTTCCCGGAGCGGGCGGTCCGCGAGCGGGCCAGGCTCGGGGCGGCCGCCGCCTTCCCGGCCGACGCCCACTACGGCCACACGCTGTTCGGCGCGGAGGCCACCGCGGACGCCGATCAGCTGGACCAACTGCGGATCACCCCACCGGTGTTCATGCCGCAGCGGCTGGAGAAGCTGATCGAGCTGGGCCGCGAGCCGCTGCACACCGACGTGGCGCTGGGCACCGTGATCGGCGGCCTGCGCTCCGCCCTCCCGCTGTACCTCTCCGCCTTCGGCTCCACCCGGGCGGCCGGCACCGACCAGGTGCTGGCCGCCAGCCGGCAGGCCGGACGGCTGGGCATCCCGATGGTGATCGGCGAGAACATCGTGCCGATGAGCGGCTACGGCCGCGGCGGCGAGCAGACCAGGCGCACCGCGCTCGGCCGGATCGCCGCCTACCTGACCGAACTCCCGGACGGGCTGGGCGGGGTGGCGGTGCAGCAGAGCACCGAGGACGCCGACGCCGAGGTGTGGAACCTGGTCTACAGCGACCCCGCCGCCCAGCCGCTGCTGGAGAGCGGCCGGCTGGCCTTCGAGCTGAAGGTCGGTCAGGGCGCCAAGCCGGGCCTGGGCGGGATGACCGTGCTGGACCGGACCGCCGCCGCCCGGGTGGACGAACAGTTCGCGCTGGACGAGGTGTTCGGCCCGGACGCCGACCGGGTGCTGCGGTGCAGCAGCCCCGGCACCTTCACGGAGGAGATCCTGCGTCAGCAGATCCGGCTGATGCGCAACAACTACCCCAGGGTCAAGGTCTGGGTGAAGCTGCACCCCGGCCGCGACGTGGCGCTGGCCGCCGACATCGCCTGGACCGCCGGGGCCGACGCGGTCACCGTGGACGGCGCCGAGGGCGGCACCGGCTGGGCGCCGGTCGCCACCCTCGCGCACTCCGGACTGCCGCTCGGCGAGTGCCTGGCCCGGATCGGCCCCCGGGCCGACTGCCTGCTCACCTCGGGACGGTTCTGGGAGGGCAGCCGGGTGGTGAAGAGCCTGGCGCTGGGCGCCACCGCGGCCGGTCTCGGCCGGGCCGCCCTGCTGGCCACCGACGAGGACCCGGAGGCCGGTCTGACCAGGCTGGTGGAGTGCCTGGCCCTCGAACTGCGGCTGCTGATCAGCTCGCTCGGCAAGTACACCCCCGCCGCCCTCGGCCCCGAGGACGTCTGGCCGACGCCCGCACCGTCGGCCGCTGCCCCGGCCCACCGCATCCCGGAGGTACTCCACCATGGCTGACACCCTGCCCCGAACCGAGAACGAACCGGTGCCCAAGCGCGCCGACGGGCCGCTCGGCCTGAACTACCTGTCCTTCACCGGCGCCATGAGCCTGTCCCAACTCGGCGACTCCGCCTGGTACGTGGCGCTGACCTGGACCCTGATCCGGGACGTCAGCCCGGCGATGACCGGCACCGTACTGATGCTGGCCAGTCTGCCCCGGCTGATCGGACTGCTCGGCGGCGGCGTGATCGCCGACCGCAGCGGACCACGTCGGGTGATGGTGATCACCGACCTGCTGCGCGGCGTGGTGATGCTGGCCGCCGCACTGGCGGTCGGACTGAGCACCCCGTCGGTGCCGATCCTGCTCGGCGCGGCGCTGCTGCTGGCCTTCATCAGCGCCTTCTTCATCCCCGCCTCGGGCTCGGTGAAGCCGCTCATCCTGGCCGACAAGGACCTGGTCCGGGGCAACGCGCTGTTCGTCTTCGGCATCCGGGGCGGACAGGCGGCCGGCGGCCCGATCGGCGCCTGGCTGATCGCTCTCGGCGGCGTCCCGCTGGTGGCGGTCGCCAACGCGGCCAGCTTCCTGCTCTCCGCCTTCGCCTCCGCCCGGGTGCGGTACACCCGGGAGCCGGTCGCACCGCCCGCCCCCGTCGGCGAGAAGCCGCCGTTCAAGGAGATGCTGCTGGACGGGCTGCGCTACCTGGGCAAGGAGCGCCGGATCCGGCTGGTGATCCTGGTGATCGCGCTGACCGAACTCGCCTGCGCCCCGCCGGTCAACATCGGCCTGGTACTGCTCTCCAACCGGCTCGACGCGGGCGCCACCGGCGCCGGCCTGCTGCTCACCGGCTACACGATCGGCGCGGTGGCCAGCTCGGTGGTCACCATGGCCTGGCCGCCCGGCCGGCGCGGCGGGCTGGTGCTCTGCCTCGGGGTCACCGCCTCGGCGGTCTGCCTGACCGCGATGGCCTTCATCGACTCGCTCCCGCTGGGCATGCTGCTGTACGGCGTACTCGGCCTGGTGACCGGTCAGTTCGGCCTGGTGCTGGTGTCGATGGCGCAGCGCTGGACCGAGCCCGCGATGCGCGGCCGGGTGATGTCGGTGCTCTCGCTGGCCATCTTCGCCTGCGCCCCGCTGGCCAACGTGGCGGTCGGCACCATGGTGACGCTGCTCGGCTTCACCACCGCGATGACGGTGTTCGCCGCCTTCGCGGTCGTCGCCGCCCTGATCACGGTCGGCACCCCGAGCCTGCGAGGTGTCCGCCTTGACTGACACCTCGCACACCGGCACCGAGCACCTGGACCGCAGCACCTCGACCTTCCCCGAACTCCCGGAACTCCACCGGCAGTTGCGCGAGGGACAACTGACCAGCGTGTCGCTCACCCGGCGCTGCCTGGACCGGATCGAGCTGGTCGACCCCCTGGTCCGGGCGGTGCTCGCGGTGGACGACAGTGCGCTGGAGCAGGCCGCCCAGGCCGACCGCAGGTACGCCGCCGGAGCCGAGCGCGGTCCGCTGGACGGCATCCCGGTCCTGGTCAAGGACAACATCGACACCGCCGGACTGGCCGGCACCGCGGGCTCCCGGCTGCTGGCCGGGAACCCGCCCCGCCGGGACGCCGGGATCGTCAACCGGCTGCGGGCGGCGGGCGCGGTGGTGCTGGGCAAGACCAACCTCTCCGAGTGGTCCAACTTCCGCTCCACCCAGGCCACCGAGGGCTGGTCGGGAGCGGGCGGCCAGACCCGCAACCCGTACCGGCTGGACCGCAGCCCCGGCGGCTCCTCGGCCGGCTCGGCGGTGGCGGTCGCCACCGGAATGGCGCCGCTGGCGCTCGGCACCGAGACCGACGGGTCGATCGTCGGCCCGGCCGGGCTGTGCGGGGTGGTCGGGGTGAAACCCGAGACCGGGCTGCTGCCGCTGGACGGTATCGTGCCGATCTCCCCGGTCCAGGACACCGTCGGGGTGCTGGCCGCCCGGCTCGGCGACGCCGCCCTCGCGATGGCGGCGCTGACCGGGCGGCCCCCCGCCGACCCCGACCCGGCGATGCTGCGGGTCGGCCTCTGGCGGGTGCCCCGGATGCCCGGCGCGGTCGACGCGGTGCTCGACTCCGCGGTGCAGGCGCTGCGTTCGGCCGGGGTCGCGGTGGTGCCGATCGACCTGACCCTGGACCGGCAGACCGTCGAGGACGGGCTGCTGGCGATGTACGCGGAGTTCCGCCCCGGCCTGGAGACGTACCTGCGCGGCCGCCCCGGCGGGCCGCAGACCCTGGCCGAGCTGATCGAGGGCAACCGGGCCGACCCGGTGGAGCTGTCGCTCTTCGACCAGGACCTGTTCGAGCAGGCCCAGTTGATCGGCGAGGCGGAGCGGGCGAAGGCCGGGCTGGCCCGGCAGAGTTCGCGCGAACAGGCCCGCAAACTGCTCGACCGCACCATGCGCAGGTACGGCGTCCAGGCCGTGCTGGCGGCCACCAACGAACCCGCGCCCGTCATCGACTACGAGCTCGGCGACCCCGGGACTCCGGGCAGCTCCACGCCCGCCGCGCTGGCCGGCTACCCGAACATCTCGCTGCCGGTCGGCCACTTCCGCGAACTCCCGGTCGGACTCTCGGTCTTCGGGCCGCCCACGCTGGACCGGCTGCTGCCGGTGGCGCTCCGGCTGGCCGAGGCCTGCGCCGTCCGGCGCATCCCCGCGCTGCGCTGACACCCACGCCGCCCGGAAAACAGGGGCAGTGGAACTGCCGGTCAACTGCCCCGGATTACTTCCCCGAACGACCCGGAAACGCCAATAGCGTTTTCCCGTAAGCGAATTCGAAAGCCCCGACAAGTCCCAGGAGGACGAGATGAGCAACCCCTTCGAGAACGAGGACGGGCAGTTCCTGGTCCTGGTCAACCACGAGAACCAGCACTCACTCTGGCCCGCGACCATCGAGGTCCCGGCCGGCTGGAACACCGTGCAGGACGCTGCTCCCCGGGCCGCCTGCCTGGCTTACATCGAGGAGCACTGGACCGACCTGCGGCCCGCCAGCCTGATCGCCGGCAGCCCGTACGCCAAGAGTTCCTGACCGTCATTCATCCGCACGAGGGCGGGACCGCGTGAGGTCGAATGCCCTGGCTCCGGGAGGCCCGATGATTCCGCTGTCCTTTGCCCAGGCCCGCCTCTGGTTCCTCAACCAGGTCGAGGGGCCGAGCCCGACCTACAACGTCCCGCTCACCGTCCGACTGCGCGGCCCGCTCGACCGGGAGGCGCTGCGGGCCGCGGTCACCGACCTGACCGACCGGCACGAGGCGCTGCGCACCGTGTACGTGGAGCGGGACGGCAGCCCCTGGCAGCAGGTGCTCGACGGACCTTCGGTGGTCTGGTCGGTCGCCGAGTACACCCCGGAGGCGGTCCGCACCGCCGCCGGGCACGGGTTCGATCTGGCGGCCGAACTGCCGCTCCGGGCCCACCTGTTCGAGGCCGGTCCGACCGACCACACCCTGCTGCTGGTGCTGCACCACATCGCGGCCGACGGCTGGTCGCTGGACCCACTGGTACGGGATCTGGCGACCGCCTACCGCGCCCGCACCGCCGGCGGGGCGGCACCGGAGTGGGAGCCGCTGCCGGTGCAGTACTCCGACTACACGCTCTGGCAGCAGGAGCTGCTCGGCGCGGCCGACGACCCGGAGAGCCTGCTCGCCCAGCAACTCACCTACTGGCGCTCCGCGCTGGCCGAGCTGCCGGAGGAGCTGACCGTCCCGGCCGACCGGGCCCGTCCGGCCTCGCCGTCGTACCACGGCGAGGTGCTGGCCACCCGGATCGGCCCCGAACTGCACGGCCGGCTCAGCGAGTTCGCCCGTGGCAGCGAGGCAACGCTCTTCATGGTGGTGCAGGCCGCGCTGGCCGCCCTGCTGTCCCGGCTGACCGGGAGCACGGACGTACCGCTCGGCACGCCGGTGGCGGGGCGGACGGACCGCGAACTGGAGGACCTGGTCGGGTTCTTCGTCAACACCTTGGTGCTGCGCACCGACCTGTCGGGAGCGCCCAGCTTCCGGGAGCTGGTGGCCCGGGTCCGGGAGTCCGACCTGGAGGCCTTCGCCCACCAGGACCTGCCGTTCGAGCGGCTGGTGGAGGATCTCAACCCGACCCGCAGCCTGGCCAGGCACCCGCTGTTCCAGGTGATGCTGGTGCTCCAGAACAGCCCCGAGACGGCGGCCGACTTCCCCGGTCTGACGGTCGAGACCGAGGTCATCGACCTGGACGTGGCCAAGTTCGACCTGATCGTGGAGCTGGCCGAGGGCGCGGCGGGCGACGGCATCAGCCTGCTGATGAAGTACGCCACCGACCTGCTCGACCGGGAGTCGGTGGTCGCGCTGACCGACCGGCTGCTCCGGCTGATCGAGGCGGCCCTGACCGAACCCGACCTGCCGGTAGGGAAGTTGGACCTGCTGTCGGCGGCGGAGCGGCGGACGCTGGCGCTGGACTGGGCCGGTGCGCCCTCGCGGGTCTCGCCGGAGCGGACGGTGCACGAGCTGTTCGCCGAGCAGGCCGCGCTGGCGCCGGATGCGACCGCGCTCATCTTCGGCGACGAGCGGGTCAGCTACCGGGAGTTGGACGAACGGTCCACCCGGCTCGCGCACCACCTGGTCGCCGAAGGACTGCGGCGTGGCGACGTCGCGGGGATCTACCTGGAGCGTTCCGTCGAGCTGGTCACCGCCGTCCTCGCCGTCCTCAAAGCCGGCGGCACCTACACCATGCTCGACCCCGAGTTCCCGGTCGAACGCATCAACTCCCTGCTGACGAACACCCGCCTGGTGGTCACCCGTGCCGCGCTGGCCGGTCGCCTGGCCGCCGACGAGATCCTGATCGAGCCCGCCGCTCTGCAGTCCGCCACCCCCCTGCCGCCGATCGCCGGGCCGCTGGACGCGGCCTGCCTGATGTTCACCTCGGGCTCCACCGGCACCCCGAAAGGAGTCCTCTCCCCGCACCGGGCCGTCGTCGGCACCCTGCTCGGCCAGGACTTCGCCGCCCTCGACCCTCGGCAGACCTGGCTCCAGTGCTCCCCGGTCTCCTGGGACGCCTTCGCCCTCGAACTCTTCAGTCCCCTGCTCTCCGGCGGCACCTGCGTCCTGCAGCCCGGCCAGCGCCCCGAACCGGCGGCCGTCGCGGAGCTGGTGACCCGTCACCAGGTCACCTCGCTGCACGTGTCCGCCAGCCTGCTCAACTTCCTGCTCGACGAGTACCCCCAGACCTTCGCCGGCCTCCAGCAGGTGATGACCGGCGGCGAAGCGGCCTCCGTCCCGCACGTCATGCGCCTGGTGACCGAGTTCCCGCAGATCCGCCTGGTCAACGGCTACTCACCCGCCGAATCCATGATCTTCACCGTCGCCCACCACATCACCCCCGCCGACGCTTACCGCACCAGCATCCCGGTCGGCCGCGCCCTGCACGGCAAGCAACTCTGGGTCCTGGACGACCGGTTGGCCCTGCTCCCGCCCGGGGTAACCGGCGAGCTGTACATGTCCGGCCTCGGCCTCGCCCACGGCTACACCGCCCAACCCGCCCTCACCGCCGAACGCTTCGTCGCCAACCCGCACGCCACCAACCCCGGCGAGCGGATGTACCGCACCGGCGACCTGGTCCGCTGGCTCCCCGACGGCACCCTCGAATTCCTCGGCCGCGCCGACGACCAGGTCAAGATCCGCGGCTTCCGCGTCGAACCCGGCGAGGTACAGGCCGCGTTGACCGCCCACCAGGGCGTCCGGCAGGCCGCCGCCGTGGTCCGCGAGGACACCCCGGGCGACAAGCGCCTGGTCGCCTACGTGGTCACCGACCACCCCGTCGACCCGACCGCGCTGCGCGCCTTCGTCGCCGCCCGGCTCCCCGAGCACCTGGTGCCGTCCGCCGTGGTCACCCTGGACGCCCTCCCGCTCACCCCGACCGGCAAGCTCGACCGCCGGGCCCTGCCCGCCCCCGACCACACACCGCGCGAGACCGGGCGCCCGCCCCGGACTCCGCAGGAGGCCCAGCTCTGCGACCTGTTCGCCGAGATCCTGGGCTTCGACCGGGCCGGGATCGAGGACGACTTCTTCGAACTCGGCGGCCACTCCCTGCTGGCCGCTCGCCTGATCGCCCGAATCCGCTCCGCCGCAGGCGTCGAGCTGACTGTCCGAGACCTGTTCGAGGCGCCCACCGTGTCGCGCCTCGCCGAGCGAATCCGTGGCGCCCACAGGGCGCGAAAGGGGTCCTACGTCATGGAGCGTCCCGAAGAGATCCCGCTGTCTTACGCACAGCGCAGGCTCTGGTTCCTCAACAAGCTGGAGGGGCCGAACAGTACGTACAACGTGGCGCACA
The DNA here is from genome assembly GCF_014203705.1 of Kitasatospora gansuensis. Classification (NCBI taxonomy): domain Bacteria; kingdom Bacillati; phylum Actinomycetota; class Actinomycetes; order Kitasatosporales; family Streptomycetaceae; genus Kitasatospora; species Kitasatospora gansuensis. The sequence goes on from NZ_JACHJR010000001.1 coordinate 1,149,615, forward strand.
CCATCCGGCTGCGCGGCCTGCTCGACGTGGACGCGCTGCACAGCGCCGTCTCCGACGTGGTGGGGCGGCACGAGGCGCTGCGCACCGTCTTCCTCGAGGTGGACGGCGAGCCGTACCAGCGGGTGGTGGCGCCCGGGGTGGCCCGGCCGATGGTGACGGTGCTGGACACCGACCCGGACGAGCTGCCGCTCGAACTCGACATGGCCTCCCGGCACTCCTTCGACCTGATGGTCGAACTCCCCATCCGCGCCCACATCTTCGCGGTCGGCCCGGAGGAGCACGTCCTGCTGCTGGTGATGCACCACATCGCCAGCGACGGCTGGTCGCTCGGCCCGGTGATGCGCGACCTGGCCACCGCGTACGGCGCGCGCTGCGACGGCGCCGCCCCGTACTGGGAGCCGCTGCCGGTCCAGTACGTCGACTACACCCTCTGGCAGCAGGACCTGCTCGGCTCGGCCGACGACCCGGACAGTTTGCTCTCCCAGCAACTCGCCTTCTGGCGCCAGGCGTTGGCCGACCTGCCGGAGGAGATCGCGCTCCCCGCCGACCGCAGCCGCCCCGCGCTGCCGACCAACCAGGGCCAGGTGACCACCGCCCGGCTCGGCGAAGGGCTGCACCGCCGACTGCTGGCCTTCGCCCGGGAGAACAACGCCACCCTCTTCATGGTGATGCAGGCGGCTCTGGCCGGGCTGCTGACCCGGCTCGGCGCGGGCACCGACATCCCGCTCGGCACCCCGACGGCCGGCCGCACCGACGACGCGCTGGAGGAGCTGGTCGGCTTCTTCGTCAACACCCTGGTGCTGCGCACCGACCTCTCCGGCGACCCGACCTTCCGTCAACTGGTCGCCAGGGTCAAGGAGACCGACCTGGACGCCTACGCCCACCAGGACGTGCCGTTCGAGCGCCTGGTGGAGGAGCTCAACCCGGTCCGCACGCTCTCCCGGCACCCGCTGTTCCAGGTGATGCTGGTGGTGCAGAACAACGCCGAGGCGAAGCTCCGGCTGCCCGGTCTGGACACCGAGATCGCGCCGGTCACCACCGACACCGCCAAGTTCGACCTGACCCTCGGCTTCACCGAGACCTTCGGCCCGGACCGCGAGCCGGCCGGTATCCGGGCGATGGCGGAGTACGCCACCGACCTGTTCGACCGCGCCTCGGTGGAGGTGATCCTGGACCGGCTGGTCCGGCTGCTGGAGGGTCAGCTCGCCGAACCGGACGTCCCGGTGGGCCGGCTGGAGATCCTCTCCGGCGACGAGCGGCAGGCCCTGCTGGTGGACTGGAACGACACCACCGTCGAGTTCCCGGCCGACCGCAGCGTGCACGAGCTGTTCCAGCAGCAGGCCGCCAGGCAGCCGGACGCCACCGCGCTGATCTTCGGCGAACAGCGGGTCAGCTACCGCGAGTTGGACGAGCGCTCGACCCAGCTGGCACACCACCTGATCGCCGGCGGCTTCCAGCGCGGCGACGTGGCCGGGGTCTACCTGGAGCGCGGGGTCGAGCTGGTGGTCGCGGTGCTGGCGGTGCTCAAGGCCGCCGGTACGTACACCATGCTGGACCCGGAGTTCCCGGTCGAGCGGATCGCCACCGTGCTGACCCACACCGACGCCCGACTGCTGCTCACCGTCGAGGAGTTGGCCGGCCGACTGACCGGCCCGCACCGCGAACTGGCCCTGGACACCGAGGCCGAGCTGATCGCCCGGCACCCCGTCACCGGCCTGCACGGCCTGGCCGACCCGGGCGACGCCGCCTGCGTGATGTTCACCTCGGGCTCCACCGGCGTGCCCAAGGGCGTGGTCTCCCCGCACCGCGCGATCGTCGGCACCCTGGTCGGCCAGGGCTTCGTGGACTTCGACCGGGCCCAGGTCTGGCTGCAGTGCGCCCCGGTCTCCTGGGACGCCTTCGCGCTGGAGCTGTTCGGCCCGCTGATGTCCGGCGGGATCTGCGTCCTGCAGCCCGGCCAGCGCCCCGAGCCGGCCGTCATCGCCGCGCTGGTGACCCGCCATCAGGTCACCTCACTGCACGTCTCCGCCAGCCTGCTCAACTTCCTGCTCGACGAGTACCCCCAGACCTTCGCCGGCCTCCAGCAGGTGATGACCGGCGGCGAAGCCGCCTCCATCCCGCACGTGATGCGCCTGGTGCACGGCTTCCCGCAGATCCGTCTGGTGAACGGCTACTCCCCCGCCGAGTCGATGATCTTCACGGTCTCGCACGAGATCACCCCGGCCGACGGCACCCGCCCGTCCATCCCGGTCGGCCGCCCGCTCGGCAACAAGCGGCTGTACGTCCTGGACGAGGGCCTCGGCCTGGTCGCCCCCGGTGTCACCGGCGAGCTCTACATGTCCGGCGTCGGCCTGGCGCACGGCTACGCGGGCCAGGCGGCACTGACCGCCGAACGCTTCGTGGCCTGCCCGTACGGCGACCCGGGCGAGCGGATGTACCGCACCGGCGACCTGGTGCGCTGGCGCGGCGACGGCATCCTGGAGTTCCTCGGCCGGGCCGACGACCAGGTGAAGATCCGCGGCTTCCGGGTCGAGCCGGGCGAGGTGCGGGCCACCCTGGCCGCCTTCCCCGGGGTCGGCCAGGCCGCCGTGCTGGTCCGCGAGGACCGGCCGGGCGACAAGCGCCTGGTCGCCTACGTGGTCACCGACGGCTCGCCCGAGGCCCTGGCGGTCGACGCGGCCGCCCTGCGCGGCCACGTGGCCGGCCTGCTGCCCGAGTACATGGTGCCCTCCGCGGTGGTCTTCCTGGACGCGCTGCCGATCACTCCGACCGGCAAGCTGGACCGCCGCGCCCTGCCCGCCCCCGACCACTCGCACCGGCCGCAGGGCCGCGAACCCCGGAACGCCCAGGAGGAGTTGCTCTGCGGCCTGTTCGCCGAGATCCTCGGCCTGGAGTCGGTGGGCATCGACGACGACTTCTTCGACCTCGGCGGCCACTCCCTGCTGGTCACCCGCCTGGTCAGCCGGCTCCGCTCGGTGCTCGGCGTCGAGATCGGCATCCGCGACCTGTTCCAGGCCCCGACCGTGGCCCGGCTCGGCAAGCGGGTGGACCGCGCCCAGCACGCCCGCCCGGCGCTCCGCGCGGTGGCCAGGCCGGAGCGGCTCCCGCTCTCCTTCGCCCAGCAACGGCTGTGGTTCCTCGGCCAGTTGGAGGAGCAGGGCTCGGCGTACAACGTCCCGGTCACCATCCGACTGCGCGGCGCGCTGGACACCCGGGCGCTGCGGGACGCCGTCTCGGACGTGGTGGCCCGGCACGAGGTGCTGCGTACCGTCTTCCAGGAGTGGGCGGGCGAGCCGTACCAGCGGGTGCTGGCCCCGGAGCAGGCCGAGATCCCGTGGCGCGAGCTGGCCACCGACGAGGCCGGGCTCTCCGGGCTGATCGCCGGGGCCGCCAACCAGGGCTTCGACCTGTCGGCCCAACCCCCGCTCCGGGTCCACCTGTTCCAGATCGACCCGGAGGAGCACGTGCTGCTGCTGGTGATGCACCACATCGCCAGCGACGGCTGGTCGATGGGCCCGCTGGTCCGCGACCTGGGCGCGGCGTACGCGGCCCGGAGCACCACCGGCGAGGCCCCCGACTGGCAGCCGCTGCCGGTGCAGTACGCCGACTACACCATCTGGCAGCAGGAGCTGCTCGGTGCGGCCGACGACCCGGGCAGCCTGATCTCCCAGCAACTCACCTTCTGGCGCTCGGCGCTGGCCGAGCTGCCGGAGGAGCTGACCGTCCCGCTGGACCGCCCCCGGCCGGCCGCGCCGACCAACCTGGGCGACGCGGTCAACGTCACCGTCGGCGCCGAGCTGCACGGACGGCTGCTCAGCTTCGCCCGGGAGAACCAGGCCACGCTGTTCATGGTGCTCCAGGCCGGTCTTGCCGCCCTGCTCTCCCGGCTCGGCGGCGGCACCGACATCCCGCTCGGCACCCCGGTCGCGGGCCGGGTGGACGAGGCCGCCGACGACCTGGTGGGCTTCTTCGTCAACACCCTGCTGCTGCGCACCGACGTCTCCGGTGACCCCGGCTTCCGCGAACTGGTGGCCCGGGTCCGGGAATCCGACCTGGACGCGTACGCCAACCAGGACGTGCCGTTCGAGCGGCTGGTCGAGGAGCTCAACCCGGTCCGTACGCTGGCCAGGCACCCGCTGTTCCAGATCATGCTGGTGGTGCAGAACAACAGCGCCGCCGAGCTGGTGATCCCCGGCCTGGCCGCCGAGATCGTCCCGGCCGGCGTGGACACGGTGAAGTTCGACCTCACGGTGGCCGTCACCGAACGCCGCGAGGAGGGTGTCCCGGCCGGGCTGCGGATCAACGTGGACTACGCCTCCGACCTCTACGACCGGGACACGGTCGAGGAGTTGGCGGCCCGCCTGGTCCGCCTGCTGGAAGGGGCGCTGGCCGCTCCGGAGCTGCCGGTCGGCCTGGTCGACGTGCTGTCGGCGGCGGAGCGGCGGACGCTGGCGCTGGACTGGGCCGGGGCACCCTCGCGGGTCTCGCCGGAGCGGACGGTGCACGAGCTGTTCGCCGAGCAGGCCGAGCGGGCACCGGGGGCGACGGCGCTCATCTTCGGTGACGAGCGGGTCAGCTACCGCGAGTTGGACGAACGCTCCACCCGCCTCGCGCACCACCTGGTCGCCGAAGGACTGCACCGCGGCGACGTCGCGGGCATCTATCTGGAGCGCGGCACCGAGCTGGTCACCGCAGTCCTCGCCGTCCTCAAGGCCGGCGGTACCTACACCATGCTCGACCCCGAGTTCCCGGTCGACCGCATCAACGCGGTGCTGGCCCACACCGGCGCCCGACTGGTCGTCACCCGCTCCACCCTGGCCGGGAAGCTCGACGCACCCGAGGTGCTGACGGACCGTCTGCCCGACCTCCCCACCACTCCCCTGCCCTCGATCGCGGGCCCGCTGGACGCCGCCTGCCTGATGTTCACCTCCGGCTCCACCGGCACCCCCAAGGGCGTGGTCTCCCCGCACCGGGCGATCGTCGGCACCCTGCTCGGGCAGGACTTCGCCGCCCTCGACCCCGGTCAGGTCTGGCTGCAGTGCTCCCCGATCTCCTGGGACGCCTTCGCCCTGGAGCTGTTCAGCCCGCTGCTCTCCGGCGGCACCTGCGTCCTGCAGCCCGGCCAGCGGCCGGAGCCGACCGTGATCGCCGCCCTGGTCCGCGAACACACCGTCACCACCCTGCACGTGTCCGCCAGCCTGCTCAACTTCCTGCTCGACGAGTACCCGCAGGTCTTCACCGACCTGCGCCAGGTGATGACCGGCGGTGAAGCCGCCTCCATCCCGCACGTGATGCGTCTGGTGACCGAGTTCCCGCAGATCCGCCTGGTCAACGGCTACTCACCCGCCGAATCCATGATCTTCACCGTCGCCCACCACATCACCCCCGCCGACGCCTACCGCACCAGCATCCCGGTCGGCCGCGCCCTCCACGGCAAGCAACTCTGGGTCCTGGACGCCCACCTGGGCCTGGTCGCCCCCGGCGTGACCGGCGAGCTGTACATGTCCGGTCTCGGCCTCGCCCACGGCTACACCGCCCAACCCGCCCTCACCGCCGAACGCTTCGTCGCCAACCCGCACGCCGGCCCCGGCGAGCGGATGTACCGCACCGGCGACCTGGTCCGCTGGCTCCCCGACGGCACCCTCGAATTCCTCGGCCGCGCCGACGACCAGGTCAAGATCCGCGGCTTCCGCGTCGAACCCGGCGAAGTCCGCACCGCCATCGGCAGGTTCCCCGGCATCAGCCAGTCGGCGGTGGTGGTCCGCGAGGACCAGCCCGGTGACAAGCGCCTGGTCGCGTACGTGGTCACGGACCGCCCGGTCGACCCGGCCGCCGTCCGCGCCTTCGTCGCCGAGCGGCTGCCGGAGTACATGGTCCCCTCGGCCGTCGTCCTGCTGGACGCGCTGCCGATGACCCCGACCGGCAAGCTGGACCGCCGCGCCCTGCCCGCCCCGGACCACACCGGACGAGCCGTCGGCCGGGGCCCCCGGGACGAGCGGGAGGAGAAGCTCTGCGGTCTGTTCGCGGAGATCCTCTGCCTGGAGACCGTCGGCATCGACGACAACTTCTTCGACCTCGGCGGCCACTCGCTGCTGGTCACCCGCCTGATCAGCCGGGTCCGCTCGGTGATGAGCGCCGAACTCACCATCAAGGCCGTCTTCGAGGCGCCCACCGTCGCCGACCTGGTCGGCCGTCTAACCACCGCCACCCGGGCCCGGCCGGCCCTGCGGGCCCGCACCAAGGAGGTCTCCTCGTGATCCCGCTCTCCTACGCGCAGACCCGGCTCTGGTTCTACGAGCAGATCGCGGGCACCAGCTCGGCCTACAACCTGCCCTACGCGCTGCGCCTGACCGGCGAGTTGGACACCGAGGCGCTCCGCCTCGCACTGACCGACGTGCTCGACCGGCACGAGGCCCTGCGCACCACCTACGGCGAGGCCGACGGTCAGCCGTTCCAGCGGGTGCTGCCCATCGAGGACGTCACCCCGGTCTGGACGGTCACCCCCTGCACCGAGCAGAGCCTCGGCGCCGAGCTCGCCGGGGCCTGCAACCTGGCCTTCGACCTCACCTCCGAGCTGCCGATCCGGCCGCACCTGCTCCAACTCGACGACCACGACCATGTGTTGCTGCTGGTGATGCACCACATCGCCACCGACGGCTGGTCGCTCGGGCCGCTGGTCCGCGATCTGGCCGCCGCCTACCGGGCCCGCCGCCGGGGCACCGCACCCGACTGGGAGCCCCTGCCGGTCCAGTACGCCGACTACACCCTCTGGCAGCACGAACTGCTCGGCACCGACGAGGACCCGGACAGCCTGCTCAGCCAGCAACTCACCCACTGGCGCGAGGCGTTGGCCGGACTCCCGGACGAGGTCGCGCTGCCGCTGGACCGCCCCCGCCCGGCCGTCCCCTCGCACAAGGGCACCGCCGTCTCGGCCGTCAGCACGCCGGAGCTGCACACCCGCCTGCTGGCCTTCGCCCGGGAGCGGAACGCCACCGTCTTCATGGTGGTGCAGGCCGCGCTCGCCACCCTGATGTCCCGGCTCGGCGCCGGCACCGACATCCCGCTCGGCTCGGCCACGGCGGGCCGCACCGACGAAGCCCTCGACGACCTGGTCGGCTTCTTCGTCAACACCCTCGTGCTGCGCACCGACCTCTCCGGCGACCCGGACTTCCGCGAACTGGTGGACCGGGTACGGGAGTCCGACCTCGCCGCCTTCGCCAACCAGGACGTCCCGTTCGAGCGCCTGGTGGAAGAGCTCAACCCGACCCGCAGCCTGGCCCGCCACCCGCTGTTCCAGATCATGCTGCTCGCCCAGCAGGCGGGCGAGGGCACCGGCGGCGGCCCGGACTTCGCCGAACTCACCGCCGCTCCCCTTCCGGTGGGCACCGACGCGGTGAAGTTCGACCTCACCCTGGCGATCGGCGAGTCCCATCGCGGCATCAGCCCGGCCGGGCTGCGGCTGAACGCCGACTACGCCACCGAGGTGCTGGACGGCGACTCGGTCCGGCGGCTGCTGGCCCAGCTGCTCCGGCTGCTGGACTCCGCGCTCGCCGCACCCGAACTGCCGGTCAGCCGACTCGACCTGCTCTCCGAGGCCGAGCGGCACACCGTCCTGGTGGAGTGGAACGACACCACCGTCCCGCTCCCGGACGGCCGGCCGCTGCCCGAGCTGATCGCCGAACACGCCCGCCGCACCCCGGCCGCGATCGCCGTCGAGCACGGACCTCAGCAGCTCACGTACGCCGAACTCGACACCCGGGCCAACCGCCTGGCTCACCACCTGATCGCCCGGGGCGCCGCCCCGGGGGTCCTGGTCGGGCTCTGCCTGGAGCGCGGCATCGACCGGATCGTCACCCTGCTGGCGATCCTGAAGACCGGCGCCGCGTACGTCACGCTGGACGCCTCCTACCCCGCCGACCGCCTCGCCTTCATCGCCGAGGACGCCGCGCTCTCCCTGCTGGTCACCGAACCCGGTCTGCTCGACCGGCTGCCCGCCACCTCCGCCGCCCTGGTGCTGCTCTCCGACCTGTCCGACGGTCAGGAGACCGCCCCCGTTGTCACCGTGCACCCCCGGGACGCCGCGTACGTCATCTACACCTCCGGCTCCACCGGCCGCCCCAAGGGCGTGGTCTGCGAACACGCCGGGCTGAGCGACCTGTGCGCCTGGAAGGTCCGGGAGTTCGGGATCGGCGCCGCCGACCGGGCCAGCCAGCTGTCCACCCCGGGGTTCGACTCCTCGGTGGTCGAGCTCTGGCCGGTACTCTCCGCCGGTGGCACCGCCGTCCTGCCCGACAGCCGCCTGCTGGAGGACGCCGAGGCCCTCACCCAGTGGATCGCCGACTCCGGCACCACGGTCTGCTTCATGCCGACTCCCCGGCTGGAGGCCGCACTTGACGATCTGACGGCCGAGCCGGGTGCCCTGCGCCTGATCTACGTCGGCGGCGACACGCTCCGCCGTTGGCCCGCGCCGGGCTCGCAGTTCCGCCTCTCCAACCAGTACGGGCCGACCGAGTTCACCGTCGCGGCCACCGCCGCCGACCTCGGCCCCGAACCCACCCCCGGCGCCCTGCCCCCGATCGGCGGCCCGGTCCACAACACCCACGCCTACGTCCTCGACCAACACCTCGCCCCCGTCCCGGTCGGCGCCACCGGCGAGCTCTACCTCGCCGGCGCCGGCCTCACCCGCGGCTACCTCAACCGCCCAGGACTCACCGCCGAACGCTTCACCGCCAATCCCTACGGCACACCCGGCGAACGGATGTACCGCACCGGCGACCTGGTCCGCCGCCGACCCGACGGACAGCTCGCCTTCGCCGGCCGAGCCGACCAACAGGTCAAAATCCGCGGCCTGCGCATCGAACTCGGCGAGATCGAAGCCCTGCTCACCCGCCACCCCGACGTCACCCAGGCCGCCCTCGACCTCTACCAGGGCCCCGGCGACCGCAAGGAGCTGGTCGCCTACCTGACCGGCAGTCAGCCGCTCGACCCGGCCGAGCTGCGCCGGCACGCGGCCCAGTGGCTGCCCGACTACATGGTCCCGACCGTGTTCGTACAGCTCGACGCCCTGCCGCTGACCCCGAACGGCAAGCTCGACCGCCGCGCCCTGCCCACCCCCGAACTCCCCGCCCGCCAGGCCGGACGATCCCCCCGGAACGCGCGGGAGGAGCTGCTCTGCGGCATCTTCGCGGACCTGCTCGGCCTGGAGACGGTCTCCGTCGACGAGAACTTCTTCGACCTGGGCGGCCACTCGCTGCTGGTCACCCGCCTGATCAGCCGGGTCCGCTCGGTGATGGGCGCCGAACTCACCATCAAGGCCGTCTTCGAGGCACCGACCATTTCCGAACTGGTCCACCAGCTGGTCACCGAAGGCGATCGGCGCCCCGGCCTGCGTCGCACCGACCGGGACTCGGCCATCCCGCTGTCCCCCGCGCAGGCCAGGCTCTGGTTCTACGAACAGGCCCAGGGAGCCGGCAGTACGGCATACAACTTCCCGTACGCGATCCGACTCCAGGGTGAACTGGACAGCGCCGCCCTCCAGTTGGCCCTGGACGACGTGATCGCCCGGCACGAGACGCTGCGCACCACCTACCAGGAGATCGACGGCGAGCCCCGGCAGCGGATCGTACCGGCCGAGGCGGCCCACCCCGGCTGGACCTTCGGCCGCTGCGCCGAACCGGACCTGAGCGCCGAGCTGGCCCGGGCCTGCAACGTCCCCTTCGACCTCGCCACCGACCTGCCGATCCGGCCGTACCTGCTCCAACTGGCCCAGCAGGAAAAGGCACAGCAGCAGCACGTCCTGCTGCTGGTACTGCACCACATCGCCACCGACGGCTGGTCGCTCGGCCCGTTCACCCGGGACCTGGCCACCGCCTACCGGGCCCGCCGGGACGGGGCCGCACCCGACTGGCAGCCACTGCCGGTCCAGTACGCCGACTACACCCGCTGGCAGCACGAACTGCTCGGCACCGACGAGGACCCCGAGACCCTGCTCTCCCGTCAACTCGCCCACTGGCGTGAGGCCCTGGCCGGACTCCCGGACGAGGTCACGCTCCCGCTCGACCGCCCCCGCCCCGCCAAGCCGACCCACCAGGGCGCGGCGGTCACCCTGACCAGCTCACCCGAGCTGCACGCCCGGCTGCTGGCCTTCACCCGTGAGCAGCACGCCACCCTCTACATGGTCGCCCAGGCGGCGCTGGCCGCGCTGCTCTCCCGGCTCGGCGCCGGCACCGACATCCCGCTCGGGTCCGCCACGGCCGGCCGCACCGACGAAGCCCTGGACGACCTGGTCGGCTTCTTCGTCAACACCCTGGTCCTGCGCACCGACGTCTCCGGCGACCCGGGCTTCGGCGAACTGGTGGACCGGGTACGGGAGTCCGACCTCGCCGCCTTCGCCAATCAGGACGTCCCGTTCGAGCGCCTGGTGGAGGAGCTCAACCCGGCCCGCAGCCTGGCCCGCCACCCGCTGTTCCAGATCATGCTGCTCGCCCAGCCGACCGGCAGCGGCGGTCAGGGGCCGGAGTTCACCGGCCTGGCCACCGAGCCCGTGCCGGTGGGCACCGACGCGGTCAAGTTCGACCTCACGCTCGCGGTGACCGAGACCCAGCAGGACGGCGCCCCGGCCGGGTTGCGGCTGAACGCCGACTACGCCACCGAGCTGCTCGACCAGGACACCGTGACCCGCCTGCTCGGCCAGTTCCTCCGCCTGCTGGAGGCCGCGCTCGACGACCCCGCCCTGCCGGTCAGCGGCCTCGACCTGCTCTCCGCGGCAGAGCGGCAGACCGTGCTGGTGGACTGGAACGACACCGCCGTGGCCTTCCCGACCGACCGCCGGGTGCACGAGGTGATCGCCCGGCACGCCCGGCTGACCCCGACCGCGACCGCCCTGGAGTGCGGCCCGGACCGGCTCAGCTATGCCGAACTCGACGCCCGAGCCAACCAGTTGGCACACCACCTGATCGGCCGGGGCGTCACCCCGGGCGCCCTGGTCGGGGTCTGCCTGGAGCGCGGCACCGCCCAGGTGGTCACCCTGCTGGCGATCCTCAAGGCCGGTGCCGCGTACGTCCCGCTGGACGCCTCCTACCCCGCCGAGCGGCTGGCCTTCATCGTCGAGGACGCCGCGCTGACCCTGGTGGTCACCCAGGCCGAACTGGCCGACCGGCTGCCCACCACCCCGGCCGTCCTGTTCGGCGCCCAGACCGGCCCGGACACCGCACCGCCGGTGACCGTGCACCCCCGGGACGCCGCGTACGTCATCTACACCTCCGGCTCCACCGGCCGCCCCAAGGGCGTGGTCTGCGAGCACGCCGGCCTGAGCAACCTGGCCGACTGGATGATCCACGAGTACGGGCTGACCGCCGCCGACCGCTCCAGCCAGCTCGCCACCCCGGGGTTCGACTCCTCGGTGATGGAGCTCTGGTCGATCCTCTGCGCGGGCGGTACGGCCTGCCTGCCGACCCCCCATCTGCTGGACGACGCCGAGGCGTTGACCCAGTGGGTGGCCGACAGCGGGATCACCGCCTGCTACATGCCGACCCCCCGGATGGAGGCCGCCCTCGACGATCTGACCGCCAACCCCGGTGCGCTGCGGCTGATCTACCTTGGCGGGGACACGCTGCGCCGCTGGCCCGCGCCGGGCGTCCCGTTCCGGATGTCGAACCAGTACGGGCCGACCGAGTTCACCGTCACCACCACCGCGGCCGACCTCGGCCCGGAGCCGAGCCCGGGCGCCCTGCCGCCGATCGGCCGGCCCGCCGCCAACACCCGGGTGTACGTCCTGGACGGGCACCTCAACCCCGTGCCGGTCGGCGCGGTCGGCGAGCTCTACCTCGCCGGGGCCGGTCTGACCCGGGGTTACCTCAACCGGCCGGGACTGACCGCCGAACGCTTCGTCGCCTGCCCGTACGGCGCGCCGGGCGAGCGGATGTACCGCACCGGCGACCTGGTCCGGCTCCGGCCCGACGGACAGCTCGCCTTCGGCGGGCGGGCCGACCAGCAGGTCAAGATCCGCGGTCTGCGGATCGAACTCGGCGAGATCGAGGCCCTGTTGACCCGCCACCCGGAGATCACCCAGGTCGCCCTGCTGGTCCGCGAGGACCGCCCCGGCGACAAGCGCCTGGTCGCCTACCTGACGGCCGGTCAGCAGCTCGACCCGACCGAGCTGGCCCGGTACGCCGCCCAGTGGCTGCCGCAGTACATGGTGCCGTCCGCCTTCGTGCAGCTCGACCGGCTGCCGCTGACCCCGAACGGCAAGCTCGACCGCCGCGCCCTGCCCGCCCCCGAACTCCCCACCGGCGAGGGCGGACGCGAGCCCCGGGACGAACGGGAGCGGGTGCTCTGCGCGATCTTCGCGGAGGTGCTCGGGCAGCCGGCCGTCTCCATCGACGACAGCTTCTTCGACCTCGGCGGCCACTCCCTGCTGGTCACCCGGCTGATCAGCCGGGTCCGCACCGCGCTGGGTGCCGAACTCACCATCCAGGCCGTGTTCGAGGCACCCACCATCGCCGACCTGGCCGGCCGGCTGACCGGCGAGACCCGCCCGGCACTCCGCCCGGTCGAGCGCGACGCGGCCGTCCCGCTGTCGCACGCGCAGCACCGGCTCTGGTTCCACGAGCAGATCCAGGGTCCCGGCCCCGCCTACAACCTGCCCTACGCACTGCGCCTGACCGGCGAGTTGAACACCGAGGCGCTCCGGCTCGCACTGACCGACGTGCTCGACCGACACGAGGCCCTGCGCACCACCTACGGCGAGCTCGACGGCGTACCCCGGCAGCGGGTGCTCCCGGCCGGCGCCACTCCGCACTGGACCTTCGCGGACTGCGCCGAACCGGACCTGGACGCCGTCCTGGCCGAGGCCTGCGGCCATGTCTTCGATCTGACCTCCGACCTGCCGATCCGGCCTTTCCTGTACCGACTCAGCAACCACGACCACGTGTTGCTGCTGGTGATGCACCACATCGCCACCGACGGCTGGTCCCTCGGCCCGCTGCTCCGCGACCTCGCCACCGCCTACCGGGCCCGCCGCACCGCCACCGCACCCGACTGGCAGCCGCTCCCGGTCCAGTACGCCGACTACACCCTCTGGCAGCACGAACTGCTCGGCACCGACGAGGATCCCGAGAGCCTGCTCAGCCGCCAACTCGCCCACTGGCGAGCGGCCCTGGCCGGACTCCCGGACGAGGTGCCGCTGCCGCTGGACCGCCCCCGCCCGGCCAAGCCGTCCTTCCGGGGCGCGGCCGCCACCGTCACCAGCAGCCCCGAACTGCACGCCCGGCTGCTCGCCTTCACCCGCGAGCAGCACGCCACCCTCTACATGGTCGCGCAGGCCGCCCTCGGCGCCCTGCTGGCCCGGCTCGGGGTGGGCACCGACATCCCGGTCGGCTCGGCCACGGCGGGGCGGACCGACGAAGCGCTGGACGACCTGGTCGGCTTCTTCGTCAACACGCTCGTACTGCGCACCGACGTCTCCGGCGACCCGACGTTCCGTGAACTGGTCGGCCGGGTACGGGAGTCCGACCTCGCCGGGTACGCCAACCAGGACGTCCCGTTCGAACGGATCGTCGAGGAGCTCAACCCGACCCGCAGCCTGGCCCGCCACCCGCTGTTCCAGATCATGCTGCTCGCCCAGCCCCCCGGCGAGGGCCACGGCGCCGCCTTCCACGGGCTGACCACCAGCCCCGTCGCGATCGGTACCGGCGCCGCCAAGTTCGACCTCACGCTGGCCGTCGCCGAGACCCGCCAGGACGGCGCCCCGGCCGGCCTGCGGCTGAACGCCGACTACGCCACCGACCTGCTCGACCACGAGACGGTGACCCGCCTGCTCGGCCAGTTCCTCCGCCTGCTGGAGACCGCGCTCGCCGACCCGGAGCTGCCGGTCAGCCGCCTCGACCTGCTCTCCGAGGCCGAGCGGCACACCGCCCTGGTGGACTGGAACGACACCGCCGTCCCGGCCGCCACCGACCGGCCGGTGCCCGAGCTGATCGCCGAACACGCCCGCCGCACCCCGGACGCGATCGCCCTGGAGCACCAGGACCGACGCCTGACCTACGCCGAACTCGATGCCCGGGCCAACCGCTTGGCGCACCATCTGATCGACCGCGGCGTCACCCCCGGCGCCCTGGTCGGGGTCTGCCTGGACCGCGGCACCGAGCTGATCACCACCCTGCTCGCGGTCCTGAAGACCGGTGCCGCGTACGTCCCGCTGGACGCCTCCTACCCCACCGAGCGGCTCGCCTTCCTGGTCGAGGACGCCGCCCTGACCCTGGTGGTCACCCACCCCGAGCTGGCCGACCGCCTGCCGGACGTACCGCTCGTCCTGCCGGGCCACCCGGAAGGGCCCGACACCGCACCCCTGGTCGCGATCCACCCCCGGGACGCCGCGTACGTCATCTACACCTCCGGCTCCACCGGCCGCCCCAAGGGCGTGGTCTGCGAACACGCCGGCCTGAGCGACCTGTGCGCCTGGATCACCGGCGAGTACGGCGTCACCGCCGCCGACCGCGCGAGCCAGCTCGCCACCCCGGGCTTCGACGCCTCGGTGATGGAGCTCTGGCCGGTGCTGACCGCCGGTGGCACCGCCGTCCTTCCGGACACTCAACTACTCGACGACGCCGAGGCGTTGACCCGCTGGGTGGCCGAGGCCGGGATCACCGCCTGCTTCATGCCGACCCCTCGCCTGGAGGCCTCGCTCGACGACCTGACCGCCGACCCCGGCGCGCTGCGCCTGCTCTACCTGGGCGGTGACACGCTGCGCCGCTGGCCCGCGCCGGGCGTCCCGTTCCGGATGGTCAACATGTACGGGCCGACCGAGTTCACCGTCGCGGCCACCGCCGCCGACCTCGGCCCCGAACCCACCCCCGGCGCCCTGCCGCCAATCGGCGGCCCGGTCCACAACACCCACGCCTACGTCCTCGACCAACACCTCGCCCCCGTCCCGGTCGGCGCCACCGGCGAGCTCTACCTCGCCGGCGCCGGCCTCACCCGCGGCTACCTCAACCGCCCAGGACTCACCGCCGAACGCTTCACCGCCAACCCCTACGGCACACCCGGCGAACGGATGTACCGCACCGGCGACCTCGTCCGCCGCCGACCCGACGGACGGCTCGCCTTCGCCGGCCGAGCCGACCAACAGGTCAAGATCCGCGGCCTGCGCATCGAACTCGGCGAGATCGAAGCCCAGTTGGCCCGCCACCCCGACGTCACCCAGGCCGCCCTGGACGTCCGGGAGGACCGGCCCGGCAGCCGGCGTCTGGTCGCCTACTTGACCGGCAGTCAGCCGCTCGACCCGGCCGAGCTGCGCGCCTTCGCCGCCGAGCAGCTGCCCGACTACATGGTCCCGGCCGCCTTCGTGCAGCTCGACGCGCTGCCGCTGACGCCGAACGGCAAGCTCGACCGCCGCGCCCTGCCCACCCCCGACCTCCCCACCCGGCAGGCGAGCCGGGTGGCCCGGAGCGCTCAAGAGGAACTGCTCTGCGGGATCTTCGCCCAGGTGCTCGGGCAGCCGGAGGTGGGCATCGACGACAACTTCTTCGACCTCGGCGGCCACTCCCTGCTGGCCACCCGCCTGGTCAGCCGGATCCGCTCCGCACTCGGCGCCCGGCTCAGCCTGCGGGCCCTGTTCGAGGCGCCGACCGTGGCCGAACTGGCCGAACGTCTGGACTCCGGCGAGGAGTCGGACTCGCTGGCCGTCCTGCTGCCGCTCCGGCCGCGCGGCTCGCGGACCCCGCTGTTCTGCGTCCACCCGGCCGCCGGCGTGAGCTGGGTGTTCTCCGGGCTGATCGGCACGCTCGACCCCGAGCAGCCCGTGTACGGGCTCCAGTCCCGGGCGTTCGCCGACCCGGAGGCGGCGCCCGCGAGCATCGAGGAGATGGCCAAGGACTACCTGGAGCAGATCCGCCAGGTCCAGCCCACCGGCCCGTACCAGCTGCTCGGCTGGTCGTACGGCGGCGCGGTCGCCCACTCGATGGCGGTCCAGCTCCGGGCGGCGGGCGAACAGGTCGCGCTGCTGGCGATGCTGGACGGCTACCCGCCGATCCCGGCCCAGCTCCGGGACTGGTCCCCGGAGGACGGCGAGACGCTGGCCGCCCTGCTCAACACCCTCGGCTACCCGCTGGACGGCTACCGGGACGGCCGGCCGACCCCGGCCGAGTACCGGGAGGCGGTGCACCGCGCCGACGGCCCGCTGGCCGGGCTCGAGGCGGAGCTGCTGGCCGCCCTGCCCCGGGTGTTCGCGGGCAACCTCAACCTGCTCGCCGACCACCAACCCGGCTACTTCGACGGCGAGTTGCTGTTCTACCTGGCCACCGCCGACCGCCCGGCCGACGCCCCGGACCCCGCCGTCTGGCAGCCGTATGTCGGTGGCGGGCTCACCGTGCACCCGATCGACTGCGCCCACGCCTGGATGACCGGCCCCGCGCCGCTCGCCGCCATCCGCCCCACCCTCACCGCCGCCCTTGGAGACCCCCGATGACCACTGCCCCGCCCGCCACCGAGAGCGCCTTCGCCGTCCAGGTGGTCCGCCGCTTCTACGAGTTGGTCGACCGCGGCGACGCCCCCGGCCTGGCCGCGCTGTTCGCGCCGGACGCCGAGTACCGCCGCCCCGGCTACGGGCTGATGACCGGACCCGAGGGCCTGCTCGGCTTCTACGGGCGGGACCGCACCATCCGCGCGGGCAACCACACCCTGACCACCGTGCTCGCGGACGGCCCGACGGTCGGCGTCTTCGGCGAGTTCCACGGCGTGCTGCACTCCGGCGAGCCGGTCGACCTGCGCTTCGCCGACAGCTTCACCGTCCGCCCCGACGGGCTGTTCGCCACCCGCGACACCTACTTCTTCGCTCCGCTCGTCTGATCCCCCCTCAACTCTCGACAAGGAGTCCCATCATGACCACCACCCTCGAGCCCACCACCCAGGTCGTCGCCAACCCCGGCCACGGCGAGTCCTTCACCGAGCACATGATCAGCATGGAGTGGAACGAGCAGGACGGCTGGTCCACCCCCGAGCTGACCCCCCTGCAGAACCTCTCCATCCACCCCGGCATGATCGGCCTGCACTACGGCCAGGTCGCCTTCGAGGGCCTCAAGGCGCACCGCCGGGCCGACGGCTCGATGGGCGTCTGGCGCTCCGCCGACCACGCGCTGCGGTTCCAGCGCTCCTGCGCCCGGCTGGCCATGCCGGAGCTCCCGGCGGACGTCTTCGTCTCGGTGATCGACCAGCTGATCAACGCCGACCAGGGCAGCCTGTCCGACGACCCGTCACACAGCATCTACATCCGGCCGATGATGTTCGGCACCGACACCTCGCTGATGCTGCGGCCGTCCCGGACCTACCGCTTCCTGCTGATGGCCTTCGTCGCGGGCGGCTTCTTCGGCGAGAACACCGAGTCGGTCTCGGTCTTCGTCAGCCACGACTACGTCCGGGCCTTCCCCGGCGGCACCGGCAATGTGAAGATCGCGGGCAACTACGCCCCGTCCTTCCTGGCCCAGCGCGAGGCGGAGGCGGCCGGCTGCCAGCAGGTGGTCTGGCTGGACGCGGTGGAGCGGCGCTACCTGGAGGAGATGGGCGGGATGAACATGTTCCTGGTCCGCGGCCAGGGCGCCGACGCCCAGGTGATCACCCCTCAGCTCACCGGCACCCTGCTGCCCGGCGTCACCCGCAACACCATCCTGACCCTGGCCGAGCGGCTCGGGCACCGGGTCGGCGAGGAGCGGATCACCCTGGAGCAGTGGCGCCGCGAGTGCGCCGACGGCACCATCTCCGAGGTCTTCGCCTGCGGCACCGCCGCCGTGGTCACCCCCGTCGGCAAGGTCCGCGACCGGGACGGCGACTGGACCATCGGCACCGGCACCCCCGGCCCGGTCACCCGCGCCCTGCGCACCGCCCTGACCGACCTGCACCACGGCCTCGCCGCCGACCCCGCGGGCTGGCTGCACGCCACCCGCTGACGGCACGAGAAGAGGCGGGTCCGGGCACTCCCGGACCCGCCTCTTTTCGTTCGGACACGTTCTTGAGCAGAAAATTCCACTGATAAGCACATGATGGCCATTCTTCACCTGATCAGGCGAGCGGACGGGCGGTCTCGGGCTTCCGGCCGCGCTGACGATCTAGTGTCGTGGATGACCGGGGAGCAGGGTCGGCACCGTTGCTGACACCGCCAACCCCGGTTTATCTACGCATATTTGACGACCTGTCAGGACGACAGGCGGTCCGCCGTGACCACATGAAGGAGACCCGGCAGATGTCCGTGGACGCAAGCCTGGAGACCACTCAGGCGCAGGAGAAGCAGCTGAGCCTCGGCACAGCCGCCGCGCGCAACCTCGCCACCACGACCAAGTCCGCCCCGCAGATGCAGGAGATCACCTCCCGCTGGCTGCTCAAGGTGCTTCCCTGGGTGCAGACCGCCGGTGGCGCCTACCGGGTCAACCGCCGCCTGACGTACACGGTCGGGGACGGCCGGATCGACTTCATCAAGACCGGTTCCGAGGTCCGGGTGATCCCGGCCGAGCTGGGTGAGCTGGCGCTGCTGCGCGGGTTCGACGACCCGGACGTGCTGGTCGCGCTGGCCGGGCGCTGCGTGCAGCGCGAGTTCCGGGCCGGCGAGGTGCTGGCCGAGCTCGGCGAGCCGATCGACCAGCTGCACCTGCTGGCGCACGGCAAGGTCAGCCGGGCCGGCCTGGACGCGTACGACGCGCCCACCCAGCTCGGCGTGCTGGCCGACGGCGACCGGTTCGGCGAGCAGAGCCTGACCGACGACACCGCGCTGTGGGACTACACGGTCAAGGCCGTCACCAACGGCACCGTGCTCTCGCTCTCCCGAGCCGACTTCCAGACCATCCTGGACGCCTCGCCGTCGCTCCAGGCGCACGTGCAGGAGTTCCTGACCCTCCCTCAGCAGCGGCAGAACGAGCTGGGCGAGGCGGAGATCGCCCTCTCGGCCGGCCACTGGGGCGAGGTCCAGCTGCCCGGTACCTTCGTCGACTACGACGCCACCCCGCGCGAGTACGAGCTGAGCGTCGCGCAGACCGTGCTCCGGGTGCACACCCGGGTCGCCGACCTGTACAACCAGCCGATGAACCAGACGGAGCACCAGCTCCGGCTGACCGTCGAGGCGCTCCGCGAGCGCCAGGAGCACGAGCTCATCAACAACCCCGAGTTCGGCCTGCTGAACAACACCGACTTCAAGCAGCGCCTGCAGACCCACTCCGGCCCGCCCACCCCGGACGACCTGGACGAGCTGCTCAGCCGCCGCCGGGACACGGACTTCCTGCTGGCCCACCCGCGCACCATCGCCGCCATCGGCCGGGAGTTCAACTCCCGCGGCCTGTACCCGGACCACGTGGACCTGCACGGCTCCAAGGTGCCGTCCTGGCGCGGCGTGCCGATCCTGCCCTGCAACAAGATCCCGGTCAGCAAGGACCGCACCAGCTCCATCATCGCGATGCGGACCGGTGAGGAGAACCAGGGCGTGATCGGTCTGCACCAGACCGGCATCCCGGACGAGTACCAGCCGAGCCTGTCGGTCCGCTTCATGGGCATCGACGAGAAGGCGATCATCTCCTACCTGGTCACCGCCTACTACTCCGCCGCCGTCCTGGTGCCGGACGCGCTGGGTGTGCTGGAGAACGTCCAGATCGCCAACGGACGCGACTAGTCCACCGGTTGAGCTGGTCGTCGGGCGGTCCGGCCGTGGCCGGGCCGCCCGACGCCATGTCAGGGGAGACCCACGAAAGGCTTGGCACACCGATGGCGCCGCAACCCTTCCAACTGCCGGACTTCTACATGCCGTACCCGGCCCGGCTGAACCCCCACCTGGAGAGCGCCCGCGAGCACTCCAAGGCCTGGGCCCGGGAGATGGTGATGATCGAGGGCTCCGGGATCTGGGACGAGGACGACTTCGACCGGCACGACTACGCGCTGCTCTGCTCCTACACCCACCCGGACTGTGACGCAGCCGAGTTGGCGCTGATCACCGACTGGTACGTCTGGGTTTTCTTCTTCGACGACCACTTCCTGGACATCTTCAAGCGCAGCGGCGACCTGGTCGGCGGCAAGGCGTACCTGGACCGGCTGCCCGCCTACATGCCCCTGGACGACAGCCGGGGCTACCCGGAGCCGACCAACGCGGTCGAGGCCGGGCTGGCCGACCTGTGGGCCCGGTCCGTGCCGGCCATGTCGATGGACTGGCGGAAACGTTTCGCGGTGGCCACCAAGGCACTGCTGGACGAGTCGATGTGGGAACTCGCCAACATCAACGAGGGTCGGATCTCCAACCCGATCGAGTACCTCGCGATGCGCCGCAAGGTCGGCGGCGCACCGTGGTCGGCCGGTCTGGTGGAGCACGCGGCGGGCGCCGAGGTACCGGCCGTGATCGCCGCCAGCCGTCCGATGGAGGTGCTGCGGGACTCCTTCTCGGACGGGGTGCACCTGCGCAACGACCTGTTCTCGTACCAGCGCGAGGTCGAGGTCGAGGGCGAACTCTCCAACGGCATCCTGGTGTTGGAGAAGTTCCTGAACTGCTCGACCCAGGAGGCCGCCGAGCGGGTGAACGACCTGCTGACCTCCCGGCTCCAGCAGTTCGAGCACACCGCGCTGACCGAGGTGCCGATGCTGCTGGCCGAGCACGGGCTGGACGCCAGGGCGGCCGCCGACGTGTTCGCGTACGTCAAGGGGCTGCAGGACTGGCAGTCCGGCGGCCACGAGTGGCACCTGCGCTCCAGCCGGTACATGAACGAGTCGGCCGGCGCCGGCGCCCCGCTGCCCGGCTTCCTGAGCGGCCCGTCCGGGCTCGGCACCTCGGCTGCCCGGCTGTTCGGCTCGGTCGCCCGGACCATGCCCGCCCGGCTGCGCAGCTTCACCAGGACCCCGTTCGAGCAGGTCGGCCCGACCGAACTGCCGGACTTCTACATGCCGTTCAGCAACGCCCTGAGCCCGCACCTGGACCGTTCCAGGGAGCACGTGGTCGAGTGGGCGCACCGGATGGGCCTGCTGGACCTGGTCCCGGGGGTGCCGGGCTCCGGCCTGTGGACCGAGGAGAAACTGCGCGCGTACGACTTCGCGCTCTGCTCGGCCGGCATCCACCCGGACGCCACCCTGGAGCAACTGGACCTCACCACCGCCTGGCTGACCTGGGGCACCTGGGGCGACGACCTCTACCCACTGGTCTACGGCCGCACCGGGGACATCCTCGGCGCCAAGCACCTGCACAACCGGATGCTGGACCTGATGCCGGTCGAGGGGGCCTCCGCGATCACTCCGCTGCACCCGATCGAGGTCTCGCTGGACGACCTGTGGCGGCGTACGGCGGGCCCGATGCCGGTCGAGTCCCGCCGTAGCTTCCGGGACGCGGTCGAACAGATGCTGGAGAGCTGGCTCTGGGAGCTGGCGAACCAGATCCAGAACCACATCCCGGACCCGGTGGACTACATCGAGATGCGCCGGAAGACCTTCGGCTCGGACCTCACCAGGGCGCTGGCCCGGCTGTCCCGGGGCCACAGCATCCCGGCGGAGGTGTTCGCCTCCACCCCGATCGTCGAACTGGAGGCGGCGGCGGCCGACTACTCCACGATGATGAACGACGTCTTCTCCTACCAGAAGGAGATCCAGTTCGAGGGCGAGCTGCACAACGCGATCCTGGTGGTGCAGAACTTCCTCGACTGCGACCGGCACCAGGCACTGGACATCGTCAGCGACCTGATGACCAGTCGGATGAAGCAGTTCGAGCACCTCACCGAGATCGAACTCCCGGCACTCCTCGACGAGTTCGGACTCGACGGGCAGGCCAGGCGGGAGCTGGAGGGCTACGTCCAGGAGATCCGGCACTGGATGTACGGAATCCTGGTCTGGCACGCCGAGTGCGACCGCTACAACGAGGCCGCGCTGCTGCGGCACTTCGCCCCGACCACCACTCCGATCCGGCAGCCGCTCGGCGGCCCGACCGGGCTGGGCACGTCGGCCGCCCGAGTGCTGGAGCTGATCGGCGGCAGCTGATCATGAACCGGGGGTCCGGGTGTACGCACCCGGGCCCTTTCGGCACACCGTCCCCTTCGCACATTCATCACACTGGCTGACGATCGGTTAGCCCTTTCGAGGTATTCAGTGTCCAACTGGAGAACCTATCCACCCGGTCGCTCGGTGATCTTCCACGTGAGCGACAACTCCCCTTCGACAGCGCGCCGATGGCTCTGGCGAGCTGTCACGGTCGCGGGTGCGACCGCGCTCTGCTCCGTCCTGGCCGGGGCCGCTCCCAGCGCACCCCAGGACCACGGGCACCCGCCCGGCAACGGCTACGGGTGGTGCGCACACGTCGAGTTGGGCCTCGCACCGGTCTCGGTCGAGGTCACCGCCGAGTTCGACCTCGGCCAGGGGCATGGTCACGACCACTGCCCCTGCCCGTGGCCCTGGCCCTGGCCGCCGCACCACTCGTGCCCGCCGAAGCCGACACCAACGCCGACCCCCACTCCCACCCCGAAGCCCTCGCCCAAGCCGACCCCGCCGCCGTCACCGACCCCGCCGCCTCCTCCGCCGCCCGCCTCCCCCAAACCGCCGACGCCGCCGCGTCCGACGCCGACCCCGACGCCGCCCCGCGCGGTCGTACCGCCCCCGGTGGCCAAGCCGACACCAACGCCGACGCCCACACCGACGCCGACCGTGACACCGCCACGCCCCCTGCCCGCACCTGCCGTAACGTTCCGCCGCCCGGCCCCCGTCGCGGCCGTCGATCCGCCCAAGCGGACCTCCATGCCGCCGACCAGGACCGTCCTGCTGGTGACCGTCCCGGCCGTCCTCGCCGCCGGGGCCCTGCGGCCCCGCGGACGCTCGTCCGGCGGTGGCCGTGGCCGCTCCTGAACTCCCGTTCCCGGCACGTCCCCTGAACGAACCCCACCATCCCCGGAACACCGAATTGGAGCTCTCTCATGTCTGAGTGGGTGGCACTCCTCATCGCCATGGCCGCGGTCTGCGCCGTGGTGCTGGCGGTCGTCGTACTGCGACAACGTCGAGTCGGTGAGGACGACGACCCGTCGGAGACGCCGGACGTCATCGAGTACATGACCATGATGATCGGCGTGGTCTACGCGATCGTCCTCGGCCTCGCCATCGCCGGCGTCTGGGAGGCGATGGGATCGGCCCAGGCCGACACCCTGCGCGAGGCCCAGTCCCTGCACGAGGTGAGCGCCCGCGCCGAGGTGCTCCCGCCCGACTTCCGCGACAAGGTCCGCAGCCAGGTCGACGCCTACGTCTCGTACGTGGTCAACACCGAGTGGGACTACATGGAGCAGCACGAGGAAATCTCCTCCGAGGGCACCGAGTTGCTCGCCCAGCTGCGCCGCACGGTGACCGAACGGGCCCCGGAGAACGAGCTCGAGAACCAGGCCTACCAGCCCATGGTCGAACGCATCGCCACCGCCGACGAGGCCCGCAACTCCCGCGGCCAGAGCGTCGGTCCGACCATGCCGGGCGTGGTCTGGTTCGGCCTGGTGACCGGCGCCGCGGTCACCGTCGGCATGCTCTTCGCCCTCCAGATCCGCCGCTCCGCCCGCGAGTTGCTGCTCGCCGCCGCCTTCTCCGCCCTGATCGGCTTCCTGCTCTTCCTGATCTGGGACTTCGACAACCCCTTCGGCCGAGGCATCTCGGTCACCGCCCAGCCCTTCATCGACCTCTTCCCCGGCCTCAGTTGACCGGTACGAGGTCAGGGCCCCGGCGGGACGTCCCGCCGGGGCCCTGCTGCGTTCACAGGAAGCGCCACCAGTCGTCCTGCCCGCGCGCCCAGGGGTCCGGGCGCACCCGGTCCAGGTAGATCCGGTCCACCGCGCCCACCCCGGACCGGAGTTCACGGGCGGCCCGCAGGGGCATCGCACGGATGGCCTGCTCGATCAGCGTCCGGTCGGCGAGGTCGTCCTCCTCGCAGCACGGGCAGCGCAACTGCTCCCGGCGGTCGAACGGCTCGTGCTCGCGGCGTCCCCGGACGAAGCGTTCCCAGCCCTCGACCGCGGCCGCGATGCCACCGGGACGGTCACGCGCGAGCTCGAACGCGGCGACCGCCCGCTGGGCGGCCCCCGACAGGCCGGGCACCACCCGGCGCGGATTGCGGTCGTAGGGGCGAGGCCCCCGGGGGAGGCCCGCGCGGACGCGGGCGGGCGGCTTACGCGCCATGGGCCTTTCGTCGGCTGTTCATGTCGGCATTCTGCCCGCCGATCCCGCCCGCAGGCCACCGAATTGCCGGGCGGTGTCGGTGCGGTGGTGCAGGATGCCGCCATGACGATCACCAACCAGCAGGTGGCTGAAATCCCGTTCCTGCGCGGGCTCTACAAGGACGACTACTACCCGGACCACGTCGTCGACCAGGGGAAGGCGATCCTGCTGCGGCTGTGCGAGCGGATCGAGGCCGAGCAGCCGGCGGACCTGCCGGCGCTGTACCTGCTCACCGCGGCCGCGACCGAGGAGTTCAACGCGCTGGAGGCCGTGTTCGAGGCCGCAGGCAGCGAGATCGAGACGGTGGCCCGAGAGGAGATCGCCGAGGGCTTCTGGTTCGTGGCCAAAGCCTACGGGTTCACCGACGCGGACGTGGAGAAGCTGATCTCCGGCCGGGACTGGTGACGCGTTGCCGATCCGGCAACGATCTTTGGCCCGGGGCGGCCGTCGGGCGGAGCATCGTCGGGTAGGCACCCGACGGACGGAGAGCACCTGTTGACTTCCTCCTCCTCGTAAACGAGGGGGATTCCCCTCAGCCTCGCGACTGAGCCGCTGCGCGTGTGCGCTGCGGTGGGACTACTTCCTGCTTCACCGACGACTGCCCGCCCGGAGTGCTCCGTTGAGGTCTTACACCGTCTCCACAGGCTGTCACCGCCAGTCCGGCGGCCAGAATGTTGCGGGCTGCATTCACGTCCCGGTCGTGGGTCGTTCCGCAGCTGCACGTCCACTCACGGACGTTGAGCGGCATCTTTGCCCGGATGGTGCCGCAGGTCGAGCACAGCTTGGACGAGGGGAACCAGCGGTCGACAACAACCAGCTCCCGTTCGTACCAACCGGCCTTGTACTCCAGCATGGACCGCATCTCGGTCCAGGACGCGTCCGAGATTGCTCGGGACAGCTTCCTACTCTTGAGCATGTTGCGGACGGCCAGGTCCTCGATCACGAGCGTTTGGTTTTCGCGCACGAGTCGAGTGGTGAGCTTGTGCAGGAAGTCCCTGCGCCGGTCGGCTATCCGGGCATGGATCTTCGCAGCCTTGATGCGGGCCTTCGCCTGGTTACTGCTGCTCTTGGCCTTGCGGGACAGTTCCCGCTGCGCCTTGGCCAGGCGCTCGCGGTCCTTGCGCTCATGCCTCGGGTTGGTGATCTTCTCCCCAGTGGAGAGCGTCACCAGGCTGGTGATTCCCGCGTCGATCCCCACGGCCTTGTTGGGCGCCTCGGGCATGGTCGGCCGGTCGTCACACAGCATGGAGACGAACCAGCGACCGGCCGCATCCTGCGACACGGTCACCGTGGACGGCCGAGTGTCATCGGGCAGCGATCGGGACCACACGATGGCCAGCGGCTCCGCCATCTTCGCCAAAGTCAGCTGTCCATTGCGGAACCTGAACGCCGAGCTGGTGTACTCGGCGGACTTCCGAGACCTCTTCCGGGACTTGAACGTGGGGTACTTCGCCCGCTTCTGCCAGAAGTTGGTGAATGCCCCCTGCAAGTGCCGCAGCGTCTGCTGCAACGGAACTGACGACACCTCGGACAGGTACGCAAGCTCCTCGGTCTTCTTCCACACCGTCAACATCGCGCTGGTGGCGTTGTAGTTGACCCTCTCCTGACGCAGCGTCCACGCCTCCGTACGGGCCTGCAACGCCATGTTGTAGACCTTCCGCACACACCCGAACGTGCGCGACAGCTCAGCCGCCTGCGCATCACTCGGATAGAAGCGGTACTTGAACGCCCGCCTCACATGGGTGGTCACCATGGGTCACAAGCTAACACCTATTTGTGACAACTCGATGGTCAGTCACCCACCGAGATGCGCTGGATCGCCCTGACTGCGATCCAGTTCTCCCCGACCCGCTACGCGGGAATTTCGTTTCCCCACCCGGCTGACGCCGGGGGTATCCACGAAAGGATCCAGATGACCACCGAACAGTTCTGGGACGAGCGCTACGGTCAGAGCGACCGGATCTGGAGCGGCGACCCCAACGCCGCCCTGATCCGCGAGACCGCCGGCCTCACCCCCGGCACCGTGCTGGAGCTGGGCTGCGGCGAGGGCGCCGACGCGATCTGGCTGGCCGCCCAGGGCTGGCGGGTCACCGCCTCCGACGTCTCCCGGGTCGCCCTGGCCCGGGCCGCCGAACACGCCGCGGCCGAGGGCGTCGGCGACCGGATCGACTGGCAGCGGCACGACCTCGCCGCCACCTTCCCGGCCGGCCACTACGACCTGGTCACCGCCAGCTTCCTCTACTCCCCCGACCTCCCCCGGACCGAGATCCTCCGCACCGCCGCCGCAGCCGTCACCCCCGGCGGCACCCTCCTGATCATCGGCCACGGCCCCTGGCCCGACTGGCACCAGGGCCCGCACCCCGACATCGAACTCCCCACCCCCCAGCAGGTCCTCACCGACCTGGACCTCCCCACCTGGACCGTCCTCACCTGCGAGGAGTACGAACGCACCCAGACCGGCCCCGCCGGCCAACCCGCCGTCCGGATCGACAACACCCTCAAACTCCACCGCCCCACCGACTGAGACACCGGCTGAGACACCGGAGGCACCGGCGGGTGCCTCCACCGGGCCCGGGTAGGCTGCCGGGTGCCCCGTCCGACCTGCGTGTTCCCTGCCGAGGTGTCCGTGTTGAGCAGTGCCCCGCCCGTTCTGCCGCCCGGGCCGCCGATCGTGGTGGCCGGGATCGGTGCCGACGGCTGGGCCGGGCTCGGCGAGGGGGCCAGGGCGGCGCTGCGGGCGGCCGGAGTGGTGCTGGGCGGGCCGCGCCAACTCGAGCTGCTGCCCGCCGAGGTGACGGCGGTCCGGATCGCCTGGCCCACACCGCTGCGGCCCGCCGTCCCCGGGCTGCTGGCCGAGTACGCGGGGCGCGGCCTGGCGGTGCTGGCCAGCGGTGACCCGATGTTCTTCGGGATCGGCCGGGCCCTCGCCGAGGTCGCGGGGCCCGAGCGGCTGAACGTCCTGCCGCACCCCTCCTCCCTCTCGTACGCCTGCGCCCGGCTGGGCTGGCCGCTGGAGTCCACCGAGGTGGTCAGTCTGGTCGGCCGCCCGCTGGAGACGCTGAACCTCGCGCTGCACCCCGGCCGTCGCGTCCTGGTGCTGAGCGCGGACGCCAGCACCCCCGCCGCCGTCGCCGAACTGCTGACCCGTCAGGGCTGGGGCGCGACCCGGCTCCGGGTGCTCGAACAGCTCGGCGGCCCGGACGAGCACCAGCTGGCCGGCACCGCCGCCGACTGGCCGCACCCGCCCGGCGACCCGCTCAACGTGATCGCCCTCGACTGCGCGGCGGACGGCCCGCGCGGCTCGGTGGTGCCCGGCCTGCCCGACGACGCGTACGAGTCGGACGGTCAGCTGACCAAGCGTCACGTCCGGGCCGCCACCCTGGCCACCCTCGCCCCGGCCCCCGGCGAACTGCTCTGGGACATCGGCGGCGGCTCCGGCTCGATCGCGATCGAGTGGCTGCGCGCGCACCGGGACTGCCAGGCCGTCAGCGTCGAACGCTCCCCCGTCCGGGCCGAGCGGATCGCCCGCAACGCGGCCACCCTCGGCGTCCCCCGGCTGCGGGTGGTGACCGGCCCGGCGCCCGCCGCCCTGGCCGGCCTGCCGACCCCCGACGCGATCTTCGTCGGCGGCGGCCTCACCGCCCCCGGCCTGCTGGACGCCTGCTGGGCGGCACTCCCGCCCGGCGGACGGCTGGTCGCCAACACCGTGACGCTGGAGTCCGAGGCGCTGCTCACCGAGTGGTACCGGCGACACGGCGGCGACCTGCTCCGGCTGGCGGTGGCACACGCCGTCCCGGTCGGCGGCTTCACCGGCTGGCGCCAGGCAATGCCGGTCACCCAGTGGTCGGTGGTCAAGGAAACCGAGAGGACCAACACGGCATGACCGTCTACTTCATCGGCGCGGGCCCCGGCGCCGCCGACCTGATCACCCTGCGCGGCCAGCGCCGGATCGCCGCCAGCCCGGTCTGCCTGTACGCGGGCAGCCTGGTCCCGCGCGAGCTGCTCGCCGAGTGCCCGCCCGGCGCCCGCCTGATCGACACCGCCGACCTGAACCTCGATCAGATCGTCGCCGAACTGGTCCGCGCCCACCAGGCCGGCCAGGACGTGGCCCGGCTGCACTCCGGCGACCCGTCCGTGTTCAGCGCGGTCGCCGAGCAGATGCGACGCCTCGACGCGGCGGGCGTCCCGTACGAGGTGATCCCCGGCGTACCCGCCTTCGCCGCCGCCGCGGCCGCGCTCAAGCGCGAGCTGACCGTCCCGACGGTGGGTCAGACCGTCATCCTCACCCGGGTCTCCCGCCAGGCCACCCCGATGCCCGAGGGCGAGGACCTGGCCACCCTCGGCCGCAGCGGCGCCCTGCTGGTACTGCACCTGGCGACCCGCTACGTGGAGAGCGTGGTCGAGGAGCTGCTCCCGCACTACGGCGCCGACTGCCCCGCCGCCGTCGTCGCGATGGCCAGCCGCCCCGACGAACTGGTCCTGCGCGGCACCCTCGGCGACATCGCCGCCCAGGTCAAGGAGGCGGGCGTCCTGCGCACCGCCGTCATCCTGGTCGGCCGTACCCTGGGCGCCTCCCAGTTCCGCGACAGCCACCTCTACTCGGCCGACCGCAACCGCGACCACACCTGCGACTGAGCAGACGGTCCGGAAGACAGGGGCTCGGGGAACTGCGACGCCAGCCTCGTAAAAGGTGATCCGTGCGTAGGTGGGCAGGCACTTTCGCAGTGACCCGCACGCCAGATCTCCTCGCAGTTCCCCGAGCCCCTGGATAGTGCAACCGAGCACCCTGCAAAAGGCACAGCCCGAGATCAGTGCCAGTCCGGGTGCTCCCGCGTCGCCCAGTCCCGGTCCACGCTCCCGGTACGCATACCCCGCCGCGCCTCCGGATCCTTGACCGCCAGCCAGACGTGCCCGGCGACCGCGATCGCCACGCCCACCGCGAGCCAGTCGTGGACGAAGGTGGCGCCGGTCCGCCAGAGCAGCGGGGCGAGGTGGGTGAACCACATCAGCAGCCCGGTGCCGAGCATCACCAGCACGGCGCCCGCCGTCCAGGCGGCGTACAGCTTCTGGCCCGCGTTGAACTTGCCCGCCGGGCGGCGGTACGAGCGTCGCCGGACCGCCCGCAGCCAGTCCCGGTCGACTGCCGAGAAGCGGTTCAACCGCCGAAGGTCGGCGCGCAGCGCCCGGGAGGCCAGCCCGAGCAGCAGCGGCACCGGCAGCAGCAGTCCCGACCACTCGTGCACCAGCACCACCAGCCTTCGGCGGCCGACCAGTTGGGACAGCGGCGGGTAGTACAGGAAGGCCGCCGTCACCAGACAGCTCAGCATCAGCGCGGCGGTCACCCGGTGCACCCACCGCTCGGCGGGACTGAACCGCGGGACCCGGGTCTCAGACGGTGGGGGCATCGTCACGTCCGTTCGACTTCCCCACCCAGGCATCGACGTCATATCCCAGGTGCTCCCAGTAGCCGGGCTCCACCGCGGAGGTCACGGTGATCCCCGACAGCCACTTCGCGGACTTGTAGAAGTACATCGGCGCCACATACAGCCGCACCGGGCCCCCGTGCTCGTGGCTGACCGGGGCGTCCTGCATCCGCAGCGCCACCAGCACGTCGTCCCGGCGGGCCTGATCGAGCGTCAGGCTCTCGCTGTACGCCCCGTCGAAGCAGCTGAACCGGACCGCCGTAGCACCGGGCCGGACCCCGGCGGCGTCCAGCAGATCCGCCAGCCTGACCCCCTCGAACGGGGTAGCGGGCACCCGCCAGCCGGTCACGCACTGCACGTCGCGGACGATCCGGCGCTGCGGCAGCGCCTGCAGCTCGGGCAGCCGGTAGCTCGCCGGACGGTCCACCAGGCCGTCCACGGTCAGGGTGTAGTCGGCGGCCGTCCTGGGCGTCACCGAGCTGACCACCGAGTAGTACCGGAAGCCGCCGCCCCCGGGCAGCAGGCCGGCCAGCCCGGTCGGGTCCTTGCTGGTCACGGCCTCCACCCCGCGCTGCAGGTACGGCCCGGCCGCGACCCCGGCCACGCCGAGCCCGAGCATGGCGAGCACCACCCGCCGCCCGACCGGCGCACCCGATGTCCCACCGTCATCCGTCACACCCCGATTCGACCAGTTCCGGAGCCCCCTGGCCAGAGCCGACCGCCGAACGTCAGACTCTCGTCATCTCTCACCCAACCACCGCGACCGTCCCGACCGGGGCGGACTGTCACCGAACACACCCGCTCGCGTACAGTCCGTGCTGCCGAAGATCCCTCAGCGAGCAACCGGGAGGCGCACCGTGGCCATCGACACCACTTCCATGCCGGTCCCCGAGCTGGACGCAACCGTGGTCGAGCAGTGGCACGCCGAGGGCGCCGACCTGATCGACCTGCTGGCCCAGGCCCGGGCGCGGCTCGGCGGCGTGGCAGCCGTACGGCTCGCCCCAGGGGCCACCGGGTCGCCCACCGTACTGGTCACCGATCCGGGAGCCGTCCAGCACGTCCTGGCCCAGCACCCGGACCGGTACGTCAAGCGCTCGCACCGCGCCCGGGTACTGGTCGGCGACGGCGTCCTGTCCGCCACCGGTGAGGCGTGGAAGCGCCAACGGCGGCTGCTGCAGTCCCAGTTCACCGGCACCGGGATGCGCCGCTACGAGCAGCGGATCACGGCGGCGGCCCGCACCATCGCCGAGCGCTGGGCCGAATACGCCCGCACCGGTGAGCGCTTCGACCTGGGTGAGGAGATGCGCCGCTTCGCCCTGGACACCATCTGGCGCTCGCTCACCGGACACCCCGTCGACGCCACCACCGAGCGCGAACTGGCCGCCGTCGCCCGGGTGGTGGCCGCGCTCCCGACCCTGCCGGCCGGGGCGGTGGCCGCCCAGCAAGCGGTGGCGGCCGACTCGGCGGTGATCGACGCCGTCGCCCGGCACGCCATCGAGGCCGCGCGACAGGGCCCGGCCGGGCCCGAGGGGCCGGGGTTGCTGCACGTCCTGCTCGACGCCGCCGCCGAACGGCCGGAGTACACCGACCGGTTGATCCGCGACGAGCTGGTCACCCAGTTGGTGGCCGGGCACGAGACCACCGCCTCCACGCTGACCTGGCTCCACCTGCTCCTCGACCGCCACCCCACCGCCCGGGAACAGGCGCTGGCCGCCGGCCCCGAGGGCTCCCCCGAACGCCGGGACGCCGTCCGGGCGTTGGTGCACGAGACGCTCCGGCTCTACCCGTCCGCCTGGATCCTGCCCCGGCACGCGCTCCAGGAGGACACCCTGGCCGGCTACCGGATCGAGGCGGGCACCGACCTCCTGGTCTGCCCCTACCTCACCCACCGGGATCCCGAACTCTGGCCGGAGCCCGAGCAGTTCGACCCGACCAGGTTCACCACCCCGGGCCGCCGTCCCAGCCACCTCGGCGCCTACCTGCCCTTCGGCCTCGGCCCCCGGGCCTGCCTCGGCACGCAGTTCGCCCTCCGCGAGTCGACCACCCTGCTGGAGCACCTGCTGCCCGCGCACACCCCGCTCTTCCACTCGCTCCCCACCGGGGCCGCGTACAGCATCACCGTCCGCCCGGACGGCCCGACCCCGGTCACCCTGGCCCGCGGCTAGCGCCAGCCTGCTCACGCAGCGCCAGCCACTCCTGAAGTTCGATCAGATTCCCCTCCGGGTCCGCCAGGTGGGCGACCCGGAGCCGGTCACCCATCGGGCCCGGGCCCCGGACGAACGCCGCTCCCCGCGAGCTGAGTTCGGTGTGAGCGGCGTCCAGGTCGTCCACCCGCAGCACCACCAGCGCGCGGTGTCCCACCGGTTCCCCCGCCAACCGCTCCAGCACGTCGGCCATTTGCGCCCGGTCCTGCAGCGCGATCGAGGCGTGTCCGGTGTCGGGGCTGAGCTTGGCGTACGGGCCGTTCTCGGCCTCGAACTGCGGCCTGAGCCCGAGCACGTCCCGGTAGAAGCGGTAGACGGTGGGGAAGTCGGACACCAACAGGCGGATCTGGGTGAGTTCCATACCGCCTTTCTAGCCCAGTCGCGCTCAGGCCCGCCCGACGATCGCCCCGGCCCGGTCGATGCAGATCACGTCCACCGCGACCGGCGCGCCGCGCAGCACGTCGAGCGCGGTGGCCCGAGCGCCCGCCGCGACCAGGTCACCGAGCGGCACACCAGCCGCCGAGCAGAGCTGGATCGCCTCCAGCGCGGTGTTCGCCGCCGCCACGGCCGCCGTGAGCTCCACGGACGCGCCGCCCTGCCGGGCCAGCGAGGCGAGGTAGCCCTTGTCGACCTGGGAGCGGGCCGAGTGCAGGTCGAGGTGACCGGCGGCGAGCTTGGAGAGCTTGGCGAAGCCGCCCGCGATGGTGAGCCGGTCGACCGGGTGGCGCTTGACGTACTTGAGCACGGCGCCCGCGAAGTCGCCCATGTCGAGCAGGGCGTCCTCCGGCAGGCCGTGCACCGCGACGGCGACCTTCTCCGAGGTGGAGCCGGTGCACCCGGCGACGTGGGTACGACCGGCCGCCCGGGCCACGTCCACGCCGCGCCGGATGCTGTCGATCCAGGCCGAGCAGGAGTAAGGCACCACGATGCCGGTGGTCCCGAGGATGGAGAGGCCGCCGAGGATGCCGAGCCGGGGGTTCCAGGTGGAGCGGGCGATCTCCTCACCGTGGTCGACCGAGATCTCCACCACCACATCACCGGCGCCGCCGTGCCGGCCGGCCACCTCGGCGATGTGATCGCGCATCAGCTGACGGGGCACCGGGTTGATCGCGGGCTCGCCGACCGGGATCGGCAGCCCGGCCTTGGTGACCGTACCGACGCCGGGGCCGGCCCGGAAGACCACGCCGCTGCCGGGCGGGCCGAGCCGTACGGTGGAGCGGATCAGGGCCCCATGCGTGACGTCCGGATCGTCCCCGGCATCCTTGACCACACCGGCCATCGCCCGGCCGTCGGCGAGCAGCTCGGCGGCCAGCGCGAAGGCGGGCTGCTGGCCCTTGGGCAGGGTGATGGTCACCGGGTCGGGGAACTCGCCGGTCAGCAGGGCGGTGTAGGCCGCCGTGGTGGCGGCGGTCGCGCAGGCACCGGTCGTCCAGCCGTGCCGCAGGCCGCTGCTCTTCAGCTGCCCGGCCCGGCCTCCCGGCGTCCCGCCGGCCACCTGACCTCCCGTAGTCTCACCAGCCACGTACGTCCCCTGGAGTTCCGTTGCACATCCTGATCCTCGGCGGCACCACCGAAGCCCGCGAACTGGCCGCCGCGCTGGCTGCTGCCACACTGGCCGAACGTACCGGGCCGCGCGTGACCAGCTCGCTCGCCGGGCGGGTGGCGCAGCCCCGGCTGCCGGCCGGGGAGGTGCGGGTGGGCGGCTTCGGCGGACCGGCCGGACTGGCGGCGTGGCTGCGGGCCGAGGGGGTGGACGCGGTCATCGATGCCACTCATCCCTTCGCCGGCACCATCAGTCGGAACGCGGCCGAGGCGGCCGCCGAGGTCCATGTTCCCCTGTTGGCCCTGCGTCGTCCCAGTTGGGTGCCGGTTCCCGGGGATCGCTGGCACCCGGTCGGCTCCCTGGACGAGGCGGCCGCGCTGCTTCCGACGCTCGGCAGCCGGATCTTCCTGACCACCGGACGCCAGGGGCTGGCCGCCTTCGCCGCCCTCGACGGCCTGTTCTTCCTGGCCCGCTCGGTGGACGCGCCCGAGCCGCCGATGCCCGCGCACACCGAGGTGCTGCTCGACCGGGGCCCGTTCACCCTGGACGGCGAGCGGGCGGTGCTGCGCGAGCACCGGATCGACGTCCTGGTCACCAAGGACAGCGGCGGCGCGGCCACCGCCCCCAAGCTCACCGCCGCCCGCGAACTGGGCCTGCCGGTCGTGGTGGTCCGCCGCCCGGAACCGCCGGCGGGCGTGCCGACGGTTCCGGACGTTCCGTCAGCCCTGGGCTGGCTCGCGCAGCTGTGAGAGCGCCGTCTCCAGCGCCTGCTCGGCCGGCACCGCGATCTCCGGGACGACGCCGACGCCCTCCCAGTTGGTCTTGGTGATCGGGTTGATCGAGCGGGCGGTCGGTACGGTCACCGTGATGTGCGGGGTGAGCGCGAACCGGTCGGTCGGGTGGGCGCCGCCCCGGGTGGTCTCGCCGATCAGCGTGGCGCGCTTCAGCGCCTGCAGGTTGTAGGCCAGCTCCTCGCCGCCGGAGAAGGTGAAGGCGGCGGTCAGCACGGTCACCGGGCGCCCCAGGTAGCGCGGCGCGGGCAG
Source organism: Kitasatospora gansuensis (assembly GCF_014203705.1). Taxonomy (NCBI): domain Bacteria; kingdom Bacillati; phylum Actinomycetota; class Actinomycetes; order Kitasatosporales; family Streptomycetaceae; genus Kitasatospora; species Kitasatospora gansuensis. The sequence goes on from NZ_JACHJR010000001.1 coordinate 1,184,011, forward strand.
GTGCGGGTAGGTCCAGAACTGCCGGGTGGAGTCGGTCTCCCGGTCGTAGATGTCGTTCAGGTGCACCTCGTCGTCGGCGAAGAAGAAGCTGCACCAAAGCGCGACGCCGTTCGGCGAGCCGCCCCGGCAGGTCCGCAGGTCGATCACCAGGCCGTCGGTGTGCGTGACCAGCTGCATGGCGGCGCCGATCGCCTGGTACCCGGCGTCGGCGTCCGGGATGAACCGCAGGTCGAGGTAGCCGATGTTGCCGTCGAGGTGCTCGACCTTGTGGATCCCGAAGTTGCCCTTGCGGTAGTGCTCCGCCCAGCGCTCCTTCTCCTCCTCCGGCGAGTCCTCCTCCTCGACCGGCACCGCCTCGTCGCTCCACATCAGCCGCAGGTGCTTGTCCGGGCAGACCTCCTGCAGATGCTCCGACACGGCCGCACACAGCTCGGGCCCGGCCAACCCGTCGTACTCACCCTTCGCTGCCCGCCCGCGCAGCGCCTCCTCGATCCCGGCGGTCAGCTCGGGAAAGACGTACCGGTCGTGGATCTTGGTCAGGGCGGCGTCGAGAATCTCGTTGTTTGAAGTCACGGGCGCGAATCGTACGGACTGCCATCTCGCCTGACGAACCATTAACCGTCACAGTCGCACTCCCCCGGTAGCCCGGGGCCGCGCCCGCACGGCGCGGCCCCGGACTCCGCGTCAGGCCTCCGGGTAGCGCCTCGGCGTCCAGACCACCTCGGTGCCGTTGTCCCGCTGCACCGCCTGGGTCTGCGAGGAGCCGATCAGCAGGATGGTCCGCATGTCGACCTCGGCCGGGTCCAGCTCGCCGAGCCGGACGGTGCGGACCCGCTCGGTCGGGCCGCCGACGTCGCGGGCCAGCACCACCGGGGTGTCGGCGGCGCGGTGCTCCAGCAGCAGGTCACGGGCCAGTCCGACCTGGGTGGTGCGGGACTGCGAGCCGGGGTTGTAGAGGGCGAGCACCAGGTCCGCGACAGCCGCCGCGCGCAGTCGGGCCGCCACCACCTCCCAGGGCTTGAGCCGGTCGGAGAGCGAGACCACCGCGTAGTCGTGGCCGAGCGGGGCGCCGGCCCGGGAGGCGGCGGCGTGCGCGGCCGTCATGCCGGGGATGATCCGCACCGGCACCGAGCGGTACGGGTCGGCGCAGGCCGCCTCCAGCACCGCGGTGGCCATCGCGAAGACGCCCGGGTCGCCGGAGGAGACCACCGCGACCTTTCGGCCCCGCCGGGCCAGGTCGAGGGCGAACTCGGCGCGCTCGGCCTCCACCTTGTTGTCCGAGCCGTGCCGCTGCTGCCCAGCCCGGACCGGCACCCGGTCGATGTACGTGGTGTAGCCCACCAGGTCGGTGGCGGCGGCGAGTTCACCGCGTGCCTCGGGGGTGAGCCAGAGCGGTCCGGCCGGACCGGTACCGATCACCACCACCTCACCGGGGCCGTCGTAGACCGGCGCCGAGGCACCGGCCGCGACCCGGCTGGGCAGCACGGCCACCGAGAAGTACGGCACGCTCGAAGGGTCCACCTCCGCCAGCGGCGCGGTGCGCTCGCCCGGCATGGTGGCCCGCTCGACGTACTGCGCCTCCGCCAGCCGGCCCGAACGCTCCAGCGCCCGCCGCACGGTGGGGAAGGTCCGGCCGAGCTTCATCACCACGGCCGAGTCGGCCGAGGCCAGACGGGCCGTCAGCTCCTCCTCCGGCAGCGTGCCGGGCAGGATGGTGAGCACCTCCTCGGCCTCCACCAGCGCCTTGCCGAGCCGGGCGGCGGCGGCGCTGACCGAGGTCACGCCGGGCACCACCTCGGTCGGGTAACGGTGCGCCAGCCGCTTGTGCATGTGCTGGTACGAGCCGTAGAACAGCGGATCGCCCTCGGCCAGCACCACCACGGTGCGGCCCGCGTCCAGGTGCGCGGCCAGCCGCTCGGCGGCCTGCTCGTAGAACTCGTCCAGCGCGCCCCGGTAACCGCCGGGGTGGTCGGTGGTCTCAACCGTGATCGGGTAGACCAGCTTCTCCTCGATCACGCCCTCACGGAAGTACGGCGCCGCGATCGAGCGGGCGATCGACCGGCCGTGCCGGGCGCTGTGGTACGCCACCACGTCGGCCTCGCCGATCAGCCGCGCGCTCTTGACGGTCACCAGCTCCGGGTCGCCGGGGCCGAGCCCGACGCCGTACAGCAGACCGGTCGTACGCTCCGTCATTCTTCCTCGCTCGCAATCGCGTTGATCGCCGCGGCCGCTATCGCGCTGCCGCCACGACGGCCCCGCACCACCAGGTGCTCCAGGCCGGACGGGTGCGCGGCCAGCGCCTCCTTGGACTCGGCCGCGCCGATGAAGCCGACCGGGACACCGATCACGGCGGCCGGGCGGGGGGCGCCCGCCTCGATCATCTCCAGCAGCCGGAACAGCGAGGTCGGCGCGTTGCCGACGGCCACCACCGCGCCCTCCAGGTGCGGCAGCCAGAGCTCCATCGCGGCGGCGCTGCGGGTGTTGCCCATCTCCTTGGCCAGCCCGGGCACCGAGGGGTCGGAGAGCGTGCAGATCACCTGGTTGTCGGCGGGCAGCCGCTTGCGGGTGACCCCGCTGGCGACCATCGACACGTCGCACAGGATCGGCGCCCCGGCCCGCAGCGCGGCCCGCGCGTCGGCGACCACCTGCGGCGAGTACAGCACGTCCCGCACCAGGTCGGTCATGCCGCAGGCGTGGATCATCCGCACCACGACCTGCGAGACGTCGGCCGGCAGGTGGGCCAGCTCGGCCTCGGCCCGAATGGTGGCAAAGGACTCGCGGTAGATGGCCGCGCCGTCCTTCTCGTACTCGATCACGTGGTCCTCCGGGCCTCGGCTACCGCCTCGGCCATCTGCTCCGTTGTCAGGTCCTGCGAAGTCTGTCCGTCACGGCGCTGTCCGTCACTGTGGTGCACCGTCACCCGGTAGCCCTGCCCGGTGGCCAGCACGTCCACCCACTCGCCCGCCGGGTGCCCGCAGCGCCGTTCACAGCCGGACCAGTGCACCGGCAGGCCGGGTACGCCGCGCGTCAGCGCCCGCGCCGCGTCCGCCCGTACGTCGGCGAGCGACTTGGCGCAGCCCGGCGCCCCGGTGCAGGCGGTGGCCCGCTCCCAGGCGGTGCCCGGCGTGGTCAGCAGCCCGTCCGGGGCGGGGCCTGTGGCGCCGGGGAGCACCACGCTGCGCCAGGGGGTGATCCGCAGCTCGGGTGCGGCGGCGGCCAGTTGCCGCCACTGAGCGGCCGTCACCCGGCCGAACCGGGTGCCGACCACAAGGCCGCCGGGGAAGGCCCCGAGCGGAGGCGGAGTGCCGGGGGCCGCGGGCAGCGTTTCGGCACCGGGATCGAGCAGCTCGGGGGCGTCCCGGACGAACCAGGCCTTGGTTCCGCCGAGCACGGCGAGGAACTCCTCGGCGGCGGCGAGCGCGGCCGACGCCTCGTCACCCGGCGCCACCCGACGGGCGGTGGTGGCCCGGCCGAGCCGCAGCAGGGCGCCGCCGCCGGGCGTTGCGATCAATGTCACATCGGCGTCCAGCGCAGCGACGTCACCACGTCCGTCGTCCAGCGCGAACAGGAAAAGTCCGGCCAATCCGGCCGCGAGCGGGCTCGCACACAGCAGCTCGTCCAGCTCCCGCACCCAGGCCCCGACGTCGGCGTGCCCGGCACCGTCCAGCCCGCTGAGCGGGGAGGCGACGATGTTGCGGACCCGCTCGTGGCTCTCCGACGGCAGCAGCCCGGCGGCCCGCAGCGCGGAGCCCAGCTCGGCGCCCGAATCGGCGGGCAGGCCGCGCAGTTGGACGTTGCCGCGCGAGGTCAGCTCCAGCGCGCCGTCGCCCAGCCGCTCGGCCAGTTCGGCCAGCACCGTCGCCTGACGGTCCGTCAGCAACCCGCCGGGCAGCCGGACCCGGGCCAGGGCGCCGTCGTCGGCCGTATGCAGACGGAGCGCCCCCGGGCAGGCGTCACCGCGCGCCCGGTCGGACGGACCGGGGCGTGGTTCGGCAGCGGCAGGCGTGGGTGGCATGGCGGCGAGCATACCGACGATCAGGCGGTTTGCCGGTGTCCGGTGCATCACGTGGTCCTGGTCCCTTCCGCTTCGGCACCCCGTACGATGCTCACCGGACGGGCCTCACGGCCCGGCCATGCCAGCGACGGCATAAGGGGGGCCGCGCGGGTCAGGCTGGATAAGCCTGCGGCGTTGGGGTGCGTGCCTCGGCGGTGCGGAGGAGGGAGTCCATGCGGAGCATCGGCGACCGACGACAAACCGGCGAGGTGCGTGCCCCGGCGTCGCAGGCCCAGCCTGACCCGTGCGGCCCCCCGCCAGGAGGAAACCGGTGCGAACCCGGTGCGGTCCCGCCACTGTGACCACGGCTCAGCCGTGGGAGCCAGGAACTCCTGCCGTCCTCACACTGCCCGGGGCGCGGACCTCGAGGAAGGCTTCACCATGCGCTGTTCCTCGCGGTTCCTGCCTCCGTCCCGGGGCGTCGTCACGGCCGGGAGGGCCTCCGCATGATCCTGCTCCTCTCCACCTCCGACACCGACCTGCTGAGCGCTCGCGCCGCGGCCGGTCCGGTCCCGTACCGGCTGGGCAACCCGGCCCGGCTCGGCGTCGAGGACCTGCCCGAACTGCTGGACGGCACCGACCTGGTGGTGGTCCGCCTGCTCGGCGGCCGCCGGGCCTGGCAGGAGGGCCTGGACGCGCTGCTCGCCGGGCCGCGCCCGGTCATCGTGCTGACGGGTGAACAGGCCCCGGACGCCCAGCTGATGGAGCTCTCCACCGTCCCGGCCGGCCTGGCCGCCGAGGCGCACGCCTACCTCGCGCACGGCGGCCCGGCCAACCTGGCCGAGCTCGGCGCCTTCCTCTCCGACACCGTGCTGCTCACCGGCCACGGCTTCGAGCCGCCCGCCTCCGCCCCCGCCTGGGGTCCGCTGGAGCGTCAGGCCGCCGAGAACGACGGCCCGCTGGTCACGGTGCTCTACTACCGCGCCCACCACATGAGCGGGAACACCGCCTTCGTCGAGACGCTCTGCCGGGCGATCGAGGACCAGGGCGCCCGCGCCCGGGCCTTCTACTGCGCCTCGCTGCGCGGCGCCGAGCCGGAGCTGCTGGCCGAGCTGGGCCAGGCCGACGCGCTGGTCACCACCGTGCTGGCCGCGGGCGGCACCCGCCCGGCCGACGCGCAGGCCGGTGGCGACGAGGAGGCCTGGGACGCCGGCGCGCTGGCCGCGCTGGACCGCCCGATCCTGCAGGCGCTCTGCCTGACCTGGTCCCGCGCCCAGTGGGAGGCCAGCGACGACGGCCTGTCCCCGCTGGACACCGCCACCCAGATCGCGGTGCCGGAGTTCGACGGCCGGCTGATCACCGTCCCGTTCTCCTTCAAGGAGCTGGACGCGGACGGCCTGACCGTCTACGCCGCCGACCCCGAGCGCTCCGCCCGGGTCGCGGGCATCGCGGTCAAGCACGCCCGGCTGCGCCATGTCCCGGCCGCCGAGCGGCGGTTGGCGCTGGTGCTGTCCGCGTACCCGACCAAGCACGCCCGGGTCGGCAACGCGGTCGGCCTGGACACCCCCGCGAGCGCGATGCGCCTGCTGGCCCGGCTGCGGGCCGAGGGCATGGACATCGGCACCGCCGTCCCCGGCCTGGACCTCGACACCGAGGACGGCCACGAGGGCGACGCGCTGATCCACGCCCTGATCGCGGCCGGCGGCTACGACCAGGACTGGCTGACGGAGGACCAGCTCGCCCGCAACCCGGTCCGGATCCCGGCCGCCGACTACCGCCGCTGGTACGCCGACCTCCCCGAGGGCCTCCGCAGCAAGGTCGAGGAGCACTGGGGCCCGGCCCCCGGCGAGCTGTACGTGGACCGCTCGCAGAACCCGGACGGCGACATCGTGCTGGCCGGTATCCGCTCCGGCAACCTGCTCGTCCTGATCCAGCCGCCGCGCGGCTTCGGCGAGAACCCGGTCGCGATCTACCACGACCCGGACCTCCCGCCGAGCCACCACTACCTGGCCGCCTACCGCTGGATCGAGGCCGCGCAGGCCGACGGCGGCTTCGGCGCCCACGCCGTGGTCCACCTCGGCAAGCACGGCAACCTGGAGTGGCTGCCCGGCAAGACCGCCGCGCTGTCCGCCGAGTGCGGCCCGGACGCGGTCCTCGGTGACCTCCCGCTGGTCTACCCGTTCCTGGTGAACGACCCGGGCGAGGGCACCCAGGCCAAGCGCCGCGCGCACGCCACCCTGGTCGACCACCTGGTGCCGCCGATGGCCCGGGCCGACAGCTACGGCGACATCGCCCGGCTCGAGCAGCTGCTCGACGAGCACTCCAACATCGCCGCGATGGACCCGGCCAAGCTGCCCGCGATCCGGGCGCAGATCTGGACCCTGATCCAGGCCGCCAAGCTGGACCACGACCTCGGTCTGGAGGAGCGCCCCGAGGACGACGGCTTCGACGACTTCCTGCTGCACGTCGACGGCTGGCTGTGCGAGATCAAGGACGCCCAGATCCGGGACGGCCTGCACGTGCTCGGCCAGGCCCCGGCCGGGGTGGACCGGGTCAACATCGTGCTGGCCATCCTGCGGGCCCGGCAGATCTGGGGCGGCGTCAGCGCGCTGCCCGGCCTGCGCGAGGCGCTCGGCCTGGACGAGGCCGCGCTCACCCTGGGCGCCACCGACGCGGCCGAGGCGCAGGCCCGGGCGCTGGTCGAGGCGATGGAGGCCGAGGACTGGGCCCCGTCCGCCGTCGAGAAGGTCGCGGCCGGGCACCCGGACGCGGTCCGCGAGGTGCTCGACTTCGCCGCCCGCGAGGTGGTCCCCCGGCTCTCCGCCACCACCGACGAGCTGGACGCCGTGCTGCACGCGCTGGGCGGCGGCTTCGTCCCGGCCGGTCCGTCGGGTTCGCCGCTGCGCGGTCTGGTGAACGTGCTGCCGACCGGCCGCAACTTCTACTCGGTCGACCCCAAGGCCGTCCCCTCCAAGCTCGCCTGGGAGACCGGTCAGGCCCTCGCGCAGTCCCTCGTGGACCGCTACCAGGCCGACAACGACGGCCAGTTCCCGCCCTCGGTCGGTCTCTCGCTCTGGGGCACCAGCGCGATGCGGACCGCCGGTGACGACATCGCCGAGGCCTTCGCCCTGCTCGGCGTCCGCCCGGTCTGGGACGACGCCTCCCGCCGGGTCACCGGCCTGGAGGCCATCCCGCTCGCCGAGCTGGGCCGCCCCCGGATCGACGTCACCCTCCGGATCTCCGGCTTCTTCCGGGACGCCTTCCCGCACGTGGTCGCGCTGCTCGACGACGCCGTCCGGCTGGCGGCCCGTCAGGAGGAGACCGAGTCGGACAACTTCGTCCGCGCCCACGTCCAGGCCGACCTGGCCGAGCACGGCGACGAGCGCCGGGCCACCACCCGGATCTTCGGCTCCCGCCCGGGCACCTACGGCGCGGGCCTGCTCCAGCTGATCGACAGCCGGGACTGGCGCACCGACGCCGACCTGGCCGAGGTCTACACGGTCTGGGGCGGCTACGCCTACGGCCGCGAGCTGAACGGCCGCCCGGCCCGGGAGGAGATGGAGACCGCGTACAAGCGGATCACCGTCGCCGCCAAGAACACCGACACCCGCGAGCACGACATCGCCGACTCGGACGACTACTTCCAGTACCACGGCGGCATGGTGGCCACCGTCCGCGCTCTCACCGGCAAGGCCCCGACCGCCTACATCGGCGACTCGACCCGCCCCGAGACGGTCCGCACCCGCACCCTCACCGAGGAGGCGGCCCGGGTCTTCCGCGCCCGGGTGGTCAACCCGCGCTGGATGGAGGCGATGCGCCGCCACGGCTACAAGGGCGCCTTCGAGATGGCCGCCACCGTCGACTACCTGTTCGGCTACGACGCCACCACCGGCGTGGTCGCCGACTGGATGTACGAGAAGCTCACCCAGGAGTACGTGCTCGACCCGACCAACCGCGAGTTCCTCAGCGGCGCCAACCCCTGGGCCCTGCACGGCATCAGCGAGCGCCTGCTCGAAGCCGCCGACCGCGGCCTCTGGGCCGAGCCCGACCCGGCCCTGATCGACGCCCTCCGCACCGCCTTCCTGGAGACCGAGGGCGACCTCGAAGGCGACAGCTGACCCACACCGCACGACCCGACGCCCGTCCCGCACCCCTGCGGGGCGGGCGTCCGTCGTATTTCCCTCGGCAATCCCCCCACCCCGGACAATGGGGAAACGGAATTCCGTTCCCCCACCCGGGAACTGACAGGGTTTCATACGAAGGATCAACAGGTGCACGTCAGCCGGTGCCACGATCGCCGAGCCGCCGGACCCCGGTGGCCCGGCCCGGCCTCCCGGCCCGCCGGTCTCCAGCGAAAACGGGGAACGTCATGCGCCTGCGTCGCACCGTCCTGACCGTCTTTTCCGCCCTGGCACTGCTGACCGCCGCCACGGGCACCGTCCCATCGGCAGCGGCGGCTCCCACCACCACTGTGACCGCGTCCACCGCCGCATCGGCCGAGACCGGTGGCGGGTACACCGCGACCAGGGTCCGCCTGCTGAGCGACGTCGAGGTGGAACCGGGTGCCGCGCTCTCGGTGCAGGTCTCCGGCGCCTCCGGACTGCCCGCCGGCCTCTCCACGGTGACGGTGAACGTGGCGGCCAAGGGCGGCGCCGACCTCGGCCGGGTGGTGGTCCACCCCTCCGGTGAGGTCGAGCCGGACACCGGTGCCGTCAGCTACGACAAGACGCACTACGCCGCCACCGCGCTGATCACCAAGGTCGGCACGGACGGGAAGATCAAGCTGATCAACCAGGGCACCGGCAAGGCCCGGATCTTCCTGGACGTGCACGGCTACACCCTCCAGCAGGGCGCGGGCCAGGGCCTGTCGTACGTCCCGCTGGCCCCGCAGCGGATCCTCACCCCGACCACCGTCGGCGCGGGCGGCAACCTCGAACTCAAGCCGCTCGGCCTCGGCGGTGTGCCCGCCACCGGCGTGCAGGCCGTGGCCCTCACGCTCACCGTGAAGAGCGCCGGCACCGGCACCATCCGGGTCTACCCCGCCGGTGAGGGCTGGCCCGCCGACGCGACCCTCGACTACGCCAAGGACGCCGTCCAGCAGAACTTCACCATCGCCAAGATCGGCACCAACGGCACGGTGAACATCCACAACCTCGCCTGGAACGGCGTCGAGGTCGCGGTGGACGTGGCCGGCTACTTCACCGACTCCACGGCCACCGCCCAGCGCTCCGGCCTCCACCCGGTCAACCCGGTCCGGATCGCGGAGAAGCTGGTCATCCCGGCCAACGGCGTGAAGACCGTCGACCCCCGGGGCGTCTCCGGCGTCCCGGTCCTGAACAGCACCGCCGTGGGCGCGAGCGTCACCGCCTTCGGCGCCGACGCCGCGGGCGCCGTCCAGGTCTACCCCTCCGGCGGAACGGCCCCGGCCGGAAGCACCGTCAACTACCTCCCGGGCATCGAGAACACCGGCTTCGCGCTGGCCAAGCTCGGCACCGACGGCAGGATCAGCCTGCGCAACACCGGCACCACCCCGGTCACCGTCTGGGTGGACGTGCACTCCTACGCCGAGCTGGTGGAGCGGGTCTTCCCCACGCCCGCCACGCCCGGCGAGGCGATCGAGAACATCACCGGCACCGCCGACCTGAGCACCGAGACCACCTCGGACGCGCAGTACATCGCCGTCACCTCGAAGACCGACGACTCCGGCACCACCACCGTCCAGATCCCCCGCGACCCGCAGCAGGGTGTCACCCTGACCACCGCCACCGGCGCCACCGCCACCTTCGGCCTCCCCGCCACCGGCACGGCCTCCCGCACCGCCGCGGGCACCGTCCTGTACAGCGGCACCAGCAGCAGCTACTCGGTCGGCGTCCAGCCCACCGCCGACGGCGGCTTCCGCACCTTCGCCCACCTCAACAGCTCTGCCGCGCCAACCAGTTACGCCTTCCCGGTCACCCTGCCCGCCGACACCCACCTGGCCGTGGACGAGCTCGACGGCAGCGCGCTGATCGTCCGGGAGCACGTCGGCGACACCGACCCGACCGTGCTGCTGGAGGAGATCGGCCGGATCCAGAAGCCCTGGGCCCGGGACGCGGCCGGCCGCACCTGGCCCACCAGTTACACCGTGCAGGACAACATCCTCACCCTGAACATCGACCTCACCCCGGTCACCGTCTCCGGCGCCACCGTCGCCCCGAGCTTCCCGGTGGTCGCCGACCCGGCCGTGCACCGCAACTGCGGGATCATCACCTGCTCCTGGTACTTCACCAAGGCCAGCACCCGCTGGATCAAGGACCAGTTCGACCGGAACGGCTGGACCGTCGCCACGGCCAGCGGCCTCATCTGCTCCCGGCTCGTGCACCCGGTCGCCATCGGCGCCTGCGGCATCGCGATCGCCTTCTACTACAACACCGCGATGAACAACACCCGGGACGCCTATAACCGGGGCGGCTGCCTGGTCGTCCGGGTGAACATCTTCTGGGGTGCCATCCCGGCCACCGCCTGGCGCACCGTCCGCTTCGACAACGTGCCGCTCAGCAACCGCTACTGCTACGCGAGCTGACCCGGCCGAACCGCGTGGGGGCGCCTGCCGGCCGGCAGGCGCCCCCACGGGGGTTTCAACTCACCGGCAGTCAGCGCCGGTTGAGCCCCTGATCGATGGCGGCGAACAGCTCGCCGTCCGCGGTGTCCCCGTCCAGTGCCCAGACCATCGCGCCGCCGAGGCCCTGGTAGCGGACGTAGGCGGCCTTGGTGCGCAGCACCGTCGGGTCGTCGTACGTCCACAGCGTGCTGCCGTCGAACAGCCAGGCGCTGCCGAAGTTGCGGTAGATCTTGTAGCTGCCGGAGTCGGCGAGCTTCTTCAGCGCCTTGTAGTCCTCGGTGCCCGCCACCCAGGTGGCCGGGGCCGGTCCGGTGGCCGGCTGGCCGAGGCCGTCGCCACCACCGGTGACGCCGGTCCAGCCCTGGCCGTAGAACGGCATGCCGACCACCAGCTTCCGCGCCGGGGCACCGCGGTGCAGCCAGGCGTTGACGGTCTGGTCGACGCTGAAGTCGTCGCGCTTGGCGAACAGCGCGGACTGCTGGGCGGTGGTCTTTTCACCGGAGACGTGGAAGTCGTAGCCCTGCAGGTTGACGAAGTCGAAGTCCTTGGTGATCTTGCTGACCTCGAATCCCGCGTCGATCTTCGCCGGGTTGGTGGGCGCGTAGGCGCTCAGGTCGAAGTGCTTCCACTGCGGCAGCGACTTGCCGTAGGCGTCCAGCTGGGTGCGGAACTCGTGCACCAGCTTGGTGAAGTTCTGCTTGTCCTCGGGGCGGATGCCGTTGCCGGGCGCACCCTCGGAGCCGGGCCACTCCCAGTCCAGGTCCACGCCGTCGAAGACCCCGGCGGCCGCGCCGGCCCCGCCCCGGGCGCCGTCCACCGGCAGGTTGCCCTTGAGGTAGACGTCGATGCAGGAGGCGACCAGCGCCTGGCGGGAGGCGGCGGTGCGCACCGAGTCGGAGAAGTGCGCCGATCCGCTCCAACCGCCCAGCGAGATCATGACCTTGAGGCCGGGGTTGGCGGCCTTCAGCTCACGCAGCTGGTTGAAGTTGCCCGCCAGCCGCTGCTCGGCGGTGTCGGCGACGCCGTCCACCGAGTTGGCCGCGTCGACCGGACGCACGTAGTCGGCCCACGGGTCGGCCCCGGGCACGTTGCCCACCAGGCACTTGCCGTCCGAACCGATCGCGCCGAACGCGTAGTTGATGTGGCTGAGCCTGGCCGCCGTGCCGCTCGTCGCCAGGTCCTTGACCTGGAAGTTCCGGCCGTAGATACCCCACTGGGTGAAGTAGCCGATCCGCTTGTAGGCGTGCGAACCGGCGTGCCCGCCCTCAGCCGGGGCCGCGACGGCGGCGGGCGCGAGCGAGACGAGCAGACCGAGGGCCGCGACGGCCGCGCCGACGGTCAGCTTGGTCGTGGATCTGTGAGGCATGGGTTCTCGTTCCTGTGTGAGAACTGCGCGGAGCTCCGCTGCCCTGGAAAATATTGGTCTGAACCAGTGGCGTCAACAGGTCGTCCACTCTGCAAAACACTCGTCCGCGGCACAGCCGTTGACGAATCGTCAGAAACCACCGCCCGGGACCCGCCCCGACCTGCGGCCCGTCGACCTGGCAGTCCACCGGCCGAGCGCTAGCGTTGGGTCATGAAGCTGCCCGCGTCGCTCCGCCGACCCGCCCGGTACGCCTCGTCGGCGGCCGGGGCCCTGCCCGTACTGACCTTCCCGGCAGCCGGGTTGGGGTGGCTGGCGTGGGTGGCGCTGGTGCCAGGGCTGGAGTTGATGCGGCGGGCCGCGACCGCCCGGGAGGCCACCGTCCGGGGGTGGTGGTTCGGGGCCGGGTTCATCCTGACCGCGATGTACTGGCTGGTGCCGTCGATCGGGCCCGGGCTGCTCGCGCTCGCGGTGGTCTTCGGGGCGCTGCAGGGGGCGGTCGGCCTGGCCGTGCACCGGCTGCTGCACCCGCCGGTCACCCCGGGCCGGGCGGCGCTCGCCCTGCTGGTGGTGCCGTCGGTCTGGGTGAGCACCGAGTTCGTCCGGTCCTGGCACGCGCTGGGCGGGCCGTGGGCGCTGCTCGGGGCGAGCCAGTGGGAGCACCCGGCGGTGCTCGGGCTGGCCTCGGTGGGCGGAGCCTGGCTGGTGAGCGCCGCGGTGGTGGCCGCCAACGTGGGGGTGCTGATCCTGCTGACGGGCCGTCGGCTCCCGGTCCGGGCGCTCGCCGCGGCGGCGGTGACCGCGGCCCTGCTGACCGGGCCGCTGCTGTTCGCCACCCAGCGGGCCCCGGGCCCGAGCGACACCGCGACCGTCGCACTGGTTCAGCCCGGCCAGACCCCTGGGCCCGAGGAGCGGCTGGCCGAAGGCGAGCGGATCACCGCCGCGCTGGCCGGGCGGCCGCTCGACCTGGTGGTCTGGGGCGAGAGCAGCACCACCGCTGACCTGGACCGCGACCCCGTCACACTGGCCGGCCTGCGGCGGCTGGCCACCGCCACCGGCGCCCCGCTGCTGGTCGGCGAGGACGCCCGCAAGGCGGACGGGAAGATCTCCAAGGACGCCGTGCTGGTCACCCCGGCCGGGATCACCGAGCGCTACCGCAAGATCCGGCTGGTCCCGTTCGGCGAGTACGTCCCGCTCCGCCCGGTGCTCGGCTGGCTCACCGGCGTCAGCAAGGCGGCGGGCGAGAACCGGGCGCCCGGCGCCGGCTTCCATCTTCTGCACAGCACCGACCGCGCGGGCCGGCCGCTTCCCTTCGGCGCCCTGATCTGCTTCGAGTCGACCTTCCCCGACCTGTCCAGGGTGGCGGCGGCCGACGGCGCCCGGATGATCGTCTTCCAGTCCGCCACCTCGACCTTCCAGTCCTCCTGGGCGCCGCAGCAGCACGCCTCGCTGGGCGCGCTGCGGGCCGCCGAGACCGGCCGCCCGGTGGTCCAGGCGGCGCTGACCGGCGAGTCGGTGGCGTACGACCGGCAGGGCCGGCGGCTGGCCTCCCTCGGCACCGGCGGCAGCGGGGCGCTGACCGTCACGCTGCCGCTGGCCGAGCCGGGCGCCGAGACCTGGTACCTGCGGCTCGGCGACTGGGTCCCGTACACGGCGGCGGCCGTCACGCTGGCCGCCGCCGCAGGGGAGCTGCGCCGCCGCCGGGCGCCCGGAGCAGAGCTGACCGAACGTCAGCCCGAGGCGTCGGCCAGGTAGATCCCGAACACCGCACCGAGCGGGTCCCGGAGCACCGCGAGCCTGGGCCCGTCCGGCACGTCGGTCGGCGGCAGCACCGCCTCGGCGCCCAGCCCCACCGCGCGGGCCGCCGACAGGTCCACGTCGGCGACCGCGAAGTACGGCATCCAGTACGGCGGCAGGTCGGCCGGGAACTGCTCGCCCATGTCCAGCACGCCGCCGAAGTCCCGGCCGTCCAGACCCCACTGGGTGTACGACTCGCCGGGGCTGACGCTCCAGCCGAACAGCCGGGGGTAGAACTCCAGCGCGCCCGGCACGTCCCGGGTGGCCAGCTCGATCCAGCCCAGCGAGCCCGGGTCGCCGATCAGCGCGGCGCCCCGGAAGGCCCCGGGCTGCCAGACCGAGAAGGCCGCGCCCGCCGGATCGGCCAGCAGCGCGAAGCGGCCCTCGTCGAAGACGTCGACGGGCGCCGTCAACGTCGCTCCCCCGGCGGCCTTCGCCGTCGCCGCCGTGGCGTCGGCGTCGGCGGTGGCCAGCACCACCGTCCAGGCCGTCGGCCGCTCGGGTGCGGCCAGCGGGGAGACCGCGGCCACCGGGTCCTCCCCCAGCACCATCACGGTGTAGCCGCCCGCCTCCGCGCGCGGATCGGGCTCGGGCCGCCAGCCGAACAGCTCGCCGTAGAACGCCTGCGCCGCCCGCGGATCAGCGCTGCCGTGCTCGGCCCAGCAAGGGGCGCCGGGGGTGCTCTCGGTGATCCTCATCCCGGGTCCCCGCTCAGCGGATCTCGATGACGCACTTGCCGCGCGCGTGGCCGGACTCGACCGCGAGCATCGCCTCGGCGGCGTGGTCCAGCGTGAAGGTCTCGGAGATCCGCGGATCCAGGCCGCCGTTGGCGACCAGCGCCGCCAGCGCGGTCAGCACCTCCCCGCTGTACCGGCGCTTCACGTACTCGCCGCCCAGTCCCACGACGGTGACCCGGTCGGCGGTGGAGACCAGCCGGCCACCGGCACGCAGCGTGGTCGAGGCCACCCGGGCGTCCTCGCCGCCGACCAGGTCGAGGATGCCGTCCACACCGTCCGGCGCGGCCGCCTTCACCCGCCCGGCCACGCCCTCGCCGTACGCGATCTGGGTCGCGCCGAGGCTCGCCACGTACTCCCTGGCCTGGTCGCTCGCGGTGCCGAGCACCTTGATGCCCCGGGCCGCCGCGATCTGCGCGGCCGCGCTGCCGACCCCGCCCGCGACGCCGAGCACCAGCAGCACCTGACCGGGCGTCAGGGCCAGCTGCTCGACGGCGTCGTACGCGGTGGCGGTGGCCACCGACAGAGTGGCGGCCTGGGTGAAGGACACGTCGTCGGGCACCTTGGCGGCGTTGGCCGCCTCGAGCAGCGTGTGCTCGGCGAACGCCCCGCCCCGGGTCGGCCCGAACACCGGGTCACCGATCACCAGGCCGACCACCCCCTCCCCCAGCACCTGGACCACCCCGGCCGCCTCCAGCCCGAGCACCCGGGGAGTCGGCTCCGCGGTGCCGAACAGGCCCTGCCTGACCTTCCAGTCCGCCGGGTTGACCCCGGCCGCGTGCACGGCGATCAGCACCTGGCCCGGCCCTGGGACGGGTACGGGCCGGTCCAGGAACTCCTGGGTCTCCGGCCCGCCGTACGCCACGAATCCGAATGCCTTGGACATGTTCTTCCTTCGCTCGGGGCCCGCCTGGCTCCACCAGCTTGCGGGCGGCGGGCCCGGGGCGGCTGGGGATGCTGCGCCGAACGGGGCTCCCCGGAAGCATGTTGTTCAAATTGGAACAACGGTGTACGGTCGAGCGAAACAGCCCGAAGGAGGTCCGGCATGACGGATCAGCTGAGCCCGGCGACGGTACGGTCGAACGTCCAGATCCCGCTGGTATTCCCGGACGGCTACCAGGTCCTCGCCCAGGTCTTCACCTTCCACGGCCTCACCGACGGCGCCGAACACCTGGCCCTCCGCCTCGGCGAGCCCGGCCCCGGAGCGCCCCTGGTGCGCCTGCACTCCGAGTGCCTCACCGGCGACGTGTTCGGCTCGGCCCGCTGCGACTGCGGCCCGCAGCTGCGCGAGGCCGTCGAGCGGATCGCCGAGACCGGCGGCTACCTCCTCTACCTCCGCCAGGAGGGCCGCGGCATCGGCCTCTACAACAAGCTCGACGCCTACCAGCTCCAGGACCAGGGCCTCGACACCTACGCCGCCAACACCGCCCTCGGTCTCCCCGAGGACGGCCGCGACTACACCGCCGCCGCCCAGATGCTCCGCACCCTCGGCGCCACCGGCATCCGGCTGCTCAGCAACAACCCCGACAAGGCCGCCCAGCTGGCCGCCCTCGACATCGAGGTGACCGAGCGGGTCCCGACCGGCGTGCACGTCTCCGCCAGCAACGTCCGCTACCTGCGCGCCAAGGTCGAGCACACCAACCACGCCATCGCCCTCACCGAGCTGGTCGGCTAGGACACCGCTCTGCGCAGCCGCTCCGCCACCGTGCCGGTGAACCGGACGGTCTCACCGAGCGCGGGCAACGGATCGTCCCGGCAGAGCCAGCCCCGCTCGGTGCCGGCCCGGGGCAGGACGTCCTGCGGCAGCCGGCGCTCCCGCCAGGAGGTGACCACGGCGGACGGCAGGTCCAGCTGACCGACCCCGAAGCTGCGGACCAGCTGGGGGCCCGCCGGGATCGGACGACCGGTCAGGCCCAGGTGCAGGGCCCGCACCACGTCCACCCCGTCGGCGCTCTGGAACAGCCGGAACTGCGCCCCGGTGCGCGGGTTGAAGTCGACCAGCTTGTACCGCCCGTCCCGCCGGTCCAGCCGCCAGTCCAGGTCGGCCACCCCGTGGTAGCCGATCCGGCCGCAGAACTCGGCTGCCAGCGCCGCGAGTTCGCGATTGGGCAGCGACTGCGCCCGGGTGGTGACCCCGGCGCCCGGCGGCCAGGAGCGGAGTTTGCGGCCGGTGAAGACCACCGGCCCGGCGCCGTCGAGTCCGCAGTACAGGTGGGTGATCCAGTCCTCGGCCTGCTCCGGCGGCAGGTACTCCTGCACCAGCACCGAGGGCACCGGACCCGGCGGGCAGGCGGCCCGCAGCTCGGCCTCGTCGTGCACCACCGTGGTGTGCCGGACCGCCGGAGCCCGCAGCCTGGTCCACGCCTCCAGGTTCTTCAGCACCAGCGGGTAGCCGTGTTCACGACCCACCGCCAACAGCTCCGGGTACCCCTGCGGCACCCAGGCCGCCGGACTCGGCACACCGTACCGGCGGCAGATCTCGAACAGCCCGGCCTTGCTGGCCAGCCGCCGGGGCAGCCCGGACGGCACCGGCGGGAGCAGGAAGTACCGGGAGAGCGCCTCGGCGTGCTCGGCGAGCAGCAGGGCCGCCTCGTCGTCGGTGGCCACCGGCACGCTCGGACGGCCGATCGCGGCGCCGATCTCCAGCAGCCCGGCCAGCAGGTCGGCCGGCGCCTCCGAACCGTCGGTGCGGCGGACGAAGGCACCGGTCAGGTAGCGGGAGAGCGCGGCGGGGGTCCAGCGGTCCTCGACCATGGCGTAGACCGGGACACCCAGTCGGCCGAGGGTGCGGATCACCCCGACGCCACCGTGGTGCTGCGGGTAGTGCCCGATCTTCACCAGCAGGGCGGGGGTCGCACGGTCCGGCTCGATCCGGGCTTGCGGCATGTCAGACCCTCCGGCAGTTGGTGGGCGGGACAATTCTCCGCCCCCGAAAGCCGATCGGGCCACCGCAGCCGGGGACGAGCACGCAGCGGGCACCGACGGTGACCCGAATGGGGGGTGTCCGGGTCGGCCGCACGGGTGCACCCTTGGTTGAGGGGTGCTCCGTTCGAGGAGGGCGCCGGATGTTGACCAGCCGGATGTTGACCGACCGTCTGTTGGCGGTCTGCCGAACCGGATCGGCGGGGTCGCCGTGAGTGCCGCAGGCACGATCCCGGTCGCCGTGATCGGGGCGGGCCCGTACGGCCTGGCCACCGCCGCCCATCTGCGGGACTGCCAGGTGCCGTTGCGGGTGTTCGGCCGGCCGATGGAGAGCTGGCGGGACCGGATGCCGACCGGGATGTACCTCAAGTCCACGCCCTCCGCCTCGTCCATCGCGGACCCCACCGCGCAGCACCGGCTGGACGACTTCCGGCTCTTCGACGGCCGGATCACCGGCGGCGACCTCTACCCCGTCCCGATCGGGGAGTTCATCCGGTACGGCCTCTGGTTCCAGGAGCGCTGCGTGCCCGCGCTGGAGCAGACCACGGTGCGGCGGATCGACACCGTACGGGCCGGCTTCCGGGTCACGCTGGCCGACGGCGAGGAGTTCACCAGCCGTCAGGTGGTGCTGGCCACCGGCCTGGGCGCGTTCCCGCACCTGCCCCGGGAGTTGACGTCGCTCGCCGAGGCGGGTCTGGCCTCGCACTCCTCCGAGCACCGGGACCTGGCCCGGTTCGCCGGGCAGCGGGTGGCGGTGCTGGGCGCCGGGCAGTCCGCGCTGGAGAGCGCGGCCCTGCTGCACGAGGCCGGGGCCGAACCGACCGTGGTGGCCCGGGCCGACACGCTGCTGTTCGGCACCCCACCGGAGAGCGACCGCAGCACCGACCGGGCGCTGACCGTCCGGCTGACCAAACCGGGTTCACCGCTCGGGCCCGGCTGGTCGCTGTTCGCGTTCAGCCGCGCGCCCGTCGTCTTCCGGCACCTGCCGGACCGGACCAGGCTGCACCTGGTCCGCACCGTGCTGGGGCCGTCCGGCGCCTGGTGGCTGCGGGACCGGGTGGAGGGCCGGTTCCGGCTGCTCACCGGCCACCGGCTGGGCTCCGTCCAGGAGTCCGCCGGGCAGGTCAGGCTGGCCCTGCAGCGGCCCGGCGGCGGCACCGAGCTGCTGGACGCCGACCACGTGCTGGCCGCCACCGGCTACCGGGTGGACCTCGACCGGCTGGGCCTGCTCGGGCCCGACCTGCGGCGCGGGCTGCGCCGGATCGAGGGCGCGCCCAGGCTGGACGACAGCTTCCAGTCCTCGGTGCCCGGCCTGTACTTCACCGGGCTGGCCTCGGCCGCCACCTTCGGCCCGCTGATGCGGTTCGTCTGCGGCACCGGCTTCGCCGCCCGCCGGATCAGCGCCGCCGTCGCCGAGGCCGGCCGGTGATCCGGCCGCGGCCCCAGGAGCCCCCGTGCTAGCCACCGCGGCCGGCCCCGGCACCGGGGAGGACGCCGACGGCCGGCCGGCCGGCCGCCGACGGGCCGGGACGCTCGCGCCGTACCTGCTGCTACCGGTGGCCCTGCTGTGCTGGCTGCTCTCGCTACGGTCGGTCGACCTGGCCGCGATGAACGACCTGGGGCTGCTCCAGGTGCTGCCGCCGCTGTACTGGGCCGCCGTGGTGCTGCTGACCGCCGGCTTCTGGCTGGCACTGCGTGACCACCGGGTCCGTACCGGCTGGCTGACGGCGTATCTGCTCGGGCTGATCGGGATGATCCACGCCACCCCGAGCCTGCTCTACCCGACCCTGCGGTACTCGTGGGCCTGGAAGCACATCGCCGTCCTGGACGCGATGATCCGCAACGACGGCCCGGTGCCGCACCCCGGTGGCTTCGACATCTACAACCAGTGGCCCGGCTTCTTCGTGCTGAACGGGCTGTACCTGCGGGTCACCGGCACCGAGTCGGCGCTCGGCTACGCCGCCTGGGCCCCGGCCGCCACCAACGCGCTGCTGCTGGCGCCGCTGCTGCTGCTCTACCGGACCTTCACCACCGACCGGCGGCTGGTCTGGGGCGCGCTCTGGATCTACTACTGCTGCGCCTGGGTCGGCCAGGACTACTTCGCGCCGCAGGCCTTCGCCTTCCTGCTGTTCATCACGGTGCTGGCGCTGGTGGCCGGTCAGCTCCCGAACGGCGGCACCGGTCCGCGCGGCGGCGCCCGGCCCTCGCTGACCCCGGCCCGGGCCGCGCCGAGCTTCGGCCGGCTGCTGGCGATCCTGCTGCTGGAGGCCGCGATCGTGGTCTCGCACCAGCTCACCCCACTGATGCTGCTGTGCGCGCTGACCGCCCTGGCGCTGCCCCGCCGCAACCGGCGGGCGGTGCTGCCCGCGCTGGCCGGGCTGCTGGTGCTCACCGGTGTCTGGTACGCCACCGTGGCCCGGCCCTTCCTCTCCGCGAACCTGTCCGACTTCGTGGCCGGGCTGACCTCCCCGGAGGGCAACATCGTCTCCGGGCTGGCCGGTCTGGGCGCCGCCGCGCCCGGCCAGGTGGTGGTGGCCTGGGTGGACCGGGGGCTGTCCGCGACGGTGATCCTGCTCGCGGCGGCGGCGGTCTGGCGGCAGCCCTGGGTCCGCCGGACCGGCCTGCCGCTGCTGGCGGTGGCGCCGATGCCGCTGCTGGTCGCGAACAGCTACGGCGGCGAGATGATCTTCCGGGTCTACCTGTTCGCGCTGCCCGCCTGCGCCTTCCTGATCGCCGCCCTGCTGCGCGCGGGGCGGCTGCCCGGACTGCGCTCGGTGACCTCGGTGGCGGTGGCGCTGGCCCTGCTGGGCGGCCTGTTCTTCGGCTACTACAGCAAGGAGAACATGAACTACTTCACCCCCGGCGAGGTCACCGCCGCCCGGCGGATGATCGCGCTCGCCCCGGCCGGTGCGGTGATCGTCTCGGTCACCGGCAACGTGCCGGGCGGCGTGGACCGGTACGACCTGCACCCGCGCGTCCAGCTCACCCAGGAGAGCCGGGAGACCCAGCGGCTGCTGCTCGCCGACCCGATCGCCGGGCTGGTGCTGGCCACCTCGTTCGCCGAGGCCGGCACGCCCGCGTACCTGATCCTGAACCGGGGTCAGGCCGCCGAGTGCTACCTGACCGGCGTGCTGCCCGCCGACACGGTGGCCCGGCTCGGCAGCGCGCTGGACGGGGCGCCCCGGTTCACCGTGGTCTTCCGCAACGACGACGCGGTGGTCTACCGCTTCGTCCCGCACGCGGCCTGAGGAGGTGTCACCGATGGCACCGAAGTTCTTCTCCCCGAAGCTGACCGTCCCGCTGCTGCTCGCCGCCTCCGGCTGGGCCGCGCTCGGTGCGCTGGCCCTGCCGACGCCGGTCCGGCTGCCCGTCACCTTGGCCTACCTGCTGGTCGGCCCCGGCCTGGCGCTGACCGGCCCGCCCCGGGCGGGTCGCGGCTTCCTCGCCACGGCGGTCCGGGCGGTGGCGCTCGGCCTCGCCGTCGAGACGCTGCTCGCGGTGGCGCTCTTCGTGGGCGGCTGGTTCACCCCCGCCCGGGCGGTGCTGCTGCTCGCCGTGCTGACCACGCTGGCCGTCCTGGCCAGGCCGCCGTTCGGCCGCCCGGCGCTGGCCGCGCTGATGCTGGTGACCGCCTGCAACGCGGGCAGCGGCACCGGCCAGGAGGTGTGGAACACTCCCGGCGTACCGTCCCAGGCCAGCGGTCCGGCCGACGGCGGCTCACCGGCCGCGCCCGGGCCCTGGCAGCTGGTCTTCCAGGACGAGTTCGACGGCGCCCGGCTGGACCGCGGCCACTGGGCCACCTGCTACGACTGGAACGACCGGGGCTGCACCAACCGGGGCAACCGGGAGCTGGAGTGGTACCTGCCGTCCCAGGCCGCGGTCGCGGGCGGCCTGCTGACCCTGACCGCCGAGCGGCGTGCCACCGACGGCAGCGACGACCGGCACTACCCGTGGACCTCGGGCATGGTCAGCACCGGCCGGGACAGCTGGAACGCCCAGCCCCGGGCCACCTTCACCCGGGGCTACTTCGCCGCCTCGATCCGGATCCCGGCGGAGGCGGGCATGTTCCCGGCCTTCTGGCTGATGCCCGCCACCCGCACCACCCCGCCCGAACTGGACGTGGTCGAGTTCCTCGGCCCCACCAACGCCAACACCGCCCAGCTCACCGTGCACTGGCGGGGCCAGGACGGCTCCGACCAGCACCAGTCGGAGTACGTCGGCCCGGCCGACTACCCGGCCGGCTTCCACGTCTTCGGGCTGGCCTGGGAACGCGACTCGCTCACCTGGTACATCGACGGGGTGGCCCGCCACCGGGAGACCGACCCGGGCAGGATCCCGGACCAGCCGATGGAGGTGCTGCTCAACCTGGCGGTCGGCTACCCCAAGGCTCCGCCGGACGGTGTGGACACCGCCCGGCTGCAGGTGGACTGGGTACGGGTCTGGCAGCACTGAGGCCGAGAAAGCCGAGTCCGCGTCAGATCTCCGGCGGCCCGCCGACCGGGCTGCCGACGGCCGCCCTGGCCCGGCGGTAGAGCCGCCAGCCCTTGGTCCGCAGGTGCTCCGGCAGCGGCGCCACCGGGGCGCCCTCCCCCCGGGTCCAGCTCCGGAACTTCTCGGCCGTGGTGTCGGCCCGCACCATCAGCCGGGCGATCCGCAGCGGCTCGTCGTTGCCCGAGCTGAAGGCGTTCACCACCGCGCAGGCGGAGCTGAACCCGGCCTGGGCGACCTGGCGCCGGACGGTGGCGCTGGAGTAGCCGTGCGGGTAGGCGAAGGAGGTCACCGGGTGGCCGATCACGTCCTCCAGCTCCTGCCGGCAGCCGACGAGCTCGCTGGCCAGCCAGCGGCTCGGCAGGGTGTCCAGCTGCGGGTGGGTCCGGGTGTGCGCACCGATCTCCACGCCACAGGCGTCCAGCGTGACCACCTGACGCCAGCTCAGCATCGGGGCCGGGGGCAGCAGGCTGCCGGCCGCCACTCCGCCCGGCGGGTGGATCGCCCCCGTGGTGACGAACAGCGTGGCGGGCAGGCCGCGTTCGGTCAGCAGCTGGGCCACCGTCCAGTAGAAGTCGGCGAAACCGTCGTCGAAGGTGAGCACCGCCGAGGAGGCGGGCAGCGCCGGGCCGCCGCGGATCGCCGCCACCAGGCGGTGCAGCGGGACGATGGTGCGACCGGCGTCGGCGATCCGGTCCAGCTGCTCGGCGAAGGCGCGCGGGGTGACGGCGAACGGCGCGATCCAGGGCGGCGGGTCGTCCGACACCGAGTGGTAGAGGAACACCGGGACGGCTGTCATGGCGCACCCCCGGGATCCCTGGCCCGGCGGACCGGGCCGACCAGCCGCCCCGGTCCGCCGGGCCCGCGGAGCCGTCCGGTGGCGTAGCCGGTCAGCGTGGCGGCCACGCCCAGGGCGAGGGCGGCGAGTTCGAGCGGGCCGCCGCCACCGGGGCGGATCGCCCTGACCATCCCGCGCGGCACCGTGCTGCGCAGGTAGCGGCGTTCGCTGGCCAGCGCGGGGCCGCGCCCGGTGTGCCGGGCGACCGCCGCCTTGGACAGCCCCTCGGCATAGCAACGGGCCCGGAAGTACGCCCAGTTGGCACGTCCTTCGGGGACCCGGTGGCTGACGCCGGCCGCCGGTTCGTAGCGCAGTTCGGCCTCCGGCCGGCCGGCGGCCAGCCGGATGCACAGCTCGGTCTCCTCGCAGCCGAGCGGCCGGTTGCCGATCCGGCCGAGGTCGGGGCGGAAGCCGCCGGCCGCGATGAGTTCGGCCCGCCGGAAGGACATGTTGGCGCCGATGAAGTTCCTTACCCGGGCGGGCTGTTCGGGCATGCCCCGGTAGGAGCAGCCGACCACCCAGTCGAACTCGGGCGGGAACCAGCCGGGTCGGCCGCTCTCCCAGCGCGGCCGAACCAGGCCGCCGACGCCGAGCACCCGGGGGTCCTGGTACCCGGCCAGCAGCCGTTCGGTCCAGTCCCGGTCGGCGATGGCGTCGTCGTCCAGGAAGGCCACCACCTCGCCGCGGGCCAGCCCCACCCCGGTGTTCCGGGCGCCGGACAGTCCGGCCTGCTCCCGGTTCACCACCACCCGGATGCCGGCCAGCACCCCGGCCGCGCGGACGGCCAGTTCGGGGCAGTGGTCGACCACCAGCAGCACTTCGTCGGCGGGGCTGTGCTGGCGCTGCAGCGAGCGGACGGCGGCGACCAGATCGGTCCAGCGGGCCATCGTGTACGAGCAGACCACCACGCTCAGCGTGGGCCGATGCCCCGTCAGTTGTGCACTGGCCTCCGGGCGGGCCGGGTCGAGTCGGTCGGTCATCACACTCGCCTTCCCTTCGTCACCGGGGCGACCGGCTGCCGGGGTACGACACCGCCCGGGACGGCCCGCCGGGGCAGCCAGCGCGGCAGGGTGAGCAGCAGCGGCAGTGCCAGCACGCTCTCCCCGATCAGCCAGGCCAGCCCGACCCCGGTCAGGCCGAACAGCGGGATCCACCAGACGGTGAGCGCCAGCACCACCACCAGCAGCGCGGCCTGCAGTCCCATCACCCACCCCATCGCCCGCCGGGCCCGGCAGACGTCGATGGCGACGCCGAGCACCAGGTTGGGCAGGGCGGAGAGGGCCAGCAGCCGCAGCAGGGTGGTGCCGTGCTCGGCGTACTCCGGGCCGAAGGCGGCCAGCACCCAGGGGGCGGTGACCACCAGCAGCAGGACGCCGGTGCCGACCAGCAGCGCGGCGTGCCGGAGCACCCGGCGCCCGTGCTCGGCCAGCCGTTCGGGGGTGTGGGCGGCCTCGACGATCAGCGAGCTGCCCATGTTGAGGGTGGCCAGGTAGCAGGTGTAGGCGATCACCCAGGCCAGCGAGAAGTAGGCGTTCTGGTCGGCGCCCAGCTGTCCGAGCACCAGCAGCGGCATCAGGCTGTAGGCGGCGGTCCTGAGCAGCGCGCCGACGTAGTCCGCGGCGGCGTACCGCACCAGCCGGGCCGGCGGCACGCCGTCCCGGTCGGCCCTGGCGTGCGCGGGGACGGCCCGCGCGAACAGGTAGCCGTTGGTGACCACCAGCGAGAGCAGCAGCGCGGCGCTCCAGGCCAGCAGGATGCCGGAGTCGAGCGCCAGGACGGCGAAGCCGACCAGCAGCACGGCCTTGGCGACCGCGAACAGGGTGTTCTCGCCGAGCACCCAGCCGGGCCTGCGCAGCCCGGTGAGCGCGCCGTCCTGGAGCACGAACAGGGTGTACCCGGCGCTGGCGGCGACGAAGGCGACGGCCACCGCCGGGTCCCGCAGGAAGTCCAGACCGGGCGCGAGCACCGGGACCAGCAGCAGGAAGGCCACCGCGGCGAGCACGCTGGCCACCGAACTGACGGCGTAACAGCCCAGCAGCATCCGCCGGGTGTGCCGCCCGGCGGTGGGGACGAAGCGCATCAGCACGTCGCCGAGGTTGAACTGGCCGATCCCGGAGAGCAGCGCGGCGGCGGACAGCGCAGCGTAGCTGCGGCCGACCGTCTCGGGGCTGTACCAGGCGGTGGCGAGCAGCCAGAAGAACGCGCCGAGGCCGGCCGTCAGCAGTGAACTGGCGGTCAGCACATGGCCGTTGTGCAGCAGCGGTTCGGCCGCGAGGGCGGCCCTGAGCCTGGCCCTGAGCAACGTCGGGTACGAACACTGGCAGGGCAGCGGCAGCGGGCAGCCGCAGCCGATCGTGTCGGTCTTGGTGACGACGCCGGCCATCGCACTCACCCCGTCCGGCTCTGGTGCAGCGAGCGGAGGTAGCCGAGCGGCCCGTACAGCATCCCGCGCAGCTCCAGCGCGGCCAGCCGGGCGGAGCGTCGGCCGGTCGAGGTGGTGCGTCCGCGCGCCTGCGCGGCGGCGTGCCGCAGGCCGCCGGGTACCCGGCGCAGCAGCGTGGGCAGCAGCCGGGGTTCGGCGGCGACGGCGGCGGTCAGGTAGGCGCCGAGGCCGGCGCCGTAGCCGTAGAGCTGGGCGGGCACCGCGTCGGGGCTCCGGCGGTGCCGGTGCCAGACGATCGCGTCCGGCTGGTAGCTGAGCACGTGTCCGCCGGTGACGATCCGGAAGAAGGCCAGCAGGTCGTCGCCGCCGTGCGCGGGGGTGCCGACGCCGATGGCGGGGTCGAAGCCGCCCAGCGCGCGCAGCAGTCCGGTCCGGAAGGCCATGTTGGCCCCGGAGCCGAACTTCCCTGCGGTGAACGGGAACAGCGGGTCGCCGGGCGGCACGGCGAGCGACCAGCGGCGGGCGACGAAGCCCTTGTCGTAGCCGCCGAGCCGGTGCAGCGCGGCCTGGGCGGCGGTCTGCAGCTCGGCGGGCAGGATCAGGCCGGTCACGCAGCCGGTGCCCGGGTCGTCGGCGAAGGCCGTGGCCAGGGCGGCCAGCCAGTGCCGGTCGACCAGCGTGTCGTCGTCGGTGAAGGCGATCAACTCGCCCCGGGCGGCGGCCAGTCCGACGTTGTGGGCCCGGGCCAGGCCCGCCACCGGCTCACGCAGGTAGCGGACCCGGTCGGCGTACCGCTCACGGATCAGGGTCTTCGCGTCATCCCCGGCCGGAGCGCTGTCGACGACCAGCACCTCGTACTGCGGGCTGTCGATCCGCAGGACGGAGTCCAGGCACTGGCGGAGCAGCTCGGGCCGGTTGTGGGTGGCGATCACGACGCTGATGTGGGGCGGTTCCGCTGACGACCGGGCGCCGCCGACCCGACTGAGGGGCGCCCTGATCGTCGCGGTGGTCAACTGGTGTGCGGTGATGCGGATTTCGGTGAAGGCGGCCTCGACCAGCGCCCGGCGCAGACCGACTGGGTCGTCGGCGCTGCCGGTGGCTGTGACCAGTCCGAGCGGGTGTCCGTGCAGCCGCACCAACGCCAACACGCAGCCGTCCGGAGTGGCCGGCCCGGTGCCGCCGGGCGAGCGCAGCTCACCGGGTTCGGCCAGGTCCAGTTCGACCACGTGGACGGGGGTGCAGAGCGAGTCTCG
This sequence comes from Kitasatospora gansuensis, assembly GCF_014203705.1. Taxonomy (NCBI): domain Bacteria; kingdom Bacillati; phylum Actinomycetota; class Actinomycetes; order Kitasatosporales; family Streptomycetaceae; genus Kitasatospora; species Kitasatospora gansuensis. The sequence continues at coordinate 1,210,384 of NZ_JACHJR010000001.1, forward strand.
GGCGGCGGGGCAGGGGCAGGCCGTTGCGGCGCGCCGGTCGGTGCCATTCATCACCGCTCCCCCGTGGCGTGACGGGCCGTTCCGCTGCCGCCAGGACGTTCGGCGAGCAGCGTCCGTAGCACCCTGCGGCCGTCCGAGACGGCGTGCAGATGTGAACGGCCGCTACGGCGGGGAAGTTCGAGGCTCGGCACCTCGGCGATCCTCAGGCCGGACCGCAGCGCGTGCGCGATCATCTCGGCCTCGATCTCGAACCCGGCCGAGCGCAGGTCGAGTTGGTCCAGGAAGCTGCGGCGGAAGGCGCAGAAGCCGTAGCAGAGGTCGGTCAGCTTGGTCCGGTACAGCCGGTTCACCACCGCCAGCAGCGCCTGGTTGCCGGCCGACCTGATCCGGGTGAGATCCAGCGAACCGCCGCCGGCCATGCACCGCGAACCCTTCACGAAGTCGTAGCCGTGGTCCAGGAAGTGCAGGTAGTGCGGGATCTCGCCGGGCCACATCGAGCCGTCGGCGTCCAGCATCACCACGTAGTCGCCGGTGGCGGCGGCGAAGCCGGTACGGAGGGCGTTGCCCTTGCCGGGGCCGGTCTGCCGGACGGTGCGGACCGCGGGCAGGCACTCCTCGGCGATCGCCACGGTGGCGTCGGTGGAGTAGCCGTCGACCAGGATGACCTCGTCGACGCAGTTCGGGATCTGTCCGAACACCCAGGGGATGTTCCGAGCCTCGTTCCGGGCCGGCACCACCATGCTGACCGAGTGCCTGGTCCTGGTCCCGTCACCGATCCGGCGCTGTGGCCGCTCGGCCGGCAAGCGGTCGGAGACCCGGCGCGTCGGCTGGTCTTCGGTACGGGCGGGGTAGCGGAGGACGTTGGGGGGCAGAGGAGTGCTCATCGCGAACGGCCTTCTCCGGAGAGCTGCGGGCACGCGGGTTCCCCACGGCGTGACCCGAGGACGCGGGGCGGACCACCGCGCCGACGGGCGCGGGGCGGACCCCGGCTGGAATGAGAGCGAACTGCGGCGCGGCGGGCTGGTACGACTCCCCCGGAGCCCCTCCGGAATGCGCCGATCGGTCTCGGTCGGCTGAGCGCCGACTGTTCGGGCAACTGGCGAATGTACTGGTGCCAGGGCCTCATCGTCCGCCCGAAGGAGGCCCTCCGTCAACCCTTTTGCCCGATTTGCTCGGACTTGCGGCCTACTCCGACGTGCGGCGCGCCTCCGCGATCCGCCGGGAGATCTCGTCCGGGCGGACCGGGCGGCCGAAGTGCCAACCCTGCGCCCAGTCGCAGCCCATCTGCCGCAGCCGCTCGGCGTCCGCGCCGCTCTCCACCCCTTCGGCGGTCACGGTCAGGCCGAGCGTGTGCGCGAGCGAGACCAGCCCGCTGACGATCCGCCAGCCGGTGTGCGCGTCCTTGGTCGGGTCATGCAGGTCGCCGACGAAGGAGCCGGCGATCTTCAGGCAGGAGACCGGCAGGTCCCGCAGGTAGGCCAGGTTGGACCAGCCGGTGCCGAAGTCGTCCACCGCCAGCGAGACGCCCAGGTCGCGCACCCCGTGCAGGGCCTTCAGCGCCTCGTCCTCCGGGCCGACCACGGTCGACTCGGTGATCTCCAGCTGGAGCTTGCCCGGCGGCAGTCCGGTCTTCCGCAGGATCCGCTCGACGTCGGTGACCAGACCGGCGTTCCGGGCCTGCCGGACCGCCAGATTGACGTTGATCTGCGGCGCGTCCTGGCCGAACTCCCGTACCCAGTCGGTGGCCTGGCGGCAGGCCTGCTCCAGCACCCAGCGGCCGAGCGGCATGATCAGGCCGGTCTCCTCGGCCACCCCGATGAACTCGTCCGGGCCGAGCACCCCGAGCTGCGGGTGCCGCCAGCGCACCAGGGCCTCGACCGCGACCAGCGAGCCGTCGGCCAGCGAGCAGAGCGGCTGGTAGTCGATGAAGAACTCGCCCCGGTCCAGCGCGGCGGGCATCCGCACCGAGACCGCGTACCGGCTGACCGCGCGGGCGTTCTCCTTCGGGTCGAACAGCGTCCAGCGGCCGCGGCCGGCCTCCTTGGCCCGGTAGAGCGTGAGGTCGGCGGCCCGGACCGCCGCGCCCGGCGTGGTGGTGGCCACCCGGCGCTCCAGCACGCCGACGCTGGCGCCGACCGCCAGCGAGTGGTCGCCGACCTGCACCGGTCTGGCCAGCGCGGCCAGCACCGTCTTGGCGGCCGCCACCGCCTCCTGCTCGCCCCGGCAGTCCTCCAGCAGCACCACGAACTCGTCGCCGCCGAGCCGGGCCACCAGATGGCCGAGCGGGGTCAGCGCGGTCTCCAGCCGCTGCGCCACGGCGGCCAGCAGCTGGTCGCCGGTGTCGTGGCCGAGGCTGTCGTTGACCACCTTGAAGCCGTCCAGGTCCACGTAGCAGAGGCCGAACCTGGCCCCCGGCTCCGGCTCCTCGAACAGCTTCTCCAGCCGCTCGAAGAAGGCCACCCGGTTCGGCAGCCCGGTCAGCGGGTCGTGGGTGGCCTGGTGCCGCAGCCGCTCCTGCAGCCGGTACCGGTCGGTGATGTCCTCCAGCATGGCCACCTGGTAGAGCGGCACGCCCTCGTCGTCCCGGATCAGCGAGACCGTCAGGTGGGTCCAGACCACCTCGCCGTCCTGCCGGTAGTACGGCTTGTCGAACTGGAAGTACTCCCGGCGCCCGGCGATCAGGTCCTCGTACGCCTCCCAGACCCCCGGGGTGTCCTCGGGGTGCACCAGCTCGTCCACCCGACGGCCCGTCATGTCCATCGAGCCGGTGCCGAAGATCTCCCCGAGCGCCCGGTTGACCGAGATGATGTTGCCGTCGGTGTCGCCGATGCCGATGCCGATCGCGGCGCTCTCGAACAGCGCGCGGAACTTGTTCTCGGACTCCCGCAGCGCCTTCTCCACCTCCCGCCGGGCGGTGTCGGCGGCCAGCCGGATCGCCTCCTGCTCGCGCAGGGTCCGCTCCCGCAGGGCCTCCGCCCAGCCCGCCGCGAAGGCGCCGGACAGCGCCGGCCCCCGGCCGTCGCTGACCGGACCGAGCTGGAGCAGCTCGACCGCCCGGGCCAGCACGGCCGGGTCGGTGAAGTGCGCGTCCACCAGCTGGGCGCCGGCCTGCCCGGCCAGCTCGGGCCGGAACGGCTCCTCGTGCTGGGCCCGGTGCAGCAGGACGGCCGTCCGGGACACCAGGCGGCTCAGGATGCCCGGGTGCACGGCCATGCCGTGGCCACCGCGGAGCAGCCGCTCCCACTCCTGGTGGAACCAGGTGGCAGCGTCCACCCGGCCCGCCCCGTCCGACCCTGCGGTCACGGCAGCAGCCCGACGCCTGACAGCCCGGTCATCCGCTCCGGGTGCGGGCCGACCGACCCCGGGTCCTCGGGCCGCCACTCGGGCAGGAAGACCAGGCCCGGCTCGATCAGCTCGAAGCCCTCGAAGAAGGGGGTGATCGCCTCGCGGTTGCGCATCGTGATCGGGGTCGGGGTGCGCTTGTACAGGTCCTGGTGCGCACCCGCCTGGTCCGGCCGGCCCTCCAGCGAGGCGTGGCAGACCACCAGCGCACTGCCCGGCGGCAGCGCGTCCCGCAGCCGGCGGACCAGGGCGTACGGGTCATCCTCGTCGGAGATGAAGTGCAGCACCGAGACCATCAGCAGAGCGACCGGCTCACCGTCCGCGATCAGCGCGGCCACCTCGGGGCGGGAGAGCAGGTCGTCGACCTTGCGCAGGTCCGCCTCGACCACCAGGCTCTGCGGGTCGTCCTTGAGCAGCAGCCGGCTGTGCGCGACCGCGATCGGGTCGTGGTCCACGTAGACCACCCGGCTGTCCGGCCGGATCGCCCGGGCGATCTCGTGCACCGGGCCGAAGGTCGGTATGCCGGAGCCGATGTCCAGGAAGCGGGTGACACCCTGCTCCGCGAGGTACTGCACGGCCCGGCGCAGGAAGGCCCGGTTGGCCCGCATGATCTCGGGCAGCTCGGGCCAGAACTCCATCGCCTTGCGGGCCATCGCCCGGTCGACCTCGAAGTTGTGCGAGCCGCCGAGGTAGTAGTCGTAGACCCGGGCCGCGTTCGGCTTCTCGGTGTCGGTGCCGGCGGGGACCCAGTTCGCTTGCTGCATGACGGCATCCCTACCGGAAGTGGAGTGGACTACAAAACATGAGGATCTTCCTATCATCGCCTCTCCCCTGCAAGCAGTGAAACCGGTGAGACGGAAGTGACGGGCGGGGCTCGCGACGGACGGGGCGCCGTTCCGGACCGACCGGGTGAGAATGGGACCGTCATGGCCGGACCCATTGAGGACTACGCGCTCCTCGGAGACCTGCAGACCGCCGCCCTGGTCGGCCGGGACGGATCGGTCGACTGGCTCTGCCTGCCCCGGTTCGACTCCCCCAGCTGCTTCGCCGGACTGCTCGGCACCGACCGGCACGGCGCCTGGCAGCTCGCCCCCGCCAGCGGCGGCCCGTGCACCGAACGCCGCTACCTTCCGGCCAGCCTGGTGCTGGAGTCCCTCTGGCAGACCCCCACCGGCACCGTCCGGGTCACCGACTTCATGCCCCGGCGGGACCGGCTGCCCCGGCTGGTCCGGATCGTCGAGGGCATCGAAGGCACCGTCCGGATGCGCGGCGAGCTGCGGCTGCGGTTCAACCACGGCCGGATCGAGCCCTGGGTGCGCCGCACCGACCACCACCGGATCGCGGTGGCCGGGCCCGACTCCGCCTGGCTCCGCGTCCCCGCGGGCGTGCACACCTGGGGCGAGGACGGCGCCACCGTCTCCGAGTTCACCGTCGCTCCCGGTGAGCAGGTCCCGTTCGTCCTCACCTGGCAGCCCTCGCACCGCTCCGACACCCCCCGGGTGGACCCGGCCGCGCTGCTCCGGAGCACCCTGACCGGCTGGCAGTCCTGGGCCGACGGCCTGCGCTACCAGGGCCCGTACCGCGAGCAGGTGCTGCGCTCGCTGATCACCCTCAAGGCGCTCACCTACGACCCGACCGGCGGCATCGTGGCCGCCCCGACCGCCTCACTGCCCGAACTCCCGGGCGGCGAACGCAACTGGGACTACCGGTTCTGCTGGCTGCGGGACTCCAGCATGACGCTGGCCGCCCTGCTCCGCGGCGGCTTCCGGGACGAGGCGGCGGCCTGGCGCAAGTGGCTGCTGCGGGCGATCGCGGGCGACCCGGGCGACCTGCAGGCGGTGTACGGGGTGGCCGGCGAGCGCACCCTGCCGGAGACCTCGGCGGACTGGCTGCCCGGCTACCACGGCTCCACCCCGGTCCGGTTCGGCAACGCGGCCGTCCGGCAGCTCCAACTCGACGTCTACGGCGAGGTGCTGGACACCCTCGAACTCGCCTACCGGGCGGGCATCCCGATGGAGCGCAAGGTCTGGGGGCTGCTCCGCAGCCTGATGGACTTCCTGGCCCTGCACTGGCGCGAACCGGACGAGGGGCTGTGGGAAGTCCGGGGCAACCGACGGCAGTTCGTGCACTCCAAGGTGATGGTCTGGGTGGCCGCCGACCGCGCCGTCCGGCTCGCCGAGGCCACCGGGCTGCCCGCACCGGTGCAGGAGTGGCGCGCCCTGCGCGACACCGTGCACGCCGAGGTCTGCGAGTACGGCTACCACGCCGGCCGCGGCGTCTTCGTCCAGTCGTACGGCGCCGAGGAGTTGGACGCCGCCACGCTGTTCATCGCCAAGTCCGGCTTCCTGCCGCCGGACGACCCACGGGTGGTGCGCACCGTGGACGCCGTCCGGAGCGAGCTGGACCAGGGCGGGTTCGTCCGCCGCTACCGGGCCGCCCCCGACCTCGACGGGCTGCCCGGCTCCGAAGGGGCCTTCCTGGCCTGCTCGTTCTGGCTGGCCGACGCCCTCGCCCTGACCGGGCGGCGCGGCGAGGCCAGGGAGCTGTTCGAACGCTCGCTGGCGGTGGCCAACGACCTGGGCCTGCTGGCCGAGGAGTACGACCCGGTGTCGGGACGCCAACTCGGCAACGCCCCCCAGGCGTTCACCCACGTGGCACTGGTGAACACCGCGTTCGGACTGGCCGACGGCGAAACGGCCGACCCCACCGCTGTGGGGTCGGCCGCCGCTCACTGAACCGCCGTCAGCTGGTGGCGGTGCAGCTCAGGGTCGGGGCGGTGTTGCCGCCCGAGTAGTTGGCGCCGAAGCCGAAGCTGGTGTTACCACCGGCCGCGACGGTGCCGTTGTAGCCGAGGTTGGTGACCGCGACCGCCGTACCACTCTGGGCGAGGCTGCCGTTCCAGAGGTTGGTGATCTGCTGGTTGCCGCCCCAGGTCCAGGTGACCTTCCAGGACTTGATGGGCGCGGTGCCGGTGTTGGTCACCGTGACGTCGGCGTTGAACCCGGCGCCCCAGTCACTGCTCACCTTGTAGGTCGCGGCGCAGCCCGCGTTGCCGCCGCCACCACCGGTCTGGGTGGTGACGCTCAGCGCGGCGGAGGCCGCCGAGACGTTGCCGGCCGCGTCGCGGGCCTTGACCGTGTAGCTGTACGCGGTCGCGGCGGTCAGACCGCTGTCGGCGTACGAGGTGGTGGTCGAGGTGCCGACCTGCACACCGTTGCGGAAGATCTGGTACCCCGTCACACCGACGTTGTCGGTCGAAGCGGTCCAGCCCAGGGTCAGACCCGTGGTGGTGACGTTGCTCGCGACCAGCCCGGTCGGGACGGACGGAGCGGTGGTGTCGCCGGCACCGGCCGAGGTGGTGACGCTCAGCGCGGCGGAGGCCGCCGAGACGTTGCCGGCCGCGTCGCGGGCCTTGACCGTGTAGCTGTACGCCGTCGAGGCGGTCAGACCGCTGTCGGCGTACGAGGTGGTGGCCGAGGTACCGACCTGCACACCGTTGCGGAAGATCTGGTACCCCGTCACACCGACGTTGTCGGTCGAGGCGGTCCAGCCCAGGGTCGCAGCGGAGGCGGTGACGCCGCTCGCGGCGAGCGCGGTCGGGGCGGTCGGGGCGACGGTGTCGCTGGTGCCACCGCCGACCGGCGGGTAGGCGTTGGCGAGCAGCTGGCGGAACTGGGCGGAGAACCAGGTGCCGGCCAGCGGCGAGTCCGGCAGTGCGCCGGACATGTTGTTGTTGTTGCGCGGGTTGCCGGTGTACGTCGGGTCGCACATCCGGTCGAAGCCCTTGCCCTGGTCGTTCGCGATCTCCTTGCTGGCGCCGTCCGACTCACCCGGAGGCTTCACCCAGACGTAGGCGTCGATGCCCGGCTCGGGCGCGGCGGTCGGGCGCTCGCCGAGGCCCGCACCGGCCTGGTTGCACCAGTTGCCGGTCTGGAACCGGCGGTCGAGGCGGCCGCCGTCCACGTACGCGTCACCGCTGGTCTGCGGGCCGGGACCGGTCGGACGGTTGGGGCCGCCCCAGCCGTTGCGGGAGGTGTCGATCAGCATGCCGACGTTCGACGGGAAGCCGACCTCGACCGCCTTGGCGCGGAACGCCTGGGCGTACGACAGCTCGTCGACGTAGCGGTTCCAGTCCACCCACTTGGAGGTGCCCCGGATCGACTGGCCGCCGACGGTGTCGTTGATGGTGAAGTACGGCTCCTTCAACGTCGAGTAGTTGGCGGTGTTCACGACGAAGCCGTGCACGTTCGCCGGGGTGGAGCCGGAGGCGTTGGCGGCCTGCAGGAGCAGGCTCGCGGTGGGGCCGAAGTTGGAGTCCCAGCCCAGCCAGCCGTGGTGCCCGGCGTCGATGTAGTTGTAGACGTTGGAGATCGCGCCCAGCTTGTTCAGCGCGTAGCCGACGCCGGCCACGTAGTTGCCGTTGGCCTTCATCACGTCACAGGTCGGCGTGGCGGTGGCGGTGCCGCCCGCGTTGGTGACCAGGTTCGGCAGCGAGTCGAGCTCGATCGTGGTGACGATCCGCAGGTTCGCGTAGGCCGGGTCGGCCAGGATCGCGGCGATCGGGTCGATGAACTCGGTCTTGTAGCGGCCGATCTCGGTCGGGCCGAGCTCGCCGTTGGAGGACAGCGCGGCGCAGTCGCGGCCGGGCAGGTCGTAGATGACCACCTGGAAGACGAACGGCTTGCCCGCGGCCGTGGCCTGGTTGACGGCGGAGTTCAGGTGCGCCCGCAGGCCCATCGAACTGCTCGAGCCGTTGATCGCGGCGATCCGGTCCAGCCAGACGTAGGTCGGCTGGTTGGAGACGGCCGAACCGCCGGGCTCGGCCGCGGCGTTGGCGGACCACTCGGGGTTCACGTAGACGCCGGCGCCGACATAGGGGTTGTCGACCTTGGCTGCGGCGTGGGCGCCGGTGGCCATCGGGAGCAAAGTCGCCGCGCCGAGCGCGGCCGCCATGGCGGCCGTTCGGAGGCGGCGGAGGAGCTGTCCTGACACGTGCGGATTCCTTTCGGGTGGGGGGAGATCCGGTGGGGCGGACTGCGCGGGAGCTGGGAAGACTGGTGGGAGCGCTCCCATAATTGGTGAGTCGGTCGGCGCCACAGGGGGACGGGATGGGGTGTGGTGGCGCATGACCAGCTCGGCGGGTGAATGACTCCCCGCATCTCAGGGCGGCCCCTGAGCTCACGGCATATCAACCCATGAAGGTGCGGAGGCGTCAAGCGTTCTGACCGACTTCAGTAACTGAACACGGCGCTTCCCATGGGAGCGCTCCCGAAACGGAGTTGACGGTGTCTCGTGAGAACCTCGGGGTCCCACCACCTCGGAGGCCGCCCGATGACCGCCCGCCCCAGGATCGACGACCGGCAGCGCCGCACCCGCCTGACGATCCGTCACCTTCTGGACCCCGCCCACCGGGCCGACTCCCCCGAGCAGGTCGCCGAGGCACTGGTGGCCCTGCACGCCACCGACCCCGCCACCGTCTTCCTGTCCACCTCCGCCCGGCTGTCCCGGCCCGAACCGGCCGACCTGGAACGGGCGTTGTACCAGGACCGGACGCTGCTGCGGATGCACGGCATGCGGCACACCCTGTTCGTCGTCCCGGCCGACCTCGCTCCGGTGGTGTACGCCTCCACCACCCGCAAGGTGGCCGAGAAGGAGCGGCGCGGGCTGCTCGCCTTCGCCGCCGAGGGCGGCTTCGACACCGGCTGGCTGGCCGAGGTGCAGCGCCGCACGCTGGCCGCCCTGGCCACGGCGGGCCAGGCCACCGGCAGTCAACTGGGCGAGCTCGTCCCCGAGTTGCGCGAGTCGATCACGGTGGCCGTGGGCAAGCCGTACGAGGCGAAGCAGACCATCGGGATGCGGCTGCTCCGGGTGCTCGGGATGGAGAACGAGATCGTCCGGGGCCGCCCGGTCGGCGGTTGGACCAGCGGGCAGCACCGCTGGGCGATCCAGGGCGCCCTGCCCGAGCTCCCGCCGGCCGAGGCCCAGGTGGAGCTGACCCGCCGTTGGCTGACCGCCTTCGGCCCCGCCACCACCGAGGACGTCCGCTGGTGGACGGGCTGGGGCGTCCGCGAGGTCAGGGCCGCCCTCGCCGCCTGCGGCGCGGTGGCCGTCGACCTGGAGTGCGGCGAGGGGCACGCCCTCCCCGACGACCTCGACCCGCTGCCCGAGCCCGAACCGTGGGCCGCGCTGCTCCCCGCGCTCGACCCCACCCCGATGGGCTGGCAGCAGCGCGACTGGTACCTGCCCGCCGCCCACCGCACCCACCTGGTCGACCGCTCCGGCAACATCGGCCCGACCGTCTGGTGGGACGGCCGGGTGGTCGGCGGCTGGGCCCAGCACGCCGACGGCCGGCTCCGCTGGGAGGCCCTGGAGCCGCTCCCCCGCGAGGCCACCGCCGCCATCGACGCCGAGGCCGACCTTCTCACCCGCCGCCTCGGCGAGGTCCGGGTCACCCCGCGCTTCCGTACCCCGCTGGAGCGCCGCCTGACAGGCTGACCCGGTCGTCGAGGCGGTTCCCGGCGCGCATGGGTGATTTCAGGTGACGGCAGTGCGGCCCCGGCGCTCGGGACCGGCACTCTGGTCACTGGACGCCCGCACCCCCACGGAGGAGAGGACGACGGATGGCCGACCGCGCACGCGATCACGCCGACCAGCTGAACGAGGCACTCGCGGTGCTCGGCATCGACTGGCACCCGGACCAGGTGGCCAGTGACGAGGTGCGCGCCGTGATGCTGGCCACCGCACTGCTGGGCGCGGCCGAGGCCCACCTGGTGGGTGCGGAGATGGCGGCCGGGCAGGCCGGTGGTGACCTGGACGCGCTCCGGCAGGCGTACGGCCCGGTGCGGGAGGAGGTGGTCGCGGCCGCGGCACCGGACGTCCCCGACCATCAGCGGCTGGTGCTGATGCTGCGCACCGGCATGCTGGTCGGCGACCTCGCCCGGGCCGCGGGCCCCGACCAGGAGCACCCGGACATCGAGACGCTGGCCGCCGCCCGGGACGCGGCCGCCTGCGCCTCCGCCCTGATCGGGTACCACTTCGCCCCGACCTTCGAACGTCAGGAGGGTCTGCCGGAGCGCGGGGAGTTCCTCGGCGTCGCCGCGGGTCTGGTGCGCAGCATCGCCGACCGCCTCGTGCGGATCGCCCGGTCGGGCCGCGCTCCCGGCTGAGCGCACCGAGCGCTCGGCCCGGAAACCGGTGGTCAGCGCCGGTGACCGGCGGGCAGCATGGGGCCCATGGTGACAGTGGGAACAGTGACGGACCAGGACTGGCAGACCCTGCGGACGGTGCGCCTGCGCGCGCTGGAGCAGAACCCGGAGGCGTTCGGCTCCACGCTCGAACGCGAGCGGGACCGGCCGGAGGAGTACTGGCGCGGCCGGATCGCGACCGGAGCCTGGTTCATCGCCCGGGACGGCTCGCACCCGGTCGGCCTGGCCGCCACCGTCGCCTCCCCGACCGGTCAGCTGCTCGTCTCGATGTGGGTCGACCCGACCCGGCGCGGGCGCGGTGTCGGCGACGCCCTGGTGGCCGCCGTGCTCGCCCGGGCCCGGGCCGAGGGGGCCGGTACGGTCTCGCTGACCGTCGGCGAGGACAACGCCGCGGCCCGGGCTCTCTACCTGCGCGCCGGCTTCCGGCCGACCGGCGAACGCGAGCCGCACCCCCGCGACCCCGGCCGGTGGCACGAGCACCTGCGGGCCCGGCTGCTGCCGGACGGCATCGAGATCTCCACCGACCCGGCCCGGCTGGACGCCGCACTGGTCCACCGCTGGCTCTCCGAGGACGCCTACTGGGCGCTCGGCCGCTCCCGCGAGAAGCAGGACCGGGCGATCGCCGGATCGCTCAACTTCGGGGCGTACGACGCCGCCAGCGGCGCCCAGCTCGGCTACGCCCGGGTGGTCACCGACCTGGCCACCTTCGCCTGGCTCTGCGACGTCTACGTCGCCCGCACCGCCCGCGGCCGGGGCCTGGGCACCGCCCTGGCCACCGCCGTCCGGGACCACCTCGCGCCGTACGAGCTGCGCCGCGTGCTGCTCTCCACCGGCGACGCCCACCAGGTCTACGCCCGGGTCGGCTTCGAGCCGCTGGCCGAGCCGGGGAAGTGGATGATGCTCGACGGCACCCGCTGAGGCGTCAGCCCGGGAACAGCCAGCGGCGCAGCACCCGGGTGGCGGCCGGGAGGGCGAGGTAGGTCATCAGGCCGCTGATCAACGGGGCCAGGATCAGCGAGCGGGCCAGCACCGGGAGGGTGGCCAGGTGCGGGGTGAGGTAGAAGTTCGCGGTGGTGGTGAGCGGGGCGATCGCCAGGGTGGAGGCGATCGCCATCTTCCAGCGCGGGGCCGGGGTGCGCCGGGCGCCGGCCGCGGTGGTGGCGAACCAGCCCTCCATGCCGAGCAGCTCGCGCCGGGCCACCTCGACGTGGTGACCGTCGGCCTCGGCGAAGCAAGCCGCCCGGGCCGGTGAGTTCTGCCAGGCGCGGAAGGCGTCGGCGTCCTGGAACGACAGCAGCAGGTGCCACGGGTCGTCCGGGCCCGCCGGGCGCAGCAGGCCGGTGCCCAGGTTGCCGGGGTGGTCGGCGGCGGCCCGCAGGATCGATTTGGCCCAGGCCTCGAACTGCCCCTCGTGCCCCGGATCGACCCGTCGGGCCACGAAGAGGGTGACCTCTTCACCGTTCCGTGCGTCCGTGCTCATGGTTCTCCGCCCCTTGCTCGGCTCGCAGCCTATGCCGAGGTGACGTCGGGGTGAACCCCCTGACGGGCGAAGATCGACTGACGGCTATTGACCGGTTCACGACTCGATTTGGCGGGTTCTGCCCGGCGCCGAGGTTTGTTCCATTGCAGACTGAGCAGGAACCTCCGGGCCTCGAATCACTAACCAAGGAATGGTGAGTCCGGTGATACCCCTACGCCCCACCGCGCCCGCGCAGTCCGCACCGCAGCAGCAAGCGGTGGAGACGCCGCTCCCACTGACCGAATCGGCTGCGCTCAGCCATCTGGCCGGAATCTGCTTCAAGATCGGACCTCCCCGGTTGATCGGGGTGGAAGCCGAGTGGTTCGTCCACGACGGCGACTGTCCGGAGGCACCGGTAGACCCGCGTCGCCTGGCCGACGCACTCTCCGCACTTCCCACCCACCAGAATCCGGGTGACCCCGCCCCGCTGCTTCCCTCGGGCACCGGGCTCACCTACGAACCGGGCGGACAGGTAGAGCTCAGCTCCCCGCCCGCCGCCGGACCCGAAGAGTGTGCCGACACCATGCTGCGGGACCAGGCCACCCTCCGCACCGCCCTCGCCGCCCACCGTCTGCGGCTCACCGGCAGCGGCACCGACCCACTCGGCCGCGAGCGTCGGATGCAGCTCGACCACCCCCGCTACCAGGCGATGGAGCAGCACTTCGACCGGGTCGGCCCGTGGGGCCGGGTGATGATGACCGGCACCGCCTCCGCCCAGGTCTGCGTGGACGCGGGCACCGGGAGCGGGACGCACGGCTTCGTCCGGCGCTGGCAGCTGGCCCACCGGCTCGGCCCGGTGCTGGTCGCCGCCTTCGCCAACTCCCCGTTACTGGACGGCCGGCCGACCGGCTACCGGTCCACCCGCCAGCTGGTCTGGTCCCGGATGGACCCGAGCCGCACCCTGGCCCCCCAGTTCGCCGGTGACCCGCGCGAGCGCTGGGCCGAGTACGTACTCGACGCCGAGGTGCTCTGCGTCCGCCGCCCGGACGGGCTGCCGTGGACCGCGCCGGCCGGGCTGACCTTCCGCGGCTGGCTGCGCGGGGCCGGCGAGCGGCCGCCGACCCTGGCCGATCTGGAGTACCACCGCACCACCCTCTTCCCGCCCGTACGGCCGCGCGGGCACCTGGAACTGCGCATGATCGACGCCCAGCCGGGCGAGGGCTGGCAGGTGCCGCTGGCCCTGGTCGGCGCGCTGCTGGACGACCCGGTGGCCGCCGAGGCCGCCGAGGAGGCGCTCGAACCGCTGGGTGCCCCGGCGTACCGGGACCGGCACCCCCCGCGTACCGAGCTGTGGCACCGGGCGGCCACCCTGGCGCTGGCCGATCCGCAGCTCCGCCGGGCCGCGCTGGCCTGCTTCGGCGCCGCCGACCAGGCGCTCGGCCGCCGGGAGCAGGCGCGCGGCGGCCCGTCCCGGCTGCGGGCACTGCTGGCCGACTTCGCCGAGCGCTACCCGGCCCGCGGGCGATGTCCCGCCGACGACCAGCTGGACGCCCTGCGCACCGGCGCCCTTCCCCATGCCCTGGAGGCCGCAGCATGCTGAACGCCGACCCCAAGCCCGGCACCGCCATACCCGGGACCGCCGTGCAAGGAACCGCCGCGCCCGGCAGCGACAACCGCGAGGCCGAGGCCGTCCGCGAGCGGATCGCCGGCGAGCTGCTCGCCGCCCGTGAGCGCACCGCCGGGCTCACCGCGCTGGACGACCACGACCTGACCGCCCAGCACTCCCCGCTGATGTCCCCGCTGGTCTGGGACCTCGCACACATCGGCAACCAGGAGGAGCTCTGGCTGCTGCGCAACATCGGCGGCCGGGCGCCGATGCGGCCCGAGATCGACCCGCTGTACGACGCCTTCGAGCACCCGCGCGCCGAGCGGCCCAAGCTGCCGCTGCTGCCGCCGGACGAGGCGCGCGCGTACGCCCACGAGGTGCGCGGCCGGGTGCTCGACCTGCTCGCCGCCACCCCAATGGACGACGAACTCCCGCTGCTCCGGGACGGTTTCGCCTTCGGCATGATCGTCCAGCACGAGCAGCAGCACGACGAGACCATGCTGATCACCCATCAGCTCCGCAAGGGCCCCGGCGTGCTGGCCGCCCCGCCGCCGCCGGTCACCGCGACCGGGCCGCTGCCCGCCGAAGTCCTGATCCCCGGCGGCCCGTTCACCATGGGCACCGACACCGAGCCGTGGTCGCTGGACAACGAACGCCCGGCCCACCAGGTCGAGGTGGCCGCGTTCCATCTGGACACCACCCCGGTGAGCAACGGCGCGTACCAGCGGTTCATCGCCGACGGCGGCTACGACAACCCGCGCTGGTGGACGGCCGAGGGCTGGGCGCACCGGCAGCAGGCGGGGCTGTCCGCGCCGCTGTTCTGGAGCCGGGACGGCGGGCAGTGGCTGCGCCGCCGGTTCGGTGCGGTGGAGCCGGTCCCGGCGGACGAGCCGGTGCTGCACGTGAGTTGGTACGAGGCGGACGCGTACGCCCGCTGGGCCGGGCGACGGCTGCCGACCGAGGCCGAGTGGGAGAAGGCGGCCCGGCACGACCCGGCGACCGGCCGCTCCCGCCGCTACCCCTGGGGCGACCAGGAGCCCACCGCCGAGCTGGCCAACCTGGGTCAGCGGCACCTCAGGCCCGCGCCGGTCGGCAGCTACCCCGAGGGCGAGTCGGCGTACGGTGTACGGCAGTTGATGGGCGACGTGTGGGAGTGGACGGCGAGCGACTTCACCCCCTACCCGGGCTTCCGGGCCTGGCCGTACAAGGAGTACTCGGAGGTCTTCTTCGGCCCCGAGTACAAGGTGCTGCGGGGTGGCTGTTTCGCCGCCGCGCCGGTCGCCAGCCGGGGCACCTTCCGGAACTGGGACTACCCGATCCGGCGGCAGATCTTCGCGGGCTTCCGGACCGCGCGCGACGGTGAGGTCGGCTGATGTGCCGTCATCTCGCCTATCTGGGTGCCCCGTTGACGCTGAACGAGCTGCTGGTGGCACCGCCGTCCGGGCTGTACCGGCAGTCCTGGGCGCCGCGGCTGCAGCAGTACGGCACGGTCAACGTGGACGGCTTCGGCGTCGGCTGGTACGCCGAGGGTGATCCCGTCCCGGCCCGGTACCGCAGGGCTGGGCCGATCTGGGCCGACGAGGGCTTCACCGACCTGGCCAGGGTGGTGCGTTCGGGCGCCGTGCTGGCGGCCGTCCGCTCCGCCACCGCCGGGTGCGCGGCGGGCGAGGCGGCCGCCGCGCCGTTCGCGGCCGACCAGTGGCTGTTCAGCCACAACGGCGCGCTGCCCGGCTGGCCGGACGGGCTGGCCGAGCTGGCCGCCCTGCTGCCGCCCGCCGAGCTGCTGCGGCTCACCGCGCGCACCGACTCCGCCCTGCTCTGGGCGCTGGCCCTGCACCACCTGCGGGACGGCGCCGGGCTGGACGAGGCGCTGACCGCGACCGTGCACGAGGCCGCCAAGCACACCGAGGGGCGGATCAACCTGCTGCTCACCGACGGCACTTCGATCGCCGCCACCAGCTGGGGCGACACCCTCTGCTACCGCACCGGACCCGATTCGGTGCTGGTCGCCTCGGAGCCCTCCGACGACCTGCCGGGCTGGCACCACCTGCCGGACCGTTCGCTGCTGCTCGCCGATCCCCGCGGCGTGACCGTCTCCTCCCTCAACTGACCGACCGAGCAAGGGAACACTGCTGTGAAGACCTACGAGCTGACCCGCCTGCTGGCCGCCGACCACTTCAGCCACGCGCTACGGCACGACGTACGGAACGGCCTGACCGCGAATCCGAAGTCGCTGCCGCCGAAGTGGTTCTACGACGCCCGGGGCAGCGAGCTGTTCGAGGAGATCACCCGGCTGCCGGAGTACTACCCGACCCGGGCCGAGCGGGAGATCCTGACCGACCGGGCCGCCGGGATCGCGGCCGCCACCGGCGCCCGCACCCTGGTCGAACTCGGCTCGGGCTCCTCGGAGAAGACCCGGCTGCTGCTGGACGCGCTGCGCGACCACGGCACGCTGCGCACGTACGTCCCGGTGGACGTCAGCGAGAGCGCGCTGGCGGCGGCCGCCGAGGCGCTCACCGTCGACTACCCGGAGCTGACCACGCACGCGGTGGTCTCCGACTTCACCCAGCGGCTCGGCCTGCCGCCGGGCGACGGCCCGCGCCTGGTGGTCTTCCTGGGCGGCACGCTGGGCAACCTGCTGCCGGCCGAACGGGCGGTCTTCCTGCGCGACTTGTACGAGGCGATGGAGCCGGGCGACACCCTGCTGCTCGGCACCGACCTGGTGAAGGACCCGGACACCCTGGTCGCCGCGTACGACGACGCGGCCGGGGTGACCGCGGCCTTCAACAAGAACGTGCTCAGCGTGCTGAACCGGGAGCTGGCCGGCGACTTCGACCCTGAGCTCTTCGACCACGTCGCCCTCTGGGACGCGGAGCAGGAGTGGATCGAGATGCGGCTGCGCTCGCGGGTCGCCCAGACCGTCAAGATCCACGGGCTGGACCTGGCGGTGCACTTCGAGCGCGGCGAGGAGCTGCGGACCGAGGTCTCGGCGAAGTTCCGCCGCGAGCGAGTGGCGGCGGAGCTGGGCGCGGCCGGGCTGGAACTGTCGGCCTGGTGGACGGACCGGGCGGGCCGGTTCGGGCTCTCGCTCTCGACCCGCTGAGTTCGACTGTCTGCGGTACCGGGCCCCACGCTCCGGCGTGGGGCCCTTTTCTGCGCGCACCTTAGCGGCTGATCACACCGGAGTGGGCGGAATTCGCTCACTCCGCGCGCCTGAAACGTCACGTCCGGTACCCATGTCGGTGGGAGGGATGTGTCCTTGATCTTCAGCCGGCTCCGCACCCGCAAGTCCGCCCCACTCGTCACCGCCACCGTCGTCACCCCGACCGCCGTGGCCTCGACCGCCGTGGTCGCCCCGGGGTGCCCGTACGCCGGCGCCCCGGCGGCACCCGGGCTGCCCGAGCTGCCCGAGCCCGCTGACGCCTCGTTGGTCGGGCAGGCCGTCGCCTTCGTCCGGCAGTTCCACCAGGAGCGGCCCGGGTCGGGCGATCCGGCGCCGAGGGTCCGTCAGGTGCTCGCCGAGATCGAGCGCACCGGCACGTACGAACACACCGTCGAGGAGCTGGCGTTCGGCGCCCGGGTGGCCTGGCGGAACTCGGCCCGCTGCATCGGCCGCCTCTACTGGCGCAGCCTGGTGGTCCGCGACCGGCGCCACGTCGACTCCCCCGACGGGATCGCCGAGCAGTGCTTCGAGCACCTGCGCACCGCCACCAACGGCGGCCGGATCCGCCCGGTGATCACCGTCTTCGCCCCCGACCGGCCCGACCGGCCGGCCCCCCGGATCGTCAACCAGCAGCTGGTCCGCTACGCGGGCCACCCGTCCGGGGAGGGCGACCCGGCCGGGGCCGTACTGGCCGCCCAGGCCCGGGAGTTGGGCTGGAAGGGAAGCGAGGAGCGGTTCGAGGTGCTGCCGCTGATGGTCCGTCGGCGGGACGGGGACGAGCCGCAGTGGTACGAGCTGCCCGAGGACGCGGTGCTGGAGGTTCCGCTCCGGCACCCGGAGCACGCCTGGTTCGCCGAGCTCGGGCTGCGCTGGTACGCGGTGCCCGCGATCAGTGACATGGCGCTCGAGATCGGCGGCATCCGGTACCCGTCCGCCCCGTTCAACGGCTGGTACATGGGCACCGAGATCGGCGCCCGGAACCTGGCCGACGCCGACCGCTACGACCAACTCCCGGTGGTGGCCGAGCGCCTGGGCCTGGACACCTCCTCGGACCGCACCCTCTGGCGCGACCGCGCCCTGGTCGAGCTGAACATCGCCGTCCTGCACTCCTTCCAGGAGGCGGGCGTCACGATGGCCGACCACCACACCGAATCCGAACGCTTCCTCAAGCACATCGCCCAGGAGGAACGGCTCGGCCGACGCACCCCCACCGACTGGAGCTGGATCGTCCCGCCCGTCTCCGGCGGCCTCACCCCGGTCTACCACCGCTACTACGACCCGGTGGAACCCGACCTCCGCCCGGCCTTCCTCCCCCGCTGAACCCCGCTGAACCCCCCTGCCCCGGGCTCCGCTGGCTAGGCTGGAGGAGACGGTCGGGAGGAGGCGCGATGTCCCGGATCGCCGTGAGGACCGCGCGCCTGACCGAGGCGCTCGCCCTCCCGTACGCCGAGGTGGGCGAGCCGGGCGGTACGCCGCTGGTGTTCGTGCACGGGTGGGCGGACAGCTGGTGGACCTTCGAACCGCTGCTGCGGCGCCTGCCCGCCGGGCTGCACGCGTACGCCTTCACCCAGCGCGGCCATGGTGACGCCGACCGGCCGACCGACGGCTACACCCCCGCCGACCTGGCCGAGGACCTGCTCGCCTTCCTGGACACCGTCGGCATCGGCCGGGCGGTCCTGATCGGCGGCTCCAGCGGCGGAGTGCAGGCCCGGATCGTGGCGGGCCGGCACCCTGACCGGGTCGCCGGCCTGGTCTTCCTGGGGGTGCCCGCCACGCTCGCCGACAAGCCGGTGGCCCGCGAGGTCCGGGCGCTGGTGCGCGAGCTGCGCGATCCGGTCGGGCGTGAGTTCGCCGAGGCGTTCAGCACCGGCCTGACCGACGGCAGCGTGGACCCGGACTTCCTGGAGACCGTGATCACGGAGAGCCTGAAGGCCCCGGCCCGGGTCTGGCGGGACACCATGCTCGGTCTCCTCGACACTGACCTGCGGGCCACCCTCGACGGGATCTCGGCGCCGACGCTGGTCGTCTGGGGCGATCGCGACGACCTGCTGCCCCGTTCCGACCAGCAGGTGATCCTGGACGCGATCCCCGGCGCGAGGCTGGTCGTCCACGAGGGCGCGGGGCACGTCGTGTACTGGGAACGCCCCGCGGACGTCGTGCGCGACATCGCCGAGTTCGCCGCTCTGGTCGGGTAACCACCCCGCGCAGTAGGTCGAACGGGGTACACCGCCGCACGTACGGCGCAGCCCCGTTCGCGGTGGCGGGCGCGGCTTTCCAGACTCGGAGCGGGGGTGAGCTCGAACTGAGAGGCATTTCCTATGAAGCTCGGCCTTCGTCGCATCGCGGTCACGGCCGCTGCAGTGTCCATCGGCCTCGGCATGGCCGCCTGCGGCAGCGCGAAACAGTCCACCGGCACCTCGACGGGGGCGGCAGCCGGACCGGTCAAGATCGGTCTGCTGCTGCCGGAGACCAAGACCACCCGGTACGAGCAGTTCGACCGGCCGCTGATCGAGGCGAAGATCAAGGCGCTGGCGCCGGACGCCCAGATCGACTACTACAACGCGAACGAGAACGCGACGACCCAGCAGACCCAGGTGGACACCGCGCTCACCAAGGGCGACAAGGTGCTGATCCTGGACGCGGTGGACTCCAAGTCCATCCAGTCCTCGGTCCAGAAGGCGCACGACGCCGGCGTCAAGGTGATCGCCTACGACCGGCTCGCCCAGGGGCCGGTCGACGCGTACGTGTCGTTCGACAACAAGAAGGTCGGCCAGCTGCAGGGTGAGGCGCTGGTCGCGGCGGTGGGCCCGAAGGCGTCCAGCGGGAAGATCATCATGATCAACGGCTCGCCGACCGACCCGAACGCCGCCCAGTTCAAGGCGGGCGCGCACAGCGCCATCGACGGGAAGCTGACCATCGGCAAGGAGTACGACACGCCGAACTGGGACCCGAACAACGCCAACCAGGAGGCTGCGGCAGCGATCACCGCGCTCGGCGCGCCGAACGTGGTCGGCGTCTACTCCGCCAACGACGGCATGGCCGCCGGTATCGCCACCGCCCTCAAGGCGGCCAGCCTGAGCGTTCCGCTCACCGGGCAGGACGCCCAACTGGACGCCGTGCAGCGGATCCTGGCCGGCACCCAGACCATGTCGATCTACAAGCCCTTCAAGCCGGAGACCGACGCGGCCGCCACGATGGCCGTGCAGTTCGCCCAGGGCAAGAGCCTGGAGCCGTCGCTCACCCCGACCACGTCGACCAACGGCAGCGGCAACTCGGTGGCGTCGAACCTGATCACGCCGGTCGTGCTGACCAAGGCCAACATCAAGACCACCGTGGTGGCCGACGGCCTCTACACCGTCGCCCAGATCTGCACGCCCGACTACGCCGCCGCGTGCACCGCGGCCGGACTCCAGTAGCCACCTCGGTCTGCGGTCACGTCAGGTCGGATCCGGTACGGGGAAAGGAAGTTGATTGCTGTGACAGGTTCGCCCGTACTGGCGCTGCGCGGGATCTCCAAGCGGTTCGGTGCCGTCCAGGCGCTCACCGACATCGAGTTGGAGGTCAACGCCGGCGAGGTGGTCGCGCTGGTCGGTGACAACGGCGCCGGCAAGTCGACCCTGGTCAAGGCGGTGGCCGGGGTCAACCAGCCGGACGAGGGCGTCATCGAGTGGGAGGGCAGGCCGGTGGTCGTCCACCGGCCGCAGGACGCCCAGCAGTTGGGCGTCGCCACGGTGTACCAGGACCTCGCGCTGTGCGACAACCTGGACGTGGTCGGCAACCTCTTCCTCGGCCGCGAGCTCAAGCGGTTCGGCGTGCTGGACGAGGTCCGGATGGAGCAGCGGTCCCGGACGCTCCTGGACACCCTGTCCATCCGGATCCCCAGCGTGCGGATCCCGATCGCCTCGCTCTCCGGTGGCCAGCGTCAGGTGGTCGCGATCGCCCGCTCGCTGATCGGCTCGCCCAAGATCGTCATCCTGGACGAGCCCACCGCCGCCCTGGGCGTGGAACAGACCGCCCAGGTCCTCGACCTGGTCGAGCGGCTCCGCGACCAGGGCCTGGGCGTCATCCTGATCAGCCACAACATGGCGGACGTGATGGCGGTGGCGGACCGGATCGCGGTGCTCCGGCTGGGGCGGAACAACGGGTTCTTCGACCGCCGGAGCACCAACAAGGAAGAAATCATCTCGGCCATCACCGGCGCCACGGACAACGCTGTGACCCGCCGTCAGGCCCGTGGCACGGAGGGCGAGCAGTGAGCGACGACGGCAACAACACCCCGGAGCCGGGGAACGGTTCGCATCGGAAACCCCTCCCCGAGGACTCGATGCCCAAGGGCGGGGTCAACGCTCCCGTCCCGGTGGCGGCCGAGGTGATCCCCGCGGTCGACCCGCGCCTGATCGTCCGTCAGGAGGGGGTGAAGGGCTACCTCGGCGAGTTCCGGCGCAGGATCAGCAGCGGCGAGCTGGGCTCGCTGCCGGTGGTCCTGGCGCTGGTCGTCATCTGGGCCGTCTTCGGCAGCCTGAACAGCAGCTTCCTCTCGGCGCAGAACCTCTCCAACCTCTCGCAGCAGATCGTCGGCACCGGCATGATCGCGATCGGCGTGGTCTTCGTGCTGCTGCTCGGCGAGATCGACCTGTCGGTCGGTTCGGTCAGCGGCCTGTGCGCCGCGATCTTCGCCGTGCTGAACGTGACGCACGGCGTCAACGAGTGGGCGGCGCTGCTGGCCGCGATTGCCGGCGGCGCGCTCGTCGGGCTCGTCCACGGCTTCTTCTTCGCCAAGATCGGCGTGCCCGCCTTCGTCGTCACGCTGGCCGGCAACCTGGCCTGGAACGGCCTGATGCTGCAGGTCCTCGGCGCCAACGGCACCGTCAACCTCTCCGGCCACGACATCGTCTCCCGGCTCTACACCACCATCTACGGTCAGACCATCGCGGCGTACGGCCTCGCGGCCTTCGCCGTCCTGTTCTTCCTCGGCGCCGCCCTGATCGACACCAGGCGGCGCCGCGAGGCCGGGGTGCCGTACCGGCCGGTCAGTGACATCGCGCTGCGTACCGCCGTGCTCGCCGTGCTGGCCTTCCTGGCGGCGTACACGCTGAACCAGTACAAGGGCCTGCCGCTGGCCCTGCTGATCTTCCTGATCTTCATCGTGGTGCTCGACTTCGTACTCCGCCGCACCGGCTACGGACGGCAGATCTTCGCCCTCGGCGGGAACATCGAGGGCGCCCGCCGGGCCGGTATCAACATCTCCTGGATCCGGATCTCGGTCTTCATGATCTGCTCGACCATGGCGGCGGTCGGCGGTCTGTTCCTGGCGGCCCAGATCCAGTCCGCCAGCCAGACCTCCGGCGGCGGCAACCTGCTGATGAACGCGATCGCGGCCGCCGTCATCGGCGGCACCAGCCTCTTCGGCGGACGCGGCAGCACCTGGTCGGCGCTGCTCGGTGCGCTGGTGATCGGGTCGATCCAGTCCGGGATGAACATCCAGGGCCTGAGCAACGCCATCCAGTTCATGATCACCGGTGCGGTCCTGCTGGCCGCGGTGGTCATCGACTCGCTGTCCCGCCGCACCCAGCGGGCGGCCGGCCGCGCCTGAGGTTTCTGATGAGGCCGTTGCACACCAGAGTCGAGTCGTTGCGGGAGTATCTGGGCGGTGCGCTGTGGGTGCTGCCCGGGGTGGCGGTGGTGCTGGCGCTGGTCGCCGGCAGCGTGCTCTCCCAGATCGACATCCCGCCGGACTCGCCGCTCGACCCGCTGGCCTTCGCCGGCACGGCGGACGACGCCCGGAACGTGCTCACCGCGATCGCCGCGACCATGGTCACGGTGATCGCGCTGGTGCTCGGCCTGACCATCGTGGCGCTGCAGGTGGCCTCCACCCAGTTCTCGCCGCGGCTGCTGCGCAACTTCCTCCGCGACCGCCCGAACCAGCTCGTGCTGGCGTCCTTCTGCGCCACCTTCGCCTACAGCACCGCCGGGCTGTACACGGTCGGGATCTCGGGCGGCATGGACGTCGAGGAGTTCCCCCGGCTCGCCGTCACCGGGGCGATCGCCCTGGTCTTCGTCAGCCTGGTGATGCTGGTGTACTTCGTGCACCACGTCGCGCACTCGATCCAGATCGACAGTGTGATGACCTCGGTCGCCGCCATCACCGCGCGGGGTGCGCAGACCCGCACCCCGCCCGGTCCCGGCACCGACCTGGCCGCCCCTCCCCCGCCACCGCACGCCGTACCGCTCACCGCGCCGCGCTCCGGCTACCTGCAGACCGTCCACCCCGACCGCCTGCTGGCGGTGGCCGTCGAACTGGACCTGGTGATCACCGTCGCGGCCCGGGTCGGCGACCACCTGGTCGCCGGGGCCGAACCGCTCGGGTACGCCTGGCGGCCGGACGGCGCACCACCCGGCGACACCGACCGGGTGACCCACGCGCTGTGGCACGCGGTGCAGATCGGCCCCGAACGCACCCTGCAGCAGGACATCCTGTTCGGCATCCGGCAGCTGGAGGACATGGCGCTCCGCGCGCTCTCCCCCGCCATCAACGACCCCTACACCGCCGTCCAGGCCCTCGACCGCCTCGCCGCCCTGCTCGCCCTGCTGGCACCCCGCACCCTCGGCGACACCCTCCACACCGACCCGGCCGGAGTGACCCGGGTGATCGCCCGCGGCCCGGCCTTCGCCGACTACCTCGACCTCGCCTGCGGCCAGGTCCGCCGCTACGGCACCGCCGAACCGGCCGTCTGCCTCGCCCTGCTCCGCCTGCTCACCGCCCTCACCACCGTGACCGACGACCCCACCCGCCGGCAGGCGATCACCACCCAGGCGGCCCTGGTGCTCGCCGACGCGGAGCACCGGATCGCCCAGCCGGCCGACCTGGTCCTGGTACGGGAGCTGGCGGCGGAACTGACCGGGAGTCAGCACGGCGGCAGCTGACGGGCATCCGGCGGGCCTGTCCGGGCAGCCGTACCTGGCACGAGTACACCGGTGGCGTACCGTCCGCGCGGAACCGCAGTCGCCACCAGTACAGCTGCCAGTAGGGCTTCTTCACGGAGGGTCAGCTCTGCCGGGCGGCGTCGGCCAGCTGATCGAACGTACGGTGCAGCACCGACCGCCGTTCCTCCTTGAACGTCGGCGAGGGCTGCAGGTTGTCGATGGTCCGTTCCCAGACGGCCATGAAGGTCTTCTTCCACTCCTCGACCACCCCGGGCTCCGGCAGGTCGTCGTCGGCGTAACCGGCCTGGGCGAGGACGTGCAGCAACTCCAGGTGGCACGGCACGGCGACACCCCAGTACTCGTCGGGTTCGAGGGCGACGGGATCGCCGGCCATCGCCTCGGCGACCTCGGTGACGAGCCGGTCGACGACGATCGACAGGTGGTCCAACGCCGCGTCGCTCTCGAAGTTGCCACTGCCCCACGTGCCCACAAGGTCTCCTCTGCATGGTGGTGCCGCTTCCTGGGGGCCCATCGAACCAGGCCGGGGTGACAGCACCTCCGCTACCCGTTCGTCTCCTCCTTCGTCAGCAGCAGGACCGAGCACAGCAGCACGGCCGTGCCCGTGGCCGCGCCGGGGGTGAGCCGTTCGCCGAGCAGGGTGGTGCCCAGGGCGAGGGCGGCGACCGGTTCGAGCATCATCACCACGGAGACGGTGGTGGCCCGGACCGCCCGCAGGGCCGAGAAGAACAGGGCGTAGGCAAGGGCGGTCGGGATCGCGCCCAGGTAGCCGAGCAGCACGACGGAGCCGGCCAGTTCCGTCGGTGCGGGCAGCAGCGGGCCGGTGGGTGCCGCCACCAGCAGCAGGCAGATCGCGCCGACGGCGAAGCCCGCCAGCGCGCGGTCGTAGGGGTGTCCGGAGCGGCCGCGGCGTGCCTCGGCCTGGGTGAGCAGGTTGATCGCGGCGGAGCCGGCGGCCGAGCCGAGCGCGCAGACGAATCCCCACGCCGGTGCGCTGCCTCCTGAGCCGTCGTCAGCACCGAAGGCCAGCAGGGTGAGTCCGAGTACGGCGAGCAGGATGGTGAGCGCGCCGCGGCGACTCACCCGCTCGCCGAAGACCACCCGGGCGCCCAGCGCGGTGAAGACCGGCCCGGCGCCCAGCGCGACGGCGGTGCCGACGGCCAGGCCGGCCAGCGCGACCGCGGCCAGGTAGCAGGTCTGGAAGACCGCCATCAGGATGCCGGTCGCCACCAGGGCGAGCGGCCGGGCGCGTTGCTCGCCGACGGTTCGCCTGATGAACGCGCGCCCGGCGAGCAGCAGCGCGGCGCCCACGGCGAAGCGCCAGCAGGAGACCGCGACCGGGCCGAGGCCGCTGGTGCGGTGGAGCAGCGCGGCGGCGGCTCCGGCGCTGCCCCAGGAGGCGGCGGAGAGGGAGATGTAGAGCAGGGGACGTACGGGTGCAGCCCGCATGGAGGACTCCGGTCGGTGGTCGCTGACGGCGCGTGGACTCGGCACGCGGGCAGCGGACACCGCTCCGGCGGCTCCCGTGAGGAGCGCCCGGAGAGGAGGAGATCCGGTGTGGGGCCGCCCGCTAGCGGGCGGGCGGAGGCAGGACTGCGAGGGAGTACGGCTTCATGGTCAGGACCCTAGTACGCCGGGCCGCGAAGATCACGGGCATTTGGCGGCGCAACGAAAACCGCTCGCGGCCGGGAGCGTCCACCGGCCAGAGTGATCCCCGTTCACCATCCGGGGAGGAATCGCCATGTCGACACTGCGGGTCACGGCCGAGCGGCTGACCATACTGACGCACCCGAACGCCGACGCACTGGAGCTGGCCCAGATCGGCCTCTACCGTGCGGTGGTCGCCAAGGGCGCCTACCGGACCGGTGAGCTGGCCGTCTACATCCCGGAGCAGGCGGTGCTGCCGCCCGCGCTGATCGAGGAGTTGGGCCTGACCGGGAAGCTCGCGGGCAGCGCCCGGGACCGGGTCAAGGCGGTCCGGCTGCGCGGCGAGCTCTCCCAAGGCATCGTCTGCCGCCCCGCCGCACTGGCCGGCACCGACCTGGCCGAGGCCGCCGCCGAGGGTGCGGACTTCGCCGAGCGGCTCGGCATCACCAAGTGGGTCCCGCCGATCCCGGTCGGCATGAGCGGCGACGTCGAGTCGGCGCCGGAGCTGCTGCCCTGGGTGGACATCGAGAACCTCAAGCGCTTCCCGGACGTCTTCGAGCCGGGCGAGCCGGTGGTCGTCTCCGAGAAGCTGCACGGCAGTTGCTGCCTCGTCACGTTCCACGCCGACTCCGGCACCGTCCAGGTCTCCTCGAAGGGCATCGGCGCCCAGGGGCTGGCGCTGCGCGAGGACGCCGGCAACCTGTACTGGCGGACGGTCCGTGCACACGGCATCCCGGCGGTGGCCGCCGAGTTGGCGGCGCTGTTCGGCGCCGACCGGGTCGGCATCTTCGGCGAGGTCTTCGGCGCCGGGGTCCAGGACCTGACGTACGGGGAGTCGGGCCGCACCGAGCTGCCCGGCTACGCGGCCTTCGACGTCTCGGCCGTCATCGACGGACAGCTGTGCTGGCTGGACGCGGCCGAACTGCTGGCCGGGAAGCTGCCGTTGGTGCCGCAGCTGTGGAGCGGACCGTTCGACCCGGAGACCGTGCTGGCGCTGGCCGACGGCCGGGAGACCTTCTCCGGGCGGGAGTTGCACATCCGCGAGGGTGTCGTGGTGCGGCCGGTGGTGGAGCGGTACAGCCCGGTGACCGGTGGCCGGGCGATCGCGAAGGTGGTCAGCGGTGCGTACCTGACCCGCAAGGGCGGCACCGAGTACGAGTGAGGCGTTAATCGGTTGCCGAGGGAGGCAACGGGCCGGAAACTGCGCAGGTGACAGAGCGAAGCGTGACGGTGTTGGTGACGTATCAGGGCGAGCGACTCGGCGAGATCGGGCCGTTCCCGGTGGCGACGCCGCGCTGGCACGACATCGGGCCGGTGGCCGAGGAGTTGACGCTCAGACTGGGTGTTCCGGTGCATGTGCTGCGCCTGCTGGCGCACGACAGCGCCGACACCGGTTTCGGCGGCTCGGTCGCGTACCACGCGGAGGCGCTGCGGTTCCCCGAGGTCGAACTCGCCGACTCCGTCCTCTCGGTGGGCGAGGACCCGCTGCGGGCGCCGTGGGCCACCCCGGCCGGGCTGCGGTCCGCGCTGGCGTGGGCCGCCGGTACGGTGCGGGCGGTCGGCCCGGCCGAGCAGGTGAAGAGCTGGAACCTCTCCGGCCTGTACCGGCTGCCGACCGCCGACGGGCCGGTCTGGCTGAAGACCACGCCCGCGTTCGCGGTGCCCGAGGCCGAGGTGATCGCCCGACTGGCCGCCGTCGACCCGGAGTTGGTGCCGCCGGTGCTGGCCGCCACTGAGGGCCGGGTGCTGCTCGGCCACCTGCCCGGGGTGGACTGCTGGGGGCTGCCCGAGGACGCCATGCTGGACGCGGTCCCCCGGCTGGTCGCCGCCCAGGCCGCGCTGGCCGGGCACGGCGCCGGGCTGCCGGACCGTACGCCCGGCACCCTGCCCGAGCAGTTCGCGGCCCTGCTCCCCCGGGTCACCCTGACCGCCGAGGAACGGGCCGCCGCCGAACGGCTGCTCGCCGATCTCCCCGCGCTGATCGAGGAGTTGGCGGCCTGCGGCCTGCCCGAGACGCTGGTGCACGGTGACTTCCACCCGGGCAACTGGCGCTTCGACGGCACCCGCAACGTGATCGTCGACTTCTCCGACAGCTACTACGGGCACCCGGCCGTCGACGGCCTGCGGCCGCAGGACTTCCTCTCCGACGACCGCTGGGCGACGGTCCGTCAGCTCTGGATCGACGCCTGGACCACCCACGCCCCTGGCTCCGATCCGGCCAAGGCACTGGAGCTGGCGGAGCCGCTGATGCACCTCGGCTACGCCGTCCGCTACCAGGAGTTCCTGGACGGCATCGAGGCGACCGAGCGGGTCTACCACCAGGGCGACCCGGAGTCCGAGATCCGCGCCGCCCTGGCCTGCCGCTGAGGGAGTCAGACCAGCAGGTGCGGGGCGTGCTCCCGGACCGCCGCCAGCAGTTCCTTGCGCGAGGGGTTGACCATCGCGTGGCCGGCGACGGTGACCGTGGGGACGGTCTCGTTGCCGTCGGCCACCGAGCGGACGAAGGCGGCGGCCTCGGGGTCACGCCAGATGTTGACCTTGCGGTAGGGCAGGTCGGTGAACCGCAGCTGGGTGAGCAGCTTCATGCAGAAGGTGCACATCGGCCGCCAGTAGACGACCACGCCGTCCTGGTCATCGGTCACTTTTCGGTCCCCCGGGTCGAGTTGACGGTACGTGCGTAGCGTAGTTCCAGGCCGTCGAGCAGGGCCTCCAGGCCGGTCTCGAACGCGCCTTCGTCGATCCGCCGCCGGTGCTCGGCGAGCTTGTGGGCCTCACCGAGGTGCGGGTACTCCTCGGCGTACAGGGCGGCGTCCTCGGGGAAACCGGCCGCGAACGAGCCGAGGGCCGAGCCGGTGACGAAGTACCGCATCAGGGCGCCGATCCGGGTGGCCTGGCCGCGTGGCCAGCCCGCCGCGACCAGGCAGCCGAAGACCGCGTCGGCCAGCCGCAGCGCGTTCGGCCGGCGGCCGGGGCCCTGGGCCAGCACCGGGACGATCGCGGGGTGGGCGGCCAGCGCGGCCCGGTAGGAGCGGGCCCAGTCGCGCAGCGCGGTGCGCCAGGGCGCGGGCGGCTCGAACATCGACAGGTCGACTTCCCCCATCACGCTGTCCACCACCGCGTCGAGCAGCTCGTCCTTGGTGGCGAAGTGGTTGTACAGCGAGGGGCCGCTGACCGAGAGTTCGGTGGCCAGCCGGCGAGTGGAGAGCGCGGCCAGCCCCTCGGCGTCCACCAGGGCGAGGGCGGCCGCGACGATCCGCTCGCGGCTGAGCAGCGGGGTGCGCGGGCGGGCCATGGCGCTTCCTCCGGTCGGGTGGGGTTTCCCGGCATTCTCGCAGGCCGGTCTTCACAGCCGTTCGACGGCGGGCTACAGTCGGGGCAAAACTTGCACTGCTAGTTTAACCGAGAGGCCGCGATGAACCTGGAGCTCTCCGAGGAACAGGCCGCCGTCCGCGAGCTCGCCGCCGACTTCACCGACCGCGAGATCGTGCCGTTCGCCGCCGACTGGGACCGCGCCGAGTCGGTGGACCGGGCGATCATCGGCAAGCTCGGCAAGGTGGGCTTCCTCGGCCTGACCATCCCGGAGGAGTACGGCGGCAGCGGCGGCGACCACCTGGCGTACTGCCTGGTGCTGGAGGAGCTCGGGCGGGGCGACTCCTCGGTGCGCGGCATCGTCTCGGTCTCGCTCGGCCTGGTGGCCAAGTCGGTCAACAGCTACGGCAGCGAGCAGCAGAAGCGGCACTGGCTGCCCCGGCTGACCTCCGGCGAGGCGCTCGGCTGCTTCGCGCTGACCGAGCCCGGCACCGGCTCGGACGCCGCCAACCTGACCACCAGGGCGGTCCGGGATGGCGACGACTGGCTGATCACCGGCGCCAAGATGTTCATCACCAACGGCACTTGGGCCGAGGTCGCCCTGGTCTTCGCCCGCACCGGCGAGGCCGGGCACAAGGGCGTCACCGCCTTCCTGGTGCCCACCGCCACCCCCGGCCTCGAACGCCGGGAGATCCACGGCAAGTTGGGCCTGCGCGGCCAGGCCACCGCCGAGCTGACCTTCGACGCCGTCCGGGTGCCGGACAGCGCGCGGCTCGGCGCCGAGGGCAAGGGCTTCTCGGTCGCGATGGCCGCCCTGGCCAAGGGCCGGATGTCGGTCGCGGCCGGCTGCGTCGGCATCGCCCAGGCCTGCCTGGACGCCGCGGTGGGCTACGCCAAGGAGCGCGAGCAGTTCGGAAAGCCGATCGCCTCCTACCAGTTGGTGCAGGAGCTGATCTCCGACATCTCGGTCGACCTGGACGCCGCCCGGCTGCTCACCTGGCGGGTGGCCGACCACATCGACCGCGGCCTGCCGTTCGCCACCGAGTCCTCGGTGGCGAAGCTGTACGCCAGCGAGGCCGCAGTCCGGGCCGCCAACAACGCGCTCCAGGTCTTCGGCGGGTACGGCTTCATCGACGAGTACCCGGTCGGCAAGTACCTGCGCGACGCGCGGGTGATGACCCTGTACGAAGGCACCAGCCAGATCCACAAGTTGCTCATCGGGCGTTCGCTGACCGGCGTCAACGCCTTCTGACCCCTTAGTAGTTGAGGAGCCCAACGACGTGCGTCCCGTCTACTTCGCCGCCGCTCGCCGCACCCCGATCGGTCGGCTGCGCGGCGCCCTCTCGTCCGTCCGGCCGGACGACCTGTCGGCCGCCGTGCTGCGTGGACTGCTCGACTCCGTACCGCAGTTGGACCCGGCCCGGATCGACGACGTCTACTGGGGCGCCGCCAACCAGGCCGGGGAGGACAACCGGAACGCGGCCCGGATGGCCGTGCTGCTGGCCGGTCTGCCGGACAGCGTGCCCGGCGCCACCGTGAACCGGCTCTGCGCCTCCGGCCTGGAGGCCGTCACCACCGCCGCCCGGGCGATCGGCTCCGGCGAGGCCGAGGTCGTGGTCGCGGGCGGCTGCGAGTCGATGAGCCGCGCCCCGTTCGTGCTGCCGCGCCCCGACGAGGCGCTGCCGCACAAGCTGGAGACCTTCGACACCCGGCTCGGCTGGCGGATCACCACCCCCCGGATGCGCGAGCTGCACGGCGTGCTGAGCATGGGCGAGACCGCCGAGGAAGTGGCCGCCCGGTACGGCGTCAGCCGCTCGGACCAGGACGAGTTCGCGCTGCGCAGCCACCAACGCGCCGCCGCCGCAAGGAAGAACGGGCACTTCGACGCCGAACTGCTGCCGGTGCTGCGGGCCGACGGGGTGACCGTCGACCAGGACGAGAGCATCCGGGAGGACAGCTCGCTGGAGCGGCTGGCCGCCCTCAAGCCGGTCTTCCGGGCCGGTGGCACCGTGACGGCGGGCAACGCCTCGCCGATGAACGACGGCGCGGCCGGACTGCTGCTGGTCAGCGAGGAGGCCCTGAACGACCTGGGCCTGGAGCCGCTCGGCCGGTACGTGGCCGGGGCCTCCGCCGGGGTGCACCCCGACGTGATGGGCATCGGCCCGGTGCCCGCCACCCGCAAGGTGCTGGCCCGCACCGGCTGGGCGGTCGGGGACGTCGAGGAGGCCGAGTTCAACGAGGCGTTCGCGGCCCAGGCGCTGGCCTGCGTACGGGAGTTGGGCTTCGACCCGGAGCTGGTCAACCCGTCCGGGGGCGCGATCGCCCTCGGCCACCCGCTGGGCGGCTCGGGCGCCCGGATCCTCACCACCCTGCTGCACCGGATGCACCGGACCGGCGCCCGGCGCGGGCTGGCCACCATGTGCGTCGGTGTCGGGCAGGGCACCGCCGTACTCGTCGAGAACGTCTAGGGAGAGCTGTTGTGACTCGTTTCGCAGGCAAGGTCGCCGTCGTCACCGGTGCGGCACAGGGCATCGGCGCAGCCACCGCGCTGCGGCTCGCCGAGGAGGGCGCCACCGTCGCGGTGGTCGACCTCTCGGCCGAGCGCGCGCAGGGCACCGTGGACGCGATCACCGCCAAGGGCGGCAGCGCGCGGGCGTACGGCTGCGACGTGGCCGACTACGACGCGGTGGAGGCCGTGTTCGCCGCCGTGGTCGAGGAGTTGGGAGCACTCCACATCCTGGTGAACAACGCCGGGATCACCCGGGACAACCTGTTCTTCAAGATGCCCAAGAGCGACTGGGACGCCGTCCTGACGGTCAATCTGACCAGCGCCTACAACTGCAGCCACGTGGCGCAGAAGTACCTGGTCAAGCAGAAGTACGGCAAGATCGTCTCGCTCAGCTCGCGCTCCGCCCTCGGCAACCGGGGCCAGGCCAACTACGCCGCCGCCAAGGCCGGCATCCAGGGCCTGACCGCCACCCTGGCGATCGAGCTCGGCCCCTACAACATCAACGTCAACGCGGTCGCCCCCGGCTACATCGCCACCTCGATGACCGCCGCCACCGCCGAACGCGTCGGCGCCACCGCCGAGGACCACCAGGCCCAGGTCGCCGAGCGCACCCCGCTCCGCCGGGTCGGCCAGCCGGAGGAGGTCGCCTCGGTGGTGGCCTTCCTGGTCAGCGACGACTCCTCGTACGTCAGCGGCCAGACCCTCTACGTCAACGGCGGCGCCCGCTGACCGTCCGTCGGACCGACACCGGGCAGGATGGGGCCATGTGCCGCATCCTGCCCGGTTTTTCGCTGACCGCCCGTCACCCCGCCGCCCGCCCGACGGTCGGCACGCCGATGGGCGAGCTGTCCTTCGGCGCGGTGGTCGGCCCCTGGGCCGTACCCGAGGTCCCCGAGGAGCTCTTCGAGCTGCCCTCCGGCGCCCGGGTCGCGCGCTGGAGCCACCCGCTGGCCGAACTCGAGCTGCTGATCGGCCGGTTCGACCCGGAGCTCGACCCGGAGGTCTGGGAGCCGCTCACCGACTGCTGGGCCGGCGTCTGGCGGATCGACGCCCGGGCGCCGCTGGCCGGTGTCACCTTCTCGGCGAGCCTGCCGCCCGTGCTGCCCCCGGGGGCGGAGACCGGATACGACGGCGGCCAGGGCCAGGCGAGCATCACCGTCGAGTACGACGGCACCAAACTGACCCTCGGCGGCCCCGACGAGGAGCAGCTCTGCCACGAAGCCCAGCAGACCGGCGAGGTCCCGAAGCGCTGGGCCGAGCTGCTGGACGAGGTGTACGCGAAGTGGCCGCACCTCGACTGGGGTGTGGACTACGGCGATTACCACGGCCTCCGCTGGACGCTGCCCGCACTGGAGCCCGGTGAGCACTGCGTGCTGGCCGTCACCGCCGCCTGGAGTCCCGACGACAACGCGGACGACGCGAACACCTTCTTCGCGGTGGGCGGCTCGGCGGCCTGGGTCCTGGGGCGGCTCGCCCGGACGGAGGGTCAGTCCTGAGCGGAGCCCGCGGCCGCGAGTTGCTTCAAGTGGCGTTCGGCGGCGCGGAGTTTGCGGCCGTCGGGGCCGGGGAGGTGGGCGCGGAGTTCGATGATCTCGGGGGCCATCCGGATCGCCTCGGTGCGGTCCTGGACGGCGCGCCAGCAGGCTTCGGCGTTGGTGGCGGCCTGCTGGGTCTCGGGGTCGTCGGCGCCGCGGGAGCGGAGCAGGGTGAGGGCGACCTCGCGGTAGACCTCGGCGGCCTGGGCCGGGCGGCCGGCCAGCCGGGCGATGTGGGCGCGGACCTGGCGGACCTGGAGCACCTCGGCGGCCACCGGGCCGTGCGCGGCGACGGCGGACTCCTCCAGGGCCAGGGCGAGTTCGGCGGCGGTGTCGTGCTCGCCCGCCTCGGCGCTGCGGACGATCCGGCCGATCGCCTCCCGGTAGTCGACCGGCCTCGGGTCGGGCGTCGGGTCGGGGATCGGCTTGTCGAAGGAGACCGCGGTCGGCCGCTTGTCGAGGCTGACCACGGAGCTGCCGGGAGCCGCCGGGAGCACCTTCAGCAGCGAGACCGGCGGACCGACCCGCCGGGGCGTGGGCGGCACACCGGGCTTGAGCAGCGAGACCCCGGCCGAGGCTACGGCAGGCTTGCCGAGCTGGACCGCGGGGATACCGGGGCGGGGCTTCGGCGTACGGGCCTGCCCCTTCGGCGGCACCAGGACGGCGGCGGGACGCGGCCCGGCCGCGGCGCCCGGCAGCGCCTCGTTGATCTGCCGCGAGGTGTTGCGGAAGAACGGCCGTTCGGTGGGGTGCGAGTGCAGGATGATCGAGTCGTTCCGCACCACCGAGTGCACCTGGTCGCGGAGCAGTTCGGGCGGCAGCAGGGCCGGGCCGCCGGGGCGGCCTCGGTGCAGCACCTCGATCAGCGCGCGGGAGAAGGTGCCGATCTGTTCGGGGTCGGGGCTGACCACGGCCCACAGCGGGATGCCGTCCGCGAGCGGGGAGATCGCGCTCTGCACCAGCGGCCAGGCGGCCTGATCGGCACTCAGGTCGGCGATCACCAGCGTGGGCAGCTCGCCCCGGTGCTGGAGCTCGGCGGCCAGCGCCTGCCAGGGCAGACCGTCCTGCCGGACGGTGGCGGGCTTGGAGTCACGCAGCGTCAGATAGAGGTGTTCGCCGCGCCGGTCGGTGACCAGGTGGCCGCCGAGGTGGATCAGCAGCGGGCCCGGGTGCAGGGCGGCGGCGCGCAGGTGGGCCAGCACGCTCTGCGGATCGGTGGCGCCCGGGAGGTGCACGGCGTCGACCGATTCGGCGGCCAGCAGCGTCCCCGGTGAGACGCCCGCGAGCATCGCGGAGAGCACCTGGGCCTGCGAGCCCGCGCCGCGCCCCCAGTGCCGCCGGCCGCCCGCCCCGTAGCCGCCCTCGATCACCAGGATGCGGCCCCTGGCCCCGTCGCCGACCGTCTGCGGCGCGGCGGGTTTGGGCAGTTGGACGGCGGGGATGGTGCCGGTCCAGCCGGTCGAGACCTCGCGCGGGGCGCCCGGGTCGGCCCGGTCCGGCATCGCGCCCGGCCAGATGCCGCCCGCCGTCACGTCAGCCACCGCAGGTCACCGCCCCACCCCGCCGCCAACGCGACGTCCGCCGCGGTGCCCGCCACCACGATTTCGCCACTTTACGACGCGCCCAGGTGGCGGAGCCAGAGCGGGTGGTGATCACCGAGCACCCGTTACCCGCTCAGTACGTGACGGTGACCCTCCGGGCGGGGCCGTCCACCCGGATCCGGCCGCCGTAGGGGATGACCAGTTGGGGGTCGGTGTGGCCGAGATCGACGTCGAAGACCACCAGCATGTCGGGGGCGTACTCGGCCGGCGCGCGGAGCACCGCCGCACGCTGGCCGGCGCAGAACGCGGCACGGGCCTCGGCCAGGCCGAGGTTGCGCAGGGCAGTGCGCGGCGTCGTGCTCGGACGAACGGGTTTTCACAGCTGCGTGAACGGTTCGGCGAAGTGCGCCGTGGCCAGGATGCCGTGCCGCGCCGTGAGCTCCGCCAGCAGGCGCTGCCGGGTCAGGGTCGCGGTCGGCTGCGCGTCGTCGTAGACGTAGCCGGCCGTCGGGTCGGCGAGCTGGACGGGGTGCAGCACCACGTCTCCCGCGACCACGAGTTGGTGGTCGCCGATCGCCACGCTCTGGTGGCCCGGGGTGTGGCCGGGGGTGGCGAAGACCTTGATCTCGGGGGCGAGCGTCACCTCGCCCGCCCGGGCGTCCAGGCAGCCCGCCGCGCGCAGCGGCCGCACCACGGCGTCCAGCAGCGGCGAACCGCTCGCCTCCAGCCAGTCCAGCTCGGTTCGCTGGACCAGGTAGCGGGCGTTCGGGAACGCCGGGGTGCTGCCGTCGGCTGCCAGGCTGCCGCTCGCGTGGTCGCTGTGCAGATGGGTCAGCACCACGGTGTCCACCTGCTCGGGCCGTACGCCGGCCGCCGCCAGCTCGGTGGCCAGCCGCCCCGGCACCGGGGCCCAGCCGGCGGCGGGCGAGTCGGGCCCGCCGAGGCCGGTGTCCACCAGGACGGTGCGGCCGTCCGGGGTGCGGAGCAGGTAGCAGTGGAAGTGCAGCACCCAGGGCGCGGCGGGGTCGACCCTGGCCCAGACCGGGTGGTCCGGGCCGCCGAACATCTGGGGCAGCGGCAGGGCGATCTGATCCCCCATCGGCCCGACCGCGTCGCACAGCGGGGTCACCTCGACGCCCGCCCTCACCATCCCCGGGTGCGGCATCCCGCTACTTCTCCTTCGCCCAGTCCTCGGCCAGCAGCCCGAGGATCACCTCGTCCAGCCACTCGCCGTACACCCAGGCGTTCCGCCGCAGCAGCCCCTCCCGGACGAACCCGGCGCTCTCGGCGGCCCGGATCATCGGCGCGTTGTCCGCCAGCGTCTCCAGCTGGGCCCGCTGGAAGCCGCGCACCGTGAAGATGTAGTGGCACATCAGCCGCACCGACTCGGCCCCGTAGCCGCGGCCCCGGAAGGCGGGCCGCAGGGCCAGCCCGAGGTGGGCCAGGCGGTTGTGGCTGTCGATCCCCCAGACGATCGCCTCCCCGACCACCTCATTGGTCGTCAGCTCGACCACGGTGAACTCCGCGTGACCGTCCTTCGGTTCGTTCACCGCGTACGGCGAGAAGCCGACCGGGGTCGGCTGCCAGGGCCGGGTGTCGGCCCGCGAGCGGCCCAGCACGTCGTCGTACAACTCCTCGTGCAGTACCGGTACATCCGACTCCACGCGGGCCCGCAGGCCGATTCGCTCTCCACGCAACATGGGACGGGTCTAACGGAACGGCGAGGGCCGCGGCAACTGCATTACGGTTCCGGGGCAGTGCGATGATGCGCGGGTGGGAGGTGGGGCGATGAAGGTCATCGGACTGATCGGCGGGATGAGCTGGGAATCCAGCGCCGAGTACTACCGGCTGCTGAACGAGCTGACCCGGGAGCGGCTGGGTGGGCTGCACTCGGCCCGGTGCGTGCTCTGGTCGGTGGACTTCGCCGAGATCGAACGGCTGCAGGTGGCCGGCGAGTGGGACAAGGCCGGGGCCGTACTGGCGGACGCCGCAAGGGCGTTGGAGGCGGCCGGGGCCGAGCTGCTGCTGATCTGCACCAACACCATGCACAAGGTCGCCGACCAGGTGGCGGCCGCCGTCGACGTCCCGCTGCTGCACCTGGCCGACGCCACCGCGCTGGCGGTCCGGTCGGCGGGCCTGGCCCGGGTCGGCCTGCTGGGCACCGCCTTCACCATGGAGCAGTCGTTCTACCGGGACCGGCTGGCCTCGCACGGCCTCGACGTCCTGGTCCCGGACGCACCGGGCCGGGCGCTGGTGCACCGGGTCATCTACGAGGAGCTCTGCCTGGGCGTCATCCGTGAGGAGTCGCGCGCCGCCTACCGGTCCGTCATCGCGGACCTGGTCGCGCGGGGCGCCGAGGGGATCGTGCTCGGCTGCACCGAGATCGAGCTGCTGATCTCCCCCGCCGACAGCCCCGTCCCGGTCTTCGCCACCACCCGCCTGCACGCCGAGGCGGCGGTCGCGGCCGCGCTGGCGGACTGACGGCGCGCTCCGTCGGCTGCGCCGCCCGTCCGCCGCTCGGCTACCGTGCTGACGACGGCCAGGTGTGAGGGAGGTGCTGGGGTGGGCGAGGAGCCGGTGATCGCGTCGGCAAAGGATGCGGCCGACGACGGGCGGGTGCTCGCGTTCGGCCATCTGCTGGGGTCGGCGGGTCGACTGGAGCACATCCTCGGGCGGGCGATCGAGGAGGAGTGCGGGATCAGCCACCTGATGTTCGAGGTGCTGCTGATCCTCGGCCGGGCGGGCGGCCCGGGGCTGCCGATGCGCGTGATCGGCCGCGAGCAGGTGCTCACCACCGGCGGGGTCACCCGACTGGTGGACCGGATGGAGGCGGCCGGGCTGGTGGAGCGGGCGGCGGATCCCGAAGACCGTCGGGGCAGGCTGGTCCGACTGACCGCGCTCGGCGAGCGGACGGCCGTACGGGCGGCGCGGGTACACGTGGACAACGTCCAGCGCTACTTCCTGGACCCGCTGCCCGAAGCGGACCGGGAGCGCTTCGTACGGGATCTGCGACTGCTGAGCCTTGCGGCCCGCGACGCGCTGCCCCGACTCCCGTGAAGCCATGAAGCCATGAGGACGTGACCCCCGTGGGCCGGGCCCCCGGACGGCGCAGGTGCGGTAGCGGTGGTCTGCCGGATCGGCCAGTGTCGGTAGCGGCCACCGGCAGGCGGTTTCCCGGGCGGGAATACCTGACTGCGCAGTTACTGTTGGCACAGGTACATCCCGCCCGCATCGGGCGGATACCGCACCGTCCGAGAGGAACCCCCGTGAGCACCCTCGACTTCACCATCCTCGACCTGGACTTCCCCGTCGAGAGCAGGAACAAGACCGCCACCCTGGTCACCGGCGACCGCGAGGCGCTGCTGGTCGACGCCGGCTTCACCCGCGCCGACGGCCACCGGCTGGTGGCTGCCGTACTGGACTCCGGCAAGGAGCTGACCACGGTCTTCGTCAGCCACGCCGACCCCGACTTCTACTTCGGTGCCGAGGTGGTCGCCGACGCGTTCCCGAACGCCAGGTTCGTGGCCACCCCGATCGTGATCGAGCACATCCAGCACACCTACCAGGGCAAGCTCAAGGCCTGGGAGTCGCTCGGCGCGAACCTCCCCACCCGCCTGGTCGAGCTGACGCCGCTGACGGGCGACCTCGACGTCGAGGGCCACCGCTTCCAGCTCAAGGGCGGCCCGGCCGGCCTTCCGGACCGCCACTACCTGTGGCAGGCCGAGCAGCGTGCGGTCCTCGGCGGGGTGCTGCTGTTCCAGCAGGAGCACGTCTGGGTCGCCGACACCGCCACCCTCGAGCACCGCTCCGCCTGGATCGCCCTGCTCGACGAGATGGCCGCGCTAGACCCGCGCCTGGTCGTGCCCGGCCACCGCCTGCCCGGCACCCCGGCCGACGCCACCGCGATCAGCAACACCCGCGAGTACCTCACCACCTTCGAGCAGGAGCTCGCGAACGCCGCCGACGGTGCCGCGCTGACCGACGTCCTGATCAAGCGCTACCCCGACCACGGCATGCTGATCGCCGCCCAGATCGGCGCCAAGGTCGCGAAGGGCGAGATGAAGTGGGGCTGACCATGACCGCCGAGAGGGCCGACTTCGCCACCTCCACCGCGCCGGCCGACGTGGTCCGCCGTCAGTACCTCGCCTCCGCCGCCGGTGATCTCGAAGCCCTGCGCACCACCCTCGCCCCGGACGTGGAGTGGACCGAGATGGCCGGCTTCCCCCTCGCCGGCACCTACCGGACCCCCGACGGGGTCACCGCCAACGTCATGGAACGCCTCGGCCAGGACTGGTCGGACTGGACCGCCCACGACGACACCTACGTCGTCGACGGCGAGAACGTCGTCGTCCTGGCCCGCTACACCGCCGTCAACAAGGCCACCGGCAAGCCGATCGACGTCCGGGTGGCCCATGCCTTCGTCGTGCGCGGCGGCCGTATCGTCCGCTTCGAGCAGTTCGTCGACACCGCGAAGGTGCGCGACGCGATGGGCTGAGCACCTCGGCTCCGGCGTGTCCCTGCTCGGTCAGCCTCCCGAGAGGAGGTCGCGGAGCAGGGCCACGGTGTCCGGGTCGAGGTCGCGGCCGGTGCGGCGGCTGAGGGCGTCCAGGCGGTTGACGGCGCGGACGAGTTGGTCGCGGGCACCCGCCGAGGCGTAGGCGTAGAACAGGTCGCGGTGCAGGAGTTCGATGTCGGGGGCGACGGCGAGGCCACGGAAGATGGCGGCTTCGGCGGTCCGGTGGTCGCCGTACTGGAGGCGGCGGGCGGCCAGTTCGTGGGCGGTGTCGACGATGGTGGCGATCATGTCCTGGCGTTCGGGCTCGGCCCAGCCGTACGCGGAGCCGGGGGCCTCGGCGAACGGGGCGCCGCGGACCAGGGCGAGGGCGTGGGCCAGGGCGGCGTCGGCGGTGCTGCTGGTGCTGCGCATGCCCCGCCGGTAGAGGCTGCGGAACTCGTCCCAGTCGCAGCTGACGGTCGGCGCGAAGCTGTGACCGTCGGTGCTGCCGTCGAGCGGGAGGAAGGGCCGGCCCTCGGTGGACTCGCCCAGCCAGGCGGCCAGTTCGGCCAGTCGGGTGGGCATCGGGGTGACGGTGTGTTCGGTGGTGGTCGGGTGCGGGTCGAGGTGGGCGGCGCCGGGGTGCAGGGCACGGTCCAGGGTGGACTGGTCGGCACCCGGCCGGAGGGCGAGCAGCGCGGCCAGCTCGGTCAGCCGGGGCTGACCCTCGGGGGTGACCGGGCCGGTGGTGCCGAGCACGTCCGGCGGGCCGAGCAGGCGGATCCGGGGCGCGGTGCGGAGCGAGTGCGCCTCCGGCGAGCGGAGGATCGCCAGCAGATCGTCACTGTCGGTGCGGGGTACGGGAGTTGAGGCTGCGGCAGGCGACTGGACGGGCCGGGCCGGGGTGGTGTCGGCCACCGGGGCGGCGGGCTCGTGGGTCGGGACCGGCTCCGGGTCGGGCACCGGCACCACCGGGGCCGGGACCACGGGGGCCGGGACGGCCACGACCGGGGGCACGGCGGCGGGCGGGACGGCGGCCACCGGGGTCACCGGAGTCACCGGGTCGGCGGACTTCACGTGCAGGCCGACCGAGTTGGCCGTGTGCCGGGGCGTGGCGGCCGGGCTGATGCCCGCGAACGGACTGCTGCCGGTGCCGATCGCCCGGGCCACCGCCTCGATCGCGGCCGCCTCGGCGGCACTCGGGGCCCCGACCGTCGCCAGCACCGGTACCGGCAGCGGGAGTTCGGACGGTTCGAGCTCCTCGCCGTCCAGCGTCCAGTCGGGCGCGGGCAGTTGGGTGGTGTCGGCCGAGGACCGGAGCAGGTCGCCGAGCCGGGCGTACTGGTCCTGGCTGAGCCGCTGG
This sequence comes from Kitasatospora gansuensis, assembly GCF_014203705.1. Lineage (NCBI taxonomy): Bacteria > Bacillati > Actinomycetota > Actinomycetes > Kitasatosporales > Streptomycetaceae > Kitasatospora > Kitasatospora gansuensis. The sequence continues at coordinate 1,250,500 of NZ_JACHJR010000001.1, forward strand.
AGCTGGACCGTGAGGTGCAGCCCCGGGATGGTGGCGTTGCCGGTGCTGGGCAGGGTCCAGCGGGCAACCGGGCCGCTGCCGCGTTCCGGGGCCCGGGTGATGACGGCCAGGCAGGTCCGCGGGGTGCCGTCGAGCAGTCGGCCGAGCTCGGTGGGCAGGGTGCCGCTGGGCGGCTGGGCGGAGAGCACGATCTCCGGCACCCAGGACTCGTCGTCCTGGCCTCGGCTGCGGGCGTCCCGGGGGCTGGCCGCCTCGGCGGCCACCAGGGTGGCCCGGGCCCGGGCGGTGCGCGGACCGAGCGCGGCGAGCGCCGCCTCCAGCGAGTCGTGCCGGTGCACCCGCTCCAGCGCGCGGCCGGAGATCGGCAGGTCCTCGGCCAGCCCGACCAGGTGCAGGTTCAGCCGGTCGGCGAGCGGGCTGTGCGCCAACTCGACGGCCAGGGTGCGCAGTACGTCCTGCGAGTCGTCCGGGTGCCCGGACAGGTGCATCAGCCGGACGGTCTCCAGGTCGGCCAGCACCACCGAACCGTCCGGTGCGCTGCCGAGGGTGACCAGCGCCGGGTACGGGGCGTTGTTCTTGGCCGCCTGGGAGGCGCCGAGCAGCTCGGACGAGTCGTCCGGGCACCACCAGACGTTCGGGGCGTGCGCGGCCCGGAACGGCGCGATCGGCGCGGCCGGGGCGGCGAGGTGCAGTTCGACCGTACGGCCGGGGGTGATCCGGGCCGCGACCAGGGTGGGCAGGCGCTTGCCGCCCCGGACGGTGTTCCGGGCCAGCGTGCGCAACGCCCGGTCCAGCAGGGCCAGTCCGGCGTCGTCCTGACGGACCTTCAGCTCGGACTCGAAGGCGAGTGCCGCCGGGGCGGGCAACGCGATCCGGTGCCGGGGCTTGCGGGACCGCTGCTGGTCGCCGCGCCGCCGGGCCACCGTGCCGACTAGAACGGCGGCCAGCAGCACCCCGACGGTCGAGGCGGCCAGCGCCACGGAGTAGTCGTCGCTCGGGGCGTCCGCCTTGGCGGCCGGGGTGTGGGCGGCGGCGGTCGGCGCCTGGGACGGGACCACCGGACCCTGGGTGGCCGGGGCGGGCGTAGCGGGCGCGGGTGTAGCGGGCGCGGGCGTGACGGGTACGGAGGCCTCGGGCGCAGGCGCAGGAGCGGGATCCGGCGCAGGAGCGGGCGCGGGCACCGGGGCCGGGGCGGGAGCGGGCGCCGGGGCGCCGGGGATGGCGAGCACCATGCCCGGCACCACCACGTCCGGATCGGTCAGCCGCTCACCGTCCGGCGCGGCCACCCCCTTGTTGGCCTCGAAGAGCTTCGGCCACCCCTCCGCGTCCCCCAACTCCCGTTCCGCGATGGCCGACAGGGTGTCCCCCGTCTGGACCGTCACCGAGGCGTGCCGGGGCTGCGTCACGGCGACCGGGACGGCGGGCGCGGCAGCCGGGGCCGGCGCCGGGGCGGTCTGGGCCTTGGCGTCGCCGGGCATCAGGAGCTGCCAGCCCGGGTGGATCGGCCGGTCCGCGTCGAAGGTCCGGCCCGAATCGTCCATCACCCGGCCGTCGTTGAGCTTGGCGATCTCCACCCACCGCTCGCCCGAACCCAGTTGGCGTTCGGCGATCGACCAGAGACTGTCCGCCGGGCGGCTGTCCCGCACGGTGTAGCCGGGCGCCGGGTCGGCCGCCGGGGTGAGCGCGGGCGCCGCCGGGGCGGCGGGCAGCGCGGCGTACTGCGGAGCTGCCGTCACCTGGGCCGGGGCCACCGCGACCGGGCGGTCCGGCACCGCGGCGAAGGCCGAACCGGCCACCGGCAACAGGGCCAGCACCGAACCGACCAGTCCGGCCGCGATCCGCTGGCTCCAGCCGAAGGCGGGCAGCCGACGGGCCACCCGGCCGCGCAGCTGGGCCGGGATCTCCAGCAGCACCGAGAAGGCGAAGCAGAGCCAGGCCACCCAGCCGATCGCGACCAGCGCCCAGAGGAAGATCCGCCCGTCGTCCGGGGTGGTCAGCAGTTCGACCAGACCGTCGGTGCTCTGGCCGCCCATCCCGGCCACGGCGGTCGTCCCGTACACCAGCAGTGCGGGCATGCCGACCAGCAGGAGCGCCAGCAGCACCAGCGCACCGAGTGCGCTGAACACCGAACCGGCCGTCCGGCGACCGCGGTTGGGCCGCAGCGGCACCGGTCGCCGTCCGGCCTGGCCGCTCGCGCCGTTGTGCGCGCCGCCGCTCGTCCCGGTCCGGTCCTGTTCCTTGGCTCGTCGCCCGGCCATCAGTCCTTCTCCGCTTCCGTGACACCGTGCGCCGCTGCGGCCTCGCCGCGTCGGCGCCCATCAAGAGTCCTGCCCGCACCCATTCAGGCAGTCTCCGCTTCCTTGACGCCGTGCACCAGAGTGGCCGAGCCACGCCCGTGCACCTCCAGCGACCGCACCGAGATCGCGCCCAGCAGCGTGGTCCGGTACTCGGCCCGGATGTCGACCACCACCGTGCGGCCGCCCACGAACGTCACCTCGGCGTGCAACCCGGAGGGCGCGAGATAGGCGTCGGCCGCACTTCGGGCCGCGACCACGTCCCGGGCCAGCAGGTAGCCGTCGCCGCGCAACAGAGCGGTCTCGTCCAGCTGTTGACCGATCACCCGGGCCGCCTCCTGGGCCTGGGCGTCGGCGGTCTCGATCGCCCGCAACCGCCCGCCCGCCTCCAGCACCACGCCGATCATCAGCACCAGCCCGGCGGCGCAGATCGCCACGAACACGCCGATGGAGCCGCCGTCCGCACCACCCGCCCGCCGTACCCTCACTGGTTCCTCGCCTTCTTGCCCGGTTCGGTGCCCCGGTAGTGGTCGAGCACCGAGGTGAAACTGGCGGTCATGGTCTTGCTGCCCGGTACGACGTCGATCAGCAGATCGCTCAGCCGGACGGTGCAACTCACCTGCACCGTCACGGTGTCGAGCCGACCGGTCGGCGTGTCCAGGGTGCCGTACTCGATCGGCGGCCTCTCGGCCCCTTCGCACCGCGCCCCCTGCCCCCCGAGCACCTCCTGCACCGCTTCGGCCGCCGCCTGCTGCGCCCCCTCCGGCGTACGGGCCAGCGAGGCCGCCCGGGCGCCGGAACGGGCTGCCGCATCAACTACCCCACCGGTGCTCTGAATACGCCCTGCCGCGACCGCGATCAGCACGAAGGCGACCAGCACCGGCGCGATGATGGCGGCTTCCAGCGCGGCGCTGCCCCGATCCCCCTCGCGGCGCCTCACGGCTGACCGACCTGGGGCACGAACTTCTCCCGGGGGGCGGTGACTTCGCGGGTGACGGTGAACCGGTCGAAGCCGGGGAGCACCGCCAGCGGTCGGACCTCGACCGTGATCCGGAACGTGCCCGGCGCGTCGTGCGGGATCACCGAGACCGGATCGGCGAGGTCCCCGACCCGGGCCAGGAACGCCCTGGCCCTGGCCTCCCCCGCCGCCTCGGTGCCACCCCGGACCCGGCCCGCGTCGGCCCCCTCACGGGCAGCCGTCTGCGCGGCCTGGCCCGCGTACCAGTACAGCGCGGCCTGGACCACGAGGAAGACCAGCCCGAGCACCACCGGGAAGACCAGAGCGAGGCTGATGGTCAGCGCGCCCCGGTCCCCCGGGCGGTGCCGCCGGTCTCCCGGTCGGTGACGGTGTGGCGACGTACGACGGTTCACTTGGGCGAGACGACCGCATCGCTCGGCACCCGGGAGGTGACGTTCTTCGCCAGGGTCGCCAGCACGGCGAGCACCGCGACCGCGACACCCACCAACACGATGATGGCGAGCGCGAGTTCGATGCTGATCGCGCCCCGGTCCCCGGCGGCGCGGGCCGCCCGGACCCGGCCGACCCGGTAGTGGAACACGAACAGGCAGAGTTTCACGGGCAGGAGCAGGGCGGTGAGGAGGTTACGCAGAGCGGCCATGGTGTGGTCTCCAGGTCGACAGCGGGAAACGGACGGGACAGGCGGTCGGTCAGATCACGGTGAACATCTGGTACAGCGCGGGGAAGACGATGAGCACCGTCATGAGCAGGGTGAGCGCCGCGCCCGGCGCCACCATCCGCTCGCTGTCGGTGTTGGCCCTGGCCAGGTCCTCGGCGAGCAGTTCGTCGCGGAGGCTCTTGGACCGGGCCCGCAGGGTGTCGTACACGGCGGCGCCGTCGCTGCCGGACAGCCGCATGATGTCGGCGACGTCCTGAAGCGGCGTCAGGCCGAGCTCGGTGGCGAGCGCGTCCAGCCCGTCCCAGGGCGGCAGCCGGTCGGTGGCGGCCCGCTCCAGCGCGTCCCTGATCCGGCGGAACACGGTGGACCGGCCGACCGCCGCCGCCCGGCGCAGCGCCTCGGCGGGCCCGCAGTCGGCGGCCCGCTCCAGCGCGACCAGTTCGAGGTAGGCGGCGATCCCGTGCAGGTACTCCGTCCGGGCCTCCTTGGCCTCGCCGGCCACGATGCCGTCCGGCAGCAGCCAGCCCAGCAGGGCCAGCGCCGGACCCGCCAACAGCGGGACCACCCAGGGAAGTTCGAAGCCGACCAGGACCGAGATCAGCACCAGGTAGCCGGGCGCCATCAGCCCGATCAGCGCGAACAGCAGCTTGTGTGCCATGAACCGCGCCGGGGTCCGGCCGATCAGCGACAGCTGCCGCCGGGGAATCCGGGCGCCCGGCAGCCGGAGCGAGCTCTGGCCGATCCGGTCGACCCAGCTGACGTCGGGGTCGGTCAGCTCGGCGTGGTCGGCCGGGGTGCGGTGCAGCCGGTCCAGCGCCTGCCCCAGGTCCGGTGGTGCGGGCCGCAGTTCGGCGGCGATCGCGGCCACGCCGCCGAGCAGCAGGGCGCCGGCCAGTACGGCCCAGATCGAGATCACGCGCCCTCCCTTCCGAACTTACCGAACTGACCGAACTGACCGAGCGGACCGACCGGCGCCGCGTCCTGACCGGCACTCACCGAACCGTCCTCCGCCGACGCCGACGCCGACGCCGAAGCGGCCCGCACCGGGCGGGCCTTGCTCCGCCGGTCCGGCTCCAGCAGGCGCGGCAGCGGACGCTGGGTGGCCAGCTTGCGCATCCAGGCGATCACCAGCACGAACAGCACCAGCACCACCCCGAGCACCAGCTGACCCAGCAGGGTGGAGTACGGCTGGGAGTACCGGGGGTTGAAGAAGCCGGCCACCAGCACCAGCATGATGATCACCAGCAGCCAGCGGATGGTGGTGCGGTGCTTGGCCCGGTCTGCCTCGATGGTGCGGCGCTGCCTGACCTCCTCGCGGACCGAGGTGGCCAGGTCGGCCAGCGTCCTGGCCAGGCCGGGGCCGCTGTCGCCCGCGCGCAGCACCAGCGCGGCCAGCACCTTGTCTGCGGTGGCGTCGCCCAGCGTGTCGGCGAAGGCCCGCAGCGCCTCCTCCGGGCGCCAGCGGGACTGCAGCCGGGCGCTCAGCTCGGCGATCTCGGCCTCCAGCGCGGGCGGCGCGGTCCGCCGGCTGGTGACGATCGCCTGGTTCAGCCCGACCCCCAACAGCAGGACGTCGCCGAGCCGTTGGGTCCACTCGGCGAGCGCCTCCAGCCGGTCGATCCGGTGCATGTCGGCGCGGGTGGCGCCGAACACCCAGGGCAGACCGAAGACCAGCAGTGCGAGCAGCCCGATGGCGACCGGTGGCCGGCCGCTCAGGATCAGCCAGACGCTGCCGAGCACCAGCACCGCCGCCTGGACCGACAGCCGGCGCCGGGCCGTCGGAGCGAGCCGGGCCGACCAGGCCCCGGCCGCCGGCTCGGCCGGCTCCCGCCCGTATACCCCGGCCACCAGCGCGACCAGGCCGCCGGCCACCAGCAGCCCGCACATGACGAAGAGCAGCATCAGCGCGCCCCTCCGATCCGCAGGTTCAGCGGGGCAGCCCAACTCCCGTACGCGGACTGCAGCAGCCCCGCGTCGAAGCCCGCCCGGCGCAGGTCGTCCAGGCAGCTCGGCGGGGTGTGCGGCACGGCCCGGGGCTCGCCCAGGTCGGGGCGCGGGCCGAAGACGGTGTTGGTGGCCGGGCGGCCGCTCTCACCGAGGCCGGTCACCTCCAGCACGTGCGAGACGAAGCGGTGCCGGGAGCCGCCGACGGCGGTCTCGTCCACCATCGCCACGTGCACGATCAGGTCGATCGCGTTGGCCGTCAGCCGGTACGCCAGGCTGTCGGTCATGTGCGAGCCGTACTCCAGGCAGAGTTCGGCGATCCGGTCGACCACCATGTGCGGGCCGCGCGCGTGCAGGGTGCACATCGAGCCGCCCTCGCCGTTGGTCATCACCCGCAGCATCGGGACCACCTCGCCGGAGCGGACCTCGCCGACGATGATCCGGGACAGCGTCATCCGCAGTGCGGCGGGGATCAGTTCACCGATCGTCAGCTCACCGGCGAGCCGTCCGTCCACCCGCTCGCCGTTGCCCTCCCTGGCCTCCATCGGGACCACCTGGCGCAGGTGGCCGAGGGTGTGCAGCCAGAGTTCGAACTCCGACTCCAGGGTGCCGACCCGCTCGTCCGGCGGGATCTCGGCGGCCATCGCGCGCAGCAGGCTGGTCTTGCCGACACCCTGGGTGCCGGTGATCATCACGTTCTTCCTGGCCCGGATGGCCGAGGCCAGGAAGGCGGCCAGGGTGGCGTCCACGGTGCCGAGTTGGACCAGGTCGGCGAGGGTGGCCGAGGCCACCCGGTGCCGGCGGATCGCCACGTACGGACGGGGCGTCACCTCGGTGAGCGCCTGCAGGCGCATCCCACCCTCCAGCCGCAGCGCCAGGGTCGGGCTGGCGGTGGACAGGCTCCGCTCGCCGCCGCCGTGCTGCCTGGCCAGGTCCTGGAGCAGCTCGACCAGTTCCGCGTCGCTCTCGGCCACCGGCGGGACCTGGCGCAGCGGTTGGTGCACCTTGGAGATCCACACGTCGTCGCAGCCGTTGATCAGGATGTTCTCGATCTCCGGGTCGTCCAGGTAGGGCTGCAGCCGCCCGGCCCGGAACAGCAGGTCGTAGACGGTCTCGGCGAGCGCCCGGTCCTGCTCCCGGGTGGGCGGGATGCCGTGGGTCTGCGCGTACGCGTCGGACCAGCGGGCCACCGCCTCCTCGATCAGCGCCCGGCCGCGCTGCCGCCGGGTGGCCCCGTCCGCCTCCACACCGGAGGCGTCCGCCAACCGGGTGAGCTGCTGGTGCAGTTCGGCCGCGACCTGTCGCTTGAGCTCCCGGGCCACCTGCTGGTCGACCACCGGCTTGACCGCGACCGGCTGGATCACCGGGGCCGAACCAGCCGCCCCCGCACCGGAGTTGACCGGCCCGGTGGTGAACTGCCCGACCGGGCTCGCGCTCGGTATCACCGGCGGGGCGGCCGTCCAGGGCAGCCCGGCCGGGTCGGCGCTCGCGGGCTTGTGCAACGGGTCGTACAGCGGGCTACCGCGCACGGAGCACCTGCCCGTAGACCGGCCGCTGCGGCTCCGACTGGCCGGGGAACGGCGCGGGCGCGGCGGGCTGCGGCACCGGCGGGGCCGGGTACGGCTGCTGCGGCGCCGGCGGCACCGGGTAGGCGTGCTGGGGGTAGGGCTGTTGCGGGTACGACGGCTCGGCGTACGGCTGCCCGGGGTACGGCTGCTGCGGGTAGGCCAACGGGTGCGACTCCGGGGCGGGTTGGGCCGCCACCGGCGGCGGTGCGGCGACGGGCGCGGTACCCGGCGCGACGGCGGGCGCCAGCCGCTGGCGGCGGCGCCGGATCAGCAGCTGGATCTGGTCGGCGGTGGTCCTGGCGGTCCGCATCAGCTCCGAGCGGATGAACCGCCGGTCGGCGGTGTCCCCGCCGTCGGAGAGCAGCCGGGCGGTGCGCGGCACGTGCGGCAGCACCCCGAGCACCGGCACCCCGAACTGCCGGGAGACCTCGGCCGCCGGGTACGGACCCTCGGCGACCAGCAGCAGGCCGAGCCCGTCCGCGCCGGTGCCCGCGTGCTCCAGGTCCTCGCGCAGCGCGGCCAGCCGGGGCCGGGTCGCGCTCAGCCCGCGCAGCGTGCTGCGCAGCACCACCGCCACCACGTCGGCCCGCCGGGCCAGCACCGCGCCGGGCCCCTGCGCGCCGGAGCGGCCGAGGTCGAGGATCACGTCGTAGCCCTGCGGTTCCAGCGCGTGCAGCGCCTCCAGCAGCGGCTCCCAGGTGTACGCCAGGCCGGGTGCCTGGGCCGGGTCGGTCAGGCCGGGCAGCAGCAGGCGGTCGCCGGTGCCGCCCGGGGAGAGGTCGATCAGCTGCTCCCACAGGGTCTGGGCGAGCAGCCCGCGACGGTCCGCGACGGCCAGGTTGCGCAGCCCGAAGACCGCCTCGACCCGTCCCTCCAGCGCACCGGCCAGCACCGCGCCGCCGTCCGGGTCGCACTCCACCAGCAGGATCCGGCGGCCGGGCTGCAGCGGCCAGGCCAGCAGCAGGGCGAGCGCGCCGGTGGTGGCGCCGGGGGCGCCGGGGCCGCCGACCACCGCGACCACGGCCATCAGGCCGCGCTCCCGCTCGGGGCCGGGGCCGGAGCCGCTGCCGGGGTGCCCGCGCGCGGCGCCATGATGATCTGCAGCTTGCCGGTGGCCACCCAGGCGGCCAGCCGGCCGCCGTCCGCGGGCGCCACCGCCACGTCCACCACCACGCTGCCGTCGGTGTCGGCCTTGCCGACCGCCACCACCCGGACCGCGAGGGTCTCCGGCGTGCGCACGGTGGAGCCGTTCTGACCCGAGTCCGGGGTGGAGACCACCAGCACCCGGTCGCCGGGTTGCAGCCGGGTGGCCGGGAGTTGGGTCCGCTTGGTGGCAACCCCGACCACGATCTGGCCGGCCTCGACCAGCGGGTCGTCGGTCAGGTCGGCCTTGACCAGCAGCGCTCCCCGGCGCAGGTCGCCGGCGGCCCGCAGCCCGACCGCCTTGGTCCGCTCCTGGGCGCCGAGCGGCTTGAGCGCGGGGTCGGAGGCGATCCGGGCCACCACCAGGTCCTCGGCGCTGATCGCCTGACCCTTCGGTACGTCACGGGCCAGCGCCAGCACGGCGATCCGCTGCCCGGTGCTGTTGTAGAGCACCGCCCCGCCGAGGCCGCCGGCCGCCACCATGGCCACCGCCATGGCCAGCACCGCCGGACGCCGCCGCCGGGCCCGCAGCGTGCGCGGCGGGGTCCGGGGCGCGGTCCGGCCCGGCTCGGGGGCGGGCGTGGAACTGACGGACGCGGCGCCGGGGCTCGGCGAGGGGAAGGTTCGTTGCTCCACCGGGCTTCGGCCTTTCGTACGGGTGTCGTGCGGTGCGTGCGGTGCGGGTGCGGTCAGTTGAGCAGCTGGACCTCGGCCACCCGGAGCGGCATCGGAGTGGCGGCCGGGACGGGGAAGTCGAAGGTGACCGAGGCCTTGGGGTCGTCGCTCCGGGTGGCGGTGATCCGCCAGATCACGGTGGCCACCAGGTGGAGCGTCCCGTCGGCGCGGTGCGCCGAGCTGCTCCGGTAGACGTACTTGCAGTCCGGCGACTCGGTCCGGCCCAGGTCGGCCCGGTACGGCGTACCGGGGCCGGGGCAGCTGACGGAGTGTCCGTCGTCCATGTCCCAGACGACCTCGCGCACCTCGGCGCTGGCCGTCACGGTGATCACCTTGCCCACGGCCTGCTCAGACCGTGAGTCGGCGCTTTCTCGGCTCCGTTCGTACCAGAGCCAGACCGGCGCCCCGACCACGGCGCCGCCCGGTGGAGCGGCATGCATGACCGGCGGGGCCAGCTTCAGCTTCGCCAGTGCCTCCCGGCGCAGGGTCACCACGTTGTCGGTCGGCGGCGGTCCGGCCGGTGCGGCGGCGAAGAACTGGTCACCCTGCACCGTGCTCGACCCGTCCCGGCAACTGACCGTGTAGATCTCGCCGCCGGCGGGGTCGCGGCCGCCCCAACGCTGGTCGTCGGCAGCGGGCTTGGGGCTCACCAGCAGGTACCAGCAGCTGGTCGCGTTGCTGTACCAGCCCAGTTCGTCGTCCCAGCAGGGGATTTCCTTGCCCTGCCAGATGCACTTCGCGGCAACCGTCTCGCCCTTGCCGCCCGGCTTTCCACTGGTGGTGCTGCCTGGTTCGTGCACGCTGATGCAGATATCCCGGGTGGCGCACGGAGTCACCGTGCCGCCGGGCTCCTCGGCGGCGGCCGGAGTGATCGTCGCCGCCAGCATTCCGATCATCAGCAGGACACGAACCAAGATTCCTGGTGAAGTTCTCAACACGACCGGGTCTCCTCGCGTTTGAAGTCCACGATCAGCCAGCGCGAGTCCGTTTTCCGGAGCGTGGCTGTGGCGACGTACCGGGTCAGGCGCTGCGCCGGATCACGCAGCGCCTTGGTGGTGGCGTCGGCCTGGTGCCAGTCGGTCACGTCGACACAGTCCTCGACGGTCGCGGACGGCGGATTGTCGGTGAGCCGAATCGACTTCACCAAAGGCGAGTTGCGCGGAGTTCCGACCATCACCAGCTTCGCTTCGCGGAGTTGCTGACGGGAGACCAGGGTGTCGCTCAGCGCCTGGTCGGTGGCGTAGCCGCGGACGGCCGCCGGATCGTCCTCCGGTTGGCCGAAAGCCGCGATCCGGGCGTCCCACCAGCCCTGATAGGCCCTCAGAATCACTCTTCCGACCGCGCCGTCGGCCCCCTCGGTGGGAGCGTTCTGAACCGCCGCGGAACCACCGGGTGTGACGGCGGGGACAGTTGGGGCTGACGTGACGTCCGGCAGCCGGTCGGTGGAACTCCCGTTGTCGGCGGCGCCACAGGAAGTGAGCAGCAGCAGTGTCAGCCCTCCGGCCCCAACCGCCCCAGGGCGCACTGTAATTACGCGCTGCCGCATTCGCCCCACCTCATCACGGCCGACTCCGAACGGAGCGCCGGCCGCAGCAGATATCCGCCGTCCCGAACCACTGCTCACGAGGCATTGATTCTTCGCCAACTCGCCTCGCCCCGGCAACACCTCGGGCCCCCTGACCTTACGCGGAAGGTGGATCGGTTGGGGCACTTTCGCGCCACAGAACTGCCAACAGTTCCTCAGAAAGCGACAATCCGGCCAATGCGCCCCGCACGGCGGCCCGATTGCGCAACAGCAGCCGACCCTGCTCACCCGGCGTCAGCAACCGCACCGGGCCCGCCCCGTACGCCGACTCCGCCCAGGCCAGCTCCTGCTCCAGCGCGGGCTGGAGATCCATCGGGGCGACCGCCGCCGGGGCGCCGGGCAGACCGTGCTCCAGCACCCGGTCAACCGCCCAGCTGAACGAACCCTCGCCGCCCGGCAGTACGGACTCCTTGCCCCGGCGCGGGCCGGCGTACCGGGCCACCCGGCCCCAGAGCGGCACCCGGGAGTGGCTGAGCAGCTCGCCCGCGCCCTCCTCGCCCCGCTCCAGCGCGGCCCAGGCGTCCCGGTCGGCGACCGCGTCCACCAGCAGCAGGGTCTCCTCCTGGTCGCCGTGCACCATGGTGCTCACCACCCAGTCCCAGGCCAGCCCGCGCCGGTACGCGTTGTCCGGGGTGGCACCGGCCGTGACCAGTGCCAGCCGGCGGCCGCGCGGATCGACCGCGAGCTGGCCGAGCAGGCAGACCACCAGCCAGCGGGCCGGGCGCTGGGCGGCCGCCCGCAGCGCGGTGAGCATCGCGTTGGCGTCCGCCTCCGGCGGCACCAGGGTGACCCGGCTCCCCCGGGCGCCCGCGTCGAAGCAGCGCCCGGGCAGTCCGGCAGCCAGCAGCTGTGCCCCGGCCGCCGCCCGGGCCGATCCCGCGTGGGCCCGCTCCGGCCCGCCGTCCGCGCCGATCACCACCAGTTCGATGCCGCCGCCCACCGGTACCCACCCCTCACTCGCCCGCTCCCGCCGACAAGGTATCGGTCCGTTTCGGGCACCGCGGCCTTTCCTCCGGATTGACGCAGGTCAGGGACGTTCAGGGACCATGGGCCCTAGTGACGCCGGTGCCGGAGCGGCACCATCGAGGTATGGACCGAGACGACCGCGTGGAGACCCTGAGCGAGGCCGAGTGCCTGCACCTGCTCCGCACCGTGCCCATCGGGCGCGTGGTGTACACCGAGCACGCGCTCCCGGCCGTCCTGCCCGTGGCCTTCGAGGTCGCCCCGGACGACCGGCTGATCCTCGGCCTGCGCGCGGGCAGCTCGCTGAGCCGCGCCCTGGACGGGACGGTGGCGGCCTTCCAGGCCGACCTGCTCGACCCGGTCTCCCGGAGCGGCTGGAGCGTCCTGGTGCACGGCCGCGCCGAGGTGGTCCGGGACGAGGCCGAGTACCGGCGGCTGCTGCGCAGCGGCCCGCAGCCGTGGATCGGCGGCGGGCAGCAGCGGATGTTCGTCCGGATCACTCCCGAGCTGGTCAGCGGCCGCCGGCTGCTGACGGCCGGGCAGACCCTGCACCGCGCGTAGCTCCCACGGGCTGCCGCCCGCTGACAAGTGACCTGCGAGTAGGCATACTCTCCGGTGCCCCGTCAGCACCCCCACCAGGAGCAGCCGTGACGACGTACGCCTCCCTCGCCGACCTGACCGCCGCGGTCGGCACCGAGCTCGGCACCAGCGAGTGGCACACCATCGACCAGGCCAGGGTGGACCTGTTCGCCGAGGCGACCGGTGACCACCAGTGGATCCACGTCGACCCGGTCCGGGCCAAGGAGAGCCCCTTCGGCGGCACCATCGCGCACGGCTACCTGACGCTGTCGCTGATCCCGGTGCTGGCCAAGGAGTGCTACGCGGTGGAGGGGATCAGGATGGCCCTCAACTACGGCTCCGAGAAGGTCCGTTTCCCCGCCCCCGTGCCGGTCGGCACCGCGATCCGGGCCACCGCCGAGCTGGTCTCCGCCGAGCAGGTCTCCGGTGGCGTGCAGGCCGTGGTCCGCTACACGATCACCAGCGAGGGCAGCCCGAAGCCGCACTGCGTGGCCGAGACGATCACCCGGTTCTACCCGGTCTGACGACCCTTCAGCGGGCGGTTACGCCGAACGGATCGCCTGTCCCCCTCTCGCCGGGTCGGTGCGGCATATCGCCGGTAATGTCCGATGGGACGGACCAATCCCGCTCATGGAGGCGCCGTGCCCAGCTCCGCTGCCTGGACGTCCCGGGTCGCCGCTCTCACCGCACTGCTCGCCACCGGCGGCCCGCCGATCGGCGAACTGCCCCGGGCCGCCTGGCGCCAGGTCCGTACCGAGTCCTTCGGGACCGAACCGACCGGCGCCCGGCTGGCCCGGATCCTGAACTCCCCGCACTTCGCGGACGGCAGCTTCCAGAACCCGGTGCCGACCCGGCGGCTGGCGCCGGGGCAGTCCCGGCTGGAGCTGACCCGCCGCCAGTTCGCCGCCAACCGGCACCGCAGGCAGCCCGCCGCCGCCGTCCCGCTGCACCGGCTGCTGCCGATCGAGCTGGCCGCACCGCCCGCCGACGGCCTCCGGCTGACCTGGCTCGGGCACGCCACCGTACTGGCCGAACTGGACGGCCGCCGGGTGCTGTTCGACCCGGTCTGGGGTGAGCGCTGCTCCCCGTTCGGCTGGACCGGGCCCAAGCGGCTGCACCCGATGCCGATCCCGCTGGCCGAACTCGGCCCGGTGGACGTGGTGGTGATCTCGCACGACCACTACGACCACCTGGACCTGCCCACCGTCCGCGCGCTGGCCGCCTCCGGCGCCGCCTTCGCGGTCCCGCTCGGGATCGGCGCGCACCTGGAGCACTGGGGCATCCCCGCCGAGCGGATCACCGAGCTGGACTGGTGGGAGTCGGCCGAGGTGGCCGGGCTGACCCTGACCGCCACCCCCGCCCGCCACTACTGCAACCGCGGCCCCCGGGCCAACCCGCTGGTGCTCTGGGCCTCCTGGGTGGTGGCGAGCGACTCCCACCGCCTCTTCCACAGCGGCGACACCGGCTACTTCCCCGGCTTCGCCGAGATCGGCCGCCGGTTCGGCCCGTTCGACGTGACGATGATGCAGATCGGGGCGTACAGCGACCTCTGGCCCGAGGTGCACATGACCCCCGAGGAGGGCGTCCGGGCCCATCTCGACCTCGGCGGCGAACTGCTGCTGCCGATCCACTGGTGCACCTTCAACCTGGCCCCGCACCCCTGGGAGGAGCCGGCCGAACGCACCGTCGCCGCAGCCCGCGCCCTCGACGCCCGGCTGGTCGCCCCACGGCCCGGCAAACCCTTCGAACCGGCCGACCCACCCGCGCTCAAGCTCTGGTGGCGGGCGGTCGCGGCGATGCCCCGCGGTGCCGAACTTCTCGTCCCCGAGGGCTTCACTCTCGACGGCGCTCAGCCAGGCAGCTCCCAGGGGCTCGGGGAACGGCGAGGAGATCTGGCGCCGGGGTCAAAATACGAAAGTGCCTGACCATCTACGCACGTTGAACGCTCCTGAGGTCGGCGTCGCAGTTCCCCGAGCCCCCGGTGGCTGATGCCCGGAGGGACTAGCGGCTCGCGGTGGCGACCGTCCCCTGCTGGACGGTCTCCACCGTGGCGGCGACGCCGAGGCTGCCGAGGGCGATCGAGGCGGCCACGGCGGCGCAGGCGATGAAGCGGCGGTGCCGCTTGGGGAGCGGGAAGCGCGGTACTTCCAGGGCCAGGGCGGCCGGGACGGGTTGAGCGTTCATGATGGTCAGCATTCCAGGGCGGTGTTAAACGGTGACGACGCCAGAGTGAAGTCTGGACGGGGGCTGGGCGTCCGGATATCGGTACCGGCACGGCAGCCCAGGATGACACCGGCCGCCCGCTCCGACCGCGAACGATCAGCCCCGGGCGGCCCAGTTCACTCGGACGGGGGACGTTTCTCCCCTCGTACCCCGGTCCCCGCCCCGGCCCGGTGGTCGGCCATCGCCTCGCCGACCGCGACCCGGACCGCGTCCCGCAGCCCGTGCGCCGCGTGCAGCCGGGACGGCCCGGCCGCCGGGTCCTCCCGGAGCTCGCGTACCAGGGCGAAACAGAGCAGCAGCATCACCACCACGAACGGCAACGCGACCAGGATGGTGGCGTTCTGCAGCGCCGTCAGCCCGCCGGCCAGCAGCAGCGCGGCGGCCACCCCGCCCATCAGCACGCCCCAGACCACCACCAGCCAGGTCTTCGGGTGCAGCGAGCCCCGGCTGGAGAGCGAGCCGAGCACCAGCGAGGCGGAGTCGGCGCTGGTGATGAAGAAGGTCATCACCAGCAGCACCGCGATGACGCTGGTGACGCCGCCCAGCGGCAGCGACTTGAGCATCTCGAACAGCGAGGCCTCGGCCCCCTGCGGGATGGTGGCGACCAGGTCGGCGGCGCCGGTGGAGTCGAGCCGGATCGCGGTGCCGCCCATCACGCAGAACCAGATCACGGTGGCCCCGCTGGGCACCAGCAGCACGCCGAGCAGGAACTGACGGATCGTCCGGCCGCGCGAGATCCGCGCGATGAAGGTGCCCACGAACGGGGCCCAGGAGAGCCACCAGGCCCAGTAGAAGATGGTCCAGGACCCGAGCCAGCTCTCGTCGGTGAAGGCGCCGGTCTGGGTGGCCATGCCGGTCAGGTCGGCGAGGTAGCCGCCGACGGTGGAGGGGATCGCGTCCAGCACGTAGACCGAGGGGCCGAAGACGAAGACGAAGAGCATGATCAGACAGGCCAGCACCACGTTGGCGGTGGAGAGCCACTTGACGCCCTTGTGCACGCCGGAGAAGGCGGAGAGCACGAACGCGGCGGTCAGCGAGCCGATGATGATCAGCTGGACGTTCTCGCTGGACTTCACCGAGGTGATGTAGCCGAGCCCGTCGGCCACCTGGAGCGCGCCGAGGCCGAGGCTGGTGGCGGAGCCGAAGACGGTGGCGAAGACCGCCAGCAGGTCGATCGCCCGGCCGGGCCAGCCGTCCGCGCCCTTGGTGCCGATCAGCGGCACGAACGCGGCGCTGATCCGGTTGCCCCGGCCCTTGCGGAAGGTGGTGTACGCCAGCGCCAGGCCGCCGACCGCGTAGATCGCCCACGGGTGCAGGGTCCAGTGGAAGAGCGAGAACTCCAGCGCCGACTGCGCGGCGGCCGGGGTCCGCGGCTCGATCCCGGAGCCGGGCTGGGGCGCCGCGTAGAGCTGGAGCGGCTCGCCGACGCCGTAGAACATCAGGCCGATGCCCATGCCCGCGCTGAACATCATCGCGATCCAGGCCAGCGTGTTGAACTCCGGCTCCTCGTCGTCCCGGCCGAGCCTGATCCGGCCGAACCGGCTGAAGGCCAGCAGCACCGTGAGCACCAGGAAGACGTCGGCGGCCACCACGAACAGCCAGCCGAAGTTGTGCAGCACCCAGCCGAGCGCACTGCTGGAGGTCCGGCCGAGCGAGTCCGCCGCGAACACGCCCCAGGCGACCACCCCGAGCACCGCGACGGCACTCACCCCGAACACCACCTTGTCGGTGGGCAGGGTGGCTCTGGGTTCCTCGGGCTGACTGCTCATCAACTGACTCCGGCGGGGCGGTATCTGACAAAAAGTACTTCTCGTACTATCTACGACACCCACTCCCCTACCGGTCGGGACGCGCCGAACGGCCACCCCCGGGGCCGCCCGGCCGCTACGATCCGTTACATGACCGCGCAGCCGTGCCTCCCGTGCAGAGCACCGCTGCGGCGTTGTCCGATCCGCTGCTGCTGACCCCTCCGCCGTGCGCCCCGCGCCGCCCCGGGGCACGCGGGCCGTTCGGACTGCGGTGTCCCGCCCTGCGTGGTGCTCCTCCCGAATGGATGCTCCCGATGGACGAGTTCGAGTACGACCGTGTACGCCGCCACCAGTGGCTGGCGGGCCAAGCCCGGGCCGACGGGGTGGACCGCCGCACCCTGCTCCGGATGACGGTGGCGGCCGGCGCACTGGCGGCCCCGTTCGCGACGATGACCACAGCGTCCGCCGCACCGTCAGCCGGGCCCGGGATCGTGAAGCCGCTGCCCGCCGAGTGGTTCGTCCCGCGCGGCACCAACGCCGAGATGCGCTGGGACGCCGTGGCGGGCACCGGTCACCACACCCCGACCGAGCGGTTCTTCGTCCGCAACCACACCAGGACCCCGCTGATCGACCCGGACGGCTGGCGGCTGCGCCTGACGGGCAGTGGACTCCGCCGGGGCGAGGTCGAGTTCGGCCTCGACGACCTGCGGCGGCTGCCGAGCACCCGGCTGAACGCGCTGATCGAGTGCGCGGGCAACGGCCGGAGCTACTACACCAGCCGGCAGCAGCAGCCCGTCCCCGGCACCCCCTGGACGCTGGGCGGCGTCGGCTCGGCCCGCTGGCGCGGCGTCCGGCTGGCGGATCTGCTGCACCGGGCGGGCCTGCGCCGGGACGCGGTCGACGTGCTGCCGACCGGCCTGGACGACGAGTACCTGACCGCGAGCGGCGCCAACCTCGGCCGGGTCCGCCGCCCGCTGCCGGTCGGCAAGGCGCTGGACGACGTACTGGTGGCGTACGAGATGAACGGCGAGCCGCTCACCCCCGACCACGGCGCGCCCGTCCGGCTGGTGGTGCCGGGGTGGGTCGGGATCGCCTCGATCAAGTGGCTGGGGTCGGTCGAGGTCGCCACCGAACCGCTGTACTCACCGTGGAACACCCAGTACTACCGGCTGTTCGGCCCCGCCCACCCGGCCGGCGGCAGCGCGCCGCTCACCCGCCAGGTGGTGAAGAGCGCCTTCGAGCTGGCCCCCGACGCGGTGCTGCCGGCGGGCCGACGGCACCGGCTGACCGGACGCTCCTGGTCCGGCGCGGCCGCGATCCGGCAGGTCGAGGTCAGCACCGACGGCGGCACCCGCTGGCAGCCCGCCCGGCTGCTGGACGAGCCCCGCCCGAACGGCTGGGTCCGCTGGAGCCACGACTGGCGGCCCGAGCGGCCGGGCCCGTACGAGCTCCGCGCCCGGGCCACCGACCGGCGGGGCAACACCCAGCCGGACGTCGCGGTGTTCAACACCGAGGGGTACCTCTTCGACGCCGTGGTCGCCCACCCGGTGACGGTGGCTCAGGCCGCCTCGTAGGGCGTCAGGACCAGCCGGACGACGTCCTCCAGCCGGCGGCGGGCGTCGTCCAGCGTGGTCCGGCCGGTCACCCAGGCGGTCAGCTCGCCCTGCCAGGAGTGGCCGACGATGTGCCGCACCAGCTCCCCGGCGGCCGGGGGCAACCGGGGGCCGACCGCGTCCAGCGCCGCCCGGTCGGCCCGGGCCAGCGACTGCAGCGCCTCGCTGGCGAACGGGTCGGTGGAAGCGGCCACCGCGACCCGGAGCCGGGCCAGTTGGGGCTGTCGCTGGTAGGCGCGCATGCCGTTGCGGACGAACCGCACCACCCGGTCGGTCTCGGCCGGCCCGTGCCGGGAGCCGCGCTGCTCGGCGACCAGGTCGGCGAGCAGCAGGCGGTGCCAGTCCGCGATGGCGGCGGCGAGCAGGTGGTCCTTGGAGGAGAAGTACCGGTAGGCGGTGCCGAGGGCCACTCCGGAGCGCTCGCAGACGTGCTTCATCTGGAGTCTCTCCACGCCGGCCTCGTTCACCAGTGCGAGGGCGGCCGAGATCAGGCTGTTTCGGCGTTCGAGCTGACGGGGCGACATCGCCTCCACCGGCCTTGGTGACAGGTCAACCTTGGTCACCCGCACCATGATACGGGCCGGGATCGCTCGGGCGAACGGCGCGTCAACTTGACCCAACCATGAAGGGCCGGGCTTGTGGGTAGGGCGCGGCTGGCTGCCGCGTGGCCTCCCACGTCTGAGCCACCTACGTGCTGGTGGCTGGGACGCGTGACTCACGCCCCACTATCCACGCGGCCTCGCCTTTGCGGGCGATGTTGCGGGAAGCGTTGTGGTCCGCGTGCATGACGCTTCCGCAGGCGCGGCACGCGAACTCGGCTTGTGACCGGCGGCTGAGCCGGTCGATGTGGCGACACTCGGAGCATTCCTGGCTGGTGTACGCCGGGTCGACATACACCAGCGGCACCCCGGCGCGCTTCGCCTTGTACTCCACGAAGGCAGCGAGCTGGCGGAAGCTCCACGAGTGCAGGGTGGTCCGCTGGTCCTTGCGGAGCCGTACCCGGCTGCGGATGCCCGTGAGGTCTTCCAGGGCGATACCCGAGCCGGTGCGTTCAGCGGTGGTGACGATGGTCTTGGAGACGATGTGGTTCACGTTGGCGGCATGCCGGGCTTCCTTGCGGCAGCGCTTCTTGAGCAGACGTCTGGCGGACTTGGTGCCCTTGGCCTGGAGCTTCCTTCGGAGGTCGAGTTGCCGCCTGCGGTGCCGGTTCAGCCCACGCCCGGCAGCCCGGTACCCGGTCGAGGTGGTAAACACCATCGCGTTCGGTCAGATCCGACTCGCCCTTGCGGTGGTCGCGGAGCAGCTTGAGCGCGTCGGCGGAGCACACGAAGCGGACGTTCTTCAATCGGCCGCCGGTAGTCCAGATGGAGACGGTCTGCTGATCCAACTGCCAGGACAGGCACCGGTCGTCATACGGCTGCGCGGCCACGGGGCGGAAGACGACCGGCTTGGACTCCGCCTTGATCCAGCGTTTGGAACCGGGCTTGCCGAGGTTCCCGACTCGGATGTTCACCTTCAACGTGGTGTAGGCGTCGCGCGTCTTCTTGATGACGTGCTGGGCGGCCTGCGCCCCAAGTCCGCGCGCCTTCAACTCGGCGTAGGTGTGCTTGCGCAGCTCGTACTCACGCGGAACACCACGCTGGAACGCCACCACGGACACCCAGTTTGCACACTCGTTGACCGCGCGCAGGGTCGCCCGCAGCGCGTCGGCCTGGCCGGCCTCCGGCAACAGCTTCACCCACGCCACGACCTTCATGCCGCCGAACCTACGGTGCGGGTCTGACAACGCAGTTCTGCGGAACAGGCGCGAGTTCCTAAGGTCGCCGCTCGCGGACCAGTGCCTCCTGGACGGCGGAGGCCACCAGGTTCCCCTGCTGGTCGTAGAACTCGCCGTGCGCCAGCCCCCGGCCGTCCGAGGCGGACGGGCTGCGCTGGGCGAACAGCAGCCACTCGTCGGCGCGGAACGGGCGGTGGAACCACATCGCGTGGTCCAGCGAGGCCAGCATGATCCGGGCCGGCGTGGTGCGCTGGATCCGGTGCGGCTGCACGGTCAGCGCGGTGGTGGAGGCCAGCGTCAGGTCGGACAGGTAGGTCAGCGCGCAGACCTGCAGCAGCGGGTCGTCGCCGGGCAGCGGGCTGCCGGTCCGCAGCCAGACGAACTGCTGTGGGGAGCCCGGCAGTTCGGGCGGCAAGCCGGGGCTGTCGGCCGGTACGAAGCGCAGGTCCAGGGTGCGGAAGGCGCTCTCCCGGTAGTCCCTCGGCGCGGCCTCGGCCCAGGCCAGGAACGGGTCGGGCAGCTCCTCGGGCCCCGGTACCAGGGGCATCGCGGACTGCCTGGCCCCCGGGGTCGGCTCCGGGTACTTGAACGAGGCGGAGAGCGTGAAGATCACCTCGTCGTGCTGAACCGCCGTCACCCGGCGGGTGGCGTACGAGAAGCCGTCCCTGGCCCGGTCCACCTGGTAGTCGATCGGGTGCCGCGGGTCCCCGGGGCGGAGGAAGTAGCCGTGCAGCGAGTGCACCTGCCGCCCGGCGTCCACCGTCCGCCCGGCGGCGGTGAGCGCCTGCGCGGCGACCTGGCCACCGAACGCACGCATCGGCGCCCCGGCGTGGCAGCTGCCACGGAACAGGTTCTCGTCCAGCTGCTCGATCCGGAGCAGGTCGACGAAGGAGCTGACCGTCTCTCCGGTCTCGGGCACTCTGCTGGCGTCCATCACGCCGCACAGCGTACGCCATGTGTACTGGAACAGGTTTCAGAAATGATCGTTGGCCCTGGTCGAACGGGCCCTCGGCAAGCAGGTCTAGCGCTGGTACTTGGTGAGCAGCTTCTCCAGCAGCTTGGTGGAGACCTGGACGCCCCGGGCCTCGTCGGCGGAGCCGTTCTTGTCGACGAAGAAGAAGTCGGCCGTCAGGTAGCCGGTCTTCTCGGGGTCGGTGGAGAGCGCCACGGTGATCTGGTTCGAGCCCATGCCGTGCGAGAGCCAGCCGGGGCGGCCGCCGACAGTGAGCTCGGTGCCCGGCGTGAGCAGCTTCTTGGTCGTGTTGAGGCCGAGCAGCGTGTTGCCGGTGAGTTCGATCTTCTCGTAGCCGGGCGAGCCGTTCTGACCGATGGCGAAGCGGCAGCCCTTCTCGGGCGCGAGCGCCGGGCCCGAGGTGACCGCCGCACCGAAGGCGGCCTCCGCCACCGACTGGGGCAGGTCCGTGCAGAAGTCCGCCCCCAGGGACGCCGGGGCCGGAGCCGGGGCCGCCGAGGTGGTGGGCTCAGCCTTGGCGTCGGTCGGCGCCACTGGAGCCGTGGCCGCGGCAGGCTTGGGATCGTCGGCCCCACAGGCCGAGACGACCAGCAGGCCGGGCACGAGCAGCGCCGTGAGCAGCACGCTGCGAAGCGGACGTATCAACCTGTCCTCCAAGGACGGTGAGCCGATCAGAGGAGGGCAACGTAGCAAGGGGCGGCCTCCGCCAGAAGCGGATCCGCAGCAAACTCCCGCACAAATATTTGCCTTGCTGGCGGAATGTCAACTTCCGTTCACCGCACCACTGTTGGCGAAAACCCCGCGCCGTCAGCCCACCACCAGCGGCCGCGAGTGCCGCCCCGAACCCGGCGGCTGCGGGAGCTCCGCCTCCGGGGCGTAGCGGGCGGCCGGCGCCCGGAGCAGCCAGGCCCGCCCGGCCGGGGCGATCAGCTGCATCCGGTGCAGCAGGTCCAGCGCGTCCCGCCGAAAGGCCGTCAGATCGGCCAGGTAGTCCCGGCGCCAGCCGGACCGCAGGCCGTACTCGTCGGTGACGTCGCCGAGCGCGCCGTCTATCAGGGCGTCCGGGATCAGCACCGCCGGGGGCGCGGCCTCGCCGGACAGCGGGCGCAGCTCCTCCACCAGCCGGGCGGCCAGCAGCAGCGCGGCCTGGGCCAGCGTGCCGGTGCCGGGCAGTGCCAGGTCGGTCAGCTCGTCGGCCGGGTCGAGCAGCGCGACTCCTTCGGCCCGGATCTCCGCCTCCAGGCCGAGGAACTCGGCGAACAGCTCGGCCTCCGGCTCCAGCCGCCCCTGCAGCCAGCGCCGCTGCTCCGGCGTCAGCTCGTCCAGCAGCACCACCGGCGTCTCGGCCAGCCGCCGCCGGACCGCCAGCGCCGGGCCCACCGGGGCCGGTGCGGGCAGCGGGGCGAGCGCCCGGGCCAGCTCGGCGTCCGGCACCCCGTCGGCCGTCAGCACCTGCCACTCGGTCAGCTGCTGACGAACCCCCGGCGCGTCCAGCGCGGCCGGCCGCCGCTCGGCCAGCGCGGCCAGCGCGAGCACCAGGGCGGCGTACGAGCCCGGGGTCCAGGCGGTGTCGGCGACCGGCGCCAGGGCGCGGCCGGGCAGCGGCGCCTTGTGCAGGCGGGCGTACCGGGCGCCGACGGTCAGCGGGTAGCCGAGCACGGTGGCGAAGCGCTCGGTCAGCCAGTCGGCGTGACGGACGATCAGCGGGAAGCCCGCGCCGTGCGGCCCGTCGGCGGTGACCAGCGGCTGGGCGGCGAGCAGCCGGGCGGCGGTGCGGCGCTCGACCGCGATCTCCTGCGGGGTGCTGCCCGGGGAGTGCTCGGGCTTGCGGTGCCGGCCGCGTCGGCCGCCGACCTCGGGTGCGCCGCGCCGGGCCAGTACCCCGCTGCGGCGGCCGCCCTCCCGGGGCCGCAGGCCCGCCGGGTGATGGACCGTCGGGCCGTGCCACCAGCTCAGCTCGGCCCCGGCGCGCGGCCCGTCGGGCAGGGCGCCGCCCAGGTGCCTGGCGCCGTAGAGCCCGAACGCGGCGGTGAACAGCTCGTCGGCGGCCTCCGGTTCGGCGGCGGCCAGCCGATCCGCCAGCAGCTCGGCCACACCCCGAGGCACAGCCTGCGTGGGCGCAGCCTGCGCGGGCACTCCGGCGATCGCGTCGACGATGAGCAGCCCCGCCCCCGCCACGCGTCCACCCGTCACCGCCGCCGGTGCCTCCCCGGCCCCGGCCGCGTCCTCGTACCGCTCCATGTCGCCCACCAGAGTAGACGGTGGTCGACCCGCTCCGTGGCACCCGACCGGCGATCCGGCCGATTACCGTCGCACTCTTGCCTACGCGTCGGTAACAACCCCTTCCGCAGGCCGCCCGCTGTCACCTATCGTCCTGGGCATGCCGAACCTGCCCAACGTCGTGCTGTGGTCGATACCCGCCTTCGTGCTGCTCACCGTCCTGGAGGTGGTCTCCTACCGCTTCCATCCGGACGAGGAGGAGCAGGGGTACACCGCCAAGGACACCGCGACCAGCCTCACCATGGGCCTGGGCAGCCTGGCCTTCGACGCCGCCTGGAAGATCCCGATCCTGGCGATCTACTCCGCGCTGTACGAGCTGACGCCGTTCCGGGTGCCAGTGCTGTGGTGGACCGTGCCGCTGATGCTGCTGGCCCAGGACTTCTTCTACTACTGGTCGCACCGGGGCCACCACGTGATCCGGATCCTCTGGGCCTGCCACGTGGTGCACCACTCCAGCAAGCACTACAACCTCTCCACCGCGCTGCGGCAGCCCTGGACCAGCGCGACCACCTGGGTGTTCTACGTCCCGATGATCCTGGCCGGGGTGCACCCCGCCGCGCTGGCGTTCTGCTCCTCGGCCAATCTGGTCTACCAGTTCTGGATCCACACCGAGCGGATCGACCGGCTGCCCCGCCCGCTGGAGTTCGTCTTCAACACGCCCTCGCACCACCGGGTGCACCACGCCTCGCAGGGCGGCTACCTGGATCGGAACTTCGGCGGCATCCTGATCCTCTTCGACCGCCTGTTCGGCTCGTTCACCCCCGAGACCACCAAGCCGGTCTACGGGCTGACCAAGAACCTGAGCACCCACAACCCGCTGCGGGTGGCCACCCACGAGTACGCCTCGATCGCCCGCGACCTGGCCGCCGCCACCACCTGGCGGGACCGGATCCGTCACCTCGTCAACGGCCCCGGCTGGCAGCCGGGCCCCACCGACCGCCCGGAGGGCACCACCGCATGACCATCACCGGCCGACTCCGCACCGCCCGTGGCCTGCTCTCCGCCTTCGCGGTGACCTCCGCCGCCCACCTGGGGGCGATCGCCACCGGCGCCAGCGCGGTCCAGCACGCCACCAAGCCCGCGCTGATGCCGCTGCTGGCGGGGTGGGTGGCGGCCCGGGCGGAGCACGCGCCGAAGTTGCTGGTCCCCGCGCTGGGGTTCAGCACCGGTGGGGACGTGCTGCTCCAGGTCGGCGGGGAGGCCGCGTTCCTGGCCGGGATGGGCTCGTTCGCGGCGGCGCACATCTGCTACGTGACCATGTTCGTGAAGCTCGGGGCGCTGGGCGACCGGCGGCGCACGGTGCTCACCGCGCTGGCGTACGCGGCGGCCTGGGGCGTGATGATCAGTCAGCTCTGGCCCGGGCTCGGCGACCTGAAGATCCCGGTCGCGATCTACAGCCTGCTGCTCTCCTCGACCGCGGTCAGCTCGGCCGGCCTCGGCTGGCGGACCGGCCTGGGCGGGGCGCTGTTCCTGCTCTCGGACACCCTGATCGCCACCGAGATCGCCGAGTGGAAGGCACTGCCCGGCCACGGCTTCTGGATCATGGCGACCTACATCACGGCGCAGTACCTGCTGGCCGAGGGCACCATCCGGGCCACCCGGCCCGAGGACGTACCGCTCAGCGCCCCGCTGGCGGCAGCGGGGCGCTGACGGCGGGTCAGAGGGCGGTCCGGCGCCGGAGCAGCCAGAAGCCGCCGACCCCGGCGCTGACCAGGGCCCCGCCGGCCACCAGGTCGGCCGGGTCGGTCCGGACCGACCCGCCCAGGCCGGTCTTCACCGGGCCGGTCGGCAGCTTGCCTCCGCCTGCGTGCGAGGCGGCCTGGACCTCGACCGCGCCGGTGAAGGTGTCCCCGTTCGGGCAGCTGCCGTCGATGCCCCAACTGGAGCTCCGGCCCGCCTTGGAGGCGAACTCCTCCTTCGAGGCGAGCAGCGCCTTGCCGCTGTACTTGCCGTCCGGACCGACCGTCAGGGTCGCGCTGCCGGTGGAGAAAGCCTGCGAGTTGGCGGTGATGGTCTTCACCGAGCTGGTCTCACAGGTGACGCTCACCGTCACGCTCTGGCCGGGCCCGGTCTCGGCGGGGTGCACCCAGGCGGGCTCGACGCTCTTGGCCGAGGCCGACCCGGCCGCGATCCCGAGCAGGGCGGCGGCGCCCAGCAGCGTGGTGGCCGTACGCGAAGCGCGCATGCCGTACCTCCAGGTTCTCGGGCGCAGCACGGGGACTCCGTCGTCCGCGTATTCGAACAGCTACACCCTGTCACCTGTGACGCTAGGCAGCCCCGCCCCGGACGGCCACCCATCGGGCCCATCCGGGGGGCGCACTCAGAGGTCCAGGTCCACGACCACCGGCGCGTGGTCGGAGGTGCCCTTGCCCTTCCGGGCCTCGCGGTCCACGTAACTGTCCGTCACCGCGTCGGCGAACGGCTTGTTCGCGTACGTGAGGTCGATCCGGATGCCGAGGTTCTTCGGGAAGCCGAGCGCCCGGTAGTCCCAGAAGGTGTACGGGCGGTCGTACTTGAGGGCGCGCGGCATGACGTCCTGCAGCCCGGCCTCGCGCAGTGCGGCCAGCGCGGCCCGCTCGACGGGGGTGACGTGGGTCTGCCCGGCGAACACGGCGGGGTCGTAGACGTCCTCGTCGGTGGGCGCCACGTTGAAGTCGCCGAGCACCGCGAACGGGCGCTCGCCCGCCGCGTCCTCGAGCACCGCCTTGCGCAGGGCCTCCAGCCACTCCAGCTTGTAGTGGAAGTGCGCGTGGTCGACCTCGCGGCCGTTCGGCACGTACACCGACCAGACCCGGACCGGACCGCAGGTGGCGGCGATCGCCCGGGGCTCGGTGTCGGGGATCAGCGCACCCTCGGCCAGGAAGCCGGGCTGCTCGGGCAGGTCACGGACGACGTCCTCGAGGCCGATCCTGGAGAGGATCGCCACGCCGTTCCACCGGCCGCTGCCGTAGGCGGCGGTGTCGTAGCCGAGCTCCTTGACCGCCTCGTACGGGAAGGCGTCCGAGGCGCACTTGAGCTCCTGGAGGCAGAGCACGTCGGGCTTGGCCGACTCCAGCCACTCCAGCAGCTTGGGCAGCCGCGCGGTGACGGAGTTGATGTTCCAGGTGGCGATGCGGACGGTCACGGCGGGCGGCCTTCCCGATGGGTGCTTCGGACGAGGGTGGGCACCCGCGGGGGTGCCCACCTCCGAACATACCGCCCGACACCGACAGCAATCAGCGGGTCGGGTGCACCACCGCCGCCGAGCCGCCGCCCCGGCGGGTCGGCTCGGCCGCCGCGATCCAGCGGCCGTCCGGCAGCCGCTCGACGCCGGTGGCGGCGCCGATCTCCGGGTTGAGCACGAAGCTGTGGCCGAGCGCCTCCAGGCCGGCCCGCTCGGGGCCGGCCAGGAAGGCCGGTTCGGCCTGGCTGGCGGCGGTGTTGCGCTGGCTGGCCCGGGGCGCGGCGATCGCCTGTTCCAGCGTCAGGCCCCGGTCCAGGCGGCCGAGCAGCACCTGCAGCACGGTGGTGATGATGGTCGAACCGCCGGGCGTGCCGACCGCGACCACCGGCTTGCCGCCCTTGAGCACCATGGTCGGCGAGATCGAGGAGCGCGGCCGCTTGCCCGGCCCCGGCAGGTTGGGGTCGGGCACCCCGGCGGTGGCGGGGGCGAAGGAGAAGTCGGTCAGCTCGTTGTTGAGCAGGAAGCCCCGGCCCGGCACGGTGATGCCGCTGCCGCCGGTCTGCTCCAGGGTCAGGGTGTACGCGACCACGTTGCCCCAGCGGTCGGCCACCGTCAGGTGGGTGGTGCTCGGGCCCTCGTGGGTCTCCGGCACCGCCTGGCCGCCGGTGGCGCAGGCCACCGGGTGGTACGGGTCACCGGGGGCGAGCGGGCTGGTCAGCGCCTTGACCGGGTCGATCAGGCAGGCCCGGGCGGCGGTGAACTCGTCGCTCAGCAGCTGACGGGTCGGCACCTGGGAGAACGCCGGGTCACCCACCCAGCGGCCCCGGTCGGCGAACGCGATCCGGCTGGAGTCCAGGTACCGGTGCAGGTACTGGGTGGCGCTCACCGCGCCGAGGTCACTGTGCTCCAGGATGCCGAGGGCCTCGCCGACCGTGGTCCCGCCGGAGGAGGACGGCGCCATCCCGTAGACGTCGTAGCCCCGGTAGTCGACGTGGGTCGGCTGACGCTGGATCACCCGGTAGTCGGCCAGGTCCTTGCCGTCCACCTTGCCGGGCCGGGCGTTCCAGCCGGAGGCCGGGTCGACCGGCGGGTGCTGGAGGGTGCGGACCACATCGGCGGCCAGCTCGCCCCGGTAGAAGGTCTGGATGCCCTTGCGGCCCAGTTCCCGGTAGGTGGCGGCGAGTTCGGGGTTGCGGAAGGTCGAGCCGAGCACCGGGAGCTTGCCGCCCGGCAGGAACAGCTTCCCGGTGTCCGGGAAGGCCCGGAACCTGGTCTCGTTCAGCGCGGTCTGGTCGACGAAGGTCTGGTCGACGGTGAAGCCACGGTCCGCCAACTTGGCGGCGGGCTTCAGGACTTCGTCCAGATCCCGGCTCCCCCACAGCTCCAGCGCCTTCGCCCAGGTGGCCGGTGCGCCGGGCACCCCGACGCTCAGCCCGCTGGTCACCGCGTCCGCGAAGGCCAGCGGCTTGCCGTTCTCCTGGAACAGCGTCTCGCCCGCCGTCCGCCCGGCCACCTCGCGGCCGTCCAGCGTCTCCACCCGCCCGGTGCGGGCGTCGTAGTGGACGAAGTAGCCGCCCCCGCCGATGCCGGCCGAGTACGGCTCGGTCACCCCGAGCGCGGCGGCGGTGGCCACGGCCGCGTCCACCGCGTTGCCCCCGCGCCGCAGCACCTCGAGGCCGACGGCGGTGGCGTCGGCGTCCACGCTGGCCACCGCACCGCCCCAGCCGACCGCCTCGGGCACCTTGGGCGGCGGGCCCGGCCGGGCCTGCGCGGGGGTGGCCAGGGTGCAGATCAACGCCCCGGCGAGGGTGAGCTGGGCGAGCCTGGTCAGTCGCATGAGTCCTCCTGGGACGGCGTCAACTCCTCGTTCTTTCACAGCCGGTGGCGACGGCACAACGCGTCTTCGCGCCACTACCCGCCGGTAGTTTCGTTATCGGTCCGGTACCTGCCAACGAGTTACTGACAGTGCGTCTGATTGGTTACCGTCCAGTCACAAGGTCCTGCACCCCCACCCCCGCAGCGCCAGGAGTCCCCCATGCCCGCACGCACCCGCCTGCCCGTACGCAACCGCGCCGCCGCGCTCGCGCTGGCCACCGCCCTGCTCGCCACCGCCCCGCTCGCCCTGGCGCCCGCCGCCCAGGCGTCGACGGTCACCCAGTCGGCCCAGTCCGGGCTGCGCTTCACCGACATCCCCGGCTCGGAGGGCGTGGTCCTCAAGGGCAACGTGTACGAGCCCGCCGACGGCGCCGCCCGGCACCCACTGGTGGTGCTGCCCTCCTCCTGGGGCGTCAACGACCTGGAGTACCTCGCGCAGGCCAAGCAACTCGCCGACGCCGGTTACGTGGTGGTCAGCTACACCCCGCGCGGCTTCTGGGGCTCGGGCGGGAGGATCGAGGTGGCCGGGCCGCCCGACATCGCCGACCTGTCCAAGGTGATCGACTGGTCCCTGGCCAACACCAGCGCCGACCCGGCCCGGATCGGCGCCGCCGGGATCTCCTACGGCGCCGGGATCAGCCTGCTCGGCTCCGCCTTCGACCCCCGGATCAAGGTCGTCGCCGCCCTCAGCGGCTGGGCCGACCTGGCCGACTCGCTGTTCAGCGACGAGACCCAACACCTGCAGTCCGCCGGGGTGCTGGCGATCGCGGGTTACCTCACCGGGCGGCCCGGCAGCGAGCTCCAGGAGCAGCTGACCGCCTTCTTCGGCAGTGACTTCGAGAACGAGGCCAAGCTGCGGGCCTGGGCAGCCAAGCGCTCCGCCGCGACCTACCTGGACCGGATCAACGCCAACGGCACCGCTGTGCTGCTCGCCAACGCCTGGGGCGACTCGATCTTCCCGCCCAACCAACTGACGGGCTTCTACGAGAAGTTGACCGGCCCCAAGCGGCTGGAACTGCGCCCCGGCGACCACGCCACCGCCGAGGCCACCGGCCTGGCCGGGCTGCCCAACGACGTCTGGTCCACCACCCACGCCTGGCTCGACCACTACCTCAAGGGCACCGACAACGGCATCGACCGGGCCAAGCCGGTCCGGCTCAAGCCCCAACTCCAGGACGGCTACGAGGAGTACGCCAGCTGGGCCGCCGTCACCGGCTCCACCCGGAGGCTCGGCCTCGGCGAGCGCGACTGGCTGAACACCGGCTCCCTGGCGGCCGGCACCGACACCGGCTGGCGCACCCCGATCGCCACCGGCCTGGACTCCGGCGCCGACGGCGGGGTGGTCTTCCTCAGCAACCTCGCCGAGCAGTTCCTCAAGCTCCCGCCGCTGGTCTCCGTCCCGCTGCTGCCCCGGCCGGTGGCCGCCGTCTGGCAGTCCGAGCCGTACGCCACCCGCCAGCAACTGCGCGGCACCGTCCGGGTCCACCTCGGCGTCACCCCCTCCGCCGCACGCGGCAGCCTGGTCGCCTACCTCTACGACGTGGACGGGCTCGGCGTCGGCAAGCTGATCACCCACGCCCCGTACACCTTCCTCGACCACGCCGCCCCGTTCACCGCCGACTTCCCGCTCCAGGCCACCGCCTACGACGTCCCGGCCGACCACCGCCTCGCCCTGGTGGTCGACACCGTCGACCCGCTGTACATCACGCACAACCCGGCCTGGTCCTCGCTCACCTTCACCTCACCGGCGGCCGACCCGTCCTGGGTCTCGATCCCGCTGCGCGGCTAGGCCCTCACGGGGTCCCGGCGGTGCCGAAGGGGTTGTCGATGAGGTAGCGCCAGTAACCGTCGGGGCCCCGGCGGGCGACGTCGGTCGCGGTGCCGGTGAGGTGGACCGGGCTGCCGTCGGGACCGGTGCCGGTGATGGTCCAGTCGACCACCAGGAGAGCGATCTCGTCGGCGGTGTAGGCGTGCCGGACCTGGACGGTGATGGGGAGACCGAGTGCGAGGAACCCGGTGATGGCGGCGTGGATGCCGGGGCCGGTGACCGGCCGGCCCGGCTCGGGGACGAACACGGCGCCCGGCTCGTAGACCTGCTGGACCAGGTCGGGGTCCCCGGAGTTGAAGGCGGCGGCGAAGACGGCCGGGTGTTGCCGGGGGTCGGTGGTCAGGGCGAGAGTGTGGGCATGCGCAGAAGTGGTCATGACGGCAGTGAACTCGGCGGCGGCGTGACTCACCAAAGGGAAACCCACGCGGAGCACGGCTGGGACGCCGAGTTGGTACCGGACGAACGCGGGCGCACCGGCCGCCCGGAGGACAGCTGCCCGGTGGAGCGGGCGCTCGCGGCGGTGTCGGGTCGATGGACGACGCTGGTGCTGCGGGAGTTGATGCACGGACCGCACGGCTTCGGCGAACTGCGGGAGCGGCTGCCGGAGATCAGCCCGAAGATCCTGACGGAGCGCCTGCGGGTGCTGGAGGAACGGCAGTTGGTGGTGCGTCAGCGGCTGCGCGGGTTCCCGGTCCGCACCCGGTACGAGCTGACGGCCACGGGCCGGGCGCTGAGACCGCTGCTGGTGGAGCTGTACCGGACGGGCACGGCACTCGGCTGACGCCCGGTCAGACGGCGGCCGGGTAGGCGTCGAGCAGGTCCTCGCGGTCGGCGGCGGAGAGCGGTTCGGCCGGACCGGGGCGGTGGCCGCGACGGCCGGCGGCGGCCGACAGCAGGGTCAGCAGGACGGCCGTGCCCAGGGCCGCGTACGCGACGGGGCCGCCGGTCGCGAGCGCCAGGCCGAGCAGGCCGCAGGCCAGCAGGCCGAGGAGCACGGGGGCCACCGGCAGGGTGGACTTCGCCGAGGTGCCGACCGCGATCAGCAGCGCCACCGGCAGCAGGAGCAGCAGCAGGCCGAGCCCGCCGATCACCGACCGGCTGCCGATCACCAGGCCGTCCACCAGTGCGGAGGCGGCGCAGATCAGCAGACCTGCCCACCGCCCGGCGCTCACCCGGGGAATGCCGTGCCGGAGCTTCGCTGTCGCTGCCACAGGCGGATGCTAGCCCGGCTTTCTCCCGCGCAATAGGTTTATAAACATATTTGTTAGGAAGCGGTACCGACCGCCCGCTCCACCCGGTGCCGCTTGATGGTCCGGAACCGCCGCGCCACCTGCCTGGCCAGGTCGGCCGCGCCGACCAGACCGGCGTCGTTGCCCAGGGCCGCGTGCACGATCTCCGCCTCCGGACGGAAGCCGCGGCCGGTCAGCGTGCGCTTGAAGGCGTTCCTGGCCGGTTCGAGCAGCAGCTCCCCCGACTCCGAGACCCCGCCGCCGATGACGAACCGTCCGGGATCCAGCGCCGCCGCCAGGTTGGCGATGCCGACGCCCAGCCAGGTGCCCACCTCGTACAGCAGCTCGGTCGCCACCGGGTCGCCGCCCCGGGCCGCCTCGGTGATCAGCGGGCCGGTCAGCCCGGCGGCCGTGCCGCCCGCCAGCGCGAGCAGCGGCTGCACCACCGGCGACTCCTCGGCCACCAGCTCCCGGGCGTCCCTGACCAGCGCGTTGCCGGAGGAGTACTGCTCCCAGCAGCCCCGGTTGCCGCACGGGCAGCGGTGACCGCCGGGCACCACCTGCATGTGCCCGAACTCCCCCGCCAGCCCGTACCGGCCCCGGTCCACGTACCCGTCCCTGACCTGGGCGCCGCCGATGCCGGTGCCCAGGGTGAGCATCACCATGTGCTCCTCGCCCCGCCCCGCGCCGAACCGCCACTCGGCCCAGGCCGCCGCGTTGGCGTCGTTCTCCACCACCACCGGGAACCGCAGCCGGGCGCTCAGCGCGTCCCGCAGCGGTTCGTTCCGCCAGTTCAGGTGCGGGGCGAACAGCACCCGGGAGCGGTCCGCGTCCACCCAGCCGGCCGCGCCGACGCCGACCGCGTGCACGTCGTGACGGTCCGCCAGCTGGAGCACCAGGTCGACGATCACGTCCTCGACCACCCGCGGGCTCTTGCTCTTGTCGGGCGTGTCAGTGCGCAGCCGCTCCAGCACCCTGCCCTCGCCGTCCACCACCCCGGCCACCACCTTGGTGCCGCCGATGTCCACCCCGACCGTCGGCAGCCGCAGGATGCTCGCGGGCAGCGACCGGCGCCGGCGCTCGGCCCGGGGGCCGATGCCGCCGAGCAGGGTGGGGAAGACGGCGGGGCGCTGCGGGTTGCTCAAAGGTGCTCCTTCAGCGGGGACTGAATCGTACGGGCCCATCCTCCCGCGCCGGGTCAGCTGTCCGCCTCCGGGCCCGGGCGGCCGAGTTCGTGCGAGAGCTCGGCCAGTTCGGAGCCGCCCGCCATCTCGGTGGTGAGCTGCTCCAGGGTGATCTCGGCGCGCGGGTGGCTGCCCGCCATCCGACCCCGCTTGAGCAGGGTGAAGTGGTCGCCCACCAGGTACGCGTGGTGCGGGTTGTGGGTGATCAGCACCACGCCCAGGCCCTCCGCGCGGGCGGCGGCCACGTACTTGAGCACCACCCCGGACTGCTTGACCCCGAGCGCGGCGGTCGGCTCGTCCAGCACCAGCGCGCGGGCGCCGAAGTGCACCGCCCGGGCGATCGCCACGCACTGCCGCTGGCCGCCGGAGAGGGTGCCGATCGGCTGGTCCACGTCGTCCAGCTCGATGCCCATCCTGGCCAGCGCCTCCTGGGTGACCACCCGCATCCGGGCGCTGTCCAGCCGGAACCGGCCGCCCAGCTCGGCGCCGAGGAAGAAGTTCCGCCAGACCGGCATCAGCGGGACCACCGCGAGGTCCTGGTAGACCGTGGCGATGCCCCGGTCGATCGCCTGCCGGGGCGAGCTCAGCCGGACCTCCTGATCCCCGATCAGATAGCGGCCCTCGTCGTGCCGGTGCAGCCCCGCGATGATCTTGATCAGGGTGGACTTGCCCGCGCCGTTGTCGCCCAGCACGCAGCAGATCTCCCCCTGGCGCACCGTCAGCGAGACCCCCTCCAGGGCCCGGACGCTGCCGTAGGTCTTGCCCACGTCCTCCAGTGTCAGCAGGTTCACCGGCCGCGCTCCGCCCGTCGCTTGACCCAGGAGTTGAGCAGCGCGGCCAGCAGCAGCATCGCGCCCAGGAAGAACTTGAACCAGTCCGGGTTCCACTGCGCGTACACGATGCCCTTGCTCACCATGCCGAAGATCAGCGCGCCCAGCGCCCCACCGACCACCGAGCCGTACCCACCGGTGATCAGGCAGCCGCCGATCACCGCCGCCACGATGTAGATCAGCTCGTTGCCGACCCCCTCGCCGGACTGCACGGTGTCGAAGGAGAACAGCAGGTGCTGGCCGAGCACCCAGGCGCAGAAGCCGACCCCCAGGTAGAGGCCGACCTTGGTCCGGCCGACCGGAACGCCGACCGCGCGGGCCGCCGCCGCGTCGCCGCCGACCGCGAACACCCAGTTGCCGTACCGGGTGCGCAGCAGCACCCAGGAGGCCACCGCCACCAGGCCGAACCACCACCAGACGGTGGCCTTCA
Organism: Kitasatospora gansuensis; assembly: GCF_014203705.1. Classification (NCBI taxonomy): domain Bacteria; kingdom Bacillati; phylum Actinomycetota; class Actinomycetes; order Kitasatosporales; family Streptomycetaceae; genus Kitasatospora; species Kitasatospora gansuensis. The sequence goes on from NZ_JACHJR010000001.1 coordinate 1,284,041, forward strand.
CCGTCAGCCCACCCACCGTCAGCTCCGAGGCGAACAGCCAGCGGCAGGAGCCGAAGCCCTGCATGTCGCCGATCGGCTTGGTGGTGACGGTGCCCGAGATCAGTTTGGTGAGGCCCAGGTTGGCGCCGGTCAGCATCAGGAAGGTGCCGAGCGTGACGATGAAGCTGGGCAGCCGGGTGCGGCCGAGCATCCAGCCGTTGAAGCCGCTGACCGCGAGCGCCACCAGCAGCGAGACCAGCACGCCGACCCAGGTCACGGCGGTCAGCTGGTAGCTGACCATCGAGGAGGTGAGCGCGGCGCTGGTCACCAGCACCCCGGCCGAGAGGTCGAACTCGCCGCCGATCATCAGCAGCGAGACCGGCACCGCCATGATGCCGATGGTCGAGGCGGCGTACAGTACGGTGCCGATCGAGGAGGCCCGCAGGAAGCTGTCGGCCACCACCGAGAAGAACAACAGCACGGCCACCGCCGCCAGCGCCGCGCCCAGCTCGGGGCGGGCCCGCCGGTGTTTACCGCGCGGCCGGGAGACCAGCAGGTCGGAGCTCATCGGGTCCCCCGGGCGACGTACGTGGCCAGCGCGGCCGCGTCCTCCTTGGTGAGGATCTGCGGGCCGGTCAGCACCGGGCCGCCGCCGCCCAGCACGTCCAGGTTGTAGCGGTAGAGCCAGAGCAGGTCCACGCCCTGGTACCCCTGCAGGTACGGCTGCTGGTCCACCGCGAAGCCGACCGTGCCCGCCTGCAGCCCGGTCACCACCTGGGTGCCGAGGTCGAAGGTGTCCAGCTCGACCGGCCGCCGGGCGTCCTGGACGGCCTGCAGGCCGGTCGCGGCCAGCGGGGCGCTGAGCGTGAGCACGGTGTCCAGCGCCGGGTCGGCCTGCAGCTTGGCGGCGATCGCGGCCCGGGCGTCGGGCAGGTTGACCCCGTCCACGTACAGGGTCTGCAGGGTGCCGTTGAAGGCGCCCTTGGCGCCGCCGCAGCGCTGCTCCTGGCCGACGTTGCCCTGCTCGTGGATCACGCAGAGCACCGACTTGCGCCCCCGCTTGCCCAGCTCCGTCCCGGCCGCCCGGCCCGCCGTGCTCTCGTCCTGGCCGATGTGGGTGAGCGCGCCGAACCGGGCCGAGAACTCCTGACCCGAGTTGATGCTGATCAGCGGGATGCCGGCCGCCTTCGCCTTGGCCAGCACACCGGTCAGCGCCTCGCCCTTGGCCAGCGAGACCAGCAGCCCGTCCACTCGCTGGTCGATCGCGGCCTGGATCAGCTGCACCTGGTTCTGGGTCTGCGCGTCGTTGGAGTACAGGAAGGTGATGTTGTCCTTCGCCGCGGCCTGCTCGGCGCCCTTGCGGACGGTGTCCCAGAACGCGTCGCCCGCGCCCGCGTGGGTCACCATGGCGACCGTCCAGCGCGGCGTGTCGACCGCGCCGCCGGCGGTCGCGGCCCGGCTGCGGGCCTGTTCGGCACGGCGTCCGCCGGTGCTGCTGCACCCGGACAGCACGGTGGTCACCAGCAGCAGCGCCGCGAGCGGCAGGAGGACGGGGCGGTACCGGCGGTCTGACACTCCGACAGTTTCCCGGACGGGGCTGTTCGAACCGGCAGACTCGCTGACAGTGGGCCGTACCCGTTCGACGGATAGGGCCATGTGAGTGGCACACTGGTCCAGGTCGTTCAGGCAATTTTCACCGAACACGTGATGTTCCTCTCAGCTTTCTCCAAGGTTCGAGAGCAACTGATCCACCGTTCGAAATCGTCTGATCCCATCGAAGTGCTTCCGGGGCGATGTGGGTCCGGGGCGGCGGACGATCCGGATACGAGAACTTGATGCAACTCACTGGCACCCCATTCCTCATCTGCACGATCATCCTCGTGCCGGCCTCCATCGCGGCCGCACTGCTGCTCTGGGGGCGGGTGCGCGGACCGCAACCGGTCCAGGTGCTGGCGAGACTGGTGATGATCCTGGCCTGTCAGGTGACGGCCGTGGTGATGGTCTTCGTGATGGTGAACAACGCCAACCTGATCTACGGCAGCTGGTCCGACCTGCTCGGCACCGGCAACCACGTCCGGGCCGTCCCGCAGGTCTCCTCCGACGATCCGGCGGGCGACGGCAAGTCCGGCAAGTCCCCCGAGCCGAAGGTGATCCAGTCCTTCAAGAACGTGGACGACCCGAAGGTGCCCGGTGACGTCAAGCGCACCGACCTCAAGGGCCGGCTCTCCGGGGTGGACGGCGAGGTCCTGGTCTGGACCCCGCCGCAGTACGACAAACCCGAGTTCAAGGACAAGAAGTTCCCGGTGGTCGAGCTGCTCCCCGGCTACCCCGGCTCCTCCTCCACCTGGTACGGCACCCTGAAGGTGTCCGAGCAGCTCAAGCCGTTGATGGAGAGCGGCCAGGTGGCCCCGTTCATCCTGGTCTCGCCGCGCACCCTGCTGCTCGGCAAGGGCCAGGACACCGGCTGCGCCGACGTCCCCGGCAAGGTCAACGCCGACACCTGGCTCTCCCGGGACGTCCCGCAGATGGTGCTGGACAACTTCCGCGCCGACCCCTCCCCCGACCGCTGGGCGGTCGCCGGGTACTCGGCCGGCGCCCACTGCGCCACCAAGCTCGGCGCCGAGCACCCCAACCGCTACCGCGCCAGCATCAGCCTCTCCGGCTACAACGACCCGTCCCTGGAGCCCGACTCGCTCACCGCGAAGGACCCGGCCCTGCGGGAGAAGTCCAACCCGCTCAACATCCTGAAGACCGCCCCGCAGCCCCCCAAGGTCGCCTTCTACCTCAGCGGCGACAAGGGCGACGGCTACGAGGCCGCGCTCGCCCTCAAGGCGGCCGCCAAGGCCCCGACCACCGTCACCGCGGTGGAGAGCAGCGGCGCCCACTCCAGCGACGTCTGGAAGCCGATGGTCCCCGACGTCTTCAAGTGGCTCACCACGATCATCCCGGCCAACCACTGACCCACCGTCAGCCCGAAGGGCCCGCCGGTTCCCCCGGCGGGCCCTTCGGCGTCCCCGCCCCGCTCAACTCCCGCCCGCGGCGAGCTCCGCCGCCACGGCGGCCAGCTGGGCGGGCGTGAGCGGGCGGCCGGTGACGGCCACGGTCCACTGCCACCGCCCGTCCCGCCACCGGTGCAGGTACGTACCGGGGTCGGCGGCCCAGCCGCCGGTGTACCCCGGTTCTGTGAGCGGCTGCCGGATCAGCTGCGCCCCGGTGGGCAGGTCCACCGAGGGCCGCACGTCGAGGTCCAGCACCAGGAACCCGGTGGCCGGGTCACCGTCGATCGGCGCCGGCCGGCCGAGCGCTCCCGGCCACGCCGTGGGGACCGGGAGCGTACGCCCCAGACAGTGAGCACGGATCCGCTCGTAGCGGCGCAGCTCGGCCCGGTCCGAACCGTCGTCCCCCGGGTCGGTGAACAGCCCGTCCGGGAGCGCCGGGTGGACGCGCAGACCGGTGATCTCCTCCAGGTATCCGGTGGCAGGCGAATGAGCCCGCAGAACGATGCCCAGTTCGTCGTCGACGGTCACCCGCAAAGGCGTCCGGTCCGGCCCCGAGAGCTCCAGCACCCCGGCCGGACGGCCCTCCGGGCTGACCGTCGACCGGTCGGGACGACGCTCCAGCACCGGAACCACGAGCCGGGCCGGCGAAGGGGTGAAGTCCCACCCCCAGTCACCGGCCGGAAAGGCCAGCCCGGCTCGGGTCACCTCGGTGACGGTCACCCGCCCGGCCCGCTCCAGCTGCCATGCCGACGGGGGTCGGAACGCGAAGTCGATCACTGTACGGACCGGCTCGGCGGGCGGATGACCGGCACCGTTCCCGACGCGCGGCCGGACGGCCCGATAACACCCCGTCAGGGCCTGCTGCGGAACAGCCACCTTCCCATTCATCACCCACCGAAGCTTTCTGCATAACAGAGAGTCACTCCATGTGACGACGCCCGGACGGGTGACGCCGGATCAGGCGAGTTCGAGTGCCAGGTAGAAGTCCACCCGGTCCTCCAGGCGGGAGAGGTCACGGCCCGTCAACTCCTCGATGCGGCCGATCCGGTAGCGCAGGGTGTTGACGTGCACGTGCAGCTGGGCGGCGCAGCGGGTCCAGGAGCCGTCGGAGCGGAGGAAGGCCTCCAGGGTGCGGACCAGGTCGGCCTGGTGCTCGATGTCGTAGGCGATCACCTTGTCCAGCAGGCGGCTGCGGAAGGCGCGGCGGACCTCGTCCGGCACCGCCGCCAGCAGCAGCACGTGCGAGGCGAGCTCCTCCGGGCCTGCCACGCAGATCCGGCCGACCCGGGCGGCGGCGATCCGGCGGGCGTGCCGGGCCTCCTCCAGGGCGCCGCGCAGGCCGCCCGCCTCGGCGGCGGGGGCGGAGACGCCGAGGGTGATCCGGCCCTCCGAGCCGAGGCCGGCCTCCAGCGGGGCGAGCAGCTCGCGCAGCGCGTCGGCGGGCACGGCGGTGTCGGGAGCGGGCAGCACCACGACGGCGCCGGTGCCCGCGCCCGCGACCAGGGCGCGGTCGGAGGCGTCGGTGAGAGCTTCCTCCAGGATTGAACGGACCGCACCATCCGGCAGTCCCGTCCCTTCCGCACTCAGCACCAACCAGGACCCCTCCGCCACCGAGGGCCCCACGGCCGCACCCTCGTACCGGGCCGCCATCGCCGAGGAGGCGTACAGCGTGCGGCTGATCTCGGCCGGGTCGGCGTCCCGCTGAAGGAGCGTCAGCACCTCGTCGGCGAGCCGGCGGCGCAGTCGGCGGCCCTCGTCCCTGCGGGTGCGTTCGGCGGCGGCCAGCCGGGCCAGGTTGTCGGCGAGCTGCTGGCGCTTGCCGGTCCACTCGGTGACGTCCCCGGCGACCGCGAGCACCCAGTCGGCCAGCGAGGCGTCCGCCTCGGTGGAGGCCGGGGCGGGGATCAGCGAGTACGAGCCGCTGGCCAGCCGGGCCCGGTGCGGGGGTCGGCGGCGCTGGCGCTGGGCGGCCAGGTGGGCCCGGACCAGCTGGTCGCGGTCCTCGGCGGAGAGCCGCTCGGCGGGCCCGGCGATCACCCGGCCGGTGGGCGCGAGCACCCAGCAGTCCAGGTCGATGTCGCCGCCGAGCAGCTCCAGCACGGCGTCCAGTCCGCCACCGCCGGCGGCGGAGACCAGCAGCCGGTGCCGGTCGACCAGCGCGGCCAGGTCGGCGGCCCGGTCGGCCGAGACCTGTCTGCCGATGAACTCGGTGACGGTGCCGAAGGCGATGTCGTCGGGGACGGCGAGCAGCGGCATCCGGTGCCGGCGGCAGGCGTCCACCAGGTCCTCGGGCACCGGGCCGACCTCGGCCTCGCCGGCCGCCAGGGCGACCGCGCCGCCGACCACGATGGTGCGCACGAAGCGCTCGGAGTCCTCCGGCCCGGTCCGCCAGAGCATGCCGGTGAGCACCAGCTCACCGCCGTGCAGGTACCGGCCGGGGTCGTGCAGGTCGGTCGTCATCACGCCGCTGACCTGCCGGTCGAGCTCGTCCTCGGCGGCGAGCAGCCGCAGCCGTGGGGCCCCGGGGGCGAGCAGGTCTCGGACGCGCATCCGCAGACTCCTTCGTCTGATGGTGTGGTTCGGGGGGACAGTGTGCCCGATGGACGGGTGATCGGTGTTACGTATCAACCGGTCCCGGGTCACGGGGCCGTAGCTTCCGAATCACGGCCGGATTACGGTCGTAGGTAGTGGCGCGCGCAGCGCTGTACAGGGCAATTGTCCGCCTTAGAGGAACGTACAGGATGCCGGGCGACACCGAGGCAAGGGCTTCATGCCATCGGTGACTGCCTCCGGGTGAGCGGTCGGCGGTTCACTGGCAACACGCCGCCGGACACACCCCGGTGACCAGGACTCAACGCCGAGGCAACGAGGCGGTAGCAAGGTCCGATACACCGAATACCGGGCACTGTGCCCAACTGTCCGGCTGGCGACGACTTGAGGAGAGACCCGCATGGAGTTCCTTCGGCCCGGTACCTGGGACGAGGCGCTCGCGGCGAAGGCTGAGTACCCGACCGCGCTGCCGATTTCCGGCGGCACGGACGTCATGGTCGAGATGAACTTCGACGTGCACCGGCCATCCGCGATTCTCGACCTGAACCGCATCACCGAGCTGACCGAGTGGTCGAACGACGGCGACGTCGTCAGGCTCGGCGCCTCGGTCCCCTACACCCGGATCATCGACGAGCTGTCCGGGCCCCTCCCCGGTCTCGCGCTCGCCGCGCACACCGTGGGTTCGCCGCAGATCCGCAACCGCGGTGGCGTCGGCGGCAACCTCGGCGGCGCCTCGCCCGCCGGTGACGCGCACCCCGCGCTGCTCGCCGCCGGACGTGACGTCTTCGTCGAGGCGGCCTCGGTGCGCGGCACCCGGATGATCCCGATCGACGAGTTCTACGTCGGCGTGAAGCGCAACAGCCTGGAGCAGGACGAGCTGATCCGCGCCGTCCACATCCCGGTGGCGGACGGCCCGCAGCAGTTCTCGAAGATCGGCACCCGGAACGCGATGGTCATCGCGGTCTGTGCCTTCGGCTTCGCGCTGCACCCGAAGAACGGCACGGTCGGTACCGGGATCGGTTCGGCTGCCCCCACGCCGCGCCGCGCCGTGGAGGCCGAGGAGTACCTGCAGGGCGTGCTCGCCGAGCGCGGTCTGTGGGAGTCGGGCGACCTGCTGGGCGCCGAGGTGATCCAGCGGTTCGGTGAGCTGGTGAAGGCCGCCGCCTCGCCGATCGACGACGTCCGGGGCACCGCCGACTACCGGCGGCACTCGCTGGCCGTGATGGCCCGCCGCACGCTGACCTGGACCTGGAACGACTACAGCAAGCAGATCAGGAGCGCGGCATGAGGGTCACATTCACCGCCAACGGCAAGCCGGTCGAGGCGGACGACGTCTGGGAGGGCGAGAGCCTCCTCTACGTGCTGCGCGAGCGGGTGGGCCTGCCGGGCTCCAAGAACGCCTGCGAGCAGGGCGAGTGCGGTTCCTGCACGGTCTACCTGGACGGCGTCCCGGTCTGTTCCTGTCTGGTCGCGGCCGGCCAGGTCCAGGACCGCGAGGTCCGCACCGTCGAGGGTCTGGCCGAGGAGAGCGGCGAGCTGGGCCTGGTCCAGCAGGCGTTCATCGACGCCGGCGCCGTCCAGTGCGGCTTCTGCACCCCCGGCCTGCTGGTGCAGACCGACGCGCTGCTCGACAACGAGCCGCAGCCGAGCGACAACGACATCCGCGAGGCGCTGTCGGGCAACCTGTGCCGCTGCACCGGTTACGAGAAGATCATGGACGCGGTGCGGCTGGCTTCCGCCCGCAAGTGCGCGAAGGCGGCCTCCGAATGAGCACTCGTACCATCCAGGGCCAGAAGAACCTGCAGGACATCCGGACCTCGAGCCCCGACGGCATCGGCGGCTCGCCGCTGCGCCCGGACGGCAACCTGAAGGTCCGCGGCGAGTTCGCGTACTCCTCCGACATGTGGCACGAGGACATGCTCTGGGGCATGGCGCTGCGCTCGCCGCACCCGCGGGCCAACCTGATCAGCGTGGACATCTCCGAGGCGCTCAAGGTGCCCGGCGTGTACGCGGTGCTGACCCACAAGGACATCCCGGGCTCGAAGTTCTACGGCCTGGAGATCCAGGACCAGCCGGCCCTGGCGATCGACAAGGTCCGATACCACGGTGAGGCGATCGCGCTGGTCGCGGCCGACCACCCGGAGACGGCCCGCCGCGCGGTGAAGAAGATCAAGGTCGAGTACGAGGTGCTCACCCCGATCGTCACCGAGGAGCAGTGCCTCGACCCGCAGACCCACGGCTATGTGCACGAGCCGCACGAGTACAAGTCGCACGGGTACGACAACATCTGCCACGAGCAGAAGCTGGTCTCCGGCCTCGGCGTGACCGACGAGGTCCGCGCGCTGGCCGACGTGGTGGTCTCCGGCCACTACGAGGTCGGCATGCAGGACCAGGCCTTCCTCGGCCCGGAGTCCGGCCTCGCGGTGCCCGCCGAGGACGGCGGCATCGACCTCTACGTGGCCACCCAGTGGCTGCACGTGGACCGCGAGCAGATGGCCCCCGTACTGGCCCTGCCGGAGGAGAAGGTCCGGCTCACCCTGGCGGGTGTCGGCGGCGCCTTCGGCGGCCGCGAGGACCTCTCGATGCAGATCCACGCCTCGCTGCTGGCCCTGCACACCGGCAAGCCGGTCAAGATCGTCTACGCCCGCGACGAGTCCTTCTTCGGCCACGTGCACCGCCACCCGGCCAAGATGTACTACGAGCACGGCGCCACCCGCGACGGCAAGCTGGTCTACGCCGACGCCCGGATCGTGCTGGACGGCGGCGCGTACGCCTCCGCCTCCCCCGCGGTGGTCGGCAACGCCGCCTCGCTGGGCCACGGCCCGTACGTGATCCCGAACGTGCGGATGCACGCGATCGCGCTCTACAGCAACAACCCGTCCTGCGGCGCGATGCGCGGCTTCGGCGCGGTCCAGGCGGCCTTCGGCTACGAGTCGCAGATGGACAAGCTGGCGGCCGAACTGGGCATCGACCCGGTCGAGTTGCGGCAGCTGAACGCGATGGCCGAGGGCGACTACATGCCCACCGGACAGAAGATCGACTCGCCGGCCCCGGTCGCCGAGCTGCTGCAGCGGGTCAAGGACATGCCGCTGCCGCCGCCGCTCGACCTGGACAACCTGGACATCCGTCAGGTCCCGGGCGCGCTGTCCAACACCTCGCACGGCGAGGGCATCGTGCGCGGCATCGGCTACTCGGTCGGCATCAAGAACGTCGGCTTCTCCGAGGGCTTCGACGACTACTCCACCGCCCGGGTCCGCCTGGAGGTCATCGGCGGCGAGCCGGTCGCCATGGTGCACACCGCGATGGCCGAGGTCGGCCAGGGCGGCGTCACCGTGCACGCCCAGATCGCCCGTACCGAGCTCGGGGTCGAGCAGGTCACCATCCACCCGGCCAACACCGAGGTGGGGTCGGCCGGTTCGACCTCCGCGTCGCGGCAGACCTACATGACCGGTGGTGCGGTGAAGCTGGCCGCCGAGGCGGTCAAGCAGGCGCTGATCACCAAGGGCCGCCGCCGCTACGGCTGGGACCAGAACGACATCGACCTGGTCGGCGGCAAGGTGGTCTCCGAGAGCGCCGGCGTGCTGGTCTCGATGGTGGACCTGCTCGGCGAGGAGGCCATCGACCTCACCCGCGAGCACCACCACCGCCCGACCGTCCCGTTCGACAAGGAGACCGGGCAGGGCTTCGGCCACGTCCAGTACACCTTCTGCGCCAACCGCGCGGTGGTCGACGTGGACGTCGACCTGGGCCTGGTCAAGGTGGTCGAGCTGACCGCCGTCCAGGACGTCGGCAAGGCGCTGAACCCGCTCTCGGTGGTCGGCCAGATCCAGGGCGGCGTCACCCAGGCGCTCGGCCTGGCCGTGATGGAGGAGATCGTGGTCAAGGACGGGAAGGTGCGCAACGCGTCCTTCACCGACTACCTGATCCCCACCATCCTGGACACCCCGCCGATCCCGGTGGAGATCCTCGAACTCCCCGACCCGAACGCCCCGTACGGACTGCGCGGCGTCGGCGAGGCCCCCACCGTCTCCGCCACGCCCTCGATCGTCGCCGCGATCCGGGCCGCCACGGGGATCGCCCTGAACCGGATCCCGGTCCGGCCGGAGCACCTCACCGGGACGCTCTAGCCACAAGCCTCCCCGGGGCGGCGACCGTCTTCCCCGCCGCCCCGGGGCGCACCAAAAAAGCAGAACAGTCGACGCATCATCAAGCACCATCGCTGCCGCCTCTCCCACGCCGGGGTTCTGCAGCAGTGCGTACCACCCCGCACCGGCTTGAGTGCGTACCTCGTGAGTCGAACAGTCCCCCTGTGCCTCCTCCAACCGGCAAATCAGGTCGACTCGCCCACCCCAACCCCCTTTGAACCTTGGGAGTGGACATGACCCGGATCTCCACGGAGCCCGGCACCACTGACGACAGACCCGCCACGGACGACTCCCTCACGCCGTCCGAGGCAAACCCGCCGAAGAACGCGCTGGACGCCTACTTCAAGATATCGGCGCGCGGCTCGACCTTCGGCAATGAGCTCCGCGGTGGCCTCACCACCTTCATGGCGATGGCCTACATCCTGCTGCTCAACCCGATCCTGCTCGGCGGCGCCGACAAGAACGGGGTGCACCTGGACCACGCGCAGCTCACCACGGCCACCGCGCTCGCCGCCGCCGTCACCACGATCCTGCTCGGCGTGGTCGGCAACGTGCCGCTGGCCGCCGCGGCCGGACTCTCGGTCTCCGGCGCGATCTCCGCGATCGTCGTCCCGCACACCACGTGGGAGCAGGCCTTCGGCCTCTGCGTGATCTACGGTCTGGCCATCGTGCTGCTGGTCGTCTCCGGCCTGCGCGAGAAGATCATGAACGGCATCCCACTGCCGATCAAGCACGCGATCACCATCGGCATCGGTCTGTTCATCGCCCTGATCGGTCTGAACAAGGCGGGCTTCGTCTTCCAGGGCAAGGGCCCGCTGCTCTCGCTCGGCCCCACCGGTGAGCTGTCCGGATGGCCCGTGCTGATCTTCTGCATCACCCTGCTGACCATCTTCGTGCTGCTGGTCCGCAACACCCGGGGCGCGATCCTGATCGGCCTCGCGGCCGGCACCGTGATCGCCTTCGTCGTGAACGCGGCCGCCGGTCTGGACGACAAGGTCTGGGGCCTGCAGGTGCCCAAGTGGCCCGGCGACGGCCCGGTGGCCGCCCCCGACTTCGGCCTGTTCGGTCACGTCGACCTGTTCGGCGCCTTCGGCAGCCAGGGCATGGGCGCCATCTCCGCCTCGGTCGCCGTCTTCACCCTGGTGCTGGCCGGCTTCTTCGACGCGATGGCCACCATCATCGGCGTCGGCACCGAGGCCGGTCTGGCCGACAAGCAGGGCCGGATGCCCGGCCTGAGCAAGGCGCTCTTCGTGGACGGTGCCGGCGGCGCCATCGGCGGCCTGTCGGGTGCCTCCGGGCAGACCGTCTTCGTCGAGTCCGCGACCGGCGTCGGCGAGGGTGCCCGGACCGGGCTGGCCTCCGTGGTCACCGGTGGTGTCTTCACCCTGATGCTCTTCTTCACCCCGCTCGCCGGCATCGTGCCGGTCCAGGTGGCCTCGGCCGCCCTGGTGGTGATCGGCTCCATGATGATGAGTCAGGCCCGGCACATCGACTGGTCCGACCGCGAGGTCGCCATCCCGGCCTTCCTCACCTGCGTCCTGATGCCGTTCACCTACAGCATCACCGCCGGTGTCGCGGCCGGTGTGATCACCTACTGCGTGATCAAGGCGGGCCGCGGCAAGTGGCGCGAGCCCGGTCCGCTGATGTGGATCCTCACCGGTGTCTTCCTGATCTACTTCGCCTTGACCCCGATCAAGGCCTGGCTGGGAGTTCACTAGTAGCAGAGCCGCTGTGCGGGGGTCCCGGCCCTCGCACAGCGGCTGCCCCCGTTCCACCCCCTCTTCTTCCGTTGGGAGCCCCCGAAATGCAGGACATCGCCGAGCAGCTGCTGGCCTGGCACTCCTCCGGGCGCTCCTTCGCCGTGGCCACCGTGGTCGGCGTCTCCGGCAGCGCGCCGCGCGACCCCGGCGCCGCGCTCGCGGTGGACGCGGACGGCGAGGCGATCGGCTCGGTCTCCGGCGGCTGCGTCGAGGGCGCGGTGTACGAGCTCTGCCAGGAGGCGATCGCCACCGGCACCCCGGTCCTGGAGCGGTTCGGCTACAGCGACGAGGACGCCTTCGCGGTCGGCCTCACCTGCGGCGGCATCCTGGACGTCTTCGTCCAGCCGGTGGTCCCCGGCGCCGACCCCGCGCTCGACGCGGGCATCACCTACATCGCCTCCGGCACCCCGGTCGCGCTGGCCCGGATCGTGGCCGGCCCGGCCGCCCTGCTCGGCGCCACCGTCGCGGTCACCGCCGACACCCACCACGGCTCGCTCACCCCGGCCCCCTCCACGACCGTCGCGCTGGAGCGCGCCGCCGTCGCCGAGGCGCGGGCCATGCTGGACGCGGGCCGCACCGGGCAGTTGGTGCTCGGCCTGGACGGGCGCCCGTGTACACCTCTTGATTTCTCAACAACGGGCGCGTCACAGGGCACCGTCACCTTCTTCATCGAGTCGTACGTGCCCGCGCCCCGGATGCTGGTCTTCGGCGCGATCGACTTCGCGGCGGCGGTGGTGCGGATCGGCAAGTTCCTCGGCTACCGGGTCACCGTCTGCGACGCCCGCCCGGTCTTCGCCACCGCGCGGCGCTTCCCGGAGGCCGACGAGGTGGTGGTCGACTGGCCGCACCGCTACCTGGAGTCCCAGCTCTCCGCGATCGACGGCCGGACCGTGCTGTGCGTGCTGACCCACGACGCCAAGTTCGACATCCCGCTGCTGGAGCGCGCGCTCCGGCTGCCGGTCGCCTTCGTCGGCGCGATGGGCTCCCGCAAGACCCACCGCGACCGCAACGCCCGGCTCCGCGAGGTCGGCCTGACCGACGCCGAGATCGGCCGGCTGCGCTCCCCGATCGGCCTCGACCTCGGTGCCCGCACCCCCGAGGAGACCGCCGTCTCGGTCGCCGCCGAGATCGTCGCGCACCGCCGCGGCGGCTCCTGCCTGCCGCTCTCGGCCGGCGACGGACCGATCCACCACGACCTGGCCCGCGCCGCCGAGGAGACCGTCCCCTCCGCCGCCGCCTGACTCACCCGGATGGCGGCCGCCGATGGCGCGCGAGACGCTGGTATGCAGGGCGGACCGATCACCGCGTCCGCACCGGTGACGAAAGGTCCCGAGCCATGCGTACTCTCATCCAGGTCGAGTTCGACACCGAGACCGCCAACCGGCTGATCGCCGACGGCAGCATGCCCAAGGCCCTGCAGGGCATCATCTCCACCCTCAAGCCCGAGGCGGTGTACTTCGCCCCCACGGCCGGCCGCCGCTGCGCCTACCTGTTCGTCGACCTCCCGGCCGAGTACTCGATGGTCCCGATGCTGGAACCGCTCTGGGAGCTCAACGCCGAAATCAGCATCACCCCCTGCATGAACCTCGACGACCTCACCAAGGGCCTGGGCATCATCTCCGGCAGCTGAGACCCTCCGGCCATTGGGGGGCGGCGTCAGGCGTTCCGCAGCTCGGCGTTCATCGACCGCCGGACCAGCGTCCTGGCGGTCTCCGCGTCGGCCGCCGTCCGGGCCAGTTCGGCCAGCTCCCGGCAGTCGCCGAGGGTGTGCGCGGCCAGCGCCGCGCGGACGGCGGGCAGGCAGGACGGCGCCATCGAGAGGCTGTTGACGCCCAGTCCGACCAGCACCAGCGCCAGCTCCGGATCGGCGGCCGCCTCGCCGCACACCCCGACCGGGCGGCCGAGTGCGGCCCCGGCCCCGGCCGTCGCCGCCACCAGGTCGAGCAGCGCGGGCTGCCAGGGGTCGAGCAGTGCGGCCAGCGGAGCGAGCAGGCGGTCGGCCGCGAAGGTGTACTGGGACAGGTCGTTGGTGCCGATGCTGAGGAAGTCGCAGACCTCCGCCAGCCGCCCGGCCCGCAGGGCAGCCGCCGGGACCTCGACCATCGCCCCGGCCAGCGGCAACCCGTGCGCGCGTACCCGGGCGGCGAACTCCGCGGCTTCCCGCGGCACCGAGACCATCGGCGCCATCACCCACACCTCGGCCGCGCTACCCCGGGCCGCCGCCGCGACGGCGGCCAACTGGGTTTCAAGGAGCTCCGGGTCGCGGGTGGCGGTGCGCAGGCCCCGGACGCCGAGCGCGGGGTTCTCCTCGTCGGCGGCGGTGGCGAACGGCAGCGGCTTGTCCGCGCCCGCGTCCAGCGTGCGGACCACCACCTTGCGCCCCGTGAACGCCTCGAACACCCGCCGGTACGCCGCCGTCTGCTCGGCCTGACCGGGGGCTTCGGCGCGGTCCAGGAAGAGGAACTCGGTGCGGAACAGGCCCACGCCCTCGGCGTCGGCCGCGGCCGCCCCGTCCAGTTCGGCGAGCGCGCCGAGGTTGACCAGCAGGCCGACGGGGTGCCCGTCCGCCGTCCGGCCGGGGCCGCTGACGCCGCGCTCCCGTTCCCGGCGGCGCTGCTCCCGTTCCGCCGCCCGCCGCACCGCACCCGGCTCGGGGTCGACCTCGACGGTGCCCTCGGCGGCGTGCAGCAGCACCAGTTGACCGTCGGTCAGCCCGGCCGCCCCGGCGCAGCCGACCACGGCGGGCAGGCCGAGCGCCTTGGCCAGGATCGCGGTGTGGCTGGTCGGGCCGCCGCGGACGGTGACCAGGCCGAGCACCACGGCCGGGTCGAGCAACGCGGTGTCGGCGGGCGCCAGGTCCTCGGCGACCAGCACGTACGGGTGACCCGGGTCGGGCAGGCCGGGGGTGGGCAGGCCGAGCAGCCGGGCCACCGTACGGTCCCTCAGGTCGTCCAGATCGGCGGCTCGTTCGGCCAGGTAGCCGCCGGCGGCGGTGAGCAGCGCGCGGAACTCCGCGTAGGCGGCGGTGACGGCGTGCGGGCCGTCGGTGCCCTCGGCGATCAGGGCGGCCACCCGGTCCAGCAGGGTGGGGTCGGCGGCCATCAGCGCCTGCGCCTCCAGCACCTCCCCGGCCACTCCCCCGGCCCGCTCGGCCCGGTCGGCGAGTTCGGCGGCCACCTCGCCGACGGACCGTCGGACGGCCGCCGTCTCGGCGGCGGGGTCGGCGACCGGGCGGGGTGCGGGCAGTGCGGGCGGCGGTGCCATCCGGGCCACCGGCCCGGCCGCGCTGCCGGTGCCGACACCGATCCCGTCGAGCAGCCGGCTCACCGGGCGGCCGGGGCGTCGTGGTCCTCGGTGATCAGCGCGGCCAGCTCGGCCAGGGCCTGGTCCGCGTCCTCACCCACGGCGGTCAGCTCCAGCTCCTCGCCCTGCTTGGCGGCCAGTGCCAGCACCGAGAGCAGGCTGCGGGTGTCCACGGCGGTCTGTCCGGGGCGGGCCAGGGTGACCCTGGCGGTCTGCCGGGCGGCGGCCTGGACGAGCAGCGAGGCCGGGCGGGCGTGCAGGCCGCTGGCGGAGCCGACGGTGACCTGGAGCTGAGGCATGAGGGTCCCCTAGATGTGGTTTCGGGCCCGTTACGGGTGGATTGCTGTTGGTTCTACGCCCGGTTCCGGGCGGATGTCAACACAACCGGGCAGAAGTCTCGATCTGTGAGCATGTCCGATTGGGTGTCCGAAAATCTTTGCTTTCCGGCGGCCCGCGCGTATCGTCCTGGTTGACCAGACGGAAACGGACACGAAACGGATCTGATCCCACATGTACGCTCCGGAGCGCCAGCAACAGATCCTGCTCCTCGCCCAGGAACACGGCCGGGTCGACGTCCCCTCGCTCGCCGAGGAGTTCGGCGTCACCCAGGAGACCGTCCGGCGGGACCTGAGCGCGCTCGACAAGGCCGGCCTGCTCCGCCGGGTGCACGGCGGCGCGCTCCCGGCCGGCGGCCTCCACCTGGAGCCCGGCCTCGCCGAACGCGACTCCACGGCCGCCCCGGAGAAGGAGCGGATCGCCCGCGCCGCCCTGGAGCTGCTGCCCACCGAGGGCAGCCTGCTGCTGGACGCGGGCACCACGATCTCCCGGCTGGCCGCACTGCTCCCCCTGGACAGCACGCTGACCGTGGTCACCAACGCCCTCCCGGTCGCCGCCCGGCTGGCCGACCACCCGGATCTGACGCTCCATCTGGTCGGCGGGCGGCTCCGGCACCGTACCCAGGCCGCCGTGGACGCCTGGGCGCTGCGCGACCTGGCCGACGTGCACGCCGACCTCGCGGTGGTCGCCACCAACGGCTTCGGCCCGGAGAGCGGCCTGACCACGCCCGACCTGGCCGAGGCCGCCGTCAAGCGCGCCATGCTCGCCGGGGCGGGGCGGGTGGTGCTGCTCGCCGACTCCTCCAAGTACGGCAGCCGGCAGTTCGCCCGCTTCGGCACGCTCCGCGAGGTGGACGTGCTGATCACCGACACCGGCCTGACGGACCAGCAGGCCGCAGAGATCGAGAACCTCGGACCGGAAGTGATCCGCGCATGATCGTCACCATCACCCCCAACCCCAGCCTGGACCGCACCTACGAACTACCGGACCTGGCCCGGGGCGAGGTCAACCGCGCCACCACCGACCGGGTCGACCCCGGCGGCAAGGGCGTCAACGTGGCCCGCGCGCTCACCGCCGCCGGACACCGGGCCGCGGCCGTGCTCCCGCTCGGCGGCTTCTCCGGACTGCTGCTCTCCGACCTACTGCTCCGTCAGGGCATCGAGGTGGCCAGCGTCCCGGTCCGCGGCGAGACCCGGATCAACGTCTCGATCGTCGAGGGCGACCACACCCTCACCAAGATCAACGCACCAGGACCGGAGCTCAGCGCCGAGGAGTCGGCGGCCCTGCTCGCCACCGTCCGCCGCGACTACACCGGCCCGGACGTGGACTGGCTGGCCTGCTGCGGCAGCCTGCCGCGCGGGCTGGACCCCGACTGGTACGCCGACCTGGTCGCCCAGGTGCACTCCGGCGGCGCCCGGATCGCCCTCGACACCTCAGGCCCCGCGCTGCTCGCCGCCCTCCGGGCCAGGCCCGACGTGGTCAAGCCCAACCGCGAGGAGCTCGCCGAGGCGGTGGGGCGTCAACTCACCACCGTGGGCGAGGCGGTGGCCGCCGCCGAGGAGTTGCGCGAGCGCGGCGCCCAGCAGGTGCTCGCCAGTCTCGGCGCCGACGGCATGCTGCTCGTCTCCGCCGAGGGCACCTGGTACGGCACCGCCCCCGTCGCCACCGTCCGCAGCGACGTGGGTGCGGGCGACGCCTCGCTGGCCGGCTTCCTCGGCACCGGCGGCACCGGCCCCAAGGCCCTCGCCGCCGCCCTCGCCCACGGCGCCGCCGCCGTCCAGCTCCCCGGCAGCGCCATGCCCACCCCCGCCGACCTCGCCCCCGACGCGGTCACCGTCACCACCGACATCCCCCACACCCGGCCCCTTGCGTAACGCTCCCTTCGGCGTTCCCACCCCCAAGGACTCCCCATGAGCGACCCCGGCAGACTGATCACCCCCGCCCTCGTCGACCTGTACCTGGCCCCCGCCGACAAGGACGACGCCCTCCGCTCGCTGGCCCAGCGTCTCGTCGCCGAGGGCCGCGTCACCGACCTCGACGGCTTCCTGGCCGACATCGCCGCCCGCGAGGCCCAGGCCCCCACCGGCCTCGGCGACGGCATCGGCATCCCGCACTGCCGCTCGGCCCACGTCACCACCCCGAGCCTGGCCTTCGGCCGCAGCGCGCGGGGCATCGACTTCGACGCCCCGGACGGCACCCCCGCCGACCTGATCTTCATGATCGCGGCCCCGGACGGCGCCGACGACGCCCACCTGCAGATCCTCGCCTCGCTGGCCCGCCGCCTGATGGACCCTCGGTTCACCGGCGCCCTGCGCGCGGCCACCGACCCGACCGAGGTCGCCGCCCTGGTCAACGACGAGCAGCCGGAGGAGGCCGCGCAGCAGCAGGAGGGCCCGCTGCTGGTCGCCGTCACCTCCTGCCCCACCGGCATCGCGCACACCTACATGGCCGCCAAGGCGCTCGAACTGGCCGCCGCCAAGGCCGGTGCCCGGATCCAGGTGGAGACCCAGGGTTCCGCCGGGTCGACCCCACTCGACCCGGCGGTCATCGCCGCCGCGCACGCGGTGATCTTCGCGCACGACGTCGAGGTCCGCGACAAGTCCCGCTTCGCGGGCAAGCCGACCGTCGACGTCGGCGTCAAGGCCGGGGTCAACCGCGCCGACCAACTCGTCGCCGAAGCACTCCAGTTGGCCGCTGCCGAGCCCGGCACGGCCGGGCCCGTGGCTGCCCCCGCGCCCAAGCGTGACGAGCACTGGGCCAACCGCCTGCGCGGCTGGCTGATGACCGGCGTCAGCTACATGATCCCGTTCGTCGCGGCCGGCGGTCTGCTGATCGCGCTCGGCTTCGCCATCGGCGGGTACGAGATCTCCGCCGCCCCGTCCGTGGTCGGCCACTTCGACTGGACCTCGCAGCACAGCTGGGCGGCGATGCTGTTCCAGGCGGGCGCGGCGGCCTTCGGCTTCCTGGTCCCCGTGCTGTCCGGCTACATCGCCTACGCGATCGCCGACCGGGCCGCCCTCGCGGCGGGCATCGTCGGCGGCGCGATCTCGGTCACCGTCGGCGCGGGCTTCCTCGGCGGTATCGCCTCGGGTCTGATCGCGGGTCTGCTGGTGCGCTGGATGGTCCGCTGGAAGGTGCCCTCCTCGATCGCCGGCATCATGCCGGTGGTGGTGATCCCGCTGATCTCGGTGGCGGTGGTCGGGTTCCTGATGTTCGTGCTGCTCGGCTCGCCGATCGCCTCGGTGATGTCCGCGCTGACCGACTGGCTGAACAGCCTCTCCGGCGCCAACGCCGTCCTGCTCGGTCTGCTGCTCGGCGCGATGATGGCCTTCGACATGGGCGGCCCGCTCAACAAGGTGGCGTACACCTTCGCAGCCGGTGCCCTGACCACCGCCGGATCCGTCCCGGACGCGGGCAGCCTCAAGGTGATGGCTGCCGTGATGGCCGCCGGCATGACCCCGCCGCTCGGCCTGGCCCTCGCCACCACCGTCCGGGGTCGCCTGTTCACCCGCGAGGAGCGGGAGAACGGCAAGGCCGCCTGGGTCCTCGGCGCCTCCTTCATCACCGAGGGCGCCATCCCCTTCGCAGCCGCCGACCCGCTCCGGGTCATCCCGTCCGCGATCGCCGGCTCGATGGCCACCGGCGGCCTGGTGATGGCCTTCGGCTCCACCCTCCGCGCCCCGCACGGCGGCATCTGGGTACTCCCGCTGATCGGCAAGCCCCTCCTCTATGTCCTCGCCATCGCGGTCGGCACGGTGATCACCGCCACCCTGGTCGTCCTGCTCAAGGGCCTCCGCAAGCAGCCCGCCCCCGAGCCCGAACTGCTCACCGCGGCCTGACCCACCGTCAGCCCTCCCGGCCGGGCACCGCCACCCCCTCCGCCCCAAGGAGCGGGGTGCCGGTGCCCGGCAGGCGTTCATGGTCAGGCGGTCAGCGCCGCGAGCTCCGCGTTGGCGCGCTCGGTGACCAGGGCGAGGACGCGGCCGGCGGCGGCCAGGTCTTCGGCGGGGATGTCGCCCCAGACGCGGGCGGTGATGGGAGCGGTCTCCGCGGCGAGGATGGCGAGCAGGTCGCGGCCGGCGTCGGTGGGGTGGAGGTGGGTGCCGCCCGCGACGAGCAGGTGCTTGGCCAGCAGTTCGTCGAGGGTGGTGCGGATGTCGGCCGGGTCGGCCTTGAGGGCGCCCTGGACCTGGCTGGCGAGTTCGTCCCGTGTCAGCGGGGTGACGGCGGTGACGGCGGCGCGCAGGGTGACCTGCTGCTGGAACGTGCTGCCGTGCCGGGCCAGGACCTGCTCCAGGAGGCCGCGGGCGGCGTAATGGGCCAGGCCGAGGGCGCGGGAGTCGGCGACGGGTGCGGTGATGGCTGCGGTGCTGGTCATGGTGTTGTCCCCTGGGTGCTCTCGTTCGGTACGGATGGCGTGAGAGGTACGTCGAGCAGGGCCGTCAGCTCCTCGGTGAACGCGTGCGTCCGAGCGGCGTCGAGGCCGCCGAGCGGCTCCAGCAGCTGCTGGAGGAGCTCCTGGACCACCGCGACGGCCTGCCGCGTGACGGCCTGGCCCTGCTCGGTGAGGGCGAGCTGTACGGCGCGCGGGTCGCGGGGGTCGCGGGTGCGCTCGATCAGACCGGCCGACTCCAGGGCGCGCGCCAGCTTCGAGACGTACAGCGCCTCCAGGCCGGTGTGGTCGGCGAGTTGGCGCTGACTGGGCCGCTCACCGGCGCGCTGCATGCCGTGCAGCGACGCGACCAGCGAGTACTGCGCGTGGGTGAGGCCCAGTGGGGCCACCGCGCGATCGACCGCGACGCGCCACTTGTTGGCGAGCCGCCACACCAGAAAGCCGGGGGTGGGACCCGGTGCACCCTTGCTCATAAGAAATAGAGTACATGGCTACTATGTCCATGGCTAGGATAATCCGGCCTACTACGGTGGGCGGGTGACCGAGACCTGGAACCCTGCCGACCCCGGTGTCCTGCTGCTCCCCTCCGGACGCCTCGTCCGCGGCCGCGCGCTCAGCCGCCCTCTCCCGCCCGGCCCGACCCCCGGATACGCGCTGTACCTGCTGGGCCGTCAGCCGCCCGAAACCCCTTGGGAGGCCGGGTGGTTGCGCTGGCCGGACTTCCGGCTGCCCAGCGATCGCGGGCAGGCCCGGACGCTGCTGGCCGACGCCTTGGCCCGGGCTGGGACGGAGCGCGTCGAGCTCGCCTGCGCCGGCGGGCGCGGCCGGACCGGCACCGCCCTGGCCTGCCTCGCCGTCCTGGACGGCGTACCGGCCGACCGGGCCGTGGAGTTCGTCCGCCGCAACTACCACCCCCAGGCCGTCGAAACACCCTGGCAGAAGCACTACGTCCGCCACTTCGCCGACCCCGCGCCTGACGGTCCGTGACACGCCGGGAGGGCCGGGGCGTTGCCGGTGAGGCCGGTGACGGAGACCCGGGACTCGACGGTGGTGTTGTCGTTGACGGCGTAGCCAGCGGTGGCGTTCCAGTTGTCCGGGGTTTTCTGGGTGCTCCCGGCACTTCCGGGCCCGTTGCTAGAGCCCGTGCCGCACCCAGACGGTCGGCTCGACGTAGACGGCGTAGCCGCCCGCCAGGTCGCAGCGCACCGGAGCGAGCGCGCCCGGCACCAGCACCTCCCCGGTCGCGTCGAACGGGAGTCCGGTCCACTCCCGCCACTGCGCCGGTGACCCGGAGATCGTCATCGACGCGGGGGCCACCTTCTCGATCGTCGCCCCGGCCCGGACGTGGACCCGCAGCCAGGGGTCGTACGGCAGCCCGCCCTGCTCGCGGACCCGGAAGGCGTACTCCTGCATCGACGCCTCCGGCTCGAGGTGCTTGCCACTCGGCCGGACCGGCGCGACGACCTCCGCGAACCCCCGCTCCCGGGCGGCGTCCCGCATCGCGCCGAGCATCAGACCGGAGAGCCCGCGCCCCTGGAGCTCGGGGTGCACCGCGATCTCGATCGCGCTGACCGTGTCGGGCGTCTCCCCGTACCGTCGGTCGGTGACGGCCCAGAGCAGCACCTCGTCCCAGCCCCGGTCGGGCAGCCGCCCCTGCCGCTTGGCAAAGCTGAACGGGACGCTGTGCCCACGCGCCACGAGTACACCGTCGGCGTCCGTGGCCACCACCACGTGCTCCGGGAACTCCTCGGCGATCAGTCCCACCAGGGCGTTGGCCACCAGGTCGTGGTCCATGAACGCGGGCCAGCTGTGCGGCATCTCCCACAGGGCCGACCGCAGCTCGGGCCGCTCGGCGAGGGTGGTCACGGTCAGGTTCTCCATACCGCGCACCCTAGGGCTCCGACCTGCGAAGATCATCTGATTTTCAGCGCCTGTCCCTACCCGCGGCGGACCTCGTGCATGAAGCAGCCGTACTCGACCGCCCGGACGTGCAGGACGGCCACCTCGGGGTCGGCGAGCAGCTCGGCCGCGCCGGCGGCGGCCTCGGCGGGCTGGACCAGGCGGCCGCCCAGGATGCGCCCACCGGAGTCGTACGCGCGCAGCACCCGGGGGCCGGTGTGCATGGTGCCGGGCCAGCCTTCGGCCGGGCCGACGCAGGGGGTGGCGTGGATGAAGACCGGGCCGCGCTCGTCGTACGGGCCGGGGTCGGCCCCGGTCTCGGCGGCCCAGCGGGCGAGCGGGGCGTACGAGACCAGGGCGATCCGGTCGCCGGGGCAGGCCCGGGTGAGGCAGCAGCGCAGCGGGGCGCCGCCGGTGGTGTCGACCGACTCGACCGGTGGGCGGCCCGCGTCGTCCAGCTCGCGGAGGCGGGCGCAGGTGGCGGGGTCGATGGGGTTGATCTGCAGGTTCATGGCTGCCAGCCTGCCGCCGCCGGACCGGGATGACCGGCGGATTCGCGACGTCGCGTTCAGTCGGTCGCGTTCAGTCCGTGGTGGCCAGCCGCAGACCGAAGCCGACCACCACGACACCGGTCAGACGGTCCATCAGTTTCCGGGCGGCCGGACGGCGCAGCCAGCCGCGGATGGCGCGGGCGAAGGCGACCAGGACGGCCGACCAGACCAGGCCCTCGGCGACGTGCACGCTGGTGAGCAGCACGCCCATCGGCAGGTGCGGCACCCCGGCCGGGATGAACTGCGGCAGGACGGCGACGTAGAAGACGCCGACCTTGGGGTTGAGCAGGTTGGTCAGCGCACCCCGCCGCCAGCCGGCCCCGAAGCCGCCGGTGCCGGTGTCCGGCTCCGGGTCCGGCCCGGGGGTGCCGCTGCCGCGCAGCATCTGGCCGCACAACATCTGGAGGCCAATCCAGAGCAGGTACGCCACCCCGGCCCAGCGCAGCGTCTCGTACGCCAGGCGGGAGGCGGTGAGCAGGGCGCTGATGCCCAGTGAGCTGGCGGCGCCCCAGATCATCGTGCCGGTGTTGATGCCCAGCACCACGCCCCAGGCCCTGGCCCGTTCACCGAGCGCGGCGGTCCGCAGGATCAGCGCGGTGTCGAGCCCGGGCGTCAGCGTGAGCAGCCCGACCACCAGGGCGAAGGACCAGAGAGCCGTGGTTATCCCCATGCCCGGTCACCCTAGCGGTCGGACCTTCTCCGCCACCGGCCGGTCCTCCTGGACGGTCGCCTCGTACTCGACCTTCTGCCCGTCGGGCAGCGCCCGGTCCACGCCCTCGATCAGGATCGAGTCGTAGTAGAAGGTCAGTTCGGGCCCGCCGCCGTCGGGGGCGATCGTCCCGTACCCGTGATCGGCGTGGAAGGTCTGCACGGTACCGGTGGCCATCTGACGACTCCTCGGAGCGGGGTGTTCGGTCCTCACCAGGAGTACCAAACGCCCCGCGCTCCGGAGTGTTCTGACACGCCCTCAGGTGACGTTCAGCCGGGCGGCCAGCCGGAGCAGGCCAGGGGCGAACCTGCTGAGGAAGTAGGCGCCCTTGGCCTCCGCCGTCACCGGGACCACGGCCTTGCCGGTGCGGACGGCCTTCAGGATCTCGGTGGCGACCTTCTCCGGCGGGAAGTTCCGCCGGGCGTAGAGCTTCGCGGCCCGCGCCTGCTTGGCGGCCTGCTCGTCGGCGGTGGTGGCGGAGAAGGTCGAGGTGCGGGTGATGTTGGTGTTGATCAGGCCGGGGCAGATCGCCGAGACGCCGACGCCCGAGGAGGCCAGCTCGGCGCGCAGGCAGTCGGAGAGCATCCGGACGGCGGCCTTGCTCGTGGCGTACGCCGCGAGCGCCTTGGAGGGCAGGTAGGCGGCGGCCGAGGCGAGGTTGACGATGTGTCCGCCGTGGCCGCGCTCGGCCATCAGGGTGCCGAAGGCGCGGCAGCCGTGGATGACGCCCCAGAGGTTGACGTCCAGGACCCGCTGCCACTCCTTCTCGGTGGTCTGCAGGAAGGTGCCGGAGTGGCCGATGCCCGCGTTGTTGACCAGCACGTCGGGGACGCCGTGCTCGGCGGCGATCTGCTGGGCGAAGGCGTCGAAGGCGGCGCCGTCGCTGACGTCCAGCTGGTACGCGTACCCGGTGCCACCGCTCAGCGAGCACAACTCGGCGGTGCGGACGGCGGATTCGAGGTCCAGGTCGCAGACCACCACCCGGGCGCCCTCGGCGGCGAAGGCCAGCGCGGTGGCCCGGCCGATGCCGCTGCCGGCGCCGGTGATCACCACCAGCTCGCCGGTCGCCTCGGGCTCGGAGCCGGCGGCGACCGAGCCGATGAAGGACCGGACGTGCGCGGCGACCACCGGGCCGTGCTCCAGCAGCGCCGACCAGTGGGTGCCGTTGACGGTGCGTCGGGTCAGCCGGGGCGCCCAGTGCTCCAGGCCCTCGGAGAGGAACTCGTTGACGTAGTGGTCCCGGCTCAGCGTGAGCAGCTGGACGGGGACCTCGGTGTACCGCTCGCGCGGGCTGCGGATGGTCGGCCGCATGTTGGCCCGGTACAGCTCGATCCCCCGTACGGCGTCCTGCTTCAGGGTGGCCTGCGGGTGCCCGGGGCGGGGGTTGACCGCCTCCAGGTCGCGCAGCACCCGGGGCCAGGACTTGGCCAGCCAGAGCTTCCAGGTGGCCGGGGCGAGCAGCGGCAGGTGGAAGGCGGTGATGTACCAGGAGTGCGCGCCCTGCACCAGCAGCTGCCGCAGGTGACGGGGCGTCGGACGGCGGAACCGCTTGCGCATCCAGAAGCCCAGGTGGTCCAGGCAGGGCCCGGACATCGTGGTGTACGAGGCGAGCCGCTGCTCGGCGCCCGGCTCGGTGACGGCCTCCCAGGACTGCACCGAGCCCCAGTCGTGCGCGACCACGTGCACGGGCGCGTCGGGGCTGACCGCGTCGGCGACCGCGAACAGGTCCGCGCCGAGCCGCTCCAGCCGGTAGCCGTCCCGGTTCGCCGGGACGCCGGACTCCCCCGCGCCGCGCACGTCGTAGCGGACCACGTGGTGGTCGACGGCCAGGTCCTCGGCGATGTCGTCCCAGACCACGTGGGTGTCGGGGTACCCGTGCACCAGGATCACCGTCGGGTGGGCGGGGTCGCCCTGCTCGAAGACGGCGAGCGGCAGGCCGGCGGAGTCGACGGTACGGCGGCGGATCATCGGGCAGCTCCCTCGGTGGTGGTCCAGCGGCGGACGTGCGGCAGGTCGTCGTCGAGCCAGTAGGCGTCGTCGTCCGTCACGACCAGCAGCTCCTCGAACTTGATGCCGACCTCGCGGAAGCCGATGTGCGGCTCGACCGCCCAGATCCCCGGCGTCGGCGCGTGCCGGGAGGAGCGGCCGTCGGCCCAGAGCGGCGACCGGCCGTGCAGCCGCTCGCTGATCAGCTCCCGGCCGAGCGTCTGGAGTGTACGCACCCCGAAGCCGAACAGGTTCACCCCGGCGGGGCCGCGCGCGGTCATCCGGGTCACCTGGTGGCCGATCACCCGGCCCGGGTAGACCTTGTGCCGGTTGTCGTAGCCGTGCGCGGCGATCTGGGCGTCCACGGCGGCGTAGACCTCGTTCAGCGGCTTGCGGGCCCGCACCTCACTCAGGATCAGCTCCCGGTAGACCTTCAGGTCCCCGGCCAGCTTGTCCCAGACCGGGTTGTCGCCGACCTTGCCGCCGTAGCCGATGTCGGCGGTGTAGCCGTCCACCACGGGGGCGCAGTCCAGCACGTACGGCATGCCCTCCTCGAGCTTCCGGCTGCCCGCGAAGAACTGCAGCGGGGTGTGGAAGTGCCGGAACGCCGTCCGGTCGCCGAACCAGGCGAACGGCACGTGGAAGAAGTCCTGCACACCCGCCGCGACCAGGCACTGCCGCAGCTTGCCGGTGGCCTGCCGCTCCGTCACCCCCGGCTCGATCCAGGCCGCCACCTGCTCGGCGCAGTGGTACGCGAGCTGCTGGGTCTCCCGGAACCGGTTCAGGTCGTGTTCGGTGAAGGGGAACGTCATCGGTCAGACCTCCAGTACCAGGTGCTCGCCCTCGGCGGCCCGGGAGACGCAGGGCAGGAACGCCCCGGCGGCCCGGTCCTCCTCGGTGAGCCGGCGGTCGCGGTGAACGGGTGTGCCGCTGCTCAGCTTGACCTTGCAGGTGCCGCAGAAGCCCTGATGGCAGGAGTACGGCAGCTCGGGGCGGACCTCGCGCAGCACGTCCAGCGCGGAGCGGTCGGCGGGGACGGTCAACTGCTGCCCGTCCTCGCCCAGTTGGACGGTGAACTGCTGCCCGTCCAGGATCGGCGCGGCACCGAAGCGCTCGAAGTGCAGAGCGCGGACGGCGGCCGGGTCGTACGCCTGCTGGACGGCGGCCAGCATCGGGGCCGGGCCGCAGCAGTACACCGCCGCACCGCGCGGGGCCCGGGCCAACAGCTCGGCGGCGGAGGTGAGTTCGGTCAGGAACTCGACCCGGGACGGATCCAGCGCGCGCAGCTCCTCGGTGAACGGCATCGACGCGGCACTGCGGCCGACGTGCACCAACCGCCAGTCCAGACCCAGGTGTTGGGCCTGCCGGGCCATCGGCAGCAGCGGGGTGATGCCGATCCCGCCCGCCAGCAGCAGCACGGCCGGCTCGGCGCAGAACGCGAAGCCGTTCCGCGGGCGGCGGGCGGTCAGCCGGACCCCCGGGTGCAGCCGGTCGTGGATCTCGGCCGAGCCGCCTCCGCCGTCCGGCAGGTGCCGGACCGCGATCCGGTAGCTGTTCCGGTCGGCCGGGTCGCCGCACAACGAGTAGTGCCGCACCTTGCCGGACGGCAACGTCAGCTCGATCCGCGCACCCGGCTGCCAGCCCGGCAGCGGGCCACCGCCCGGGTCGCCGAGCCGCAGCTCGACCACGTCCTCGGCGACCAACCGGTGCACGGTGACCACCAGCTGCAACGGCGCCACCGGCCGGGGGCCGGGCCGACGCGGACTCCGGCGCAGCCCCGGCCGGCCCAGCATCGGGTCGTACCAGTCGCTGAACGCGGTCATCCGCCGCAAGAAGCCGTCCGGCTGGGGGCGGCCGTACAGATCCGGCGGCAACGCTTCGAGGTCCATCGGGGCGACTCCAATAGGCACAAGATTCGGAAGGTAGGGGCTCGGGGAACTGCGACGCCAGCCTCAGGAGCGTTCAACGTACGTGCAAGGTCAGGCACTTTCGCAGTGACCCGAACGCCAGATCTCCTCGCAGTTCCCCGAGCCCCTGGTCTCACATGGCTGAGCTCAGCGGCTGGCTGCGGCCCGGGCCGCAGGGGAGCCCGCGAGGTAGCTGAGGGCCTGGCTGGAGGAGCCCTCCTGGGTGGGGTGGTAGCCCGGGCGGAAGTAGCGGAGCGCCGAGCGGACCATCCGCGAGGGCTCCGGGAGCAGCCCGCGGCGGGCGATCCGCTGGGCCTCGCGCCAGGTGGGCCGGACCGAGCCGTTCAGGCTGGGGTCGGCGGCGAGCAGGAAGCGGACGCCCCGGATCCAGAGGTGGAACAGGGTGGGACCGGAGACCAGCATGCCGCGCAGCCGCCGCAGGTAGCCGGGGTCCAGATGGACCATCAGGTCGAAGGCGACGCTGCGGTGCTCGACCTCCTCCGCGCCGTGCCAGCGCAGCAGGTCGAGCATGGTGGGGTCGGCCTTGGCCCGGTCCAGGCCGGGCGAGTTGAGCGCCCAGTTGCCCAGGAAGGCGGTGAAGTGCTCGATCGCGGCCACGAAGGCGACCCGTTCGATCAGGTTCTCCCGCTGCTGAGCGGCCGTCAGGCCGGGCCGCTTGCCGAGCACCCGGCGGAACAGCCAGGTGACCTGCCGGACGTACGGGCGGGGGTCGAGGCCCTGGCCGAGCAGGTGGTCCAGCACCTCCTGGTGCGCCTCGGCGTGGATCGCCTCCTGGCCGATGAAGCCGAGCACCTCCTCGCGGAGCTGGTCGTCGGTGATCAGCGGCAGCGCGTCCTTGAAGACCTCGACGAACCAGCGCTCGCCCTCGGGCAGCAGCAGGTGCAGGACGTTGACGGTGTGGGTGGCCATCGGCTCGTCCGGGATCCAGTGCAACGGCAGCCGCGACCAGTCGAAGCGGACGTCGCGGGGCTCCAGCACCAGGCTGTCGTGGACGGCGGGGGGCACAACGGGGCGGGGCGGCATGGCGGACCTCCTGGCCGAGGGGTGGGCGGCTCGACTCCAGGCAACCTACTCGCGGGTACGACCGCCCACAAGGGGTTCGGCCATTCTTATCGACAGTCCGTCTAATAACTCCGCCGGGGCCTCAGACCGCCATCGCCAGCATCAACGGCGCCGCCCGCTCGGCCAGCAGCTCGGCGGCCGCCCGCAGCCGGTGCACCTGGCCGACCGGCAGCGAGGTGGCCAGGCAGCCCACCGTGCTGCCGGCCGAGACCGGGACCGCCGCGCAGACGGTGCCGAGCGCGTACTCCTGGATGTCCAGCACCGGCACCGTGGCGGGCTGGCACTCAAGACGGTGCATCAGCTGCTGCTGGTCGGTGATGGTGCGGGCGGTCAGCCGGGCCACCGGGTGCCGGGCGAGGTGGTCCCGCCGGCCGTCGTGGTCGAGCTGGCTGAGCAGGCACTTGCCGATCGCGGTGGCGTGCGCGGTGACCCGGAAGTCGACCCACTCGCGGACCGCCGGGGCGTGCTCGGCGGCCGAGACCGCCTCGACCGTCAACTCGCCGTCGTGGTACCGGGTGAAGTAGACCGCCGCGCCCAGCTCGTCCCGCAGCTCGGCCAGCCGGTGCTCCATCCGGGACCGCACCAGCTGCTCCCGGTTCTGCTGGCCGAGCACCGAGAACGCCCCGCCGAGCACCCAGAGCCCGTCCTCCAGCGCGAGGTAGCCCTCCAGCTCCAGCGCCTCGGCCAGCTCCCGGACCACCACCGCGGGCAGCCCGAGCTCCCGGGCCAGCACCGCCTCCGGCACCCCGCCTGGGTGCCGGTCCACCGTCTCCAGCACCCGCAGGGCCCGCCGCATCACCCCGAACGGCCCGGCCGAGACCGAAGCCCCCTGTCCCCGTACCGACATGGCGTCCCCTTCCCCGTCCCTGTCAATCACATCCAGCGTAGCCACCCGGACGCCCGCGCACGGGCCCGCGTCGACACCTGGTCAGTTGGCATATGCCAGGGAACGCCGGAACGGGCCCCTCCCCCACTGCCCTGGGGGGAGAGGCCCGTCGGTCGGCCGACCGGGTGCGGGCCCGGTCACCGATGAGGGTGGGTCAGTTGTCGTTGCCGGCGCGCAGCTTGGCGACGGCCGCCGCCAGGCGTGCGCCGTACTCCTCGTCGGCGGCGTGGAAGTGGGCGAGGTTCTTCTCGACGATGTCGTCGCGGGTGACCTGGGCCAGGAAGCCCGCGATGTTGTCGATCAGGCGGGACTTCTCGCCGTCCGACATCAGGCGGTAGAGCTCACCGGCCTGGAAGAAGTCGTCGTCCTTGGTGTGCGCCGGGGTGGTGTACGTCCCGGTGTAGCCGTCCAGCCGGACCGGGGCGGCCAGCGGGGCGTCGGTCTGCGCCGGGCCGTCGTACGAGTTGGGCTCGTAGTTCTTGCCGCGGCCGGCCGCGTTGACCGCCGACAGGCCGTCCCGGCCGTAGTTGGCGGCCACGGTCGCCTTCGGGGCGTTCACCGCGAGCAGGGTGTGGTTGACCCCGAGGCGGTAGCGCTGGGCGTCGGCGTACGCGAACAGGCGGCCCTGGAGCATCTTGTCCGGGGAGGGGCCGATGCCGGGGACGAAGTTGTTCGGCGAGAAGGCCGACTGCTCCACGTCCGCGAAGACGTTCTCCGGGTTCTTGTTCAGCACCAGGCGGCCGACCTTGACCAGCGGGTAGTCGGCGTGCGGCCAGACCTTGGTCAGGTCGAACGGGTTGAAGCGGTACTCCGCCGCCTCGGCGACCGGCATCAGCTGCACGTACAGGGTCCAGGACGGGAACACGCCCCGCTCGATCGCCTGGTGCAGGTCACGCTGGTGGCTGTCGGCGTCGGCGCCGAGCACCTCGGCCGACTGGTCGCCGTCCAGCGAGCGGATGCCCTGGTTGGTCTTGAAGTGGTACTTGACCCAGAACGCCTCGCCCTGGGCGTTGACCCACTGGTAGGTGTGCGAGCCGTAGCCGTTCATGTGGCGGTACGAGGCCGGGATGCCGCGGTCGCCGAACAGCCAGGTGATCTGGTGGGTGGAGGCCGGCGAGTGGGCCCAGAAGTCCCAGACGTTGTCGGCTTCCTGGACGCCCGTGAAGGGGTCGCGCTTCTGCGAGTGGATGAAGTCGGGGAACTTGATCGGGTCCTTGATGAAGAACACCGGGGTGTTGTTGCCGACCAGGTCGTAGTTGCCCTGGGCGGTGTAGAACTTCAGCGCGAAGCCGCGCGGGTCGCGGACCGCGTCGCTGGAGCCGAGGTTGCCCGCCACCGTGGAGAACCGCAGGAAGACCTCGGTGCGCTTGCCGACCTCGGCGAGGAAGTCCGCGTGGGTGTACTGCGAGACCTCGTCGGTCACCTCGAAGTAGCCGTAGGCGCCGGAGCCGCGGGCGTGCACGACGCGCTCCGGGATGCGCTCGCGGTTGAAGCGGGCCAGCTTCTCCAGCAGCTGCTGGTCCTGGATCAGCAGCGGGCCGTACTCGCCGGCCGAGGCGGAGTTCTGGTTGTCGGCGATCGGGGCGCCGGACTCGGTGGTCAGGGTCTTCGACATGACGGTCCTTCAGTAGGTGCAGGAGGGTCAGAGGCCGGCTGGCTGTCCGGGCCGGATCAGCCTGCGGCGTCTGGTGCGTGCGATTGCAAGGCGCCGGAGCGCCCTCGTAGCGGAGCTACTTGGGCGTTTCGGCAACGCGGCAAGCGTGCGTGCCAGGCGGCGGAGGCCCGGCCCGGACAGCCAGCCGGCCTCTCAGACGCCGAGCAGGCGCCAGATGGCCGAACGGCGGCGGGAGGACTGCTCGCCGTCGGGGCCGTCGGTCGGCTGCAGGGCAGCGACGGCGGCGGTGGTCGCGGCGGCGTCCGCGAGCGGGCGGGCGGCGGTCAGCTCGGTGGCCTCCGCCGGGGTGAGGCCGGCCTCGGTCAGCGCGGTGGCCGCCTCGCCGGCCGGGACGGCGTTGAACCAGCGCAGCGCGAGGGCGGCACGGCCGGCCTCGGTGAGCTTGCCGGTCAGCCGGAGCCGGGCCAGGCCGCCGTCCGGGTAGACGTTGATCCGCACGTGGGTGACGGTCCGTCCGGCGGTGAGCCGGAACCGGTGCCGGGTGTCGGGCTGCAGCCGGGTGCGCGGCAGCAGCTCGAACCAGCCGTCAGGGTCCTCCGCGGGGTTGCCACCGGAGGAGGCGTCGTAGCCGACCAGGTCGGCCCAGCCAGGGGCGTTGGCGACGAAGTAGGACGTGTCCACCTCGGCGGCCAGGACCTCGCCGCCCCCGGCCAGGGCGATCTGTACCCAGTCGTTGGCCTTGTCGCGCCGACGCCGGGTCTCCCAGCCGTCGCCCATGACGGAGGCGCGGCCCGGAGCGTTCAGGTTGTGCGGGGAGGAGAAGTAGCGGTCCGAGGCGGCCTCGGCCACGCCGCCGAACTCCTGGGCGGCCAGGTCGAAGGAGAGGCCGTCCAGCTCGCGCGGGTCGGCCACCACCTCGCCGTGCACCCGGAGCCGGGCCACGCCGCCGTCCGGCCAGATGTTCAGCCGCACGTGGGTGAAGCGGGTCGGGTCGGTGACCTCGAACTCGTGGGCGGTGTTGCCCTGCAGCGCGGTGCGCGGCACCAGGTCGACCCACTCCGCGTCGGCCAGCTCCTCCGGCGAGGGGTGGCCGGGCACCGAGGCGCCCTGGACCGAACCGGTCTCCGGGTAGTTGCCGGTGAAGAACGCGGTGTCCACGATCACGCCCCGGATCACGCCGGGTACGCCGAGCCGGACGATCGCCCAGTCGTGGTCCTCGTCGGTCGGGTGCGGCTGCTCGGCCGAGACGCCGCGGCGGCGCTTGGACTCCCAGCCGTCCATGATCTGGCCCTTGTGGCCGAAGGTGTGCGGGCGGAACTCGGCGGGCTTGGCGACCAGCAGGTTCTCCGCGTCGGCGAAGGTGTCCTCGTTGGTGGCGACCACACCGGCGCCCAGCAGGCGGGAGGCCAGGTTGACCAGCTCGGTGAAGGGAGCGCTCGGGGTCTGACTGGTACTCACTTGAGTCTCCTTTAGTTTCGAGTGATCTGACGGCCGAACGGTGCGGCGTCGACGTCCACGACCTGCCCACGGAGCCAGGTGGTGCGGACGGAGCCGGTGAGGGTCTTCCCCGCGTACGGCGTGACGGGGTTGCGGTGGTGCAGGTTCTCGGCGTGCACGGCGAACTCGGCGTCCGGGTCGAAGGCCACCAGGTCGGCGTCGCAGCCGACCGCGATGGCGCCCTTGGTACCGGTCAGGCCGACCAGCGAGGCCGGGCCGCTGCTCATCCAGCACACCACGTCGCTCAGCGAGTGGCCGCGCCTGCGGGCCTCGGTCCAGATGGCCGGCAGGCCGAGCTGGAGGGAGGCGATGCCGCCCCAGGCGGCCGCGAAGTCGCCGCTGCCGCCGTACTTCTGAAGCAGCTTCAGGTCCGGGGTGGACGGCGAGTGGTCGGAGACCACCGCGATGAACTCGCCGTTCGCGAGCGCGGCCCAGAGCTGGTCGCGGTTGGACTCGTCGCGGATCGGCGGGCAGCACTTGAACGCGGTGTCGCCGTCCGGCACCTCCTCCGCCGCCAGGGTGAGGTAGTGCGGGCAGGTCTCGGCGGTCACCTGGACACCGTCCGCGCGGGCCTGCCGGAGCAGCGGCAGCACGGCGGCCGAGGAGACGTGCAGGATGTGCACCCGGGCGCCGGTCCGGCGGGCGGTGTCGAGCAGGCGGGCCACCGCCGCCGCCTCGGCGTCGTCGGGGCGGGAGGCCAGGAAGTCGCGGTAGTGCACGCCCGGCTGCTGCGGGGCGGCCTCCAGGACGGCCGGGTCCTCGGCGTGGATGATGGCCAGCGCGCCGATCCTGGCCTGCTCGGCCAGCGCCAGCTCCAGGTCGGCCTGCTCGACGTGCGGGAACTCGTCCACCCCGGACGGGGCGAGGAAGCTCTTGAAGCCGAACACGCCCTCGCGGTGCAGCGGTTCGAGGTCCTGGACGTTGCCGGGGATCGCCCCGCCCCAGAAGCCGAGGTCGACCCAGGTCTGCCCCTCGGCGATCTTCCGCTTGGCCGCCAGGCCGTCCACCGTGGTGGTGGGCGGGATGGAGTTCAGCGGCATGTCGATGATCGTGGTGACCCCGCCGGCGGCGGCCGCCCGGGTGGCGGTGGCGAAGCCCTCCCACTCGGTCCGGCCGGGCTCGTTCACGTGCACGTGGGTGTCGACCAGGCCGGGCAGCAGCACGGTGTCGCCGAGGTCGGTCAAGTGCCGGTCCCCCGCGAGCAGCGAGCCGTGCTCGGCGATCTGCTCGATCCTGCCGTCCCGGATCAGCACGTCAGCGGGACGCTCGCCGTCCGGCAGGACCACCCGGCGGGAACGGATCACCGCCGTGGTCGCGGGCGTCTCACTGAGGGGCATCTGGGACCTCCGAACCGAGAGTACGAGTGGGGGTATACCGAAGGCACGCCGGGCAGTTGGGGCCCGTGAACCGGGAGCCTAGGCCCGCCTTCAACAAAACGTCAATGTAGGAAAGTACGATGAGTCAGGGCTTGAGCAGCTCGGCCGCGAGACGCTCGCCGGCCACCTCGGCCAGCTCGCCCGCCTTGGTCATGCTGTCGCCCGGCCGCTCGGCCAGGTCGGTCAGCGCGTACGCCGCCACGAAGCCCGCCGCCCGCCACTGGTCCTCCGAGAGTTCCAGTCGTCCGGCGACGGCGGCCACCCGAACCCCCGCCCGAGTGGCCGCCGCAGCGACGCCGGCGGGGGCCTTGCCGTGGAGCGTCTGCGCGTCCAGGCAACCCTCGCCGGTAACGACGAGGCGTGCCCCACGCACGGCCTCGTCGAAGCCCAGCAGCTCGAGCAGGAGCTCGATGCCGGGCCGCATGGTGGCGCCGAGCAGTGCGAGGGCGGCGAAGCCCACCCCGCCTGCGGCCCCGGCGCCGGGGGCGTTCCGGAAGTCCCGGCCCGTGCTGTCGCGGACGACGTCCGCCCAACGGGTCAGGCCCTCTTCGAGAATCAGCAGGTCGTCGCCGTCCGCACCCTTCTGCGGGCCGTAGACGGCGGTCGCGCCACGGGCGCCGAGCAGCGGGTTGTCGACGTCGCAGGCGACCACCACCTCGACCCCGGTGAGGGAGTCGGCGAGCGACCCGGGGTCGATCCTGGCCAGCTTGCGCAGCGCGGCGCCGCCGGGCGCCAGCTCACCGCCGTCGGCGTCGTACAGGCCGACGCCGAGCGCCTGGACCATGCCCGCACCGCCGTCGGTGCAGGCGCTGCCGCCCAGACCGAGCACGATCCGCTTGGCACCGAGGCCGAAGGCGCGTCCGATCAGCTGGCCGACGCCGTAGGAGCCGGCCGCGAGCGGGGCCGTCCGGCCGCCGGGGAGCCGGGCCAGTCCGGAGGACTGGGCCAGCTCGACCACGGCGGTGTCGCCCCGGAGTGCGATCGCGGCGTCCACCGGCAGGCCGGTGGGACCGGCCACCTTCACGGCGACCCGCTTGAAGCCTGCCGCCAGGGCGGCGGCCAAGGTGCCCTCGCCGCCGTCGGCGACCGGAAGCTCACGGATCTCCACGCCCGGGGCGACCCGGCGGATGCCGGCCGCGATCCGGGCGGCGACCTCGGCGCCCTCCAGCGTGCCCTTGAACTTGTCGGGGGCGACGACGACATGACCCTGAGTGGGGGTGGCGGGCATGCGTGGGCCTCTTTCCGTATCGCTGGTGTTCAAAGCTTCTGCCCAGAAGTGGGGGTGCGCCCCCTCCCCGCCGTTCCTCTCGTCCCGCTTCCGACGTACGAGAGGCTCCCCTCGGCGAGGGAGGGGGCCGGGTGACGCACGCGAGCACGACCGAAGTGCACCCGGGAGGGTAGTGCGTGTGTCACCGGTTTGGGACGGTCGGCAGGGGGCGGTATGAGCCCCAGCCCTCCTGCCGACCGAACTTGGCCTCCTGGTGGCGCGGGCACGACCGGACAGGTACACGCCACCAGGAGGAGCTTGTTACTTGACCTCGCGGCCCGAGAGGCGCTCGACGCCCCGCAGCAGGGCCGAGTGGTCCAGCGAACCGTCGCCGTTGGCGCGGGCGGAGGCGACCAGCTGGGCCACCACCGCGCCGACCGGGAGAGCGGCACCGACGGCGCGGGCGGCGTCGGTGACGATGCCCATGTCCTTGTGGTGCAGGTCGATCCGGAAGCCCGGGGCGAACTGACGGTCGATCATGTTGGCCTTCTTGCGGTTCAGCACGGTCGAACCGGCCAGACCGCCGCCGAGCACGTCGAGCGCGGCGGGGAGGTCCACGCCCGCGTTCTCCAGGAACACCACGGCCTCGGCCAGCACCTGGATGTTGACGGCCACGATGAGCTGGTTGGCGGCCTTCACGGTCTGGCCGGCACCGGCCGGGCCGACGTGGATGACCGTGGTGCCGAGCGCGTCCAGGATCGGCTTCGCCTCGGCGAAGTCGGCCGCGTCGCCACCGACCATGATGGAGAGCACGGCCTCGATCGCACCGGCCTCGCCACCGGAGACCGGGGCGTCCAGGGTGCGGATGCCCTTCGGCTTGGCGGCGGCCTCGACCTTGATCGAGGTCTGCGGGGTGATGCTCGACATGTCGATGACCAGGGTGCCCTCGGCCACGTTGGCCAGCACGCCGTCCTCACCGAGGATGACCTGCTCGACCTGCGGGTCGGCCGGGACCATGGTGATGACGATCTCGGCGTCCTTCACCGCGTCCGCGATGGAGTTCGCGCCCTTGCCACCGGCCGCCACCAGGGCGTCGATCGCGGGCTGCTGGAGGTTGAAGCCGGTGACGGTGTGTCCGGCCTTCACCAGGTTGGCGGCCATCGGGCTGCCCATGATGCCGAGGCCGATGAAGGCGATCTTGCGGGAGGCGCTCATGCGTCGCGTTCCTTCGTACTTGGAGGGTGGGAGAGGGCTCTGAACCGAACGGCTCAGCCGGCGCGGTACTCGCGCGGGAGCCACTCGAAGCTGTCGGCGCTGACGCCGTTCGCCGGGCGGTACTCGAGGCCGATCCGGCCGGTGTAGCCGGCCGCGACCAGGCGGGCGAAGAGGTCCTCGAAGTCCAGCTCGCCGGTGCCGGGCTCGTTGCGGGCCGGGGTGTCGGCGATCTGCACGTGGCCGATCTTGTCGGCGTGGGCGGCGATCACGGCCGCCAGGTCCTCGCCGTTGCGGGCCAGGTGGTACAGGTCGCAGAGGAACTTCGCGTTGCCCAGGCCGGTGGCCTCGTTCACCTTGTCGACGACCGCGATCGCGGCCTCGGCGGTGACCAGCGCGTAGTCCGGGGACTCGGCCTTGTTGAGGGTCTCGATCAGCAGCACGGCGCCGATCGAGTGCGCGGCCCGCGCGGCGAGCGTGAGGTTCTCCAGCGCGAGCTCGTCCTGCTCGGCGGCGCTGACGCCCTCCACCCGGTTGCCGTAGAGCGCGTTGAGCGCCCTGGTGCCGAGCGACTCGGCGAGCGCCACGGTGACCGGGATGTTCTCCCGGAACCGCTCGCTCTCGGCCGGTACGGAGAGGGTGCCGCGGGCGCCCTTGGTCAGGTCGTCCAGGAAGTTCAGGCCGGTGAGCTGGACGCCCGCGTCGGTGAAGGCCTTGCGGAGCGCGTCCTGCTCGGCGTCCGAGGGGGTGTGGTTCTCCCCGAACGGCCACCACAGCTCGGCGGCGGTGAAGCCGGCGGCCGCGGCGGCGGCGGGGCGCTCCAGGAGCGGGAGCTCGCTGAACAGGATCGACAGGTTGACCGTGTAGCTGAGCTTGGAAGCGGCAGTCACGTCAATCACCTTTCACTCTTCCGAAACATCCTACTTCCACGATCCGGAAGAGGGATTCTGCTTGGTGGAAGCATGCCCCGCGATCCGAGAGACCGTCAAGACCGCCGCAACAATTTGTTGAAGCTCGCTTGCCTCGGGCCGACCCCTTCCCCCTCCACCCCTGATCGCTACAGTGAGCAGGTGCGATTGAAGGTGGAGTTCACAACAGAGCCGTTCGAGCTGGACACGTTCCCGGACCACGCGGTGGCCGCCCGGCAGGCGGTGGACGAGGCCGGCCTGGCCGTCACCGTCGGGCCGTTCGGCACCGAGGCCGAGGGCCAGGGCGACCAGGTGCTCGCGGCCGTGACCAGGCTGCTGCGGCAGAGCCTGGACGCCGGAGCGACCCAGATCTCCCTGCAGGTCACCCTGCTGGACAACGACAAGACCCCGGAAGGAGTGGGTACCCCATGAGCGACGCCCTGGAGCACCCGCTCGCTGCGGCGATAAAGCCGCTGCTTGAGGCCGTCGGCGCGACCCAGGTCGCGGTCGGCGAGGCCCGCCCCGACGACGTGGTGCTGGAGTGGGACGGCCAGGCCGCGGTCGCCGTCCGGCTCCCGCACCTGAGCAGTGCCCTGGACCGCCTGCTGGCCGAGATGACCCGTCAGTTCGACGGCCGCCCGCTGACCGAGCTGGACCGCTGGGAGAAGCAGCGCGTGGTCGCCCTCCTGGAGGAGCGCGGCGCGTTCACCGTGCGGCACGGCGTGGAGACGGTGGCCTCCGCACTCGGCGTCAGCCGGTTCACGGTGTACAACTACCTGAACCGGCAGGACGGCACGAAGACCGGCTGAGGCCAGTCTGTCCGACCCGACGGGCCGGGCACACTTGGCTGATCGCACACCAAAAGGGCTGGTCACAGGCCCTGACTCAAAACGTAACCACCAACAGTTCAACAAAGTGTTGACGCCCGGGGGTGGCGGATCTAGCTTTTGCGGGTGGCACCACTCTTCAGGAGGTCCACCCGTGACCAACCTTCCCACCACTCCTGACGCTCTCTCGGCGATCCCCGCCGGCGAGCTGACGGAGACACTGCTGGAGATCTGCTCCAGCCCCAGCTGGGCCGCCGCTGTCGCGGAGACCCGGCCCTGGTCCGACCGGGCCGAGCTGTTGGCCGCCAACGAGGCGGCGATGGCGAAGCTGACGGTCGAGGACCTCGCCGACGCGATGGCCGGCCACGCCCGGATCGGCAAGCCCAAGGCGGGCGACGCCACCTCCGAGCGCGAGCAGGCCGGCATCCAGGGAGTCGACTCCGCACTCCTGGACGAGCTGCACGAGGCGAACGCCGCCTACGAGGCGAAGTTCGGCCACGTGTTCCTGATCTGCGCCACCGGCCGCACGGCCGGCACCATGCTCGCCGCGCTGCGCGAGCGCTTCCCCAATGACGCCGCCACCGAGGCGGAAATCGTCCGGGGCGAGCTGCGCAAGATCAACGACATCCGTATCAACCGACTGTTCGACGCGGCCTGACCCGCTGTCGATCCGTCAATTCCTGCCATCAGTAAGGTCATTCAACCCATGACTGGCATCTCCACGCACGTGCTCGACACCAGCCTCGGCCGCCCGGCCGAGGGCGTCCCGGTCGAGCTCGCACTGCACACCGAGGGTGGCTGGCAGGTGCTCGGCACCTCCGCCACGGACTCCGACGGCCGGGCCAAGGACCTGCCGGCCGTGGAGGCGGGCTCGGTCGTCCGGCTGCTCTTCGACACCGCGGCGTACTACGCCGCCAAGTCCGAGGAGCCGCCGTTCTTCCCCGAGGTCTCGATCGTCTTCACGGTCGCGCCCGCGCAGCACCACTACCACGTGCCGTTGCTGCTCAACCCGTTCGGATACTCGGTCTACCGCGGAAGCTAGTAGACCGCTGGAACCCTTAGGAGCCATGTCATGGCCCACGTGCTCGGTCAGAACCAGTACGGCAAGGCGGAGAACCGCATCGTCCGGGTCTACCGCGACTCGACCCGCCACGAGATCAAGGACCTGAACGTCTCGGTCGCCCTGCAGGGCGAGTTCGACGACGTCCACCTCACCGGCTCGAACGCCAACTGCCTGCCCACCGACACCACCAAGAACACCGTGTACGCCTTCGCCAAGGAGTACGGCATCGAGTCGGCGGAGGCCTTCGGCATCACGCTGGCCCGCCACTTCGTGGACAACACCGAGCGCGGTGTCGTGCACAGCGCCCGGATCCGGATCGAGGAGTACACCTGGGACCGGATCAAGACGCCGGACAGCTCGGCGCGCTTCATCGGTTCCGAGGAGGTCGGCCACTCCTTCGTCCGCAACGGCGGCGAGGTACGGACCAGCGAGATCGTCTATGACGGCACCACCGTCTCGGTGATCTCCGGTCTCAAGGACCTGACCGTGCTGAACTCCACCAACTCGGAGTTCTGGGGCTACATCAAGGACCAGTACACCACCCTGCAGGAGGCGTACGACCGCATCCTGGCCACCCAGGTGACGGCCCGTTGGAAGTACTCCTACAGCGGCGCCGAGGGCGAGGCCCAGCCGAACTGGAATCGCTCGTACCAGCACATCCGGCGGCACATGCTGGAGGCGTTCGCCGAGACCTACTCGTACTCGCTGCAGCAGACCCTGCACTCGATGGGGACCCGGGTGCTGAACAACCGGGCCGAGGTGGACGAGGTCCGGCTCGAACTCCCCAACAAGCACCACTTCCTGGTCGACCTGTCGCCCTTCGGTCTCAAGAACGAGAACGAGGTCTACTACGCCGCCGACCGGATGTACGGGCTGATCGAGGGCACCGTGCACCGCGAGGGCGTCGTCCCGGTCATCCCGGTCGCCTGACCCACCCCATGAACACCGTCCAGCACCGCTGCACCCACCGGCCTCGCCAGGCCGGACGGTGCCGGACGGGTCGCAACACCTGCCTTACCTGTTTCTCCACCCCCAACATCCGGAGATCGCGCTCGCCTCACGGCGGCCGGCCCGGGGAGCTGGAGGAACATCCCGGAGGACCCTTGCACCGCCGTCCCGCCTCCGGGACATCTCCAGCGCCACGGGCGCGCCGGGAGCCACGAGCGCAAGAGGGGCTCGACATGGCAACCAGCTCAACCCGAACCACAGACGGCGGTTCCACCCCAGACGGGCCGAGACGGCCGGACGGTGTGTCAATCAACCTCCCCGACACGCCGGACGGCCGTCCGGTCCACCCCGTGGACGAGCTGCTCCCGACGGTGAAACTCTTCACCACCGGACTCCAGCACGTCGCCGCGATGTACGCGGGCGTGGTCGCGCCCCCGCTCATCGTCGGTGCCGGTGTGGGTCTCTCCCCCACCGAGCTCGCCCTGCTCATCTCGGCCAGCCTGTTCACCGCGGGCCTGGCCACCCTGCTCCAGACCCTGGGGGTCTGGAAAGTCGGCGCCCGGCTGCCGTTCGTGAACGGCGTCTCGTTCGCCGGAGTCGCACCGATGCTGGCGATCGCCAAAGAGCACGGGCCCGACCAGGCCCTGCCGGTGATCTTCGGCGCGGTGATCGTCGCGGGGGCCCTGTGCTTCCTCGCGGCACCGTACTTCTGCAAGCTGATCAGGTTCTTCCCGCCGGTCGTCCAGGGCACCGTGATCACCCTCATCGGGGTGTCCCTGCTGCCGGTCGCGGTCAACTGGGCGCGTGGCGGTTCACCCGCCGCCCCCGGTTACGGCTCCGTCAAGGCCATCGGCCTCGCCGCGTTCACCCTCACCGCGGTGGTGCTGTGCAACAAACTGCTCCGGGGCTTCTGGCAGCAGCTCTCGCTGCTCATCGGTCTCGGCATCGGCACCGCGGTGGCCTTCCCGCTCGGACTCGCCGACTTCGGTGCGGTCAGCCAGGCGGAGGTCTTCGCCCTGCCGTCCCCGTTCCACTTCGGGGCCCCGGTCTTCGAGATCACCGCCATCGTGTCGATCTGCATCGTGATGGTGGTCTCGATGACCGAGTCCACCGCGGACATGCTGGCGCTCGGCCGGATCGTCGACCGCGAGGCCGACGAGAAGACGCTCGCCGCCGGTCTGCGGGCGGACGGCCTGGCCACCGCGATCAGCCCGGTCTTCAACGGCTTCGCGGCCAGCGCCTTCGCCCAGAACATCGGGCTGGTGGCACTGACCAACATCCGCAGCCGGTTCGTGGTCGCGGCCGGTGGCGGCATCCTGATCCTGCTCGGGCTCTTCCCGGTGCTCGGCTCGCTGGTCTCGCTGGTGCCCTCGCCCGTCCTGGGCGGCGCCGGGATCGTGCTCTTCGGCACGGTCGCGGCGAGCGGCATCAGGACCCTGGCCGAGGCGGGGATGAACTCCAGCGCCAACACCATCCTGGTCTCGGTCGCCCTCGGGGTCGGCATCATCCCGATCGCGGCCCCGACCTTCTACGACGCCTTCCCGGAGGCCGTCCGCACGCTGATGCACTCCGGTATCTCAGCCGGCTCCGTACTGGCCGTCCTGCTCAACCTGCTCTTCCACCACGTCGGTGCCGACCGCCAAGCCTCATCCGGCGGTGCCACCGGTGCGGCGGTGTCAACGGCGACACCGTCCTGACCGGTGAGGGGCGCGCACCGCTCACCGCGCGCCCCTCACCCTCCCCCCATAGGAGAAACACCATGGCAGTCCAGCCCCCGCGCCCCGACCAGCGGATCGTGATCGAGAACGTCGCCATCGCGACGGTCGACGCCAACGACACCGAGTACGCCCGCGGCCACGTCGTCGTCCTCGGCAACAAGATCGAGTCGGTCGGCAACGGACCCGCCCCGTCCTGGCTGGACAACGTGGTGCGCCGGATCAACGGCGAAGGCCACCTGGTCACCCCGGGCCTGGTCAACACCCACCACCACTTCTACCAGTGGATCACCCGCGGCCTGGCCCAGGACAACATCCTGTTCGACTGGCTGGTCGCGCTCTACCCGACCTGGGCCC
This sequence comes from Kitasatospora gansuensis, assembly GCF_014203705.1. Lineage (NCBI taxonomy): Bacteria > Bacillati > Actinomycetota > Actinomycetes > Kitasatosporales > Streptomycetaceae > Kitasatospora > Kitasatospora gansuensis. Next base: position 1,325,252 of record NZ_JACHJR010000001.1, read on the forward strand.
GGATCGACGACCGCCTGGTGCACGCCGCCGCCCAGGGCTCGGCCGCCGCGCTGCTCAAGTCCGGCTGTACCACCGCCTCGGACCACCACTACGTGTTCCCGAAGGACGGCGGCGACATCCTCGGCGCCGAGATCGAGGCCGTCCAGGAGCTCGGCATGCGCTTCACCGCGCTGCGCGGCTCGATGGACCGCAGCAAGAAGGACGGCGGCCTGCCGCCGGACCACGCGGTGGAGAAGACCGAGGACATCCTGATCGCCTCCGAGGCCGCCGTGGACAAGTACCACGACGCCTCCTTCGACTCGATGCTGCAGATCGCCATCGCGCCCTGCTCGCCGTTCTCGGTCTCCACCGAACTCATGCGCGAGGCCGCCGTGCTGGCCCGCCGCAAGGGCGTCCGGCTGCACACCCACGGTTCCGAGACCGCCGAGGAAGAGGCGTTCTGCAAGGAGCTGTTCGGGATGGGCCCGACCGACTACTTCGAGTCGACCGGCTGGCTGGGCGAGGACGTCTGGATGGCGCACTGCGTCCACATGAACGACTCGGACATCGCCAAGTTCGCCGAGACCGGCACCGGTGTCGCGCACTGCCCGTCCTCCAACGCCCGCCTGGCGGCCGGCATCGCCCGGGTCCCGGACATGCTCAAGGCCGGCGTGCCGGTCGGCCTCGGCGTGGACGGCACCGCCTCCAACGAGTCCGGCGAGCTGGGCACCGAGCTGCGCAACGCGCTGCTGATCAACCGTCTGCACGGCTCCCCGACCGCGCTCACCGGCCGCAGCGCGCTGCGCCTGGGCACCATGGGCGGCGCCCGGGTGCTCGGCCGGCAGAACGAGATCGGCTCGATCGAGGTCGGCAAGCTCGCCGACCTGGCGCTCTGGAAGATCGACGGCATCATGCACTCCTCGATCGCCGACCCGATCGCCGCGCTCACCCTCGGCGCCCTCCCGCCGCTGGCCCTGCTGCTGGTCAACGGCAACCCCGTGGTGGAGAAGGGCAACCTGACCACCGTCAACGAGGACAAGATCGCCCAGGACTGCGCCCGCGCCGCCAAGGAGCTGGCCGCCCGCCTCTGATCACCCATCGACTCCGGTCACCGCACCCGGGACGGTGCGGCGACCGGACTCCACCCCCTCGGGGGCCGGAGAGCAGCCCCGGACTCACGGCGAGAGTCCGGGGCTGTCACCTGTCCTGACTGCCAAAGCCGTTGACAACTCCCTTGCGCTGGCCGAAGGTTCGATCACCGGCGGGCGTCAGGGGGCGGTTTTCGGTGACGGTGCATCAGGCGGGTCAGGACCACGCGGGCGACTACGACTACCCGACCGACGTGGACGGCAGCGGCGTCACCGAACTGGTGGTGCACGGCTGGGGCGGTTCGGGTCCGGCCGAGGTGCTGGACGATCCCGAGGTGCGGCAGGTGGCGGGCAGCAAACTGGCCGGGATCTGGCGGGGCCGGGACGCCCGGCCGTCCGGGCGGCACCGGGAGGCGTACTTCTGGGGCGGGCTGACCTCGCGGTCGTGGGCGACCGCGCTGTGGTTCCTGCTGCTGCCGTTCGCGTTCGTCAACATGGCGGGCTGGATGGCCCTGGGCACCCGGAGCCAGGTGCGGTTCCAGCAGGCCATGGTGCGGGTGATGGCGTTCTGCGTGACCGCGACCTACCTGCTCTTCCTCACCCAGGTGTTCGTGGACCAGGCCGCCTGGCAGTGCCTGGCCGTCACCAACTGCCGGGCCCAGCCGTTCTGGCACGCGCTGCGGATGCAGGACCGGCCGTACCTGGCCGCCGCGCTGGCCGCGCTCGTCCCGGCCCTGATCGTGCTGCTGCTGCACCTGGGCACCAGCCCGAACCGCCGCTGGGAGGCGGCCGTCGGGGGCCGGCGCGGTTCCTACGACCTCTCCCAGGCCAAGCTGGTCGACGCCGACTTCTGGCAGGACGGCTCCGGGTACGCCACCCAGGACCGGGCGCTGCACACCGCCGGTGCCTGGACGCTGCTCGCGCTGGTCCTGCTGCGCGCCGCCACCACCGGCGGCCGGGCGTCAACCGTCGTGCTCTGTACGGAAGTTCTCCTGACGGCCGGTCTGGCGGTGCTCGCCTGCGCCGGGCTGGTGGACCGACTGCGGGCCGCCCTGGCCGGCAGCCGGCTGGCCCGCCGGCTCCTCTGCGGCGGCTCGGGCACGCTGCTGGTGCTGGCCGGGGTGCTGTGCGCCGTCCAGCCGAGCTCCCGGCGGAGCGGCGCGGTCGGGGTGAGCCGGGTCGGGATCGGCATGCCGGACCTGCTGGACACCTTCAACCTGCTGCTGGGCGTGCTGTATTCGGCCGGCGTGCTGATGCTGCTGGTCGCCTGGTGGGCCAAGCGCGACACCCGCCAGCACGGCCTGCCGCGGCTGCCGCCCGCCTTCTCCACCGTGACGGTGGGCAGCGGGCTGCTGTTCGCGATCTGGTCGGGGGTGGCGCTCTCCGCCGCGCACTGGCTGAGCCCGCCCGCCAAGGACGCGCCGACCGGCGAGGTGACGCAGGTGCAGATCCTGCCCGGCTCCGAGGCGCTGGCCCGGTTCAGCATCGACGGCATGCTGGTGCTGCTGCTCTGGTTCGGCGCGGTCTGGCTCTGGCACCGCAGCGACTGGCGGGACGACCTCGACCGCGAGCTGACCCGCTGGCGGCAGCAGGCCGCGGCGGCCGGGCGGTCCGCGGACCTGGACCTGGACCTCACCGATCCGGAGCCCCACCCGGACAGTCCGGCCGGGGTCTGGCTGGCCATGGTGCGACGGCGCCGGATGATCGGCTCGCTGCTGCTGCGCTGGCTGGAGGGCGGGCTCTCCGGGGCGGCGGTGCTGCTGGCCGGTGCCGCGATCGGGTTCAGCTGCTCGTACCTGCTGGAGTGGATCAAGGGCCCCAAGCCGGACGTGAACCAGATCTGGTCCGCCGTCCCCGCTCCCAGCGCCACGGTGGCCGGGACCATCCTGCTGCTCGGCCCGCTGGCTCTGCTGCTGCTGGTGCGCAACGCACTGGCCGACCCGAGCACCCGTCGGCTGACCGCGATCGTCTGGGACATCGCCACCTTCTGGCCGCGCTCGTTCCACCCCTACGCGCCGCCCAGCTACGCCGAGCAGGCGGTGCCCCAACTCGCCGAGCGGGTACGGAACCTGACCGACCGGGGCGGCGCGGTGATCCTGCTCGGGCACAGCCAGGGCGCGGTGATCGTCACCGCCACCGTCGCCCAACTGGCCGCCACCGCACCGCAGTCGGCCCCGCTGCTGTCGGTGGTCACGTACGGGAACCCGGTGCCCCCGCTGTACCGCCGGTGGTTCCCGACCTACCTGCACGCCCCGCTGCCCGAGGGCTGCCCCACCGTCGCCTGGGTCAACTTCCACCGCACCACCGACCCCTTCGGCGGCCAGGAACTGGGCGAGGAGACCGTCACCGACCGCTGGCTGGCCGACCCGCCCACCGCCCTGCGCCAGCCCGGCAGCGAGCGCCCGGTGATCCGCGGCCACCACCACCGGGGCTACGTCCGCCAGTCGGAGTTCGCCACCCACCTGGAGAACGAGACGGTCCGACTGGCCGGGCCGAATCCGCCTGCCGCCCCCTGAACTCCGCCTGCCTCTCCAGGCTGCTCAGCCGCGGCGACCTCGGCGGCCGGCTGACGCCAGGTCAGGCGGTCCGCCCCAGGGTGGCCAGGTAGGCGCGCCAGCCGCCGTACTCGGTGATCTCCTGGTGTACGCCGCGCTCCAGTTCGCCCCGGCTGAGCAGCATGGAGAGGCAGGCGGAGCCGTCGGCGAGTTCGATCACGCCGAGTTCGAGTTCGCGCGGCTCGCCGGGGAGGATGACGTCGCGCAGGTGGGCCAGGTCGACGTCGTAGAGCTCGCCCTCGATGGCGGTGTCCACGGCCGGGTCCGGGTGCAGGCCGGGGCAGACGTCGCCGATGGAGAAGAAGCGGTAGCCGGGGGCGGTGGTGACCGGGCCGATCAGGGCGTCGGCGACCGAGGGGTGGTAGGGGCCGCCCACCATGGCCTGGCCGTTGAAGAAGATGCGTGCCATCGAATACTCCTCGGGAAGCCGTACGGCCACCCCTCGGAGGGGGTGGCCGTACGGTTCGTAGAAATCGGCGCAGCCAGTACTACAGCGCGGCAGGCGGCAGACCGGTTGCGGCTGGCTAGATTGGTGGTCAGTCGAGCAGCGAGAGCGCGGGCAGGGTGAGGAAGTCGACGAACTCCTCGGCCAGCGAGACCTGCTCGAAGAGCTTGGCGGCCTCGTTCCAGCGCCCACCGGCGTACGCGGCGTCGCCCAACTCGGCCCGCAGCGCGGCGAGTTCCTCGGTCACGAGCCGGCGGACCAGCTCGGCGGTGGCCTTCTCGCCGGTGTCGGCCAGCACCACGTCGTTGTTGATCCACTGCCAGATCTGCGAGCGGGAGATCTCGGCGGTGGCCGCGTCCTCCATCATGTTGAAGATGCCGACCGCACCGAGGCCGCGCAGCCAGGCCTCGATGTAGCGGACGCCGACCTGGACGGCGTTGTGCAGACCTGCCTCGGTGCAACTGCCGCCCGCGCCCGCGATGTCCAGCAGCTGGGCGGGCGTCACCGGCTCGGCGGAGCCGGGGTTGTCCTTCTGGTTCGGCCGGTCGCCGAGCACCGCGTCGAAGCAGGCACGGGCGACCGGGACCAGGTCGGGGTGGGCGACCCAGGAGCCGTCGAAGCCGTTGCCGGCCTCGCGCTCCTTGTCCGCCTTGACCTTCTCCAGCGCGGCGGCGTTGACCTCGGGGTCGCGGCGGGACGGGATGAAGGCGGCCATGCCGCCGATCGCGTGCGCGCCGCGCTTGTGGCAGGTCTGCACCAGCAGCCGGGCGTAGGCCGCCATGAAGGGCGAGGTCATCCCGACCGTGTTGCGGTCCGGGAGGATGTAGTGCTCGCCGGCATCCCGGAAGTTCTTCACGATCGAGAACAGGTAGTCCCAGCGGCCCGCGTTGAGACCCGCGGCGTGGTCGCGCAGCTCGTAGAGGATCTCGTCCATCTCGAACGCGGCGGTGATGGTCTCGATCAGCACGGTGGCCCGGACGGTGCCGTGCGGGATGCCCAACTTCGCCTGGGCATGGGTGAAGACGTCGTTCCAGAGCCGGGCTTCCAGGTGGCTCTCGGTCTTCGGCAGGTAGAAGTACGGGCCCGAGTTCGGGTCCTCCGCGCCGCGCGCGATCAGCCGGGCGGCGTTGTGGAAGAAGTACAGGCCGAAGTCGAACAGGCCGCCGGAGACCGGGTTGCCGTCGACCAGCAGGTGGCTCTCGTCCAGGTGCCAGCCGCGCGGGCGGACCACCACGGTGGCCAGCTCGGCGGCGGGCTTGAGGGTGTAGGACTTGCCCGCGTCGGTGGCGAAGTCGATCCGGCCCTCGAAGGCGTCGATCAGGTTGACCTGGCCGCTGACCACGTTCTCCCAGGTGGGGGCGGTGGCGTCCTCGAAGTCGGCCAGCCAGATCTTCGCGCCGGAGTTGAGCGCGTTGATCACCATCTTGCGGTCGGTCGGCCCGGTGATCTCGACCCGGCGGTCCTGCAGCGCGCGCGGCGCCTCGGCCACCTTCCAGTCCCCGGCCCGCACGGCGGCGGTCTCCGGGAGGAAGTCGAGGGTGCCGGCGGCCGCGATCTCGGCGCGCCGGGTCTTCCGTCGGGCCAGGAGCTCCTGCCGGCGGCCTTCGAACGCGCGGTGGAGACCGACCACGAAGGCGACCGCCTCCGGAGTGAGCACCTCCTCGCTGCGGGGGACGCGCGGACCGGCGACAGTGACGACCGGAGCGGCGGGGGCGGCGCCGACGGGTCCCTGGTCTGCAGCCATGGCAGAACACTCCTTGGACAGTTGAGCCAACAGGGAAATTCCGGTGGGAACTTCCTCGATACCGACCCGCCTACTGGCGGGTTCGGTTCTGTAAGGTGGAGACTAGTTTCCGCGATACAGAATTTCAACGCTTTGTTGAGGTAGATCGCTGGGACTCTACTCCTCCTCCGACAGCGAAGGGAACGCCGGTGGCCAGCACCTCCGCCGCAGCACCCACAGGGGCCGACCGTGCCACCGGCGGCGTGCAGTCCGTCGAGCGCGCCTTCCAACTCCTCGAAGCCCTGGCCGACTCCGGCGGGGTGGCCACCCTGAGCGAGCTCTCCGCCACCTCCGGGCTGCCGATGCCGACCATCCACCGGCTGATTCGTACCCTCGTGGCGCAGGGCTATGTCCGCCAGGACACCGCCCGTCGCTACACCCTGGGCCCCCGGCTGATCCGGCTCGGCGAGACCGCGGGCCGCCTGCTCGGCAGCTGGGCCCGCCCGTACCTGGCCGAGCTGATGGAGGCCACCGGCGAGACCGCCAACCTGGCCGTGCTGGAGGGCGGCGAGGTGGTGTACGTCGGGCAGGTCCAGTCGCGCCGCTCGATGCGGATGTTCACCGAGGTCGGCCGCCGGGTGCAGCCGCACTGCACCGGAGTCGGCAAGGCGCTGCTGGCCCAGCTGGACGAGGCCGAGGCGCGCGGCGTGCTCGGCACCCAGCCGCTCCAGTCGCACACCCCGTACACCGTCACCGACCAGGGCGAGCTGTTCGCCCAGCTGGCCGTGGCCCGCGAGCGCGGCTACGTGGTGGACGACCAGGAGCAGGAGATCGGCGTCCGCTGCATCGCGGTCGCCGTCCCGGGCGCGCCGACCCCGACCGCGCTCTCGGTCTCCGGCCCCGAGGCCCGGATCCGCGCGCTGGAGGCGCAGGCGGGCAACACCGCGTTGGTCCCCGTGATGCGGCAGATCGCGAGCAGGCTCGGCCAGGTACTGGCCCCCTGACACACTCTGACGTTCCGACGGCCTGACGCCGGGTCAGTCCAGCATCAGCAGGCCGGCCTGGGACGCCGTCAGCTGAAAGACCGTGAGCTCCGGCTCGGCACCCACCTGGGTGAAGAGCCGGGGCGCGGCGGCCAGCTTCGGGTTGGACCTGACCGCCTCCAGCGCGGCCCGGTCCCGCCACAGGCTCTGCACCCGCCAGCGCCCGCCGGGGCCGCGCAGCAGCTCCGTCCTGATCAGCCCGTCCGGCAACGGGCCGGCCACCAGCTCGCGGTACGACGTCACCAACTCGGCCTCGCGGTCCGGCCCCACCACCGCGCTGACCTCACTCAAAACCTGTCCGGACACCGTCCTCACCTCCGTACGAATCCACGCTACGCCGATACAGTGCGTACCGGTGCGACTACGTTCGGCAGACAGGTGATGACGGTGACCAGATGGGTGATGGCGGGCCTGGCCGCTTCCGCGGCGCTGATGCTCGGCGCCACGACGGCGAGTGCGGTGCCCTCGAACTCCGACCTCGAGGTGGTCCGGCTGGACCCGGATCCGGCCCCGCCGGGCGGGACCACCACCGTGCACGGCTTCGTGGCCAACCTCGGCCCGCAGCGCACGGGCTCCTCGTTCACCGTGCTGATCGACCTGCCGGCCGGGTTCACCGCCGTGGGGCCGTACTTCCCGGCGAACTGCCGCTCCCTGTTCGGCCAGGTGGTGAGCTGTACCTTCCCCGCCGGTCTTGGCGCCCTGGAGACCGCGACCGCCCTGGTGCCGGTCCGGGTGAACGCCAACGTGCCCCACGGCACGGTGGCCGAGGGGCACGTCAGGGTGGTGAGCGTGGACGATCACAACGCCGCGAACGACCGTACGCCGTTCACGCTGACCGTCAGCTGAGGGTCCGGGTCAGCGGTACACGCGGACGTAGTCCGCGGCGAAGCTGATCGGCGCGGTGCCGGACGGTGCCGGGTGGTACTGCCCGGCACCCACCGAGAGGTTGAGGATCAGGTAGGCCGACCAGTCGGCGCCGACACCGGTGCCGTCGGAGAAGACCTTGGTCCCGTTCACGTACCAGTCGACGGAGTTGGCGCCGTAGTAGGTGCCGATGGTGACCCACTTGTCGTGGCCGACCGCGTTCGCGTCGGTGTAGTACTTCAGGCCGGACTTGACGTGGTTGGTCAGCTCCAGCAGCCCCGCGTTGTCCGGGTGGTACTCGAAGGAGTCGATCTCCCCGTTGCCGTTCTTCCAGGTCCACAGCGCGGGCCAGGCCCCGGAGCCGGCGGGCAGCTTGACCCGGGTCTCGGCGTAGTCGCCGGTCTTCACCTGGAAGCCCTGCGAGGAGTACTCGGTGGTGATCAGCCCGGTGTCCCAGGCCTGCTTGCCGCTCTCCAGGGTGTGGCTGGACGGCTTGGCGGTGAAGGTGGCCACGCCGCCGGAGACCGAGACGCCGCTGGTGTTCAGCCAGTCGAGCTTGTTGTCGTCCGGGTTGTGGTTGCCGTAGCGGTACGCGCTGCTGCGGTCGCCGACCCACTTGGAGCCCCAGGCGATCGGGCTGTCGAACTCGTCCGAGAAGGTGAGCGACTTGCCGGGGATCGGCGAGGTGCTCGGCGTGGGAGCCGGGGTCGGGGTCGGGGTGGGCGTCGGCGTCGGCGTCGGGACCGGCGTGGGCGTCGGCGTGACCGTGCCGCCGACGGTCAGCTTCTGCGACGGCAGGTTGTGCCAGCCACCGGAGTAGTCCTGCCAGAAGCCGAACTGGGTGTACGTCCCGGCGGGCAGCGTGCGGGCCGCACTGGTGAAGGTCACGCCGCTCGGGCAGATCTGCACGTTGCTCGCGTTGCCGGGGAAGTCGAGGTTCCGGCCGGCCGCGTCGCGGACGCCGACGCCGAGCGTCTTCGCGGTGAAGCAGGCGCTGGAGTGCACGGTCAGGCCCGCCTTGGCCGCGGTGTTCGCGGCCAGCGTGGTGGGGGTCAGCCGGTCCTGCGTGACGGTGGTGGCGGCCTGGGCCTGGCCGGCCAGACCGGTGGCGAACAGCGGTACGGCGACCAGGGCGGCCACACCGAGACGTGCGGGGGTAAGGGCGATACGCATGGGCAGGTCCTCGGCGACGCCTACGAGGTGAGCTGTCGGGTTCGGGCTGGAGGACTGCCCGGCCGCTGTGGGAGCGGCTTCACCCCGAGCGGGCCCGTACCGGAGCAGGGGGGACCGCAGACTGACCTGGTTCCCCCGCTCCTGCCCATGTTCGGTGATCGAGTACCCGACGCCGGGTGGGCAGGACTCGGCGTCCCGGCGGCGGGGCCCGCTCAGATGCGGACAACTCCATGCAGGCTAGGCAGGTCGTCCGTCCATCGACAACGAGACCTGTCTCACACGGCCTTCACGATCAGGCCAGCCAGGTCGTGATCTGAGTGGCGGCGGCCGGGGACCAGCCGAGTTCGAGGTGGTTGAGGCCGGTGAGCAGCTTGGTGGCGGCGACGGTGCCGATGCCGGTGGTGTCGAGGGCGCTGGCGGTGAGGACCAGGCCGTCGCTGGGGCCGCGGTTCTCGTTCAGCAGGCCGGGGAGGTCGGCGGAGCCGCCGGCCAGCAGGTAGGTGGGGACGCTCGCCGGGATGCCGGCCTGTTGCAGCGGCTTGATCAGCGAGCCCGCGTCGATGGCGGCCTGGATGCCCTGGCCGGAGGTGTAGTAGCCCTGGCCGCCGTAGTAGGTGGTCCACCAGTCCTGGGTGAGCTGGTCGACGCCGTACAACCCGTCCCAGCGGGCCAGGAGTTGGCGTTGGCCGGGGAAGCAGTCGTAGCCGCCGGTGGGCAGCACGCCGAGGCAGGGCTGCGCGGTGTAGGTGCCGTAGCAGGTCATGTAGAGGTGCGGGGAGGGCGCGTTGGCGGTGCCGCCGCAGGCGGGCCAGGTGGCCAGCGAGAAGCTCCAGCCGTGGGCGTAGACGTAGTCGAGACCGCCGTGCGGACCGCCGAGGGTGATCAGGCGGCGGACGTCACCGGCGTAGCCGCGTCCCCAGGACGGGCGGACCGAGGAGACGTAACTGCGGGCCGCCACCTCGCCCTTGCTCCAGGCGACCACGTCCGCCTGCGCCACGCCGAGCCGGTCCCGGATCAACGCCAGGGCGTCGCCGACCACTTGGGCCTGCATCAGGTTGTCGCCGTGCTTGTGGGCGAAGTTGACCGCGAAGACCCGGTGCCCGGCGGCGGCCAGCTGCTGTGCCAGGCCGGTCGAAGGACAGCCGGACGCCCCGCAGTTGCCGCTCTCGGCGGGGTTGGCCCAGGCCCGGTCGGCGTTGTCGTTGGCGCCGTGCACCAGCAGGACGGCGGAGCCCGTACCGGTGCTCCAGCCGGCGGCGGAGTAGAGCAGGAAGCGGGCCGAGGAGGGGCGCTTGACGCCGCCGAAGTACGTCAGCCGGGCGCCGTCCTGGTCGCCCCGGCCGTCGGCCGGGTACTGCTCGGTGCGGAAGCCCGGGGTGCTGTCGTAGTAGCGCTCGACCTTGGCCCAGCCGTTGCCCGGCGAGCCGAAGGTGGCCTCCAGGCTCAGGTACCCGGGTGGTGCGGCGGCGGCCGGGCCGAGCCCGAGGGCCAGCGCGGCGACGGTCAGCAGCAGGACGAACAGACGTCTCATGGTGGGCTCCGTGGGGGTGCGGCACAGGGGTCAGCACACCGTAGGAGCAGGGGCACCGTTCACCCATGTGACGAACACACATCCGGCACTTCGGTCGCATGGCGGTACGCCACAAGTCACCCGAGTTCCACGGCAGTTACGCGCGGGTGAAGTGTTGCCGCAGCACTTCCGCAGCGGTCTGACATGCCCTCACAATGACAGCCATGCGAATCACTCTACGCGCGTTGAAGACCCGCGCCGCCTCCGTCGCCGTCGTCGGCCTGGTCACCCTCGCCCCCACCGCCGTGTTCGCCACCGACGCCTCCGCCACGGTCAGCGGCAGCATCTGTCTGACGGCACTCCCGAGCCAGGGCCGGGACACCATCAGGCTGATCGACGCGGGCGGCCCGTTCCCCTACAGCCAGGACGGCATCGTCTTCCAGAACCGGGAGAGCGTGCTGCCCTCCCAGTCACTGGGCTACTACCACGAGTACACCGTCAAGACGCCGAACGTCTCCACCCGCGGCGCCCGACGGATCGTCACCGGCAAGGTCTTCCACGAGGACTACTACACCGCCGACCACTACGCGACCTTCCGCAAGGTCAACTTCGGCTGCTGACCCGCCCATCCGCCGTGTCCCGCTCCACCGGACCTTCCCGGTGGAGCGGGCCGGTCAGCGCGCGGTCAGCCCCTGCTGGATCGCCAGCACCGCCAGCCGCACTCGGTTCGGGCTGCCGGTCTTGGTCATCAGGTTCGACACGTGCGTCTTCACCGTGGTGATCCCGATGTGCATCCGTTCGCCGATCTCGGTGTTGGACAGCCCCTCCGCGACCAGCCGGAGCACCTCCCGCTCGCGGTCCGTGAAGTGCGGCGCCTCGCGTCGCCGGTCGTCCTCGGTGTCCCAGGCCGTGGCGGCCCGGGACACCACCCGCCGCAGCACGCTGGAGCTGTACGGGCTCTCCCCCTGGACCGCCCGGCGGATCGCGTCCAGCACCGACTCCGGGGACACGTCCTTGGCCAGGAAACCGCAGGCCCCCGCGCTGAGCGCCGGGTAGAGCCGGTCGTCGTCGTCGAAGGTGGTCAGCACCACCACCCGGGTGGCGGGCCGCACCCGGAGAATCTGACGGGTCGCCATGATGCCGTCCATCCCGGGCATGTGCAGGTCCATCAGGACCACGTCCGGCTGCAGCCGCTCGGTCAGCCGCAGCGCCTCCGCGCCGTTCACCGCCTCACCGGCCACCGTGATGTCCGCCGTGGACTCGCAGAGCATCCGCACACCCGCCCGCACCAGCTGCTGGTCGTCGGCGATCAGCACACTGATCACAGCCGGCTCCGAACCGGTGCCGCCGAGGCGGGCAGGCTGGCGGTGAGCCGCCAACCGCCGGGCACCTTCCCGACGTCGATGGTGCCGCCGACCAGCGCGACCCGTTCGCGCATGCCGAGCAACCCGTAGCCGGGGCCGTCCTGGTGCGGCAGGTCCAGCCCGGCCGGCCCGTTCCGGCGCGGCAGATCGTTCTCCAGGTCCAGCTGCAAAGTCCCCTCCTCCATCCCCACCCGGAGCCGCACGGCGGCGTCCGGCCCGGCGTGCTTGGTCACGTTCGCCAGCCCCTCCTGGACCAGCCGCAGCACGGTCAGGCTCCGGATCGCGTCCAACTCCGAGATCCGCGGGCCGATTTCGGCCTCGATCTTCAGCCCGGCCTGCCGGGACCGTTCGACCACTCCCTGCACGGCGGCCGGCAGGCCGGTGGCCTCCGCGAGCAGCGGCTCCAGGTGCTGGGGCGGCAGGTCGTGGCCGACCGGCTCGCGCAGGGCGGCGAGCAGTCGCCGCAGGTCGGTGAGCGCGGTGGTGGCACTCGCGTGCACGTCGTCCAGCACCTCGGCGAGCCGCTGGTCGGTCCGGGGCAGGACGTGCCGCGCCACGCCCACCCGGAGCACCGTGGAGGCCAGATGGTGCGCCACCATGTCGTGCAACTCCCGGGCGATCGCCGCCCGTTCACCCATCCTGGCACCCCATTCGGCGATGTCCCGGCTGTGCTCGGCCTCCCGGGCGCGCTCCTGGGCGGTGCGGGTCGCCAACTCCGCCGAGCGGATGTAGCCGGCCAGCAGCACCGGGACGCTGACGATCACCGCCGCCCGGTAGAGGGCGGATCCGATGCCGTCGGCGGTATGACCGGCGGAGACCAGCTGAGCGGCCATCAGCGCCACCGCGGCCACCGTCGTGGATCGGCCCCACCGGCGCACCGCCAGTTCGAACAGCGCGGCGCTGGCGCCGACCTTGACCTCGACCAGCACCACCGGTGCGGACAGCTCGGCCAGCGCCAGCATCCCGGCCTGGCCGAGCGCCACCGGCAGCAGACGGAAGCCGCCGAGCGAGGCCAGCACCAGCACAGCCAGGCCGACGAACCAGTCCATCGCCCCCAGTTCGGCGGGCGTCCGCAGGAGCAGCAGATAGCCCAGGCCGAAGGCCACCAGTGCCAGCCGCATCGGCCCGAACCGGCGGTTCTTGAAGAGACGTCCGATCAACTCACGCGCCACAGCTGAGACTTTACGGCGGCGGCCGCCTTTCATGATCCTCCCCCAGGGGGAGGGCAGTCTCCTCCTTCAGGCCACCCGGCCGGCCCTTCGGGCCGCCCGTTCCGACCGGTCGCCCGAGGCACCCGCGCCCCTCCCGCCGGAAGTCTGGACACGTCCACACTCCACCTCTGAAGGAGCGCCCAAGTGATCGCGTCAATCGGGAGATTCGCCGCCGCGAACCGGCGGTGGGTCATCACAGCTGCGGTCCTGTTCACCCTGCTGGCCGGCGGCTGGGGCACCGGTGTGTTCGGTGCCATCACGGGCGGGGCCGGGTTCGACGACCCGGCCAGCCCGTCGGTCAAGGCGGACCAGGTGCTCGCCGGACCGCTCGGCCGGCAGGCCGACGACGTCGTGGTGATGTACCGCAGCGCCGACCGTCCGGTCACCGACCCGTCCCTCGCCGGACCGATCCAGGCGGCCGTGGCCGCCGTGCCCCGCACCGACCTGGAGCGGGTGGACACCTACTGGTCCACCGGCGGCGACCCGGACTTCCTCAGCAAGGACGGCCACGCCACCTATGTGGCCCTGCAGTTCAGGTCCTCGGACGACCAGGAGCGGGTCAAGGCCCTGCAGGCCGTCCGGGACAGCTTCGAAGTCCCGGGCACCGACGTCCGGTTCGGCGGCGTCACCGCGATGACGGAGCAGGTCAACGGGCTGACGGGGAAGGGCATCGGGCGGGCCGAGCTGCTCTCGGTGCCGCTGTTGCTGGTGCTGCTGGTCCTCATCTTCCGCAGTGCCGTCGCCGCCTCCATCCCGCTGGCCGTCGGCGCGGTGGTGGCCCTCGGGTCCTTCGCGGTGCTCCGCGTGCTCACCCTCGTGGTCCCCGTCTCGAGCAGCGTGATCAACGTGATCACCATCCTCGGGCTCGGACTCGCCATCGACTACGCGCTGTTCATGGTCAACCGGTTCCGGGAGGAACTCGCCGCGGGAGCGTCGGTGGACGCCGCCGTCGAGCGCACCAGCGCCACCGCGGGCCGCACGGTGGCCTTCTCCGGCCTGGCGGTCGCCATCTCCTTCACGGGCCTGACGCTCTTCCCGTCCCGCTTCCTGAGCTCGATGGGCTACGCGGGCGTCTCCGTGGTCGCCTTCGCGGTGATCGCCTCGCTGACCCTGCTCCCCGCGCTGCTCCGCGTCGCCGGCCACCGGATCAACTCCTGGCGGGTACCGATGCCGTGGGACCGGCGGGGCGCAGCGCTCCGGCCGGAGAGCCACGGCCGGTGGTACCACGCGGCCAAGGTCGTGATGCGCCGTCCGCTGCTCACCACGCTCGCGGCGGTCGCCCTGCTGGTCGGCCTGGGGGCGCCGTTCCTGGGCGTCAACTGGGCGCGCCCGGGCGACTGGGTGCTGCCCAGCAGCGCCGACGCCCGGGTCGTCACCCAGCAGTTCGGTACGGACTTCCGGCAGGACCCGACCAGGACCGTCACCGCCGTCGTCACGCTCCCGAGCCCCGCGAGCGGCCAGACCGGCCCGCTCGGCGAGTACGCCGCCCGGTTGAACTCGGTGCCCGGTGTGCGGGACGCCACGGTGACCAACACCCACGAGAACCTGGCCCGGATCACCGCGTACTACTCGATGGACCCGATGTCCAGGGAAGCCCGCACCATGGTGGACGGCCTGCGGGCCCAGACACCGCCGCCGGCTGCCACCACCCGGTTCACCGGCATGCCCGCCTCCCGGGTGGACATCGTCGACATGATCGGCTCCCGGGCACCGTGGATGGCCCTGTTCGTCGCGGTGGTCTCCTCACTGGTGCTCTTCCTGGCCTTCGGCTCGGTGACCATCCCGCTCAAGTCGGTGCTGCTGAACCTGCTGTCACTGTCGGCAGCCTTCGGCGCGATCAAGCTGATCTTCCAGGACGGATATCTGCACGACCTGCTCGGCTTCACCCCGATCGGCGCGATCGACGCCAACTTCCCGGTGCTGATCGTGGCGATCGCCTTCGGCCTGGCGATGGACTACGAGGTCCTCCTGCTCTCCCGGATCAAGGAGAGCTACGACCGCACCGGCGATCCGGACGAGTCCATCGCGCTCGGCCTGCAGCGGACCGGAAAGCTCATCACAAGTGCCGCTCTGCTGCTGGTGGTTGTCGTCTGCGGTTTCCTGGCCTCGTCCGTCGCCTTCCTGCAGATGATCGGCGTCGGCCTGGTGATCGCCATCGTGGTGGACGCGACCCTGGTCCGGGCCGTGCTCGTCCCGGCGACGATGAAACTGCTGGGGCACCGGGCCTGGTGGGCACCGGCTCCGCTGACGCGGATCCGGCGGCGTCGTGGTTCCCGGTGACCTGACGTCGGCTCTTTACGGGTGATTTACAGCCGGGTACGCTCCCTGAAACATCTTGCGGCAACTTGCGCAAGACGGAGCGTCAACTCCCGGTCGGTGGCGTGCGCCGCGGTGCCCTCCCCAGGCACTGTGCTGTCGCCGGGTGCTCCTCTCCCCCACCCACCAGGCACCGAGGAGTCCATCCGTGGACCGTAAAGCCGCACGCCGCCACCCACATCAGCGAAATCCGCTGCTCGCCGTCCTGGCGATCGTCGCCGGACTGGTCGCCACCCTGCTGCCCGCGATTACCGCGCAGGCCGCCGGGACCGCCACCGTGTACTACAAGCCCACCGCCTCCTGGGCCTCCGTCAACCTGCACTGGGCTCCGGCCGGCGGCAGTTGGACCACCTCGCCCGGCACCGCCATGGACGCGAGCTGCTCGGGCTGGTTCAAGAAGACCGTCGAGCTGGGCTCCGCCGCCACGCTGACCGCCGCCTTCAACAACGGCTCCGGCAGCTGGGACAACAACGGCGGCGCCAACTACCGGCTGAGCAGCGGGATCAGCGCCGTCACCGGCGGCCAGGTCAGCACCACCGACCCGTGCGCGGCCGCCACCCCCACCTCGGCCACGGTCTTCTACTGGACCGCGAGCAAGAACTGGTCGGCGTACTACCTGCACTGGGCCGCCACCGGCGGCAGCTGGACCACCTCGCCCGGTACCCGGCTCGCCGCGGCCTGCACCAACTGGGTCAAGCTGACCGTCGACCTGGGCACCGCCGCCACCTGGCAGGCGACCTTCAACAACGGCTCCGGTACCTGGGACAACAACGGCGGCGCCAACTACCAGTTGGGCACCGGCGCGATCACCGTCAAGGACGGCGTGGTGGCCCACAGCGACCCATGCGGCAGCACCACCCCGGACCCGACGCCGACGCCCACGCCGTCCCCCACGGCCTCCGCCACCGTCTGGTACGCCACGAGTACGGTCGGCTGGTCCACCGTCAACCTGCACTGGGCGCCCACCGGCGGCAGCTGGACCACCAGCCCCGGCGTCGGTATGACGGCCGCCTGCACCGGCTGGGTGAAGAAGACCGTCAGCCTGGGCACCGCCACCGGCTGGCAGGCGACCTTCAACAACGGCAACGGCGTCTGGGACAACAACAACGGCGTCAACTACCAACTGGGCAGCGGCAACAGCACCGTCAAGGACCGGACCGTGACGGCCGCCGCCACCGACCCGTGCGCCGCCGTGGTGCCGGACACCACCGCGCCGACCGCCCCCACCGGCGTGAGCGCCGTCGCCTCCGGCACGGGCACCGTGCTGACCTGGAACCCCGCCACCGACAACACCGGGGTGACGGGCTATCAGATCACCCGCACCGGCGGCAGCAAGGGCAGCTCGGTGGTCGACACCGGCTCGACGGTGTACTCGCAGAGCGGGCTGGAGCCCACCACCGCGTACTGCTGGACCGTCAGGGCCCGCGACGCGGCAGGCAACCTCTCCGCCGCCTCGGCCGAGTCCTGCGCCACCACCGGTACGGCCGAGCCCGCCCCGGCCGGCGGCACGCCGCTGGGTGGCGACCCGCGCAAGGACCCGATCTACTTCGTGCTGACCGCCCGGTTCAACGATGGTGACAGCGCCAACAACCGGGGCGGCAGCCAGGACGTGAAGTCCGGCAACGCGGCCAACAACGACCCGATGTTCCGGGGCGACTTCAAGGGCCTGGTGCAGAAGCTCGACTACGTCAAGGGCCTCGGCTTCTCGGCGATCTGGATCACGCCGGTGGTGCTGAACCGCTCGGACTACGACTTCCACGGCTACCACGGGTACGACTTCTACAAGGTGGACCCACGGCTGGAGTCGGCCGGCGCCTCGTACCAGGACCTGATCAACGCGGCGCACGCCAAGGGCATCAAGATCTACCAGGACGTGGTCTACAACCACAGCTCGCGCTGGGGCGCCAAGGGCCTGTTCACCCCGACCGTCTACGGGGTCAGGGACAGCCAGTGGAGCTGGTACTACGACGCCCCGAACGCGGGCTTCGAGTACGACGGCCTCACCGTCGACCCGGTCTCCGGCAAGTCGTACTACAACGGCGACCTCTGGTCGACCGCCGAGCCGAGCGGCAACACCTGCCTCAACTGGGGGAAGCCGACCGGCGCGAAGAGCCCCGAGGGCTACACCATCTACAGCTGCCAGTGGCCCGGTGCCACCACCGGCATGTTCCCCAAGGCGCTCTACCACCAGTGCTGGATCGGCAACTGGGAGGGCGAGGACTCCCGTTCCTGCTGGCTGCACGAGGACCTGGCGGACTTCAACACCGAGAGCCCGGTGGTGCAGCAGTACCTGATCGGCGCGTACAACAAGTACATCGACATGGGCGTGGACGGCTTCCGGATCGACACCGCCGTGCACATCCCCCGGGTGACCTGGAACCGCCGCTTCCTGCCCGCGATCTACGAGGAGGTCGGCCGGAAGTTCGGCGCCGCGAAGGCCGCGGACTTCTTCGTCTTCGGTGAGGTCGGCGCCTTCGTCAACGACCGGTGGAACCGAGGGTCCGTCAACCACTCCGCGCAGTTCTTCACCTGGAAGGAGCGCAAGGAGTACACCTCGGACGACGTGCAGGCGGCGCTCGACCAGTTCAGCTACGAGAACACCATGGGCACCGGCAACCAGCCCGTCTCCGACAACGCCTTCCTGGCCGGGAACGCCTACCACGCGCCGGACAAGAGCCGGTTCAGCGGCATGAACATCATCGACATGCGCATGCACATGAACTTCGGTGACGCCTCGAACGCCTTCAACAACGGCAAGGACTCCGACGACTCCACCAACGACCCGACGTACAACGTGGTCTACGTGGACAGCCACGACTTCGGCCCGAACAAGTCCAGCACCCGGTACGCCGGGGGCACCGACGCCTGGGCCGAGAACATGGCGCTGATGTGGACCTTCCGCGGCATCCCGACGCTCTACTACGGCTCCGAGATCGAGTTCCAGGCCGGGAAGCAGATCGACTGCGGCCCGACCTGCCCGCTGGCCACCACCGGCCGGGCGTACTACGGCGACAAGGTGGCCGGAGAGGTGACGGCCGGTGACTTCTCGGTGGTCTCCTCGGCCTCGGGGGCGGTGGCGACCACGCTCCAGCAGCCGCTGGTCAAGCAGCTGCAGCGGCTGAACCAGATCCGCCGCGCCGTCCCTGCCCTCCAGCAGGGCCAGTACTCCACCCAGGGCGTGACCGGCGACATGGCCTTCAAGCGCCGCTACACCTCGGGCGGCGTGGACAGCTTCGCGCTGGTCGCGGTCACCAACGCGGCCACCTACACCGGGATCCCGAACGGCACCTACAAGGACGCCGTCACCGGCGACGTCAAGGTGGTCTCGAACGGCACCCTCTCGGTGGCCGCCGCCGGCAAGGGCAACCTGCGGGTGTACGTGCTCGACCTCGGCGGCAGCAACGCGGCCCCGGGCAAGGTCGGCACGGACGGGCCGTACCTGAGGTAAACCGGTGAACGGACCGATGGTCCGATAGGTTGGTGGGTGCGGTCACGGCGACCGCACCCACCTGCCGCTTCACCCAGACGAGGACTCATGACCGCGCCCCTGCCCGCGTTCGCCGGCCACACCTACCTGTTCCAGGTCGACAACGGCGCCGCCTTCCGCAACACCTACTCGGCGGACGGCCTCCGGCTGCGCTGGGACGGCCTCGGCGAGTCGGCCGGCCAGTGGGAGGACGTCGAGCTGCACGTCGCCCAGGTCGCCCAGGACATCTACTTCGTCAGCTGGACGGAGAAGAGCGGAATCACCGTCAGCCACGTGATGGACCTGGCCGCGATGACCGTCCGCGCCTTCTGGACGTACGAGGGCGAGGGCGGCCGGGTCGGCGAGCTGCACACCGGGACCCTGAAGGCGGAGGCCTGATCCACCCTCAGGGCACCGGCCGGCGTCACTCGAAGGCGGCGGCCGCCTCCCGCAGGGCCGTCGCCACCGTCTCCGGGTCGTACGGGGCGGGCTCGCCCGGCAGGTAGGTCACCGCGCGCAGGCCGCCCGTGTAGCGGAAGCTGCGGTGCCGCTCGTACACCGGCCAGGAGACCGGGGACTTGCGGTCCACGCCGACGCTGATGCCCTGGAACGGTGCCATGCCGATGAGCTGGTGCACCGGGCCGAGCCGCCCGGTCACCGCGCCGTCGACCAGCAGCTCGAACTCCCACTTCAGGTCGGCCACCGCCGTGGCGCGCAGGCCGACCGCCCGGGCGCCCGGTGCCAGTGGGCCGCCGTCCGCCTCGAACAGTTCGCCGTACTGGTTGTAGGCGAACCGGAGCCGTCCGTCCTCGACGTAGAGGCTGTAGCCGCCGCCCTGGTCGCCGTGCGAGACCAGCACACCCTGGTCCGCCGCGCCGTGTTCGGTGAGGTCCACCAGGATGTCGAAGGACCGGAACGAGATCAGCCGGGACGAGCGGTAGCGCTCCAGCTCGGGCGTCCCGGCGAGCAGGGTGAGCGGCTCGCGCAGCCGGGCGTCCTCGGGGTGGCGCAGGGCGAGCGCGCCGGACCGGTCGGCCAGCGGGAAGACCCCGTTCCGCCAGGCGGCGTCCTCCCAGGCCTCGGCCAACTCCTTGACCACCTCCGGGTATTCGGCCGCGACGTCGTCGATCTCGGTCGGGTCGGTGCGCAGGTCGTACAGCGCCCACTCGCCGTCGTCGTACGGGGTGCCGGGGCGGTGCAGGGTGACCAGCTTCCAGCCGTTGCGGTAGTAGCTGCGGTTGCCGGTCATCTCGCAGTACTGCTCGGCGTGCGTGGACTCGGCCTCGGGCCCGCGCAGCACCGGGGCGAAGCTGATGCCGTCCAGTTCCTGGACCGGCTGCCGGGCGCGCTCCACCGGCCTTTCCAGGCCCGCCAGTTCGAGCAGGGTGGGCAGGATGTCGGTGACGTACTGGTACTGCCCACGCACCCCCGGGTCGCCCTCGGCGCGCGGCAGTCCGGCCGGCCAGGAGAGCACGAACGGGACCCGCACGCCGCCCGCGTGGGTCTGGCCCTTGTAGAGCCGGAACGGGGTGTTGGAGGCCATGCCCCAGCCGCGCGGGTAGTGCACCAGGCTCTGCGGGCCGCCGATCAGGTCGATCTCGCGCTCGACGTCCGGGTTCCAGTCGGCGGGGAGCGCCGGGTGGTGGACGAAGCGGCTGAAGTAGCTGCGGGTGCCCTCCGCACCGCCCTCGCCGGTGCCGCCGTTGTCGGAGGTGAACAGGATGATGGTGTTGTCGAGCTCGCCGAGCGCGTCCAGGGTGTCGGTGAGCCGCCCGAGGTTCTGGTCGACGTTGTCGACCATCGCCGCGTAGACCTCCATGTAGCGGGCGTACAACTTCCGCTCCGGCTCGGAGAGTTCGCCCCAAGGGCGGACGTCGTACCCGGCCTCGCCGTTCCGCTCGGGCAGCCGGGTGCCGGGCGGGAAGTGCCCGGCGGCGAGCTGCCGGGCGAAGCGTTCGGCGCGCAGCTCGTCCCAGCCCCGGTCGTAGCGGCCCTTGTGCCGGGCCAGGTCGGCGGGCTTGGCCTGGAGCGGGCCGTGCACGGCGTTGTGGGCCAGGTAGAGGAAGAACGGCTTCTCCGCGTCGTGCGCGCGCAGCGACTTGACCATGGCGATCGCCTGGTCGGTGATGTCGTCGGTGTAGTAGTAGCCGTCGGGCAGCTCGTCGATGTCCAACGGGCTGTTGTCCCGGACCAGTTGGTGCGGGTGGAACAGGCTGGTCAGGCCCTCCAGCACGCCGTAGTACTGGTCGAAGCCCTTCTGCAGCGGCCAGTTGGCCCGGCTGTCGGCGGCGTTCGAGGTGGAGTCCCGGGTCAGGTGCCACTTGCCGACGGCGTAGGTGGCGTAGCCGCTGTCGTGCAGCAGCTCGGCCAGGGTCGGGATGTCCCCGGCCACCTCCATGCCGTAGCCGGGGAAGCCGGGATCGGCGTTGGCCACGAAGGAGTAGCCCACCCGGTGCGGATTGAGGCCGGTGAGCAGCGCGGCCCGGGCCGGCGAGCAGAGCGGCATGGTGTGGTAGTTGGAGAGCCGAACGCCGTTGTCGGCCAGCCGGTCCAGGGTGGGGGTGGGGATCTCCGAGCCGAACGGGCCGATGTCGCTGTAGCCCATGTCGTCGATCAGCACCACCACGATGTTGGGCGCGCCGGTCCTGGCCCGGTTCCGGGTGGGCCAGGCGGGCGTCGAGTCGCCGAAGGTGCGGCCGACGGTGCCGGGGAAGCCGGCGTAGGGGTCACGGCGGGTGGTCATACGGGGCTCCGGTGGTTCAGTTGCGGTACGGCGGCGAGCAGTTCGGCCGTGTAGGGGTCCTGCGGGTCGGTGACGACCCGGTCGGCGGCGCCGGTCTCGACCAGGCGGCCCCGGTGCATGACGGCGATCCGGTGGCTGACCTGCCGCACCACGGCCAGGTCGTGGGCGATGAACAGGATCGCCAGACCGAGTTCGCGCTGCAGGCCGGAGAGCAGCTCGAGCACCTGGGCCTGAACCGAGACGTCCAGCGCGGAGACCGGTTCGTCGCAGATCAGCACGCTCGGCCTGGGCGCCAACGCCCTGGCGATGCCGATCCGTTGGCGCTGGCCGCCGGAGAAGGCGCGTGGGTGCCGGGCGGCGGCGTCCGGTTCCAGGCCGACCTGGGTGAGCAGTTCGGCCACCCGCTCGGCCCGCTCGGCGGCGTCGCCGAGGCGGTGCGCGATGAGCGGTTCGGCCAGGATCCGACCGACCGTCATCCGGGGGTTGAGCGAGGAGTACGGGTCCTGGAAGACCAGCTGGATCTCCCGGCGGGCAGCCCGGGATCGGGTCAACTGCTCGCCCCGGTACCGGATCTCGCCCGCCGAGGGGGCGTGTGCCTGGACCAGCGCCCGGGCCAGCGTGGACTTCCCCGAGCCGGATTCGCCGACCAGCCCGAGCGTCTCGCCGGGGTGCAGCACCAGGTCGACCCCGGCCAGTGCGGTGACCGGGCGGCGGCGCGGGCCGTAGCTCTTGGCCAGGCCGGTGACGGTGAGCAGCGGCTCCGGGCCCGGGGTGGAGTTGGCGGCCGCCGTGGAGGGTGCGTCCAGCCGGGGGACGGCGGCCAACAGGCGCTTGGTGTAGGGATGTTCGGGCCGGTCGAGGACGTCCTCGGTGCGGCCGTGCTCGACCACCTTGCCCTGGTGCATCACCAGCACCCGGCGGCAGGTCCGGGCGATCACGCCGAGGTCGTGGCTGATCAGCACCAGGGCGGTGCCGCGCTCGCGGTTGATCCGCTCCAGCAGCCGGAGGATCTGCCGCTGGACGGTCGGGTCGAGCGCGGTGGTGGGCTCGTCGGCGACCAGCACCTCCGGGTCCCCGGCCAGTGCCAGGGCGATCATGACGCGCTGGCGCTGGCCGCCGGAGAACTGGTGCGGGTGGTCGCGTAGCCGCCGCGCGGCGTCGGGGATGCCCACCAGGTCGAGCAACTCGACCGCGCGGGCGGCCCGTTCGGCCTTCGGGGCCGCGCCGTGCGCGCGCAGCGCCTCGTCCAGCTGGCGCCCGATGGTGAGCACCGGGTTGAGCGAGGACATCGGGTCCTGGAAGATCATCGCGATCCGCCGCCCGCGCACTGCCCGGAGCTCGGGCTCGGCCAGCGCGGCCAGGTCCCGGCCGGCCAGCTCGACCGAACCGCCGGAGATCCGGCCGCCTGCGGGCAGCATCCGCAGCAGCGCGAGCGCGGTGGTGGACTTGCCGGAGCCGGACTCGCCGACGATCCCCAGCGTCTCCCCCGCGGCCAACTCGAAGCCGACCCCGGAGACCGCCTCGACCCCGTCGAACTCGACCTTCAGATCACGGACTCGCAGGACGGCAGCTGACGACTCGGCACCTGACGGCTCGACACTCTGCAGCACGGCACTCATCGGCGGATCCCTTCGTTCAGCGCCTCGGCGATCACGGCGCAGCCGCCGCCGGAGGCGGGCGAGGTGGTCGGCGGAGCCCCCGCGTAGCGGCCGCTGCCGCGCCGGACGGCGGTGCTCATCGGCGGATCCCTTCGTTCAGCGCCTCGGCGATCAGCGTCAGGCCGAGCACCAGGGCGGTCACCACCAGCAACGGGGCGGCGGCGTAGCCGGGATGGGTGGAGAGGTAGGCCATCGACTGGCTGAGGATGCCGCCGAGCGAGGGCTCCGGCGGCCGGACGCCGACCCCGAGGAAGCTCATCGCCCCCTCGATGAAGACGGCCAGCGAGAAGGCGATCGCGCCCTGCACGATCAGCGGGTCGACCGCGTTCGGGAGCACGTGCCGGAGCAGCACCCGGGCCCGGGAGGCGCCGCCGACCCGGGCGGCGAGGGCGTACTCGCGCTCGCGCTGGACCAGGATGCCGGCCCGCAGCTGCCGCCCGAAGCCGGGGATCTCGGCCAGCGCGATGACGATCACCACCGGCCAGCGGCCGGGGCCGAGCACCGCCGTGACGGCGAGCGCGAGGATCAGCCCGGGGAAGGCCAGCAGCAGGTCGAAGACCCGTTGGACGGCCACGTCGGCCCCGCGCGAGGTGGCGGCCAGCAGGGCCAGCGCGCAGCCCAGCACCGCGCCGACCGGCACCGCGGTGATGCTGATCAGCAGGTCGGTGCGGATGCCGTGCAGGACCCGGCTGAACAGGTCCCGGCCGAGGTCGTCGGTGCCGAACGGGTGGGCACCGCTCGGCCCGGCCAGCGCCAGCCCGCTCTGGGCCAGCGGGTCGGCGTCGGTGAGCAGCGGGGCGAGCAGCCCGGCCAGCACCACCGCGCCCACCAGCAGGACCCCGGTGGTGCCCCGGAGGGTGTGCAGACCGGCCGGGAGGAGACGGCGTCGGCGCGGGCCGACAGCGAGGGTGGTCATGGTCACTCCCACCTGATCCGGGGGTCCAGCCAGGTGTACACCAGGTCGGTGACCAGCTGGACCGCGACGTAGACGGCGACGAGCAGCAGCAACAGGTCCTGCACCACCGGGTAGTCCCGGCGCAGCACGCCCTGCTCGGCCAGCTGGCCGAGGCCCGGCCAGGCGAAGATGGCCTCCACCAGCACGGCCCCGCCGAGGAGTTGGCCGACCTGGAGGCCGAGCACGGTGACCGCGGGCGGCAGCGCGTTGGGCAGCGCGTGCCGCCGGACGATCCGGCCCCGGGAGATGCCGAGCGCGGTCGCGGTGCGGACGTAGTCCTCGGCCAGCGCGCGTTCCAGGCCGTCCTTGAGGTAGCGGCCGAGGATCGCGGCGCTGGGCAGGGCCAGGCAGAGGGCGGGCAGCAGCAGGTACTGCACGCCCAGGTCCGGCTGGTCGAGGATCGACTGGTGTCCGCCGGCGGGCAGCACGCCGAGGGTCACCGCGAAGACCAGCACCAGCACCACGCCGGTGACGAACGGCGGCACCGCGAGCACCGTGGTGGTCAGCGCCCGGACCGCGACGGCCACCGGGCCGCGCCGTACGGTGGCGCCGAGCACGCCGAGCGGCAGTCCCAGCAGGATCACCAACAGCAGGGCGCCGAGGGTGAGTTCGACGGTGGCGCCGAGGCTGTCGCCGATCAGCTCGGCCACCTCGCCACCGATCGCGTAGCTCGGCCCGAGCTGCCCGGCGGCCAGGTCGCCGAGCCAGCCGAGGTACTGGCCGAGCAGCGGCCGGTCCAGCCCGAGCCGGGCCCGGATCGCCGCGACCGCCTCGGGCCCGGCGTCCGGACCGGCCAGGCTGGTGGCCGGGTCGCCCGGGATCAGCCGGAGGATCAGGAAGATCAGGAAGGAGGCGGCCAGCAGCACCAGCAGCCCGGAGGGCAGCCGCCTGAACAGGAAGGTACGCATCCGTCAGGCCGTCAGGTAGGCGTCGTCGAGATTGAGGTAGTTGAACTTGTTGAGGGTCGCGCCGTGCACCTTGGACCCGGCCACCTCGATCTGGCCGCCGATCGCGAGGTCGATCACGAACTCCTCGTCCAGCAGGGTGTCGGTGACCTGCTGGTAGAGCGCCCTGGCCTCGGCGCTGTCGCTGTCCGGGCGCTTCCAGGCGCGCTGGACGATGTCGGTGTAGGCCGGCGAGGAGAAGTGCGAGCTGTTCTTCGCCTCGTTGAACGGGTAGGCGCTGACCGCCAGGGTGGCCGGGTGCAGCTGGGCGAAGCCGTGGCTGAGCGTCCAGAGCGCGGGCATGGTCTGCGAGATCAGCTGCTTCTGCATGGTCGGCGAGTCGGTCGGCTGCAGCTCGGTCTCGATCCCGACCTGCTTCAGGTCGTGCTGGAGGATCTGCGCGATCGCGGTGCCGTCCGGGGTGTTGGAGTGCGCGAACGGCAGGGTGATGCCGGAGACCCCGGCCTCCTTGAGCAACTCCCGTGCCTTGGCCGGGTCGTGGCGGTAGCGGGTGGCGTTGGCGTCGGTGTACGCGGGCGAGGACTTCGGCCACGGCGCGGCGGACGGCAGACCGTACCCGCCGAGCGCCTGCTGCACCAGCCGCTCCCGGTCGACCGCCCAGGAGATCGCCTGCCGGACCCGCTTGTCCTGGACGTGCTCGGCGGTGACGTTGACGCCGATGTAGTAGGCGCCGGAGCCGGTGTCGTACGGGCGGAGCTGGAACTGCCCGCTGCCCTTCAGCCCGGCCAGGTCCTTGCCGGGCACGTGGTAGGAGAGGTGGCTCTGACCGGTCTTCAGCGAGGAGACCAGCGAGTCGGCCTGCGGGATGACCCGGATCTCCACGCCGTCCAGGTAGGGGCGGCCCGGGTTCCAGTACTTCTCGTTGCGGGCGAAGGTGATCGAGGAGCCCGGGGTGCGCTTGCCGTAGCGGAACGGTCCGGTGCCGATCAGCTGCTTGCCCGCGACGGCGTCCTCGACGGTGGCCGAGTCGGTGATGATCATGAACTCGAAGAGGTCGAACAGGTTGCTGACCGGGTGCGCCAGCTGCAGCGTCAGCTCGTGGTCACCGTTCTTCCGGAACTCCGTGACGGTGGCCGCGGTGGACCTCAACTGGGCTGATCTGACCGGGTTCTGGAGGTTCTTCACGGCGAAGATCACGTCGTCTGCGGTGAACTTCCGGCCGTCGTGGAACAGCACGTCGTCCCGGAGCTTGAAGGTGATGCTGAGACCGTCGGCGGCGAGCTGCCAGGAGGTGGCCAGCTCCGGCTGCGGGCGGAGCTGGTCGTCGTACCTGGTCAGGGTATTGAAGACCAGGCGCTGCACCAGCGTGTTGGCGCTCTGCGCGAACAGCAGGCTCGGGGTGAAGTCGATGGTGGTGGCCAGGCTGAGCGTGCCGCCCCGGCGCGGGCTCGCCGAGGCAGCAGCTCCGTCGCCGCTCTCGGCCGCCGAACGGCAGGCGGCCAGACCGAACAGGCCGGCCGCGGCGACGGAGCCGCGCAGGAGGGAGCGGCGGGAGAGCGAGGTCATGGTGCTTCCTTCGGAGGGGAGTTGCCCGGTTTGTTTCGGGGCGAAAGTAATGAGCGCAGTGAAACCGCCCGGCCGTGAGCCGGTGAGAGCGGAGAGCGGACGACGGAGCGTCAGGAGGAGCGACGGCGGCAGCGACAGGAGGAGGCTGCGGCACAACACATGGCGGTCATCGCCCCTCCTTCGAATCGTCAGCTGCGGGTGGGTCCGGGGCCCATCGTGGTGAACCCGGCCCGCCCTGTCAAACACCATCTCGCCTGCCGGGAACGGGCGTTGCGGAAGTGTTGCGCCGTGTTGCGGCGGATGGCGATCCACTGCTCAGGGGTTGCCCACCCGCCCGACCGGCACTAACTTTCACCGTGAAATTAACCGCGCCGCCCGATCGGAGCGCCACCCGATGACGCCCTCGTCCACCCGCGCGGTGCCCGCGGAGGCCGCCCACCGCAACGCCGCGACCGTGCTGCGGACCGTCCTCGCGCACGGCCCGCTCCCCCGGCTCCGGATCGCCGAACTCACCGGCATCTCGGCCGGCACCGTCTCCCGCCTGACCGCCCGGCTCGCCGCCGCCGGGCAGCTGGTCGAACTGCCCGCCGTACCGGGCCCCACCGAGACCGGCCGCCCCCGGGTCCCGCTCGACCTGCCGCTCACCGGCACCGCCGTGGCCGGGGTGCACATCGGCCTGCTGCGCACCACCCTCGGCCTGGTCGACCTGCGCGGCGGGGTGCTGGCGCAGCTGGTAATCCCGCGCGGCTCGACCGATCCCGGCCTGGTCGTCACCGAACTCGCCGATACCCTGGGCGACTTGACGACAAGTCACCCCACCCGCCGACTGCTCGGCGTCGGCGTCAGCACCGGCGGCTGGGTGGACACCGAGGCGGGCACCGTGGTCGAGCACGGCCCGCTCGGCTGGCGGGACGTACCGCTGTACGCGGAGCTGACCGCCCGGCTCGACCACCCGGTCCGGCTCGACGGCCTGGTCCGCGCCCTCGCCCTGGCCGAGGGCTGGTACGGGGCCGGGCAACGGGCCGACAGCCTGCTCGAGTTGTTCGTCGGCAACGTGGTCGGCGCCGCCTTCACGGTGGCCCGGCAGATCCACCACGGTCCGCGCTCGGCCGCCGGCGGCATCGCCCACCTGCGGCTGCCCGGGGTCACCGGCGCGCCCTGCGAGTGCGGCCACGACGACTGCCTGCAGGCCGCGCTGGCGGACCACTCGATCCTCCGACTCGCCGTGGCGGCGGGACTGGTGGGCCCCGACGAGCCGTACGAGGAGCTGGTCCGGCGAGCCCAGGACGGCGCCACGGAGGCGGCCGGTCTGCTGCGTACCCGGGCCCGCTGGATCGGGCGGGCGGCGGCCACCCTGCTGGACCTGGTCAACCCCGAGCTGGTGGTGCTGGCGGGCGGGCCGCTGCTCACCCCCGAGTACCTGCCCGACACCCGGGCCGAGCTGGTCCGGCACAGCGCCCTCGGCCCGGCCGCCGCCGCCCGGCTGGTCCCGTCCGGGCTGGGCGGGCACTCCCTGGTGCTCTCGTCCGCCGCCGTCTTCCTGGACGCCTGGTTCTCGGACCCGCTCGCCCACGCCGGGGCCGGTGGTGACCGATGATCACGGTCGAGTTGGCGAGCACCCGGGTCTCCCGGCGGACCCGGTGGGACGTGGTGCGGCTGCGGGATCGCGATGGGGCCATCGGCCTCGGCGAGTACTCCGACGCCGGGGACGGGGCGGCCCGGATCTGGCCGGGCGTGGCGGCGCGACTGGCGGACGGGATGGAACTCGACGCCGTACTGGCCGAGTTGGAGCACGAGATGGTGGACCGCTTCACCGCGCTGACCGTCCGGGGCGGCCTCGAACAGGCCGCCACCGACCTGGCCGCGCGCCGGGCCGGGCAGCCGCTCTGGCGATGGCTGGGCGGCCCGGCGGCCCGGCCGGTGCACCGGTACGCCAACCTCAACCGGGCGCTGCGGCACCGGACGCCCGAGGAGTTCGGCGAGGTCGCGGCGGCCGCCTGGGCCGCCGGGTACACCGCGCTCAAGTGCGCGCCGTTCGACGGTCTGCCGCCCTGGGAGCGGCTGCGCGGCGGCCTGGACCGGGCCCGGGCGGTCCGACTGGCGGCTCCCCGGGCGGAGTTGATGGTGGACGTGCACGGTCTGCTGACGGTGCACCAGGTGCTCGCCGCCACCGACGAGCTGACCGCCCTCGGGCTGCGCT
The DNA here is from genome assembly GCF_014203705.1 of Kitasatospora gansuensis. Classification (NCBI taxonomy): domain Bacteria; kingdom Bacillati; phylum Actinomycetota; class Actinomycetes; order Kitasatosporales; family Streptomycetaceae; genus Kitasatospora; species Kitasatospora gansuensis. The sequence continues at coordinate 1,354,016 of NZ_JACHJR010000001.1, forward strand.
GGCTGGAGGACGCCGTGGCGCTGGACGACCAGGCCGGGCTGGCGGCCGTGCACGCGGCGGGGATCGCCCCGCTGGCGGGCGGGGAGTTCGCCACCGAGCCCGGGCAGGTACGGCCCGCCCTGCGCGGCGGCCGGCTCGCCTGGCTGCTCCCGGACGTCAAGCACGCCGGGGGCCTGGCCGCCGCCCGCCGCCTCGCCGAGGAGGCCCTCGCGGCGGGCGCCGGGGTGTCGCTGCACAGCCCCTCGGGGCCGGTCGCCACCGCCGCCGGGCTGCACCTGGCCGCGGCTCTCGGCCCGTCGGTGGAGACCGAGTTCGCCTTCGGCGAGGCCGACTGGCGCCCGTCCTCGGTGCGCCCCGCCGAGAGCCCGGACGGCCCGTGGATCACGCCCCCCGACGGGCCCGGTCTCGGCCTGGACCTCGACCCCGCTCGCTGGACCGTCACCTCACCGTTCCTCAGCCACGCCTGACCACCCTTCAGGAGCACCCATGCCCGCCCTCTCCCTCGCCGACCGGGTCGCGATCGTCACCGGCGCCGCCCAGGGCATCGGCGCCGCCATCGCCGCCGAGCTGACCGCCCGGGGCGCCCAGGTGGTCGCGGTCGACCTGGCGCCCGTCGAGCCGGCGGCCGGGATCACCCCGGTACGCGGCGACGTCGCCGACCCGGCCACCGTACGGGCCGCGCTGGCCGCCGCCGAAGGGCTCGGCGGGCCGGCCACCGTCCTGGTCCAGGCGGCGTTCGCCGGAACGCCCGCCCCGCTGGACGAACTGTCGGACGCGGCCTGGGACTCCATGCTCGGCACCGTCCTGACCGCCGCCCGCCGCTTCGACACCGCCTTCGTCCGCGCCCTGCCGCCCGGCACGCCCGCCTCGATCGTGCACCTCGCCTCGCCGCATGCCGCCGGCGCGGTCCCCGGCTTCGCCGCGTACGCCGCCGCCAAGGCGGGACTGCTCGCGCTGACCCGGGCGGCGGCGGTCGAGTGGGGGCCGCGCGGGGTCCGGTGCAACGCCGTGGCGCCCGGCTTCGTGCCGGTCGAACGCAACCGCCGGGTCTGGACCGACCCGGAGCTGAGCGCGGCACTGCTGCGGGCCGCGCCGCTCGGCCGGTTCGGCACCGCCGCCGAAGTCGCTCGCGCGGTGGCCTTCCTGGCGGGTGACGAGGCGTCGTTCGTCAACGGCGCCTGCCTCGCCGTGGACGGCGGTATGACCGCGATGCTTCCCGAAGCGCTGCTGCGCTGAGGGTTCTTCCCACCGAAGGAGAGAGATCCATGTCCGGTACCCAGGAGGGCGAGTGTCCGTGCCCCGCACCCTGCGGCTGCTCACCGTCGCACTCGCCGCCGCGCTCCCGATCGCCCTGGCCACCCCGGTGGCCGCAGCACCCGTCACCGCCTATGTCGACTGCTCGGCCCCGACCAACGGCAGCGGCACCCAGGCCGCCCCGTACAACACCCTCGCCGCCGTCAACTCCCTTGCCCTGGAGCCCGGTAGCGCGATCCGCCTGAAGCGCGGCAGCACCTGCCTGGGCACCCTGGCCCCGGTCGGCTCCGGCAGCGCCGCCGCGCCGATCACCATCGACGCCTACGGCACCGGCGCGCTCCCGGCGGTGAACGCCAACGGCGCCGCCCAGGCCGTGCTGCTCGCCGACCAGGCGTACGTCGAACTCCGCAACCTCGACCTCAGCGCCCCGGGCGACAACACCACCAGCCGGCGCGGCGTGTACGTCCGGGCCACCGACGCCGGCACCCTGCCGGGCATCGTGCTCCAGGGGCTGGACATCCACGACGTGCGTGGCAAACTGCCCGCCGTCACTGGGGCGGGCGCCGGCACCGGCAAGTACGCCGACGCCTCCGGCGGCATCGTGATCGAGGCCCAGGGGGCCGGCACGCCAACCGCCTTCGCCGGGCTGCGAGTTCTGGACAACCGGATCCACGCCGTCGACCGGCAGGGCATCTACACCTGGTCCAACTGGTGCCGCAACACCCGCCTGGCCGCCTTCTGGAACAGCCTCTGCTCCGCCGCCTGGGCCCCCTCCACCGACCTGGTGATCCGGGGCAACCGGCTGTGGGACATCGGCGGGGACGGCATCGCCCCGATGACGGGTCAGCACACCCTGGTCGAGCGGAACGTGCTCCAGGGCTTCAACGTCCGCTCCGGTTCGCCCAACGCCGGTATGTGGACGGCGAATTCGGTCGGCGTCACGTTCCAGTACAACGACACCTCGGGCGGCCGCACCACCAGTGACGGCATGGCCTACGACGTGGACCACTCCACCGACGGCGTGCTGTTCCAGTACAACTACTCGCACGACAACGAGGGCGGCTTCTTCCTGCTCTGCCCGTACAACACCCCGACCAGCAACTTCACCATCCGGTACAACGTCTCGGTGAACGACAGGGCGCGCGGCTTCCAGATCTGCCCGGGCGCGCTGAAGAACGGTCAGATCCACAACAACACCATCTACCTGGCCGACGGCATCAGCCAGCAGATCGTCACCGAGGGGACCACGGCCGCACTGGACGTCCGGTTCAGCAACAACATCGTGGCCAAGCACGGCAGTTCGGGCACCGTCGGCTGGACGCTCAGCGACCCGGCCTTCAAGATCGACCGCAACGTGTTCTACGCCGTCCCGACCCCGGCGGGCGCGACCAACACCGTCACCGGTGCCCCGCTGCTCTCCGGCCGGGAGCTGGCCGACCCGTGGGGCTACCGCCTCGCGGCCGGGTCCTCCGCGCTCGGCACCGGCACGGCGGTCACCGGCAACGGCGGGCTCGACTGGTTCGGCAACGCCGTCCCGGCCACCGGAGCCGTCAACATCGGTGCCTACCAAGGTCCGGCGGTCACCGCCCCGAGCCTGGCCGACACCTTCAACACCGCCCCGGCCGGTGCCGCACCCGCCGCCTGGACCGTCACCGGACCGGCCGCCGGGGCGGTGGTCGGCGCCGATCCGTCCGGCGGCTACGGCTCGGCCCTGCTGCTGACCCGGCAGAGCTCGACCGAGGTCACCGCCGTCCGCTCCTTCGCCGCCGCCACCGGGGAGACCCGGGTGGACCTCCGGCTGCGCGCCGGGCAGACCACCGCACCGCTCGGCGTGCACCTGCTGGACGCGGCCGGGGCGCCGGTGGCGCAGTTCAGCCTCGCCGCCGACGGCAACGCCGCCTATACGGACAACGGCAGTTGGGCCGACGCACCGTTCGCCTACCCGCCGGGCAGCTGGCTCCGGGTCGCCCTGCTCCTGCACCCGGCCACCGGGACGTACGACGTCCTGGTGGACGACGTGCAGCTGGCCACCGCGCGGCTCACCTCCGGTGCGGGCGCGGCGAGTCAGCTCCGGCTCCGGGTCCAACCCGGCACCCCGGCGGCCGGCTTCGCCGTCGACGACCCACTGGTCCAGCCGCTCGGCTGACCGCCCCTGAGCCCTCCCGGCGCGGGAGGGCTCAGGGCACCAAGTGCTGGGACAGGAACTCCAGCGCGGGCGGCAGCAGCCTGCTCCAGGTCTGGAAGTTGTGGCCGCCGGTGGGCACCGAGGCGGTGGCGACCGTCATCGGCGGGCGGACGGCCGCCTCGAAGGCGTCGGTGTCGCGCTGGTAGTCGCCGTCCCCCTCCCGGCTCCCCGCCAGCATCACCGCGACCGGCGGCCCGGGGAGCGACCTCAGCCGCCACATCAGGTCGGCCTCGTTCCGGCGCTGCTCGCTGCCCTTGAACAGGTCGCCGGTGGAGACGTCCTCGGCAGCCCGGTAGTAGCCCGAGACGGAGACCCCCGCCGGGAAGACCTCGGGGTGACGCATGGTCAGCTTGAGCGCGCAGTACCCGCCGGTCGAGTTGCCGATCATGCCCCAGGCCTTCGGCCCGGTGGAGATCCGGTAGGAGGCGGCGAGCACCCGGGGGACGTCCTTGGCGAAGTACGTCTCCGACCGCACGCCGCCCGGGATGTCCTCGCACTCGCTGTCGGCGGGCAGCGCCGGGGACGGCCGCATCAGCACCAGGACGGTCGGCTGCATCCGCCCACTGGCGATCAACCCCAGGGCCGCGCCGGGGTAGTTGAGCCGGGTGATCAGGTTCTTGGCGTCCCCGGGGAAGCCGGTCAGCACGATCAGCGCGGGGAACTTCCGGTCGGCGTACTCGGCCTGGAAGTACTGCGGCGGCAGGTAGACGTAGCCGTCGGTGCTCAGCCCGGTGGACGGGCCGGGGATCCGGATCTCCTGGATCTCACCGACCCGGCTCGGCTCGCGGCCCCGGCCGCCGCTGTCCACCTCGGCCCGGCCGAGCCGCTGCACCGGCTGCACCGGCTGCACCGGCGGCTCCGCGACCGAAGCGGCCGCCGAAGCCGACGCCGGCGCCGACCCACCGGGACTCGGCACGCCCTGCTGCCCGGCCACGCTCACCGGGCCGCTCTCCCCCGTCCCCAGCAGGTCGTCCCAACTGCTGTAGAAGGCGAAGTAGTTGTTGGCCAGCAGGCCGAGCAAGCAGAGCACCGAGAGCTGGGTGGCGAGCAGCGCGCCGATCCGGCCGAGCACCGCCCGCCAGGTCGGCGCGGCGAACCGGGGCCAGAACCAGACCGTGCCGACCGCGAGCAGCAGCGCCGTGACCACCGCCAGGAGCAGCAGCGCGTGGCTTGTCAGCCCCATGTCCGATGACTCCCGTGGGTTCGGCGCGGCCGGGGTACCAGTATGCCGCCGGGTCATGGTCCGGCCCCGGTCACCACGCGGTGACCGGGGCCGGACGGGTGGTCGGTAGCGGGTGGTCAGTAGCGCAGCACCGCCGCGATCCGGTCGTGGTCGGTCAGCGTCCCGTCGGGCAGGAAGACCACTTCGGCGCCCTGGTCCAGCGCGGCTTCGACCAGCTCGTCGACGATGTCCTCGCGCACTCCGCGCTCCCAGCTGCCCGGCTCGGCCACCGCCTCGGCACCCACCGCCGCGAGGTGACCCTCGGTCAGCCGGACGGTCTGCTGGTAGTGCTCCTCGACCGCGACCAGGCTCACCCTGCTCTCCCGGGCCGCCTCCCAGACCTCGTCCAGACCGGCCGCGAAGGTCTTCCGGCCGCGCGCCTCGTCCAGCAGCCCGGCCACCCGGTCGGCCTCCTGCTCGGCGTACGCGGCGCGGGCCGGGCGCAGCTCCTCGCGCAGCAGCCGGTCGGGCCCGTTCACCAGCCCGCCGCTGAGCACCCGGCCGGCTGCGCCCTTGGTGGCCGAGCCGACCTCCTCCAGCAGGCCGACCGCCTGCGGCAGGCCGACCAGGTAGAGCGGCCGGGGGTCGGCGCCGAGCAGGTCCCCGAGGGCGGTGTCGACCGTACGCAGGAAGCGCTTGGTCTCCTCGTCCCGGAAGGTGCTGGGCTGGTCGCCGACCCGTTCCTCGCGCTGGACGTCCCACTCCAGCGCCTCGGGTTCGGCCGGGAAGCCGTCGGTCACGTGCTCGGTGAGCGACTCGCCCACCCCGCTCCAGAGCGTGGCGCGGTCGCCCGCGACCACCAGCACCCAGTACGGCCGGAACTGCGCCTTGGCCGCGACCAGGTTGCGGGTCAGGAAGGTGTCGCTGAGCACGACCCGCTCCGGCACCTCGCGGGGCAGCGTCCAGATCTGGTGCTCGGCGGTGGTCGCGAACAGCACCAGCCCCTCCTCCGCGTGCCGCAGGTCGACCTCCGCCGCGGCCTTCGCCAGCCGGGCCTTGAGGTCGATCCTGGCCTGCCGCGCGATGTCCGGGTCGGCGTCGATCCGGTGCTCGGCCTCGGCCAGCACGTTGCGCAGCCGGACCGGGTCCTGCGCGTTGTCGGGCTCCCGACGGTGGGTCGGCAGGGTGAGCGACAGTGCCGGGTAGGCACGCGGTGCCCGCAGTTCGCGCAGGGCCTCGGCTGTCAGGTCGTCGGCTTCCATCGTCCTCTTCTCCTAGGGCTGCGGGCACTGCGGGCAGGGGTCCAGGCGTGCCCGGACCGAGGCACCGTCAGGCAATGGCACGTGTGCCCACCGTCGCACGAGAACCGCCGCCCGGCGTGGACAAACCGGGGTGTTTCGGTCACCTGTCGACGGCCGCCGTGCCGATCGCGGGACGGCTCAGTACCGCTGCGCCTTGACCACCACCGGCGTCAGCTGGTCGGACGCGGGCCGCCGGCTGAACGAGACCGGGCTGGCCGGCTGCCCGGCGCCGACGTTCTCCGCGCCGACCACGGTGCTCACCACGGCCTGCCCCGCGGCGTCCCGCCAGTCCACCTGGACGGCGTACGAGGCGGGCGCCCGGGTGCTGTTGACGATGTTCACCACAGCCGCCTGGAGGCCACCGGAGGTGGCCAGCGGCACCCCGGTCAGCGTCACGTCGGAGACCGCGTTGCCGCTGCCCTCGACCCCCTTGAGCGCGGCCACCGCCCGCTCCTGGTGCTGCGCCGCGTAGGCCGAGACCGAGGCTTCGAAGGAGGCGGCAGCCGCCGAGCCGGAGGCGGCCGCCGCCGAGATCGAGGCCGCCGCGGAGGCGAAGGCGGACGGCGGCGAGCCGGAGAACGAGGACGGGTTGGGCGCCACCGAGAGGCTGGTGCCGGCGGACGGCGAGCTCGAGGACGAGTCGCTGCCGCACGCCGCCAGCAGCCCGGCCGCCGCGCCCGCCGCGACCAGCGCGGCGATCCCGCGCCGCCCCCGGCCCGATCCGTATCCGTCTGCTGCCCTGGTCACGACTGCCTCCTGGTTACCGGTGATCACCCCTCATGCTTCGGGGGGTCGGCGACCACGGCGACCAGGGTGTGCCATCCGAGTGACGGTCAAGTACGGGCGTGTCGACCGGAGTTCACTCAGGAACCGGCCCGCAGCCGGGCGTCCAGCCGGGCGCTGTCCGCGTCCGTCCAGCCGGGTGGCGGCGCGATCCTGGCCCAGGCGTACACCGGCAGGGTGCCGAACCGGTGGCCGTAGCCGGCCGGGACGTCGTTGGACACCGCCAGGTCGCAGGTGACCTGCCAGAAGGTGACCAGCGGGTACCAGCGCATGGTCGGTGACACGTCGGCGGCCCTGGGCTGCTCCAGCCACTGCGGGCGGCGCCAGATCAGCGAGGGCTCCCACCAGGTGACCGGGTCGCTGCCGTTCTGCAGGTAGACGACGCGCGGCCGGTCCCACGGTCCGCCGGGCAGGTCGAGGTCGGCCGGGGTCTGGGCGAACCGCACCGTCCGGCCGTCCTGGTAGAGCGGCCGCCAGACCGGACTGCCCCGGTCCCGGCCGTCGGTGACGTCGCGTCGGATCGGGTTGTCCGGGGTCGGCCCGACCAGCAGCGCGCCGTCCGTACGGCTCGCCAGCCCGGCGATCCCGTCCGGGTAGGCCCGTTCGGTGGCGTACGAGCCCAGGCTCTCGCCCGCCACCAGCAGCTTGGGCCGGTGGTCGGCCGGCAGGGTGGACCAGTGGGCGTGCACGGCGTCGATCAGTGCCGCGCCCGCGTCCGAGGCCTCACCCTCCGTCAGGAAGGAGATCCAGCTCGGCAGATAGGAGTACTGCATCGCCACCAGGGCACTGTCGCCGCCGTACAGGTACTCCGGCGGGGTGGCGATCTGCTCGTTCACCCAGCCGCTGCCGGTGGTGCTGACGATCACCAGCACCTGGCGGGTGAAGCCGCCGGTGCGGTCCAGCTCGGCGACGGCCAGCGCGGCGCGGTGCGCCAGGGTGTCGGCGGAGCGCAGGCCCACGTAGACCCGGACCGGGTCCTTGGCGGGCTGCCCGGAGAAGGCGGTGATCTGACCCGCGGTGGTGGCCTGGCCGATGAAGTCCCGGCCCTTGGCGCCGAGGCTGTCCCAGTCCTCCAGCGAGGCCGGGCTGCCCGACAGGGTGGCCAGCGTGGGCCGGACGATCCCGGGCGAGGTGGACCGGTCGGTCAGGCTCGCCGCGCTCTCCGCGACGTTGAGCAGGCCGCGCAGCAGGAAGCCCTGTACCAGCCCGACCACCAGCACCGCGGCCACCAGCACCGCGCCGGTGGCCGCGGCCCAGGGCGGGATCACCCGGCCGAACTGACGGGCGATCATCCGGGTGCCCAGCCGGACCAGCCGGGCGATCAGCACCAGCAGCGCGGCCAGCAGCAGGGCCACCGGCAGCACCAGCGCCCACTGCCACCAGCTGACCCGCGGGTCCAGGCCGACCGCGCGCCGCAGGTCGCCCTGCCAGCGCACGCTCCAGGCGGTCACGAAGACGACCGCCGCCGCGCCCACCGCGGTCAGCACGAGCCAGGCCCAACGGCGCACCCGGCCCCGGACCCTGACGCCGCAACGCCACAGCAGCCACTGCAGGAAGGCGCCGATCCCGTAGCCGAACACGGCCGTGATCGCCCCGGCCGCGGCCTGCAGCCACCAGGCCCGCGGGATCAGCGAGGGCGTGAAGGACAGGCAGTAGCAGATCACCGCGCCGGTCAGCGCCCCCCAGGAGGGCACCCGGCGGACCACCCGCACGGGGCGGGACTGCCGGGCTTCCGGTTCTTCGGCCACCTCGGGAGCGTATCAACCATTTGTCAGATATGTCTGAATCCACTGAGCCGACGGAGCGTCAACTGCCCAATGTCGCCTGCGCCCCACCGAGCCGGTTGCCCACCCACCGCAGGGCGGCGCCGATCCCCACGAACGCCAGCGTGACCAGCGTGCACGCCACCGCGACCCGGCCGTAGCCGCCGGGGTGCCGGGGGTCGAGGAAGGGGTACGGGTACCAGTCCGTCACCGCGCCCCGGATCAGCGTGTACGACAGGTAGAGCAGTGGGAACAGCAGCCAGCGCAGGGCGCGCTGACGGCTGATCGGGCGACGGGGCGGGTCGATCAGCCAGTCGCCCAGCAGCACCAGCGGCATCAGCCGGTGCAGCACGCCGTTGACCCAGGGCAGCAGCGGACCGAGGTCGTAGTCGGACAGCGCGACCAGGTAGACCAGCCCGGTGACGGCCAGGTAGAGCGCCACCGCGCCCCGCACCAGGTCGGGCACCCGGCCCCGGCCGAGCAGCCCGAGCGTGCCGGCGGTCAGCAGCACCACCACCCCGGCCATGTTGCTCAGGTTGGTGAAGTAACTGAAGAAGTTGACCATCGACAGGTCGAGGGTCGCGCTCCGGTGCGCCTGGATCCCGAGCGCGACGGCGGCCAGCAGACCGAAGCCGAGTCGCAGCACGTTGAGCACCCGGTCCTGCACCGGCCACCGCCTTCACCTCGTCCGACCGTTGCGATCATCATGACGGCGAAGGGGTGGACCGGCTCTGTTCCCACCCGGCGTGTCGGGTCAGGCGTGCGTGCCGCCGTCGATCCGGATCTCGGTGCCGGTGACGAACGCCCCGTCGTCCGAGGCGAGCATCGCGACCACGCCCGCCACCGCCTCAGGACCGGCGAAGCCGTACCCGTTGCCGGACCGCAGGGCCGGGCTGAGCTTGGCGAACAGCGACATGTCGGCGTCGGCCGGGATGCCGGGGCCGCGGTTCTGGCCGCTGCTGCCGGAGGCGTCGGTCATGCCGCTGCTGATCGAGCCGGGCGCGACCGAGACCGCGCGCAGGCCCTGCTGGGCGTACTCGACCGCCAGGCTGTGCGTGAAGGACTGCACGCCGCCCTTGCTGGCCGCGTACGCCGCCATGTACGGGTGGGCGAAACTCGCCGAGGTGGAGCTGAAGTTGACCACCACGCCGCGCCCGGAGGCGAGCAGCTCGGGCAGCGCCTCACGGGTCATCAGGAACGTCCCCGTCAGGTTGACCCGCAGGATGGTGTTCCACAGGTCCAGGCTGGTGCGGTCGGTGTGCTCCGAGCGCAGGATGCCGGCCGCGTTGACCAGGGCGTCGAGGCCGCCCAGCGTGCCGACCGCCTGGGCCACCCCGGCCAGCACCGAGGCCTCGTCGCCGATGTCGACGGTCAGCGTGGTGAGCCGCCCGTCGGTGCCGTCGGCGGCGGCCAGCTCGCGGGTGGCGGCCAGGCCGGTCTCGGCCACGTCGGCGCCGACCACCAGGCCGCCCTCGGCCAGGATGCGGCGGACGGTGGCCTGGCCGATGCCGGAGCCCGCGCCGGTGATCAGTACGCGGCGGCCCTCGAAGCGGTTCATGGTGCTCTCCTGCTGGACGATCCGGTGATTCGCCCTTCACGTTACGCCTTGGTGGCACGTTGTGCCACCAACGCACTCCGTGCCCTCCCGGCACTAGACTCGTCCCGTGTCAGACCAACGCCCCTCCCTCACCGAGCGCCGCAAGGCCACCACCCAGCAGGAGATCGCGCTCGCCGCCGCCCGGCTGTTCGCCGAGCACGGCGCGGCCGGCTGCACCGCCGAGGCGATCGCCCGCTCGGCCGGGGTCTCGCTGCGCACCTTCTACCGGTACTTCCGCACCAAGGAGGACGCGGTCGCGCCGCTGTTCTCCGGCGGGGTCAGGCACTGGGTCACCGAGCTGGCCCTCAGCCCGCCCGAACTCTCCGTCCCCGAGGCGCTGGAGCACTCCGCCCGGATCGCCCTCACCCCCTCCGCCGAGTACCCGGCCACCACCTTCGAGTGGGTCCGCGGCCTGCTCCGGATCACCCCCACCGAGCCCGACCTGCTCGCGGTCTGGCACCGGGTGCACCACGAGTCCGAGCTCGCCCTCGCCCCCGTGCTCGGCACCCTGGCCGGACCCGGCGCCGACCCGCTGGAGCTGCGGCTCGCCGCGGCGGCCGCCAACACCGCGATGCGGGTCGCGCTCGAGACCTGGGCCGGGACCGAGCAGCCGCCGGACCGGATCGCCGAGCTCGGCGCCCGGTGCATCCGGGAACTGACGGCGGGACTGCGCCTCTGGGCCTGACGCTCCCTCAGGCGCTGGGCGTGAAGAGCGGGACCACCGCCACGGGGCAGTGCGCGTGGTGCAGCACCGCGTGCACGGCGGTGCCCAGCCGCAGGCCGAAGTGCGGGGCGGGCTCGTGCCGGGCGATCACCAGCAGGGCCGCCTCCTTGGAGGCCTCGACCAGGGTGGCGGCGGTCGGGCCGCTGTAGTCCTCGGCCTCGATCGCCACCTCCGGGAACTCCTCCCGGACCGGGTCGACGGTGCGGCTCAGCAGCTGCGCGTGCAGCTTGGCCTCCTCCCCCAACTCGTCCAGCATCGGGGCGGCATGGGTGACGTCCGCGACCACCGGCGACCAGGTGTGCAGGGCCCGCAGCGGCAGCCCGGCCAGCTCGGCCTGCCGCGCCCCGAACCTCAGCGCGACGGCGTCCCGCTCCTCCCGGATCGCCACCAGGACGTGCTTGCCCTGCTCCGGGGCGACCCGGACCACCACCACCGGGCAGATCGCGTGCGCGCAGACCCGCAGGCTGACCGAGCCGAGCAGCAGCGAGGCGAAACCACCGTGGCCCCGGGTGCCGACCACGGCCAGTTCGGCGTGCTCCGCGGCGGTCAGCACGGCGGCGGCGGCGTCCCGCGGCACCACGTCACCGGTCGGGCGCAGGGTCGGGTGGGCGGCGCCGACCAGGGCGAGCGCCTCGTCCAGGACGGCCTGCGCGTTCTTCAGGATCAGGTCGGTCACGGCGGCGCCGGAGCGGGGCGAGAGGGTGATCGTCCCGGTGTTCACGGCGTACACCAGGTGCAGACCGCAGCCGCGCCGTTCGGCCTCCTGAGCGGCCCAGTCGGCCGCCAGCGTGGCGTGGGCGGAACCGTCCACGCCGACCACCACACCTGCGGGGGATCGGATGTCCATGATCGTCTCCGAAGCGTCGATGCCTCTCTCCAGCATGCGCCTCGGGACAGCCGAAAGGGGCCCCGGCGTGGGGCCCCTTCAGGTGCGGATCAGGCCTTGGACTGCTCCCATTCCGTGCGGTAGTCCTGGAAGATCTCCCGCAGGTGGTGGCCGATCTTCAGGTAGTCCAGGTCGTCCAGGTTGGCCAGCGAGACCCGGACCGACCACTCGGGGCCGTCGAAACCGCCGCCGTTCAGCAGCACCACCCCGGTCTGCTCGGCCAGCCGGAACAGCGGCTCGGTCGGCTCGTAGGTCTTCTGCAGGTACTCGGCGAACTCCGGGCCCACCGTCCGCTCGGCCTCCGCCAGCAGGTCCAACTCGATGTAGTACCCGGCCCGTTGCGGATCGTCGGAGATCTTCATCTCGGAGCCCTCGAGCAGCAGCGCCAGCCGCTGGTGCACGATCTCCTGCACCTTGGCCTTGTACGCCTTGCCCTCCGGCAGCAGCGCGAACAGCGAGAACAGCGTCATCTGCACCTGCTGCGGCAGGCTCAGCCCGGCGGTGTGGTTGAGCGCCACCTGCCGGGAGTCGGCCACCAGCCGGTCGATGAAGCGGATCTTCTCCGGCTCCAGGGTGAGGGTGCCGTACCGCTTGTTCAGCCGGGTCTTCTCCTCGGCCGGGAGCTTCGCGATCATCTCGTCGATCACGTTGTCCTTGTGCAGGCCGATCACGCCCAGACGGTGGCCGGTGGCGCCGTAGTGCTTGGAGTACGAGTACACCAGCAGGCTGTTGCGCGGCAGGTCGGCGGCGATGGTGCGGAAGCCGTTCACGAAGGTGCCGTACACGTCGTCGGTGACCACGATCAGGTTCGGGTTCTTGGTCGCCACGATCTGCTTGATCTGGTCGGCGACCCGCTGGGAGAGCGCCAGCGACGGCGGGTTGGAGGGGTTGACCAGGCAGACCAGCTTGACCGCCGGGTCCTCCAGCTTGGCCACCTCCTCGGTCGGGTAGCGCCAGCCGCGCACCCCGGTCTCGGTGAAGGTGGACGCCTCGACGTTGACCACCTCGAAGTCGAAGGTGTCCAGCTCGGCGATCTCGATGTACGGGGTGAAGACCGGCACCATCAGCGCGATCTTGTCGCCCTTGTGCAGGATGCCGTTCTTCATCAGCGAGTCGAAGATGTAGCACATCGCGGCCGTGCCGCCCTCGGTGGCGAACAGGTCGAGCTGGTCGGCCGGCGGCTTGCCGTCCATCAGCTCCTCCTGCAGGTAGCCCCGCACCAGCTGCTCGGCATGCGTCAACATCCGGTCCGGGACCGGGTAGTTGTCACCGATGGTGGAGTCGGCCAGCTCGTGGATCCAGGCGTCCCGGTCGAAGCCGAACCGGTCCACGGCCAGGTTGATCGAGGCGGTCAGCAGCTCGATACCGGGCAGCTCGGGGTGCGCGCGGGTGAACTTCTCGTAGCGCTCGGCGATGCCCTGCTGCTCCGGCATGCCGCCCAGGTTGTCGGCGGTCCACACCCGACGGCTCTCGGAGAGCGAGAAGTGACCGAGCGCCAGGAACGCCTCGCGCGGGCCGGTGGCGATCCAGTTCGGGTTGCCACGCCCGGCGTTCAGCATGTGCGAGGTGGACTTGCCCTTCTGCCCGGGCTGGTCGGCCTGGTACGCCTCGGCCAACTCCATGAATCTGCCCTTGAGTTCGAACGGGCTCAGCTGGGCCAGTCGGCGGATCTCGTCACGGCTGATCGAAGGCTTGCTCATGCGGTTGTCTCTCCTAGGCCCTAGCCGAGCAGGGCGACGATGATGGCGCCCCAGATGGTCAGCAGGACGTTGCCTGCCGCGTACGGGATGGTGTAACCGAGCGTCGGGATCTGGCTCCTGGCCTCTTCGTTGATCGCGCCGATCGCGGCGGTGGTGGTCTGCGACCCGGCCACCACGCCCATCAGGATCGGCGTCCTGATCTTGAAGACGAAGTGCCCGACCAGCAGACCGACGATCAGCGGGATCACGGTGGCCACCGCACCCCACACCAGCAGGCCCCAACCCGCCTGGGAGAGACCGCTGCTGAAGCTCGGCCCGGCGTTGATGCCGACGATGCCGACGAAGGCGCACAGCCCGAAGGTGTCCATGAACCACTGCGCGCCGGGCGGCACGTTGCCGTAGGTCGGGTACTTGCCGCGGATCCAGCCGAAGACCAGACCCATGATCAGCGCGCCGCCGGAGGTGGAGAGCGAGATCGGCACCCCGCCCGCGGTCAGCGACGGGATGCCGATGCAGCCGCCGAGGAAGATGCCCAGGCCGACCCAGATCATGTCGGTGGCGAAGCTGGTCGGCACCGACTTGCCGAGCGCCTGGGTGGCCGGGTCGACCAGCCGCTTGGGGCCGGTCAGCACCAGGGTGTCGCCGCGCTCCAGCTCGGTGGAGAGCCGGTACGGGAACTCCGCGCCGGAGCGGTAGACCTTGTCGATGAAGACGCCCACCATGAACGGCTCGCGGCGGATCTGCGCCACCGTCTTGCCCAGGTGCTCCTTGTGGGAGACCACCACGTGCAGGTTCTCGGTCTGGTAGCTGAGCAGCCCCGCGTCGTCCGACTCCGGGCCGATCTGCCGGACCGGGTCGAAGTCCACCAGGTCATGCCGCAGTGCGCTGACCGCGACCACGTCGCCCTGCTGGATCACGGTCTGCTGGGTGTGGTCCAGGATCTGGCCGGCCCGGCGGACCCGGGTCAGGTAGATCCGGCGGCCCTGCTCGCGCTGCTGTGACTCGATGTCGTCGATGGTCCGGCCGACCAGGCCGTTGCCCGCGACGGTGAAGGCGCGCAGCACCACCTCGTAGTAGCCCTCGGCCAGGTCCGGGTTGCCCTCCGGGGCGTCCAGCTCGATGGCCAGCGCCCTGGAATCCTCCGCCAGATTGCTCTTCAGCAGCCGGGGCGCGATGTTGGCCAGCAGCACCGCGCACAGGATGGTGCCGAGCGGGTAGGTGACGGCGTACGCGACCGGCACCAGGTTCTGCTGTTCGGTGATCTGATCCGGGCTCAGGCCCTGGATGTTGCCGATCGCGTCCTGCGCGAC